>NC_011566.1:2337500-3537500 GCF_000014885.1 Shewanella piezotolerans WP3
TTCTTGAGACCGTGACTGCGTACCTTTTGTATAATGGGTCAGCGACTTACATTTTGTAGCGAGGTTAAGCGAATAGCGGAGCCGTAGGGAAACCGAGTGTTAACTGCGCGTTTAGTTGCAAGGTGTAGACCCGAAACCCGGTGATCTAGCCATGGGCAGGTTGAAGGTTGAGTAACATCAACTGGAGGACCGAACCGACTTATGTTGAAAAATGAGCGGATGACTTGTGGCTGGGGGTGAAAGGCCAATCAAACCGGGAGATATCTGGTTCTCCTCGAAAGCTATTTAGGTAGCGCCTCGTACGAATACCATTGGGGGTAGAGCACTGTTAAGGCTAGGGGGTCATCCCGACTTACCAACCCTTTGCAAACTCCGAATACCAATGAGTACTATACGGGAGACACACGGCGGGTGCTAACGTCCGTCGTGAAAAGGGAAACAACCCAGACCATCAGCTAAGGTCCCAAAGTTATTGCTAAGTGGGAAACGATGTGGGAAGGCTTAGACAGCTAGGATGTTGGCTTAGAAGCAGCCATCATTTAAAGAAAGCGTAATAGCTCACTAGTCGAGTCGGCCTGCGCGGAAGATTTAACGGGGCTAAGCAATACACCGAAGCTATGGGTACTAGTGTTTACACTAGTGCGGTAGAGGAGCGTTCTGTAAGCCGTTGAAGGTGAAGGGGTAACCCACACTGGAGGTATCAGAAGTGCGAATGCTGACATGAGTAACGATAAAGGGAGTGAAAAACTCCCTCGCCGAAAGACCAAGGGTTCCTGTCCAATGTTAATCAGGGCAGGGTGAGTCGACCCCTAAGGCGAGGCCGAAAGGCGTAGTCGATGGGAAACAGGTTAATATTCCTGTACTTCTGCTAACTGCGATGGAGAGACGGAGAAGGCTAGGCTAGCGCGGCGTTGGTTGTCCGCGTTTAAGGCTGTAGGCTGTGTACTTAGGCAAATCCGGGTACACACTAGGCTGAGAGTTGATGACGAGGTCCTAAGGGACTGAAGTAGTTGATGCCATGCTTCCAGGAAAATCTTCTAAGCTTCAGGTTAGTAGGAATCGTACCCCAAACCGACACAGGTGGTTGGGTAGAGAATACCAAGGCGCTTGAGAGAACTCGGCTGAAGGAACTAGGCAAAATGGTACCGTAACTTCGGGAGAAGGTACGCTGCCGGCGGTGATGAGACTTGCTCTCTAAGCTGCTGGCAGTCGCAGATACCAGGTGGCTGCAACTGTTTATCAAAAACACAGTACTGTGCAAACTCGCAAGAGGAAGTATACGGTATGACGCCTGCCCGGTGCCGGAAGGTTAATTGATTGGGTTATCTTCGGAGAAGCTCATGATCGAAGCCCCGGTAAACGGCGGCCGTAACTATAACGGTCCTAAGGTAGCGAAATTCCTTGTCGGGTAAGTTCCGACCTGCACGAATGGCGTAATGATGGCCACGCTGTCTCCAGCCGAGACTCAGTGAAGTTGAAATTGCGGTGAAGATGCCGTATACCCGCGGCTAGACGGAAAGACCCCGTGCACCTTTACTATAGCTTGGCACTGAACATTGAACCTACATGTGTAGGATAGGTGGGAGACTTTGAAGCTTCGTCGCTAGATGGAGTGGAGTCAACCTTGAAATACCACCCTTGTAGTTTTGATGTTCTAACCGCGGCCCCTGAATCGGGGTTCGGGACAGTGCCTGGTGGGTAGTTTGACTGGGGCGGTCTCCTCCCAAAGAGTAACGGAGGAGCACGAAGGTTGGCTAAGTACGGTCGGACATCGTACGGTTAGTGCAATGGCATAAGCCAGCTTAACTGCGAGACATACACGTCGAGCAGGTACGAAAGTAGGTCATAGTGATCCGGTGGTTCTGTATGGAAGGGCCATCGCTCAACGGATAAAAGGTACGCCGGGGATAACAGGCTGATACCGCCCAAGAGTTCATATCGACGGCGGTGTTTGGCACCTCGATGTCGGCTCATCACATCCTGGGGCTGAAGTCGGTCCCAAGGGTATGGCTGTTCGCCATTTAAAGTGGTACGCGAGCTGGGTTCAGAACGTCGTGAGACAGTTCGGTCCCTATCTGCCGTGGGCGTTGGATGATTGAAGGAAGCTGCTCCTAGTACGAGAGGACCGGAGTGGACGAACCGCTGGTGTTCGGGTTGTTATGCCAATAGCATTGCCCGGTAGCTACGTTCGGAATCGATAACCGCTGAAAGCATCTAAGCGGGAAGCGAGTCCTAAGATGAGTCATCCCTAGGAATTTAATTCCTCTAAAGAGCCGTTCGAGACTAGGACGTTGATAGGTCAGGTGTGTAAGCGTTGTGAGGCGTTGAGCTAACTGATACTAATGACTCGTGAGGCTTAACCATACAACCCTGATGGGTTTTTGTATGAGACTGATGTTTTTACCTCATCGAAGTTAGAACTACTCTGAAAAGAGTGACACTTAATGTGGTGTCGAACTCAATAATTTAATATTTACTTGCCGTAGCGAGTAACAGCTTTCTAAATTTGCCAAATTTGTCTGGAAACCATAGAGCTGTGGTCCCACCTGATCCCATTCCGAACTCAGAAGTGAAACACAGTATCGCCGATGGTAGTGTGGGGTTTCCCCATGTGAGAGTAGGTCATTTCCAGGCGCCTAATTTCTCGTCAGAGAGTATTAAGCCCGTTGCTAACGCAACGGGCTTTTTTACGTCTGCGATTTGAATTAATCAATAAGCGAGCTCAGTGCTCAGGCATACGCTGAACAAATAGCAGTGTGGCTGATATGCTAACGTATGCCAGTGGGAATAATAGAGAGTAAGTTATTTCCAGACGCCTACGACTATCAGAATCAGTCTCGATAAGAGAGTATTAAGCCCGTTGTTAACGCAACGGGCTTTTTACGTCTGTGATTTGATGCAGCTAATGATTTTTGAGTTAGCGCAAAGCGTGACGCTGATAGTGGTGTGGTTGATATGCCCATGCTGCTCAGGGAAAAGAGATAGTGCTTAGCAAGCGAAGCTTGATGCGGTCAGACTACAGGAAGCTGCAGATGCAATGATATGCAGGATGCATATCAATCGTTTTGAAGCAGGTCATGACCGCCGTTACTGTTTACCTGACTGAGTCTAGAAGGGGAGCTGTCCGCCCATTGCTATTGCTGTGGGATTTTTGTATTAGGTTATTCTACGCTGTAAGGGCGGCGTGATTGCTATAGCATCAGCTCTTGGGGAAGTGAAAGCTGAAATGGCACGGTGAATTGCAATGTGCATCAGAGGTTAGCCGCGCCATTATTAGGCTAATTTTATTCTTTGCTGTTAATCTTCAATTTGAATGCCTTTCGGGTTTCTTCATCGGCTTGTTGGTACCAAAAATCGAGCATCTGACCGACATTCACCTGATCAGATTGATTTATAGTATTTTTCGGTTGCCCATGGTTTTCGATCACCACAGGCTTTGCCTGTACTAGTGCAGTTATTGAGGGAGCTAAAGCAGCGACTGAGGCTACTTGATTGTTGCTATTGTACTCAGCAACCTCTTTTTCATAATCGCGACCAAGTTGCATCCCTTCTTTCAGGAGTTTGTCTTGGCGGAATGCGATGTCTACTTCAGATGAATTTTTAAGGCTTATCTTTGGATCCCGATTAAAAGCATCAGCAGCGCTATTAGAGCGTATTCTAGGCAACGCTATAGTTAGTGATGTATTTTCTGCTAAAAATGTCATGATAATAACGTCAGAGCTAAATTGAGTCTGAGAGCCTTGCTGTTGATAACGACCGATATATCTCAGTGCTAACTGGTTTTCTCCGTTCTCTAGGGTCAACTTATCTGTGCTGTCGCTCTCTTTGCCATTGACCAATACAAGTTCAGAATTAGAGGGGAGTGTAACTTCCACGTTGGCAAAAGCAGCGGAGTTGACGCAAATTAACAAAGCAGTAAGAACAGATTGGGATAATCTCATAAATGGTCTCTATTGGGGTTGATAACTACTTTATAGCAGAACGGTTTTCCTTTTGCAGGTTCAACTCCAATTAATGAGCTACTGTGTTTAAATGGTTAGATATTATTAACAGTTTCAAACTGTGAATTTGGTTATAATGGTTTTTCATCATGGGTTTGGAGATTGCGAGTGCTAACAAAAATTCTAGTGACGATATTAGTCATTGCAGGTGCTATGTTTTATATTCGCCAGTCTAAAGTTAGTCCCGCTAAAGAGCGAACTCAAGATATGGGACGAGGGATTATAATTCGTTTTGCTTTATATGCAATTGTAAGCCTTTCATTATTAGCAAGCGCAGGCTATTGGTACTGGGATTGGCAAGATGGTAATAAGGTTGTGAGTGTAACTATAGTGTCGCCTATGAGTGATGATAGTGTTGTGTATCAAGTCAGGAAAAAAAATATTGCCAACAACGAAATAACAACAGTTGATGGAATAAGAGTCAGGTTGTCTAATCAAGAGCGAATTATTGTCGCAAACTCGGTTCAAGAGTAATATTTGTGGTTTTTCTTTTAGTTAGCGCTTTGAGATATATCTTTTTGGGTTAGAATAGCCTCGTTTTTTACCCCATTAGTTGATTAACTGTATAAAGGAGGAGCTATGATAACAGCCTATGCCTACGAAAATCGTAACCTAACGATTAGCGAATTGAGCATAAAGGATAATATCCCTCCCGGTACTATGTGGTTGGATCTTTATAAACCTGACGATAACGAAAGAGAATGGTTGAGCCAGTTTTCAGTAGAAGATGTACCTGAAGAGGAAGACATCAATGAAATCGAGGCATCTGCTCGATTTTATCAAAATAAAGATGGTTTACACATTAACTCACTGTTTCCTCAAAGAGCAGGCCAAGACGTAAAAGGGGTTAACGTTTCTTTTAATATCCGACAGAATTTCCTTTTAACGATAAGGGAGGAAGATGTCGGTTTAATTAGGTTACTTAGAAACTATTTACGATTAGGTCGTATAGAGGCTTCAACCCCGCAAGCATTATTACTTGAGCTTTTTAATCTGAAGGTTGATTACCTGTCAGATTTGATCGAAGATGTATACACAGTGCTCGATAGTGTCAGTGAAGAAGTTTTTAAAAATGAAGAGCTTGATGATGTTTTTAAGCTGATCACTCGACAAGAAGACTCCAATGGTAAGATAAGGTTGAGTTTGCTTGATACGCAGCGCTCATTGCGGTTTATGCAAAAGTATTATCGTGATCAACTATCCGATGGTGAACTGAAAGATCTTCGGGAAATGCTATCAGATATAGAGTCTTTGATGCCACATAGCCAGTTTATTTTTGATAAGTTGAATTTCTTGCTCGATGCTGCAATGGGTTTCAGTGGATTACAACAAAATAAGATTATTAAGATATTTTCGGTCGCAGCAGTCGTTTTCTTACCACCTACAGTTATCGCAAGTAGCTATGGTATGAACTTCGCTAATATGCCGGAGCTAGATTGGCAATTTGGTTACCCGATGGCTATTTTAATGATGTTTGGCAGTGCCGCCGGGACCTATCTTTTCTTTAAGCGTAAAGGTTGGTTATAGTAAATACAGCTCGCATCTAGCGAGCTGTTTTAGTAGCAGCATTTTGCTCTGCGCTATTAAATGAAAGTACCTTAGCTTTATGCTGATAAAACTCGTCTGGCCGATTAAGCACTTCATTAAGACTAGATAGCTTTTGATACATCATATTGCTAACTAGGTGGTAGCGTTGATAGGGGGTCTTGCAAAGAGATAACTTTTTTTCTAGGTGATCCAGTAAAGATATTAATTTGGGCCTACTGCTTGCTGCACTTTCTTCTATGACTTGTTGGTTTAACTTTTTTTGCAAAGCATCTAACTTCTTGGGATCGTTTTCCGCAAGCCAAAGTAACCTGTCAAAACTAGGTAATTCAGTCATTAAAACTCACTCCAATGCATTTGTTCTTAGATTAAATCTAGTAACAGCCACGTAATAGAGCAAGAAATAGACAGCTTGATTCGTTATAAAGTAGCGTTTTCCCTAGTCGTCGCTACCAAAAAAATAGCTAACTCTTTCTCTAGGATTTAGGTATTTGAATACCTTTTCAGGAAGAGCAGCGGGTGGTAGACATCTAACAATTGTTAGGCCTTCTTGCGCTAACTCCACTATAGGTGCTTGTTCTTTTGGCACTAATGCATCGTAAACTAAGATCCTTGGCAGCAGTATTTGGCTTACATTTACAGACATAACCATGCCGTATTGGCCTGAAGAAAGCTCAACAATACTTCCTGGTGGGTAAATCCCAAGCATTTTAACCATTCTACTGACAATGTCAGGATTGAGTTGTGCCTGATAATGTTTATACAAATAACCAAGAGCTGAAAAGGGCGTGCGTGCCTTTCTACTTCTATCTGAATGGCAGAGGTTATCATAAGTGTTTACAGCAGTAACAAGCTGACTTAGTTTATCTATTTCAGTTTTTTTTAGGCCTTTAGGTGTGCCTGAACCATCTAGAAACTCATGATGGTTTAATATTATTGGCAATGCTTCTGTTGGAAAGTTATCTGCAAGCTTAAGTAATTCAGCGCCCATAGTGGGGTGTTGGTTGATAAAATTTTGCTCAGCCTGAGTTAATGGCGATGTTTTTCTCATCAGTTGAGTTGGTACTTTTAATTTACCTGTGTCATGAAATAAGGCTCCTAGTCCAACTAGCTCTATTTCATTGCGAGTCCAACCTAATTCCTTAGCGATTAACATAGATAAGACGGAGACATTCAAAGAGTGGAAGTAAATCCCGTCATCTTTTTTTGAGTCGGACATTAAATGTAAGACTAATTTATCCGATGTTAATAATTGTTCACTAATATTATGGACAAGCTCTTTTGCATCGTTGACCGCATTTAGTGGTCGATTACGTAATTTGCCCATTAAGCTGCGGATCATCGCCACTGAACGTTCAAATTGTTGTTCTGTTTTCTGTAAATGGCGCCTCAAGCTCTTGTGAGCTTCAATACTTTCAGCTTTTTGCTTGTTAAGTTCCTCTGAAAGTTTATCTAAGTCACTTTCAACAGCCTTCTGTTTTGGGGCTTGAGCATCTTTAATGCTTAAGATTGGCGTATCGCTGCGCTCAACGATAACGAATACATGCTCAATCCCAAGGTTCTTAATGAGTTCAATTTGAGCTTGTTGCCGAATTTTGAAACTACTGAATAAGAATGGGTGATCTTTCCATGAGATAGGTAGTCTGATGAAGTTACCTACCTGTAGCTGCTCAACTGCAACTTTACAACTATTTGGCATATGCGTTTGTGTGAGTCTTCCTTAATTTGCTATTTTAACGCAACCTATATAATTTACAATTGCTTAACTCATATGTTTACAAATATGGGAACTCAAACAATAACGGTTTTAAGAGTATCAAATGGATTTTATTGAAATATACCCTAATGCGCTTCCCGATGAACTTTGCGATCAACTTATTAGTGCCTTCGAAAGCCACCCAGGAGTCTTAGCTGGCAGCACTGGTGGTGGCGTGGATATTGAGAAAAAGCTGAGCCGCGATCTGATGCTTGATTCACATGAAGATCTCGCGACACTTAAAAATAGCTTGCTAGGTTATACGCTTTCTTATGCTGCTCAGTATTTTAATAAGTATTCAATGGCACTGATGGGCGCGGTATCGGTTGGGGTGGCAGATGATAAAGGCAATACTGTCACACTTACGCCAGATAACTATGGGGCATATGGAGAGCCAAGAGCGGAAGCTATTGTTAAGTATCTTTATCGAAGTGGAACGATAAATGTGCAAAAGTATGATAAAGGCAAAGGAGGATATCCACATTGGCATTCTGAACAGTTTCCCCAATTAAATCATAACGAAGCATTGCATCGAGTTGTATTGTATATGTTTTATTTAAATGATGTGGAGCAGGGCGGCGAAACAGAGTTTTATTATCAAGATAAAAAAGTGAAACCCAAAAAGGGCACTATGGTGATTGCTCCTGCAGGATTTACCCACTCACATCGTGGCAATATGCCAAAAAGTTGCGATAAATATATCGCAACTTCATGGATAATGTTTAATCGTGCTGAGCAGCTGTATGGTGTTAAATAGGGATAGAGATCCTAAAACAAGCTCCTTCCAATTCCGACGTCTCAATACTGAGGCGTCCACCATAACTGATAACGATCTCATTGCAGACAGCAAGGCCAATACCTTGCCCTGCTTTTTGGGTATCGGCTCTTACTCCGCGCTGAATGATATTCTGTCTGATACTTTCATCAACGCCAGGGCCGTCATCTTCAACTAATAACTCAAACTCGCCGGCATCGTTGTAATAAGATGATACTCTAACCGTGGTGATGCATAATTTGAATGCATTCTCCATCAAGTTTCCACAGAGCTCCATTAAATCACCTTTGTCACCAGGGAATACGTGTTCCTGCTCAATACGCGACTCAAACTGCACCTGTTTATCACGATATACTTTAAACAGCATTTGCGAGAGCTGGTCAACAAGCGGAGCGATTAAGGTTTGTTCTTGCTTTAACCCCTTACGACCAAGCATTGCCCGTTTTAACTGGTATTTCACCAATTGATCCATCTGGCTGACTTGTTCCATTATTTTCTCGCTGGTCGCCTCTTTGTCTAATGTGGCGTCGTCAGTAATGGCATGCACGGCTGCCAAACGCGTTTTAAGACTATGGGCCAAATCATTCATCGCGTTTTGGTAGCGTTGTTGTTGCGCCCCCGACTGTACTAATAGCTGATTCAGTGCTTGAGTAACACCTTCTAGTTCAACGGGATAGCCTTCAGAAAGAGTCTTCGATTTTCCACTATTTACCGACTGTAGTTCATTTCTAAGTTGCACTAGAGGACGCATTCCCCAATAGGCTGCACTTATCAATAATACTAGCGCTAGTGCAAGTACAAAACCGAGACGTATATAGGTTCGACGGCTAAACTTGTTGTACTCGTCTTGTAACTTTTCTGCGTCTTTCAAAACCAGTAAATTATATTCACTGCCTGCGATATCTAATGAAAGTAAATAAACAAAATAGCCACGGGTATCCGCGAGTGAAAGATAATAGGGGGGATTACTATTGCGGATCTCGTTGAACCGCTCACAAGTATCAAATAGGCCACGGTCGACAGCCATTGAAGATGTCCATACTTGGTTAAAAGTGCTATCACAACTGGCTATAATATAGCGCTGAGAGGTATTGTTTTCCGCTAACCACTCATCGCTATTATCAGGAAGTAGATCATGCTCTCTAAGTTCAGCTGCAACTTTGGGGATCTCTGCAATGAGTTGAGAAGTTTCTTCGTTGTAACTATTTTGTGCATGAAGGATATTGACCATCCACGCTAAACCAAAACCCACGAGAGCGATGATTGATAAAGAGGTGAGAAACATCCGCGTTAGCAGACGTTTCTTAGGCTTAAAGTTTAGCTGCATGGCAGATTAAATTTATAACCTTGACCACGAATGGTCGCGATAGGATTTTCCAATCCATCTTTAGTCAGCTTTTTGCGTAATCGGCTTACCATGACTTCAATGGTGTTTGGATCGCCTTCTTTGTCGCCGTAGATCACATCAAGTAAGCGCTGTTTTGCGACAACCTCATGGCAATGGCGCATTAAGTATTCAAGAATGAGATACTCAAATGCTGTGACTTCCATCGGCTCTTCATTCATTGATACTTGCTTTGCAGCTAAATCTATTTCAAGTGCACCACTGGTTATTTTGGGCTTTACAAAACCAGCGCTACGTCTAACGAGCGCGTCAAGCCGAGCAACGAGTTCCTCTTTTTGGAATGGTTTGACAAGGTAGTCGTCAGCACCAGCATTAAGCCCCTCGACTTTGTCTTGCCAGTTGACTCGTGCAGTCAAAATCAGTACCGGTGCTTTAAGGCCGTTATCGCGTAAGCTCTGAATCAAACTAATGCCATCTTGATCTGGGAGACCAAGATCAACAATCGCAACATCGATTGGATAGTTTGTTGCTTGATAAAATCCCTCTTTTGCTGTTAATGCAACTTGAACTTGATTTCCTAGTTCACTCAATTGCACTTTTAGGTGGTGAGATAGAATCGGATCATCTTCAACAACCAATATTCTCATAGTCAAATATCCTTGAATGCGATAAAGATTAGTTTACGCAGAATTATGCTAACTGCCAACTAAGTGTTTCAATTTACGTAGGAGTTTACGCGTCAATTACTTAACCTTTGCTGAATTATGCTGTCATTAGGTTTGAGAAAGAACTTGATAGTCGAAAATAAAAGCACGGTTATGTCTTAATCCGTAATTATCTAACACTTTATCGACATAAATCTGGGTTTGTTTGGCCAATTTGGTTAAGATCCGTTAAAATTTTGTCAAATCAGGTCGATTATGTTCGCGATTAAACCCCTTATAAGTATGTTTCTCTTGCTTGGTGCGCCAAGTGTATTAGCGGCTACCTTTACGTTTACCGCAATTCCTGACGAGGATGAGAGCCAACTGCGAACTCGTTTTGATAAAGTTGCCGTATATTTGGAAGAGAAACTAGGAGTTGAAGTTAAATATATCCCAGTAAAGTCTTACTCTGCAGCTGTAACAGCATTTAGGAACAATCAAGTACAGCTAGCTTGGTTTGGTGGCCTTTCTGGTGTTCAAGCTAGACGACTTGTTCCTGGTTCTGACGCGATAGCTCAAGGCTACGAAGACCAATTTTTTAAGAGCTACTTTATCGCACATCACTCGACCGAGATGCTTGTTAACGATAGTTTTCCAAACCTTAATGGCTTCACCTTTACCTTTGGATCGAAAGACTCGACATCTGGCCGGTTGATGCCGCAGTTCTTTATTGAACGAAATTTGGGTAAACGGCCTGAAGATATTTTTAAGCGTATTGGATTCTCCGGTGATCATAGTCGCACCATTGCTCAAGTCCAAGCAGGGGTTTATCAAGTAGGGGCTGTAAATTATAAAGTGTGGGAATCTGCTGTTGCAGCCGGAAAGGTTGATTTAAAAAAGGTCGATGTCATTTGGGAAAGCCCTACATACCCTGATTACCAATGGACAGTTAGAGCGGGCGTTGATGATACTTTTGGCGAAGGCTTTAAAGCTAAACTGTCTACAGTATTATTGCAGATGAACGATCCTGCACTGCTAAAAAGTTTCCCTCGTAAGTCCTTTGTGGCTGCAGAAAACTCAGATTATGAGCCTATTGAGAATGTGGCTAAAACCATCGGTCTTATTGACTGATTTATGTTAAATATTAGTGATTTTTCCCTTAGCTTCGGTGATAAAAAAGCACTCAACTCTATCGACCTTTCAATAACCGCAGGTGAAAAAGTGGCTGTTATTGGTAGCTCGGGCTCTGGGAAATCAACTCTCATTAGTCATATTAATACTCAATTGCATGGGAGCGCAGCATACTGCTCCCAGCAACAGGGCTTAGTAGAAAGCTTGAGCATATTTCATAACATCTATATGGGCGCTCTTGGCAGAAACTCTGCACTTTATAACTTGTTGAATTTACCATTCCCATTTAAAAAGCCACTTGAAGAAATAGCCATTATTGCTCAAGACTTAGAGTTAGATTGCCCATTATCCCAACCGGTTTCGAAGCTCTCAGGTGGGCAGCGACAGCGAACCGCAGTCGGTCGTGCCATTTACCAAAAAATGCCAGTTTTTATTGGTGATGAGCCTTTTTCTGCTCTCGACCCTTTAATGAGTAAGCGTTTGATTAAATACGTATTACAGCAACATGAGTCAGTTATTATGGTGCTGCATGATATGAGTATGGCGTTGCAGTATTTTGACCGGGTGATTGGCTTACGTAATGGTAAAAAGCATATCGATACTAAAGCTTCATCTTTGTCGATTGAAATGTTGCAGGATTTTTACCAAGATTCGATGAATCAAGAGTTTGTTGTCAACGACTCGGCAATCGTAGGGTCAGCCTTTTGTGATTAGGCATGAACCACGATGGGCTTTTTTTGGCTATTGGCAGCGAGTTTCGTTAGTTTTACTCGTTATTACGCTCACATGCTTTTATTGGGCAGATACTGAGATCATTGCGTTAGATCCATGGAGTGAGCTAAAACGTATTGGGTTAGGGTTTCTCTCTCCAGATTTTTTAGCAACTGAGTATTTATTCGAAGCAATCTGGCAGACAATCAGCTTCGCCTTACTTGGTGCCGCGGCAGGTTTATTGTTAGGTGGCCCAATAGCACTGATTTATAACAAGCCGATTGTAGCGGCAATTTGTGCTTTTATCCGCTCTATTCATGAGTTGTTTTGGGCATTACTATTTTTACAAGTGTTTGGGTTATCTCCTTTAACGGGAGTGTTGGCAATTGCTTTACCTTACGCTGCAACATTTGCTCGAGTTTTCAGTGATATTTTGCAGCAAGCCCCTGCTTCGACATTGCAAAACTTACCCGCCAATAGCGATACAATCAGCCGCTACGTATATGGCCGTTTTGCTCATGTCTTTAATGAAATTAAAGCGTATGTACGTTATCGCTTTGAGTGCGCCCTAAGAAGCAGTGCGATACTTGGTTTTGTTGGGATGCCGACATTAGGGTTTTATCTCGAGTCTGCGTTTAGGCAGGGGCACTATCATCAAGGAGCTGCGCTCCTTATTCTGTTCATCGTGATAATAGGGACTATTCCTTATTGGTGCCGCGCTAAGTTAATACCTGTATATTTTGTTGCTGCCATCCTCCTATTGCCTGAAATAACGACCATAGATAGTTCGCTTGTTTGGCGTTTTTTAAGTGATGATATTTTACCGCCGATGTTCCAAAGTCATAGTGTAGAGCTGTTATCTAGTGATAAATGGGTTTTATTTGGGGAATGGCTTAATCGGATTATCACCGAGCAAGCCTTGCCTGGCGTGTTGGCGACCTTGTTACTTGCTGTCGCTGCGCTAGGTGGTAGTTACTTGCTAACTATTATCTTCACAGCGGTTAGTTTTAAACCATTAACAGGTTCATTTATAACGGCTATAAATAACGTTAGCTTACTTATTTTAAGGTCAATTCCTGAGTACATATTTGCATATATTTTCATGCTGTTACTGGGTCCATCCATGCTACCGGCTATTTTGGCTTTGGCTATTCATAATGGTGCTTTAATCGCTTTTCTAGTCGCGAGACAAAGTGCGGCGACTGTTTATAGTCAGCATTTTAACGGTAAGTTTGATGGTTATGCCTATGATATATTGCCTAGAATATACCCTAATATGATGGCATTACTTTTCTATCGATTTGAAGTTATTTTGCGGGAAACCGCGATTCTAGGGATGTTGGGCGTGGCGACATTGGGCTTTTATATCGATAGCAATTTTTCTGAAATTCGTTTTAATGGCGCATTAATATTGATTTTCGTAACAGCACTGTTGAATATTTTTATTGATATCGCGAGCAGAAAATTGCTCGCGACTCACTCAATATCTCATAAGTCTTGTTGAACTACTTTATCAAACAAATTACCGTCATCCCCAAGAGTTCAGTACCTTTTGATTGGGTAAAACTAATTGAAAATTCGGCGCTGGCTGCGTTTATTGATAATACCGTTGCCGCACCAAGCTGCAAATAAGGTAAATACAACAACACTGGTCATGATAATACTTAGCCGATACCAAGGCGCTTCTGCAAGCATGCGCATTTGAACATATTCAAATGCACTGGTTCCCCAAACTAGGAAGGCTGAAACCACAAGCGCTAATTGTAATAAACGAGTCACCCATGTTGCTCTAATGAACAGTAGAGCTGGTGCGATAGCGTAAGCTATGCAAGCCTCGGTTTGCCCAAATCGAAGAAAATGTGCGCCGAGCAATAAGTATGCAAGACTGATAAAAAGAATACGCCACCACATAGTACTAACCCTTGTTGAACTCTAATACCCGAAGAGGATACGGTAAAGTTAAACAAGTATTCTATCGACAGCTTCACAATTAACAAATTAATATTCGTTAAGGCTACGTGCTATGTGCAGAAATAGTGAACATACACCTTATTTAGCTCAAGGTAATCCGTCCGCACGTAGCCAATCACTGCGGTCAGTATAAAATTTGATTGCTCCCCGAGAGATTGGCCGCTTGAGATAAGGTCATGACCTTAAGTTTCGTTCGTCAAAAACATACTGGGGAGAATATTGATTGATTGAAGTAAAGCTTACTTAGCATCTTTGAGTGCTGCGATGAGCTTTTCTTTGTCCTCTTCACTGAGTTTGCTGTGATTAATTAAGCTAAGAATATGTTCGGCATTTTGCTCATCTTCATCATTAATGACAATAAACTTGCCATGGCTATCACTGTCGCCAAACCGCATGATTTCTAACTCTGTTATTTGTTCTGTGATAAGCTCAATATCGTCCGACAAAGATTCAATATGAATTTCAAAGTCGCCTTCGTTTTGCTCAAACAACCTCTCTAACTCGAGCGCCTTAGCCTCTAGTTCACCGGACTTCGCTTCAATTTTGACCACGTGAGCTTCAATTTCTGCTGTTTTTCCGTCGAGTTCTTGATACAACTTTTCTAGTTTTAGTTTTATTTTTATCGCCTTATCTTGCTTGCCATCGATGATAAAAACATTATCTCTCGTGGGTTGCTGCATACGAGACAAAGTACGTGTTAATAGCGCTTGGTCTTCTTTTGGTAAGACACTCAATTTTTCTTTGAGCACAGCTTTATCTTTTAGTTCTTGGGCAGTAAAAGCGAGTTCATGGCGTTTGCCATTGGATTTAACCGTGACATGGGTGATGTCATTTTCATCAGTTTCAATTTGAGTACTAAACACTTTCTTTTCAGTCTCAGTCACATCGATATCTGTTGGCGCTGCATAAACGCTACTTTGAAAGGCTAAACCGCAGGTTATTAGTGCACATACTAGTAAGTTCTTTTTCATGCTTATTTTCCCTTATTCCATTTTAATATTGTGGCTCTAAAATCGCCATAAAGTATTTTGTTAATATCAAGGTAGACATAGCTAGGATCGTGCCAACTCTTGAAGTCCACTATTTATGGGTTTTTTATTATTAAATTGAAGAGTAACTCTCTAAAGAGTATCGCGATTTCCCCAAAAGGGCTGATGACTTCCCCATATGGGGACTTTGTTATTAAACGTGATAAGGTTGGTAGAAAATAACCGTTTGTAATGCTGGGTTCCGCTGAGCCTTTTGTGGTTTTCAAGCTGGTATCAAACTTGTATAGCTATAAAGCTTTATAAGAGAACTTCTCAATATAAAATATATTGAGACGAGGTAAATAGTTAATTATGTCTATTAAACGTTATGTTTTTCTGTTGTTTGGAGCACTCATTTTGATGTTGGCGGTTAGTCAGCTTTTTGTAGCTCAGTATTTTAAAACACAGCTTCAACAAGAGTTGGAACAAAGCTCAAGATCATTATCGAAGAGTTTGGTCAGTGTAGTGATTCAAAAGGCATCCGATATCGATAGCTGGGAATTCTCCGAGTCTGATCATAGTGAGTTTATAGAGGCAGAAGATAGCGAACAATTTGTAATCGAACTTGATGAAGATATAGCTGATTTAGACGAAGAGATCGCTCAGCTTGCACAGTCGCTGGTGGAGATCACTGCTAATGCTACCAATTCTATTAAGGGAGATGATTACCAAAAACATCAATTGGCACTGCAAGAGAAAGTGCAAGCTTTGCTAGAGAAAGAGCGCCGTGATATTGAAGGAGAACGTGAAAATCTGCAGCAACTAAAAATAGAGGCAGCGAAAGAGTATCAGCAGCGAGTCGAAGAAAGCCTTAATAGTTTCGAGGTTGATACCGATGATTGGCTCCAAGCTGGTAGAGTCATGATTGTAGAGGGAGATGCTGATGACGGTGTCGTAGTCCGTGAACAACGTAGTATTGAATTGCCTAGTCATGGTGCCAATCATCTGTTAGAGCGTTTTAGTGAATCAGTGCTGGCGGTGATCCTACTCACGAGTGTCATGGCGCTCATACTTACCTACTGGTTAAGTCATCACGTGACAGAGCCGTTAAGCGAGTTGGCTCAGGGGCATAAGAAACTTGGAGAAGGTCGTTTTGGTATTCAGTTGCAAGAGCAGGGTGTAAAAGAGCTTAAGATGATAATCGATGGCTTTAACCGAATGAGTCTTGCATTGGATAGTTGGAAGAAAAAAGAGCAGCAGATGTCACAGCAGCAGCATCTGGCAGATCTTGGACAAATTACTAGGGGAATAGCTCATAGCTTGAGAAACCCATTACACACCCTAGGCTTGTTGTCAGAGCAAAGTATCTATACCGAATCTCAAGTCGATCGTGAAGCAGTAAATAAAAAAATGCAGAAGAAAATCAGCTTAATGGATAAAAGCATTCAGTCATTATTGACGCTCTCCAGCCATGAGGTACAACGCGACAACTTAGTACCACTGAACGCTATCGTGCAGGATATTCTGCTTGAACTGTCAATTTCGGGACTAAAACCCAAAGTGATTTATGATGCTGACAATGTAGTGACCGTTCATGGCGCCGAATCAGAACTTAGAAGTATTGTGCATGCGGTGTTGATCAATGCAGTTGAAGCAGACATTAATGGCAGGCAGATTAAAATTGAATTGAGTCAAATTGAGAATAATCGAACCATTGTGATAACAGATTGGGGCAAGGGTATCGAACCGTCAATTAAAGAGCAGATGTTTAAACCTCATATATCCACCAAAGCTGAAGGCTCTGGGATGGGGATCTATATCGCCAAGCGTTTGATCGAAAGCCACTATGGTGGCGATATTTATTATCAAGATAACCCTGAGGGCGGAACCATCGCGACTATTTTATTGATCGATTCCCCACACCATACTTCGGAGAGCAATAGATGAGTCAACAACCTTTGCATATCCTTGTGGTAGAAGATGAGCCAGATCAACGCTCATTAATCAGCCAAATGCTAACTGCAAATAACTATCTTGTTAGTGAAGCCGATAGCGTGGAGCAAGCTATTTTATTGTTAAAGGAATCAGTGCCCGATTTGGTTTTTTCCGATTGGAAGCTGGGACAGTTATCGGGGATGGATTTGCTGACTTACGTTAGGCGAGAACATGCTGATCTCGGTTTTATTATTGCGACGGCATACGGCACCATCACTCATGCGGTTGATGCTATGCAAGCGGGTGCCGATGACTATCTGTCTAAGCCCTATCAGCGCCAATCACTGTTTATGGCAATTGAAAAGGTCGCTAAATCACTAAAGCTTAAACAGCATAATAAGCGTTTAGCGTCAGAATTATCACAGCAGCAGGAGCTGGTGGGATTAGTCGGTAAAGCTCCCTGCATGCAAAAGGTTTATACAAGAGTGCAGCGTGTCAGTGCGACCGATGCCACTGTCCTCATTGGTGGTGAAAGTGGCACAGGTAAAGAACTTGCTGCCAGAGCTTTGTATCAATTATCACCAAGACGAAATAAACCTTTCATTGCCATAAATTGCGGCGCTATTCCTGAAAGTCTGGCTGAGTCTGAGTTATTTGGTGCGGAAAAAGGGGCATTCACTGGCGCTACAAGTCAAAAGATCGGTAAATTGGAAGCGGCAAACGAAGGCACTATATTTTTAGATGAAGTGGCTGAGTTACCACTACTACAGCAGACTAAATTACTGCGATTTTTACAAGAGGGAGTGATCTCCCGGTTAGGCCAAAATAGTGAAATTAAATTAAATGTTAGAGTTATTGCTGCAACTCATCGAGATCTCAAAGTTGAAGTCGAAGAAGGGCGTTTTCGTGAAGATCTATTCTACCGCTTAAATGTGGTGCCAATTGAAATGCCACCGTTACGTGAAAGACAGGAGGATATTGGCAGGTTGATCGAGCATTTCCTCAAAATTCATGGTGGTCAATACGGACTGGAAGCGGTGAACTTAAGCACAACCACCATGAAAGCACTGCTGGATTATCCTTGGCCGGGTAATGTACGAGAGCTATCTAATCGTATTGAGCGGTTTGTATTGCTCGGAGATGAAGACGAACTTGTCGCAGAGCTGACTCAGAGCCCGAGTGTGATTGATGCTAAAGCGTTTACCCTGCCTGAAACGGGCTTCGAATGGGAAGAATTTGAAAAAGATTGTTTACAACAAGCGATGCAACGTCATGACGGTAATCGTACTCGTGCTGCAAAGCAGTTAGGCCTGTCTTATAAAGCATTTCTATATCGTTTGGAAAAATACCAGCTAACGGACTGACAATATAAAATAATGGCCGCGCTAATTATTGAGTGCACAAATAGATGTTTGTCACTCAGTAACGATAGCCATTTTTTATAAAATCAAGCCAGAAATAATCACCAAAGCGACGCTAATAAACACAAAGCCTGTCAGCAAATTTATTACTGGTGTTGCTTGCTTCAGCTTAATCTGTATTTTGGGTTTGGTCAGCACCATAGCAATAAAACTAAACCACATCATAGAGAGCGTGAACAGTAATATCGCTGCAACACTTTTAGTCATGAATGATATTTTCGGTGTGATGAGTGTTGAAAACAGAGTGATAAAAAACACTAATGCTTTAGGGTTTAAAAGATTGGTATAGAGACCTTGTAAAAAACCTTTTTTAACGCTTAATCCTTCGCTTTGCTGCGCCTTTTCTAAGGCAACAGGATCGCGCCAATGTGATAATGCTGCGCGTGCGGCGCCAAGTCCCATCCAAGCGAGGTAACTGGCGCCAATAAGCTGTACCAGTATAAATAACTGCTCTGAGCTATGAATAATCAAACTTAATCCCGTTAAACTCAAAAGGGTGTGAGCTAGGATAGCGACAGAGATCCCTGCGGCTGATGCAAGCGCAACGGTTCTGTTTTCTTGAGTTGATAGTTTAACAACCAATGCAAAGTCTGGGCCTGGGCTAGCTAAAGCGATAGTGTGGATCATTGCGAGGGAAATGAGTAATTGAACATCCATAAGCGAGTTAAAATCTCAATTGTTAGGGGCTGTTGATCTTTCACGGTTGTTTTTGCCGCAGTTTATTGGCTATTTTGACAAGGCGGAGGCTATGCCGTTTAGTTATTCTCCACAAATAGTCTACAACACAGTAAAAATAGCCAAGAAACGCGGACCTTTGGGTTCGATTCAATGCTTCTATTACGGTGTTATGAGCTTTTCACTTAGCCAGCTAAGCTTTATCGCTCAAGCCTTGTACTAGAAGCATTATTCCTTACGGTAAAGAATCGAACAAAAACTAAGCTCGAAAGATCAACAGCCCCTAGTAATAATCAATGTTAACCTTGATTATTACTTAGTCTTGATAATATTGATTGTAAATAATTGCAGGGGCTGTAATAGCAGCTAATTAACCGAAAAGTCCTGATGACATCGTGGTGGCTTTAGCTTAGATAAAGGGTGATAGGTTGAGGCGTTCTAGAATAGTGTTATGCCTGGCGTTGAAATAGCGCCGGAGTCGTTAAATAGGCATGTTTAAAGGCTTTATTGAAATGACTTTGGTCAAAAAATCCAACTTGATGAGCAGTATCACTGACACTCCTTCCACTTAATAGTGCCTTCTTGGCATATTCTAACCGCATCCGTTTTAAGTATGCATGGGGCGTCATACCGGTAGCACTTTTAAATTGTCTTAAAAACTGAAACTTACTTAGCGCGACAGTATTAGCGAGAGACGCTAGATCAAAATTAGCACCTATGTCATTGTGAAACAGTGACTTTACGGTCTCTAATTGCGCTGTCGATAAACGGTGAAGCTTAGGCTGCGATAAAGATACTTCGTTATTTCTGCTGAATAACTCCGTCATAAAAGCCATTAATAGGGTTTCAGTTTGTAAGGGGCTGACGTGGTCATTAGCAAGGGTTAACTGGTTATGAACCATGAGGAAGTAGCGGTACAATTGGCTATCAGGATAGAGTGGTTGATTGAAGAATAACGGTTGCTTAAATTCTGTTTCAAGGCTGGCCACATAGTGAAGTGGCAAAGACATGACATGTGCTCTATAGCCACTGTCTAGAAAGCTAAAGCCATTGTGGCTTTCATCCGGGTTTAAGGTCGATATTTGCTGCGGACTTAAACGATAACTTGCTCCCTTATGGCGATATTCTTGGCAACCGTAATCTACGACACCAAGGTGGTAATCTAGGTGTACGTGCTGATCGAAAACAAAATTGTTGAAGCAAGCTTTGCTTAGCTCCATCTCTTTAACTATTTGTGGGTGCCAGTATTGAATCGTGTCTTGCATGCTTATGTTTGCTGATAGGGCCAGTATATTCAGTCTATCTTAGCTGTGAACCTTAGGAATAGTAAATAATTGCAAACCAAAGGGGAGAACAGCCAGATCCAAGTCAATATAGCCGTGTATTGTTATGTTATTTCGATCATAATGGTTGAGTTTCTTAGTTAACAACAGATGCATTGGAGTTTATTACGTGAAAGGACAGATTTTAAGGGAAATGAAAGTACTTAATGCAATTGACCCTGCTTTTGAAGTACAAAGACGAGTCGCATTTATTAAAACCAAGCTTAAACAATCTAATACTCAGTCATTGGTATTGGGGATTAGTGGCGGTGTCGACTCCTCTCTAGCCGGGCGTTTATGCCAATTGGCTGTCGATGAAATTAATGCTGATACCGATGGCTCTGGTTACCAATTTATTGCCGTGCGTTTACCTTATGATATCCAAAAAGATGAAGATGAAGCACAATTGGCTTGTCAATTTATCAAACCTTCTAAACAAGTAACTGTTAATGTAAAAGACGGCGTCAACGGTATTCATTCAGAAACCTTGAGTGCAATTGAGATGGCTGGGATAGTGTTACCAGATAACACTAACATTGATTTTGTAAAAGGCAATGTTAAAGCCAGAATGCGGATGGTTGCGCAATATGAAATCGCTGGGCTTGTTGCTGGGTTAGTTGTAGGTACAGACCATAGTGCAGAAAATATTACTGGTTTTTATACTAAATGGGGTGATGGTGCATGCGACTTAGCACCGTTATTTGGCTTGAATAAGCGCCAAGTACGCACTCTGGCACATTTTTTAGGTGCACCAGATATTTTGGTCAATAAAGCTCCGACAGCAGATCTTGAAGAGGGACAGCCTCAGCTTGAAGATGAAATTGCATTAGGCTTAACCTATGATCAGATTGATGACTTTCTTGAAGGAAAGGAAGTGAGTGAGGCTGTCAATGATCGCTTAGTGAGTATCTATCGTGCGACGCAACATAAACGTGACGCAATCCCTACCATCTACGATTAATATTCAGCTCTATTAGTTAAGTGGCGCAAGACCTAGAGCCTGTCTTAATAAATTGATTTGTATATTGGGAAACTGGCGGTAATCTAAATAGGGGCACAAATAAATGTCCTTATTTGGATGCTTTAACAAGCTGGTTCCCTGCATGTCTAACGGCACAAACTCTGCGCTATCCAGATTTAAGTCATCTGCACTTTTTTTACCACAAATAATGTGTAGCTGCGCCTCGCGGCACAGGTTGTTAGCACCGATAGCAATAGACTCACCTTGCTTTAAAAGATGCCTATCGCGATATTGTCGCCAATCTTGTTCTTTGACTACAATTTTAGCCATGATAGTTAAAACTTTGCGCCAGTGGTTACCGTTCAACTCGATTAATGCTTGAGTGGCATCTACATCAAGATGACTCCATTTCTCTGTGAGTTCAGGTGGGGTCGGGAGGTAAAAGCAAGTGCTAGCTTGTTGAGTTCCAATCATATTATTGTCTATTTGTTTACTATTGAAAACAGTGTAAGTTAAAGCTAGTGACCTTATATATTATTCCCTAAACCTGTTATAACGACAACTTAATATTGAGCTTTAATAATGATGAAGTCCATTATATTTGGATCGGCTAAGCATTTAGCATTTGCACTCTTTTACTCCTTTGTTGGAACCTGTATTGCGCTAATAGCGGCCGCTGTTTGGTATCTTAATTCCCGTCCAGAATTGGACTTATGGCATACCACTGAGCTTAAGGCGCAATATCGTCAACAGCCGAGCATTGCTAGCTTCAGTGATTACTTGCGCTTAGAAGACAAACTGTTTGCGGAAGTTGAAAATAAGGTTATTGCTAAAACTAAGTCAGAATCCTTATTGGTGCTTAATCGTTATGTTGCCGGGAGTTATTCAGACCCCGAAAAATGGGCTCAAAATTGGAATAGAAGTTTTGAATGGAAAAATGATAAAGCTGATTACGGCATTTTGTTATTGCACGGAATGTCTGACTCTCCCTACGCGATGCAATACTTCGCTAAGCACTACAAAGGATCTGCGCATGTAATAGGATTAAGGCTACCAGGGCATGGAACGCTGCCGTCTGGACTCGTCGATGTGACTTGGCAAGATTTGGCGGCGGCTGTAACTATAGCGACTGAGCACTTGAAACGAGTGATGCAAGATAAACCGCTTTATGTGGTTGGTTTTTCAACTGGTGCGGCGCTTGCGCTTAATCATGAGCTTGAAAAAATTGCTATAGGTGAAAGTGGAGATTTCTCGGGGCTAATGTTCCTATCACCAGCTATAGGGCTTCCACCTGTGGCTGTTGGTGCAAAATGGCAATCGAGGCTTGGTCATCTATTAGGACTAGATAAGCTAAGTTGGAATAGTATTCAAACCGAGTATGATCCATTCAAATACAGTTCGTTTGCGGTAAACGCTGGGGATGTGGTGTATCAGCTCGCTAGCCGTAATGTTGAACTATTCAAGCAATTAGATAGTCATGCGCGAGAGCGTCTTGCCCCAGTGTTAACGTTTCAGTCCTTAACTGATGACACTGTTGATAGCATGGCAGTGGTCAATGATTTGTACCTGCAATTGCCTAATAATCGACATGAGCTGGTAATGTTTGATATTAACCGAACTCAAGTTAACCTAAGCTTAATCGCAACAGATCCTCTAGCGCCTTATACGGATTTAATTAAATCAGCCAAGCTTGATTTCGACTTTACCATTGTTGAGAATACAGGCGAAGAAAGAGGGGCGGTACAGGCTAGGAATTTAATCACTGACAGTGTGAGTCAATCCATTACAGAGCAATGGCCGAAACAAACCTATTCTCTGTCTCACATTGCTTTACCTTTTCCTGAAGTTGATGAGCTCTATGGCCCACATCGTAAACAAATTCATAATAGGATCCAAATCGGTGCAGGAGCTTCAAAAGGCGAACGAGGAGTGTTGAGTGTTCCCTCAAGTGAGATGTTAAGGCAGAAATGGAATCCATTTTTTTACTACATGATTGAAAAAATGGACCAACGGATTACTGAGTAAGCGGGTATTAAGTTCAAGTTTCTTGCAACGTAGTGAATACCAGTTTATTCCTGCCGTTGTTTTTTGCTTGATACAAATTGAAATCGGCTTGTTTTATCCAATCCTCGAGGGCATCATTATAAGTACCATTGCCAATGACGGCGCCAATGCTGGTTGTGACAGTAAAGCTTGCATTATTATCAGGATTTTCAATCACAATCTTGGCTAGCCTTTGTTTAAAGTTTTCAAGGTGTGATTCAATTTTTAATGTATTGCAATGTGGCATTATCACCAGAAACTCCTCACCACCAAATCGTACGATAATATCGCCGTCTCGTTGAAAATCATCTTCGAGTAACCTGGCTACAGCCTTGAGTGTTAGATCGCCACTTAAATGACCGTACGTATCATTAACGCGTTTGAACTTGTCTAAATCTAAGATGGCAATGGCAATAACGTCATCACTTCTTTGGCAGTTTTCCTGTACCAATGGAAACTGTTCTTCAGCGTAACGGCGATTAAAAAGTCCGGTGAGAGGGTCTTTTTCCGCTAATGATTTTAACTGCTGATTGGCTTGTTCTAGCTCAAATGTCCTCAATGCTACCTTCTCCTCCAGTGCTAACTGGTAGCCAATAAGCTGGCTCTTGCTTTGCTTTAGTCGTGTATAGAGAGAGTAGATCTCTTTTGGCGAATCATCGTCAATGCCGTAGTCATTATTGTCGTTTGCAATAGATGTACTGAATTTATTAGCGATTCTCTCAAGAGGGCGCGTCAGTCTGGCACTTATTATTCGAGTGATTATAAAAGTGACGATAAGAGAGAGTGCGAGTATCGCAAACGTTGCAAGATACATTTTTTCGACCAATACCACCAAAGGCCTAAACGGGTTGAGAACATAGAGTGTCCAACCGGTATCGAGTTCATTAGCGGCATAGACATATTCTGGTGCCGTATTAGCTTTGTCGTGGATATTCATAGTGGGTAGCAAGGTACTATCTAGAGCATTATCTTCAGAATAGTTAAAATCACTTAACGGCTGAATAGCGAGCTCCGGTGAAGAAAAAATAATTCGGTTTTGTTGGTCAGCAATTACAATATATTGGTCTCTAAATAACTTGTTGGTTCTATCAATTTCTTTAAAGCGATTTAAGTCCAGAGAGCCCTCAATAATACCGATTGGCTGGTAAGTATTACCAGGGGCATACAAGGGGACACTGATAGCGACTATCGGGTCTTTACCAAAGCCTCTACCTAGAAATACCGGTGAGATATAAGGGTTTTGATTAATGAATGCTTCAATAAAATAGTCTCTATCTGACACATCTAGATTTTTGAGGTTGTCTGTTTCAATGAATAGTGAAACGGGGCTGGCTTCTTGAATTTTGCCCGTTTCATTGGCTATCAACATCGTGATAAACCCGGGGTAGTGCTGGTGTAAGTTTGAAAGTGCGATCTGTTGCTGCTCTGCATCTCTTTTATTTAAGCTTAACCAGCTTGCAGCACTGTTTAATGCTAGTGAGTGGGTATCAATATAGGCTTGTGCCAAGTTACTAATATGAAGAGCTGATTCATTGATGTTTTGGCTTAAGAGGTCTTGTTGGCGTTTGATAAATTGGTTATTAAATAATAAAGCTGCAAGCAATAGAGCTAGCGTGATAACGAGCGTGAACACGTAGGTTAACTGAGCACTAAAGGTTTGGCGTCGTAGGCCTTTTCCCTTTGGTTGAAACAGCCAATATGAGGGAGTTAAGATTACCAAAAATGAGCCTATTGCAGTATATAAAACACCATTTATTGCCTGTTTGAGGATTATGAAGGGGAGATGACTATCGGGTAAATTACTGTAGAAGGTTGCATATAGATAAAACAAAGGCATTCCAATGGCTATCCAAAAAGCAATACTAGAATACAAGGAGTAAAACTCTTTTCGTCTAGCAAGACCTAAGCATAGGGCTTCAATTGAAAATATCAGGTAAACATGAGGACTGCCCCAACTGATAAACAACCCAGTAATAGCGATGGAAGCAGTATAGAGCGCGTACCACGGCCCAAATAGAATGGCACTGATGACGTAGCTGGCATTGCCTAAGACAAGCTGTATATTAGCAAATAAAGGCAGCGGAAAGAGGTTAATGGTAAAGCCGATTAAACCTAGTACACTCGCTAATAGCAGTTTTTGTTGTTTTATCTTTTCCAAATACTAACCTTTATGCAGACTTTTATTATGCGTATTTAAGTCATTTTTTTATTTAACTACAATTTATTAACTTTCGATAAGGATAGCAACAGATAGCGCACTGCTTTCCTAAATAATACTCCGCTTCTTTATTTTTGCTCAGATTAAACTAACGAGTGGGGCCATCGACACATTTGCCAGGTCAATATTCAAAACCCTTTTGATGCTCCTATAGATAAGATCTAGTTCACAGCATTGATATCTAATCGGTTGCCTATTCAGCTTTTGTTCATGAAAGCGGTGCGTTTTAAGATTCAATTAATGTTAGTTGCTATCATATAAGACATAGATTTCCATCGTATAAGTCTCTCATTTTCAAAAAGCTTTTATCGATGTAATTTAAAAAAATGTACTTAGATAGTCTGTAACATTTCAGAGTTTAAGTGCAACAACTCCGTGATTAAGGAACTGTTATGAAATACTTATCTATGTTTGCTGTACTAGCCTTCTCTGCTTCAGCAATGGCTGTTGATTGTACTGATTGCCATGAAAAAATTGATGTAGCAGCACATACTGAAATGGAAGCGACAATTGCAACATGTAACGATTGTCACGACATGGAAAGTGCTCATGAGTTAGATTTGGAGCTACACACAGTAGATCTAACGATTAAAGAGTGTGCAGACTGCCACGACTAACCATTAGGTTAGTGGTGTTTAGCCAATAAAAAAGCCAGCTGATAGCTGGCTTTTTTATATTTAATTGGTCGGGATAACAGGATTTGAACCTGTGATCTCTTGTCCCCCAGACAAGCGCCTTACCGGACTAGGCCATATCCCGAAATTTTCTACAGAATAACGATAAACTTGGCGTAATTCTGAAGAGCCAGCACTTTAACAAGTCATCGCAATCGCTGCAAGCGCTTCATTAACATCATTGTTTTGTTTGGCTAGTTTATAAACTTTTTCAACTATCCTAATGGATATAAAACCTTCTTCCCTCACGCATGACTTCAATTAACTCTGGTGCACTCATCTTCTTTCTAAGGCGCTTTTTATATTCACGATCATAAATTCTATACTTACCGTGTCGATCGATAGTAGTAATTTCAGACTGTTGATAAATTGCGAAAATACGGTTGTCGCCGGTATAAACCCAAGTTCTGTCACTTGGCTGCATAAGGCTGCTGCCAGCACTAAAATCAGCCGTTGGATTCGTACAGCCAAGCACTTGTGTCATCAGTGTTGGCACAAGTGCATTGTGAGTAGTTCTGTAGTTGATACGTTTATGTGCACTCTGTTTGGGCCAATGGATAACCATTGGAACTTGAACGTTATCAGGGGAGAGGTTTACCCTAGCTTCTGTCGGATTACTGGTAAACACTTTTCCGCTAACACCAGTGATAACAACTAATGTGTTGTCAGGTAAATCAGTCAGTATTTTTTTCAACTGACTATCAATAAAGTTCAATGACTGGCGGTATTGATTGAAAAGTACTTTTTCAGCCGACTTTAATGACTTATCCGCTTTTACTGTCTTAACACCAAGAAAGCCTATAGGTGTGTCGTAGCTATCTGGGGACTTCAAATTTAATAGTGTAAACCAAGGTTGTGTTGAAGCTTGGGTCCATGTTTGCCAATTTTCAACTGACCTGATATCGGAACTTGCATAACTATCATCATAGTGAGAGTCAACTCGCTCGAAGTCATCAAAAATAGCTTGAGGGCGAGCAAGGGTATCTACACTAGTAAACAACCCTAACTGATAGCCACTGGCCGCCAGTTCTTGAGTTAACACTGGGCTTTCATAATGCAGATCGATTGCATTCATATAACTGCCTTGTAAGCCGTAAAGCAGACTGAACATACCGCTACTAAATTGATTGCCACCACTTAAATGCTTTTGAAAAGATTGATTATTATTAGCGTAGGTCGTTAAAAAAGGCATTGTTTTATTATCGACTAACTTTGCCTGTAGGCTATCTATCGCTATGAATAGGATATTAGGTTTATCGTCAGCCATACACTGCATGGGTGACAATGGATACTTGAGACTGGTTTTGGGTCTTGTTTGACCTTGGTCTTCGTGGGTGTTTTCTATGCCATAGCTTTCCATAAAGCTTCTTGCTGTAGCGGGGTATGAAAGTGGATAGGCATCATCAAACTGTGTTATTTCGGTGACGTCAGCGGCATCACCCCAAATATGGATCAGGTGACTGGCAATAAAGCATAAGCCAACAACCCCAACGACCTTGTTGCCATAATTACGTTTGCGGATTTTTTCAATACGTTTCCACAAGTAATTCGCAAGCGTTAGCTCTATAGCGAGAATACCGATTGGCGTAATGATGTATGAGGTGCCTTGTAATAACCCATTCAAATCAGCCCACGCCAAATCAAACACAAAGGGACTAAGATGAAGACCATAATCATCATAAATAATGGTGTCGTAAAGTAGCATACACAAACTTAATGTTGCGACGACAGCGGCATAGCCTCTTAGTATTTTTGAATAAGGAAGCAACAGAGTGATAGGAAAAATGAGTACTAAATAGACCATAAAAGCAAGGAAGCTAAAGTGCCCAATAGTACTTAATGCTAGATAGCTCCAGCCTACGATTGACTCAGGAAAACCAACAGTATCGAGATATCGATAACCGACAATAATGGCCAGTAAACCATTATAGAAAGCAAACCAATGTCCCCAGCTCACTAAACGTGAAACTCGATCTCGCCCTATCTGTTTTTGTCGCTCAACCATGCTGACTCATTTTTCTCTTAATTGCAGTTAATGGGTTTAAGCCTAAATGGTTAAACCCTTACTCAATGTGGCTCTTTGTTTAGTCTAGCTATTTTTAACCGACTGCGATAAAGCTTTTGCAAACTGCTCTGTAACAACTTCACGAGCTTCAGCCGGTACTTTATTTTGCAACAGATGAGTTACACAGTTCCCTAGAGCCATCAGACTTAAGTCTGTTGGTGATTGATGTTTCTCTAAAACCGCTAATAGCTCAGTAATGAGTGATTCAACTTGCGTGTTTGAATATTTAGATTGGATAGCCATAATTGAAAAAGTTCACTTTAAATCTTGATTAACGGCATATAATAACGGATTTTTCCGATAAGCTCTGCACTTTTTGGCATCCTGTTGAGGCTTTTATCATTTATTGTGTATTGGAATGAGACAAAGTCTCGTTTAAGGCCTGAAGGCGAAGCGTCAATTCAAAGAGCAGCAGTGATTACGGTATGAGGATTAGCCTCTTGTTTGGCTGTTAATTAGCTTGACGCTAGAAATTGATTCGTGGCTGTTTAATTACCATTATGACCTCGCATCACATTGTTAAAACCTTTAGTGTAGCGACCTATTTACCATCTGGATTTCTGGTTTCTGTCTGGTATGATATCTGCCGTCATGTTATTCATGTAGCCGAGACTTACTGAAAGGCTGCAAGTGTAAACAAACTAATCTATTTATCATTTATAGAGCTGATTCACAGGCTATAGCTCTAAGCAACTTTCTATCGAGGCTCAATGAGTATTAACGTCGAACAAGCAATCATCCATGCCATCTCTCAAGATGGAGACGGTCAGCTTAGCTGTCGTTTACGCCCACAGCCGTTATTAAACAGCCAAGCGGTAGAGACGATGTTAGATGAACTGCATCAAACCTACACCACAAAGGCGGGTAAAGGTTTTGGCCATTTTGGCATCAGTGGTGACGACGGTGAAGCAAACACTAAGTTCGAAGCTGCTTTGAGCCAATACCGTAGCAATGATCTAGGCTTTGTTGAGTTTTCAGGTATCGCAGGAAAATTACTGCAAGAAGAGCTTGCTAAGTATGACTTTAGCACTGGCGGATTTTTGCTACTCTCTTGCTATACCTATATGACCAGCGACTTTTTGTTCGTATCCTTACTTAACGCTAAGTCATCAATGACTGTGTTAGATGATATGGAGCTGACGCAAAATACTCACTTAGATCTCAACAACGTTCAACTTGCTGCTCGTATTGACCTGACTGAATGGCAAGCAGATCCTGAGTCTAAAAAGTACATCTCTTTTGTTCGTGGGCGAGCAGGGCGTAAAGTCGCTGACTTTTTCCTCGATTTCATGGGCTGCGTTGAAGGTGTTAATACCAAAGCACAGAACAAGTCATTGATGAATGCCGTTGAGGACTTTGTTGGCGGCAGTGAGTTGACAAAAGATGAGCGTCAAACCGCGCGTGAGCGAGTGTTTGACTATTGTACTGAGCGCTGTGATGAAGGTGCTGATATTCAGATTAAAGATCTAGCTGATGAGCTAGCAGAACAAGGCATGGATTCATTCTATGATTTTGCTCAGGGTGGAGATTACGACCTCGAAGAGGAATTCCCTGGCGATAAACCAACACTGAGACAGTTGAAGAAATTTTCTGGTACTGGCGGTGGAGTAACACTTAGTTTTGATAGTCAGCATCTTGGTGAACGTGTGATTTACGATCCAGTGTCAGACACTATTATCATAAAAGGTGTTCCGGCAAATCTTAAAGATCAACTTGATCGACGCTTAAAAGGTGAGTAAATAGCCCCTCTTTTGAGCTTGAACGGAAGCCGAGTGTTTAACGCTCGGTTTTTTTGTCTCTAGGCTTTAAATCAATTGCATTAAGTATTTGACCCGTTCAGAACCCCTCAGACCTTTCAATTCAAGGGCATTGATAAAGAAATGGTTATTCCCTTTTAAGCCAATGCAAAGCAGAAATGGAAAAGCTGAGCTGCTCGCGTAGTGCGGCAGAGGTTAAACAATTTGGCAAAACGCTTTATGCTTCGCTATGTGATTTGAATATACGGCTAAATGGATTTAGGAGGTAGCGCGAAGTAGGATGCCAGAGTCGAGAATAACGACTAGCTCAAATCCCACTCCTTGCCTACAGCGATTTGAATTTCCGCTGAATGGTCAAACTTTTAATGCAATTGGTATTAGTTATTGAGCGTGCTTAGTTTAAAGTTGTCGAATATTGCTGTTTATCATTGTAAGCTACAGCAATTATTGTAATACCAATCAGTATCAAGATTTGATCGCTCAGTGAGTGTTTCAGATATTGATTGCTATCATTTCATCCTGCAGCCATTGCTGCCTGGATTGTGCAAGGTAGACTGTTTTTCTACCTAGGAGCTTAAATGCAACTATTTGTTAAAGATTTAACTGTGATTGATTTTTCATACCTATGTCCAATTCGTGGCATGGTTGGTGAAAGTTGGATTGTCGATGTTTTGTTGGATGGGGGCTTAGATGAGCAAAACATGGTGCTTGATTTTGCAAAAGTAAAACGAACCATTAAAAACACCATCGATGACGTTGCTGATCACCGCCTATTGATCCCAACGGCCTGTAGTGAAGTGCGCTGGCAACAGCAAGGTGACAGAGTCTGGATGGACTTTGATAGCCAACAGGGCAGCATGCACTTAGCGTGCCCTTCGCAAGCATTTGCGCTGATCCCAAGTGAAATTATCGATTTTGACAGTGTTAATAAGTTCTTGCAAAAAGCGCTTAAAGAGGCGTTACCCGCTAACGTAGAAGGTATATCTTTAACGCTGAGAAATGAAATTCATGATGCACCTTTTTATCATTATACTCATGGGCTTAAGAAGCATGATGGTAACTGCCAACGTATTGCTCATGGACACAGAAGTCCGGTAACCGTATTTGAAAATGGGGTCGCGGCACCAAAGTGGGATGAGTATTGGGCTAAACGCTGGCATGATATTTACCTCGGTAGTGACGAAGATTGTGTCTCGGTACAAACGCTAACACTATCCCCACAAACACAAGTCAATGACAACACGCATTTGGGTTTCCATTATCAAGCGCCACAGGGAGACTTTCAATTGGCTATGCCTAAGGGCTGTTGTGACGTACTGCCCCACGATACTACGGTAGAGTTATTGGCAGATTATATGGCGCAAACCTTATCTGAAAAAGTGCCTAGTAGCGATTTTAAAGTCATCGCTTATGAAGGGATTGGTAAGGGTGCTATCGCAAGTAGACAGAGTAGAAGTTAAATCTAAGGAGATATTTTGAATAAAATTGCCTCACTAGCAATAGCTGGTATTGCTGCTTTGGTATCTACTTCAACCAGCGCTCAAGTTGAATTAAACGGCGAGTTTAAACAAGGCGCCTTGATCCGAGCTAAAGTACAACCTGGTACGCAAGTCTATTTGAACGATGACCCTATTAAGGTTAACCCTAATGGAGAGTTTGCTTTTGGATTTTCGAGAGAAGCAGAGTTAAAGCAAATGCTTAAACTCGTTTATCCAGACGGCTTAACTGAGCTGAAACCGCTATCAATTGAAAAGCGTGATTATAAAATTCAGCAAGTTAACGGGATCAGCAAAAAAATAATGAAACCTGATCCTAAAGCGCAAAGTCGAGCAGCGAAGGACAGTAAACAGGTCAAAACAGCCCGAGCACAATTTAGCCCAAATGATGCGTTTAACCAAACGTTTATTTGGCCTCTCACCGGGCGTATTTCTGGTGTCTATGGCAGTCAGCGGGTCTATAACGGCAAGCCTGGCACGCCTCATTACGGTGTAGATGTTGCCGCTAAAACGGGAACTGTGGTGGTGGCGCCAGCGGATGGTGTTATCTCATTATCGGTCGCAGACATGTTTTATTCTGGTGGTACCATGATTATTGACCATGGTTATGGTGTCAGTTCGAGTTTTCTACATCTGAGTAAATTGTATGTCAAAGAGGGGCAGGCTGTTAAGCAGGGAGAAAAACTTGCAGAAGTCGGTGCGACAGGTCGCGCAACGGGGCCACATTTAGATTGGCGAGTTAACTGGTATCAAATGAGACTCGATCCAACAACGATAGTCCCTTCGATGAAAAGCGTACTAGAAAAACAATCTACCAAGTAAAACCTTACAGTCATAAAAAAAGCAGCGATAAGCTGCTTTTTTTATGACTGTATGTTTTGCCTAAGAATATTACTTGTTGCGGCTTTTCCACTTAAACAATACTGAATATTTCCATAAGGTTCTAATCATGAAGTATGAGGTAACGGCAAAAAGAGCCCCTAAGACTAGGCAACCAAGTAAAAATGATGGTCCAATGGTTTCAATTGAAGATTCAACCCACTGCCAGCTTGCTTCAAATGCAAACTCTTGGGGAGGATTGCCAAGAAGCTTCGCGCCAAGGATATAAGCAACGTAAAACATAAAAGGCATGGTTACAGGGTTTGTCACCCAAACGAGCGCAACAGCAAGTGGTAGGTTTACATTAAAAAGTATTGCGAGTGCTGCAGCTAATACCATTTGAAATGGCATCGGGATCCAAGCTACAAACAATCCTACAGCAAATGCACCAGGCGCTGAGCGCCGGTTTAATGCCCATAAATTGGGTTTTAGTAAAAGATCACCAAACATGCGCAGGTTCTTGTGATTGCGCAATGTTTCAGGCTTCGGCATAAATCTTTCTAATAATTTTTTTGGCATAACTTGAATTTGCTGTCTTAACTTACGTCACTATGAATGGATTCATGTGTGGCTTTTGTGCCACGATAATATCAGCAATGCTTTGGCCATCGCTCCCTCAACTTGCTACCTTGCCGTTGTTCATTATGTTGGCAATGGTTGTTATTCGGCACACCCCAGTATTGGCAGGTGGCCTAATTGCACTTAGCTGGATAACGACTTTTAATGCGTTATTAATGAGCTGGGATACAAGTGAATACGTTGACACTATAGTTGTTAAGGGCGAAATCATATCACTAGTTAACTCAAACGGCGACTGGATTAGTATGGATATTATGCTGATTGATTCAATTTTGCCCCACTCGTTAGCTCGAAAGCTTAGATTATCATGGTCAAAACCGCCAAAGGTTGAAGTCGGTCAACAGTGGCTGTTAACAATCAGGCCAAAACCAATCACTAGTTTATTGAATCAAGGCGGTTTTAATCAGCAGAAGTATCTGCTCAGTAAACATATTTTTGCTAAAGGAAAAGTGATTAATGGTCAATTAATATCTGAAAATAGTGATGTTAGGGCCGAACTGATTAAGCAACTCAAACCCGCTCTGAAACAATATCCTTCACAAGATTTAATGCTGGCGCTACTAGTTGGCGATAAAAGCTTGATGACAAATAATCGCTGGTTGCAGTTGAAAAACACAGGTACTGGTCACCTGTTTGCTATCTCAGGGTTACACCTTTCAGTAGCTTGTTTTTGGGGCTATATACTCTGTAAAACCATGCTGTTTCAGTTATTCGCCAATCAAGGTCGACGAAATGCTGTAATTGCAATGCTGGTGTGCGCTTTTACTGCGATTGCTTATGCTTATCTTGCGGGCTTTTCAGTTTCTACCCAGCGTGCACTCATAATGCTGCTTGCCTATTTGTCTTCATGGTTATTTACTCGGTTTTCAAGTAGTTGGGAAAGGCTGCTCTATGCGTTATTTATCGTGTTACTCATCGATCCATTAAGTCCGCTTAGTGCAAGCTTTTGGCTCTCCTTTATGGCGCTGGTCGTTATTCTTGTGACTATCTCGAGTTGCTTACCAACACCACTCATCAAGCATCCAAGCGAGGAGGTTCTAGAGGACATTGTCGCTCAAACAGCATTTACCTCAAGCTATCGTTTTTTACTGCGGGCTGTACAGCAGTGGTTCATACCGTTTTGGGCAATTCAGTGGAGGCTCGCGCTAATATTAGGGCTTTTACAGGCGAGCTTCTTTGCCGGAACTTCAATCATCAGCGTAGCGGTTAATTTACTGCTAGTACCTTGGTTTAGCTTTGTGGTGATCCCTTTGGCTTTGCTTTCTTTGATGCTGTTTATTATTGGGTTGGGAAGCGGTGTTGAAATTGATTTTACAAATATCTTTTGGCTAGCGAATCAGACGTTAGAGCCAGCTATCTTTTTACTTGATAACGCTAGCAAGGTTTCATTTGCTTGGCTGAATCTCTCCAATCAATGGATAGCCGTATTACTCAGTGCTATGGCTGGCTTATGGTTTTTTCGTCAATTTAGAAATATTTATTGGCGGATAACTTTTGGCGTGATGTTGCTGCCAATGATCATTTTGATTTTCCAAAAGTACGTTAATGAACAAAACCAGCAGTGGAAGGTTCATATGCTCGATGTTGGCCAGGGGATGTCTGTCGTCATAGAAAGTAATGGCAGAGCGATTGTTTACGATACCGGTGCAAGCTTCGGTGCCAGTTTTAGTTACGCTGAGCGGGTAGTCTTGCCTTTTTTAAGAGAGAAAGGGATTAGTCAAGTTGATTACTTAGTCATAAGCCATGCTGATAATGATCATGCTGGTGGAGTTGGTGTAGTCATGGCCGCATTTCCAAATACTCAGGTCATTTCAGATGACAGCGCTAAAGGTGCGATAGATTGCCGCCCTAAAGCGTTTATGTGGCAAGCAATAAAGCTTGAAATTGTCGCGCCGACATTTGTTACTGCAGGGAATAATGGCTCATGTGTCATAAGGCTTAGTAAAGCTGGGAATAGCATATTGCTGACCGGTGATATTGAAGCCGCTGCAGAGCTGGCATTGCTATCCGATAAAGCGATAGTCAGTCAGGTGATGAGTGCTCCTCATCATGGCAGCAAAACGTCCTCAAGTTTAGGCTTTATTAACGCAGTCGCACCTAAACTTGTTTTATTCCCTGCTGGCTTTAACAATCGTTATGGATTTCCCAAAGAGGACGTGGTTGCGCGTTATCATCGTTTAGGTATCGAAACATTAACGACAGGGGAGGACGGACAGTTAAGTGTGATATTTAAGCATGGAAGTGTTGATTATTATACATATCGCTCGGATTTTGCACCATTTTGGTATAACCAAGTGTTTAGGTTTGGTGAGAACGAAAATCCAGAGTAGAATAGTTTTTTTGCCAACATCTTAAGTCTCCCAATGACAACATCTCCTAAAAGTGAAGTGTGGACAGTTTTTAAGCGCCTACTGGGCTATTTAAAACCTCTTAAAGCTGTTTTATTTTTTGCCGTCGTTGGCTTAACGATGTACGCATTAGTCGATGCAACCTTTATTGCAGTAATAAAACCATTTATTGATGAAGGTTTTGGTGGACAGGCTAGCCAAATCCCAACAGGGGCTGGTGGGCTTACTAACTTAGATCTTGGCACCAGTGGTGGCTTTAATTCAGGCAGTGATGTACTGATGATGGCGCCTTTTGTGGTGATCGTGTTATTTAGCCTCAGGGGACTGGCAAACTTCTTATCGACCTACTGTATCTCTTACATGAGTGCACGGGTGATTATGGATCTGCGCCAAGAGGTGTTTGAACATTATCTAACACTACCCGTTAGCTACATTGATAGTGAGAATACGGGGAATTTAATCTCTCGTGTCACCTACGATACAGAACAAATTGCTCGCGCTTCGGGCAGCGCCCTAATTACCATTGTCCGCGACAGTATCACTGTTGTCGGCATGATTGCCATTATGTTTTACTTCTCATGGAAACTGTCGCTGGTAATATTTATTATTGGTCCAATTATCGGGGTAGTCATTACGGTTGTGAGTCGTCGATTCAGAAAGGTGTCTAAAAATATCCAAGCAGCAATGGGCGGCGTGACAGCTGCAACAGAGCAGATGATTAAAGGCCATAAGAATGTACTGTCTTTTGGCGGACAAGAAACAGAAGCGCAGCGCTTTGCTAAAGTTAATGACCAAAATCGCTACCAGACGATGAAACTCGCCACAGCGCAAGCGATTAGCCAACCTTTGGTGATGATTATTGGCTCATTTGCTATTGCCTTTATCTTATACGCTGCCAGTATCGATAGCATGAAAGCAGAGCTAACCGCCGGTACATTTGCCACGATTCTGGGGGCGATGTTGGCAATGTTACAACCGATTAAAAATTTAACCCGTGTTAATGCTGAATTCCAGCGTGGTATTGCTGCATGTACAACCGTATTTGAATTACTTGATACTAAACCTGAGAGTGATACCGGTACGTTAGATGTAGAAAGAGTCAAAGGTGAATTGGCGTTTAACAATGTTGATTTCAGCTATCCTGGACAGGAAAAACTGGCATTAAACGGTATTGATTTTACCGTAGAGCAGGGAAAAACATTGGCGCTAGTTGGGCGTTCAGGCTCAGGTAAGTCGACTATCGCAAGCTTAGTGACTCGGTTTTATACCGGTCTCAAGGCGGGCGAAATTACCCTTGATGGCAGTAATATTAATGACTACACGTTGGCATCACTGCGCAGCCAAGTTGCGCTAGTATCGCAGCAGGTCACGTTATTTAATGATTCAATCGCAAATAATATCGCCTATGCCTATCCAGGTGAAGCAACGAAGGAGCAGATAATCAACGCAGCCACTCTTGCTCACGCGATGGAGTTTATCGAGCCTATGCCTGAGGGCCTCGACACCCAAATTGGTGAAAATGGCGTTATGCTTTCTGGTGGCCAAAGACAACGTATTGCTATCGCAAGGGCGATATTACGTAATTCACCTGTATTAATTTTAGATGAAGCAACTTCTGCGCTTGATACTGAATCCGAAAAGGCGATTCAAGACGGTTTAGATAACCTTAGGCATAATCGTACATCAATCGTTATTGCTCATCGCCTATCAACAATTGAAAGTGCTGACCAAATTCTTGTTGTTGATCAGGGGGAAATAGTTGAGCGCGGTACGCATACATCGCTACTTGAAAAGCAAGGCATCTATTACAACCTATACCAAATGCAGTTTGGAAGCTAAATGCAATCTTGGGTTAACAAACTATGGTATGACGGGCATGTTCTGCGCTTTGCGCTTTGGCCATTGTCACTACTATTTGCAGCTATAACTTGGTTCAGAAGACAGCTCTATGCTGTTGGCCTAAAGCCGCAAGCCACTTTTCCTGTACCTGTCATAATTGTAGGTAATATTACTGTTGGTGGCAGCGGTAAAACACCCACTGTAATATACCTCATAGAATTACTGCGTAAGCACGGCTATAAGCCCGGTGTTATTAGTCGGGGTTATGGTGTACAAATTGACGGGGTACGTTCGGTTTACCCTAGTAATAATGCGAACCAAGTCGGCGATGAGCCTGCGATGATTGTGGCAAGAACGAATATACCAATGGTCGTCGGTGCGAAACGGATAGATGCCGCACAGCAGTTACTTAATGACTTTGATGTCGATATTATTATCAGTGATGATGGTCTACAACATTATGCACTTGCACGCGATATAGAGCTTATCATTCTTGATGGTGAGCGTCGTTTAGGCAATGGAATGTTGCTTCCAGCTGGACCATTGAGAGAAGGAGGTTGGCGAGCCGCTGCTGTCGATCATGTCATTGTTAATGGTGGCGAAGCTCAAAGTGGTGAACAACAAATGTTATTGCAGCCAACGTTATGGCACTCGGTAAATGGCAAACAGAGCCCTGACACCGCACCAGAACCTGAACAGGATGTGGTGGCTATGGCCGGAATTGGTAACCCTTCTCGGTTTTTTGATACGTTAGCGGATATGGGCTACCGGCTCGATAAGGTGCAGGCATTTGATGACCATAGTGCTTATAGCGAAGCAACATTGACAGCACTTGCAGGTGAACTTCCTTTGCTAATGACAGAGAAAGATGCGGTGAAATGTCGCGAATTTGCAAAAGATAACTGGTGGTATCTCGCAGTTGATGCGAAGCTACCTCATTCATTTGATCAACAACTTTTGACCCGTGTTAAACAAGTGGTCGAAGAGAAACAAAGGTAATAGCATGGCATTTGATAAAAAACTACTCGATATTGTTGCGTGTCCAGTGTGTAAAGGAAAGCTTGAGTATAATAAACAAGATAATCAACTTATTTGTAAGTTCGATAAAATTGCTTACCCGATCAATGATGGCATCCCAGTTTTACTTGAGAACAAAGCAGAGCCATTAGCAGAGTAATCATTGTAGATTCTGAATAAAAAAGCGCCTTTCGGCGCTTTTTTATTGCTAGTTTACAAAATCCATATTGCGGGCTATAGCCCGCTATATAACGTATCTATCCACTTATCTTCAGATATGAAGCTCCAGCTCCAGCCTTTAAAATTTTCAGGCATACCTTTTTTCTTGATATCCTCTAAAGTAATACCCGCTTCCTTTTGATCTCTCATCCAGTTAATCGACGCATCTAACATGTGCTTAAAGCGAGCTAAATCACTTTTATTAGCTAAATCGCCGTGACCTGGAATGACGATTGTCTTATCTGTCATATCATGTAAAGCGTTAGCGACGTTATCTCGATAACCTTCCACGTCCCCACCAGCTTTTAGATCGATATAAGGAAATTTATCTTTGAAGAACAGGTCGCCCATATGCACTATGTTGGCCTTACTCCATATAACAACGCTGTCGCCATCAGTATGACCTGGACCCATATGGCGCACTTTTAACGCATCGCCATTAAAATGCACGGTAATGCCATGATCATAGGTGATAACTGGCAACGCTTCAGGCGTGGTTTGTTTATCTGATGCTAGGCGTTTAAGCACATTATGGTGGGCCATAATCGTACCAGCGCTGCCAAAGTGGGCATTACCACCTGTATGATCACCATGATAATGAGTATTGATAATGAACTTTGGGCTACCTGCTTGGATCTCATTTAACGCCGCTGATATTTTATCGGCGAGTGGAGCAAATTGGTCATCAATCATCAACAAACCATCGTTACCGACTGAAACACCAATATTGCCGCCTGCACCAATAAACATGTAAACACTGTCGCTTAGCTTGATTGGTTTAATCTGTACATCTTTAAATCTATTATTGGCTGTCGCACTATTGGTGGTTAGTGCAACAGCAAGTAAGGCGCTGTAACTTAGCATTTTGGCTACGCGTTTCAGTGATAAGTTCATAATGTGGACCTTAAATGATTGAATTAACTTTTTAAGCAAATAAGATTAATGTTACAGAGTTGTTGTGTGGAATGCATTAATACCAATCAGAATAAATATTTGGCCTCTCAGCGAGAGTTTAGCGACTCTGAGGCAAGGTCATTAAATGCTTCTCGGTAACTGCTACTGCGTGACTCTCCCTTCTATATCCATATAGTCGTGCATTAATGACACTCACCACATCTAACCATCCAGGGATGGAGGGAATGTCTTAAGCATGTCAGGAATATGCTAGGCCATCTGGTTTGCAACGAGTGAAGGCATAGTTGTGCTACGATTAAGCTCGTTAACACAGCATCAGAAGCTCTAAATCTCGCCATTCTGGAGCGTTTTTGGCTGCCTATTTCAGTGTTGAACAACTTCACAAGGGAACAACCATTCTTTCAGTTATTCGCCTTGAATTAGTTAGCCAAAAACAGCTCTGAGTTGATCAAATTCTTATATTGATCGGTATTACTATAAAAAAACCGAATACTTTTGCAAGTATTCGGTTTGCGGACTTGTTCAGCTTTAGCTAATTGGTTGGTGTTCCAGCCAAATTTAACTTCGCCAATTATTTAGCTAGCAAGCCACGGCTGCGAAGCAATGGGTCGATTCCCGCTTCTTTACCACGGAACTGTTTATACAGTTTCATCGGATCTTCACTGCCGCCCTGAGAAAGGACGTTATCTCTAAAGGCATCAGCAGTCGCTTTATCAAAAATACCATTTTCTTTGAACGCTTCAAAAGCATCAGCACCTAAGATATCTGACCAAAGGTAGCTATAGTAACCTGCAGAATAGCCGCCAGAGAAAATGTGCGAGAAGTAAGTGCTGCGGTAACGTGGGGCAATCTCACCGATCAATCCCATTTTGTTAAGCGATTCTGCTTCAAACTTAGCGGCATCTTTTGGCATGAAGTCAGTCACTGTATGCCAATCTAAATCAAGCTTAGTAGCTGCCATATATTCTACAGTTGCGAAGCCTTGGTTAAACTTGCTTGCAGCTTGGATTTTCTTTACTAGCTCTTGTGGGATCACTTCGCCTGTTTTGTAATGCTTAGCAAACTGAGCCAACACTTCTGGTTGTGTCATCCAGTTTTCCATCACTTGTGATGGGAACTCAACGTAGTCGCGTGGTACTGAAGTGCCTGCTTGAGAGCGGTACTCAACATCAGACAACATACCATGTAGCGCATGACCAAATTCGTGGAATAGGGTGCTAGCTTCATCAAATGTTAATAGTGCAGGCTCGTTGCCTACTGGGCGAGGGTAGTTCAGAACGTTTACAATGATTGGCTTAGACTCAACACCGTTCATGTTGTACTGCTGACGGTACGAGTTCATCCAAGCACCACCACGTTTGCTATCGCGCACGTAATAGTCACCCATAAAGATTGCCATTAACTCGCCATCTTTGTCGTAGACTTCCCATGTACGCACTTCATCGTTGTACTTAGGTAGGTCAGTACGCTCTTTCACTGTAATGCCAAATAAGCGATTGGCTGTATAGAATACGCCTTTAAGGGTGTTTTCTAATGAGAAGTAAGGGCGTGTTTGCTGCTCATTGAAGCTGTACTTAGCAACCCGGATCTTGTCTGAGTAGTACCACCAATCCCAGCCTGCCAGCTTAAAATCACCGCCTTCGGCATCGATTAACGCTTGCATATCGGCAACTTCAGCTTCAGCTTGTGCCAACGCTGCAGGCCATACCTTGTTCAGTAAGCCGTATACGTTTTCAGGCGTTTGTGCTGTGCGCTCTTCAAGTACAAAGTGAGCGTGCGTTTTGTAACCCATTAGCTGTGCACGTTCTGCACGTAATGCCGCCATTTTCGCAAGGATTTTTTTATTATCGTGTGCGTTGTTATTGTTACCGCGCTCAACATAACCTTTATAGATTTTTTCGCGCAGTTCTCGGCTATCGGCATAAGTTAAAAATGGCGTGATTGAAGGGCGTGAAGTGGTAAACACCCATTTACCTTCATGGCCACGTTTTGTCGCCGTTTGCGCTGCAACACTGATCACATCTTCTGGCAAGCCTGCTAAATCGGCTTTAGTGTCGATAACCAATTCGAATGCATTGGTTTCAGCCAGTAGGTTGTCACCAAACTCTAGGCTTAGTTTTCCGATTTGCTCGTTGAGTGCGCGCAGTTTGGTTTTGTCTGCATCGCTTAAGTTCGCACCGCCACGAGTGAAAGATTTATAGGTATCTTGCAATAGTTTTGCTTGAGCAACATTTAAGTTAAGTGAGTCACGTTGGTCGTAGACAGCTTTTACTTTTTGAAATAGTGCGTCGTTTAGCAATACGTCATCACCAGCAGCAGAAAGCATTGGTGACACTTCTTTCGAGATAGCTTGAAGCTGCTCGTTAGTATCTGCGCCTGTTAAGTTATAGAAAACGCTAGCAACTTTAGTGGTTAGCTCACCTGAGAACTCCATCGCTTCAATAGTGTTTGCAAATGTTGGCGCATCAGGGTTATCGATTATTGCTTGAATTTCGGCTTCATGCTGCGCAATACCGGCTTTAAAAGCGGGCAGGTAGTGTTCAGGCTTTATTTTAGAAAAATCTGGGATGCCAAAATAGGTATCATATGGCTTAAAGAAAGGGTTACCCGCATTATTCTCAATAATTTGCTGAGCAACGACATTTGGTGCTGTTTGGCTATCGGTTGTGTTATTTGCGCTGCTACATGCGCCTAAAGAAAGAGTAATTGCAATTGCTGCAACTAAAGGCTTGAGGGTTGATCCCTTCATATTTTAAATCCCCGAATTATTACTTGTTTTAATTATCATCAATATCTTTGCATTGACGTTAACGTCATTAAATATCACGGTTGGCAGTGATAAATCTATTAAAAAAACGTATTGTTTGTAACAAATGTTTCGAATGGCCATTTTTTATAACTTAACAGGTTAAAGTTGTGGCAAACTGGGCTCGTTTTTTACAAATAATAATAAAATGGGTAACCATGAAACGTCTAACCCTGTTGTTTATCGGTCTATTTTCTCTTCCTTGTATTGCTATTGGAACCCAGTCTGACGAAGTCGCACATTATGCTGTTGAGCATTACGCTGATGAGATGGTTGCTAGTCTTGCGACATTAGTGCAGTTCAATACTGTAGCCGTTGATGGGCAAACGCCGGACAGCAACCCAGAGTTCATAGGATTTAAGCGTGAGCTTAGAAGTTTGAGCGACAAACTAGGCTTAGATTATGTCGACCATGGGTACGTGATATTAATTGGACTTGGGCAACAAGATGACAAAGTGGGTGTCATCACCCATGGAGATGTGCAACCAGCCAACCCAGCACTATGGCAACAGAGTCCTTATCAATTAGATATGACATCCCAGCCTGGAAAGCTTATCGGTCGCGGCACCGAAGATGATAAAGGTCCCATCGTAACAGCCATGTATGCGATGAAATCGATTAAAGATTCGCAGATAAAGTTAAATAAGCGAATAGAGCTGATGGTTTACATGGCGGAGGAGTCCAACTGGGAGCCGCTTAAAGCTTTTTTGAAGACATACACTCCAGCCAATATCAACATTACAATCGATGCTGAATATCCAGTAGTGACCGCTGAGAAGGGGTGGAGCAAAATCGAATTTGTGATCCCAAGTGTTGATGTTGAAGCTGCTAATAAGGGGGCTGCTACTCTTAAGCGCTTCTCAGGTGGCTATTTTGGTAGCCAAGTGCCTCAACAAGCTCAAGCAGAAATTAGTTTTGCAGATAAGGGGTTAATTCAGCAGTTAAAGGTAGCAAGTAAAACACAGTCAGGAATGACATATCGTTTTGAGCAAAATGGCTCGACAGTTGTTATTTATGCTGATGGAAAAGCGGCCCATTCTTCAACACCTGAGGACGGTGTTAATGCGGTGACTCATCTGGCGCAGCTGCTTGCTATCCATCAGTGGCCGAAAAATACCGCATCACTCACACAACAATTTATCCATGAAATGATTGGAATGGGGATTTATGCAGAGAAATTTGGTGATATCGCTTATAAAGATGATTTTATGGGGCCGATGAGCTTAGCGCCTACAATCGTTAAAGCGGGTAAGCAGGGCACACAAGTCATGATTAATCTACGTCGTCCGATAGGCAAGACGCCAGAACGACTAGACAGCCAAACTTATGAAGCTCTGGAGCGTTGGCAGGAAAAGCATCAAGTTAGATTAGCAAAGATTGAAACCTACTGGGGAAAACCTATGGTGATGCAAGATGCGCCGCATCTTAATACGCTGCTCGATGTTTACTCTCATTTTACTGGTGTTAAAAATCCCCAACCAGTTGCAATTGGTGGTTCAACAAACAGCAAACTATTTCCTAACGCATTGAGTTTTGGTCCCGCTATGCCTGGTGTTGAGTATACTGGGCATACCGAGAATGAATTTATCACCTATGAGCAGTTTATGCTCAACCTGAAAATGTACAGCGCTGCTTTTATTGAGTTAGCTAAGTAACAGGCACTCTAGCGACAAAAATAGGGTTGTTTTTTGGCTTAAGCTAGATTGCAGTCGCTGGCAGTAAAACTATTTTGCAGTTCTACTTAAAGCCTGCGGGGGAGTTAGGTATAATCCCCGCTCTTTATCGTTAACTAAGCTGCATTTGATATGTTTAACACTGAATATATCGACAGCTAGTAATAGCTACATACGTGAGAGCTTACATGACAGCTTTCGTGTTGTGCCTGAATTTGAGTTTGGTAAGTAATAGATGACAAAACAGTCCATAGAAGCAACTTCGCTGAGCATACTTGCTCTAGATACATGTACGGAGTCTTGCTCTGCTGCGTTAACCCATAATCGTCAAGCGTATTGCGAGCAAGCAGATGCACCGCGTGAGCACAGCCAAAGGTTATTGCCAATGGTCAAGTCGGTGTTATCTCAAGCTGATATCAAGTTGAGTGATGTTGACTTAATCGCTTATGGTCGCGGCCCTGGTAGTTTCACTGGCATCAGGATCTGTACTAGTATCACCCAAGGCTTAGCATTGGGACAATCACTTCCTGTCATCGGCATCTCAACCCTTGCTACCATGGCACAAGCTGCTATTGAAGCTGGAGCTCAACAGGTTTTAGCTGCTATTGATGCACGTATGGGAGAAGTTTATTGGGGGCAATTTATTGCTGTTGATGGCATTGCCACATTAGTGAACGAAGAGGTTGTTAGCGCACCAGATTCGATAGTGTTAAGCTTGGATGAAACGCAAACGATAACCGCCTGTGGTACTGGTTTTGATGCCTATCCACAGATATTGGAAATGGCTGGTGGCCTTCCAGTATGTGAGCTTGCTAAATTTCCAGATGCTAAATACATGGCGATATTAGCGCAACAAGGACATTTAAATGGCTTGAGCACCAGTGTTGACGAGCTTAAGCCTGTCTATTTGCGTGATACCGTGACCTGGAAAAAGTTACCAGGAAAAGAATGATCTGAGCTTATGCCGATTACGCATGAGACAGTGACTTAATAAGTTAAGGACGATTGGATGCAAATTAATTCAAATCAACTTACCGCTTCCAAAATCGAAGTCAATAAGTCGATAGGAACTAATCAGACGAGCGCTGTGTTGGTGGATGCCGCCGATCCAGTATTGCCGATCCAAGCGCAACAATCCTATCAATTTAACGACTATAACGAAGATGCGGCAACGCTTAAATCTAGGCTCGGTGCCCATATAGAGTATGAAAATGAAACGCGAGGCCAGAGGGGCGCTGTTGCTGAATATCTCAGCACTCAACATGCTGCAAAGCGTGAAGAGATCCAACAGATGGTAGGCATTGATACCTATGCCTAGCAATTTGGAGCGCACGCTCGCTAGCGACACAAATCCGACTAAGACAGCAACTTCATCTGGTACACCTAGCAGAGGCAGATTTTTTCTCGAATTATTAGTGGCTTTTTTAGTCACTAAACTACCGTTTGTGAGTGTACCATTCAAATGGCTTGAGAGCTATTTTCATGAGCTATCACATGGTTTGGCGACACTTTTTACCGGTGGAGCGGTTAGTCATATTCAGCTGTTTCCTAATGGGGCCGGACTCTGTTTTAGTCAAGGCGGATGGCCATTAGCTATTGGCTTTGCTGGTTATTTCGGCGCGGCACTGTGGGGCTACCTAATTTTTACATTTGCGACCTGGCCGAAAGGGATCCGTTTTAGCTTTGGTCTGTTAGGCGCGGGGGTCACCCTAACGACTTTGCTTTGGGCGAGAGACTTACTGACTATTTCGATTCTTGTGTCGCTCGCACTGCTATTTTTAATGCCGTTAAAGCTTAATCTTAATCGATATTTAGCCACCAGTTTACGCATTATGGGCTTAATGGTTATTCTAAATGCATTGGCAAGTCCTACTGTATTATTTGGCCTTCAAGGGCAGGGTGATGCCAATATGCTTGCACAGCAGAGTTGGATCCCTGCTTGGTTCTGGGTGCTTGTTTGGCTGGCAACGAGTGCATTTATGCTATTTCTATGTTGGCGTCGAGTTGACCGGCAAGCAGAAAAACGCCAGCTTAAATAATATAACAAAGTGTAAATCTCTGTTTCTTAGGCTTGGATTTTAACCTATTGACTGTTAGGTTGATGCCAGCCTTTATATGGAGATATCGAATGAAAATGAACACCCTAGCCGCCAGCCTTATTCTTACTGGCGCGTTTGGCCTATCAACACTAAGTGCTACTGCAAATGCACATGTCCACGAAAATGCTGCGCTAGATAACGCTGTAACGAGTGATTTTCGCCAAACTCAAAATTCAGCCCGTGATAAATACCGACACCCCAAAGAGACCATTGAATTTTTCGATGTACAGCCAACTGATACGGTTATCGAGTTATGGCCTGGTGGAGGTTGGTATGCCGAAATATTAGCGCCGTATCTTGCTAATAAGGGCCATTATATCGGTGGTAACTTTAATGCTAACCCCGATGATGAAAAGCAGCGCAATGGCTACAGGGCCAAGGCGGGCAAAAAATTTGAAAAGTGGATTGCGGATAATCAAGCTAAATTGGGTAACGCTTCTACCGTCACTTTCGATCCACCTAGCTTTTACGCGATGGGCGACGATAACAGTGCTGACGTCGTACTGACTTTCAGAAATCTCCATAACTGGGCAATGAAAGGTTATTTAGAACCTGTATTTGATTCCGCTTATAAAGTGCTTAAATCTGGTGGTACATTTGGTATCGTGGAACATCGAGCTAATCCTGGTATGGACCCCAAAACTGGTTACATGGATCAAGCACAGATGATAAAGCTGGCTGAAAAAGCGGGCTTTACCTTTGTTGAAAGCTCAGAGATTAATGCAAATGCCAAAGATACTAAAGATTACCCTAAAGGTGTTTGGACTTTGCCACCGCGTTTAGCGCTTGATGATCAAGACAAAGAAAAGTATCTCGCAATTGGTGAAAGCGATAGAATGACGCTGAAATTTATCAAAAAATAATAGGCAATATGGACAAGTCCTGTGAGCAAGCAAAAGAGATAACGATTCAATTACCCCATATCCAATTAGCTGCAAAACTATGGGGTTCTCAGGACAAACCATTAATATTGGCGTTGCATGGTTGGTTAGACAACGCCAATAGTTTTCTACCTTTAAGTCAGTATTTAACTGACTATCAAATTATGGCAATTGACTGGCCCGGTCATGGTTTATCTGAGCATCGTCCAGGCAAATATCCACTGCACTGGATTGATTACCTCTATGACTTGGATGCGCTGTTAACAGCGCTGCCTACACATCAACAGCCTACAGCCATATTAGGTCACTCTTTAGGAGGTATTATTGCATCTGCTTATACGGCTGCATTCCCTGAAAGGGTAACGACCTTGATTTTAATCGAGGCTTTGTCGCCTCTTTATGAAAAGGAGAGCAAAGTGAGGCAACGTCTTAACAACAGCTTTAAGTCTCACCGACGTTATCTGCAAGTTGAGGCTAAAAGCAACAATGTTTATCGAGATATTTCCGTCGCTGTCAATGCTCGTCATAAACTTACTGCGTTAGATGTGGCATGGTGCGAAATTCTAACTCAACGCAATATGAAAAAACTCGATTCTGGAGTAAGCTGGCGCAGTGATCCCCGCTTGAAATTAGATTCCCCATTGAGACTTGCTTATTCCCAAGTTGATGCGTTAATGCAGGCCCATGAGGTCGACACATTGTTGATTCTGGGTAGCCAAGGATTCTCTCAACTTAGCAGTGCAATTCCAATCGCACAATGTTGGTTTAATCAGCTTGAAGTCGAGGAAGTTGAGGGAGATCATCATCTTCACATGGGTAGTGCGAAAGCGGTTTCATTTTCGATAGATAGATTCCTTAAAGCCAAAGGCTGAAAAAGGGGCTAGGTTTTTCGTTACATATATGTGATGATAATCAAAATTTAAACGCTTGTATGATTTATTGGCGTTTCTTATAAATATAAAGATTTGACAGTGTTTAGCTTGTTTATTGGCAAGCTGCAAACGACCGTTGAGGTATTGTTTCCCTTAGGTGGAAATATTAGGAGATTTTTGTGGATCAACTTTGGATTAATAACCTGCCAGACGATGTGCCTTCTGAAATAAATGTAGAGCAATATGCTTCGTTAGTGGATCTATTTGAAACATCGGTTTCTAAATATGCTGATCAACCTGCATTTGTGAATATGGGAGCAACGTTAACCTATCGCAAACTAGAAGAGCGAAGCCGTGCATTTGCTGCATACTTGCAAAATGAGTTGAAGCTGAATAAAGGCGACCGTGTTGCCATTATGATGCCAAATTTATTGCAATATCCAATTGCACTGTTTGGTATATTGCGCGCAGGCATGGTTGTGGTTAATGTTAATCCGCTATACACACCCAGAGAGCTTAAGCACCAATTGACAGACTCTGGTGCCAAAGCGATTGTGGTAGTGTCTAATTTTGCCCACACATTAGATAAAGTCGTGGCAGAGACCCCTGTTGAAAGCGTTATTTTAACCGGCTTGGGTGACTTATTAAGCGCCCCTAAACGCACAGTAGTTAACTTTGTCGTTAAATATATCAAAAAGATGGTGCCTAAATACCATCTTCCACAAGCTATTTCGATGCGGAAGGCGTTATCGAAAGGGCGACGTATGCAATATGTTAAACCCGTCGTCAAAAAAGATGATTTAGCTTTCTTACAGTACACAGGTGGTACAACAGGTGTATCGAAAGGGGCTATGCTTAGTCACGGCAACGTGGTGAGTAATTTACTGCAAGCTGATGCCGCCTATGGCTCGCTGCTGATCAACGGTAAAGAGTTTGTTGTGACCGCACTGCCGCTATATCATATTTTTGCCTTGACGGTTAACTGTTTGTTGTTCTTGCATAAAGGCGCCAACAACCTGCTTATAACGAACCCAAGAGATCTACCTGCATTTATTAGTGAGCTAGAAAAGCATCCATTTACTGCATTAACTGGTGTCAACACCTTATTTAATGCATTAGTTAACTCTGAAGAGTTTACTAAGCTAGATTTCACTGATCTTAAACTGTCTATTGGTGGCGGAATGGCCGTGCAACGTGCAGTAGCTGATAAATGGCAAGGGATCACTAAAACGCGTTTATTAGAGGGCTATGGTCTTACCGAAGCATCACCACTAGTAACATGCTGCCCTTATAATTTAGAGGGTTATAATGGATCGATCGGATTCCCTGTTGCCAATACGGATATTCAAGTCAGAGATGAAGAGGGTAAGGTGCTTGCTCAAGGTGAGACTGGAGAGCTATTTGCTAAAGGTCCACAGGTGATGGTGGGTTACTGGAATCGACCGGAAGAAACCGCAAATGTTATCGATAAAAACGGTTACTTAGCGACAGGCGATATTGGTTACATGGATGATAAGGGTTATTTCTTTATTGTTGATCGTAAGAAAGACATGATTTTGGTTTCCGGCTTCAACGTTTTCCCGAACGAAGTTGAAGAGGTTGTAGCATTGCATCCAAAAGTTATCGAAGTGGCGGCCGTTGGTGTGCCTCATGAGGTTTCGGGTGAGCTGGTCAAAGTATTTGTGGTAGCAAATGATAAATCTTTAACCAAAGAGGATATTATCAAGCACTGCCGTGAACATTTGACGGGATATAAAATCCCTAAGCTGGTAGAATTTAGAGATGAACTGCCAAAAACGAACGTAGGTAAAATTCTACGCCGTGAATTGAGAGATGAAGCTAAGAGCGATTAACTGCGATTAGTTCTTTCATAGAAGAGTGGTAGTTGCCACTTTTTATAGACTAAAGCCGGCGTATGCCGGTTTTTGCATTATTTGGTCGAGTTAAGCTTATTTCAGGATTTTGGAGAAGACTTTGTTAGCGTTTCAATATATTGACGATGATACCAGTTTAGCGGCGCTAGTAGCGCAATACCGTGAAGCCAAATTACTGGTGATTGACACTGAATTTGTCAGAACTCGTACTTATTACGCTCGCCTAGGGCTTATTCAAGCTTACGACGGTAAAACCCTCGCGCTGATCGATCCACTCGCAGTGACCAATCTAAGCTTATTTTGGGCTTTATTAACCGATAGCAGCATCATTAAGCTACTCCATTCATGCAGTGAAGACTTAGAAGTTTTTGCAAAGAATGGAGCTTGTCAGCCCAATAAACTGTTTGATAGCCAAATTGCCGCAGGCCTTTGTGGCATGGGCTACGGGCTAGGTTATGCAAAGTTAGTTGAACAAACTCTGGATATAACGCTGGATAAGGGCGAGTCTCGCACCGACTGGCTGAAACGACCACTGAGCGAAGCGCAGTTAAATTACGCCGCAAACGATGTTTACTATCTGTACGAGCTATACCCTCAACTGGTTGACAAGCTTGAGTCACAGGGAAGGTTAGATTGGGTTTATGAAGACGGTGAGAGGATGACACAAGGTCGTCTAGATGCGCCGGATCCAGAAGTTGCTTATCTAAAGGTCAAAAATGCTTTCCAGTTATTGCCGCGACAGTTAGCGGTGTTAAAAGCGTTAGCTAAATGGCGCCTTAAACGTGCGCTAATAAAAGATTTAGCTCTTGGATTTGTCGTCAAAGATCATGCTTTGATTGCACTTGCGAAGAAGATGCCGAAAAACAGTAATGATCTGTATAAACTTACGGAGCTTACCGAGCAAGAGAAGCGTATTCACGGCAAAGAGCTTGTTAAAATAATCGCTAATGTCAGTTTTGAAGAGCTACCAAAACCATTGGATGTGCTGGCGCTTAAAACAGGCTATAAGGCGGCTTTCAAAAGCATTAAACAGTGTATTGCAGAGCAAGCTGAAGCGCAGAATGTACCGATTGAACTGTTAGGTTCAAAAAAACTAATCCATGAATATCTACAATGGGTATGGGACGGTAAAACCGGAGAGATACCTTTAATACTCAATGGTTGGCGTAAAGGTATTGTCAGTGAGGCGCTTAATGAGCTTAAGCTTTAAGAGCTAAGAATCATTAGTCGTTGAAATAGAAACACCCGCGAAATGCGGGTGTTTTGACTTAAACAGTCATTTAAAGTTAGCTCTGCTCAGGCAAAGTCACATTAAGCTCAAGTACTGATAGGTTATCGTCATTCTGATCAAGTTGCACAGATACTTGGTCTGCGCCCACTTTGACATATTTACGAATGACCTCAATGATCTCTTGCTTCATCTGCGGAAAATAATCGGGGGCATCTCTCTCGCCACGTTGATGAGCGACAATGATCTGCAAACGTTCTTTGGCTGTTGCAGCAGTACTCGGTTTCTTCTTCGTTTTAAAATAATCAAGTAATGACATAATTAGCTACCAAAAATTCGTTTTAAGAAACCTTTCTTCTCTTCCGTAAGGAACCGGAAAGGCAGTTCTGCACCCAGTAAACGTTCGACGGCATCGCTATAAGCCATCCCCGCGTCGCTCTCATTATCAATAATAACAGGTACACCAGAGTTTGATGCTTTAAGTACTGCTTGTGACTCAGGAATAACGCCCAACAGCGGAATAGCCAGGATCTCTTCCACATCACCTACGCTAAGCATTTCACCGGTTGTTACGCGGGCAGGTGAGTAACGGGTAAGCAAAAGAAACTCTTTCACTGGCTCAAGACCTTCTTCCGCACGCTTAGACTTGCTTTGTAGCATACCTAAAATACGGTCTGAATCGCGGACAGAACTGACCTCAGGGTTAGTCGTCACAATGGCGACATCGGCAAAGTAGAGTGCCATCATTGCGCCCGTTTCAATACCAGCAGGTGAATCACAAATAATGTATTCGAAATCCTTTGCCAAGTTATCGAGTACCGTTCCGACCCCTTCTTTGGTTAAGGCATCTTTATCGCGAGTTTGCGAAGCAGGTAATACAAATAACTTAGGGCATCGTTTGTCTTTAATCAGTGCTTGGTTTAAGTTTGCCTCACCATTAATGACATTGACAAAATCATAAACGACACGTCGCTCACAACCCATAATTAAATCGAGATTACGTAGGCCGATATCAAAATCAATCACTACGGTTTTATGGCCTTTTAATGCGAGACCAGTTGCAATAGCTGCACTTGAGGTTGTTTTCCCCACACCGCCTTTTCCAGACGTGACAACAATAATTTGCGCCATTTATTATTCCTTTTTATTTGCGCTCTTACAGAGGCAATGATTCAACCGTAAGCGAATCGCCCTCTAGGCGAATACAACCACTCTGTGCGGCTTCGTTTTGCTGAAGATGTTCAGTTAACCAGTATTGACCAGCAATCGATACCAGTTCAGCTTCAATTTTTTGTGCCACTATCACAGCATTCCTATCACCAGCTGCGCCAGCCATCGCTTTGCCGCGCAATGCGCCATAGACATGGATACTGCCATCGGCGATAACTTCGGCGCCATTGCCTACTGCGCCTATGACGATCAGATCGCCGTTTTTCGCATAAATTTGCTGACCAGAACGTACGTTTTGTTTGACGATTTTAGTGGTTTTTGGCATTTGAGGTTGGTTAGTCGCCGCTTTTCCCGATTTAACAATGGCTAAACCAATTGACTTGGCCATATCATTAATTACAGGCAATGCGCTGGTGATACCAACAATAATAAGTTGGCGACTGGTTAAAATCTCTTTTAAACCTAAAAGATCGAAGTCACTGGCTTTAATCGCACTTAAATTAACCACTAAAGGCGCACCAAGAAAAAACTGAGGTGCAATCGCAAGTTTACTGTCTAATTCCGCTGCTATAACCGCCATATCCTGGCTATTAATATGCAGAACAGAAAGAGTAAAAGAGGAGCCTTTTAATTCGAGGCTGGGTGTTTGCATTCCTGTATGACTCTCTAGAAAAATTCAGCGCTACGCTGATATCCATTAAATTACCGCCAAACCCAGCATTTTCGGGCAGAACGGGTATATTCCTAACAGTCCATGTTATAGTGTGCCGCATAAGCTGGCAAGTTGAATAGTCTGGAAATTGAGTCGTATATGATCTGTGCTGTGTATAAAAGTTTAAGAAAAGCGGATAGCTATCTTTTTGTTGAAAAACGTAATGAATTTGAACGAGTTCCTGAGGCATTGATGGCAATGTTCGGTGAGCCGCAATTGGTGATGATGCTACCAATTGATAAGCGTGATCACCTTGGTTTTGCTGATATCAAAAAGGTTAAAGCTGAACTGAAGGATAAAGGATTTTATTTACAGTTACCGCCACCTGTGGTTAATTTGTTAGAACAACATAAGAAAGACATTGGTTTTAACCCCGAATAACAGCATTTAATTTTGGGGTAAGGGAATATTTATGCTACTGAGTAAGCAAGCTTTGACATTAACCTGCGGGTTAGTGCTCTCTTTTAATGCGATAGCAAGTGATGCAACGAGTGCAAGCAAAGGCAGTTTTAGCGAGTATGTCACTCAACTGAAGCTTGAAGCTGTAGAGCAAGGCGTGAAAGAGCAGACCATCAATGATGTTTTTCCCAAAATTAAAATGTTCAAAAAGGCTGTTGCTTCAGACAAAGCACAGCCTGAAACGAAATTGACTCTTGAAACTTACCTACCGAGAGTCGTGCCTGACTGGAAAGTTGAAAAAGCGCGTAACCTATTCAAAACTCATCAGGTAGAACTTGAGAGGATTGGTGAGTTATACGGGGTGCAGCCGCGTTTTATTGTTGCTTTATGGGGCGTAGAGTCAAACTTTGGCAAACTTACCGGCAGTTATCCAGTATTATCAGTAACAGCTTCATTAGCTTATGAAGGACGTCGTGAAGATTTCTTTAAAAAGGAGTTTTTCGCAGCGTTGAAAATAGCTGAAGAGCAACAATTTACCTTTGAAGAGATGAAAGGTTCATGGGCTGGTGCGATGGGGCAAACTCAGTTTATGCCAACCTCATTTCTAGCCTATGCTCAGGATGGCGATGGCGATGGTAAAAAAGATATTTGGAATAATAGCAGCGATGCGTTCGCGTCTGCGGCTTACTATCTACAGCAAGCAGGTTGGAAAGAGTCTGAAACTTGGGGCCGACAGGTTAAAACGCCTACTGACTTTGACGCAAAACTCGCCAATTTAGCAGTTAAAAAGACCTTTTCACAATGGCAAGCACTGGGGGTTAGACGCTTTAATGGCAACGATCTACCTAATCGAGATGATATGATGATCTCTATGGTGATGCCGGATGGCGAACAAGGTCGTAAGTACTTAGTATACGATAACTACCGTGGGTTACTGCGCTGGAATAAGTCGAATTACTTTGCTATTTCAGTTGCTTATCTATCAGAAAGAATCAAATATCCACCGATCAGCTAACCTCAATACTCCAGCGTTAACTGTCATTAATAGCGGCTAATTAGCCGCTATTTTTATGTTTAGCCATCAGTGCTGTTTATACCAATTGCATTAAAAGTTTGACCATTCAGCGGGAAGTCAAAACGTTGTAGGCAAGTAGTGGGATTTGAGCGAATAGTTATTCTCGGCTCTGGCATCCTGCTTCGCTCTACCTCCAAATCCCATAGCGAAGCATACAACGTTTGCCAAGTTGTTTAACCTCAGCCGCACTACGTGAGCCCTTCAGTCTTTCCACTTCTGCTTTGCATTGGCTTAAAAGGGAATAACCATTTCTTTACCAATGCGCTTTGAATTGAAAAGGCTGAGGGGCTCTGAAATGGTCAAATACTTAATGCAATTGGTATTAGTCATATTTTTCCTTCAAGCCTGCAATAACTGTGATTCTCACAGCCATTCCAACTGAACACAGGTGCAACGAGAGCGGTGGCTGGTGTACAATAGCGTTTCTTTAAGTCGAACCGAGTTGTAAGTTTTAGCATGGCATTTTGGAATGAAAAAATATTAGCAGAGATGAACACTACTGAGTGGGAGTCTTTGTGTGATGGATGTGGTAAGTGTTGCCTCAACAAGTTGATTGATGATGAAACTGAAGAGCTTTACTACACCAACGCAGCCTGTTTGTTACTAGATGCTAAACAGGGTCATTGTAAGAGCTATGAGCAGCGCTTTAGTTTTGTGCCTACCTGCACAAAGGTGACTATGGATAACTTAGCGATGCTAACTTGGTTACCGGATAGCTGTTCATACAGAAGGTTAAATGAAGGGCGAGGCTTACCAAGTTGGCATCCTCTTAAGACTGGCTCTAAAGAGGCGATGATTGAAGCTGGGATGTCGGTGGCGGGTAAAGTCACTTGTGAAACCAAAATCCGTGACATTGAAGATCACATCGTTATCTGGCCAATGAAAGATGTTGAGTGATTGCTGGCGATAAATAATAATGCCGACAAGATTAACTTGTCGGCATTATTATTTTACTTCAGTAACGATAAACACTGAAAGAGAAATTTAAGCCCTTACCTTAGTCATATCAACATAAAGTTTAAGTGTTTGCCCTGGCTGAATATATTTACTTTTCTCCAGTTTATTCCAACGAACAAGATCGCTGACCTTAACATTGAATTTGCTGGCTATTCTGGCGAGAGAGTCACCGCTACGTACTTTGTAATTAACGGTACGCATCACTTCCTTTAATCCTTGATTGCTAGCAGTACTGTTACCAGTCCAAATGACTAACTTTTGTCCGATCTGCAATGGATCTTTAGGTGCCATGCTATTCCAGCTTGCAAGCTGAGAGGTTTTGACTTTGTGCTGCTTAGCAATTTTCCAGAATGAATCACCAGACTTAACCGTGTAGGTAAGCTTCTGCTGACCGCGAGTCTTATTCTGCTTACGGTTTTTACGTTGGTCGGCTGAAAGTAGGTATTCATCTAAATTCTTCGCTGCAACGGGAATAAGCAGGAATTTACCCGCAACAATGGTATTGCCATTAATATCATTGACCGACTTTAACGCAGATACGGTTGTACGATAGCGTTTAGCAATTAGGCCTAAACTGTCGCCAGACTTAATTTTATAACGTTCCCAGTTAAGTCTTTCACTCTTTTGAGTGTCGTTAAGCGCTATTTTGAACGCAGATGCCTTCTCAACTGGTAGCACTAAGTTGTGAGGCCCATCAGGTGCTGTCGCCCAGCGGTTAAAGCCAGGGTTAAGTTTATGCAATTCTGATGTAGTCATACCGGCAATATCAGCGGCTAAGGCAAGATCAATTTGGCTACCGATGTCTATCACTTCAATTTGAGGCTCGTTGCTGATTGGCGTTAGCGTAATACCGTATTTATCGGCATTTTTGATCACATCAGCGAGCGCCAAAAGCTGTGGTACATAGCGTTCGGTTTCACGCGGCAGGTTTAGGTGCCAAAAATCAGTCGGTATGCCTTTACGTTTATTTCGCTTAGCAGCATTAATGACACGACCTTCGCCGGTATTATAAGCTGCAATCGCATATAACCAGTTGTCGCCGGTTTTGTCGTATAAATATTCAAGCATATCGAGTGCTGCAACGGTTGCTGCAGGTACGTCTCTGCGGCCGTCATACCACCAGTTCATCTGCAGGCCAAAGTGACGTGCCATCGGTGAGGTAAATTGCCATAAACCTGATGCAGCACCATGTGAGTAAGCAAATGGGTCAAATGCGCTTTCTACAATTGGTAATAATGCCAGTTCTATTGGCAAGTTACGTTTCTCTATTTCTTCGACAATTAAGTACATGAAAGGCGTAGCACGCTCTGAAACACGTATTAGATGTTGCGGATGCTTGATATACCAATCTCGGTACTGTCTAACCAACTTTTCGTCTGGAACATCCATCTTAAGTTCTAGACGAATGCGCTCCCAAATATCAGTCACCTCGACAACTTCGGCGACTTCGGGCTTAACGGGGTCTTTGGTGACTTTTTCTGCGACAACAGGTGTTGCCTTAGGTCCTTCTGAAGTCGTTTGGCTGCTTAAGTTTTGGCAACCAGTCAGCAGGGCAATCCCCCCTGCGACAAGTAAAATGGGTACGCGCATCTAAAATGTGTGTCCTTTATTTAGGCCCAAAAAAACCAGATTTTATCTGGCTTAGTGGCACTGGATTAGCGAGACATTGTAGAGTATTTTTTAGAAATTGTCTTTCCATTGACGCAGAAGTGCAAAGCATTTCACAGCATCGTTTATAGGTTGTTGGTATTGCTCAGTTAAAGATTGTTTGATTTCTTTGCTACTGCTACGTAAGAAAGGGTTTATCGCTTTCTCGAGAGCTATTGACGACGGCAAAGTCGGTGTATTACTTGCTCTTAGTTGCTCGGCATGGCGAATGTATAGTTGAAGTTGTACGTTGCTAGGGTCTGCGCGATTAGCAAAGCGAAGATTTGCTAACGTGTATTCATGGGTACAATAGACTTTTTTATCATCTCCAACCTGCGCTAGTCGTGTTAACGATGTGAGCATTTGCTGCGGTGTTCCCTCAAATAAACGACCACAGCCAGCGCTGAAAAGCGTATCGCCGCAAAAAAGCGCATCTTCTATAACATAGGCAATATGGCCTAAAGTGTGTCCTGGTACTTCAATCACTTCTGCTTTTAGGTCAATGCTTTGTAGTGTTAAGCTTGCACAAGCTTGTAGCGGGTTATTAACCCCTTCAATATTTTCCGCAGCGGGTCCATAAACTGGGATATTGCTGCCATAATAGCTTAGGAGCTTGGCGATACCACCCGTGTGATCATGGTGGTGATGAGTGATCAATACCCCTAGAAGTGGGATCTGTTTATCGCTCAAGAACTGAATCACCACATCGGCATCACCAGGATCGACAACATATGCACCATTAATGTTTGAAGTTTGAATTGCCCATATATAGTTATCATCAAAGGCAGGTAATGGTGTGACAGTTAACATAATCAGTCCTAATAATTTGAGCGCTAAAACAAGTTTACTTAGAATAGCTATTGTTTGTACATGGCTTTCGTTATTAAAGTAGAGCATCAGCAACTTAGGAGAAAGCATTGACTCATTCAGGGGTTCCACTAAAACCTTATCATTGGTCAGAATTACCAAATGGCCCGGTGATCCGCGAAAGTATTGAAGAAGTGATGTTTTCGTGGTGGCCGCGAGTATTTGGTTATTACATGTTAAGCCTTGGACCATTGAGCGCAAAGGTTGATAAAACGGGCGTAGGAGTCAGTTGTCACTACTCTTTATTCGATGAACCTGAGGCTGATATACTGGCCGATTACAGTCAGCTGCCGATCCAAAACGCCAGTGTCGATGCCGTAGTCATGAACTTTTTACTGGAGTTTGAAACAGATCCCTATCGTTTGCTGCGAGAGGTTGACCGAGTGTTGATCTCCGGTGGCCACCTTATTATTGCTGGCTTTAATCCGTTGAGCCCGATGTTTATCGGAAAAATGCTGCCAAAATACCAGCAAGAGATCCCTTGGAATGGTCGCTTCTTTATGCCGTCGCGAGTTAAAGATTGGTTAGGGCTTTTGGGTTACCAAGTGGTAGCGGATGAGCGCTTGTTACATCATCATCTGCTAAAGGATTTAAAAACAGACAGTATTTGGTCTCACGCGTTAAAGTCGTGGTTGCCCAGTAGTGGTAGTGTTTATGTGTTGGTGGCAAGAAAGCTTGAAACTCCGCTGACCCCAGTTCGAGCCAAGCGCAAAGTTAAACAGCCGAATTGGTCAACGGCGCCAACAGCAGGGCGCACCGGACATACTTCTCAATCTTCAAAATAATGGGTTTAAACTATTAATGCGTATTACCTTAAAACAACTTGCCATCTTTGAAGCCGTCGCTCGCAGCGGGCAAGTGGCAAAAGCTGCTGAAATGGTTAACCTGTCATCTCCAGCTGCTTCGATGGCGCTTTCAGAACTCGAGAAGCAGCTTGATGCTCGCTTATTTGAGCGAATTGGCAATCGCCTGCGGTTGAATTCCCAAGGCAGTATGTTGTTACCACTTGCGACTGATGCATTGCAAAAAATAGCTCAAATAGAACATGCGTTTTCGCCAGCAGGCAGTGAGCTCGGTGGGGATCTAAATGTGAGCGCCAGCTCCACCATAGGCAACTACCTATTGGCGAAAAGCGCAGTGGCATTTTGTCAGCAGCATACCAATACACTGGTCAATGTTGACATTGATAACAGCCAAGCGGTCATTAATGCTGTGCTCGACTTTAGAAGTGAAATGGGTTTTATTGAAGGGCAATGCCTCGATAGCCGCATTGCTGTTGAAGCGTGGCACAAAGACCGTTTACTTATTTTCTGTCATCCAGCACATCCACTAGCGGGCAAAACAGTAAGCCCTAAAGCATTGACGGGTCAACCTTGGGTCATGAGAGAAGAGGGCTCTGGCACGAGAGATTATTTTGTTAATGCCGCCAACATGCTCGATATGCAGCCGCAAGAGAAGTTTCGCTTCTCAACCCCTGACGCCATTAAACAAGCCGTTAAACAGGGAGCCGGTTTAGGGGTGTTGTCAGAGTTAACGCTAGAGAAAGAGCTCAGTCGTAAAGAACTGGCTGTCATTAATGTAGAAGGTTTACTGCTTGAACGAAAGTTCTACCGAATTCACCATAAGAGTCGAAACTTTACCGCTATCGGTGCGGCGTTCATTGCTTTTTGCCAAGATTTTTTAAACACCGATAGCTAGTTAAACTTATACCAAATTAAGCTTGTTGTGCGAGATAGCCGCTGTCTTCTTGAGTCGGCTTTTTCTCTGCAGCTTGGCGTGCCAAGTCATCACAACGTTCGTTCTCAATATGCCCTGCATGGCCTTTAACCCAGCGCCAATCAATTTGGTGCAACTGCGAAACGGCATCAAGACGTGCCATAAATCGACATTTTTTACCGCTTGCTTGGTGGATGTCACCCAGCCATTGCGTTTCCAGCCATGGATCCATTGCGTGATCCCCTGGCGCATATATTGACTATCGCTAGTTAATATCACTTGGCAAGGGACTTTTAATGCCTCTAATGCCACAATGGGAGCGAGCATCTCCATGCGGTTATTGGTGGTCAATGCAAAACCACCAGCGAGTTCATGAGTATGTTTTTTGTACTTCATTACAATGCCGTAGCCCCCAGGTCCAGGGTTTCCTAAGCAAGAACCGTCGGTAAAGATAGAGATCTGTTTCAGTCCAGTCATCAAGTTGGTACCATAGCTAAAGTGCTGGGCGAGTATACCCAAAAATTTAACTGAGAAATGCATTAATTCACATGAACATTATTTCAAGCGCTAAACGCCAAATTATTCTCGATACCGAAACCACTGGTATGAACCAATCTAGTGGCCCTATCTATCTTGGCCATCGAATTATTGAGATTGGTTGTGTTGAAGTGGTAAATCGCAAGCTAACTGGGCGTCATTACCACGAATATATCAATCCGTTGCAGCCGATTGATGAAGAAGCGATTGAAGTTCATGGGATCACCAATGAATTTGTCGCTGACAAACCTAAGTTTCATCAAATCGCGCAAAGTTTTATTGAGTTTATTGATGGCGCAGAAATTGTGGCACATAACGCAAACTTTGACGTTAGCTTTATGGATCATGAATTTTCGATGTTGCAGCCTATAGGGCCGAAGACTGCTGAGATATGTCAAATACTCGATTCTCTGGCCATCGCTAAGTATCTTCATCCAGGACAGAAAAATAACCTCGATGCCTTGTGTAAACGTTACGGCATTGATAACTCTCGCCGCGATCTTCACGGCGCATTACTCGATGCCGAGATCTTAGCTGACGTTTACCTCATCATGACGGGTGGGCAAACTAAGTTTAATCTATCAAGTGAAAAAGCGGGTCAAGAGGGAGGGGGGATAAATCGGCTCCCGAAAGATCGAGCAAAACTTAAAGTGATCAGCGCATCGGCCGATGAACTAACTAGACATGAAGAGCGACTCGACTTAGTCGCTAAATCTGGGCAGTGTATCTGGCGAGGATAGATTTTTATCTATGATTAAACGCGTAACAACATGTGTGACGGCGATACTTATTGGGCTCTTGCTAAGCCGTATCGCCATTGCTGACGTGATCCTGTCATCTCAAGCTTCTGAATTGAAAAATCGCTTTAGAATTGATCATATGGTCGATAGTGTCACATTGCTTATTCAACGCGAGTACGGCAGCGCACCTGTTATTGTGGTTCAGCCTGATGGCAGCAAATGGTACGCCAGTCGCCATCCTGAATCTGTAAAGTGGATGGATGGATTGACCGGCGATATGATCACCATTGAAAATCCCATGCCAGGTCCTTGGCAGCTTATTGGGAGGGTGGTAGAAGGATCTGTTATTGATAAAATCTCCAAACTTTCAATCGATGTCGATCCTATCCCGCAACCGCTCTACCAAGGTGAACGACTAAAGTTAACGACTCGTTTGATAGGTGATGACGAAAAGGTCCGCCTACCAGGCTTAGATTATCTGATGAGCTGGACGGCGAAATTTATCAGCGACAACAATCCTAGTGATGAAAACTTTGCGGCAGGCAGTTTTATGGTAGGTAACTATCGAGATAATGGTGAAAAGCTTGATGAAACGCCTGATGACGGTGTGTTTACCAGTAAAATAAACCTAACCCAAGCTTGGGGCGGTTATACCTTACAGGTAGATGCTAAGAACGCCGTGCTTGAGCGTCAATATTCTGAAGCATTTACCTTGTCTACTCGACCTATTAATGTGGAGATTGTCGCGCCTGAAAATGCACAAGCAGGGCGATGGGATCTGCACCTAACTGTCGATGATAATGAATTGCTGTTATCACAGACGCACATTGAAGCAGAAATTATGGGGCCTGCTGGAATGCGATTATTAGAATCAATTTCAGATATAACTGAAGCTGATAGTCGGTTTCAGTTAAAACCTGTGAATGATTTTGGTAGTTACCGAATCAAGTTAACGGCAGTGAGCACCACTAAAGCAGGGCGGGAGATCTATTTAACTTTGCCTGAGCTGTTTTTTAATTTTGTTAAACCACCAGAGCCCCCCCCCTCAAAAGAGGAACTCGCAGCCAAGGCAGAGTTGCAAGCCAAGCAGGCAGAAGACTCGGCAAAACAAGATGCAATATTTTGGTTGATTACTATCAATACGGTTTTACTTATTCTGGGTATTTTGATTTTACTGTTTGTTCGTAAACGCAGTAACTTGAAAAAAGCACTCGCTGCAACCCAAGCAAGAATAGATAAAGAGTCCCGTCAGCAGGAGATAACCATGGAGCTTGATGAGATTGATCTGATGATGCCGGAAGATTTTGATGACCCTAAAGCTGGAAACTAAACCATAAATCGCGATTGTTGTACGTTAAACATCAAAATTGTGTATTTTTTACCTGGTTGATAATATTTGCTGCAAAAACTTATTGACGGAGTTTAACAGTCTACGTATTATTCATCGCACTTGATGTGGAGCGGTAGTTCAGTTGGTTAGAATACCGGCCTGTCACGCCGGGGGTCGCGAGTTCGAGTCTCGTCCGTTCCGCCAATCAAGTACCAAATTTAAGCTATTTGTTAGTGACATAGCAAATAGAATAAAAACTAAGATTGTTAGTTTTTATAAAGAGTTTTGGAGCGGTAGTTCAGTTGGTTAGAATACCGGCCTGTCACGCCGGGGGTCGCGAGTTCGAGTCTCGTACCGTTCCGCCAATAAAAGACGAAAGCCTCATCGAAAGATGAGGCTTTTTTCGTTTACATTTTGTCTCTTTTAAAGCGACTAACCATTTACTACTGAACTACTAAGCAGTAGTCCAGTAGTTCAGTCGGTTAGTTACCTTGTAATAGAAAGCGGTCTGTTTCCTGTGCAGAAAGCACATGAGTTCGAGTCTCGTCCGCTCCGGTAATACAAAGACGAAAGCCTCATCAAAGATGGGGCTTTTTTCGTTGTAGCACATTTTGTGATAAGCATGAGTGCAACATTGCTGTTTTCACTCTCTGGCTTTACTAGAAGCTTCTCAGAGCTAAAATCGAATCTATGATCGGAGATAGGTGAAGCTCTTCTTCATCGATGAATTCATCAAGAAATTCTTTAAACACGACGCCACCAGCCATGTGCGAATGGCCCCCACCAAAACCAAAGTTTTTGATGTTCAATTGTTCTCTCATCACTTTGGCAACATCAACATATTGGCATTCTGAGCGCAGAGAGAGCTGAATGCCGCGTTGGCTGGACTGCGCGACGACTACAACGTCCAGTTCGTTAACTGTTAGCAGAAAGTCTCCTAAAATCCCTAACATGTTTTTAGGGCAATCTATAGACACTGTAGCTAAGCCGACGCCTTCGGTTTGTTCTACCGACTGACATACGTGCTCAAATAATTTAAGCTCAGAATAGGTGATTTCATTGCGGCAGATTTTATTAACTAATGCCAAATCTGCTTGTTGATTGAACATCACAAAGGCTTTTAGATCGGCTGAGCACACACCTCGGGTCATATGTGCGGTGTCAATCTTAAGACCGACTAATAAGGCGGTAGCAACGTCTTTGGGCATACTAATGTTGAAAGCCTGAAAGTACTCGAACATTATTGTTGCCGTTGCCCCATACTCTTCTCTGACATCACAAAACCATAAATTCTTTGGTGGGGTAACCACATGGTGGTCAATGACTGCTATTTCTTCACCGGGCATGTCGGTGACATTTCTTTCCCCAATACAGCCATCAATGGTAATAATTTTGTCCATTGTAGTGAGTTGAGCTTTGCTGCAATGACTCACTGGAATATTTAGCCACTCAATCATATTAGATAATGATATACGGTCAATTTCGCCGTTATAAACAATAATAGAATCAATCCCTAGCTCTTTGAGTAGCACTGACATGGCATAGGCTGAAGCGATAGCGTCGTGATCTGGGTAATCATGCGCTTGAATTACCACACGCTGTAGTGGAGATAACTTTTGAACAAAATTAACAAGGTCCGAGGTTTGTATCATATGAGTTACTTTTATTGTTAAGGAATGTTTAGTGCCAAATTTCAAGCTTTAACAAGTTACCTAGCAGCATTGTTTTAGTTTTTAATGTTTAGCTGAGCTCTCGTTGCGAATGGTTGCTGAAAATTGAATTTATGAAGAAAATGAAAATTCAATATGAGCTAGTAGCTTATCCTGGATGCTACGCGACTTTATGACTAATAACGATTGATTTTCCTTCGCCACCATACCTCATTTATGTTTATTTTTCGATAGCTTAAGTCTTTTTTGTGCAAGTTGTAGTAGTTAAGTGATTGAACACTTCTACATGATATGGACATGTGCTTAGCAGCGATTATGGCACTCTTAAAGCCTTTAAATTCTTAGACTGTGCTTAGCGACATGGCTGGTTTATCTGTTGAAAGCTACGAATTAAAAGAGCCGTCGTATCATCTGTGCAGATCTAGAGGCAATTGTTAAAAATTGAATAGCCTAGCTTGAAAGCCGAGCAAAAATCCACGTTCACGCCTCCTAATACCAATCGGTATAAAGAATTGCTCGCTCAGCGAGAGATTAGCGACTTTGAGGTAATGTCATTAAATACTCCTGCATTAATGACATTCATTACATCTGACCTCCAAGGATGGCGGGAATGCCTTAAGCATGTCAGGAACATGCTTGGCCATGTGGTTGGCTAAGAATGTTTAAAGGTTCAAGTTCGTTAACGCAACATCATAACCACTAAAACTCGCCTGTTGGAGTGTTTTGAGTTTGCTACTTCTGCGCTGAATAAACCCATAAGGAATCATCACTGTGTCATTCATCACTTTGGATTGGCTTATTTTTAATTAGTTCTTGAAAAAACACTCTGGGTAGATCAACTTCTTATACCTATGGGGATAACTTAATGTTTGTTAACTAAGTGCGCTGAAATAATTGCTGTGGTTAGTCTTGCTCCGCTGCATAACGCGCTTTTATTTCGCGAATCGTGTCAGCTTCTTTAGGATCTAATAAACGGGCTCCAGTCCCTTTGCTGGCTAATTGATCGTCTGGGTTAATAAGGCTGCAGTACTTCTCGGAGAGGCAACCACAACCAATGCAGTAGGATAGCGTGTCTCTCAGTAAAGTTAGCCGCTCAATTTTTTCATCTAAACTTACCTTCCAACTAGAAGACAGTGTCTCCCATGCAGTACTTGTCACCTTATCATTGTTAGGAATGGCTGCTAGTTGCTCGGCAATTTCAGTTAAAGAGATCCCAGCCTGTTGTGCCGCTTTAATGACTGATATTTTCCTTAATACCGTACGGCTATAACGGCGATGATTGCCGGTATTGCGAGTGGATTTTATTAGGCCTCTGGTTTCATAAAAATGCAATGCAGATATTGCAACACCAGTTCTTTTTGACACTTCACCGACAGACATATCACTGTTAGGCATAATCGTTCCTCTTCATACCAAGATATCATATCTAAAGTTAACTTGAGATATTAGGCTGAATACTCTTCGATTGCAAAAATCAGTGAAGGGATGTTCTGGCTTGCAATGTTTTCGTCGTGCTATCCGTAGCTTAAAACGGCATAGCCTATACAAATAACGCAATAGTAAATTCGCGACTAATTAGGATTGCTAGTGAGCACCAAACAAGATGACATCGCTTACTCGCTATTATTGGTGAATTTTTTAAAGGTAAAAACCTGAAAAATGCTATTGACCTCAAGTTAACTTGATGTTTTACCCTACGCGACAGATCAGCTTAATTAAGGTTTGTTTGGAGGATAGATGAAGATAAAAGCATGGCTGTTTACGGGTTTGGCTTTGAGCACATTAGTTATCATTTTAGCTACGGTAAAGTACTTAGAGATTTCTGCTGGGATGGCGTACGCAAGTGCAATGCCAGAGTATTCAGAAACAGTTGAAACGGTGAAAGCTGATAGCGCTGAATATACAAAAACAGTTGAGGTGATAGGTAATATTGTCGTGCCTCATCATGTCGTTTTACGCAATGAGTCTTCTGGCGTGGTCGCCAGCGTTAATTTTGACTCAGGTGATAGCGTTAAGCAAGGTGACATTATTATTCAACTAGATGTTGATGCTGAGTTAGCTAATATTCGCTCAGCAACAGCAAGAGAGACTTTAGCGCAATCGATTTACAATCGCAGCCAAAAATTACGTCATAGTGAAGCTATTAGCCAAGAGCAGCTTGATAAAGCCGTTGCTGAACTAGCGGTGATTAAGGCGGAAATTGAAGTCTTAAAGGATAAGATCCGTAAGAAAACCATCAAAGCTCCCTTTGATGGTCGACTAGGTATTCATACAGCTAAAATAGGCGCCTTCTTAGATAGTAATAGTAAAGTGGTGTCAGTCTCCGGCGATACAGGCTTTGTCTGGGTTGATTTTTATGTGCCGCAACCTTATTCCAAATTAGCTGTCAGTAGCCAAGTGACGATATCTGCAATGAACAGTCGTGGCAATGATGTTATGCAGGCTGTGATTTTAGCGGCTAATGATGCGGTAAACGCTAGCGTTAGAAGTCGTTTATATCGAGCAAAATTGCCTATCAGTTCAATGGTACTTGATACTAATACTGCAGTCACGGTTTCGGTCCCTGTTAATAAAGTGGCCGAAGTGTTTACAGTGCCAAATCAAGCTGTTCTTAGCGATCAAAATGGGCAATATGTTTACTTGGTTGTCGCAGAGGCAGATGGAAAGGGCTATCGAGCAAAATACCAGCCTATTGAAGTGCTAGCTTCTGATGCAATAACAACCATGGTGAGTCAAGGGCTAGACTCGGATGATGTTATCGCCTCGGCCGGGGCTTTTAAGTTGTTTGAAGGGGTATTAGTTAATGTGCAGCAAGCAGGCAAACTAATCTCAGCCAATAAAACCTCAATGGGTGTGCACTAATATGGATATTTTTGTAAAAAAACCAATACTAGCCATTGTACTCTCTTTGGTGATTGTAGCTGCTGGGCTTTTAGCGGCTAAGAATATCGCTGTTTTGCAGTTTCCGCAGATAGAGAGCTCCTCTTTGGTGATTACCACCGAATATACTGGAGTGTCAGCCGAAACGGTTCAAGGCTTTGTCACCGTGCCTATAGAGCGCGTTGCGATGACAATACCCGGTGTTGACTATGTTGACTCATCAACTACCGCAGGAAGTTCAACAGTTACTGCATGGCTGAGGTTAAATGAAGACAGTACTGCTGCTCTGTCAGAATTGACTTCAAGGTTAAGCCAGATAAGTTATGAGCTGCCACAAGGTGCACAAGACCCTTCGGTTAATGTTGCCCGGGTCGATCGTGCTGGAGCGACTTTCTATCTTGATGTTCGCGCCGATGCTATGACCCGTGCAGAATTGACTGATTTTTTGAGCCGAGAAGTGAATCCTCAATTGGCATCTATTGAAGGTGTGCAAAAAATCAACCTCGAAGGCGCAAGAAATCCCGCGATGCGAGTCTGGCTTGATCCGGTAAAACTGGCAGCAATGAACATCGGTAGTAATGAAGTGTTTACTGCACTACAGCAAAATAACGTGATTGCACCGTTAGGAAAAACCGAGAATAGCGCCTACGAGATTGATCTTCTCAGCAATACCACTTTAAAAACGGCTAAAGATTTCGAAAACTTAAGTATTAAGAGTTTTGATGGCGGATCTATCCATTTAGGCGATGTTGCTCGGGTTGAAGAGGGGGAAGATAGAGGCATTACTGATGGAAGAGTGGATCTCTCGCAAACGATATATATTGCTGTGTCGCCTTTACCTGGCGCCAATGAGATTGAGATAGGTGACGAGCTATATCAGCGTCTTGAAAAAATTAACGCCAATTTACCCCATGGCGCGAATATATCGATTGCCTATGATGGCACACTCTACATGCGAGATGCGCTTAAGGAGATTTTTACAACGCTACTTGAGACCGTGATCCTCGTTGGCATAGTGGTGCTGCTCTTAATGGGCTCTCTGCGCTCTGCTTTGGTACCATTAATCACTATCCCTATCTCTATTTTGGGCAGTATTGCCATGATGCAAGTGATGGGGTTTACCATGAACCTTTTAACTATTCTTGCAATTGTCCTGTCTGTGGGCTTAGTGGTCGATGATGCTATTGTGGTGGTTGAAAACGTAGCACGTCACATGAGACTGGGACGTAGTCGGATTCAAGCTGCGCTCATTAGCTCGCGTGAACTACTGGCTCCAATCGTCGCAATGACGATTACGTTGGCGCTGGTATATGCGCCAATTGGTTTCGTTGACGGTATTACAGGAGCGCTGTTTAAGGAGTTTGCTTTTACATTAGCCACTGCGGTTTTAATTTCAGGGGTTGTCGCGCTTACGCTATCACCGATAATGAGCGCTTACGTATTAGCTGAAAAAGGCGCTGAAGGGGCGTTTACCCAAAGAGTGAATCGTTTCTTTGATAGGTTAGGCCGACGTTATTCAAAAGCGCTACTTAGGAGTTTTTCATATAAGCCACAAATAGCTATGGCAGCGGTCATTATTGCACTGCTTGTTATTCCGTTTTATCTCTTCTCAGCTAAAGAGCTTGCGCCAATAGAAGATCAAAGCTCTATTTATTTGATTGGTGAGTCGCCTGCAGGCTCAACTTTGAAGTACAGCACACCCTATCTAAATGAAGCCGTTGCCATGATATTAGCGGGTAAAGATGCTGATTCAATTTGGCATATCGTTAACAGCGGCAGTTCATTTGGCGGAATAAACTTTGTCGACTTCTCGGAGCGTGAACAATCGGTGCAGGAATTATTGCCAGAGGTTTATGGTCAATTATCGCAAGTCAGCGGAGTACGAATATTACCTGTTTTGCCATTACCTTTACCTACAGCCGGTCAGTTTGAAGTCGAAATGGTAGTGCAGGCTCAAGATAGTTATCAGCAGATGCTTAACTATGCTTATCAGTTAGTGGCAGCGGCTTATGCGAGTAATCAATTCATGTTTGTTGACACTGATCTTAAGATTGATAAGCCACAGGCAAAGCTTGTTTTTAATCATGCACGGATCACCGATCTAGGAATGAATGTATCAGAAGTCGTCAGTCAAGTTTCTACTATGGTTGCAGAGGAAGAGGTTAATCGTTATGACGCTAATGGACGTGCTTATCGCGTTATACCACTGGTTGAAAACAGTAATCGAAATCATGTTCAGGCTGTGATGGACTTACAAATCAAAACCGCAGATGGTGAATTGGTTCCTTTACACAATATAGCCAGTCTAGAGCATACTATTGGTCCACGGAAGATGGGTAAGTTTAATCAAAAAAATGCATTTAGAATTTATGGAGGCATTGCACCAGGGGGGACCAGTGATCAAGCACTTGCTGCGCTAGAGTCCGCTGCCCTTGAGGTGTTACCGCAAAACTATGTGATTGACTATGCGGGTAATAGTCGGCAGCTTCGCGCTGAAGGGAACAGTATGATATCTGTGCTTGGCATTGCCATTTTTGTGGTGTATTTAGTGCTATCGGTACAGTTTAATAGCTTTAGATCGCCTTTCGTGGTGCTGCTAGGCTCAGTGCCATTAGCCTTATCTGGTGCGCTGTCGTTCACATTTTTAGGCCTAACCAGTATGAATATCTATGCGCAGATAGGTTTTATTACCTTAGTTGGTTTGATTGCTAAAAATGGCATACTGATCACTGAGTTTGCTAATGAGCTGCAGCAAGAGGGAAAAAGTAAACTCGATGCGATTATTGAAGCTGCGAAAGTCAGGTTACGACCTATTTTAATGACAACAGCAGCAACGGTTTTGGGCCACTTCCCATTAGTATTGGTGACTGGAGCGGGGGCTGAGTCAAGAAACAGTATCGGCATTATTTTGGTGGCAGGAATGGTTATTGGCACTGTATTTACTTTGTTCGTACTGCCTACTGTGTATCTGCTTATCGGCGAAGATTATGCGAAAAAAACAAATAAATTAACTGACAATATGGCTGATCTCTCGTTAGCGAAGGTCATTTGAAAATACAGCTGTAAATTGGACTGGCAATTTTTACGTTGGTGAGTTAAACCAAACAATTTGATACGCGCAACTTCTTATCGGGATAAGAAGTTGCGCCGAGCGCCAGCAGCCGTCCTGTTGATTCGCTACAAAGCTTGCGCAGTGAGAGACGATGTTTTCCCTGCGTCAGTCTACTCAATCTCTTCTAGCTTAAATCTTATCCCTAATATTTTTACTTTAGCGCTTAATGCTCCTATGTTAATTACATCGCTATAAAAACTAATTGTTCGATGAGAGCTTGACTCACTATTCGTAAATTGATGGATTGGCTGTTTTTCCCACACTAGACACATCTACTGATTTATCTAATTTGGTACCGTAGTGTGCTGGGAGTAGCGGTATTTAGGTTAAGACGCTTGATTTTTAAGCGCTTCATCTACTCTCTTTAATGTCGTTAGATTAGGGGCTGTTGATCTTTCACGGTTGTTTTTGCCGCAGTTTATTGGCTATTTTGACAAGGCGGAGGCTATGCCGTTTAGTTATTCTCAACAAATAGTCTACAACATAGTAAAAATAGCCAAGAAACGCGGCCCTTTGGGTTCGCTTCAATGCTTCTATTACGGTGTTATGAGCTTTTCACTTAGCCAGCTAAGCTTTATCGCTCAAGCCTTGTACTAGAAGCATTGAATTCGAACAAAAACTAAGCTCGAAAGATCAACAGCCCCTAGTAAATTAGTGATGCCTATTATTGAATAAGGAAATTATATGCTGGAGCATATCACCGCAATGCTGGCTTTATTGGGAGTGTTATCGCTATTTTGTCAGTGGCTTGGCTGGCGACTTAGGCTTCCTGCCATTTTACCGCTATTACTGTGTGGGCTGCTATTAGGGCCTGTGCTGGATTTTTTAAACCCAGACGCAATTTTTGGCAACCTGCTTTTCCCGATTATCTCTCTAGGTGTTGCGGTGATCCTGTTTGAAGGCGCGCTCACGTTAAACTTCAAAGAGATCAGTGAACACGGAGGCATGGTTACGCGTTTAGTCACTTTAGGTACGGCAATTACATGGGCGTGTATCAGCGTGGCGACACATTACTTATTGGGGTTTGACTGGCTGATGGCTATTCTGTTTGGCGCATTAGTGGTGGTGACTGGACCGACGGTTATCGTGCCCATGCTGCGCAGTGTTCGCCCTAAAACCGAGCTTGCGAGTATTCTGCGCTGGGAAGGTATTGTTATTGACCCTATCGGCGCCATACTCGCGGTGCTGGTGTTTGAATACATAGTTGTCGCTGCTGATCCAACGACTCACGTACTGCATGCACTAGGGGCTATGCTCATTGTTGGTTTAGGTTTTGGCGCATTAAGTGGTTATCTAGTCGGGCTTATTTTGCGAAAAAATTTGTTACCCCATTACTTGCGCAATACCGCGGTACTGACCTTAATGTTAGCGGTGTTTGTCGGCTCTAACTTATTGCAGGAAGAAGCGGGCTTGTTGTCAGTGACTGTGATGGGGATTTGGCTGGCAAATATGAAAGGGGTTGAGATCAGCGATATTCTTGAATTTAAAGAAACGCTCACAGTACTGTTGATCTCCGCACTGTTTATTCTGCTAGCGGCTAGGCTAAACGCTGACGCGTTATTAAGTTTAGGGTGGCAAGGTTTAGCGCTGTTAGCTGTAGTGATGCTAGTCGCAAGGCCGCTTAGTATTTGGTGCTGTGGTGTTGGTACGTCTCTTTCTAGTGGCGATAAATGGTTTTTAAGTTGGGTTGCTCCTCGCGGTATTGTTGCGGCAGCTATCTCTTCGTTATTTGCGATTAAACTTGAAAAGGCTGGCGTTGCTGGTGCTGAGTTGATTGTGCCTTTGGTGTTTCTAATTATTATTGGCACTGTAGTGATCCAGAGCTTAACGGCTGGTCGCTGGGCTAAAATATTAGGAGTGACGGCTGGATCTTCTCAAGGCTTACTTATTTTTGGTGCGTCGCAGTTTTCACGGGCCGTTGCTAAAGCTTTGATGTCGAAAGGCGTTACAGTGTTGCTTGCTGACAATAACTGGGACAATATCCGTTTGGCAAGAATGGATAATATTCCTGTGTATTTTGGTAATCCAGCTTCTGAGCATGCAGAAAACCATATGGATTTGAGCGGAATAGGACGAGTATTAGTCATGTCGCCTTATCGTCAACTTAACCCCTTGGTGAGTTTTTACTTTCAAGACGTATTTGGTGGTGAAAAAGTCTACGGACTCAATAACGGTGATAGCAGTAATGGCAGTGCTAGGCATCAATTATCGGAGTCATACCTGAAGCGTTTATGCTTATTTGGAGATGCAGTGTCATACTCAAAGTTAGCCAGTTTGATGGCCAAAGGGGCCACAATAAAAAGTACTAACCTCACAGAGAACTTTGATTATTCGATGTTCATGCAGCAGTACGGTCAAACTGCAATTCCTTTGATTTATCTGCAAGAGGGTAAAGTTAAAGTGTTTAGTGCTGCAGATACAGTATTGAGCCACGGTGTGGAGTTGATAAGTTTAATACCAGCTGGTATTGAGTTGAATGGGAAAGAGGCTTAATACCATTGTTATAGTGCCAATCAAGGTTCGTTCTTTCAAAACCATTAAAAAAGCCAGTCGAGATTATCGACTGGCTTTTTAGCGTGAGCTTAGTTTTACAAGGTTTTGCTATGCAGCTTGTTCCTGCTTAGCAAACTCAAGCACTCGGGCTTTTAGCTCTTCAGGGTCAAAGTCATCGACATTGATAGACTTCATTCGACCGATTTCAGCACGCTCTAATAGCGCCACTTCATCTTCACTCAGAACACCTAAAGCTTTACCTTCAGCGGCTATCTTATCTAACCACATAAACGGTAGACGCTTACCAGCAGCTTTACAGACTTTGTCGTAGATAGGCTCTGACGCTAAGATATCCTTAAAGGTTTGTTCTTGAATACCAACTGGGTTGTGCTCACTTGGTGTCCAGAATTGGCCTTTACCCATGCGCTCACGGCTAGCACAAGGTGTTTGCATGATCTTTGCAACCTTATGGTCTAGCACGTCAGTAGGGCGTTTTAATGGGCGACCAAATGGGAAAATAATGGCACGCAGTGGTAGACCAAGACCCATAGGGAAGTTGTCTAATAGATCATCCAGTGATGTTTGAAGTTTGTGCAGTGAATCTTCAACAGCCCACTGTACTAAAGGTAGATCTTCAGATTGACGACCTTCATCTTCATAGCGTTTTAATGTGGCAGAGGCAAGATACAACTGGCTGAGCAGGTCACCTAAACGAGCCGAGATGCGCTCCTTACGTTTAAGGTTGCCACCGAGTGTCGCCATAGCAAGATCTGACAGTAGTGCCAAGTTTGCGCTGAAGCGGTTCATTTGCTGGTAGTAACGCTTAGTTTTATCTGAATAAGGCGCATTAGAGAAGCGGCTTGAGGTAAGACCTAACCAGAAGCTACGGACTAAGTTACTAGTGGTAAAGCCAATATGACCAAAAATAGCGGCATCAAAGTCACGCAGACCTTTGTTTGCATCAGGATCAAACGCTGATTCCATTTCTGCTAATACGTAAGGATGACAGCGGATTGCGCCTTGACCATAAATAATCATTGAACGGGTAAGAATGTTTGCACCTTCAACCGTAATGGCGATAGGCGCTGCTTGATAGCCACGACCTAGATAATTTCCAGGGCCTAAACAGACACCTTTACCTCCGTGAATATCCATTGCATCAATAACACAACCTTGCATTCTGTCGGTTAAGTGGTATTTCACAATCGCTGAGATAACAGAAGGTTTTTCACCTAAATCGATACCAGTAGTGGTTAAGCTTGTTACCGCATCCATGAGGTAAGCATTACCACCGATGCGTGCCATTGGCTCTTCAATCCCTTCAAGCTTACCAATAGGCAGCTTGAATTGACGACGAATGCGAGCGTATGCTCCTGTGGCTAATGCTGCGGTTTTAATTCCCCCCGCAGAGTTAGAAGGCAGGGTAATGCCACGGCCAACTGATAGACATTCAACCAACATTCTCCAACCTTGGCCGGCCATTTCTGGACCACCGATGATAAAGCTTAAGGGTACGAATACTTCGTTACCGCGGGTTGGACCATTTTGGAACATACAATTAAGCGGGAAATGACGACGGCCTGTTTCAACCCCTTCAATATCGGTTGGGATAAGTGCACAGGTAATGCCTAGCTCTTCTTGTTTACCGAGTAACTGGTCTGGATCGCGCAGTTTAAAGGCTAGACCGAGCACAGTCGCGACTGGCGCTAGGGTAATATAGCGTTTGTTCCAAGTTAGTTTCATACCTAGCACTTCTTCACCTTCCCACTGGCCTTTACAAACGATGCCGAAATCAGGGATTGCGCCTGCATCACTGCCTGCCTCTGGGCTAGTCAGTGCAAAACAGGGAACTTCTAAGCCTTTTGCAAGGCGCGGTAGGTAGTGATCTTGCTGAGCGGTCGTACCATAATGCTGCAGTAATTCGCCTGGGCCGAGTGAATTAGGCACCCCTACGGTTGATGCAAGTTCGCTGCTTAGACCTGCAAGCTTTTGTAGGACTCGTGATTGAGCATAAGCTGAATACTCTAAACCGCCATACTTCTTTTTGATAATCATGGCAAAGAAACCATGATCTTTTAAATACTGCCAGATCTCTTCAGGTAGATCGGCTATCTCATGGGATACTTGATGCTGATTAAGCATCTTACAGACTTCTTCAACTGGACCGTCTAAAAAGGCTTGTTCTTCAGCACTTAGCGTTGCTTTTGGGTAGTTATGGAGTTTGCTCCAATCAGGTTTTCCAGCAAATAGGTCTGCTTCCCACCATGTTGTACCCGCTTCAATCGCTTCTTTTTCTGTGGTCGACATTTCAGGCATGATCCCGCGGTACATTTTTAGTAGCGGGCGGGTAATAACATTTTGTCTGAAAGAGCTAAGGTTAAGCGGTAGGGCGATAACAAGAAACGCAACCCATAATAGCGGGCTGACAACGGCAGTACCTGTGCCGATAGCCATCACGATGGCTGCGCCTATGGTCGCAGTGAGTAGGGAGACTCTTAAATAGGCAAAAGCGCCTATGGTAAAAATCATCGCCAAGATCCAAAGTAGGGTAGTCACTGTAATTCTCCTTTTAGTTGTGACTTATCACTTGCAGCGAGTCACTTATTTGCGGGTCTACGTCACAATTATAGACTGTGGTCAGACCTGTGTCTCATAAAATCTAAACCCAAGTCAGTTTTAATACAAGCCTTTTTCAAACAAATGTTTAAATTTTTTGTGCGAAGGGAGCATTCCACTATGCGCAGCAACTGGTTAGAATGGGCTTATATTATTGAACGGGAATAAGATTAATGTGCGAGTTGCTGGCCATGAGTGCCAATGTACCGACTGATATAGTGTTTAGTTTTACAGGCCTTGCTGAAAGAGGTGGTGTAACAGGACCACATATTGATGGTTGGGGGATCACTTTTTATGAAGGTAAAGGCAATCGAACATTTAAAGATGCACGTCCAAGTAGCGAGTCCCATGTTGCAAAGCTTATTAAATCGTACCCAATAAAAAGCGAAGTTGTCGTAAGTCACATAAGGCAAGCGAATCGCGGTGGTGTATCGCTTGAAAATACTCATCCTTTTACTCGTGAACTTTGGGGACAGTATTGGACTTATGCTCATAATGGTCAGCTGAGTGATTATCAAGATAAGTTTATTTCAACGCGCTTTAATGCTGTTGGCGATACTGACAGTGAAATGGCATTTTGCTGGATAATGGATAAAGTGGTTGAGCAGTTTGGTGATAACGCGCCTGCAGATATGCTCTTAGTGTATCGCTTTATTGCAACCTTAGCGGATGAGATCAGAGCGCTTGGGGTTTTTAATATGATCTTAAGTGACGGCGAACATTTAATGAGCTATTGCAGTAATAACTTGTGTTATATCACTCGATGTGCGCCTTTTGGCAAGGCGAAGCTTATCGATACCGATGTGGTTATTGATTTTGACAAAGAGACAACTCCTAATGATGTGGTTACCGTTATCGCCACTCGTCCGCTGACAAAAGATGAGCAGTGGAATGTGCTCGCTGCTGGAGAGTGGAAACTGTTTAAAAAGGGTGAGTTGCTGATAGGCTAGTGTTGGTTTCCACTACAGTAAGTCGTCGATATTTAAATGGGTTACAGCTTGTTTTGCTTAAGCTTAATTAATCGGTGTTAGCTTTGTATCGTCGACTCTCATCTGTAGTGAAACTCGTTGTATGAATGGCCAAAAATCAGTGGTTATATTTTTTGCAAAAGTGAAAACGCCAACGAGTAAATTGCATCAGCTCAGCTTTTATCTACTGTCACAATGTTATACTGAGTGGCTACTCTTGATCGAGGAAGCGTTTTGCGATTTCGTCAAACTGATCGGTTATTGTTAAAAAACAATCAACCATGCTTGGTTCAAAGTGGCTGCCACGCCCCTCTGCAATAATATTTATGGCTTTTTCATGGCTAAAAGCAGGCTTATAAACCCGTTTGCTAATCAGTGCATCATAAACATCAGCGACGGCCATTAATCTTGCTGATAATGGAATATCTTCACCTGCCAAGCCTTCGGGGTAACCTGAGCCATCCCATTTCTCTTGATGCGAATAGGCTATTTCTTTGGCAAAAATAAGAAAGTTGTCTGCCACATCCATAGATTTCTCTGCTGCGGAAATGGCATCACGACCATAGGTAGTGTGTTTCTTCATTATCTCAAATTCTTCGTCGGTGAGTTTGCCCGGCTTAAGTAAAATGTGATCAGGAATGCCTACTTTGCCAATATCATGCAGTGGCGCTGATTTATACATGGCAGTGATAACTTCTGGGGTGAGCTGTTGTTGATATTGCGGGTTTTTCGCTAGCGCTTGAGCTAAGACTCGCACGTAATGTTGGGTGCGTCGAATGTGGTTTCCAGTCTCTGGATCACGAGATTCTGCTAGGGCTCCCATTGCTACCATTGCTACGTCTTGTATTTCAGCCAGTTGTTTTGTGCGTTCTCTAACGCGCTCTTCGAGTATATCGTTTTGCCTTTCCATTAAATCTCTTGAAGCCTTTAACAGCAAGTGGTTCTTGACGCGTTCCTTGAGAATTGCCGGGCTGATAGGCTTCGTTATATAGTCTACAGCGCCAAGTGCTAAGCCTTTGGTTTCATCATCTTCTTGTACTTTTGCGGTTAAAAATATAATAGGAATATCTTTAGTCGACGGTTGGGATTTTAAGTGCTGACATACTTGATAACCATCCATTTCAGGCATCATGACATCGAGTAAGATGAGATCTGGCAGACGCTTCGCGATTATTTTTAATGCCATCTTACCGCTTAAAGCAGCCTGAATAAGGTAATCTTGAGATAATATTCCTTTTACCACTTCAATGTTGGTAGCGGTATCATCTACGGCTAGAATGGTTGCCTTTTTTACATCGACCATTTGTTTAATCCTTTATTGTTTGAATATGGCATCAGTTTTTATCAACCTCAATGAGTAACTGCTCAAGTTGTGAGTCGGCGGATTCAAAATCGTAGCGACTTAAGGTATTGAGCAGTGACTCCGCTGCTTGCTGTATGTTAGGGGGGAGTGGGGATTCGAGTAAGGCTTCGATACCATCAACGGCAGCAGAATCAAAATCTTCAATTTGAGTGGCAATGACATTAAGCTGGCTGATTATCTCGCTGCTGGGGAGATAATCAATTTGTTGTGGACTGTCAGTTTGTTCATACAGCGACAAAATTTCATTGCTAAAAGCAGCGATAAGCGTTTCTGCTTCGTCGAAATCATATTGCACAAGCGCTTTGTGCAGTGACTGGGCTATTTGAGAATCAGCCGCTGTTTTAAGTTGCTCAAATAGGCTATCTAGGTTATCGATTGCGGTGCAGTCTAGGAGCCCAATTTGTTCAGCTAGGGTTTCAAGTTGCTTCAATATCTCGCCGTGAGATAAATTGCAGTCGACTGTGGTAGTGTTCGTTTGAGGTAATGCACACTCTATGGTGTTGACCATTTTCTCCAATTGTAGCTGGCATTCGTTAATAAGCAGTGTTAGCTCGGGTGTAACGCTACAGTTATCGTTAAGCTTTTGCTGGCTAAGCATGGTTTCAATCTGTTGTGCTGCTGGCACCACAAACATCGCGCCGACATTGCCAGCCACACCTTTTAATGTATGTATGGCAATAATCGCTGCGCTGATATCTTTGCTGGCAATCGCTTGGATAACGCTATCAAGTGTACCAGCTTGCGATTGGGCCACTTTAGCGAGCATTTTATGGTAAGCCTGACGATTACCAGATAGACGTGCCAGCGCTCTGTCAACCTCAAAATCTGCTAATTCAATAACCTCAACTTCATCAGTCACAAAGGATTGCTCTTTAGCTTGCGATAACGTTTTACCTGTTGGCTCTATCCATTTCGCTAATGTTTGATATACCTCTTGGGGATTAATTGGTTTAGGTATATGTTCATTCATTCCCGCTTCTATGCATTTTTCTCGATCACCACTCATGGCGTTGGCTGTCATGGCGATAATTGGGATTAACTGTTTATCTGGATTGAGTCTAATATTTCTAGTTGCTTCATAACCATCCATAATCGGCATCTGAATATCCATTAAGATCGCGTCATATGAATTAGCTATCGCCATATCGACGGCTTCTTGACCATTACATGCTGTAGACACCTCAATGCCCGCCATATTAAGTAATTCAGTGGCTATCTCTTGGTTAATGTCATTGTCTTCCACCAGCAATACATGGGCACCGACAATGTCTTTTGCTGCGCTTATATTCAGTTTGCCACTCTCAGTCACCTTTGGTTGGGAGGATTTTTTACCCATAACGGCCATTACGGTGTCAAGTAAGGTAGAGGCGCTGACGGGTTTGGTTATCGCGCTGTCAAGCTCCGCTGTGCCTGCTTGTTTGAGCATTTCATCACGATCATAGGCGGTGACTATAACCAATTTAGGTTGATTGACTAAGCTGAGATCACCCTGAATTGCCCCGCAAAGTGCGAGGCCATCCATTTGTGGCATCTTCCAGTCAGCTAACAGCAGTTTGTAGGGGTTGCCTTGACTGTGAGCAAGTTTTACTTTTTCAATGGCTTCGCTGCCTGAGGCGGCTAAATCAGGGCGGAACCCTAAGCTTTTTGATAGGGTAAACAAGATCTCTCTTGCAGCGACACTATCGTCGACAATGAGCAACGGCAGACCTAATAAGCTCTTCGATGAGGCCTTTTCTATGGCACTATTCACAGCTGCAATAGCAAATTTCGCTGTGAATAGAAAGGTACTGCCTTCGCCATAGCTACTCTCTACCCAGATCTTACCAGCCATTAATTCCGTAAGTGTTTTACTAATGGTTAACCCCAACCCTGTACCACCATATTTTCGAGTGGTGGACGCATCTGCCTGGCTAAATGACTTAAACAGTTTGTTCAGTTGTTCAGGCGTCATGCCTATGCCAGTGTCTTTAACTGCAAACTCTATGGTTACCTGTTGTTCGTGTTGCTCAACTGCACGTGCCTTAATGATGATTTCACCTTCATCTGTAAACTTCATGGCATTGTTGGCAAGGTTGATTAATATTTGCCCAAGCCTCAACGGGTCGCCGATTAGATCTACTGGTAGATTTGGCTCGATATCGATCAGTAGCTCTAGCCCTTTCTGTTGAGTTTTATGGGCGATTATCTGGACTAAGTTGTCGAAACTATCGTTTAAGTTAAACGGCGTCATTTCGAGTTCTAATTTACTTGCTTCTATTTTTGAAAAGTCGAGAATGTCATTAATGATCCCCAGCAATGACTCTGCTGAGTTTTGGATTTTAGTTACGTAATCGGATTGCTTTCTATTCAAGTCCGTCTGTTGAATTAAATAGCTCATGCCTATGATGGCATTCATCGGTGTACGTATCTCATGACTCATATTGGCTAGGAAGTCACTTTTAGCGCGAGTTGCTTCATCCGCAGTCTTCACTGCAATTTCTAGCTGTCTGGCGTTCTCTTTCTCGGTGGTAATGTCAATGATGTTACCAACGAGACCGCCAGGGTTGCCATTACTGTCTTTAAAACCGGTAACCCAATATAGCGTGTGGTGGATCTTGTTATCGCCAAAGGGGATCGGCATCTCCTTTTTTATGGTGGTTTGATTGGCGATAACTTCGGTATCTTCAGCTTGATAAAGTTGACGGTCTTTTTTACTTAAGTAGGTGAGATCACTAACTGTTAATCCGACTAAATCTTTAGATTCGACTTGAAATGTTTCTTCATAAGCTTTGTTGAAGCCTAAGAATTTCCCGTTTGCATCTTTATAGAAAAGTGGAATTGGCACGGTATCTATCAGTAACTGTTGAAACTTCATCTGCTCAGCTAAAGAAAGGGTCGCGGCTTCGGCTTTTTGCATTGCCGCTTTTAGTGCTTCAGTTCTCTCTTTTACCAGCTGCTCTAGCTCTATGCGAGAGCGGGTTAGGGCGCGCGTGGCACGGGTGCCGACCCTTAAGGTAAACAGAGTACTTCCAAGCAGAAGTGCGAGAGAAATAAAGACTATCGACCAAGTGGTGTATTTAAATATGCGAATAAGAGCAAACGACTCTTCAACATCGACCTCTGCTGTGATACCCATGTCGAGGTTTTCATCCCATAGCCAGCTCCCCACCACTTTGACCCCCCGGTAGTCATTGTAGCCCTCTAAATTCATACCAGACTGTTTATTGGCGATCCCAGCTGACATCAGGGTTAATGGCCAATTCGGATTGGGGCTAACCGCCTCATTTGCGTTAAGGAGATTAGTACCAGGGTTGGCGATGCGCACATTTAGTGAAGCATCTTGCTTTTGATTAATAAGTCCGATATCTCGAAGTTGGCTTTCAAAGCGAACTTTTGATAATAGCAATCCTGTCTTATCTACCGCATAAGTCTCACCACTGTGACCTATAAAGCCTGCCGAGAGGATAGTAGAAAATTCACCACCAAAATTCACCCGTTTTGTAATAATGGCAATGACTTGATTGTTTTTATTTATCACCGGTGCTGCAAAAAACATGGTGGGGGGCTTATCGACGATGCTGGTGTTCAACTTCCCATCGAAGAAAACATCTGATCTGATGGGGGGCACAAATACGCTCTCGCCTTGTAGTACTTTTTCTAATAAGGCTGGACGTTGCCGTTGAATAATATTGATACCGCCGACGTTAGCGTCTCGACGAGAAGATAAACTAATTTTATCTGGGGAGATAATAAAGAAACCAAAGGAGTTCGACTCACGTTCTCGATCACTAAAAAACTTGCGAACTTGTGCTTGAATACTTGCTTCAACAAGGGACTTCTTGTCTCTTGGTAGAATGAGTAACTGCTCTACTAAATCGACTAACTCCTTGTTTTTACCTACATGTTGTAAACTATTTAATTCATAGTCCACCCAGAAAAATAACCGTTGATGAGTGGAGTCGAGTAAAGTTTGTAAATTATATTCTAATTCGCTCAAGGTCTTTTGCTCGGCAAAGCGAGTGACCATGGCAATAACTGCAATAAGCACAATGGATAAAATTGTCAGGCCAATATAAATTGAGCGTTTAAAGCTTTTTGAGCTAAATCTAGTGGCTAACTCTTTGTCATTGGCTTTTAAAATTCGAGAGCTGATAATGATCGCAAAGACAAACAGTGCGACGACTATGATGATTATAGCGAATAAAGAGTAAAGGTACTCGGGTTGCTCCTCGCTAACCGTTTTTACATCTGATGTTAACCAATCATCTTTAGTTAACATCAGATCTCTTAATTTCAGTGAGTCTAACCCTTTTTGTAATATTGAATGCAAAATAGGCTGCCGATTCGTACTAAAGAGGTGCACTGATGTGGGGGGGAACACATCTTCATCTATCGCTCTTATTTCTTCTGTTTTGCCTTGCTGACGCAGTACATGTTGAATGACTAACTCAGAGTCGAGTAGCGCATCAGCTTCCCCTGATATTACTTTATTAATGGATTCATTGATGTCGGTTGTGTCTATGATGGTTATATTGGGGTAGAGACGTAGTAGTTTCTTGCGACTGGTGTACCCTTGTGGTAAAGCGATGCTGGCATTCGCCAGATCATCATTGGTGATTAAGTGGGTGTTTTTGTTTTGGACATGGAATAATTCACGCACTAAAAAGAAAGGGGTAGTGTAATTGCCAAATGCTTTTCTATCCTCGGCATAATATGCGTCAGGTAATAGGTCTATCTCACCCCGTTTGAAGGCTTCTAGATTACTGTTCCAGTCGCCTTGCTTTATCTCAAACTGTAAGCCAGTTTCGTTAACTATTTTATTCACGATAGCGCCGGCGAAGCCGCCAATACTGCCATCTTCCAGCATAAATAACATCGGCGGCCAATGGTCGATACCGATGACGACTTTATTTTCAGCGATCCATTTTGTTTCTGCAGCGGTTAGACTTACTTTTTCGGGCGTGTCATTGGCTGAAGTATTGACCCTAGTACTTAGCGTTTGTGTATATAAGCCAAGATTGTGCAGGTAATCTTTTTTTAATTTCAGGTATTCATCGCTGTTGATGAGCGTCATCGCCAGCTTACGATTACCTTGTTGAATGGCATCAATCATCTGGCTTTCTAGAGCTACTAGCTTGAGGTTGGTGCTTTCTAATGCTTTTATGAGCTGCAGATCTTCTGGGGTTTGCTCTGATAAAAGCTGGTTAATTAGTTTTGTTAGTTTGGGCTCGTATTGATGATAGCGGTTGAGCCACTTTTCATCGCCAGAAAATCCGTAGCTGAGTACTGAGGAGGTGAGGATTTCATCATAGTATTTTAGTTCAATCGCTATGTTTTTAATATCAGCGGTGGTTAACTGTTGATGTGGTAGGGGGGGCTCTGCCGCATAGACTCGAGAACATGTAATGTTTGTTAGCAGCACTAACAATAAAGTGCTCCAGAACAGTCCGGTGGTCGGTTTTCTATTTTTTCGGTTTGCAGAGCGCATATTTTACTTCCGAGTAATATATGGTTGGCAGCTCAATTAAAGTTACACAAAAATAACATTACGAACAAGAAAAAGATCACGTTTATCTTTGGGCTGCTAATAGTTTTAACTTAGCGTCATAAAGCTTAGCAATGATTGATTGATTGGTTTTGTTTTTGGTCGACGTTAATGCTGAATCTCGGCGGAGGCTTTCATGCCCACCATGAGTCAGAGTCATCTGCTAAGTGCGAAATAATTGCTAGTTGCGCTCAATTAGAAAGGCGTGGGCTTAGTTGTCAGCGTTTGAATTAGCAGCTTTGTCAGTGATATGAGTTGCTTGATTCGACTCTCTTATCGCTGTTGTGGTTTTTGGTTGATACTTATAGTTGAGCAGCGTTATATCTAATTGTTTACTGCCTTTTTCAAAGTGAGTTAAGCGGATCGGAAGGTAGCTCATTTCTGGTGCCATCCAAAAGAAAGTTTGTCGTTTAGTACTGTCTCGTTTAACTTCAAATTTTAGAGTCTGGTAGCTCCCGCTATCTATATTAACACGCTCTTTACCGACGATGTTAAAGCCATAATCATCGATTTCCCCCTCTTTTACCATGGTGTAATGCAGTTCCTTTTTATTAGCTTCCATGTCGATTCTAAACTGCAGCTGTACCATGAGAGGATCAAAAAGTTGTCCGTCGTAAGGAAATTTTGCCCGTTCATCCTTATAGCGACTATGAACCACGTTTTGCCCTTTAGCAAAGGCTATTTGTTCTCTAAAATTTGGTCCGGTTCCAGTCCTTTCTACTGAGTAACGCATCGGGACGAGCTGATTACCTTCCAGAGTAAATTCGCTGCGAATATGGCGTTGATCAGAGAGCATCAATAAACTGACGTCACTATCAAATCGATAGTGGAATTGATTACTGTCACCAACAGATAGAATATAGCGTGCTCGACCGAGTTCAATGCTGCCATAATTGACTTGATATTCGGCGGTGTGAGGTGTCAATGGTGTCGTGCCCGCATGAGCTATTTGGCTTGCAATGAGCAAACAAACAGTAAGTAAAATACGTGACCTTTTAATCAAGAACCTCTCCTTAAAACTGTGCTAAGAGTGCTTTAGAACGGAATAGAAAGTACTAATGTTGCCATGTCAGGTTGCCATTCGTACTCAGATAGCTTCACCTTACCACGATTGACGATTACTCCCTCACTGCGAAGTAACTCCATCTGTTCAATGTAAAATTGGCTGTACTCTGCAAATGAAATCCTACCTTGGCTATTGATGACTCTATGCCATGGGAGTGCCAGTGAATTCGGTGCTGCCTTGAGGGCTTTTGAAACATAACGAGCTCTACCTGGTAAGCCTGCTAAATCCGCAATCTTTCCGTATGAACTGACTTTCCCTTCTGGGATCATAGACACAATTTGCCATATTTGCGTCATAGGTGAAGGCTTTACATTGTCTTGCATTAATCACTATCCCTTTTCTATAGCTAAATTCTAGCGTTAATTTGTTTCACTCTCCAGCGCTTTTGGGCACGTAGATAGCTTATAGAGGTGTAACGTCTGTTAAGGTTTTTTGTGGATGCTGCATTCTTTTTGGCTTGTTGTAATATAAGGTAAAAGTTCTTGAAGGTAGTTGAGGCTGACGTAATAATAGCGCTTTTTCACGGTATATATCATGTCTATGCAGGTTACCAAGCCTCTTATTTGTTCATTGTTGCTGTCAACTTTCTCCGTGCCTGCTTTAGCTGAACAGTATCGCCATATTGCTGACCCACTGAATCTCAGTGATTCGCTCTATGTGGGATTTGATGGCGATGTGCTTAAAGTAGGTGGTAGTTTGGCCACTAGCCATCAAAAATTTTCGGGCAATACTAATACCGGAGGAGATAAATGGCATTTGGGTTACCTTTACTCAACGGATCAGTGGCACCTGCGAGCGTCGATTGATCATGGTAAAACCGATACCCCAGACGGTAGATCGAGTCATTATCAATATCAACTAGGCTTAATGCATGAGCACAAAGGTTGGCTAAACACCCAAGTCTTTACTGAGTTAGCGGTTAACCATTTGGCGGTTAAATCCTACACTGATAGCACTGCAGCCAATGCCAGTATGACAGTACTTAAACCTATCACAGAACATTGGTATAGCGAATTGTACGCCAGTGCGAATGCGGGTATTGACGGCGTTGAGCGTTTTGATGCTCGCGCTTGGTTGGCAATGGGTTATCAAGTTAACCTGCAGTGGTCATGGGTCATACGCTATCAGTATGATTGGGAAAAACTTGAGAATATTGAAAGCGATGATACTCAGTGGGTGTTTGCAGTACGTTCGCAGTTCTAATTTATACCCGTTCTACTTAAATATGCTCGTTTAATACCAATTGCATTAAGTATTTGACCAATTCAGAGCCCCTCAGCCTTTTCAATTCAAAGCGCATTGGTAAAGAAATGGTTATTCCCTTTTAAGCCAATGCAAAGCAGAAGTGGAAAGACTGAAGGGCTCACGTAGTGCGGCTGAGGTTAAACAAATTGGCAAACGCTGTATGCTTCGCTATGGGATTTGGATATACGACTAAATGGATTTAGGAGGTAGAGCGAAGCAGGATGCCAGAGCCGAGAATAACTATTAGCTCAAATTCCACTACTTGCCTACAGCGTTTTGAATTCCCGCTGAATGGTCAAACTTTTAATGCAATTGGTTTAAGAGGCTATGTACCAGTTCAATTCTAGGCGTATTAACGTAGAAATGTTTATTCCCTTTTAAGTGAGTGCAACAACGAAGTGGGCTGGCACAAAGCCTTCTGCGATGGGCTTTACTCAGTGTTATTGATTAACATCTATTAAATTCCACTGAATCTTGCATTTTCAGGCAGTTCGGGTATAGATAAAGCCCGCGCAAATAGTATTTGCGCGGGCTTTATAATGACGATTTAGAGCTTATATCGATTTAATTTGCTTGAGCAAGCTCGCCATTAACTTCATCTTGGGCTTGTGGTGTCACACCAAACTTATGAAAAATGACCAGACCAAAGGCTGTGAGTAGACCAAGCCCGCCAATAATGAACCACATCAGATCTGGGCGTTCAGCACCTTTAGCAACTTCACTGTATAGGTAGCCTGACAGCGGGCCTGCAAGCAGAAATCCAATAGCCGATGATACAAAGTAGTAGCCCATAAACATGGCTTTCTTATCATTTGGTGCAAAACTCGCAACATATTCTTGGCTCTTTGGTGACGCAACCATTTCACCAATTGAGAATACCAAAATGGAAGTGAGTACCATTGCGCCGCCCATTACTGCGCCATGTGCAAACCCACCAATAGCTGTCCCGAGAGCAAGAATAATGGTGCCTCCGACCAATACCGGCAGTGCTTGGAAGCGTTCAACGAAACGACTGATCAACAACTGCATTAACACAATAGACAAAAAGTTAAGTCCGATTAGGTACTCAGGATTCACTTGGCGATAGTCATTGGCCCAGCTTTGAGCATATTGCGCAGCTAAGGCGGGAGCTTGACCTATTGCGGTAAATGCTTGGCTTATCTCTGCGGTAGGCACCATTACCTTGGCATGAACTAATTCAAAATAGGCTTGTTTGGCACTCAGTGTTCCAGCACTGAACTCTTGTGCTAAACGAGTTAACTCCGATTGTAATAAAGTGGTATCAACAGGAGCAAAGAATTGCTGTAAGTCAGGATAATTGGCTAGCATCAAAACGAGATCTGTAGTGTCGACAAAGTCGCGAATAAAAATAGGTAAAGTAATAAAGATCTGCTGATAGACCATCCACATGCCCGATAGAATAAGCAGGTAGATCACAAAGGGTTTATTACCTAAGCTTATTTTCTGACCATACCACGGCGCTGATTTTTTAGAAGAAGCAAGCTTATCCCAAACAAGATGAGTGCTGAACCAAGCTGCGTAGATAATCAGAGTGGTTTCACCAGTGATCCATTTAGCGCCATAAGACATCAGAATGATTAATGTGCCAAAAAACAAAATAGCAAAACGGGCATTGCCGAGTACTTCTTGAATATCGGCAAACACTGCTTTGAGTGGCTTTCCTTTTTGGCTATTCTGATCCGTTGGTTCTTTATAGAAAAATAGTGCAGGAATGAAGTTAAGCCCGATCCAGAATGCGGACATAATAAACACCCAGTCCCAGCTGATGGCACGCACATAACCTGCAATGAATGGACCTAAGAATCCACCGATATTGACCATCATGTAAAAGATCCCAAAGCCAAGGCCACGGTTAGTGTCATCGGTTGTGCGAGCCACAGTCCCGGTTACTACAGGCTTAAAACATGCAGCGCCTACAGCCACACCCATAAAGGCGACAAAGAAACCTGTAAAGCTATCGACCTGGCCAAGTAAGTAATAGCTGGGGCACATGATCGCGTAGGCGACCAAGAACATTTTTCGATAACCGTATCGATCGGCAAGTGCGCCAGTCAATACCGGAAATAGGTATAAGAAAAAAGGGATCATACCTTGTAGTAGGCCACGCTCTTGGTCTGAAAACCCAAGTCCGCCCTGGTTTTGTGGTGAGGTCATGTAAAGCGAAGACAAGGCAAAGAAGCCATACCAAGCAAGTCGTTCGAAGATCTCCATCGTATTTGCGACGAAGAATGTAGGGGGTAAAGGAGATCGCACAGCTTGTGACATATTATTATCCGTATATTTTATACATTTATTCGAATATATCATAACTTGTTAATGAAATGGATCTATTAGTGGATTTTTGAATTTTTAGCGAAAAGCTAATAGTGGGTTTGTCATTATGAGATGAGAGTAACTCGTAAATTTATCCCTCTAAATCTAGAGGGAGTTGCCTTTGTTGTTGATTCGGTCATAATAGCGCGAACTTTTTAGTTAATACTAGTGTGATAATGATATGGCAGTGTTAGACATTTTAACCATTCCTGATGTTCGGCTTAAGCGTAAAGCGGAGCCTGTTAAAGACATCGATGCAGTACAGGGTTTTATTGATGACTTAATTGAAACCATGTACGACACCGATGACGGTATTGGGCTTGCGGCCACACAAGTGGGTAGCTTACATGCTATTTTGGTTATCGATTTGTCTGAAGAACGCGATCAGCCTATGGTATTAATTAACCCTGAAATTGTTGAAACTCGTGGAGAGTTTCAAGGTGAGGAGGGTTGTTTGTCTATCCCTGGTTACCGCGCTAAAGTGAATCGTCATGAAGGTGTTAAGGTCACTGCATTAGATCGCACTGGTCAAGCATTTGAAATCGATACTGATGAGTTTCTTGCAATTGTGCTACAACATGAGATGGATCATCTTAAAGGTATAGTGTTTACCGATCACCTATCAATGCTGAAACAACAAATAGCGCTTAAAAAAGTGAAGAAGTATAAATAGTTCATTCACTGTAACCCGCTTTGCTAACGCCCCTCTTTTTAGAGGGGCGTTTTTTTTGGCTTAAAGATCTCAATCGAGTACTTGCGATCTTAATAAAGATAATTATACTGTATGTATGTACAGTATTTGTTGTGTTGGAATCTTCCTGGTTTATATACAGGTGACCCCCTTCAAATAAATACGCTTTTATCATGAAGAAAGGTGTAGATATGGGGCGTTCAAGTGCGAAGGCATACTCGGTATTTCAAGATACGATGGCATCAGAGCGGGTTGATAGTGTGCCACTCATAATCCCAGCTGAAGATAATGCTAGCTCATTGGGTCAATTATTGGCGCGGCAAGATATTTGGCGTGGGCAGCAATGGCAGCAGCAACAATTGGCATATCCAACGGGTTTCTCATTACTTGATGTACATCTCGCAGATAATGGTTGGCCACAAATTGGTGTATGTGAAGTGTTGTGTGACGGTGTCGGTCAAGGCGAACTGAGTATGGTATTACCTATGCTCAGCCAATTGATAGGGCAGGGGCAATCTTCAATAAAAGACGCCGCGCAAGAGCAAGATTCGATGGTTATGTTGGTGGCGCCACCTCACATACCTTCAGCGCAGGCTTTATTGCAGCAAGGGCTTGAACTCGCACGTTTAATCTGGATTGATACAGAAGAAAGGAAAGAGCGTTTGTGGGCTATTGAGCAGGCACTTTCGAATGGTTCTGTACCGCTAGTATTGGCTTGGTTAGATAACTTGTCGACCACTGAAGCAAGACGTTTACAACTGGCAGCTGAGAAGGGGGAGTCGCTATGCATGCTCTATTTGCCAACCCGTTGTGCACAGCTGTCACACCCAGTGAACTTACGCTTAGCGCTGCAACGACAGTTTTTTTCGGCTCGAAATAACGTTAACCACCATGACCATGCAGACTCAAGCGCAGCAGCTTCTATGTTGAAATTGGTGCCTAAGCAAGCCGCATCAAGCCCATTTTTTAGTAGTCACTTAGGTATGACCGAGGTCAACATTATTAAACGCAGAGGAGGCTGGCCTAGCCCTATGTTTAGTTTACCCTTGCTACCGCCACATATTAAGGAAAGCCTACTTGGAGTCGATGCTTACCCGATGCAAAATACCTTACAGGAAGTGAGCAATGATGTTGAGCCGCACAGTTGTGAGCTGTTTACTCAAGCGCACAATAAAGCACCTTTTGAAACGTTACCGATGAGCATTGAGGAAGGGCTTGCCGATTATAGTGTGGTGTTTAGTCGGCCACAGTTACCGATTACTGTTAGTTATCAGCATGCACTTATCAATGTGACGAATGCGAGGATCGCCATGATAACGCTGACTACGACTGTCATGACCACGACAAGAGTTACCAGGCATCGCACTGTTAATCGCATTAAAGAGCAGAAGGGCTTTAATCTTCAACCTGTTTATCAAGACTCGGCACAGGATAAAGAGTCTGCTTTATCCCTTGAACCTATACGCAGGTTAAGCCTACAAGCTACAGGTTCTCTTAGAAGCTCTCTTAAAAGTTCCTTTAGTGAGTTTGTGCAGGGATCCATTAAGCAAGGTGATGAACTAGCCGCTACTTCATTTTCTAATGTTGGAGATTGGCTTCAAGATACACTTGAAGACGCTGCGGTTAGCTCCACTGCTGATTTGTGGGCTGAACCCTATTATAGCCCGCTAGCTGCAGTAGGTAATCTTTCTCACAAGATCCATTAATAAAGGTCGTTGATTGATATGTTATGGCTAGCAGCCCATTACCCACAATGGGCATTGCAATATTTTTATTATCGTAATGAGCTGGAGCAAAGCACAGCAGTATTACTGTATGAGCCGAAGTCACTGCAAGTGCTTGCGCTTGATAGTCTGAGTGAACAAGCTGGCGTAAAATTGGGAATGAGCCTGTCTACTGCACAAAGTTTAATGCCATCGGCGATGTTGGTGGAGTTTGACGCCACTATTAGTCAACAGGCTTCAGACTGGTTGTGTCAATGGAGCTACGAGTTTAGTGCTCGAGTCGTACCGCTACGCTGTTCATTAAGCAATGAGGATCAAAAGAAAACGTCGAAAATTAAGCTTGATGTTGATGAATTTGTGTCGAATACACTGCTACTAGAAGTCAGTTCAATGGCACTTATTTTTAATGGCATCGATAAGCTTATTGAGCAGTATCGCCAACGTGCTAAAGCCTTAGGGTTAGAGGTTTCACTTGCGCTCGCCAAGACCCCTTTAGCCGCGCAGCTACTTGCGTGTCATGCTTCAATGGAAAATCAACAAGCTAAGCTCGCTACTGAAGTTTTTAGTTCAAATGACTATCTTAATACCGATAAAACTTTGCTGTTACTTAATCAACTACCAATTGCTTTATTGCCCTTATCAGATTTTTTAAAACAGAGTTTGCACGATATTGGCATTAAGTCTTTTGCATCACTGTCTGCTTTACCTGATAAAGAGCTTGGACGACGTTTTGGATCAAAGCTGTTGCAGTTATTGGCTAAAATATCAGGTCGTTTACCTCAACCGTTAAGCTATGTTGAGCCAGAAGAAAGCTATCAACAAAAGCTCACCTTATTGCATGAGGTTGAATTAATGCAGGGGATCGTTTTCCCCTTGGGCAGAATGCTAAAAGAGATGGCAAGCTATTTACAGCTGCGTCAGCTTGCTATTCAAAAACTTAAATTGAGTCTTATCTATCGTGACAGCGATCGAAGTCAGCTCGATATTGTTATTCATTATCCTTTTGCAGAGCATCGTAGTGATAGTTTACTGAATTTATGCCGTATGCAGCTTGAACGTGTCACTCTGTATCAACCTGTGGTTGAAATGGTTATTCATGTCGACAAGTTCGTACCCATTGCAGTTAATCATGACTGTTGGTTTGGACAGCAAAAAGCTGCACAGGGGCAGAGGTCAGAAAAAACACAGCGGCTAATGGCCCTGCTGGAAGCAAGGCTTGGTAAAGGAAAAGTAAAAGGGTTACAGGCTAGTTCAGCGCACCTGCCAGAGGATAGTTGGATGGCTACCGAACTGTCGGTCACAGCTAAAGAGCAGTCTATACGGCAGCAAAGGTTGTCTGAAGCTGCATCTGGCTCAGGTGCTCTGTGCGCCGGAGCATGTCGCCCAAGCTGGTTGTTAACCACACCAGAGTTGATCGCAATTGAAAATATTGAGCTTTTAAAAGGACCTGAAAGGCTGCAAACCCTATGGTGGCAAGAGCCGCAAATATCTCGAGACTACTATGTTGCCAGCCATTATCAAGGTGGACTGTGTTGGGTCTTCAAAGAAGGTAATCGCTTCTTCTTACAAGGCTGGTTTGGCTAATGTATGCCGAGTTACATGCTATCTCCAATTATACTTTTTTTAAAGGTGCCTCTCACCCCCATGAGCTGGTTGAACAAGCCGCTGAGCTTGGTTACCAAGCGATTGCCATTACAGATGAGTGTTCATTTGCCGGGATAGTCAAAGCGCACGAGGCTGCTAAAAAATGTCAAATACAGCTGCTGGTGGGCACTGAGTTTCAGTTAGCTGAAGGCATATTCGTATTACTTGCCATGAATCGTAAAGGCTATGGTCAGATCAGCCAGTTGATCACCACTAGTCGCCGTCGAGCTGAAAAAGGCGAGTATCAGCTGCAACTCAGTGAATTGCAGCAGGGCTTAGACAACACAATCTTATTATGGCAACCCGCTTCGCTAAAATCGATCAACAGTACCCTTGGCGAGCTTCCGACACAAATTGCTACTTACCAGGCTGATGTATTAACGGTTGGACAATCTCTTTATCGGCAGTTTCCTCAGCGTTGCTATCTGTTGATGGAACGAAGCTTAGTGGCCGGTGAAGCTTTAAAAATCCAACTTTGGACACAGATTGCCAAGCAGCTGGATATGCCTTGCGTGGCAGCCGGTAGCGTGCGCATGCATTGTCAGCAGAGGCAAAAGTTACTAGATGTGCTTACTTGTATTCGATACGGCACTGAGCTGGCACAAGCTGGGGAGTTGCTGCTGGCTAATGCTGAAACCGCGCTAAAGCCGACAGCTACCCTTTATAAGCGCTATCCAAAGGAATGGATTGAGAATAGTTTATTGATTGCCGAAAGATGCAACTTTAGTTTGGAGGAGCTTAAGTATGAGTACCCAAGTGAGGTGGTGCCCAGTGAATTATCCGCAAGTGAATATTTAGCCCAAGAGGTTTATAAAGGTGCATTGCGTCGGTTTAACCATCAAGTACCAGCAAGTGTCACAGCGCAATATGAAAAAGAGCTGGTTTTGATTAAAGCGATGCAATATGAGTACTTTTTTTTAACTATCTACGACATTGTTCAATACGCAAAGTCACAACAGATTTTGCATCAAGGCCGCGGCTCTGCGGCAAACTCAGTCGTCTGTTACTGTCTTGGGATCACAGAGGTCGACCCAACTAAAGTTAATATGTTGTTTGAGCGCTTTGTCTCAAAAGAGCGCAATGAACCACCCGATATTGACGTTGATTTTGAGCATGAACGCCGTGAAGAGATCATTCAATATATCTATGGTAAGTATGGTCGGGAGCGGGCAGCATTAGCGGCGACAGTGATAAGTTATCGCTTTAAGAGTGCACTCGCAGATGTGGGCAAGGCGTTGGGGATCGATAAGCAATATTTAGATCATATGCAACACAGTATCGATAGGCGCGACACTGAAGTTGACTGGTTGACGCAGCTACAGGAAAAATCACTGTTACCTCGCGAAGGAATGGGAAAATACCTGTTTCCATTAGTGCAGAGCATTTTGGGCTTTCCAAGGCACCTGTCACAGCACGTTGGCGGTTTTATTATCTCCTCTGGCCCGTTAAGTGAGTTGGTACCTGTTGAAAATGCATCAATGGCGGACAGAACGGTTATTCAATGGGATAAAGATGATTTAGAGAGCTTAGGGCTGTTAAAAGTTGATGTGCTAGCACTAGGAATGCTAACGGCTATCAGAAAGTGTTTTGAGCTTATCAGTACGCCCGAGCAGCGCTTTACTATGGAGCAGGTTAAGTGGGAGCAAGCAGCTGTGTATCAGATGCTGCAGCGTGGCGATAGCATTGGAGTGTTTCAGGTCGAGTCCAGAGCGCAAACCTCAATGTTACCAAGGCTTAAACCCCGTTGTTATTATGACTTAGTGGTCCAAATTGCCATCGTTCGGCCAGGACCTATTCAGGGCGATATGGTACACCCCTATCTAAAGCGTAGAGATGGCTTAGAAAAAGTGACCTACCCAAGTAAAGAGGTTGAGTCGGTATTATCGCGCACCATGGGGGTGCCTATTTTCCAAGAGCAGGTGATTCAACTAGCGATGGTTGCAGCTGGCTTTTCTGGCGGTGAAGCTGACAAATTAAGACGAGCAATGGCGAGCTGGAAAAAGACTGGAGAACTGCAACAGTTTGAGGATAAGCTGCTTAAAGGGATGCTGAGCCGTGGTTATTCGGCTGAGTTTTCTAAACAGATCTATCGACAAATAAGGGGGTTTGGAGAGTATGGATTTCCAGAGTCTCACTCAGCAAGTTTTGCATTGTTGGCGTATGTCTCTGCTTATCTGAAGTTTCATCATCCGGCAGCATTTTGCTGTTCGTTACTTAATAGCCAACCTATGGGATTTTATAGTCCTTCGCAACTGATCCAAGACGTGCAGCGCCATGGGGTAGTGGTACTCGCTGTGTGTGCGAATCGTAGCCAGTGGCAGCATACATTAGTGACAATAGCAGATAACCGTATCGCGATCCGCCTAGGTTTTCGCTTGGTAAAAGGCCTAAATAGACAAGAGATCGAGAAGCTGATTAAGCAGCGACCTGAGCAAGGCTTTACACACATCGATCAAATTTATTACTTAGGTATTGCACGTCATGAACTGGAAACACTTGCTAGTGCCGATGCGTTTAGCCAAATTGCGGGCCATCGTCATCAAGTGCGCTGGCAACTCTCTGCATGCCAGCCAAGTTTGCCGTTATTTGATGATGTGTTAGAAGCTGGCATGAACTGTAAACAGGAAGGAGAACGAGTATTACCAGCTTCCGGCGGATTGAATTCGGTTGCAGACGTTACTCTCCCAAGCCCTAGTATTGCAGAGTCTATGCAGGCTGACTACGCCTATACAGGAGTGACACTAGGCCAACATCCCATGAGCCTATTACGGGAGCAATCTTGCTTACATCATTGTTTGACTGCTGAGCAATTGGATGAATGTCGTAGTGGGCAAGTGGTCACAGTGGCTGGACTTGTGGTTGGACGACAGCGCCCAGGTACGGCTTCTGGCGTGACTTTTATTACGCTAGAAGATGAAACTGGCAACGTCAACTTAGTTGTATGGAGCGCGACGGCAAGAGCACAAAGACAAGCTTATTTAGTTGCAAAAATCATGAAGGTGACAGGGGTTCTAGAGCGTAAATCGGGCGTGACTCATGTGGTCGCGGGCAGGTTGACTGATATTTCTACGGAACTCAATGAACTCGTTGTCCCTTCACGAGATTTCCATTAGCAACCGCCCCTAATCTTTTGTAATAGGTATATAATTCAATGAGAATTGTATGAGGTAGAACCATTGCAAATTATTTTATTAACCCATGAACGAGAAGTCTCGCGTCCAACTAATACTGGACAGCTTGCCATCAAAGCCTTTCCTGAACATTGTAAGCGAATAATCTGGGCAAGAACGGCACCTGATGAAACTTTGCTAAAGCTACTTCAAGCAAATGACACCGCTTTACTTTTCCCTGACGAAGCTAGACATAGAGAGACTGACTCAGAAAAGCTACATGGTACTGAAAAGCGTAAATACGACGCGACTGAATCGATGCCATCGACCTTAGTGATTATTGATGCAACGTGGCAGGAGGCTCGTAAGATGATCCGTCGCAGCCAGTACTTAAAAGATGCGAGAAAGTATGCGTTAACTAGCAACCAAGATTCTTTATTTAACTTAAGGCGCAATCAAGTCGAAGGCGGCTTGTGTACAGTAGAGTGTATTATTGCGATATTCAAAGAGGTTGGTATGGCTGAAGAGGCTATCTGCTTATCTAAAGCCTTTTCAATTTTGCAAAAATAAGTGCACAAGGTGTTTATATCTCTGCGCTAATGCTTTCACACCAAACAAAGCATGCACAGCCCTCAGTGATAAGTAGTTTGTAAGTTGCTAGCTTCTCAATTGGGGGGATACCATGCTGGCATTACAAATATGAATAGTAATTGATTTACAAAGGCTGTTCGATAGTGAGATGCTCTTTTGTAGTAGCTGTATGTACACTGCTACAGACTATGATTATAAAAAGTTAATAAATAAAGGAATATTTATGAAAAAGTTATTATTATCTTTGGTGTTTATTTTATCTTTTCCCGCCAATAGTTATGCTGATTCAGGAGTAAGAGATTCGTTAGAAAGAATGTTTGAGCTAACTGATATGCAAGCAATGATAGATAGCTCTCATGCTCAAATTAATCAGATGTTCTCTCAAATGGCAAAAGAGCAGAATATCTCAGATGAACAAAAGGTTATCTTTGAAAAACATAGAAAAAAGCTGCAGCGCATGTTAGTCGAATCATTGAGTTGGGATAAGATTAAAGAGCCAATCATTGAAGCCTATTCTCAAGTTTATACTAAAGCGGAGATTGATGAGTTAATCGTTTTCTATGAGTCTCCATTAGGTCAGAAAATGATTAAGAAAATGCCTGAATTGATGCAAGTCTCAATGCAAGTTATGCAAGAAACATCGATGAGTTTAATCCCTCAGATGCAAGCACTGCAAGAAGAGTTCCAAAGAGAATTGCGAGAACAAGAAGAGATCTAATGGGAGCAAGCGAAAATTAATACATTCGCTAATATTGAATGAGTCGGTGCGACTTAGTACAGCTAAGTTGCACCATTGATAGCTTGAGTTTAGCAATCAAATGCGATTGAAGAGAGTAGCGGTATTATTATTTAAATCACGGTCAAATAGATACACAAAAAGTGACTGATCGCACCGCCTAATACAAAAAGGTGCCATATGGCATGATTGTAAGGAATGCGTTTAGCAACATAGAATATAACCCCTAAGCTATAAAATAATCCGCCAATAATTAACAGGTTAAAGCCCAAAGGCGACATGCCTGCAATCAACTCTTTCATTACGGTCACGCAAAGCCATCCCATCGCAAGGTATAAGGTGAGGCTGAAGACTTTGAAGCGGTTGATAAATAATGTCTTAAAAAGAATGCCGCCAACGGCAAGTGACCAAATGGCTATTAGTACAAGGTTGGCATTTCCATTCCCACTTTCATTGTTCAAACTAATTAACATTAAAGGGCTGTAGGTTCCCGCTATTAACAAGTAGATAGCGCAATGGTCCGCAACTTTAAGTTTATGTTTTAAAGAAACATCTGTTGCGCTGTGGTACAGCGTTGAGCAAAGAAATAGCAAAATAATACTGGCGCAATAAACAACAACCCCAGTCATCTGTATAAAAGATAAATGCTCATAACCCTTGATGACGCACATGATCAAGCCTATGACACCTGCTACTACGCCTAGTCCGTGGCTTAAGCTGTTCGCAAGCTCCTCTTTAACGCTATAACTCGCGCTAGTGACCATATTAGGTTTTGAAGAAAGGGTTGACTCTTGACTCGACATAGGGGGAAACGACTTCTGGTTAGACCACGATTGATTGCAGTGTATCAGCTTTAATCATAAAAGCCACAGTTTTAGCGTACACGTGTTAGCTTAAAGTGTTGCTCAATGCATCGTATTGATATTTAGTCATTTTACTAAAAACATTGTTGTTTCATACAGATGTTGAACTTTTGTAATAAAGCTGTCTCTAATGGTTTAAACTGCAATAAAAGTAGTGCTTGAAGTTTGACTTTGGATTAGAGGGATACTAAATCAGGCATCTAGAGAACACTCGAATATAAGCCGTTAAGTTACTTATCTCAGAGCTTTTTATGGACAACAAATAAATCACCGGACTGAAAATTTGAAGAGATCTGTTATGCCATCTTTTACGGCGATTAGCGCTAATGGACAAGCGCAAAATGATTCAAAATCTAAGCAACGCTACAGCGGAATAGGACAGATCAGTGCCAGCCGAGATCTTGCTGAAGCTGATTGTCATCGGTTATTAGCACCGATATATGGAAGTAACGCTACAGATGGAGTCGCAAAGATACCCACGCCGATAAAAAGAATCAACGAAAGCAAACAGCCTTTAAATCCTGCATCATCAAAGAGCTATTACCCTTCGATTTTTCTATTTTTGCTGGTTATTGCTATGCACGCTTTAGTCATCGCAATAATTAATCAGTCTTGGACTAAACAAGATTTGCAACTGCCAGATTTAGCGCCTGTGAAAATTAGCTCTTATCTTTATGTTGCACCTAAAAAAGTACAGTTAGAGCCTATTGATGATGAAGCTATCTCAAAAAAGATGACTGTAGACAAAGTGCTTGTTGAGAAAGCAGCAGAAATAAATGAAAAACTTGAGCCTGACACACCAGTAGAGAGTTTACCTGTAGTATTAGATCGCCAAACAGCGGTAAACGGCAGTGCTGAAGTGACTAAAGAGAGTGTTATAGAGACTAGTGCTAAAATAGCAAGTAAAAGCAATCGTTATAACGCCATAGCAGCCGCACAATCATATTTACAACGTCAGAACGATGCAGCGCTAGATGCCCTAATCATCGACAAAGCGAATGAGTACACTGGCCCTCATTCCTTGAGTGTTATGGATGGTGACATGGAAGAGTTGGTGTTTCCTGAAGTGGATAAGTATAGCAAGGTTCCAACCAACGATCATCGACTCGACCCTAACCGAGTGGTGCGCCAAGGTGATACTTGCTATCGGATTGTAAAGACCCCAACTCAGATTAACCCTTATGCTGAGAATATTGGTTTCCCCTTCAATTGTGGTGGCGATAAAGTTAAGGAAGCTATCAATGCAGCTATCTCTGCTCGGTTAGAAAAGCGGATGATTAGCCGAAAAAAGTGATCTATTTATATGATAATTTTTCACTCTAAAGTTAAAATATGAAATGATTTGGAATATAGTCCTTTATTTACAATGTATTAATGTATGCTTTTAATTGATTGTAGTTTAGTTTTTTATTGTGATGGTTAACTTGTGTCTAGGCCTGAGATAGGCTTATACTGCAGCCTCATCTTGTCGGAGTGCCATATGGCTGAGACCGTTTATTCGGGATCCGTTGAACCTGATCAGGCTAGAACCTGCGAAGGAAACAAGCGAAATTTTTGCATGTTAAAAGCTATATTAAAATAGTTATCTGCAATATTTCGGTGGTTAAGTGCATCTGTAAACTGCGTGTAAATGCTGTTTAATTTTGAGCTTTCAACTTTTATATTCTCAACTCTCCTGACAAGCAACTTCATTTTTATAATAGTGAGTTTGCTAATGTCTAAACGCCGCGAAACCCGAGCTCAGGCTCAACAATTCATCGATAACTTAAAACCGCTACAGCATCCCAATTCAGAGAAAGTATATCTGCAAGGCAGCCGCCCAGATCTGAAAGTGGGTATGCGCCAAATTCACCAAGCTGACACGCTGCTTGGAGGAGATGAGAGTAACCCTCAATTTGAAGCTAACCCGCCGCTTAAAGTATATGATTGCGCTGGTGCTTATTCGGATCCAGATGCCGATATTGATGTGCGTAAAGGCTTAGATAAATTTCGTAATAACTGGATCATTGAAAGAGATGACACTGAGCAATTGAGCGCTGTTAGCTCTGGTTTTACTCAACAACGTTTAGCTGATGATGGTTTAGACCATCTACGCTTCGAATCTTTATTGCCTCCTCGCCGCGCCAAAACGGGTAAGCGCGTCACCCAACTGCACTACGCACGTCAAGGTATTATCACTCCTGAAATGGAATATATTGCGATCCGTGAAAATATGGCGATGGCAGAAGTGACCGATCCAACTTTGACTCAAAAAAATGTAGGTGAAAGCTTTGGTGCCTCAATCAGTGAGCCAATTACTGCTGAGTTTGTACGTAGTGAGATTGCCCGTGGCCGCGCGATTATCCCATTAAACATTAATCACCCTGAAGCTGAACCTATGATTATTGGACGTAACTTTTTAGTTAAAGTTAATGCCAACATTGGTAATTCTGCAGTGACTTCATCAATTGAAGAGGAGGTTGAAAAACTAGTTTGGTCGACACGTTGGGGCGCAGACACTGTGATGGATCTATCTACTGGTCGCTACATCCATGAAACCCGGGAGTGGATTATTCGTAACTCTCCTGTGCCTATTGGTACCGTCCCTATCTATCAAGCATTAGAGAAGGTGAACGGCGTCGCTGAAGATCTTAATTGGGAAACGTTCCGTGATACATTGATAGAGCAAGCAGAGCAGGGCGTAGATTACTTTACTATCCATGCTGGCGTATTATTACGTTACGTACCAATGACGGCAAAACGTCTGACTGGTATCGTATCTCGTGGTGGTTCCATCATGGCAAAATGGTGCTTGTCGCATCATCAAGAAAACTTTCTATATGAGCACTTTAAAGAGATCTGTGAGATTTGTGCTGCCTATGATGTTTCACTGTCACTGGGTGACGGAATGCGCCCAGGCTCGATAGCAGATGCCAATGATGAAGCGCAGTTTGCAGAATTAGAAACCTTAGGCGAACTGGTTAAAATAGCTTGGCAATATGATGTGCAAACTATCATAGAAGGCCCAGGCCATATTCCAATGAATTTGATCAAAGAGAATATGGATAAACAGCTAGATCTTTGTGATGAAGCGCCGTTCTACACCTTAGGCCCTCAAACGACAGATATAGCGCCTGGTTATGATCACTTTACCTCTGGCATAGGTGCGGCGATGATTGCTTGGTATGGCTGTGCAATGCTTTGTTATGTCACACCAAAAGAGCATTTAGGGTTGCCGAATAAAGAGGATGTTAAACAGGGATTAATTGCATACAAGATAGCTGCCCATGCTGGTGATGTGGCTAAAGGCCATCCGAGCGCACAAATTCGTGATAATGCATTGTCAAAAGCGCGTTTTGAATTTAGATGGGAAGATCAATATAACTTAGGTTTAGATCCTGATACTGCTCGTGCTTATCATGATGAGTCACTGCCACAAGAGTCAGCTAAAGTGGCGCATTTCTGCTCTATGTGTGGTCCTAAGTTTTGTTCAATGAAAATCACCCAAGAAGTGCGAGATTATGCGGCTGCCCAAGAGAAACAGGCTCTGGAAACGAGCGCCTTGGAAGTAAAGTCTGCTGCTGAATATCAAGCATACAGTAAACAGGTCACGCCTACTGGGTTATCTGATACTGATATCAATAGTGGTATGGCGCAAATGTCAGCCGAATTTAAAGCCAAAGGCGCAGAGCTTTACCATGAAGCGAGCGTTGAACAAAACAGTAAAGAAGCTGCACTAGAGGAGTAAGCATGGCAAAGGTTAATTCTAACCCGATGCCAACGCGCAATCGTCCTATTGTATGGACGATTGCGGGATCTGATAGTGGCGGCGGGGCGGGCATTCAAGCTGATTTGGCGACAATCAATGATTTAGACGCTCATGGCTGCAGTGTTATTACAGCAGTGACAGCGCAAAGCTCTGTCACTGTCGCATCAGTTGAAGCGGTATCACCACAGATATTAATCGCGCAGCTTGATGTGTTGACGGCAGACCTTGCTCCACAAGCAATTAAAATTGGCCTGTTAGCCAACCAACAGCAGATAAATTTGGTGGCAAACTGGTTACATAAAATTTTATTGCAGTGGCGAGAGCGTGGCTTAACGGTCGCAGTTATTCTTGATCCCGTGATGGTAGCGACTTGTGGAGATGCGCTTACAGGCTCAGAAGCACTCGACTTTACACCATTTAAAGGGCTGCTGACATTGATAACTCCCAATGTTACAGAGCTTGCCACGTTAGCCGGACGTCAGTTGATAACACCGGAGCAGAGTGTTCAAGCCGCTCAAACGCTAGCGGCACAGCTACAAGTGTCAGTCATTGCCAAAGGTGGCGATATTGGACCTAATTGGGATGAGGGGCTAGCTCGAGATCTACTGGTTTGCCATCAGGTTACAGGAATTTCGAGTTTACATAGTGAGCATGCCTTTTGGCTCACCTCAAACAGAATAAATACCAACAACAACCATGGAACTGGTTGTACGTTGTCTTCGGCGATCGCGGCGGTGATGGCACATGGCTTTGTGTTAAATGACGCGGTGGTGGTGGCTAAAGCTTATGTTTCTCAAGGGTTAGTTCAAAGCTATCAGCCTGGCAGCGGTCCGGGCTGTTTAGCGCGTTGCGGTTGGCCAAATACGCTGTCTGTTTATCCATTTATCCAACCGCTTTGTGAAGCTACAGCGAAAACAAGTTCTAACAATCTGAATGCTTGTGGTTTTATGAAACTCACTACGCAGTTAGGCGTCTACCCTGTGGTTGCTGAGCTTGATATGTTGCAGCAACTGCTTAAAGCGGGAGTGAAGACGATTCAACTACGAGTAAAAGATCCCGCAGATCAGCTACTTGAGCAAAAAATTGTACAAGCAATTGCGTTCGGGCGAGATTATAGGGCTCAGGTCTTTATCAATGATCATTGGCAGTTAGCCATAAAACATCACGCGTTCGGGGTTCATTTAGGCCAAGAAGATTTAGTTGCTAGTAATTTAAAGCAGCTGAGTGAAGCTAATATCGCATTGGGATTGTCGAGTCATAGTTACTTTGAGATCTTGTTAGCGATGCAGCATAAACCCTCCTATATCGCTTTTGGGCATATTTTCCCGACAACGACGAAACAGATGCCATCCGCGCCCCAAGGGCTTGATAAGTTAGCTCGCTACGTAGACTTGATGCAGGGCGAACTGCCTTTGGTGGCGATTGGCGGTATCGACTCAAGTACACTCGCTAAGGTGAAAAAAACCGGTGTGGATGATATTGCAGTAGTGCGTGCCGTCACTGAAGCAGTTAATCCGGCAGCTGCCTATCAAGCTTTAGTTAAACAGTGGACTGAGGGGGAATAATGGCCGTTACTGATAAGGAGTTTTTGCACTATTCCCGGCAAATTCTTTTACCTGAAGTCGGTGAGCAGGGGCAAAATCGCTTTAAGCAATCCCATATATTGATCATAGGTGTTGGGGGGTTAGGCACATTGACGGCGCAGTATCTAGCTGCTGCTGGCATTGGCAAAATAACGCTGGTAGATGGCGATGTTGTTGAGCTATCGAATCTTCCTAGGCAATTACTGTTCTCTAAAGAGGACTTAGGCGCCAATAAAGCGCAAGTTGCAGCTATAAAACTGATGCGTGCTTATGAAGGCTCCGAAATTTATTGCTATCAGAACTATCTAAACGCAGCTAATACGCAAGAGCTGTTTTGCTCCCAGATTTCTAAGTTTGATTTGCTACTCGACTGCAGCGACAACTTTGAAGTGAGGCAACTGGTTAATCAACAAGCTATAGAGCAGGGGATCACTTTAGTTTCAGCATCCGCTGCTCACTTTCAAGGTCAGCTATTGAGTATTAACCAACAAATCTCGCCTGAGTCAGGCTGTTACCACTGCTTATACCCTAGTGATATGAGTGTGAGTCAAACCTGCCAAACTATCGGCGTGTTAGGGCCCATGGTGGGGACATTAGCGTCAATGCAGGCATTGATGAGTTTAAATCTGTTGTTGGATGTTGATGTTCTGAAACCATCTTTAGACGAAACTACAGCAAAAACAAAGATTAACGGCAATCAATTACTGGGGAAGTTATTTCGCTTTGATGGTGGCAAATTTACTTGGCGACAAGCATCTCTTTTACGCGACCCAAACTGCAGCGTCTGTAGCGCTTGATGTATTTCACCCTGAAGTTGATAGCGAAACAGAATGAGGAGAATGATAAATGATTAGCATTTTTTTGAATGACGAAGTGATGAGTATCGCTGATGGTTCGTCGTTAACAGATGTATTAAAGGGGCGAACTATCGCAGAAAATGGTGTTGCTTTAGTACTCAATGCTGAAGTGGTACCGAGAAGTCGCTGGCCACATATCATGTGTCAGCAAGACGATATGTTAGAAGTTTTTTCCGTTGTAGCAGGAGGTTAGTCATGCTGAAAATTGGTGATACAGAGTTTACCTCTCGGCTGTTTACTGGTACAGGCAAGTTTGCAAATGATAAAAATATGCTTGCCGCTATTGGCGCATCAAATTCTGAACTGGTCACGCTGGCGGTTAAGCGGCTTGATCTGAAAACCGGTAGCGATAATATTTTAAAACCGCTGCAGCAGCGTAGAGTCAAATTGCTACCAAACACCGCCGGTGCGCGTAATGTTAAAGAAGCCATCTTTGCGGCGCATCTATCACGAGAGATGTTGGGGACTAATTGGATCAAGCTGGAAATCCACCCAGATCCTAAATATCTGATGCCAGATCCTATCGAAACATTGGCAGCTGCACGTATTTTATGCGAACAAGGATATGTTGTTTTACCTTATGTGCATGCCGATCCTGTCTTGTGTCGGCGTTTAGAAGAGGTTGGTTGCGCTGCTGTGATGCCTCTGGGCAGCCCTATAGGTTCAAATCAAGGTTTAGCTACAGAGCCATTTTTAAAAATCATCATCGAACAGTCACAAGTACCTGTGGTGATTGATGCTGGCATTGGGGCTCCTTCACAAGCGACGAGGGCAATGGAACTTGGCGCAGATGCAGTCCTGGTCAATACGGCTATTGCAAGCAGTGCCGATCCCGTTGCGATGGGGCGTTGCTTCGCTCAGGCGGTAGATACCGGGCGAGCAGCATTTATTGCGGGATTAGGGAATGTCAGCGAACAGGCTAATAGTACCAGCCCTTTAACGGGATTTTTAAATGTCTAACAATGTAAGTCTGCGAGTTAACACAAAGGCGGCCTCATGAGTTTTGTCGACGAGTTTAAAAAACTGTCACGCAGTGAATTACAGATGTCTTTGTATTCAACAACTAAGCAAGATGTTGAGCGAGCACTTATCAATCCAGAGGGCAATTTATCGAGTTTACTTGCATTACTGTCGCCAGCTGCTGAACCTTATCTTGAGCAGATGGCGCAGCGATCAGTAGCACTCACTCGGCAACGTTTTGGCGCGAGCCTTGGTATGTATATTCCGCTCTACCTGTCTAACTTGTGTGCCAATGAGTGTGACTATTGCGGCTTTACTATGAGCAATAAAATTAAGCGCAAAACCTTGTCTGAAAAAGAGTTGGTTAGAGAGCTGTCATTAGTCAAAAAGATGGGCTATGACTCGGTACTATTGGTTTCAGGAGAGCATGAAACAAAAGTTGGTTTAGACTATTTTAAGCAGATGCTGCCATTGGTTAAGCAGCAATTTAGCCATGTTGCGTTGGAAGTTCAGCCGCTTGAGCAAACAGATTACCAATCTTTGATGGAAGATGGTCTTGATGCGGTAATGCTTTATCAAGAAACCTACAACCCCGTGACATATGCTAACCACCATACTCGTGGTAAGAAGAAAGATTTCAGTTTTCGACTAGAGTCCCCTGAGAGAGTAGCTCAAGCTGGAGTTGATAAAGTAGGCTTAGGGGTATTACTTGGCCTTGATGATTGGCGTTTAGATGCGTTGCTTATGGGGCATCATTTAGCTTATTTAGAAAAGCACTATTGGCGCAGTCGCTATAGCATCTCATTACCACGTTTAAGACCCTGTACTGGCGGAGTCCCACCCAAGGTTGAGTTGACCGATAAAGGTTTAGTGCAGATGATCTGTGCTTTTAGGCTATTTAACCAACAACTTGAAATAAGTTTGTCTACCCGAGAAAGCCCTGAATTCCGTGATAACCTGTTTGCGCTTGGTGTAACCAATGTCAGTGCCGGTAGTTCAACACAGCCCGGTGGTTATGATGAACCTAATTCGCAGTTGGATCAGTTTGAGATAAGTGATGAACGCACGCCTTATGAAGTTGCGGCAGCAATCAGTGCTCGAGGTTTGAATCCTGTATGGAAAGACTGGGAGCGAGGTTGGAGGTAATTTCTAGGGGATAAAACACAGCCTATTAGGTGAGGGTGATACTCTGAGACTAAGGCGCTGCTATTTAATCATGACGTTAAAGGGGAAGCAGAGTGAATATAGAAAAAATTTCAGTTGAGCAGCTCGATGACTTAGTGCCTTTGTTCGATCAATACATGGTATTTTATAAGCAAGATTCTGCACCAACAAAGTATCGTGACTATTTAAAAGAGCGTTTGAGTCATGGAGAAGCGACAGTCTTTATTGCCTATATCGATAATCAGCCGGTCGGATTTGTGCTTAACTACCACACTTTTTCTTCAGTTGCATTGGCAAGAGTTATCGTTCTAAATGATTTATTTATCAGTGCATCACATAGAAAGCATGGTATAGCAAATAAGTTGATTGAAAACGTTATAGAGCTAGCCAAAGTGTCTCACTCGGTACGAATTGACCTAGGTACCGCTATCGATAATTACACTGCGCAGGCATTGTATGAAAAGATTGGTTTTGTCAAAGATACTGAGTTTTTTTCTTATAGCTTATCAGTTGCTTGAGTGACTTTAACCAAGATGTTTTTTTAATTTTCTGTAAATTTCAGCGGGGGTGATGGGCTTAAATATGTAATCTTGAGCCCCTAACCTTAGCGCTAAGTTTTCATCTGAATTTTCATTTAAACTACTAATGATAATGACAGGGATAGCGCGAGTTAAGTCATTTTCCTTGATATCTTTTAGCACTTGATAGCCATTTTTATCTGGCATCATGATGTCGAGAAAAATACAGTTTGGCTGCAAACTGGTGGCAAGTTCTGTCGTTTGAATGCCTGAATTGGCAGTGGTGACATGATAATCATCACCTAATATTGAAAGTAAAAGGCTTGAGCAGATTGGGTCGTCATCAATCACTAATATTTTGGGTTTTTCCATATTCAGGCTGACCTTTATTTCATATCGAATGATTTAGTTTTTACCGTATCATTTTAATCTGTTAGTAGCTAATTTTAAAAGGGCTTAACCGATCCAACGACTCGCTTTTAGAGCGAACTCATCAGTGTGAAAACTCTTTATTACTGCGCTTAACGAATGATGCAAAATACTACACCAATTAACTTGTACTCATGCTGAACAGCTGACTATATGGAGGTTATTTTAATTTGAGCCCAAGCCGTAAAATGCTGTCAACATCGATGAATGTATATACGAGTATAGCTGGTTAACTTATTGGAACGGTTAATTATGTTAAGAATGTCTGTACATTTTTCATGCGTTACTTGATAATCCAATTTCTAATTACAATTGAGCGCTGTTATGCAAATTCCTCCTAGTATTATTTCAGGACACAATGGCTTTCAAAGTGCGCAGTCTGATTTGACTCAAGCAACTGTTGATGTCGCAAGTTCAAGTCAGTCCGCTGTGGCGACAACAAGTGCAAGTGTTGGCGGTAGTAGTGGAGATATAAATAGCGCATTAATCAACGCGGTTCAGGCCGTTAATCATGCCGAAGCATCGGCTGAAGTCATTGAAGCTTCCTCTGAGATGATTGGCACTATCATTAATATCAAAGTCTGAAAATAAAAAACGCTCTAGCGAGCGTTTTTTATTGGTTAGATTGACTCAATTTGATGGTGTTTTTTAAATAATTGCTCAATCATTTCACTCGCAGGGCCTTGCTTATCTCGGTTGGGGATCACTAAACTAAGTGTGGCTTTGCGTTTTGTTGACCCTTTCAAGTTAAGCTTTTTCAGTTCACCATTTTCAATTGCAGCTTTTACTAGTGGTTCTGGAACCCAGCAAAAGCCGAGTCCTTTTTGTAAAATCACAATAGCTTCATGAAAATTTGCCACGGTCCAGCGCTGTTCAGCCTTAAGCCAGCCTAGGTCTGTATTAGGACCTAGGGACGTATCTTTGATCACAAGCTGAAGGTGCTGGGCAAGTGTTTGATCTTCTTCGATGACGTCGTACTGAGCTAAAGGGTGGTTAGAGTGACATACAAGATTAAAATTGATATCCACTAAGGGCTCAGCTAAATATCCCTTTGGCGGTGGCCCGCCACAAATAGCAATATCTACCGTTTCATTATTGATAAGTTCAGCAGTGCCTGTTAGGACGGTATCCAGCACCGTGACCCTTGTGCCTCGGCTAACGGGGTAGAACTGACTAAGTACATCAACAAGATCATCCATTGGATAGATGATCTCGCGGCCGATTGTGAGTGACGGCTCCCAGCCTGTTTCCAGGTTATTGGCCAATAACTCTAGTTCAGTTACTGATTGGGTAATATGTCGAGAACGACGAAGCAATACTTCGCCGCATTCAGTGAGGTAGGCTTTACGCCCCTTGACCTCCAGTAACTGAACACCTAACTGAAACTGGAGTTTAGCAACTGCATGATTAAGTGACGATTGACTCTTATTTAGCTTCTCAGCAGCTTGGGCGTAACCGCCATAATCGACAACAGCTTGGATAATTCGCCATTGCTCTAATGTTGATTTTGCTCTGTCCATTATTTAGCTTTCACCTGTTTTGGCAGATACTTCTTGGTTGCTTTCAGTGTCGCAAGGTGAGGGCCTTTGTGAAGTTTCTCTGGCCAATCAAGCAACATCATTGCCAATACATTTCGGTGTTCACCCATGACTAGATCTGGGTTGCCACGAGGTGAGGGAATTATCTGCTCTTTTTTGTCAAAAGCGTTGACGATATGCTGTTGGGTTTTAGCCACTACAGGGTTATCTGGTTGTCCTGCTAAAAGAAAGCTAATACCGACCTCGGCAATGATGTCATCAGTGGCATCTTTTAAAATGCGATCAATGTTTTGCTCAAAATGATCTAATATCCAGGCGAACTCTTTAGCATCAACATTATGTTGGTAATACTCACTGGCTGCGAATATAAAATGAGTCATACCGTAGAGCTTGTTTCGGTACTGCTTTTTATCTAGCTGATTGTCTTTGTTATCAGGATAAACGCCAATGAAGGCTGTTTTGTAGTCAGCTAAATAATCTCCTACGCCAATCTGCTTTGCCCAATAAACATAGTTAATTAACTGAGCAGCCCAAGTCTTAATCATAGCTTCATCTGTAAGGCCAGTCTTTAGATCGGCCTTTTTGAGCGTTTCGACTAATTGCTCATGACAAGGACCCGTTAAATCAAATTCATTAATGCGACTGGAGTAACGCAGAAGTACGTCGGTATAGAAAATAAACTCAGGAAATGGTTTCAATGCTTTTTTACGTGCTTTGGCACGAGGGCCTTTTCCTAAAACAGAGATAGCCTTATTGGCTTCATTGATGATGAAATCCTTTTTATCCAGATTACAAGCGTAAAACGCTTGGGCCTCAGTGACAGCATAAAGATCAACTAAAGCTGCATTAGCGTATTTTACTTCACCTGTCATACGGTATTGTCTAATACCATAATGTCCTTGAATGCGCGGCGGTAGCTCAAAAAGGTGCTTTTCAAGGTTTGCTTTTATAGCGTGATAGACTTCAGCGTTTTCTGCTTCAGTGGCTGTTGGCGCTGCAAAACTACTGGCGCAAAAAAGTGCAGCTGCTAGCGTGCTTATTCTGAGCATCGAAGGCATGTTTAATCCTTTTTATAAGTGAATCGGCGGTAACGGGCGAGCCTAAAAGCATTTTAAGAACTGTTTCAATGCTATTTGATGCCTCGTTAACAACTAACATATCAAAAACGGCTGCTTGATCTTGGCAGTTTTTGGTGGAGTGATAAATATATTCAGCTACTTTCTGTTGCCATAGCTTTTGGTAATAAAGTGGTCCTTGATAAACAATGGCGCTAAAGGTGTATGGTGCATCTTCTGTCTTATCCCAGAATTTACCGAAGCTAAGATAAAATTGCTGATGTGGATCAAGCAGCTTTTTTTGCTGAGGAGCTTTGTATAGATTTACTGCGATTTTAGATCTAAAAACATAAAGTTGCTTTGAGTAGATTTGTAAAAGTTCTTCACGAGAACCTTCCATTATCTGCGGAAGCAGTCTGTCGGCTAGCCAATATTCTAACCACAACGCATCCAAATTACTCGTATCGTCTGTTTGGCTTATGGTATTGAGTAAGTAGAATTGCTGCCCTTTAGCTAACTTTTTGATTGCGGTTGAGACAGCTTTTATCGCTTGTTTTTGCTGCTGGTAGTTAGCGAGTCTGGTAGGGAATGACAACTCAATTTGTCCAAACTGTTGTCCAACCACGAGCTGTCTGATTGGCTTTACTGCGACTTTGTTACTCTCAGATAGATAGATATCACCAAGAAGGCGATTTCTATGCCATACCCGTATTATCTTGTTGTCTATCCAATCAAAACGAACTTCAAAGGCCAACAACTCTTTTTCAACCAAAACTAACCATTGTTTAGGAGCAATGTTGCTAACTTTTGTCGACGGGGAGTTTGCAAGTTCGCTGCCGATATTCCAAGGCGCGATGGCTATATTATCAGTTTGAGTCAGTAAAAACTGTTCTACTAACTCTGGAGAGTGCAGCACTTGTCGTTGTAATCGGTACTCACTGTAATTAGCAAAACCTGCCTGAATAGCTTGTTGCTGCCTAAGCTGCTTAATTGTTGTTAACGCGAGCTTATTTTTACCGGAGGCTCGTGATTGATAAGCTTGCCAGACTCGCTTTCTACATTGCTCGTTGTCCTGCTTAATCAGGTAACTGGCTAATGTTCCATTGAAGCCTCTCGATACAGAGACTGTTCCAGCCTCAGAGATTCGGCAGTTTGAGTCGGTAATATTTAAGCTAAGTGCTTGCGAGCTTACCTCCTGTTTAAAAGCGGCTTGAGCTGTATGTAATTGTGCTTTGTGCGTGGGTGACATGCTGTTGTTTGATAAGTAATTTATCCTACTCAGTAATGCGCTAATTTGTGGTTGTTGATTTTCAGCAAAGCTAAACTGTAATGATTGGAAAGGGACTGAATTTAGGTAAAGTGCCAATTCATCTGCTAGGTAGAGTTGACACTGCAATAGCTGTTCCCTATCGGCATAGGAGAGTGGGAAATGGCGGTAATACTTAATGCGGTCATTGATGTTGAAAAAACCAATAAGTTGCCTTTCAAGGGTTATCGCATTGGTTTTACTATCTAAGCTTGGATCAATGGCTAGCGTTGGAAAGTCGAAGCGAAGACATTGCTCCACTAAGAGTGGGATTGGAGATACGGCAGCGTAAGCTGCCGTATTTACCAAGCCTGTGAGGACGATAAAGAGTCCTACAAGGTGTGCTTTGAATTTAGCTGTTAGCACTAAAATGGATTTTTGAATATGCCACACGTTCTTCAACTGACATATTGTGGTGTTTCATCTGCTCAACATGGCGTAAATTACCTAAGATCCCACGACCGTTGGCGATTTGAATCGCAAGGCCTGGACGGGCATTTAGCTCCAGTAATAACGGTCCCTTGTATTTATCGAGTACCATATCGGTACCTAAATACCCAAGCTCTGACATCTCATAAGCTTTAGATGCTGTATGTAACAGCGTATCCCATTGTGGAACTTGAATTGCTGTCAGCTCTTTCTGTGTATCCGGGTGCAAGTCTATAGGTGTATCAAACTGCACCGCATGCAGGCCCTTACCGGTAGCAATATCAACTCCAACACCAACTGCACCTTGATGCAAATTTGCCTTACCGTCAGATGCTGCCGTGGATAGACGGATCATTCCCATAATTGGGAAGCCTTTAAAGACAATTAGTCGAATATCTGGCACTCCTTCATAAGAATAGCCATCAAATACAGGGTCAAATTGTATAAGACCCTCGACAATGGCGACATCAGGATTACCACCTAGCGAAAAAAGTCCACTGAGCACGTTAGACACATGGCGATAGACTTCTGAAGGGGTTACCTCCTGGCCATTTGGCTTGTAATAACGACCATTCTCTACTTTTGTAACAACTAAGATCCCTTTACCACCAGAACCTTTTGAAGGCTTAATGACAAAACCGTCTTTATCATTAACCATTGCCGGTATTTCGCCAATTTCGTGTTGCTCTGTAACCGTACCAATAAGGTCGGGCACAGCAATGTCATTGGCAAGCGCCAACTGTTTTGTCGTTAGCTTGTCATCGACTCGTTTATAGAACTTACGTGGATTATATCGTCCAATATAGTCGATATTACGTTTGTTCATGCCCAAAATACCGCCGCGGGCGAGAGCCGAAGGGTTTGCGAGAAACATATTATTCTCCAGCCAGAGGCTTAAAGCGTTTCAGCTCAAGCAAACGGTAACCAGTATATTGGCCCATCAATAGTACGAGAGCTAAAATGACTAAGTGGATCCCTAAGAAGTTAAACACCCAATGCTGCACCCAAGTCGCACTCATCGCTAGGTATGCCAATGTCGCAACGAATAAACTGCCGCCACCTTGAATAACAACTTCTTTGGCGCCTTCCTCTTCCCACAGAATAGACATTCTTTCAATAGTCCAAGCTAAGATGATCATTGGGAAGAAGGTAATTGTTAGCCCTTCGCTTAAGCCAAATTTGTAAGAGAGCAGGGTAAATAAACCAATAATGCCGATAACCACGATAATGACCGCCGAGATCCGGGATATGAGCAATAGGTTGAGCTCAGACAGATATGAGCGGATCATCAGACCAAAGGCTACAATTAACAAGAAGCCTATCAGACCCGTAAAAAGAGTCGTTTGTATAAACGCCAGCGCAATTAGCACGGGCATAAAGGTACCTGAGGTTTTAATACCGATTAAGACTCGCAAGAATACCACCATCAAAACACCGATAGGGATAAGTAGAATTCCTTTAAACAAACTCTGCTCTTCAAGCGGCAATTGGTACAATGAAAAGTCTAATGCATTATCATTTTTCATCACATCGATCGCAGTCGCAAGCGCCGAGCGAGTATCTTGCAACATGGAGAAGTTAACTTGAGAGTTCACGCCACCAATGACATCGAGTACTGACTTACCTGAACGATCCCACAGCAATAGGTCATCCGGGCGACCTTGGGTGCCATTTGCAGGGTTAAAGAGATGCCATTCGCCGTCATTGTAGACTTCAACAAACGTTGATAGCTGTTGTCTACGACGTTGATCTTCAAGGAACAAACCACTGACTTCTTGAGCTGGAATCCCCTTGCTGTGCAGCATTCTAATAAACAATTTACTCGGCGAGTTGCCTGCTAAAAGAAGCTCAATATTTTGGCTACGTTCTTCTGCATTGAGATCTTTATTGAGTTGTTGTGCGAATGATAGGTTGGTTGCACTTTTGGCCCAAACTTCCTCCGCTGCCTGTGCAGCCGCGGCACTTTCTGTTGCAGGCCACATATATGGCGTTGGCGCTTCTGGTTCAACATCGGTGAGTAGCTGTGTTTGCCCTGTTGGGATCAACGTAACTTTATAATATAAGTCTTGGCGGCCTGTAGCACTTCGAATAGACCATATTGCACGACGATCAACCTTATTGTTAGTGATCGTCAAGCCATAACCCGGAGAAGTGGCGTTTTCCACTAAGATTTCATAAGCTGGATCTTCTGGTAAAGAGAAGGAAACTTCAGCAGGTTCCATAGTTCCTTGGAAGCTGACTTTAGCGTCTACAGCCCAGCTCTGAACTTGTTTACCCGGTAAAAATGGCACGCTATGTTCAATGCCACGATAAATGCTTGCGGAAATCCCAGCAATAAAGAGCAGGGCAACCAAAATATAAAAAGGCTTTCTTGAATGCATTATTATTATTCCTATTATTTAGAAGCAGACGATGTACTACCGCCTTTCTTCTTTCCGTGAATAAAGGTCTGGCCTACATCTACCACGGCTATATCTTGCATAAATTTTCGTCCCAGTAATAACGGGAATTCCAAATGGCTACGATCTGTTAGGTTAAGGTCTGTTTCCGCTTTATATTTACCTATCTCTAGATGAGCATGGATCACTGGACGTCTATCAGTCTTATCATCCGCTTCTTTGATTCTTACAAAGCGTTCGACTTTCGACTCAAATGTTTGGGCTGGCTGCTTTGCACCGCTGGTAAATACGTCGAAGCGTACCCATTGGTTGCCATCACGTTCGAACAAGATAATATTGTGGGCATCGAGTGACGACGACTCTGCGCCGGTATCGATACGAGTATTAAAGCTTGCTTTTAATTCATCAACAAAAACATCCTCAACTGCGCCTAGAATAAACTTACCTTGCAGCGGAGAAGGAGGGCATTGAGCCGGAGCCACAACCGGGACCACCGCTGGTTTTTCTTGTTGTTTTAGTGTTGAAACTTTAGCGTCGAGCTGTGCTAGTTGTTCAGAGAGTGTGGTCATGCTTGCCGCTTGTTGTGATTTACAAGCATCGATAGCATTTACAATATTGACTTGCTGTTGATTCAAACTGGCTTCTAACGCTGTTGCATCGACAGGAACTGGCGCATTTGCGTCTTTAGTTGTTGCGCAACCAGTGATGGCTGTTGCGATGGCGGCGATACAAATTATCTGCTTAAACATAGTGCTTCCCATTACTATCGGCTAGATTAAATCTTTATTTGGTTTCTTTGTTTGGTTGGTTCTTTGTTGCGATTATAGTTGCTCTCTTTGGAGCGGGGTAACCTTCAACGGTAAGGCTAACATCATTAGGATCTAAATAATCAACTAATGATTCATTAGGCATCCAATGTGTACTTCTTTGTTCTGCTAGAGAAGTCACATCAACATCTACACAGCGGATGTCGATAAAATCACTCTTTTTTAGCCACAACATGAGTGCTTTTACTGAAGGTAAAAACCACACATTGTTCATTTTTCCGTAGCGGTCTTCTGGGACTAAAACAGTGTTCTCGTCACCGTCTATGACCAAGGTTTCTAAAACGAGTTCCCCACCTGTTCTTAACTGATCTCTTAACTGAATGAGATGGTCAATCGGAGAACGACGATGGTAAAGTACTCCCATCGAAAAAACAGTGTCAAATGCATCCAGTGGTGGTAGCTCTTCAATACCTAATGGTAGGAAGTGAACTGGATGCTCATTACCTGCGATTCTTTTTACAGCTTCAAACTGGCACATGAACATTGGTGACGGGTCGATCCCAACCACATGTTTTGCGCCTTCTCCAAGCATGCGCCACATGTGATAACCACTGCCACAGCCTACATCAAGTACTGTACGGTTTGCTAAAGGAGAAATATGCGGTGCAATACGCTCCCATTTCCAATCTGAGCGCCATTCTGTATCGATTTCGACACCGTGAATAGAGTAAGGACCTTTACGCCAAGGTTTGAATATTGCGAGTAAGTTTTCGAGTTTTTCTCGTTCACCAGCTGACAATTGCTCGCCAGAACCTATGGTGACACTCGTTGTGAAATCGATAGTATCGGGCTGTGGGTAGTGTAATTTATTAAGCACTTTTTCCCACTTAGGAAGTGAGCCATGCTTATGCTCGCGTTGCCACTCGCCTAAAATAGCTGGTAGCGTTTCTAGCCAATGCTGTAGGCTAGAATCTGAAATTTGTTTATAAAAAGAGCTAAAACTTATCACTTAATTGCCACCATTGATGCAAAGTTAAAACATTGGAACCAAACACTGAATTGGCTAAACCCTTGTTGTTTTATCCGTATTTTATGTTGTTCAAGCGTGTCAGGCTTCATCACATGCTCGAGCGAACTTCTTTTTTGGCTGATCTCTAACTCACTGTAACCATTTGCTCTTTTGAAATCGAGATGTAAATCATCTAATGTCGATTGTATTTTGTCTTGTTCGAAGTAAAGTTTCTCTGACAGCACGAGCAAGCCGCCAGGTTGGAGACCATCGTAGATTTTTTTAAGCAAGCTTTGTCTATGTTCAGGCGCTAAAAATTGCATGGTAAAATTGAGGATCACTAGTGATGCATTCTCAATCTCAATATCACGGATATCACCACAAACTAATTTTACTGGCGTTTCACTGACGTAGGCTGACAAGTTCTCTTTACAGCGTTCGATCATAGATTCACTATTATCAACGGCGATAATTTGACAATTTCGTCCCTCTACTCGGCGGCGAACACTCAATGTTGCAGCACCTAATGAACAGCCAAGATCATATATTTTACTGTTTGGAGTGGCATATTTTTGCGCTAAATCTCCAATAGTATTAATGATTTGCCCATAACCAGGTACCGACCGACGGATCATGTCATTAAACACACCAGCAACTTTATTGTCGAACTGAAAGTCGCTGACTTGTTGGTAAGGTTTCGCGTATAAGTCGTCTTGTGAAGATTTCATGTGATCAAATAGTGGGAGTTCAACTCTTTATTCTAGCTAAACATATCCGCAACCAGCAAGACTAGTACTGGAAATTCCTCATAAAATTTTGTCTAATAGCCATATTGATACAAATTATTTACAGATGTTTGACCTTTTATAGGGATTGTAATTGAAATATAACGTTTACGTGTTGATCATTGTTTTATCGCTCTTTTATACCTATCCAGTGTTTTCGGCGCAAAATGATAATATCAAGCCACTGCTGATCTCAATGAGTGATGACTCTTACCCCTTTCAGTATGTTGATGAAAATGGTGTTGAAAGTGGTTTACTGGTTGATTATTGGTTGTTGTGGGCGAAGACAAACCAACGTCAGATTGAGTTTCGGCCTACAAATTGGCAGCAGTCCTTGAAAGATGTCGAAAGTGGTTTAACTGATATCCACATGGGGATGGCTAATACCTTATCTCGGCGTAGAGCTTTTGAGTTCGACCAATCTATTAGCAAAGTACAAAGTTACCTCTATATTAATAAAATCCTCGCTAGCAGCAAAGAACTCGGACAGATGACCCCTTATAGAGTTGGGGTTGTTAAGGGATCTGCACATATTGAACTATTGCAGCAAAAACTACCAAACGTATCATTTGCCTATTATGACAACCGCAAGCAGCTCATTGATGCGGTAAAAGCCAATGAGATCTATGTTTTTGCTGGCCTAGAAGGTTATTTACGAGAGAGTGAAGTTAGCCAAGAGATGCTGATGTCATTCCCGTTTAAGCGTCGAATAGCGCTTGATGAGTTATCTTTCTACCCTGTGGTCAAGAAGGGGGATGCTGCTAAATTGCACAATATAATGCACGGGTTTACCCAAATAGAACAAGCAGAGCTCAGTGGGATTAAACGTAAGTGGTTGGGGATCCAGCGTGGTCAAAATGAAGTAATCATTGCGATGCAAGTCGGCGTGGAACCGTATGCAGATGTCGGGCCGAATGGCTTACCCCATGGTCTATTGGTTGACATTTGGAAGTTGTGGTCGGATAAAACGGGTTTGCCAGTAAGGTTTATCGCTGGCGATATGAAGGAAGCTATTGATAATGTTAAAAAAGGTTCTGCTGATGTTCAACTTGGTTACCCTGAAAGCGAATCAATGAAATCTGGACTTAATCGTGCACACCTCATTTACCAAGTAAGCAGCAGATTATTCACCTATAAAAAACAGTACAAAACGCTTGCAGACATGAAGGGCAAGGTATTTGCTGTTGCGCCTACTTCGCCTTATTTGAGCGAATTAATTGAAGCTCTACCTGAGTCGGATTTTCGCTATTTATCTAATGTAGAGGAGATGATTAAAGCAACAGAATCAGGCGAAACTGATGGTTTTGTTGCTGCATCGGCTTGGACACAACATTACTTATTGCTGAAACAGCAATGGGAGGATTTTTATCAATTTCCAACATTGCATTTTAAAACTGATCTTTACGCACTAAACAGAGGCAATGACCTAGGTTTTTCTGAACGTATAGCGACAGGGTTTGACTTGATGACATCGGCAGAGTTGGCGGCAATTGAAGCCAAGTGGATTTTGAACCCAAGGGATCGGATCTATTCACCAACCAAAGAGCTATTACTGTTGAATGCCAAGCAACGCGCCATGATAAAAAACCTTGGGAAGATAAAAGTAGGCTTTGTTAATAACTGGGCGCCAATGGAATATAAAAATGCAGAGGGTCATTACGCAGGTATAAATAGCGAAGTATTTGGCATTCTGGGCCGTGAGCTGGATCTGCAACTTGAATACGTTGAATTTAGCGACTGGCAAGCACTGCTTGATGCCTTGTTAAAGGGTGATATTGATATGTCAGGCAGCATTGCTGCAACTGCTGAACGTAAAAATGATTTGGTTTTTTCATTGCCATATTGGCCCTCTCCTTGGGGAGTTGTGACCTCGTTAGACAGTGTGAATATATTTAGTTTATCGGAACTTAACGGGCTAAGACTCGCCGTTGTTGAAGGCTATCACATCGTTGCTGATCTTATGCGAGAGTACCCGACTGTAAAGTTAGTGCTGGTGCCCAATAGTCATGCTGGACTTAACTCTGTCGAAGAGGGCAAAGCCGATGTCTTTATTGATAAAGTAATGAATTTGAGCTCAGGTTTGAAAAAAGGCCATTTCTCAAACTTAAAAATGTCGATGTTAGTCGATTTCGCTGAGCAGCGTAGCCACATAGGCATTAATAAAAGTAAGCAATCTTTACTGCCTTATATAAATGGTGTCATTTCTACTATTGATCGTGAGCAACAACAAGAGATCCACCATAAATGGGTATCGCAAACCATTGAGTTTGGTCGGGAAGACTTCGAGAATAGGTTACGAGTGAGTATACTGGTATTTTGTGCCTTGGCTATTTTTGTCATCATGGCGCTTTTGGCAAATAGACGTTTACGTAGAGAGGTTGCGTTAAGGATTGAAGCTGAAAACAAAATGGCACTTTTTGCCAAGCATGACAGTTTAACCAAGCTACCCAATCGCTCTATGATTGAAGAAAGGCTAGAGCAAGCGATTTTAATCCATAGTCGTGAAATGTCACAGTTTGCGGTTATTTTTATTGATCTCGATGGTTTTAAGGCGATTAATGATGCACATGGCCATCATATTGGCGATGAGTATCTTATTGCTGTAAGCGCAGCATTAGCGACTTCAATCAGACGCTCCGACACCGTAGGTCGATTAGGCGGTGATGAATTCATTGTTATTCTTAATCAAGTAGAGTCGATTGCAGCGGTAGATAACGTCGCTGAGTTGCTACTGCAATGTTTAGCTAAATCGTTCGTTATTGGGGATCTAAGCTTATCTGCTTCTGCTAGTATGGGGATCGCTATATACCCTGCTGATGGTGATAGTGTTGATACATTGCTTAAGACGGCTGATACTCATATGTACCGTGCTAAAAATACGGGCGGAAAATCATCAAGAAACTCGCTTCAACAGTAATATTAGGGTTCGTTTCAATGCTTTTATTACTGCGTTACGAGCTTTTTGCTTAGCCAGCTAAGGAGCATCGCTTCAGCCTTGTACTAAAATAATTGAACTCGAACAAAAACTAAGCTCGAAAGATCAGCTGCCCTAAGCTAAATCTATTCATTTTCATATAAAATTGATTGATACTTAACCGTCTAGTCGAGAAGTTATTTCGAAAACGGCAATATACCTCTATAATGCCGCTTTTGTCTTGTTTAGAACCAGAACCTCAAACATCGTTTTGCGGAATAAAGGAAAGAGCTAAATGCGCAGTCATTATTGTGGAGACGTCAATAAGTCTCACGTTGGTCAAGAAGTAACCCTAGTGGGTTGGGTTAATCGTAGCCGAGATTTAGGCGGCGTAGTTTTTCTCGATATGCGTGATAGAGAAGGTATTGTACAAGTTGTCTATGATCCAGACCTTCCTGAAGTGTTTGAAGTTGCAAGCAGCTTGCGTAGTGAATTCTGTGTTCAAATTAAAGGTCTTGTAAGAGCTAGACCTGATAGCCAAGTCAATGCTGATATGCGTACTGGCGAGATTGAAATTCTTGGTCTTGAACTGACGGTATTAAATAGTTCAGCGCCTCTTCCAATCAACATGGACAAGAATCAGCACAACACTGAAGAGCAGCGTCTGAAATATCGCTATTTGGATCTGCGTCGTCCAGAAATGGCTGACCGTATTGTTTTCCGTTCTAAAGTCACCAGTGCCGTAAGACGCTTTCTTGATGGCAATGGCTTCCTAGACATTGAAACGCCTATTTTGACCAAAGCAACTCCAGAAGGTGCTCGCGATTACTTAGTGCCAAGCCGCACTTATAAAGGCCAGTTTTTTGCGCTACCGCAATCTCCACAGTTATTTAAGCAACTGTTGATGATGTCTGGTTTTGACCGGTACTACCAAATCGTAAAGTGTTTCCGAGACGAAGATTTACGTGCTGATCGCCAACCAGAATTTACCCAAATAGATATCGAAACCTCTTTCATGACCTCTGAGCAGGTTATGGCTAAGACAGAAGAGATGACTCGTGGTTTATTTAAAGAACTACTAGATGTTGATCTAGGCGAGTTCCCTAGAATGACATTTGCTGAAGCGATGCGTAGATATGGCTCTGATAAGCCAGATCTACGTAACCCACTTGAACTGATTGATATTGCTGATCTAGTGAAAGAGGTCGAATTCGCTGTATTCAACGGTCCGGCTAACGATCCAGAGGGGCGTGTTGCAGTGTTGAGTATACCGGGCGGCGCTAAGCTTTCTCGTAAGCAACTCGATGAATATGCTAAGTACGTGACCATTTATGGTGCGAAGGGCTTAGCATGGATGAAAGTTAATGATCTTGATAAAGGCATGGAAGGGATCCAATCTCCAGTGCTTAAGTTCTTAACTGAAGATGTCGTAAAAGCGTTACTTGAACGTACTGGTGCACAAACTGGCGATGTCATTCTATTTGGTGCCGATAAAGCTAATGTTGTTGCAGAAGCGATGGGCGCATTGCGTCTTAAAGCAGGTGAAGATTTCGACTTGCTTAAAGGTGACTGGAAGCCACTTTGGGTCGTTGACTTCCCAATGTTCGAGCGCACTTCTGATGGTGGTTTACATGCTATGCATCACCCCTTTACTGCGCCTAGTAATATGACACCAGCTGAACTCGAAGCTAACCCAACAGCTGCTATTTCAGACGCATACGATATGGTACTGAACGGTTGTGAGCTAGGCGGTGGTTCGGTACGTATCCATAATAGCGAAATGCAATCAGCTGTGTTTAGAATACTAGGGATCAACGATGAAGAAGCAAACGAAAAGTTTGGCTTCTTATTAGAAGCGCTCCGTTACGGTACGCCGCCTCATGCGGGGCTAGCGTTTGGTTTAGACCGTATTATCATGCTGATGACGGGTGCAAGCTCTATTCGTGATGTGATGGCTTTCCCTAAAACAACTACAGCGGCTTGTCCGCTCACCAATGCACCAGGGTTCGCTAACCCTGTGCAGTTAGTTGAGCTTGGGGTCAGTGTTATAGAGCCTGAGGTCAAAGACGGCGAATAACAACGCGTAACAATAGCCGAGTTAAGACTCGGCTTTTTTTCGGATAATTTTGGCAGGCCACAAAAGTACAAAGTGGTTTACCTAAGCATCGAATGTAGGAGATAAACATGGCTGGTCATAGTAAGTGGGATAATATTAAGCACCGTAAAGCCGCACAAGATGCTAAGCGAGGTAAGCTTTTTACTAAGTTTATTCGTGAGCTTACAGTTGCTGCTCGAGAAGGTGGTTCAGATCCTGACTCCAACCCAAGACTACGTGCCGCCATCGATAAATCACTGTCAAACAATATGACGCGTGACACTGTAGAGCGTGCGATTAAACGAGGTGCGGGTGAACTAGATGGCCAAGTACTAGAGACCATTATCTATGAAGGTTACGGACCTGGTGGCACGGCTGTTTTAGTCGAAACCATGACTGATAATAAAAACCGCACCGTGTCAGGCGTTAGAAATGCATTTAGCAAATCAGGTGGCAATCTAGGTACTGATGGCTCTGTTGCCTACCTTTTTGACAAAAAGGGTATTATTTCTTATCAAAACGCAGATGAAGATACAGTGATGGACGCGGCGTTAGAGGCTGGCGCGGATGACGTTGTGGCACATGAAGATTGCTCTATCGATGTGTTTACTACTCCAGAAGACTTTGGCGCAGTTAAAGATGCATTAGATGCGGCAGGGCTTGAAGCTGTTAATGCTGAAGTGACAATGTTACCTTCAACTAAAGCTGAATTAGATGCTAGTACTGCCCCTAAATTTTTGCGATTAATCGATAACCTTGAAGATCACGATGATGTGCAAGAGGTTTACCATAATGCTGATATTTCTGATGAAGTGATGGCAGGCTTGGAATAGATTTTATGGCCATTATTTTAGGCGTCGATCCAGGTTCTAGGATAACCGGATATGGAGTCATCAACTGTGTTGGCAGGCAACAAGTTTATGTTGGCAGCGGTTGTATAAGAACCAGCTCTGATGAACTACCGTTGCGCTTAAAACAAATCTTTGACGGTCTATCTGAAATTATCAGGCAGTACCAGCCTGATGAATTTGCTATTGAGCGAGTTTTCATGGCTAAAAATGCTGATTCGGCATTGAAGTTAGGCCAAGCTCGCGGAGCTGCTATTGTTGCAGCAACCGCTGCAAACTTGCCGGTTGCAGAATACAGTGCAACTCAAATAAAAAGTGCGGTTGTGGGCACCGGGCGGGCACAGAAGTCGCAAGTGCAGCATATGATCCAGCAACTCTTAAAGTTACCCAGTGCACCGCAGGCTGATGCCGCTGACGCATTAGGGGTGGCGGTGTGTCATTATCATACAAATCAAAGCTTAGCGGCCATGGGCGGCAGAGCAAATTCTAGAACATACGGAAGATATAAATGATTGGTCGGATACGAGGTTTACTTGTTGAGAAGCAAGCACCTGAAGTGCTTATTGATGTTTCTGGTGTTGGCTACGAAATCCAGATGCCACTGACTAGCTTTTATGAGTTACCTGAAATCGGTCTTGAGGCAGTAGTTTTTACTCACTTTGTTGTGAGAGAAGACGCACAGCTTTTATATGGCTTTATCTCAAAGCAAGAGCGTGCACTGTTTCGTTTATTGATTAAAACCAATGGCGTAGGGCCCAAGTTGGCGTTAACGATACTGTCCGGTATGACAGCTGGGGAATTTGTTGCTTGTGTTGAAAGGGACGATATTGCCACTTTGGTTAAACTTCCTGGTGTTGGTAAGAAAACAGCAGAGCGTTTACTGGTAGAAATGCGAGATAAGCTCAAAAGTTTAATGGAAGCATCCGTTGGCTCAGAAAGAGAGTTTATGTTGCAATCCAATTATACCGCTCCCGTTGTCGCTAATACTGCCGAAGAAGATGCTATTGCTGCTTTATTGTCGCTTGGTTACAAACCCGCGCAGGCCAGTAAAGCTGTATCTGCTGTTTATGTCGATGGAATCGATTCAGAATCGCTGATCAAATCAGCGCTTAAGTCGATGCTTTAAGGATAACCAATGATTGAAGCTGATCGCCTAATACAACCACAAGTTATCGAGCCTGACGAAGTTGTCGATAGAGCTATGCGTCCAAAATTGTTGGATGAATATACGGGGCAGGACGACACTCGCGCACAGTTAAAGATTTTTATTGAAGCTGCGCAAAAACGCGGTGAAGCGTTAGATCATATGCTTATATATGGTCCCCCTGGTCTGGGTAAGACAACACTGGCAATGATTGTTGCTAATGAGATGGGCGTTAATATCAAGTCGACCTCAGGGCCTGTTTTAGAAAAAGCGGGTGATTTGGCTGCGTTATTAACCAACCTTGAAGAGAATGACGTGTTGTTTATTGATGAAATCCATCGTCTAAGCCCCGTAGTTGAAGAGATCCTCTATCCAGCAATGGAGGATTATCAGCTTGACATAATGATCGGTGAAGGACCTGCAGCTCGCTCAATTAAGTTAGACTTGCCGCCTTTTACACTGGTGGGTGCCACAACCCAGGCAGGTTCATTAACGTCACCACTGCGAGCACGATTTGGTATTCCGCTGCGACTAGAGTTCTACAACATTAAAGATCTGTCGACGATTGTTATTCGGTCTGCAAAGGTGATGGAACTTGAGATAGATGAAGAGGGCGCTATTGAGATTGCAAGGCGTTCCCGTGGTACCCCAAGAATTGCGAATCGCTTATTGCGCAGAGTACGGGATTTTGCCGAAGTCAAGCATAGTGGTGCGGTGACTAAAGTCGTCGCTGAATTAGCATTGGATATGTTAGATGTCGATGCTGAAGGGTTTGATTATATGGACCGAAAACTACTATTGGCCATTATTGATAAATTTATGGGCGGCCCGGTCGGATTAGATAACCTAGCAGCCGCTATTGGTGAAGAGCGCGAAACCATTGAAGATGTGTTAGAACCGTTCTTAATTCAGCAGGGATTTGTGCAAAGAACACCTCGCGGTCGTATCGCGACACAACGTGCTTATAATCACTTTAATCTGATTCAGCCTGAAGCCAAGTAAGCCCATGTCTCAATAGAGGAGCAATAGTGTTACTGTTGCTCCTCTATCCTCAGAACATATTGTGGGTTTTTATCCCCCGCAGTAGCATTTTTTCCCGCTACGACTTTCGCTCCAATCGCAATGATTTCGCCATCTAAGCCTGGGTTATCAAGGGCGATGGTTGGAAAACTCTTATAGGTTTTGTTCTTATATCTTACCCGCAGTGTTTTCAAATTCACCTTACTCTCATTACCTAATTGAAAAAATTCAATTGTGATAGGGAGGTTGGAATCTGAGCTGACGAGGTATTTGCCTTCATAGTAATCATTATCAAGCAGTGTGGCGTTTGTTGCATTTCCAAGGTTCCCTTTCCAATTGACGAGCACAACTGTCGACTTACTCTGGTTTTTGACGGTAGAAGGGTATTTTATTGGCTGTAACTCAGTAATCGTAATTGCTGCTTCAGTGCTTACGGAGGTGGTTGCTATTAGCAGCAAATTTATATTTAGCAGGACTTTAATTTTTTTGAGGCTCAACATTATATTCCCCTTTTTTGATCTAGGTTAACCTGAACCGTTTTTAACAACAATAGAATTATCTATAAGGGTTAGCTTTGTAGTAGTTAAGTGTTATTGCTCGTTGCATTTAGTGGTTGTTTCAGTGAAATATCTCGTTTCGTAAGACTAAAGGCTTAGTGCTATTGGTTATTAGATATTACATATAGCTATTTGGGAGCGCGAGGTAATTGAATTTGTGGTAATTTTTAATCCTGTCGCTGCCTCTCTTGGTGGTGCTTATCACTATTTATAACAGTAATCGTGGTGTTTAGTGTCTGAAAGCGCTACCGCTAAACCTTAGTTTATTTAGGGGTAATAGATACGTAAAAATCATTTTGAGAATGACTGGCGTTTTGCAGGTTTAAAACATGTTGCTAAATGTAACGAAATTGTTATCTTTTGTTTCTGAGCTAATTAAAGTGCGGCTAAACAAGCGCTTAGACTCTACCTAAAATTAATGATAATTTCTTGCGCTACAATGGGAACAACATAATGAATAAAAAAATACTCCTTTCACCTTTAATCGCCTCTTCTCTTTTGCTATCAACACAAGCTAGTGCAGCTGATACTACAGGCACAGCCAACTTTAATTTGGTTTACCCAATCACAGTTTCTGAATCCGTTCCGCTTGAGCTAGGTGATATCGACATTTCAAGTGATGGTTCATGTGAATTTACTTTTGATGCTACGCAATCGGGTAGTAACTGTTTAGCCACTGGTGCGACTCAGGCTGCAGGTTCTTTTGATATTACGGGTAAAGATGGTGGTGTGACTGTAACACTTTCTGGCGCTGATACGAGTGTAGCGGGTGTGACTTTTACTCCTACGGCTTCAACAGTCAATATTTCGGGCAACGTTGCAACAATGACTGTCGGTGGTAAGGTTGATGTTGTTGCAAGTTCAGCATCGGAAGGTACGCACGCATTGAGTTACACGGTAAATGTTGTTTATTAAGTCTTATTAATTAATACTCTGTTGGGAAGAGATAAGAGATTAATCTCTTATCTCTTCCAAATAGTACATAGATACAAATAGAGTAAATATCAGTACAATCGAACACAAATAATCGTTATTTAAGCTCGAAGTAAGCTAAATCAAAAAATAATAATGAGGCAAAGCCTCTTACATTAGCTGGGCGTATTATGAAAAAATTATATTTAGGCTGCGTTGCAGCATTACTGTCATTTCAAGTTTCAGCCAACCTATTAGTCAATCCAACCCGAGTAGAGCTCGATAACCTCAAAAATCGTAGCGCGGTATTTTCTCTTATCAACCGTAGCGAACAGCCATCACGGTATAATGTTTATTTTGAAGATAAGCAGATGTTAGACTCTGGTGAGTTTGTCACTCTAGAGAAAGATTCCGCTGACTTTTCATTAGCTAAATACGTTCGTTACTCACCTCGTAGAGTTAATATTGAACCAGAACAAGCGGTTAAGATTCGTTTAGCGGCTAGGTTACCTAAATCAATTAAAACAGGTGAATACCGTAGTTATATGGTGTTCCACCAGATTCCGCTAGCACCTGTTAAAAGTGAAATCGACGCACAACAATCTGATGTGTTTAGCCTAAGTATTTCTGCATTTTTGAAAATCTCTGTGCCTGTAATATTAAGAGTCGGAGAATTAGATAGTGAACTGACAATTGCTAATAGTGCCATCGATGCTGGTCGTCATACCGTCCAAGTTACGCTGCAAAGAAACGGCGAGAGAAGTACTTATGGTGATTTAGAGGTTTTTGATGCCGCAACTAACCAGATAGTTGGCGTATCTAAAAATGTAGCCATTTATACTGAACTTACTGAGCGCATCTTTTCAATACCGCTCACTCAGAGTGTTGCCGCAGATGCGAAGTTACAGGTTCGCTACACAGAAAATAACAAGCTTAATAAGCCAAAGACTGTCACGGTGAATCTAGCGCTATAATCTTTGTGGAGCAGCTTCTTCATTTATTGCAATTTATTCGCTGGCTGACATTAGCAGCGATTTTGGCTACAACGCTCACTTATTCGACTCCCTCTAATGTCGGCGAAAAGACCGGCATAGTAAAACGATCCTTAGTTTATTTGCCATTGGCTAATTCACAAATAGAGGATGAGGCTTTCATTCTACCTAAGGTCGATAAAGAAGCGCTGAGAGAGGTGATAGTAAATAAAGAAAACCCATTAGAAGAGTTGAATCTTGTTAGCGCCTCATCCGTCATTCCTCGAGTAAACTCTAGTCGTCTAGATAAAGATCTTTACACTGAAGAACACAATATAATTTCCGATCAAACGATTTCAATAAGCACCGCTAGTCGGTCTTCAAAACTCAAGTTTACTCCTATACCTGCAACTGTCGAGAGTAACGATATCGGGTTACCGGAGGCTAATTCAACGTTAACTGTGCATCCTATTAAATTGATTGTTGAGGCGGGAGTCGATGAGAAAGTATGTAATAGGAATATCGCAAGGCCATATAGAATACAAGGTGTGAATGAAGAGCTTTTTTTGATTAACCAATTATCCTACGCAGATATGTTGCTAAGCGATGAGATGTTTGTCTACCATCAAGAGGGAAAATATTACCTACCGCTGGAATTCTTGTCAGAGCTTTTACTGCTACCAATACAAGTCGATATCGATAATAAAAGTGCACAAGGTTGGTTTATCGAGCAAAACAGAGAAGTTAATATTAGCCAATTACTCATGCAGTACTGGGCAAACAACTCTGATTGCGGCAGTGATAGCACAGAATTATTTCACGATGATTGGGACATATATATAGATGTAAAAGTGTTAGCGCAGATGTTCGGTTTTAACATTACGTTTGACTCTGCGAGACAGATTTTTTCTATTGCAGAGTCAGACAATATCCCTTTGAGTCAATTACTAGCGCGTCAAAAACGTTTTGAACAATTTAGTAAAGTAAAAGCGCTTGCAGGTTCTGAGGAATTTAAAGAATTCAATTCAGAATATGCACATATAGGAGATTTAGCGATCAATGCAGACTTGGGAGCAAGGAGTCAGTCACTTATAGGGCAATCTGATACGACTATTGACGGTTATATCCAAGCAAAAATGGATATCTTGAACCACGAAAGCTATTTATCTTACTCATCATCTTCAGAACTTGGAGAAACGATAACAGGTTATATCCATAAAGAACTTACTGAAAGTTGGGTTAATAGTTATCGTATAGGTAGTATTTCGTCACACAGTTTAGCATTAGTATCAGACGCTAATACCGGAGTTGGGGCCTATTTTGATGCTGGTGCAACATTTACTAACGACATCAGACATATTGTTGTTGAAGGTGTAACAGAGCCAGGTTGGGATGTTGAGCTTTATCGAAATAATGGTCTAATAGATGTACAACGAGTACAAGCAGATGGTGTTTACCGCTTTTTTGAGGTTCCGTATTATATCGGATTAAATCAATATCAACTGAGATTCTATGGTCCGAGTGGGGAGTTAAAAACAGAGTCTTTCAGTAAGTTATTAGATAACTCTGTGATGGAGCAGGGGAGCATTGGTGTTAGCGCAGGTGCGATGAAACGTGAACAGGATGATCTTAAACAATATTACGCTGATTTCAACTGGGCGATGTTGGATAACTTAACCGCGGGCATTTCCCTTATTCAACAACAAGACAGTGACAAACAATGGCAATTCTTGCCTACTTTGTCGGTTAATATCGTGGGTGAATCAGAACTACTGCAACTCAATTATGTCCATACTGACGACGGGCATGCCGCTAGTATCGCTATGCAAGGGCGTTTAAAGGATGTTGATTGGCAGGCGCAGTGGCAGAATTATAATAACTTTAGCTCTTGGGATAATGTTGATGGACGTATTACTCACGATGCAAATGTTCAACTTAGTGGATTTTTTAAAAGCTCGGGAGTCAATTGGGGGCTAGGAGGGGATTGGCAAGCTTATCAAAGTGGTGTAGAAAACACACAGGTGAACTTTAATCTTTCAGGGCAACTTTCACTTATTAATTTAAGTAATGAACTGCGTTGGTCCTCGTTAATCGAAACCCAAAAGTGGGTCGACAGAATCGCCATTTCAGGTAGATTGGGGAACTGGTCACTGAGAAGTTATGTCGAACTTGAGCTTGCACCAGCAATAGAGTTTAAACAATGGGTCACTAATATCAATTCTGCGATTAGTGACGCCGCCAACTATCAGTTGGAATTACGTTATCAGCCCAATTCTGAAGGTGATTTTAGCAGCCGAAATTCACTTTCTTATTTGTTTGACTATGGCACATTGAGGTTAGCAGTCGACAATTATGCGACAGGTGACTGGCTAGCACAATTAAGATGGAACAGTTCATTTCTGTGGGAAACGACAGATAATCGCTGGTTGATCGATCGAAACAGCTTTATCAATACTGGCAGTGTTAAAATCATCGCGTTTCAAGATGACAATGCTAATGGCTTATTTGATGCCAATGAAGCCCCTCTTTCAGGATTACAGTTTTCAGGTCATAGCAGTCCTAATAACATGACAGACAATAATGGTGAACTACTCATTACCCAACTTCACACTAGTCGTGGCCATAAGCTAGCACTTAATGAACGCAGCTTGCCTGACCCATTTTTAGTACCCGTTGCGAGTATTATTAAAGTGAATGCCCATCCAGGCTTTATCCAACCCATTGCTTTTCCTGTGATGTTTACCGCCGAAGTTGAAGGTTACGTTTACCAATTGAGCAATGAAAAGCAACAAGCCGCAAAAGGGGTGAAAGTTAGGCTTAAATCCACGGCCAGCGACAAGGAATATTTTTCTCGTGTTGAGTACGATGGTGTATTTATTTTCGAACAAGTGACACCTGGGGAGTACGAGCTGTGGGTTAGGGAGCGTCTTATTCAATTAGTTTCACTTAAGCCTGGTGATTTCCAGCAGTTAGATGAGATAGTGCTTTAGTACGCAATTATGTATTGTGTCGTTCGCGATGAGTAGTGACAGCATCTATAATAGTGTCAAACACTTTACTTCAATCAGTAGCAAGTATGCTTTCAGTTATAGTCTTAGTATCTGTCATTGGACAAGCTCAATTTAACCTTGTTTTACCTGTTAGCATTGCCGAGGTAAGTGAAATTGAGCTAGGCGATATATACAATACCAAAAACAATATTTGTACCTTAACGACTATTAGCCGTACAGGTAGTGCTTGTGCCACATCTGATTTTTCCCTCGGGGAGATTCAGCTGCTAGGAAATGAAGAGCAGTCTGTATTGATAAAGGTGTCTGGTAGCAATAGTAGCCAGGTAGAGTTTACACCCTTATTACCTAATGGTACCCAACAGCAGTTATTCTCGCTTGCGACCAATGCCTCGATCTATATAGGTGGTGAGATAAAAGTAATTTCTGATGGTAACCTAGGTATGGACAGTATTAGCTATACAATCGAAGTCAATTATCAGTAAATCGCTGTGATTTTTAATGCCTCCTAATGCAATCATTGATAAAACACCTTTCCGTAGTGATTTTGTTTTATGCGATAAAAACGACTATTTATATATGTAACATTTACGGTGTTGCTGGATAACAGTTGCTAAAGCTTTGTTGTTGTATCACCGTTGATTGTTACGCAACTGCTACATAACACCTTTTGCTGAACGGTCCATTTCTGAACAAATTCTTTACGGCTAGTTCATTTAATATCAAAAAAATAGGAGCTAGCTCTAATAAATGGCTATTTATATGGCTCGCTTACTAAAAAAACACCCTTAAAAGCGTGACCTGTGTCACACTTTCTTTATTTTGGTTGGTTGCGTGCATGTTAACTTGTTTGTAGGTTAAAACGCTGCTTATTGTGTTTGTGTTGGTGATATATGTCGTAACTCTCTAGTTTTAGATTTGCTTTAAACGTTGGTTGATATTTGTAGTTACTTTTTTTATCACCTTTATTAACATTGTAAAGTGAATAGTTAACGAGTTGGTGGATTGACGCTTTAAACGTGAAATTGCAGTATCCCTATCAACGTCAGTGATAACAAATGACGTGCATATAAAAATAATTAAGTTAGGGAGTACGACATAAATGAACAGACCATCTAAATTGGCCTCAGCAATAAAGTTCGGATTAATCGCATCCGTCTCAACATCTGCAATTACAGTTTCAACCGCCGCATACGCAGAAGAGGAAGCTAAAGTAGAACGTATTGCTGTTACCGGCTCCCGCATTCAACGTCAAGATATGGAAACGGCTTCGCCAGTGACCGTTATTGATGCTGCCACTATTAAAGCAGAAGGTTTCACCTCAGTAGATCAAATGCTACAAGCACAAACATCTATGGCTGGCGCAGCAGTTGGTTCAAGCACCAACAACGGTTCTGACGGTGTAGCTCAAGTTGACCTACGTGGTATGGGTTCACAACGTACATTGGTACTGCTTAACGGCCGTCGCATGGTTAACTCTGGTTCTGGCGCAGATAGTGCTGTGGATCTAAACTCTATCCCTGTAGCAATGATTGCTCGCGTTGAAATCCTAAAAGACGGCGCATCCGCTGTTTATGGTTCAGATGCAATTGCTGGTGTTGTTAACATCATTACTAAGAAAGATTTTGAAGGCTTCCAGATTGACGTTACTGGTGGCATGACTGATAAGAGCGACGGTGAAAACGGCGAAATCAGTGCATTATATGGCTTTAATACTGATACTGGTAACTATACTTTCGGTGCCGCATATTCAGAACGCCGTGGGGTGGTTCAATCAGACCGCGACTGGACTGATCCAGGTGCAAGCTCGTTCATTCCAAATGGCTCTTTGGGCGGAATGGTTAAAGATGACAGCGGCAACTGGGTAGATCGTGAAGAAAGCTACGACTACACCCAAGATAGTTTCTATCAAACACCAAGCAAGCGTTATAGCTTGTTCGCCAATATGACTCAAGAGCTAGGCGATGATTTAGTACTAACAGGTGACATTCTTTACACCAAACGTAAGTCTAACCAGCAGTTAGCTCCTCAACCAGCAAACTTAGATCTCGCTGTTTGTGAAGCTGGCGTTGTTTCTGACTCATGTATTGAACTTGATGATGACATGATTGCAGCTGGTATTACGCCAGACGATAAAGGCAATGTTAACTACAGAAAACGTATGAATGATGTAGGTCCTCGTATCTACAGCCAAGATACAGACACCTTACGTGTGTCTGCAGGTCTTGCCGGTTCAATTGATGTTAACACTGGTATGGATTGGGATCTTTCATACACATACGGTAAGAACAAAGCTGATACCAAAGTAGAAAACTCAATTAACGCTACTTTAATGACAGAAGCTATCTATGCGGATCAAGATCCATGGTTTACTGGTCAACCGATGACTGACCAAGATCTGCTAAACAGCGTTGCTTACACTGAAGAAGCTGACGGCGGTAACGAGCAACATGTTATTTCTGCAGGTATTAGCGGTGAGCTATTTGACCTTGATGCTGGCGCAGTCGCATTCGCAATGGGCGCAGAGTACCGTTACGAAAGCGGTTACTACAATCCGGACCCAATTGTTGTTGCTGGTGAAAGTACTGCTGCACAGCAAGATCCAACAGACGGTAACTACAACGTTATTTCTGTATTCCAAGAAGTTAGCGTACCATTTACAGATAAATTAACCGGTGAATTCGCGCTACGTTTCGATGACTACTCTACATTCGGTAATGCATCAACTTGGAAGATTGGTCTAACATACGAAGCAACTGATGACCTAATGATCCGTACTGTAGCGGCAACAGGTTTCCGTGCACCAAGTGTTAGTGAGCTATACGGCGGAAACTCAGGTTCATACGATTACCTAGATGATCCATGGGGCAATGAGCAAGATCCACAAATCCTAGTTATCCGTACATCTGATGAAGACCTTCAGCCTGAAGAGTCAGAGTCTTACACTGCTGGTTTAGTTTACTCGCCTAGCTATGTTGATGGTATGTCGCTAACGGTTGATTACTGGCGCTTCAAGGTTCAGAACGCAATTGCGCGTATGGACACTCAAAATGGTCTAAACAACTGTTATGCGGGTGACCAAGCAGCATGTGAAGCGTTTAATATTGGCCCTGATGGTGACTTATCTAACCTAACAAACTCGCTAACTAACGTTGGTTACCAAGATACAAGCGGTATCGATTTCAACTTAGCTTATAGCTTTGAAGCGTTAAACTTAGATTGGACCGTAGCTAACGATACAACCTACTTACTCAACTTTGAGCAAGATGGCGTTGATTACACTAACACTATCGATGGTAACTTCGGTGCATACGCTCAAGTTCGTAACAACTTTAGCATCAAAGCCGGCCAAGACGATTGGAATGTTATGTACTTCAACCGTTACATCGGTGAGATGGATGACCTAGGTGCTGGCACTAAAGTTGATGCTGTTCTTTACCACAATATTTCTGCTAGCTACTACATCAACGATACTTGGATGTTGAGCGCTGGTGTTAAGAACTTGACTGACGAAGAGCCTTCAACCGTTTCTAATGGTAGTGATGGCGGTACAGTTCCTGAAGTCTATGACACCATTGGTCGTCAGTACTTTGCGGGTGTAACTGTTAAGTTCTAATCTTAAAATCTAAAACTGAAAAAGCGCCGTAAGGCGCTTTTTTTATATCGTTCATTCTTGTATTTAAATGTGACGATTAAAAGATCTTAAACTTATACCAATCAAGAATTTAGCCCAGCCCTTTTTGTGACGAGCTCATTTGGATCAACTCAATTTTGTAGCCATCTGGATCTTCAACGAATGCTATTTCAGTCGAGCCGCCTGCAACAGGACCCGCTGGGCGAATAACCTTACCGCCAGCATTTGCAATAGCATCACAACGAGCATAAATGTCTTCTTCGCCAATGGCGATATGACCAAAAGCGTTACCCATATCATAGGATTCTGTGCCCCAATTATAAGTAAGTTCGATCACTGCGCTACCCGTTGATTCTTCGTTATAGCCGACGAATGCGAGCGTATACTTATATTCACTGTTCTCGCTTTTACGGAGTAGTGTCATGCCCATAACTTCGGTATAAAATGCGATACTTCGCTCCAAATTACCTACTCGCAACATGGTATGTAGTAACTGTGCCATTTGAACCTCTCAATTTGTTGGTTTTTCTCAATGATTTATAGCAGAAGTATATCTAATTTATACGACATGGGAACTATTTGTGCTTGCCTCGCATACTTGCCAGAAAAAGTCTGTACCCAGATCACAAAACGCTGAGAATAGCCTGAGAAAGTATAAAGTTTCTTATAGTATTAAGTGACTACATTAAGGAGTTATCGATGCAAACTGAACTAAAAATGTCGCTAGGTCTTAGCGCTATTATTGCGGTTGTTCTGTCAATTTTCTTTATCTGCATGTTTTAGAAAAAAAGCCGCGTTAGCGGCTTTTTTATTGGGACCCTTGTGTGCGATGGCGCACAGAAATAGTCCCTAGTCTTCTGGATAAACCTTATCTTTGTACTCACATAAATCTTCAATAATACAGCTACCGCAACGAGGCTTTCTAGCGATACAGGTATAGCGCCCATGTAATATCAACCAGTGATGCACATCAACCTTAAACTCTGCAGGGACAACCTTTAAAAGTTTCTTCTCTACCTCTACAACATTTTTGCCCATAGCGAACTTAGTTCGGTTTGAAACCCTATCAATGTGAGTATCTACGGCTATGGTTGGCCAACCGAACGCGGTGTTGAGTACAACGTTTGCTGTTTTCCTACCGACGCCTGGCAGGGCCTCTAAAGCTTCTCGGTTTTCAGGAACTTCACCGTCATACTTCTCAACCAATATTTCACAGGCTTTTATTACATTGATTGCTTTGTTGTTATAGAGACCAATGGTTTTAATATAACTTTTAAGACCTTCCACACCGAGTGCGGCGATAGACTGAGCGCTATTAGCAACGGGGAACAGTTTATCTGTTGCTTTGTTGACACTGACATCAGTTGCCTGCGCCGAGAGTGTTACTGCGACTAGCAGTTCAAAAGGGCTAGAGAAGTTAAGCTCAGTCTCTGGCGTTGGGTTGTTCTCTCTTAACCGCTCTAAAATAAGGCGGCGCTTGTCTGCGTTCATATGCCACTATCCATCTGTTGTTATTATTTAAGGATGCAACTTTACTTGGTTATTGACTCTGTACTAGTTAACCTTGGTGATCCTAACCCTTGCAGGTGCTTCTAGCTCGACTTTAGGCTGTCTAGCTTCAATATAGTTATCGATAACATTCTTAAGCGCAATAAGCAGACCCATACCGATAAAAGCACCGGGTGGAAGCATAGCCAGTAGGAAAGTTGTGTCGACCTGCCAAATTTGAATTGTTAGTCCTTTAGCCCATTCACCTAATAACTGGTCAGCACCGTAAAATAGCGTGCCTTGGCCTAAGATCTCACGACTTGCACCGAGTACACAAAGCACTAGGGTAAAACCTAATCCCATCATTAGTCCGTCAAATGTTGACTTAACAACGCTATTGCGAGAGGCGAATGCTTCAGCTCTGCCTATAATGACGCAGTTAGTCACAATTAGCGGCAAAAATATGCCAAGCGAAAGATAAAGGCCGTAGGCATAAGCGTTAATAAATAGCTGAACACTGGTGACTAACGCGGCGATAATCATAACAAATACAGGAATGCGGATCTCTTTTGGTACATAGTCTCTAACGAGTGAAACTAAAATATTCGATCCAATTAACACCAGCATGGTCGCTAAACCTAGCCCCAATGCATTGGTTAACGTCGCTGTTACTGCGAGTAGGGGACACAAGCCTAACAGTTGAACCAATCCTGGATTGTTTTTCCATAGGCCTTGCCAGGCTAGCTCTTTGTAATCACTCATTATCTACCTCACAACTCGCAGGTGCACTTAATAACTTTTGCTTATGTTCATTGAAATACAGTGTCGCCAATTTTACTGCATTAACGTAGGCACGCGGTGTGATGGTTGCACCAGTAAACTGATCAATTTGGCCACCATCTTTTTTTACATGCCAGCGTTTGTCTTTTTCAGAAGACACTGTCAGTCCATTGAACTTAGTGACCCAGTCAGACTTGCGCAGTTCTATTTTATCACCCAGCCCAGGCGTTTCTTGGTGCGATAAAGTTCTGACGCCAAGTACTTCGCCAGCTTTGTTTAAACCAATGATTATCTTTATATTGCCGTTATATCCGTCAGGCGCTACGGTTTCAATTGCGATCGCAACTCCATCTCCATTACGCGTCGCGATATAAGCGGGCAAAGGCTGAGTTGTGCCTAAAAAGTCGCTGTCTTGAATCGTGATACAGTGCTCTGTAAGCTCATTGTCATGGATCTCATCAGGAATGATCTGATGCAGCACTCGCGAAAGCTCAATCTGCTCTTGTTGCTTGATTTTTGCATAGGTAAGTTGATTCACTATTGCTACAAGCCCTGTACAGAGCAAGGCAAATAAACCGAGTAACAAGCCATTTTTCAACATTGATTTTTTCAAAATTTTGTCTTTAACCTAATCGTCTATAACGTCTATTCTGAGTCGCAGATTTTGCTGCTACAACCGTAATTGCTATGTGATTAACTACCAGCACGGTGACCGTAACTTCTTGGTTTAATATAATAGTCGATAAATGGTGCACACAAATTGGCTAGCAAAATGGCGAATGCAAAGGCATCGGGATAACCACCATAAGTGCGGATAACATAAACCAATACGCCAATTAAACCACCGAACAATAAGCGTCCACGGACACTGGTTGCTGCTGTAACCGGGTCAGTAGCAATAAAAAATACTGCTAGCATAGTGGCACCAGAAAACAGCTGGAACAGCGGACCAATGTGAGTGTCTGGGCTTAAAAGATAACCAAAGCTACTGCAAACGAAAAGTGCAGCGAGTATACCAACACTGATCTGCCAACGGATAACCTTTAATTTAAGCATGGCTAAACCACCCACTAAATACGCGACGTTGACCCAGAACCAGCCAACACCGAATCCGTCTGAGAAAATGGTTTTTGATAGGCTTTCAGTAATAGTGAGTCCAAGTGATAGATCGGTTTTTACTGTATCGAGTGGTGTCGCCATAGCGATGCCATCAATGCCGTACTTGTAGATTGAGAGTTTTTCAGGCGTCATAGCGCCAAAAATAGCGTTAAGGGTGAGGCTTAGATCCATCGGCGTTTGCGCTAATGATAACGGTACAGACCAACTTGTCATTTGAACTGGAAAAGAAATGAGTAACATCACATATGCTGCCATTGCAGGGTTAAATATGTTCTGTCCAAGGCCTCCATATAGATGTTTAACGATTACAATGGCAAAAATAGTACCAACCACAACCACCCACCAAGGTGCGATAGAGGGGATAGAAACGCCAATGAGTAGAGCTGTAAGTACTGCACTGTTGTCACTTAATGTCGATATTATTGGGCGTTTACGCAGTTTTAGCACTGCAGCTTCACTAAGAAGCGCAATGGTTATTGCTAGCATGACTTGTACTAATACGCCCCAGCCGAAGAAGTAAAACTGGGCTGCAACACCGGGTAATGCGCATAAAGTGACTCTGCGCATTACGCTCTGCGTCTGCAATTGCACTTTTAAGTGTGGCGATGACGCTAACTTAAATGCCATGAATTATTCCTTCTCTTCCAGTTTAGCTTTTGCTTTTTTTGCCTTCGCTTTTGCGACTGCTGCCGCGATACGCGCTTTCTTTATCTCTTCAGGCGACTGCGGAACGTCGGTTTGTGAGTTCAGCTGGTTGCTCTCTACTGTATCAACTAGTGCTGATTCAGTTGATTCAGTTGATTCTGTTGATTCAGCACTGTCTGTTGTTTGCGCTTTTTTGGCCTTAGCTTTTGCGACTGCTGCCGCGATACGCGCTTTCTTCATCTCTTCAGGCGACTGCGGAACGTCGGTTTGTGAGTTCAGCTGGTTGCTCTCTACTGCATCAACTTGTGCTGATTCAGTTGATTCTGCACTGCCTGCTGTTTGCGCTTTTTTGGCTTTAGCTTTGGCAACCGCTGCGGCAATACGCGCTTTCTTTATCTCTTCAGCAGACTGGGTAACTTCAGCTTGAGAGTTCTGTTGATTACTCTCTACTGCATCAACTTGTGTTGTTCCCGTAGATTTAGCACTATCTGCTGTTTGCGCTTTTTTGGCCTTAGCTTTGGCAACCGCTGCTGCAATACGCGCTTTCTTCATCTCTTCTGAAGACTGAGGAGCATCAGTTTGCGAGTTCAATTTGCTAGCAGTTGCTTCATCAGGTTCAACTGAACTTGCGTGTTGATTGTGTACACCATTTTCTGCCTGAGCTTGCTTTTTAGCTTTGGCGCGTGCGATAGCTGCGGCTACTTTAGCCTTTTTATCATCGACTGCTACAGTGTTACTCGGTTCACTGGTCAGTCCTGAGTCTGCAGAGGCGGCCTGTTTTGCCTTTTTAGCTTTAGCTCTTGCGATCGCTGCGTTTATTTTAGCCTTCTTGTCATCGACTACATCGGTTGTTTCAGCCGATGTGGTAGTTGTTGCTGACGATAATGACTTTTTAGCTTTTGCGCGTGCGATAGCTGCGGCTACTTTAGCCTTTTTATCATCGACTGCTACAGTGTTACTCGGTTCACTGGTCAGTCCTGAGTCTGCAGAGGCGGCCTGTTTTGCCTTTTTAGCTTTAGCTCTTGCGATCGCTGCGTTTATTTTAGCCTTCTTGTCATCGACTACATCGGTTGTTTCATCCGATGTGGTAGTTGTTGCTGACGATAATGACTTTTTAGCTTTTGCGCGTGCAATAGCTGCTGCAACTTGTGCTTTTTTATCTTGAACTGCTTCAGTAGAGGCATTTTCAGCGGATGCATCCGCAGCCTTCTTGGCTTTGATCCGTGCCATCGCTTCAGCTACCGCATTCTTATCGGTGCCAGTCATATTATTTTTACGGCGCTCGGCGGCTTCTTTAGCTTTGTTTTCACGGGCTGTTTTTTCATCTTGCAAGCGCTGCTGTCTTGCATCAAAGCGTTGTTTAGCCAAATCAGCTTGTTTCTTTTCTTCTGACTGTGAGCGAAGTGCCGATTTCGCGACGCGGTAATATTCAACTAATGGAATATCACTAGGACAAACATAGCTACAACAACCACACTCAATACAATCATTAAGGTTGAAGCTAGCTGCTTTATCATATTCTTGTGCTTGGGCATGCCAAAATAATTGCTGCGGTAAGAGCTGTGCAGGGCAGGCCACAGCGCACTCACCACAACGGATGCATGGCATTTCAGGTTGCTCAGGAGCGACTTCGTCGCTACTTGGCAGTAGAATGCAGTTAGTGCCTTTGAGTACTGGTGCCGCTATATCAGGCAATGTATGCCCCATCATGGGCCCACCGATAATGACTTTGTCCTGTTCAAGCTTGCCCTTAAAGCCATTAACTTGCAGTACATGGTCAATTTGAGTTCCAACAGGAACCCAATAGTTACCAGGAGATTCACTATTTTGTCCAGTAACGGTCACTACTCTTGAGATCAGTGGCTGGCCGTTAATGACAGCATCTTGAATTGCGTATGCAGTTCCCACATTTTGCACTAACATTCCCAATTGTGCAGGAATGGCACCTGAGGGCACCTCTTGGCCTGTTAGTATCTGAATTAATTGCTTTTCTCCGCCAGAAGGATATTTGGTTGGTACGCTGGTAATTCGTGTTTTCTCGCTAGAAAGCTCACTTCGATTTAGTGAATGTTGCATCGCTTCGAATGCTTCAGGTTTATTATCTTCGATGGCGATAATTATACGCTTTGGCGTCAATAAACGCTCAATAATCCCAATGCCTGAAATAATTTCATCGCTGTACTCTTGCATCAGTCTATCGTCAGAGGTGATATAGGGCTCACACTCTATGCCATTGATGATTACAAGTTCTATATCGCTAGCGGGTCGCAGTTTTATATGAGTAGGAAACGCCGCTCCACCAAGGCCAGCAATGCCAGCGTCTTGGATCTTTTGTAAGATCTGCTGATTATCTAATTTCGAAATCTCACTCGTATGAGTTTCAATTGCTTCATCCTTGCCATCGGCGATTAGAATACAGCTTAACACTGGTAGACCTGACGCATGGTTACTAGGCATAGGTTTTATCGCCGTGACTGTGCCGGATGTTGGCGCATGCACAGGACAATGAGCAAAGCTTGTCCCAACTGTTAGAGCTTGCCCTTTTAGTACGCGTTCGCCAGCCTTGATAGTTAGCAGTGCACTGTCGCCAACTTGCGGGATCGGCAAAATAAATTGCCTAGCTAAGGGCAATTTCCGGATAGCCGTTCTATTGGATAAGGCTTTTAACTCTGGCGGATGGATACCGCCGTGGGAGCGCCAAATGGTTCCTTTATCAATTTGTTCTAATAAAGTTAGCACTGCGGTTCCTCTTGCACTTGTTTCACCGGGATGGCATTTAGCTGCCAATCCCATGTTTTAGTCGTTTGTTCTATCGGTAGCATGTCAATACAATCGACGGGGCAGGGAGCAACGCACAAATCGCATCCGGTGCAATAGTCCGTGATAACGGTATGCATCAGCTTACCTGAACCTAATATGGCGTCTACAGGGCAAGCCTGAATGCATTTAGTACAACCAATGCATTCATCTTCACGTATGAAGGCGACTTTTTTCTCTTGTACTGCTTCTGTCGCATTTAAGGGCTCGGGATCGACGCCAACCAAGTCAGCAATCTTTTCCATGGTCGCAGTGCCGCCAGGTGGGCATTTATTTATTTTGTCGCCGTTGGCAATAGCTTCTGCATAGGGTCTGCAGCCGGGGTAACCACATTGGCCGCACTGAGTTTGCGGCAGCAGTGCCTCGACTTGGTCAACGAGTGGATTACCTTCTACTTTGAATTTTTCTGCGGCGAAACCCAGTAATACACCAAAGACAAGGGCGAGTATCGTGAGGACAACAATTGCGATAACAATACCTGACATGTTTATTTAACCAACCCTGTAAAGCCCATAAATGCTAGAGACATCAGACCTGCGGTAACCATGGCGATGGCGCCGCCCTTAAACGGCGCAGGAACATCTGCAGCCGCAAGCCGTTCACGCATAGCTGAAAATAGGATCAAGACTAAGGAGAAACCAACTGCAGCACCAAAACCAAATATCGCAGACTCGAAAAAGTTATGGTCTTCGTTAATATTGAGTAGAGCAACACCGAGTACTGCACAGTTTGTCGTAATCAGTGGCAAGTAAATGCCCAATGCGCGATGCAATGATGCACTGGTTTTCTGTACTAGCATTTCGGTAAATTGAACGACGACGGCAATGACTAGAATAAAGCTCATTGTTCTGAGGTAGCCAAGATCAAATGGCAACAACAGATACTGGTTCACGAGGTAGCTAAGAATAGACGCTAAGGTCAGCACAAAAGTGGTCGCCATTGACATGCCAATAGCTGACTCAAGCTTGCTCGATACCCCCATAAAAGGGCATAAACCTAGAAATTTAACTAATACAAAGTTGTTGACCAGCACTGTGCCGACCAATAACAGGAGATATTCACTCATCTCAATTCATTTTTTAGACAATCTTAGCGCTATTATCGGCTTTTCCGCCGCCATAAACAACACAAAGAAAGCAAGGACAAATGAATTTGGTTTCTAGTGAGTAATTTTAAAGCACTATTTCAGCTTTTTCACTGTTACTTACTGTTAATAAAGGAGTTGGCTTTGCGATGTAGTACCCTTGAAGCCCATCCATTAACAGGTGTTCCATTGCCAGCTTTTCCTCTTGATTTTCGACACCAGTGGCAATCACTCGGATAGTTAGTTTTCTAGCTATATCAATTATCATTTTGACAAAGAACTGATTGTGGGCGTCAGAATTTATCCCTTGGGTATAGCTACTGTCCAATTTAATAAAGTCTGGCCGAACATCTTTGAAAAACTTAAAAGAGGTGAAACCTAGGCCAAATCGTTCAATGGATACACGTGCTCCAACACTGTGGATTTCATTAATAAAATGATAAGTTGCAGACAAATTAGTTTGCATCCCTGACTCATTGACTTCAAAAACTAATCTTGCTGCGATGTGGCGCTGGCGAACCAGCACATTTTTAAGCCAGGCTACAAAGCTTTCCTGGTTTGCAGATGATGCCGATATATTTATGCCAAATAAACCTGACATTGATGGTGTTTCATTGAGCATACTGAGGGTTTTTAAGATGACAAGCCTATCGAGTTCCTCGCTCATTCCGTGGCGTTCAGCCATGGCTATAACAGTTGTTGTTGGGAGAAATTTACCTTGAACATTATAAAATCGAGATAGTAGTTCTCGGTAAGACTCCACATCATTTCTACAAGGGCGAATAGGCTGGGCATAAAATTTGATTGCCTGACGTTTTACTATGTCATCGATAGCGACTTTCCATCGACTGTCTCCAAATAACTCATCGCCATTGAGTCTTTGAAGCACATGTACACTATTAGGACCCAATGTTTGAGCGATACTCACAGCGGTATCGGCTAGAGTCATTAAAGAAACGGGATCGCTATTTTGGAGGTAGGGGCATAATCCAATATAGGCGACAGAATCGGTTCCCAAGTTTTGCTGGTACTCATCGAATGCATTCTTTACCTGCTCAATAATACTTGTACCATCTTTGAGCGTAACGTCGGGTAATATGAGCGCAAAATCTGCTGTTGAGATTCGATAACAATAAGCATTAGGAGACTTAACTAAGGATTTTCTAATGTGATTTGAGATGCGGGTTAAGTAATCATCTCCAGCTTCACGACCATGTAACTGGTTTATGGAACCAAGCTCAGTGGCTTTTACTATCGCAAGTACACCGAACTGCTGGCTATTGGGAGAGCAAATCTCATTGAGTTTTTCAGTGAATTTTGCGCGGGTTCCAAAGCCGGTGATTGGATCTTGAAATGCGGCTCTTGATAGTTTTTCATTGGCGTCAGTGAGTTTATCTATTTCAGCTTTCAAATTGTACTGACATGATTCTATAGCGGTTGCTAGCAGTTTGAATTCGCCTTTCAACTTAGACTTTTGTATTGAGTGGAAAGCAAAACTCGGTAGTTCCTCTATCAGTTTAGCGCTATAGCGTAACTTTTTGGTTTGACGCAAAGTAAGTGCAAAACTGAAAATACTGATAAGTAAAAATGTCGCCCATATGAGCATCAGTTGTTGTTTAAACTTTATAACGGTTTCAGAAAAGGCGTTACCAATGGAGAGTCTTACTTGTAATCGACCATTTTCTAAAGATTGTGTGTATGGAATATCTATTTGAAACAGTTCGCTAATTACATCTTCATGCTGGGGGAGTAATCGGCCATGGGTGTAGCTATTATCACTGTCATTACTGTCTATATATTGAAAAAACTGAAAAGAGAATTGCTTATCTAGGTTTAGGAATAAAGCCTTACCATCACCTTGCCAACTAGTCGCAGCATTAATAGTAGCGGCGTACTGCGCGAGTGTATTTTCGCTGTATGTTAATATGTCGGCTCGGTTAACAGTGTATGTAACAAATGTTAGCCCACAGAATATAGACACTAAAAAAAACTGAAAATATCGGAAACTAGTCATATTGAGTCCATTCACATTCATAGAAGAGAGTGATAAATCTAAAAATTTCTATCAATGGCCATTATAAACAGGTTTTTAATTTATTATCAGTTGCTTTACTTGAGGAATTTTTATTTTGATTGAAACATGCTGAGATGCTGAGATGCTGAGATGCTGAGATGCTGAGATGCTGAGATGCTGAGATGCTGAGATGCTGAGATGCTGAGATGCTGAGATTGAATTAGGTTGGCTCCCCAGACTGGACTCGAACCAGTGACATACGGATTAACAGTCCGCCGTTCTACCAACTGAACTACAGGGGAATCGTTTGTTACCTATAATACGCGTTAATTAGATTGGCTCCCCAGACTGGACTCGAACCAGTGACATACGGATTAACAGTCCGCCGTTCTACCAACTGAACTACAGGGGAATCGCATAAATCTAATTATAAATAAAGTGGCTCCCCAGACTGGACTCGAACCAGTGACATACGGATTAACAGTCCGCCGTTCTACCAACTGAACTACAGGGGAATTGCATTTTATTTATTAAAGGTTGATAAAAAATTGGCTCCCCAGACTGGACTCGAACCAGTGACATACGGATTAACAGTCCGCCGTTCTACCAACTGAACTACAGGGGAATTACATTTTTTATCAATATTTAGCTGTTTATATAAAAGTGGCTCCCCAGACTGGACTCGAACCAGTGACATACGGATTAACAGTCCGCCGTTCTACCAACTGAACTACAGGGGAATCGAATAAGTTACGTCTCGTTGAAGACGGAGCGCATATTAAATCGCTCTTACAACTGAGTCAACTCGCCAATGGAAAAAAAGTGGATTTATAGAGTTAAGTGTTCATCAAATGCGCATCATGGTGATGAATGCACCATATTTTACATTAAGTGAGCAGTTAGAATGCAAGTATATGAGTTAATCGTAGTTTTCGATTAGTTATGAGCAATATCGAGTGAAAGGGGGATGGTTTTGGAAGGTACAATAATTTCATATGTAATAAAATTACAAAATCTTTTCCTGTCATACTAAAGTAGCAGGCTTGGTTAAAAGTCCCGTTATAGCAAGGCTTAGATGAGTTATCCACTAAATCTGTGGATAAGCCTGTGGGTTAAGTGAAAAAATCTGTTGCAAACGCTTATGTATAGGGGCTTGAGGTTAAAATGCACAATTTTGCCAGGATTTTTTTTTATTGTTTAAAAACATGTTGATGCAAAAATCAACAGATAATTTCGACCTTCTCTTAAATTGTTGCTAATTTGTAACTGTCTAATGTAGCTGGATTGTGAATTAAAGTGCCATGTTTAGGCAAGTACAGGGCAAGGAGGAGTCCTAAGTTACTGATTATTAGCCTGTCACAAACTTTCATCTTAAAATACAGAAACCGTCATATTAATTCGCTATGGAATCATCTGTTAATCGATCAACTTTACCGTGATTGGATAAAACCGATTGTCCGGTGGGGTTACAAATTAGAAGTACCAGATTGCATCGGGTAGCCTTAAGGGGTGAGATTAGTGGCTGACTTATTGGCTATTTATACTGTTTTAATATGAAATCGATAGGGAGACTCAACATAATTTTAGCGTATAGCCCCATCTGAATGTTCAAATAGGGTAAAATACGCCCAAGAAAAATGAGGAAGCTTAATCTAGTGTCTGAATCCGTATTTCAATTGGAATCCCAATATAAACCTGCTGGCGACCAGCCGACAGCCATTAATCAACTCGTTGATGGTTTAGAGTCAGGTTTGGCTAGCCAAACCTTATTAGGGGTAACTGGCTCTGGAAAAACCTTTACTATTGCGAATGTCATAGAAAAAATGGCGCGCCCCACCATAATAATGGCACCAAATAAAACGCTAGCAGCACAGCTTTATGGCGAAATGAAAGAGTTTTTTCCTCACAATGCCGTAGAGTATTTTGTTTCTTATTACGATTATTACCAACCTGAAGCCTATGTGCCTTCAACAGGGACTTTTATTGAAAAGGATGCCTCTGTCAATGCGCATATTGAGCAGATGCGTTTGTCCGCAACTAAAGCATTGCTAGAGCGTAAAGATGTGGTGTTGATTGCATCTGTATCGGCGATTTATGGCTTGGGTGATCCCAAGTCCTATATGAAAATGTTATTGCATCTTAGGGAAGGCGCAATAATGGATCAGCGCGACATGCTCAAACGACTCAGTGAGCTGCAATATACGCGCAATGATATAGAACTGCAGCGAGGCACGTACCGTGTTCGTGGTGAAGTGATCGATGTGTTTCCCGCTGATTCTGACAAGCATGCAATTAGAGTAGAGCTTTTTGATGATGAAATTGAGCGTTTAAGCTTATTCGATCCGCTAACTGGTCACATCATGAAGCGTATCGCCCGTATTACTGTTTATCCTAAGAGTCATTACGTGACACCGCGAGAATCGATTTTGGCGGCGACTGAACATATTAAAGAGGAGCTGCGTGAACGTAAGAAGCAGTTATTAGACCTAAATAAACTCATAGAAGAACAGCGTATTACTGAGCGGGTACAATATGACGTTGAAATGATGACTGAACTTGGTTATTGCTCTGGTATCGAGAACTACTCTCGTTATCTTTCAGGGCGTGCTTCTGGTGATGGACCGCCAACATTACTCGATTATCTGCCTGAAGATGGTCTGTTGATTATTGATGAATCACACGTCACGGTTCCTCAAATTGGCGCTATGTATAAAGGCGATCGCTCAAGAAAGATGAATTTGGTTGAGTATGGATTTCGTTTACCTTCGGCACTCGACAATCGTCCATTAAAATTTGAAGAATTTGAAGCGCTAATGCCACAAAGCATTTTTGTTTCAGCAACGCCAAGTGAATACGAGATTAACAGATCAGAGGGAGAGGTCGCTGAGCAGGTTGTAAGGCCTACAGGGCTTCTCGACCCCGAGATCGAAGTTAGGCCTGTTGGCATACAGGTTGATGACCTACTCTCTGAGATAGGTAAGCGTGTCGCAGTTAACGAACGGGTGCTTGTCACGACATTAACGAAGAGGATGTCGGAGGATCTGTCTGAGTATTTGGATGAACATGGCGTTAAAGTAAGATATTTGCATTCAGATATTGATACTGTTGAGCGTGTAGAGATCATTCGCGACCTTAGGCTGGGTGTTTTCGATGTGCTTATTGGCATTAACTTACTGCGTGAAGGGTTAGACATGCCTGAGGTTTCTTTAGTCTGTATTCTTGATGCAGACAAAGAGGGCTTCTTACGTTCTGAGCGTTCTCTAATTCAAACTATTGGGCGCGCAGCGCGTAATGTTAATGGCAAAGTTATTCTGTATGGCGACCGTATCACTAAGTCTATGGATAAAGCGATTACGGAAACGAATCGTCGTCGGGAGATGCAGCATCAGTACAATCTTGATAATGGCATTACACCTAAGGGTGTCATCAAGCGTATCACAGATGTTATGGATGTGGGTGATAGTGATAATGTGTCGAGCGAGTTTGCCAAAGTGGCAGAGAGTGACGCTGATTATCACGCCAAACCTGCTGATATCAGTCATGAGATCGATAAGCTTGAAAAACAGATGCATGAACATGCCAAGAATTTAGAGTTTGAAGAGGCTGCAGCGCTTAGGGATAGAGTCGGCAGATTACGTGAGAAATTTATAAAGGCGTGACAGAAACCCAATTGCGAATTTAAGAAAATAGGAGACTGAAGTCTCCTATTTTTTATCTGTTACTCTTCACATGATTAACGCCATAAAGATACGCTAAGCAGATAAAGCCACTCACTACGCCTATTAAATGCGCCTCAGTGGCAACACGAGCACCTATGAGTGATGTTACTTCATGGCTGGCACCAAAGGTTTGCTCATAGAGCACTTTCAAAATAACTCCCAGAGTTAATAAATATCCTGTTTTGAGACCTTTGCTTATATCTAGCACAGCGCCAAAAACAAAAAGTCCATGTAATAGTCCACTCAGGCCAACGTAACCTAGGGTATTTGGAAAGAACATCAGTAATGCTAGCCCTTGCAGTAAACCTAAAGTTAAAATCAGAATAGTGAGCATTTTGGCGCTGTAATGTTGCTCAAACAGTAACACTATCACCCATAAACCAGCCAAGTTCATGGCTAAGTGCCAAATGTTGGTATGCAGGAAATTACCGCTTATTAACCGCCACCATTGCCCCTCAAAAATGTTGTCTCGTCTATAGGCTAAAGCATCATCTAAGCCTAAAGAGAATAGAAGAATGCACAGTAAACTTACTAATATGACGACAAAGTAGGGACTTTTGACCATTGGCGTTATTCTGTACATTTAGCGGCTAACTGGGCTTGGTACATTGTTGAATTAGCTAAATATTCATCGAGCCCACGTTGTCTTAATATACAGGCCGGACATGTACCACAACCATCGCCCTTTAGTCCGTTATAACAGGTAAGAGTCTGATGGCGAACTAACTCAAGGCTATTGTATTTGTCTGCAAGCGCCCAGGTTTCAGCTTTATCGAGCCACATTAATGGGGTGCTAATGGTTAGCTGCTTATCCATTCCTTGCATCAGTGCAGTTTGCATTGACTTAATGAACTCATTGCGACAATCAGGATAGCCTGAGAAGTCTGTTTCGCATACTCCCGTAATGATAACATCGGCATTGATTTGATAAGCATAAATCCCAGCTAGCGTGAGAAACAAAATGTTTCGACCTGGGACAAATGTATTGGGGATCGCGTTACCGTCTTTGTTCTCTTCGATAGGGATATCGCGGGTGAGGGCTGAAACCGTTAGATCATTTAAGATCCCAACATCTAGCACCTGATGACTGCTAGCGCCCAACTTTGAAGATAATTCTTTGGCTATCTCAATCTCTTGTCTATGCCTTTGGCCATAATCGAAAGTCACACAGTGAACTTCATCATATTGGGTGAGTGCTTGAATTAGACAGGTCGTGGAATCTTGGCCACCAGAAAATACGACAATTGCTTTTGACATAATAATAGAACTTCAATTTATATAGAGATGAGATGCGATAGTTTAACGCAGCGGGGTTTGCATTTAAACTACTTGCTACACGGTTAAAAATCCTCTATAAATGCCGCCCTGCTGAACTCGAGGAAAAGAAAATGAATTACCCAGTCAATGAAGTGTTTGAAACCATACAAGGTGAGGGCTATTTTACCGGAGTACCGGCCATTTTTGTTAGGCTTCAAGGTTGTCCTGTTGGCTGCGCCTGGTGTGATACCAAACACACCTGGGACGTTATTGAGGAGAATCGAGTCGCACCTGAGTTAGTGATCCAAGTTGACGGGACGATAGGGCGTTGGTCAGAGTTATCCAGCGAGCAATTGGTTGCTGCTTTCAAAAGCAAAGGGTTTACGGCTAAACATATAGTGATAACTGGCGGTGAGCCGTGCATGTACGACCTCACTGAGTTTACCCACTACTTACATCAAATGGGCTATCAGACACAGATAGAAACGAGTGGTACCTTTGAAGTGGCGTGTGACAGTGGAACTTGGGTTACCGTCTCGCCTAAAATTAATATGAAAGGTGGCTATAAGGTACTCGCACAGGCTCTTGAGCGTGCAAATGAAATTAAGCACCCTATTGCAACTCGTAATCATATTGATGAATTGGATGAACTGTTAGCTGATATCGATATCAATGATAAAACCGTCTGCTTACAACCTATTAGCCAAAAGGCAAGGGCGACTGAACTGGCGATGAAAACTTGTATTGAACGCAACTGGCGCCTTTCCATTCAAACACATAAGTATTTAGATATCGATTAGTCGCTGACCGATATAGACTCGGTTTTTGTGAGCAGAGTTTGTTTGCTACTAAATATAAAAAAGCCCTTGTGAGTCACACTCAGCAAGGGCTTTTTTATGCTAATTACTATTTAGCAGCCGGACAATTAAGCACACTGGTTTCACTAAAGTGAGCGAGTGCATTATTGTAAGGTGTTAAGTCGCCTATATTGTCCTTAACCCATTGAGCATCGTAATAGGTGTCAAGGTAACGCTCACCAGAGTCACAAATTAAGGTCACAATTGATCCGGTCTCTCCTCTCTCGGCCATCTCTGATGCGAGCTGTAAGGCGCCGTAAAGATTTGTTCCTGTCGAAGCGCCAGTTTTACGTCCGATGATGTTCTCTAACCAGTTTATGGTTGCCACAGATGCAGGATCTGGAATTTTTCGCATTTCATCGACAACCCCGGGTATAAAAGAAGGCTCAACTCTTGGCCGACCAATACCTTCAATTTTACTGCCATTAGTACACGTGATATCAGTATTACCTGTATTGAAGTAATCAAAAAATACTGAATTTTCAGGGTCAACAACGCACAGCTTAGTCGCTAATCGTTGATAGCGAATATAGCGTCCAATTGTTGCTGATGTGCCGCCGGTGCCAGGACTCATGACAATCCATGATGGGATAGCATGTTGTTCTCTCTCCATTTGATTAAAAATAGAGTTGGCAATGTTATTGTTGCCACGCCAATCGGTAGCACGCTCAGCGTAAGTAAACTGATCCATATAATGGCCGTCTAACTCTTTGGCTAAACGCTCTGATTCAGCGTAGATTTTACTTGAATGATCGACAAAGTGGCATTGGCCGCCGTAGAACTCTATTTGCTGTATTTTTTTCTTCGCGGTACTGCTTGGCATGACGGCAATAAAAGGCAATCCAAGTAGTCGGGCAAAGTAGGCTTCGGATACCGCAGTGCTGCCTGAAGATGATTCGATAACTGTTGTGTTCTCTTTGATCCAGCCGTTACATAGAGCGTAAAGAAAAAGCGAACGAGCAAGTCTATGTTTTAAACTACCAGTAGGGTGGGTACTTTCATCTTTAAGGTAAATATCAATGCCACTCAAACCGGGGGTATCAAGTTTAATTAGGTGAGTGTCTGCACTTCGTTGAAAGTCTGCATCGATTTTTTCGATGGCTTGATTTACCCAAGAACTAGTCAAAATTAGGCCTTTGATGTTGATCAGAAAGCTAAATCATAGTGAAATAAATGGCACAATGGTAGAGATAATAACGGATAATAATCAGAAATTCATAACCGTTACAATAGCTAATAACTTGATTAACTTTTAAGTTACAAATGAAAACTTCTAAATGTTTTAAATCAGGAGAGAAAGATGTTGAATAAGGATTTTATCGAATAGATATAGCAAGAGAGCTAAGAAGTGGTGGAGGGAGAAGGATTCGAACCTTCGAAGGCTGAGCCATCAGATTTACAATCTGGTCCCTTTGGCCACTCGGGAACCCCTCCACATTTTCTTACTTTACCGCACACAATATTGGCCTATTGTGTTTTTTACTTTTCAATTTGTTGATAGAAGTGGTGGAGGGAGAAGGATTCGAACCTTCGAAGGCTGAGCCGTCAGATTTACAATCTGATCCCTTTGGCCACTCGGGAACCCCTCCACATATCTCTTTCTACAAATTGTGCGCAAATGGTGGAGGGAGAAGGATTCGAACCTTCGAAGGCTGAGCCGTCAGATTTACAATCTGATCCCTTTGGCCACTCGGGAACCCCTCCTCAATTGCGGCGGCAATAGTAGTCAGAATTTTTTCTCATGTAAAGCTTAAATTTAAAATAATTACTAAAGTAATCTGCTAAGTGGTCGATTAAGTACCAACAGGTTGTTTTATCGGTTTTTTTTTATGCAAATAGTGCGTTATGCAAGCAGTTAGCCCTTTAGTTAACGAATTACAATTAGGCTCGCGTCTCAACAGTGCTGTTGAGACGAATCGGCGTGGTGAATTTGCTTTATTGCTATCACTGTTGTCTGCTGATGCACGTGATATGGCTCAATTTCATACGCCGGAGTTCAAACAACAGGATCTACGCGCTAAATTTGAACTCGGGGAAAGTCAGCCATTAATAAAACGACTCACTATAGATTCTCCGGTGACGAATAACAGCTCAGCATTCCAAAATGGGGGGATAACAGCTTTTAGACTAAATAATGCAGTGGATGAAGAGGCACTTGTTATCCGTGGTAATGATCAATTAGATATGGAGGAAGTCATTGCAAACTGTGATATTCACACTCGTAATCGATACCAGAACATTGCCACTGAACATCGCGTAAAACACTCTCATTTTGTTGACCATTTAGTCATGCAGCGACAAATGAGTGAATTAATTGCTCAAGCTTGAGAATGATCCCTTTGTTACACGTTAAGCTGATATATAATTAGTGCACTAATTTTTAGTATGAGAATCGGTTTAACATGAAAAATATTCAAAATGCACAGTCTGATTTAGTTAATGATACGTGTAATGATTGTGGTAGCTTTGTTGATGTTGGTGCGGTAATTGATGAGCACGATACTGTTTTAGAGCTAACACTGACAGGCGAAAACGCTTCGAAACTAGCAAATGAAGTTGCTGAAAAAGCTATAAATCGTTTCGAAGAGGTTCGTAGCGAAATCGCGACTAACGGTGATCAGCTCACTTTAACGCTAACATTTTCATTTAGTGCAGAAAAAATGATCTTCCAATTAGAGAATAGTTTGTAACTTATGGTAGTAATTGTTGCTGCTATAAGGCCTTCTCGTGTATCTTAATGCACTATAAAAAATAAAATATCGGTTTGGCACCAAGACTTCAAACCATTTGGTAAACCTTTTGTTTGCCGCTTTTAGGATATCGAGTGAAGAAACATAGATACCAGAAATTGTTAGAACAAATTGTTAACTCCAAGGCTAAGCAGTGTGGCGACTTTAATGCCACTGCTAAATTGGCTGCTGAATTGCTTTTAGAACAGCTCGTCGTCTCGCGAGTTGTTATTTCTGGTTTGAGCGAAGAATCAAATATCCTTGAAAATGTATACAGCACGCCAGCCTTTTCAGTCGCGCCTGCAGACGTTTCACGCCCATTGCCATCACTTTGTCCCACCTTTGTTGAAGAACTTAGGGTTAACCGCCATATAGCATCTGACAATTGCATATCAGATCCGCTGCTAATTGAACTTAATCATTATTATCGTCATCAGAAGGTAACTGCTGCATTAGAGGTTTCGATAAGGATTAATGGTCATCTAGAAGGGGTATTAAGCTTAGAGCGTGACAGCGAATTATCGCCCTGGCAAGAAGCCGAAATACAATTAACATCGCAAGTTGCTGATCAACTAGCGCTAACGTTAGCAACTAAATACGCTTACGATAAAGATGAGCGGTTAAAATTGTTTTTGTCTGCCACGGAGCAGTCAGATCAAATAATGATGGTGGTAAACCTTGCATCATTAACCATAGAGTATGTTAATAACGCTCATTTTGTATTAACCCAAATCCCCAAAGACCAGATTATTGGCCGCCCTGTACAAGAATTAGAGTTTTTTAAACAATTTCCAGACAAAGCTGAAATAGTGCTGGCTAAAGCTAGAGCAGGGGAAAGCTCTGAAGAAGAGGTTAAGCTTGTCCGTCGAGATGGAACCGATTATTGGGTGAGACTCTCAGTTAAACGTTTCATATCTGAAAGAGGTAATCATTTTGCGTTAATCAATGCTGATAACTGTACAGAACAGCATCAACATCAAAGTGAACTTGAACGGTTGGCTTGGCGCTGTGGGTTAACCGGTTTATATAATCGAACTCACTTTGGTCGAGTGTTAGATAGGGCAAAAGAGGGCCATCTTGTTCTCATAGACCTTCGTGGATTTAAACGCTTCAACGATACCTATGGCCATGCTAATGGTGATTTGATGCTGGTAGAAGTTGCTAGGCGGATTAGACATTTCGCAGACATTAATCATATCGAAGAGATCGCCCGGATTGGTAGTGATGAGTTTGCGGTCTTAATCAGTGACTCTCGTGAAGTTGATGTGATCACTCCCTTAATCGAGCGTTTATATAATAATTTGGAACTACCGGTTAGCATAGGTACAGAGCAAATAGAACCTAAACCGGCCATAGCAGCAGTTGATATTGCCTCTATTGAGCAGCTATTTCCTGCGCTAACCTGTGCAGATATTGCCCTGCAATATGCAAAGAATAAGCAAGGGAATGCAATACAAGTGTTCAACTCTGCATTATTGAATGCATTTAAGGATGATGCACAGATAGAGCGTGACTTAGCTGTGGCGATAAAGGGGCGTCAATTCGAGCTGTACTACCAGCCGTTAAAAGATTTGAAAAAGCAGGCTTATATCGGTGCTGAAGCACTCATTCGATGGCATCACCCTAAAAAAGGTGTGTTATACCCTGGGGCGTTTATTGATATTGCCGAGCAAACGGGGCTTATCACTGATATCGGTTCATGGGTGCTTGAAGCTGCATGTAAACAGCTAAATTTATGGCAGCACCGCCAAATTGATATATCAATGCATGTTAACGTTTCAGCTAGGCAGTTTTTTAGTGGCACGCTGTTTGAGCAAGTTTGGGAATTAATAGGCCGCTATCGATTAAAACCTCACAGCTTGATATTGGAAATCACTGAAACTGAATTGATGGAAGATATTCGTTCTGCAACAAATTTATGTAACGAGCTGGCAGAGTTAGGGGTCGGTCTAGCCATTGATGATTTTGGGACAGGTTATAGCTCAATGCGATATCTAAAACAGTTCCCTATCAGTAAGCTTAAAATTGACCGTTCGTTTATTTCAGATCTCAGCGTTAGTCATGAAAGCCGCGAAATTGTTAGTGCGATTATCGCCATGGCATCGGCACTCAATATTTCCTTGACTGCTGAAGGAGTTGAAACCAAAGAGCAGGAGCTCTTCTTGGCTGATCATCTGTGCCACCAAGCTCAAGGTTTCTTATATAGCCCTGCGTTAAGGGTTTCTGAATTTGGTGAATTCTTAGAAGAGTCGTCAACACCAGTTCATTGATAAACGAGCATTTATAGGCAGCACTGTTTAAACTTCTTTTTACTACCACAAACACATAACTCATTTCGTTTTGGATATACAGGGCTGTATTGGACACCTTCGGTGTAATACCAAGAATCATTTTCTTTTATAAAATCAGAACTCTCGTGTATGGCGTCCAACTTATTCTTATCTTTAAACCACGCTTGAAAAGTTACTTTTCCCTGTAAGTCTAATTTAGATGAAGAGATGACTTCCAAACTGAGCCAATTTGGTTGAGGGCCTTCACTTAGTAACTCAGAAGTTAACCCGCCAAGGTATTGTTTATGGTGCGTTTCGATTAAGTAATCAAATAGCCCAAAATAGAAAGCACAAAAGCGTGAGCGCATTAACTGTTCGGGGCTTGATGCAATTACTTTTTTTAAATGTAATGGCTCACAGCAGTTTTGGTAGTTTGTTCCTGAGCAGCATGGACACTCTGTCGCTGGATCATTATTTGGGTTTGTCATCAACTTGGGGCTTATCAAAGCTATTTAAGGCAGAAAATTGCCGACCATAATATAGGTTTGATGAGGGTTTAGCATTAAAATAAAAAGAGGCTTCAGCTCTATTGTTAGTATCTACGGTTAAATACCATTTACCGTCAGCTTTCTTTTTGGAAACCGTCACAAATTTTCCCGCAAATTCGCTTACCGGTTCACCTGCATCAATAGATGGATGAAAGCGAATAAGGTAGTAGCCGATATCTGTTGCACTTGAGCCTTCTATATTTCTTTCTATGACTCTAAAGTCGACCTCTATTTTGGCATTTTTATGCTTTATCTTGCCAAAAAAAGTTTTGTACAGTTCGACAATATTGTCACGGCCAACGGTGATCTCTTCTCCTTGGCTTTCAGGAATATAGCAAGCATCCTCAGAGTAAATAGACTGCAATCTGCTAACATCTAATTCGTTAAATGCTTCGTTGAAGTGATCATAAAGTTCATTCAATGCTTCGTTATCATTAGCAAAAGCGATACCCATTGCCGAGAAATAGAGGCAAATGACCAGCATTAAACGGTTTGTGGCTTTTTTAAACATGTGTGGCTTCAAAACAGTAATTCCTACCTTCACTATAAGCGACGACTTGATCGAACAAAAGAATTAGTTCTTTACAAAATGTGTAGATTTAATGCATCGGCGATTAACTGAACGAATTAACTTCAGATGGCTATACGAATTGTAGGTTCATGCAGTTTTGAAATTGTCGCTACAATGAGGTGTTATTGCTATGAAATACAGTATGCGCTGTATTTGTACTCAATTGCGCAGAGGTTGTATTGGTTAATACAATGCACTGGAGTACACTGATTTTAGTTTAGCGACGGAGTAGGGGTTAGTGATGTTGGAAGACGATACGGCACTGTTTATGAATGAAATGTTAGGCGTGACGCCGATGAAAAAGAATCTAACTAGTGCTTCAGTCCACAGTATTAAAGCAACAGCTCCACAGTTACAGCGGCGTAGAGATCTAGAAGCCAACGAATCTTTACTTAAACTAACGTTAGATGTAAATCAAATCAAAGCGCTTGAACCCGAAAAGATAGTTGGTTTTAAGCGAGACGGTGTTCAAAGCGCTGTGTTTGAAAGACTAAGCTGCGGTGGTTATAGAATCGCTAGTGAAGTCGATCTACATCAGTTAAAACTCGCTTTAGCCAGAGAGGTACTATTTCAATCGATTGAGCAGGCTATAGCATTGGGGCAGCGAAGCATATTAGTTATTCATGGTAAAGGCGCCAAAAGTAAACCGATTGCTGCATTGATGAAGTCCTTTACTGTCACTTGGTTGACCCAAATTGACTCAGTACTTGCTTTTCATAGCGCAAAACCTCACCACGGTGGAGCTGGGGCGCTGTATGTCATGTTGACGAAATCTGCACAAAAGCGAATTGAAACACAAGAATTTAATCACAAAGGAGCGAGTACGCGTTTATAAAAATAACTTGTTCGCCATGAGTTATATATCGCCAGACTTATCGTTACATCGTGATTTAACACATATTAAAAAGGCCATTTAAGTTACATTAAATGGCCTTTAATCAGTGAAACGTTAATGCTTTAGCTTGCTTTTACCAACCACATTGGCGATTGGCCGTTTTATTTTGCTCATCTAGCCAAATTTGTAATGGTGCGAAGTAATCCAGTACAGCTTTTGCATCCATCTCTTTAGTGCCAGTTACAGCAGCTAGTGCTTCAGGCCAAGGTTTACTTTGGCCCATCTCTAACATGGTGTTTAACTTGGCACCTGCTTCCTTGTTACCATAAATACTACAACGATGAACAGGTCCGTTATCGCCCGCGATTTCACATAATGACTTGTGGAATTGGAATTGCAGTATATGGGCTAAGAAATAGCGTGTGTAAGGTACATTACCAGGAACATGGTATTTAGCACCTGGATCAAAGTCTGACTCATTACGTGCAACTGGCGCTTTTACACCTTGGTATTTTTCACGCAGATCCCACCATGCCTGATTGTATTGCGCTGGGGTGATTTCGCCGCTAAATACCTTCCAACGCCATTGATCTATCATTAAACCAAAAGGTAGAAAGGCGACCTTGTCTAAAGCTTGCTTTAGCAATAAGCCAATATCTTTTGATGCATCAGGCACTTCGTCTAGCAAACCAATCTGTTTCAAATAGTTTGGTGTGATAGACAGGGCAACGGTGTCGCCAATGGCCTCATGGAAGCCGTCATTAGCGCTATTTTTAAAGATAAATGGCTGCTCTTTATAGGCACGTTGATAGAAGTTGTGACCAAGTTCGTGGTGAATCACGGTAAAATCTTCTGCTGTTTTTTGGATACACATCTTAATGCGGATATCATCTTCGTTATCCAAGTCCCATGCAGAGGCGTGACAGACGACATCCCGATCTTTTGGTTGAACGAATAATGATCTATCCCAGAAAGTATCCGGTAACTCTTCAAAACCAAGTGAAGTAAAAAAGCTCTCGGCCTGTTTGACCATCTTGATTTCATCGTAGTTATGCTTAGCTAGCAGTTCGGTGACATCATAGCCTGGATCTGCATCTTGCGGTGCAACTTGATCATAAACATTGCCCCAGCTTTGAGCCCACATATTGCCAAGTAGGTGAGCTGGAATTGCGCCAGTTGCTGGCGCAACGGTATCACCGTACTGCTCATTTAGTTCGCCACGCACGTAGCAATGCAGCGAGTCATAGAGTGGTTTGACTTGTCCCCATAGACGGTCGAGTTCATCCGAGAACTCGTCTGGTTTCATATCATACTGGCTGCGCCACAACTCAGATAGGTTAGCATAACCAAGATCTTGCGCCCCCTCGTTTGCCAGTTCAACTTCCCTTTCAAATAAGGGGCGCATTGGCTTAGATATTTCACGCCAGCCTTTCCATACCTCAAGTAGCTCATCTGGGTTATTAGATTCACCCATTATTGCTGATAGTTCTGGTTGGGTTAAACAACGGCCATCTTGGAAGCAATATTTTCCTTTGCCGTAGAGTCCGTTTAATTCTGCACTAATATTGGCTAGTTCAGCGTTTTTAACGGGATCTAAAGGCGCAGGAAGCACTATGGAACTGCGTAATATGTTTAACTTTCTTTTGTCTGCGGGGTCTAATGCTAAGTGTGCATATTGAGCTGACTCTGTCGCTAGCTGTACAGAGGTACCAGTGTATTTCTCAGCCACACTGGCTGATAACGCTGCAGTGTCTTCGGTAATAAAATTGCTGTAGATCCACTCTGAACGATTTATCTCAATGGATAAATCTGCCATCGTAGATTCTGCATCTGTAATGAACTGTTTCGCCTCAGCGATTTTATCAACAGTTGGTGTATCTACCGCTTCTGTTTTATTACAGGCTGTTACGCCGAGCGAAATGGCTATCAATACTGATAGCTTAGAAACCTTGGTAAAGGTCATATTCATCCTTAAAAATCCTTTGTTATTTTTGTGTTGCTTATTTTACTCATTTTGTTATTGATTGATAGTAGGCTAGCGTAGATGAACAAAATAGCGCACATATGTAAGGTAAACAGGTTTATTGTTTGACAAAAAGCAAGCGAGTGTTTAATTTAAACGAGTGTTTAAATTGAATTAATAAAGGCAACGGAATGGCAAATCGCTCCGATACAAAAACAAGAATACTGGATGCAGCAGAAAAGCTATTTGCAGAGAGAGGGTTTTCAGAAACATCTCTTAGATTAATAACAAGTAAAGCTGAAGTAAACCTCGCATCAGTCAATTATCACTTTGGCTCGAAGAAAGAGCTGATTAGAGCGGTGCTCGCCCGTTATCTTGATGTTTTCATGCCTGCTGCTGCAGAGGCTATTGTCACGGTTCGCAGTGCCGATGCCAATGCATCCCTAGATGATATCTTTTCAACTCTGGTAAATCCTTTACTTGAGCTAAACAAATTAAGAACAGAGGGTACGACGACCTTTTTGCAGCTGTTGGGACGCGGTTATATAGAGAGCCAAGGTCATTTACGCTGGTTCATCACGACTCACTATGGTAAGTATTTAAGTCTATTCGTAAAGGCTGTTGGTGAAAGTACGCCACATATTCCTCCCGCAGAGATGTTTTGGCGATTACACTTTACCTTAGGTACAGTTGTTTTCACTATGGCGTCAGCAGATGCATTAACCGAAATTGCTGAAGCAGATTTTGGCGAACACAATGATATAGAAGCGGTTATTCGAAAAGTTATCCCTTATTTGTCGGCGGGGGTTTCAGTTCCAGTCAACAAGGATGCAAACTAGAAATTATGTTTATTACGTTATTAATATTGTTAATTATCGCTGTGGTGGTGATCTTTGCGGTGAAGAACATCAGAATGCAGCTAATTACCCGACCTGTATTTAGTTTTTTTAAAAAAGTGCTACCACCGTTATCAGACACTGAGAAAGAGGCTATGGAAGCCGGTGACGTATGGTGGGAAGGAGAGCTATTTAAAGGCAAACCCAATTGGCAGATGCTGCATAGCTATGGAAAACCAGCGTTAACTTCAGATGAGCAAGATTTTATCAATAATCAAGTTCAAACCGCCTTATCGATGATTGACGACTATGACATTGTCAGCAATAGGAAGGATCTACCGCCTGAACTGTGGGAGTTCTTTAAAAAAGAGGGTTTCTTTGCGCTTATTATTCCTAAAAAGTTCGGTGGGCGTGGATTTTCTGCCTACGCTAATTCAACGATTGTTAGCAAAATAGCCAGCAGAAGTGTCAGCGCTGCAGTCACTGTGATGGTGCCTAACTCGTTAGGTCCTGGTGAGCTTTTAACTCATTATGGTACCACTGAACAAAAAGATTATTGGTTACCAAAACTTGCAGATGGGCAAGCTATCCCTTGTTTTGCGCTAACTGGACCTGAGGCAGGCAGTGATGCTGGTGCAATACCTGATACGGGTATTGTTTGTCGCCAAGATTTTAATGGTGAGCAAACCTTGGGGTTAAGGCTCAATTGGAATAAACGTTATATCACGCTTGCCCCGGTTGCTGATGTATTGGGTCTGGCGTTTCAAATGCACGATCCTGACGGCTTACTAGGAGAGCAGAAGCAGATAGGTATTACCTGCGCACTCATTCCTACCGATCATCCAGGCGTAGAAATTGGCCGTCGACATGACCCACTGCACTTGGCCTTTATGAATGGTACCACGCAAGGAAAAGATGTCTTTATCCCATTGGATTGGATTATCGGTGGACCGCAATATGCGGGGCGAGGTTGGCGAATGCTAGTTGAGTGTTTATCAGCTGGCCGTGGAATTTCCTTACCTGCTCTATCGACTGCGTTGGGCCACATGGCAACTAAAACTACAACGGCTTATAGCTCGGTTAGACAGCAGTTTGGAATGCCTATCGGACAGTTTGAAGGGGTGCAAGAAGCACTTGCTCGGATCATTAGTAATACTTACCAGTTGGAAGCTGCGAGACGCTTAACAACAACGGGAATCGATCTTAATGTCAAACCCTCTATAGTAACTGCGATTGCTAAGTACCATATGACAGAGCTTGGACGAAATGTCATCGATGATGCAATGGATATTCAGTCTGGAAAGGGGATACAACTCGGTCCCAAAAATTATCTAGGAAATGCCTATATTGCACTGCCAATTTCAATCACGGTAGAAGGTGCCAATATCCTTACCCGGAGTTTAATGATTTTTGGCCAAGGCGCTACGCGTTGTCATCCCTATGTACTTGCTGAGATGGAAGCTGCGGAAATGGAAGATAAAGCAGCGGGCCTAGAGCGGTTTGATTCACTGCTGACCGGACATATCGGTTATGCCGCTCGTAATGGTTTTAGCGCTTTTAGTCATGCATTGACGGGTAGTTGCTTCGCGTCATCGCCTGTGAGTGGTGATACCAAACGTTATTACAAAAGCATGACCCGCTTATCTGCAGCGCTAGCCATAATGTCTGACATGTCTATGTTAATGCTTGGCGGCGATTTAAAACGTAAAGAGATGTTGAGCGCAAGGTTGGGTGACGTCCTGAGTCAGCTTTATTTAGCATCAGCAACGTTAAAGTTGTTTGAAGACAATGGTCGCCAATTCGAAGACTTACCCACAGTTAAACATGTGATGGCAACCAGATTACACCTTGCTGCAAAAGCGTTAGATGAAGCGATTAGAAATTTTCCAAACCGGATTGTTGCTGGTCTTTTGCGGGTATTAATCTTTCCACTAGGGAATCACTTTAACCAAACTGATGACAAGCTGTCTATTGAAGTGGTTAATTCGATGAGTCGTCCTGGGCCTGCGCGTGATAGATTGACTTTCTTATGTCCAGATATCGATAACGATGTCAGCGGTATCGCCGATGTTGAGCGTGCATTTGTCGCTAAGTATGAATGTAAGGAGCTATTTGCTCGTATGAAGCAGGCTCAGAAAGAGGGCAGCTTAGCAAGGAAATTGGCACCTCAAGTTTTGTTTGACTCAGCACTAGAAATTGACTTAATTAGCAAAGAGGAACATCAACAACTTGTCGTTGCAAATGAATTAAGGTTAGCTGCGATAAATGTCGATGATTTCGAAGCGCTTTAATTTGATTAATACAGTTGTGCTGTAATGAGCGTAACTCGTTTTTTGAAAGCCACTGAATAACTTTAGTGGCTTTTTTTGGCTTCTGTTAACAGACTGACTAAACAAAAACGCTTGAAACTAAGGTATAAATTACTGATGTAGGACTCTATGAATGAGGGAAGCAAGGTAGCGGTATAACTCATCGTAGTTTATTTTTTGAATGGCCAGCTAGTCAATGTCATGTGCGTATGGACTTAGCAGCTGCAAATGTGCAAAAGGCGTCAATAGTCAGCAATAACTTTTTGATCCTCTTTTGCATAAAAGATTAATGGGCATTATACCAATCAGTATAAGAAGTTGATCTACTCAGAGCGTTTTTGGCACGCTAATTCAAGGCGGATAAATGACATAATGGTTGTTCCCTTATAAGTTTATTCAACGCAGAAGTAGCAAGCCAAAAACACTCCTACAGGCGAGTTTTAGCGGCTCTGATGCTGCGTTAATGAACTTGAACGTAGAATAACTATGCTCTTCATTCATTGCCTTACCTCAAAGCCGCTAAACTCTCGCTGAGCGATCAAATCTTTATACTGATTGGCATTAGCACTTATTTCGGAAGGCCTGAAAATAAAAAAGCATGTCTGTTATAAACAGACATGCTTTTAAAAGGTATCTACAAGCCATTTAAATGGCTAGCAAATTAAGCTACAACAACAACCTTGCTAGTGTTAGTACCACCAACGGTTTCCATTGCATCACCTTTTGTCATCATCGCCATGTCACCACTTTGTAGGTAACCTGCTGCCGCTAATGTTTCAAGTGCTTTTTGTGCAACAGCTTCTGGAGCATGAGCCGTTGAGTCAAAATAGACTGGTTGAACACCACGGTAAAGCGCCATCTTAGCAAGAGTCACTTCATGACGAGACATCGCGAAAATAGGCAGCGCTGAACTGATGCGAGACATCATTTGAGGTGTTGCACCTGATTCTGTTAATGCAATAATTGCTTTAACACCATCTAAATGGTTAGCAGCATACATAGTAGAAAGTGCGATAGTCTCTTCAATCGTAGTGAACTGTTGATCAAGTCTATGCTTTGATACCTGCACACTTGGGTGAGATTCAGCACCTAAACAGACTTCAGCCATTGCTTTAACAGTTTCTTCAGGGAAGTCACCTGCAGCCGTTTCAGCTGAAAGCATCACTGCATCAGTGCCATCAAGTACGGCGTTTGCAACGTCCATAACTTCAGCACGAGTCGGCATTGGGCTTGTTATCATAGACTCCATCATCTGAGTCGCCGTAATAACAGGCTTGTTTAGTTGACGAGAACGGCTAATCAATTTCTTTTGCACAGCAACAAGAGCTGGATCGCCGATTTCAACACCTAGGTCACCACGAGCAACCATTACTGCGTCAGAGGCAATGATCACATCATCCATCGCTTCGTCAGAAACAACGGCTTCAGCACGCTCAACTTTAGAAACGATGAGTGCATTACTACCCGCTTCTTGCGCCAATTCACGCGCATAATTTAGATCTGCGCCGCTACGTGGGAAAGAAACCGCTAGGTAATCAACTTTAATTGCAGCAGCTGTGATAATGTCACGCTTATCTTTTTCAGTTAATGCAGCAGCAGACAGTCCGCCGCCTTGCTTGTTGATCCCTTTGTTATTAGACAAAGGACCCGCAACAGTAACAATAGTGTGAACCTTGTTACCTTCTACTTTTTCAACACGCAACTGAACTCGGCCATCATCAAGCATCAAAATGTCGCCTAGGCTGACATCTTTTGGTAGCTCTTTGTAGTCAATACCCACTTGATTCTCATCGCCTTCGCCTTTTTCAAGATCGCCATCCAAGGTATAGGCTTGGCCTAACGCCAGCTGTACCTTTTTGTTGTCTTTAAAAGTTGAAATACGAATTTTAGGACCTTGAAGGTCACCAAGAACAGCAACATGAACACCAAGCTCTTTTGCAATCGCTCGTGTATCGTCTGCGCGTTTTTTGTGATCTTCTGGTGCACCGTGAGAAAAGTTTAAGCGAACAACGTTAGCGCCGGCAGCAATAATGCGGCGTAGGTTGTCATCACGGTCAGTGGCTGGGCCCAAAGTTGTTACAATTTTGGTTCTGCGGAACATGACATACTCCGTTAAGTTTTAAAAAATTCTGACACTATATTAACAGACAATACCCTTAAATGTAGTAAAATTACGAACAAAATGATCTATCTCAAGTTTTTAATTTTGTGAACCCTTGCAACATTATTAGACTAAAGGACAGTAGAGCACCTGCTAAACTGTCCTAAATCATGTCGAAAGCCACTTACAGAATGGGATCTTTGTCTATTCTAGATTCTTTCAATACTTCTTTAACTCGCTTTAAATTCTCACGGAAACGAGGACCTCGTCTCAATGTGAATCCTGTTGCTAATACATCTATTATAACCAACTGTGCTAGACGTGATGCCATAGGTAGGTACATATCGGTATCTTCAGGGACTTCCATCGTTACAGGTAGTGTACATACCGTAGAAAGTGGAGAGTTACGTGCGGTAATACCTATTACTGCTGCACCGTTTTCGCGAGCGAGTTTTGCTATATCAATGAGTGATTTAGTTCTACCTGTATGGGATATTAGTACAACTACGTCACCCTCATTACTGTTGATACAGCTCATACGTTGCATTAGAACATCGTCGAAAGAGATGACAGGAACATTAAAGCGGAAAAATTTATTCTGCGCGTCATGGGCAACAGAAGCTGAGGCACCAAGGCCAAAGAAAGATATTTTCTTTGCTTGAGTCAATACATCAACAGCCTTATTAATCGCGGTGGTATCGATGCTTTGTCTTGCTGTATCGAGCGATGCCATTGAAGATTCGAATATTTTGGTGGTATATGAATCAGGACTATCGTCCTCTTCAACATGGCGACTGACGTAAGGAGTACCATTGGCTAGGCTTTGGGCTAAATGTAACTTAAAGTCTGGAAACCCTTTAGTATCAAGTCGACGGCAGAAACGGTTTACCGTCGGCTCGCTGACATCTGCCATTTTGGCTAGTGTAGCTATACTAGAGTGAATCGCGGTTTGCGGTGAAGAAAGGATAACTTCTGCAACTTTACGTTCAGATTTACTAAAATGGGTAAGGCTTTTTTGAACCTTTTCTAGGGTATTCATATACGTACGTCCACTCAATAGTAATGTAGTTTTATTATATTTTTGTAGTGCTTTCGAAAGCTAAGCAGGTACAACATTGGCTAAACATTAAAGCTTGAATAAAATTATAAAGTTAACAGGTACAAAGATGATAAAATTTAGTAATTTTATCACGAAAGCATATCAGAGATTGTGTCAACTTGCCTAATAGACTGACTTGAAGTTTATTATAGAATTTAGATGCAATTACCAATTTCTGTTGTTATATTACAACAAACATGTGAAATCTCATCAAAAATGATGGGACACAGGATCAAAAGGAGATTTTGAAGCTATGGGCATAACAACACCAGAAGCCAAAGCTTGTGATTTTGTTCTATTTGGTACCAAAGGTGACCTCGCTAAGCGAAAGTTGCTGCCGTCTCTGTATCAGCTTGATAAAGCGAACTTACTTAATATAGAAACGAAAGTACTAGGCGTTGCCAAAGATGACTTTACTCAAGAAGAGTATCGTGAACTTGTGATGACGGCATTGAAGACATTTGTAAAAGACGAATTATGTGACGAGACCGTAAATCGCTTTTTAGATCGTTGTCATTATGTAGGAACAAACTTTACGGTTTCTGAAGGCTATAAAGCATTCCATGACGTGTTGGAGCCTGAGAAAAGAGTGATGGTAAGCTACTTTGCCACTCCGCCTTCTATCTTTGGCGATATCTGTCGTTGCCTAAATGAACAAAATCTTATCTTCCCTGATTCTCGTGTTGTACTGGAAAAGCCAATCGGTTCTGATCTAGCTACCTCCAAAATTATCAATGATCAAGTTTCTGCCTACTTCGACGAAAACCAAGTTTATCGGATTGACCATTACTTAGGTAAAGAAACGGTTCAAAATCTACTCGCATTACGTTTTGCAAATTCGCTGTTTGCATCAAAGTGGGACAACCGAACGATTGACCATGTGCAGTTAACTGTTGCTGAAGAGGTTGGTATTGAAGGGCGTTGGGGCTACTTTGATAAAGCTGGCCAGATGCGAGATATGATCCAAAACCATTTACTGCAAGTGTTGACGCTGGTTGCAATGGATCCTCCAGTCAATCTAGACGCCGATAATATCCGTGATGAAAAAGTGAAAGTGCTTAAATCTCTGCGTCCAATCAATTCGGATAATATTTACGAAAATACCGTTCGTGGCCAATACTCAAGTGGGTTCCTAAAAGGTGCGCCAGTACCAGGCTACCTAGAAGAAGAGGGCGCTAACGTTCAGTCAAACGCTGAAACCTTTGTAGCGCTTCGAGTTGATATCGATAACTGGCGCTGGGCGGGTGTTCCCTTCTATTTGAGAAGTGGCAAGCGCATGCCGTTTAAGAGTTCTGAAATTGTGGTTTACTTTAAGAACCCACCACACAATCTTTACAGCTCTAACTACCGTAATTTACCGCCTAACAAGCTAACTATTCGTCTACAACCTCATGAAGGGGTTGAGATCCAGATGTTGAACAAGGTTCCTGGACTAGGTGAAAAGCAGCGTTTGCAAACAACTAAGCTTGATTTAAGTTTCTCTGAAACGTTTAAAAATGAACGTATAGCAGATGCATATGAGCGTTTGTTGTTAGAAGCCATGTTGGGGAATCAAGCTTTATTTGTTCGTCGTGATGAAGTTGAACAAGCATGGAGTTGGGTCGACGGCATCATTCAAGCTTGGGAAGAAACTGACGAGAAACCAAAGTCTTACCCAGCAGGTACATGGGGCCCAGTTGCTTCAGTCGCGCTTATCACTAAAGACGGTCGTTCTTGGGACGAGTAGGGGATCAAGATGATTAAAGAAAGTGTTTTTAAATCCTTTGACAATAAAGCTGCGCTTGAAACTCAACTTGCAGATCGTATCGCCAATCAACTGCAAGAAGCGGTTGATGCTAGGGGTAAAGCTAGTCTGGTTGTCTCTGGTGGCTCGACGCCATTAAAACTTTTTGAGTTGCTAAGTAAAAAAGCCATCGATTGGAACGATGTTTACATAACATTAGCAGATGAGCGCTGGGTCGATAACGATCACAGTGACTCTAATGAGCGGTTAGTCAGAAACAATTTACTGCAAAATCGAGCTGCTAGTGCCAAGTTTTGTGGCTTGAAAAATATGTACTCCTCTCCCTATGAAGGTCAAATAATGACCACGGAGCAGTTAACACATTTTCCAAAGCCATTTGATGTCGTTGTCCTTGGTATGGGCAATGACGGACATACCTGTTCTTGGTTCCCTTGCGCTGATGCAAAAGAACTCGAGCATGCATTAACAAGCGATGACTTATGTGTAGCGGTTACCCCTGGTAATGCGCCGCATGCACGTATATCGCTTTCAAAGGCTGGCATTCTTGCAAGCCGTCAAATCTATTTACATATCGTTGGTGAGCAGAAACTTGATGTTTACCGACAAGCACTAGCAGATAACGATAGCAGTGAAATGCCGATCAGAGCCGTTCTCGATCAGCACAAAACCCCCGTCGATGTTTACTGGAGCGCCTAAGGAGTAATTATGCACACCGTTGTACAGTCTGTGACAGACAGAATTATTGAACGAAGCAAAGATTCCCGCGCTAAATACCTTGCGGCTTTAGAAGATGCGAAAAATAGAGGCGTACATCGTAGCGCATTGAGCTGCGGTAACTTAGCCCATGGTTTTGCAGCGTGTAATCCAGCTGATAAATCGTCTATTAAGCAGCTAACCAAAGCTAACATCGGTATCGTTACCTCTTTTAACGACATGTTATCTGCGCATCAGCCTTATGGTGAGTACCCAGATCTGCTTAAACAGGCTTGTAATGAGGTGGGCAGTGTTGCGCAAGTTGCAGGTGGCGTTCCTGCGATGTGTGATGGTGTCACTCAGGGGCAACCGGGGATGGAGCTGAGTTTGTTAAGCCGTGAAGTCATTGCTATGGGCACCGCGGTTGGCTTGTCTCACAATATGTTCGACGGTGCGCTACTGCTCGGTATTTGCGATAAAATCGTACCAGGCTTACTTATTGGCGCATTGAGCTTTGGTCATCTGCCAATGTTATTTGTCCCTGCAGGGCCGATGAAGTCAGGTATTCCTAATAAAGAGAAAGCGCGAATTCGTCAAAAGTATGCGCAAGGCGAAGTCGATAGAGAAGCGCTGCTAGATGCAGAATCAAAATCATATCATAGCGCAGGTACATGTACTTTTTACGGTACAGCAAATAGCAATCAGTTAATGCTTGAAGTGATGGGACTACAGCTGCCTGGTTCATCTTTCGTCAACCCCGATGATCCTTTACGTGAAGTGTTAAGTAAAACAGCGGCTAAACAGGTGTGCCGCCTGACTGAAATGGGCACACAATACACACCTATTGGCCATATCGTGTCTGAAAAATCGATTGTTAACGGCATTGTTGCACTACTGGCAACTGGTGGCTCTACGAATTTGACGATGCATATTGTTGCAGCAGCTCGTGCTGCTGGTGTCATCATTAACTGGGACGACTTTTCAGAGTTATCTGATGCGGTACCACTGCTAGCTCGTGTTTATCCAAACGGCCATGCTGATATTAACCATTTCCACGCTGCTGGTGGCATGGCTTTCTTGATTAAAGAGCTGCTCGATGGTGGGCTTTTACATGAAGATGTTGAGACTGTAGCAGGCTTTGGGTTGAAGCGTTACACCCAAGAGCCGCAGATCCGTGACGGTGAATTGACCTGGGTCGATGGTCAGAAAACAAGTTTAGACTCAGAAGTGCTAACCAGCTTAAACAGTCCTTTCCAAGCTAACGGTGGTTTAAAGTTACTAAAAGGTAACTTGGGCCGAGCAGTGATAAAAGTTTCTGCAGTACAAGAGCAGCATCGCATCGTTGAAGCCCCAGCTGTTGTCATTGATGATCAAAACAAGCTCGAAGCGATCTTTAAGGCGGGCGAGTTAGATAAAGACTGTGTAGTGGTTGTTAAAGGCCAAGGACCAAAAGCCATTGGCATGCCAGAACTGCATAAACTGACACCTATATTAGGTACCTTGCAAGATAGAGGCTTTAAAGTTGCACTGTTAACTGATGGCCGCATGTCCGGTGCTTCAGGCAAGGTGCCTGCAGCTATTCACTTAACACCTGAAGCGCTAGACGGTGGCATGATTGCTAAGATCCATAATGGTGATTTAGTTAGAGTCAATGCTACCACTGGGGAGTTAACTCTTCTCGTTGATGAAGCTGAACTGCAGGCAAGAATGCCTGAAAAAGTCGACCTACAAAAGACAAGCTACGGCATGGGGCGAGAACTTTTCGGAGCACTAAGAGCTAGCTTAAGTAGTCCTGAAACCGGTGCGCGCAGTACTAGCGCCATAGATGAAATTTATTAAAGACTAAGGAAGAGTAACGCAATGCTTGAGAATAACTGGTTAATTCAACCACAAGATATTTTTAATCGCAGCCCTATTGTTCCAGTCATGGTGATCAATAAGATTGAACATGCTGTGCCATTGGCAAAAGCACTTGTTGCTGGCGGTATTAGTGTACTAGAGGTGACTTTACGCACTGATTGTGCTCTTGAAGCCATTAGTAAAATAGCAGAAGAAGTGCCTGAAGCATTGGTGGGGGCAGGTACTATTTTAAATGAAGCACAACTAGCTCAGGCGGTAAATGCTGGTGCGCAATTTGTTATCACCCCAGGTGCAACCACAGATCTGCTAAAAGCTGCTATGGCTGGAACCACACCGTTAATACCTGGTGTGGCGAGTATCTCTGAAGTGATGGAAGGCATGGCACTTGGCTATACCAACTTTAAGTTCTTCCCTGCAGAAGCTTCAGGTGGCGTGAATGCACTTAAGGCATTTTCTGGACCGCTTGCAGATATTCGTTTTTGCCCAACCGGCGGGATCACGCCTAGCAGTTATAAAGACTATTTAGCCCTTAAAAATGTAGATTGCATTGGAGGTAGCTGGATTGCGCCAACAGATGCAATGGAGCAGGGTGATTGGGATAGAATTACAGCGCTATGTAAAGAAGCAATCGGCGCACTGTAAAAGCTACAAACCCAAGCCTTAAACTAGATATGGCTGTCGCCAATTAAAAAAAAGCTACCTTGAGGTAGCTTTTTTTTATTCCAAATAAATACTATTTAGCTTTAGTGCCTGAATAAGCGAATGGCGCATCTACTTTCCATACTCTGTAGCGTACCTGGCTGTTTTCTGGTAAATAAATAACTTTAGGTAAACGGCTGTCATAAGGAATTTTTAAGCTACCTTGAATGGGTAAAAACTGTTCAGTTAATGCTTTATCAAAACAGGCCATCATAGTGCTTGGCCCTTCATTAATCGAATCGACCTGGTAATAGTTGTAGCCCCATCCTTTTACTGATAATTGCTTTAACTCACCAGTTAGACCATGTTTATTGCAATCTACCATTTTAGTTTGGCCTACCTGGATCTCAAGCATGTAATCAGCTTCATTATCTAATGAGTCTAGCGTCAATATGTGTTGTACCTGCCCCTCTTTTGGAGCAGGAAACATTTTAGAGGTTTCTTGTGAGACGTAGTTCGCCGCTGAATAGGCTTGAGCTTTAATCATAGTTTGTATCACCTCGCTAGGTTTTACTGGTGATGTAGCGCTAGCTGAAAAAGTTGCTGCGCCGAGAAGAAGGCCTGATGCTAGGGTAAAAATACGTATTTTTTTGTTAGATATTGAGTTGAAAATCATAATGGCTCCAAAATAAAAAATGAATTAGTAACTTGTGATACCTCTATTAACGGCATTAAAACCAAAAGGGGTTAAATATGACTAAAATATTTATTTTTTTTCTTACTTTATCTAAAAACCTATTAAAACAATATCATAAATACCAGCTTACTTAACGCTAGTCGACTCAGTTAAACAAACGCTAACCAAAGGTTAGTCGTAGAAGCCCTGTTTTTATTTGGCGCTAGATCACATCATTTTCAATTCGTGTTGCAGTTTTATGGTTATTATTGGAATATTAGTTTGATTATCAAAATATCTAATTTTAGAATAAGTTGAGTATCAAGCTAATCTTGTCGCATATTTTCCTTGTGTAAACGCATAAGCATGATGTCGACATAAGCATGCTTATGTTAAAGGTTACATACAGATATCGTCGCCTTAGATTGAGCAAAGTATAACGATAGAACATTAAATGATAAGACAACAAACGTTGCATAAAGGATCGGGGATTATGGGAAACGCTGAACAATTACGCCAACAATGGACGCACAAGCACAACTTTGCTGCGCACAATAGTAGCGGAGAACGCAATACTGCCATTGTATTGCTATTAACTGTTATCACTATGTTTGCAGAAATTATAGCAGGAACGGTATACGGCTCTATGGCGCTGTTAGCTGACGGTTGGCACATGGGGACTCATGCGGCAGCTTTTTTGATCACCTTATTTGCATATCGCTATGCGCGAAAGCATGCAAATTCGCCAACATTCTCCTACGGTACGGGGAAAGTAAGTGTGCTCGGCGGGTTTACCAGTGCGGTGGCCCTAGGACTTGTAGCATTAGTGATGTTAGTCGAATCTGCTGTTAGATTGGTTAATCCACAAGACATACATTTCGACCAAGCCATCATGGTTGCTGTGATAGGTTTGGTTGTTAATGTTGTCAGTGTCTTTCTATTAAAAGATCATCATAGTCACGACCATGGCCATAGTCATAGTCATAGTCACGACCATAGCCATAGTCACGAACATGATCACTCACATGGTCATGAAGATCATAACCTTAAAGCAGCATATTTCCATGTACTTGCTGATGCATTGACTTCACTGTTGGCAATTGGTGCACTACTTTTAGGAAAGTATGTAGGTCTCAATTGGTTAGACCCCGTCATGGGGATTGTAGGCGCTGTGATTATTTCTCGTTGGGCCTGGGGGCTTATGCATCAAACCGCGCCTATTTTGCTCGATGCTAGCATGAAGCAAAAACCTTTAGCAGAAATAAAACAATTAGTAGAGAAAGAGGGAGATAGCTTGGTTGATCTGCATGTTTGGAAAGTCAGTGCTGATCACTATGCAGCAAGTTTAATCGTTGTGAGTGAAAGTGGTGCAAACTGCGATGATATTAAACAGAAATTAGTGAATATTAAGGCTTTAAGTCATGTAACCGTTGAAGTGCATAAGGTCTGTCAGGCACAATAACGATTCAATCGCCCAGGAAATATAATTAGATGAAAAACCAAGACGATCACTTAAATCACGCCATCATTGAGTTTTATGAAAAGTTGTCGTCTTGGGAAATGGCTGTCGTTAAAGACAACGGCTTTAGTTTACCCCAAGTACACATTGTTGAGATCTTAGGTTTGAATGGTCCAATGAGAATGAAAGAATTGGCAGAGAAAATTGGCGTGACTACAGGTACGCTAACCGTTCAAGTTGATAAAATGGTAAAAGCTGGCTTAGTGTTGCGTCGTGCCCATGAAACTGATCGTCGTTCGATATTAGTAGAATTAACTGATGCAGGCCAAGTGATGTTTGAAGAGCATGATAAACTCCATATGCAACTTACCGCAGATCTTACAGTCAATTTTAACGATGAAGAGCGCAGCCAAATGTTAGATTTCTTTAAGCGTATCAATAAAGAGTTTTAATCGTTCAGCACAAAACGTATAGTGCCGGACATAAGCCGCAACTTAACTAAATAGGCCGCCCACGGCGTAATCAAATTTTTGCTTCATTTTGTCTTCAATTCACGTCAAATACTCCCGAAGACAAATTCATAGGTTATTAAGTAAAGTACCTTTCGAACGTATATTCTTCAAGAAACGCTTGAACCTTTTAGTTTTTTTGGTGCCTATAACTGGGTCCATTTTGATATTTTTATGGGTTTTTTAGCTATACCAGTCTGTAGAAGAACTTGATCTACTCAAACACACTGGTTATTCGCCTGTGGGGTATTCAACGTAGAAGTAACAAGCCAAAACCGTTCGTTAAAGGCGAGTTTTAGCGGCTTTGATGCTTTTAGTGAACTTGAACTTAGTTTAACTATTGCCTTCATTGGAAACCACATGGCCAAGTATGCTCCTGAAACGCTTAAGGCATTCGCTCCCTCTTGGATGTTTGATAAAGGAGGTACAAGAGCAAGTACGCTCGAAGCTAGAATAATGCAGGAGTGGTTATCAAGAGTAACGCGGGAAGAGTAACCTAAGAGCATTGAATAGCCTTACCTCAACCTCGCTAAACTCTCGCTGAGCGAGCAAATATTTATACTGATTGCTATTAGTCTGCAAATTAGCGGTATTAGGTAAAGAAATGCGTAAAATAATTCAACATGTATTGAGCTGGTGTTAATATGTTTGCTTTATTGTTGCACCGTCAATGGTGAGTGACAGTAGTGCTAAAAGGAAATAATGACATTATCAATTAGCACGCACGAAATACCGAAACAAATAGTTGTTATCCTAGTCAAATAATAAGAGAGTGCCTCACTGTGTTATCTCGTTTAAAAAGCCTTAGCAGTAATCAGTTTACAGTCATACTAGCGCTTTATTATGTCTGTGTTTTTAATATCCCATTTTTTCAAATCGTTAAACAGGGAGTAGAAAAGCAAGCGGATGTAAACCTAGTGTTCATCGCGACTATCCCGCTCTTTCTAATCTTTGCTCTCAGTTTTATATTTAGCATTTTTTCATTTAAGTACCTTGCGAAACCGTTTTTCATCCTGCTAACGCTAATGTCATCAAGTGTGTTTTTTGCTGCGTTGCAGTACGGCGTTGTTTTCGATTACGGCATGATTGAAAACACCTTTGAAACAAACTCTGCAGAGGCTATGACCTATTTAAATTGGGCTTCTGTACTTAATTTTGTTGCGACCGGTGTTGTTCCTGCGTTGCTTATTTATAAGGCTAATATTGAATTTAAGCCATTAGCTAAAGAGTTGTTGTATAAACTGGCCCTTATGGCAACAATGCTTATTGGTATCGGAATTATTGCAATATTCTATTATCAAAACTACGTATCGTTTGGCCGTAATAATGACATTATTAAACGTCATATTATTCCTACATACTTTATAGGGTCCACTGCAAAGTATATTAATATCAATTACCTGCAAGAGCCTATTAAATACAAGCCGCTCGGTTTAGATGCAAAAAACATCACTAATAAACAAAATGATAAGCCCAACTTAGTGGTACTGGTTGTGGGTGAAACCGCGCGCGAGATGAATTATGAATACTATGGCTATGGCAAGCCGACGAATGCACATACAAAAGGACAAGGTCTATTAACGTTTAAGGATACGCATTCATGCGGCACTGCAACTGCGGTGTCATTACCTTGCATGTTCTCCAGAATGGACAGAGAAGATTACCAGTCTAGGCAGGCAAAGGCACAAGACAATGCAATCGATGTGCTAAATCATGCAGGAATAGGACTAGATTGGCTTGACAATGACAGTGGCTGTAAAGGTGTTTGTCGTAATATCGATAATATACTTATTGAACACGACAGTGACCCTGATTTATGTAATGGACAATACTGTTATGATCAGGTTCTACTCAATACACTTGATGATCGGCTAAGTACTATAAGCAGTAAAGATAGCCTTATTGTGCTCCATATTATTGGCTCACATGGCCCGACTTACTACCTGCGCTACCCAGATGAACATCGCTTTTTTACCCCAGATTGCCAGCGCAGTGATATTCAGAACTGCAGTGATGAAGAGTTGATGAACACCTATGACAATACCATTCTATATACAGATTACATTGTGTCGCAGGTGGTTAAAAAGCTTCAGGCAAAAAGTGAAGAGTTTGATACTGCAATGCTCTATATCAGCGACCATGGTGAGTCGTTAGGTGAAAGTGGTATGTATTTGCATGGTGCCCCCTATGCGTTTGCACCTGAGGAGCAAACAAAAGTGCCTTTCTTAGGTTGGTTCTCTGCAGGTTTTGCCAAACAAAATAAACTTGATCTGAGTTGTCTAGCCAAGGAAGCAGAGCAAGGTGATTACTCTCACGATAACCTATTTGATAGTTTATTAGGCTTAATGAATGTCAGAACAGAGGTTTATCAGCAAGATAAGGACATTTTTTCAAACTGCAGACAGTAGTAATCAGTCGAAAGTAGTAAATAAATTGAAAAAGAGGATGGCAACATCCTCTTTTTTGTTTATTGTATTGATAAGTATGATATTTAGTCCTGGGGAAGATAATTTATGGATATGGCTCAACATTTGTCTGAGACCGAGTTGTCAGCGCGAATTTTAAGGCATGCAGTTCCCAAGATGTCAGAACTGAACATTCCTGTTACACCGAATAACTATTCCGTTTGGTATGAGTATTACTTAGGCATTAATTTAGATTTAAAACGGGCGATTGACGGATTACTAGCAAACGAAGTCAGTTTTACGGCGACGGTATGTGAAGGTTTGTTTACCACGTATATACAGCAACATTCACCCGAAGTCGTGGAGAATGTGCAGATAGAAACGCAATTATTAATTAATCAGTTGCTTGCTAAAATTGCTGGAATGAGCCACGGAAATGTAAAGTTTTCATCGTCGTTAAAGGCGTTCGATAAAGCACTTAAAACTAACCCAAGCTCTGAAGTCTTACAGCAACTTGTCGATGATATTACCACCGAATTAGATGGTATTATTGATGCTAATATTGCCATGGATCAAAGCCTTAATACCATTAATCAAGAGGTTTCTGCACTTAAATCTGAGATGTCTGAACTTCGCTCTGTTGTCATGACCGATCAGCTAACTTCACTTAATAATCGCCGTGCTTTTGACGAAGAAGTGATAAGTCATATTGACACCTTCAACCAGAAAGAGTTTGAAAGTAGTTTACTGGTGGTTGATATTGATCATTTCAAAAAGTTCAACGATGTACATGGACATTTAATCGGTGACAAGGTACTAACATACGTAGCTCAGGCACTGAAACAGAGTGTTAAAGGCGATGATTTTGTTGCTCGGTACGGCGGTGAGGAGTTTGTCATTCTGTTGCCTAATACGGGAATCGATGAAGCTAAAATTGTTGCTAATAATTTGCGACAAAAAATAGCAAAACGGAACCTGACCATAGGCAAAGAGAAGAAACTTCCTTTGGGCAATATTACGGTTTCAGTTGGCTGTGCATCATTGAAAAATGAAGATAGCAAAGATAGCTACTTTATTCGTGCTGATGAGGCGCTGTATCGTGCTAAATCGGCCGGGCGTAATTGTGTGATGGTCGAATCGGAATCGAATTAAGCTGGATTTAACCAGTACATATTGAAAAGGTGGGCGCTAATGTGCCCACTTTAATGCGTTTAAACTAAAATATGAACTAAACCCTAAGCCAAAATTATGCCTTAAGATCCATATGCATTTTAATTAGGCGTTCTTCCATATCAAAGGTTACTGTGAAACCTAAGTGTTTAGCTAAACTCGCCATATTGCGATTTTCAAACATGGTAAACCCTGTGAGAACGAGTGTGTCATTAGCTTTATAATAGTTTATGAGTTTTTCAAGCAGCAACTTGCCCAAGCCTTGCCCTTGGAAATTGCTGCGTACGGCCATGGCAAATTCCGCTTCTGTATTATCTGGGTCAATTGAAGCTCTGATTGCGCCGAGCGTTATATCATCGCCATCATCTCCTTTTGCCGTTGCAATAAAGGCCATCTCTCTGGCGTAATCTATCTGCGTCAGAACCGCCATCTCTTCGTGGGTCATTTTTGAGCGAACGCCAAAGTAGCGCTTGTACCTATCCTCATCAGAGAGAGAGTTATCAAATGCCAAATGTTTTGGCTCATCCTCAGGGAGAATGGGCCTAAGCATCACTTCATTACCGTTTTTCAGCATTGCTAATTGTTCAAGCTCTTTAGGGTAAGGGGATATAGCAAGCCTGGCGGCGTTATCAACGGGTTCTTTATGTAATTGAATATTGACGTCAAGCAAGGTGATTGACTCTCCGGCACATAGAACTGGGTTGAGATCGAGCGATGCTATTTCAGGACAGTCGATAATTAAATGCGATATTTGTGTCAGTAAAACACACAGTGCATTCATATTAAGACCAAGTGGAAGGTGACGATCTTTTAACTTTTTAGTTTTTAGTGCCTGGATCACCATATAACGAGCTAACGTCATGTTTAGTGGCGGTAGGGCTACTGATGCATCTTGAGTAGGATCCCATTCAGATCCTCCTTCTCCAAGGAGTATCGCTGGGCCGAAAACCGGATCGTTGGCTACTGCGACTCTTATCTCTTGAGCACCAGCTGTTAGCGCCATTTTTTGTACGATCAACCCTTCAATTTTAGCATCAGGGTCTAGGGATATTACGCGGTCTATTATGGCTTTGGCTGCATGTTCAACTTCATTATCTGAGGTGAGGTTGAGCATGACACCATGTACATCTGATTTGTGGTGTATATCTGGCGACTGTACTTTTAGTGCAATGGGATAACCTGCTTTTCTAGCTAAGTTAACCGCTTCCTCGGCAGTATTGGCAAACCAGGTTTCGATAGTATTAAGGCCATAGGCACCTAATATACTGCTAGATTCGTGTGTTTCTAATATGGTCTTGCCTTGGCTTAACGCCATTTGTAATTTTTCTCGTGCTACGGCCGTGTTGGCTGGAATATTATCTGGGATCGAAAGCGGCACCTCTTGCAGTAACTTTTGATTACGACGGTATTCAACCATGTGCATAAATGCACCTACTGCACCTTCTGGTGTGCGGTAGGTAGGGATGCCTGATTTAGAAAAATGTCTACGGGCTTCGTAAGCTGAATCTTCACCGCTCCAATTGGTTAATATATTGACTCTGTTCTTATTGGGATGTTTGGCGATGGTATCCGCAATCGCTTGGGCGACTTGTACGCTTTCCCCTAATGCCGATGGAGAATGCAATATTAAGATGGCATCTAAATTATCGCTATCCATCATTATCTCAAGAGATTTCGCATAGCGGCTTGCATCGGAATCGCCACCAATATCGACAGGGTTTTGTCCTGACCAGCTTTTTGGCAAAATAGTATTGAGCTTTTGGTAGATGTCTGCAGCGAGGGGAGGTAGTTTGCCACCGCTAAGGATAAGCTCATCCAGAGCCAAAACTGCAGGGCCTCCACCATTACTGATTATCCCTAGGCGTTCACCTTGCAAAGGTGTTGAGTGAGCTAAGGTTTCTACTGCCGCAAATAGTTCAATTAAGTCATTAACTCGTAACATGCCCGCACGCCTAAAAGCGGCTTCATAAACGGCATCATTACCGGCAACACCGCCGGTATGGAGTTTGGCTGCACTTGTGCCTTCAGTGCTGCGACCAGACTTAATAACTAAAATAGGTTTATTTCTAGATGCTGCTCGTGCTGCAGATAGAAACAAACGTTTTTCATTTACCGAATCGATATAGAGCATAATTGCATCGGTTTTTGAATCTCGCCCCAAATAATCCAATAGTTCATCAAAATCGATATCGTTAGCATCACCGAGTGATATAAAAGAGGAAAAACCGATCCCCTTATTGTTAGCCCAATCGAGAACAGTGGTACAGATTGCTGCTGATTGTGATACAAACGCGATCTTTCCAGGAAGAGCGCTGGTGTGGGCTAAACTGGCATTCAAGCCAATGTTCGGCAATATCATACCAAGACTATTAGGTCCCAAGATCCGCATGCCATAACGATCCGCATATTGCTCCATTTGGTGCAGCAGACTGATCCCATCTTTATTGAATTCATCGGCCATTCCCGACGCCATGACAATTGCGACTTTGCAGCCAAACTGTGCGAGCGTTTCGATAATGGCGGGTACCTTGCTGGCTGCAGTGCAGATAATGGCAAGATCAGGCTTAAGTGGCAATGCTTCAATATTGGGATAGGCCAGTACTCCCATAACGGCCTCATACTTAGGGGTTACCGGCATAATAGGTCCAGAAAAACCACCTGATAACAGGTTTTTTATCAGTACATTGCCCGCACGTTTAGGTTGGTTAGACGCACCTATTATCGCAACGGATCTAGGCTTGAAAAGTGTATGGAGAGTACGTTGGCTCATGAACTTATCCACTAAGTCAGTATGTTATGAGTGTACATGAGCAATTGGATTTTTCCATAAGAGTTTAGTCTTGTATCAAGCCAATCGCGGCTAATATGTGTTCGATCAATTCATAAGGGGATTGTTTGATAATTTTTAACCATTTCCCTGGTCAGTTGTAATGATTCTCGCGATTATTTGAAATGAAGGCAAAGCACTTAAAACACAAGTTTCAAGTATTTTTCCCAGTATTGAGGGGTCATGTAACCCTTTAAAATCACGCTATAGTCCTTGTTTGTTATGGAAATCCGGGTGAATTCATCTCAAAAAGCGTTAAGCGCTTTATATACAGCAGTGTGTAAAAGTGTTGTGGGTCAAGATCATGTCGTTAAGTCTTTAATAATAGCTCTGTTGACTCGAGGTCATGTGTTGTTAGAAGGATTACCTGGAACTGCAAAAACGCGTTCCATAAAATCGCTTGCTGAATCAATGCAAGCTAATTTCGGTCGAATACAGTTTACCCCAGATCTTTTACCGTCTGATGTCACAGGCTCTGAAGTCTATCGAGAGGTGGCCGGTAAACCGCAACTAGATTTTCAACCAGGCCCGATTTTTAACAACTTAGTGCTAGCCGATGAGATAAATAGGGCGCCAGCCAAGGTACAAGCTGCACTCCTTGAAGCGATGGCTGAAGGAACGGTAACAGCTGCTGGTCACACTCGAAAGTTACCTGATCTATTTATGGTTTTAGCAACACAGAACCCTGTTGATCAAGAGGGGACTTACCCGTTACCTGAAGCACAAATGGATCGCTTTACGTTAAAGGTTAATGTGGCTTATCCAGATAAGGCAGCTGAACTGGCAATTATTAAATTAGTTAGGCAGGAAGAAAACGGCCCTGTGAACGTAAACCAAACTGACTGTGCATTGGTTGTTTCGCCAACTGATATCATTACCGGACAGCAAGAACTTGCTGATATTTATGTCTCGCCAGTCATGGAAAACTACATCGTTGATCTTATTATGGCGACTCGCGATGTTGATGAATATGATAACGCTCAATTCCCAGAATGGATTGAAGTCGGTGCGAGTCCAAGGGCTAGTATAGCGCTAGATCGTTGCGCGAGGGCACACGCTTGGCTTGATGGACGAGATTTTGTTTGCCCTGATGATGTGCGAGCTGTACTACACAGTGTGCTGGGACACCGTCTTATGCTCAGCTACGACGCCGCTGCATCGGGGATAAAACCTGAGCAGGTTGTCGATGATCTAGTCAAATACGTTCCGTATGGACAGTAATTAAGTGGATTTTCAATCAAAGCGGCTACATAAAACTATTACGAACAGTGATTTAGATTTGCAATCGTTAGATCCTCGTATCTATTGTGAATTACAAACGCTGGTAGCGTTAAAGCCTGCAGCCGTAAAGTTGTCTTTTCAGCAAGGGCAATTTAGAACCAGTGCCCAAGCAGGTCGCCACAACTCTAAAGTTCGTGGTCGCGGGCTTAACTTTGAAGAGCTTAGGCATTACCAAGACGGTGATGACGTAAAGAATATGGACTGGCGCACGACAATGCGTACGGGTAAACCTCATGTTCGTGCTTACAGCGAAGAAAAAGAGCGCCAAGCATTGATCGTTGTCGATCAACGCGCTTCGATGTTTTTTGGATCGCAGCATGCGATGAAATCCGTTGTTGCTGCTCAATTATCGGCGCTGTCTGCTTGGACCATATTGCGAAGTGGTGACAGAGTTGGCGGTTTGGTGTTCAATGACCATAAAAGTCACTATACCAAACCACGTCGTAGTAGTGGCAATGTACTGTCTTTATTCCAATCAATTATAAAAGCAAATCATAACCTTAATGCCGAAAGTTATGCAAAAGAAAGCCACTTTTCTTTAAATAAAACCCTATTACAGCTCGACAAAATCAGCAGTGGAAATTCAACAATCATCATCGTCAGTGACTGGCAGGGATTCAATGATGAGTCGCTCAGTTTGCTAAAACAGTTACAACGCAAAAATGACGTTGTTTTAGTTTATGTCCATGATCAGTTTGAACGAGAACTTCACCATATAAGTGATCTAGTCGCTACTGACGGTAGTGATCAGTTATCGATGATCCCTAAACAGATAAATCACCAATCCCCGAATTTTTATAAACACTATAGCGATCAATTTAAGCAGAAACTCCACGTGCTTAATTGTGCTAGCCGGACACAAATTTTACCTGTGATAGAAATTGATACTGATGGCAGTGAGTTAAATCAATTTTGCTCTGCATTAGGTAGGGGGACTAATTGATGCTGAGCATACATCATATTCAAAGGGCATCAGAACAAAGCGAGTTTAGCTTTGGTAATCCGATGCTGCAACTGAATGAGTTTGTGGGTATTGAAATGCCTAAAGCTGTTGCATTTGTACCGCAAACTTGGGGCTGGTGGCTGTTGTTATCCACTGTGATTGCGCTCCTTGCAGTATATTCTTACAGACGGGTGAGACATTGGCGACAAAATCGCTACCGTAAGCAAGCTGTCAAAAAAGTAATGGCAGCAAAAGGTAAACCGTTAGCAGAGTTTTCAGTCATAGTGCTTAAAGAGATAAAGCAGGCCATTTCTATTGCCTACGGAGCTTCAACGTTGGTGGTTCCGTCAAACATAAGCCTGTCGAGCAGTCTCAAAAGCACTGCAGCGACTCAAGCAACAGCTTCCCCTAATCGCATTAGTTTAGCTGCAATTGACGGGCATGCATTACTGCTGTTGTTAGATATAACGGCTGAACACAACACTAGCTTTAATACTCCATTAGGTGATGCGTGGCAGCTTAGTTTACTATCCAAAATTGAAGCTAAAGATGCTATTGCGGTTCAGAACAACCTGGCACAGCAGTGTTGTGTTTGGTTAATGTATCATACGCCAAAATTGCCGAGTAGTTTGATTGTCGAAAAGGCGAGTGCAGATGCTTGAATTTAACTATCCTCTTTGGGCGTTGGTGCTACCCTTACCTTGGTTAATAAACTATTTTTTGCCCGCTTTTAAAGTCAAACAGGCCGCAATTAGGGTTCCGTTTTTTAATACTATCGTGGCTCTATTGAGGTCAGCACCTAACTCAGCACTGCAATACCTAAAACCGTCGCGTTGGCAACAATGTGCGCTATTTATTGTATGGTTGCTGCTAGTTACAGCCATGACCCAACCAGTGATCCTTGGTGAACCACAAACACGGCTGCAAATAGGCCGCGATCTAATGGTCGTGGTCGATCTCTCTGGCTCGATGGATACCAAAGATTTCACCTTGCATGTTAAACAACAAACAGCTGACGGTATCGCAAACTCCTCGGGGACTGAAATTTCAGATGAATATATTTCACGACTTGATGCAGTTAAGCGCGTACTACATGAATTCGCTGAGCAGCGACAGGGTGACAGGCTCGGACTTATTTTATTTGGTGACGCGGCTTACCTACAGGCTCCTTTTACAGCAGATCTGGCTTCTTGGTTAAGGTTGCTTGATGAAAGCCGCGTGGCTATGGCGGGGCAAAGTACTCATGTCGGTGATGCATTAGGTTTAGCGATTAAAGTGATGTCAAGCGATGAAATTAAATCATCACAAAAAAATAAAGTGGTGTTATTGCTAACGGATGGTAATGACACCGACAGTTCCGTACCGCCACTTGAGGCGGCTAAAATAGCGGCCAAAAAAGGCATAAGAGTACATGTTATAGCCATTGGCGATCCACAAACCGTTGGTGAACAAGCAATGGATATGGAAGTGATTGAAGGTGTTGCTGCGCTCACAGGAGGGAAAGCATTTAAAGCTATATCGACACAAGAGCTCAATAAGGTCTATCAAACAATAAGTAAACTGGAGCCTGCAAAGTTTGCGAGCTTTACTTATCAGCCGAAAAAAAGTGTCCATTACTTGCCCATAGCGGCCGCACTCGTCATCTATCTGGTTACTTACATTATGGTATTTGTTTTACGTCGGTTCAACGTTAACAAACCCAGTGAGAGCGACTCAGAAATCGAGGGGAAGGCGTGATGGATATTGACACAGTGTTAACACAGTTTCATTTTATAAGGCCTTACTGGTTACTGCTGATCATACCTTTTGCTTGGCAACTAGTGGCGCACTTAGGCAATAGAGTGGCCGTTAAGCATCGAAAATTGGTGCTTCCTAAACATCTAGAAAAAGCGCTTAGAATTGGTGATGCGAGCTGGCGAAAACGGCTACCGCTCCTATTTTGGGGATTTGGATTTTGTATCGCGATAATAATAGCTGCTGGCCCTACGTGGCAGCGACAAGCTTCTCCTTTTGGAGAGGATAACGCGCCTTTGGTCATCCTATTGGATGTCTCAGAGTCGATGTTACAAACTGATGTTCAGCCTTCTCGGCTCGGTCGTGCTAAGCAAAAAATCTCCGATCTGCTTGCTATTAGAGATGGCGGAAACACTGCACTTATTGTCTATTCAGGTAGTGCGCATATAGCCATGCCTTTGACCAAAGACAACGCCGTATTCCTACCGTTGCTAGAGGCTATTACACCAAAAATCATGCCCCGAAAAGGCAAGTTTGCCGAGTACGGATTAGCTGAGATAGACAAGCTATTCGTTCAGGGTCATATTGCAGATCAATCAGCTACCGTGCTATGGATAACCGATGGTATCGGTAATGATAGCGAGAAAGCTTTTATTGATTATTTTAATAGGCCGAAAGAGCGATCAGAGTTGGGTTCACAACGAGAAGGGAACTATGCGAATGAGCAACCCTTACAGCTAATAGTATTAGGTAGTGGTAATAATAAGCGCCATGCCGATATAAAGTTCCAGGGTGACGAATTAAATTCGTTGGCTAATCACTTAGGTGGCAGCTATCAACAAATATCTGTCGATAATAGCGATGTTGAAACAATCAATAGGTTGATTGAACGCAATGTTATTATCAATAGCGATAGTGCTGAGCCTTGGCAAGAAATGAGCTACCCACTGGTGTTTATCTTGGTAGCTGTCTTTCTTCTGTGGTTTCGTAAGGGCTGGACCGTTCAATGGTGTTTTGTTGGCATGTTAATACTTACCGCGCCTGTGCAGAATGTAGCCGCTAGTGACGCTGTTTATACCGTTGAAACTGCTGAAATGGGCACGCCAATGGTAGGACAGCAAAAACTGCAGCAAATAAAGTTAGCGGTTAGCCAGTTTTGGTTTGATGCTTGGTTAACGCCAGATCAGCAAGGACAACGGTATTTAAAAAAGGGGGCATACAGTCAAGCAGCACAAAAGTTCACTCAACCGTATAGCAAAGCCAGCGCTTTTTATATGGCAGAGGATTTCAAGTCAGCTTATATCTATTTTATACGAGTCGACAGTGCTGAGGCTTTGTTTGGTGCAGCTAACGCTTTGGCCCAACAACGAGAGTACATTGCCGCTAGACAGGTATACCAGCAAGTCGTAGAGAAGTATCCCGCCTTTAAGCCTGCACAAACCAATTTGAGCAAAATCCAAAAGATCATTGATGATATAAACCGTCAAAGTGAAAGCCAAGCCAATACTGAAGATGAAACATCTACAGAGTTAGGTGATGAACCTCAGACAGGAGAGGGGGCGGATGAGAAAATCTCCGCGCAAATGTTAATTAAACAAACCTATACCGCTGAGCAATTACTTGCAGATGATGCCCTAACTCAGGCATGGATGAAGCGGGTAGAAGGTTCGCCAAGTAGGTTTATGGCAACAAAATTCAGAACGCAGCTTAATCAACGTCAACAATCGACATCAAACTAATGATGAGAACCACTTATGTTAGCCAATAAACGGGCTCAAATAGACGATGAAAGTTTGGAAAGACTATTTCCTATTCTGGCATCACTTAATACGTTATTAAAAGTCGTTGTCATTACTTTTGTATGGCTGTTCCTTCTAGGAAGCCTGCTTGTAATAAGCAGCTTTTCTAATTTTGCATTCGCAAATGATGGGGCTGTATCGACAACCACTCCCAGCACCATTAATGAATTGCAACAGGCGGGAAAGTTAAAAATTACCACTCGGCTAGCGCCAGTTAACGAAGTTGTTCCACTGCAACAAGTTGATCTTTATATACAGATCTCGACCGATACATGGTTTGCAGGCGGTAGCCACATAAGTGCTTTTGATGTTGATGATACGATAGTACTTCGACGTAAAAAATTAGCGAATAACTATACAGATCGAATTGATGGTAAAACATGGTCAGTGCAGGAGTGGCAATTGACGCTCTATCCTCAAGCAGTAGGGGCTATCACTGTTCCTAGAATAGCGGTCACCGTGAATGTTGCTGATAAACCAGGGTCTAGCATTAAAGGTACGTTATACACCCAACCTCAACACTTTACTGTAATACTTCCTGATGAAAGGTTAGCTAACACAAATCACTATATTGCGGCACCGAAAGTGACATTCAGACAAAAAATAACGCCTGAAAATGCTAGTGAATTACATATAGGTGATGCAATCACTCGTACGTTAACCATCAATGCGACCGATAGTAGCGCTATGTTGTTTCCAGACTTCCCGCTTTCAAAGTCAAAAATCTTATATGGATATCGAGGCCCTGTAGAGAGTGAAGATCGCCAAAATCGTGGGGATTTCAGCGCGAGTAAAGTTTATCAGCAAACTTATATCGTGCAGCAAAGTGGCGAAGTGACTCTACCTGAACTGTCTTTTTACTGGTGGAATACCAAAGATAAAGAGTTAACAACACTTACTGCTAAGGCGCTAGCATGGCAAGTAACTCACACACCATTGAGCTTTGTGAAAGCTTACTGGCTATACGGTTTACTGCTGATAGTATTACTCATTTTACTGGTGAAATTAGCGGTTTTTACCGGAGAACGTATTAACAAACAGCGGTTTCCCGTAGCTATTCTATTCGCTCATACTCTTATTAACAAACAATACGCAGCTGCAGAGCAATATCTATATTGGCGCAATAGTGACAAGAATAAGCGCATGACATATAAGCCTAGTTTGAGGTTATTAGATGATTCATTCGGTGATTTACCCCCTGAGTTAAAAGAGAATAAATTGCTTAAAAGTCATCAACGACAGACTAAAGAAAACTTGCTGAATCGTTGGCAGCTGGGTTTTAGCAAACCAAATACAGAGTCCGGACGGTCAGTGCAAACTCGTAGGTTTTACATTATGTTTTGGCGGTTTATTTCAAATAAAAATGCCAAGTAACTCTGATAAAGCTTCATTTGTGGGCTCTCTATCATACAGCCGTTAGATAAGCTCCATGAGTAAAAACCTGCTAGCCAGTTCCTTCTAGCTAGAGCTAGTCCGAATGTTAAACGGAACTAAGGGCTGTTGATCTTTCGAGCTTGGTTTTTGTTCGGTTCTTTACCGTAAGGAATAATGCTTCTAGTACAAGGCTTGAGCGATAAAGCTTAGCCGGCTAAGTGAAAAGCTCATAACACCGTAATAGAAGCATTGAATCGACCCCAAAAGGCCGCGTTTCTTGGCTATTTTTACTGTGTTGTAGACTATTTGTGGAGAATAACTACACGGCATAGCCTCCGCCTTGTCAAAATAGCCAATAAACTGCGGCAAAAACAACCGTGAAAGATCAACAGCCCCTAATAACTAAAAATTAATAGCTAACCTGATAATTCACTTGCACAAAATCATTGGCAAACGCAATTGCGCTGGCTTGAGCTAGCTTTATATCCGTAGCGGTCTTGCCAAATAGCGCAATTCCTTCACCCAAGATAACGGGTGCCCGAGTTATGATTATTTCATTAATTAACTTGAGGTTCAGAAATGATTGTATCGTGGCGCCGCCATCGATGTAGGCATGCTGATGCCCCTCACTTTCAAGCTTAGCAATTAACGCCGTCAGCTCCCCTGAGTACATCTCAACTTTATCTTGTAAGTTGGTAGGGGCTTGCTTAAGAGTATTGCTGAGCACAATGACGCGTGTATCTCCATAGGGCCATTGCTCTGGAGACAGATCCATGCTGGCAATCATTTCCATACACTTACGCCCCATGATTAGGCAATCAACTGAAGATATGTATTCAGCAAAACCCATATCGGCGTGGCTTCCCATATCTGCTTGTGAATTGCCTGCGCTATGCAGCCAATCAACACTGCCATCCTTTCTTGCTATATAGCCGTCAGTACTGGTTGCGATATAAACAGAACATTTCATATTTTAGTCTCTCATATAAGTTTTTACTGTAACTCTAGCCCATTGCTTGGCATTTAGTCGGGCTTCAATTATAATATTCTACACTGTAGAAATAATGGCGGTCAAGTGAGGGATCGATGTCGATAATAGAGAAAAAACGCGGACGGCCTAAAGGTTCGGACAATCAGTTAGATGCAAAGATTATTATCGATAGCGCTAAGCTAATGATGCAACAGAAGGGGAAAATCCCCAGCATTCGTAGTTTGGCGAACGCGCTAAATGTCGATGGAATGGCTATTTACTACTATTTCAGTAACAAAAATGCGCTATTGGAGGCTATTACTACATCACTGATAGATGAGGTTTACCAGCCTAAGCTTGACGAGAACTGGAAGTTAGCGCTTCACAAGCTGTGTAGCAGCTATTTAAACTTACTTAATGATCACCCCGGGTTATTAGAAACGCTATTAAATATGGAATCAAATAACCCCGCTGAGATCTTTATAGAGAGATTTAATCGGATCATAGCACCTATAGGATTAGACGATAACAGTACAAAATATGCACTCGACCTGTTGGTCGATTACCTACACGGTTATGCACTGGCATTAAATTGCAGCGCTAGCAAGGGGAGCTTAGACATTGATATGATCTCTGGCCCTCTTCAAATCTTCTGTTTAGCATTGGAAGGGGCCAGGAAAGTGAAACTGTAGGCTTGAGCGCAAAACAATACTGGTGCAATACAGATCAACAAGCTGTAGACACTAATAGTATTTCTGGTGGAACTTCGCTGCTACAGGCTTCTTTATATTGTACGTAACAGCTTGATTCTTCGTAACCAACTTTGATTGACCAGCAGTTAGGATCAGCTCTGTCTTCAGCAAAGACTTGAATATCTTTAGCGTCTAAAGATATTAACTCTGCTATGCCATAACCGACGCCTTGCTCGCCTAATGTTTCTGGGTACTTGTACCAAGAATCAACAGGGCCGAGGTTTGTTTGAATCGCACGTTCTGCATCTGGACCGGTATCAGGAGTGTTATCAATCACACCTTTCACATGCACTAGAGAAGCGATACTATGCATGCTTCCCTGAATCGATTTTAATGTGCTTATACGCGCATCTGTAGAGAGGTTGATGAACTTAGGGGCGGCAATCACGGCTAAAATACCCAGTATGATTATGACCACGACTAATTCAATAAGAGTGAAGCCTGCGCTAGTTTTAGGATTTTCCATATCTTTTACTTTCCATTACGTGTTGCCAACCGTCACTTTTTGCAACGAGCGGTAAATATTAGCCGTAAAATACGTCACTGCCTCACAAATGGCAACTGGCTATTTTTGATAGATATAGCCGTTATTATGACTTTACAAATATTTTGTGTTGAATTGATCAAGTGATACAACATCGGCGTTGTATACTCAGTAGTATAAGGGGCACTTTGAATGGCTTTAGTCAATGCTAGGTTAGTATTGGTTGAAGCTTATCTTTGATGAACTAATACCAATTGCATTAAGTATTTGAGCAGTTCAGAGCCCCTCAGTCTTTTCAATTCAAAACGCATTGGTAAAGAAATGGTTATTCCCTTTTAAGCCAATGCAAAGCAGAAGTGGAAAGACTGAGAGGCTCACGTAGTGCGGCTGAGGTTAAACAAATTGGCAAAACGCTGTTTGCTTCGCCATGGGATTTGGATATACGACTAAATGGATTTAGGAGGTAGAGCGAAGCAGGATGCCAGAGCCGAGAATAACTATTAGCTCAAATTCCACTACTTGCCTACAGCGTTTTGAATTCCCGCTGAATGGTCAAACTTTTAATGCAATTGGTATAATGTGGCTTAAAATGGTTATTGCTAATTGGCTTCAATCTGCATGGCTTCTTTTATTTCATCTCTGCTAAAGCCCTTACGAGACAAATAAGCGTAGGCTTTGGTTTTATCCTTATAGTCAGATAAATCATAGCGTTTTTTAGCTAACTCTATTTTGCAGCTTTCATAGAAGTCGATATCTCCAGAAAGCGCCAATTGATAAACGGTTTCTTCAAACTCTGTGACATCGATTAGTCGCTGTTTTAGCTCCTGCAAAATTAGAGTTTCTCCCTTCCCCTTGTTAAATAGTTTTAGTATTTCTGAGTGCAGGTTTACTTTGTCCGCTTTTACGGCAAGCTTACAGCGTAACGTTTCACGTTGGGGGTGCTGTGCCAGAGCATAATCTATTTCTGCACGGCTAAAGCCCTTTGTTGTCATTTGGCTGTAAACTTTTTCTTTGTTGGTATTGTTAAAGTGTTCAAATCGGTTAAGGAGTCTGCTGGTGGCCATCTCATAGGAATCGATTTGACGGGCTTCAATAACTTGTTCTATCGCAGTGTCTACATCAATTGCCGATAGACCACGTAGCTGTAACTTTCGCTTAATGGCACCTGAGCCAATTTCATTACCGAAAGCCATTTCACAATATCGCACAGCAAAATTAACATCGCTCTTCAGATAACCGCTTTCTATAAGTTTGGCCAGAACCGTCTCTATCCACTCTTGCTTATCCGTTTTACGTTCAAGCTTTGAGCGAATTTCTTTGATGGTAAAATCTTGTTGGCTTAAGTGCCAATAGGCGCTGTTGTAAACGTTATCAATTGTTTTGGCTTGGCGAAGGGGCGCACGTTGCATAGGAGCTGATCTGGTGTTTGAAAATGTCTCAATGAGTGTACCAGACCGATAAGCGTTTGAGTACGCTCGTTATACATTACACTTTATTGGTGTTACATTTTTACCCGCTGGGAGCTTGATATTAACGCTCTCTATGGTTGGCGAATATGCAGGTCGTGTGTGCTCGAAATATTAGCGTAGAATAGCGGCATAAGCGCACAAGGCTTATGCCAAACCGATAGAGCAAGTTACACTGTTTTTCTTACCTGATGGCCCATAGCACTCACTATTTGGCACATATAAGTGTCGATATGCTTGAAAAACATATGCCAGCCTTGGCACAGATAATTATGACCCACTTCACCGTCGTAGGAGCGTACAAAGCGATTCTTAGGACATTCACCGAAACAGGCAAATTTGTAGTCACAGTTTTGGCACTGCTTTGTTAGGGTGCGGCTTTTGGCAAATCCAAAAGCTTGTTGCTTCGCAGAAAACGCCATTTGGTCAAGCGGTTTTTCGTGAATATTGCCAATTTTATATTCAGGATAAACGTAGTGGTCACAGGCAAATACGTCACCGTTTGGCTCCATCGCTAAGCCTTTGCCACACAATGAGCCTAATGTGCATAAGGGGTTGGTTCTCCCCATCCAAGTTTCTACGCAGGCTTCAAAATACTGTACGTTTACTCTTCCTAAATCCTGTTTTACCCACTCATCAAAGACTGTACACAAGAAAGTTCCCCAGCCTTCACTTGATACCGACCAACTTGTGACGACGGAGCCTAACTCGCCAGGTTGAGCTTGCTTACTGCCAAGAATTGGGAGTTGTTCTTTTTGCCAATGATGCGGAGCCGTTTCTCTAAACGTTTCTGGCTCTGCGATAGGAATAAACTGTATTTGCGGCGATCGCACTTCATCTCGCAAGAAACGGTAGATCTCTAACGGATTCTGGCTGGTGAGCTTATTGATACAAGTCAGCGTTGCAAAGTTCACTTTATGTTTATGCAATAGTGTAATTCCGGCCATGACTTGCTTGAAAGTGCCACGACCCGCTCGGTTTTTACGATAAGCGTTGTGGTACATCTCTGGCCCATCAATGCTTAAACCGACTAAAAAATTGTGCTTGGATAAAAAATAGCACCAAGCATCAGTTAGCAAGGTCCCGTTGGTTTGCAGGTCATTAGATATCAAAACTCCTTTAGGAGCGTATTTAGCCTGTAAGCGGACGACCTCTTTGAAATAATCAAGTCCGAGCATAGTCGGTTCACCGCCTTGCCAAGTAAAGATGATCTCAGGCGTATTTTGCTGTTCTATATATTGCTTGATGTAAGATTCAAGCTGATCGAATGGCATCTCTGGGCTGCAACCTTTCTTATATTCAAGAAGATCTTGTTTACTTAAGTAGTAGCAGTAGGTGCAGTCGATGTTACATGCAGCGCCAATAGGCTTACTCATCACATGAAATCGTTTGCTTGCTTTTCCATTATGTAAATTGATTTTGATTGGTTGCATTATTAACTCCATTGGAACGCTAAGGGCGATCGGTATCTAACATCGGTAATTATAAAGCGAAAGCTAAACTACCCCTGTGAATCGGGACTCACTGCGACAAAAACAAGTGTTTTTACCAGCTATAGCCAAGCAATAAAAAAGCCAGCTTGTTGCTGGCTTTGTTGCTTAGGGATCGCTAAATTCTATTTGGTATTAGAACTGTTGGTTGTACTCTAAGCGGAAGTCACCGTCACTGAAGCTATTTTGACTTGTGTTATACCAAAGACGAAAATTTTGCTTTGGTGTCATCTGCCAGCTCAAGACAAACTCATGGGTTAGACCATCGCTACCGCGTAGGTTATCTGTATATAGCTGGTCGCCAAAAATAGCTTGAGTATACACTGGGTTATAGTTAGCCCAGATTGTATCGGTTAGTTGGAATTTGTTGTACAAGGTGAAACTTGCAAAGGCAAAGTCGGAATGTAAGCCGGTTGAGTCGCCATCTGCAGAGGTCATAGAACCATCATTGTATTGGACACCAGCTGCAATAATTGGGAATGCTTGCCAAAACCCGACTTTCGGTAGGGCTTGGATCATGCCAATTGACGCTGTACCTGAATTGGTGTCGAAGTTATGGATAACATCCATAGAGATCCCACGGCCGTTGGTCATGTCTACATCGAACTTTCTAAAGCGTAGCTCAGAGATACCATCATTAGCCATATCTGGGTTCATTGCACTCGAACCTTCATCTTTAGTGTGTTCGCCAAACATGCTTTTTAACTCAAAAAGAACCATCGACATATCCGTTGCCGAGCCGGTATCAAGTGTCTTACCGAGTTTAAAGTTAATACCATTTGTACCGTAAGAGCCTCCAACCTGCGTGTACACGGCAAGTGGATCTGACATGTCCTGAACTTCTTTTTCTTCTGCGAAAGCTGCAGTGCTAAAAAACGGTACAGTTAGAAAGCCTAATAGTGCGGTTTGTAATTTCACTTAATTCACCCAAAGTCACAATTTCAATGGGCTCATAGTAGGGCAGAGAGGAGAACCAAAATACTCGTAGATATTCCAGTTTTCCTCATTACGCTATGGTTAATTACTCGTATAATTAAAGCGAGTTTTGAGTTGATTTACCGCTTCTGCAGGCGCTCTGGTTGATAACTCTTGTAAACACTGGTTTGCTTGTGGACTTTTATTACTGAGCATCAACTCGCATAGTGCATAAAGGTATTGTGGATTGCCACTGACTTGATAAGCTTTGTCAAATGCAGCTCCAGCCTCTGAAACCGATGTTGGCGTGATTGCTATTGCATATACATACCAGAAACGGCCATTATCAGGCTCTAACTCAGTTGCTGTTTTGAGGTAATTAATCGCCTGTGAGGTTTGTTTAGCTCGTAGCAGTGCCAGAGCCATACTGAACGGAATTGAGCCTGACGTAGGTTGCGCTAACAGACCTCGTTCTAGAATTTCCATTGCTAGATTATCTTTACCCTGAGTACGATACAAATCTGCCAAGTTAATATACGCGGCTGCGTAGTTGGCTTGTACCTCAATCGCCGCTTTATACTCCTTAATCGCTTTATCTGTTAAGCCCTGATTGGCATAAAGATGGGCAAGATTAGTTCTCGCAAATCCGCGATCGCCGTTAAATTTCAATATCTCTACATATTCGGCTAAAGGCCGTTTTAACTGGTGTTGCTGTTCTGGTGTCAATTCAGGCCAAAAGCCAGCTAATGCGCCAGCAGCTTGACTGCGCACCATGAGCACATCATCGTCTAATAAGGGGGCTAACATTCGCCACCTGTCAGCAATGGGATAGGGCGCACTGCCTTGTATGGTGGCAAACCTTAGCATTGGTTCATCGTTACGGGTCGCTCTTGCGACTGCCACAAGGCCGTTGCGGCCGGGATACTGTTGTAAACGCTCAATGGCAGCTGCACGTATAACCGTTGGTTGGCTACTATCTTGGGCGATGTAAGATAGCTGATCGCCTGCTGCTGGAAGACCGGCTCTAGCACCAGCAAACGCACTGCTAAAATGTTTTGCATCATACTGGTTTAACGATGGATACCACGTTGAGGTTTTATCGACAGCCCAAGCTGTATCTTTATCTTGATGGCATTGGTTACAAGCGTTAGGGGTACCTATTCTTTGTGAGTTGCCAGGATTGGGAATACTAAAGCTATGATCACGCCTTTTATCAATCTGCATATAGGTTGTTTGCGGCATATGACAATTGACACACTGTGCACCGCTGCTGTTAGTCTGGTGATGATGATGTTCACTATTATCAAATTTTGCTGGACTATGACATTGGCTGCAAAGGGCGTTATTAGGTAACACTAATTTCGTCGAATGGGGGTTGTGGCAATTGCTGCAAACCACGCCATTATGATGCATTTTTGACTGTAAAAAAGATCCATAAACATAGTCTTCATCGTAGACTTGTCCGTCATCATAATAGTGCTGTTGGCTGATAAGATTAAGCTGGTAACGATCGCCATAGTCACTATTTACGAGCGGGTTACTATCGCTTATCTGTAGACGGCGGCTATGACATTGTGCGCAAGTCTGCAGTTGGTTACTGTGCCCATTGTTAATGGGTGTAGCAGTATCGGTGTTTTTACTGGTTTCTTGGTTATTGGATTGCCAAGTCCATTGCGAGACGGGCTTAGTTAAGTCTCTGCTGAAACCTTTTTTCTCATCTTTATTACTACGACGGTCTTCATTAGCTGCCCAGGATAGGTGCTTGCTAGCCGCTCCATGGCAGGCTTCACAGCCTACATTGATTTCTGAAAACGTAGTATTAAAACGATTATTTTCGACATCATAGTTCTTTTTGACATTGGTTGAATGGCAATCTGCGCACATAAAGTTCCAATTTTGACCGACATTTTGCCAGAAAAAATCATCATGTTTAGCACTGTTATCCGGATAAAGGTGGAACCATTTTTGGCCACCTTCTATTTTGGAACGGTTGTCCCAAGCAAACGGAATAAGTTGCACCCGCCCATCTTCGAATTCGACCATATATTGCTGTAAAGGGTCGATACCAAAGGTGTAGCTTATTTTAAAGTCATTAAACTGACCGCTGCTATCTTCGATGTTTACCCAATATTCATCGCCTTTCTGAAAAAAACGGTTTTGCTTACCCATATAAGCGAAGTTTGTATCAAAGTCAGCAGCAACCGATGATGTTGTCGCATGCTTCATTGCCATATCGTGATCAGAACCGCTCCAATCTTCAAATGCTTGTTGGTGGCATTGCTGACATTCGAAAGAGCCAACAAATTCAGTAGCTACTGCTGGCTGAGTTGCCAATAGCCCTGTTAGTAAAAGACCGATTAAGCGGCTTTTTGGCTGCCATTGAGTAACTACTAAGTTTTGTAAGCCGTTAATAATATTCTCCCTTTTGAATATTTACTTTTCTTATATACGTTTTTATACCAAACCACGAGAAAGTGCATATTGAATAAGTTCAGCACTACTTTTCGCTTCGATAAGTTTCATTATTGAATATTTGTGAAATTCAACGGTACGCGGGGATATAAATAACGCATCAGCAACCTGTTTTGCGGATTTTCCCTGAGCTAATAATCGCAGCACGCTCAGTTGTCTAGCTGATAAAGTCGGGGCGCTATCCTCTACTTGTACTGACTTGGATAAATATTGCTTGCCGGCTAAGACGCTATTCACAGCATCGACAAGATCATCAGTTGCTTCATGTTTTAATACGTAACCCAATGCGCCGGCGGCAATAGCACCTTCAGCATATTCTTGCTCATCATGCATCGTGAGACAAATGACGCGTAGATCTTTCTTAATACGTTTAAGGGCAGCGACAGCTGCTATACCTGTCATCCCTGGCATACTGATATCGGTTATAACAAGTTCAGGGTCATGTTGTTTAACTAGCTCGACCAACTCTTCGCCATCCTTTGCAATCGCAAGAACTTGATGTTCTGCTTTTAAAAGGCCCGCGATACCTTGAGCAACTATTAAATGGTCGTCTGCGATAATAATTCTACTCATAGTGTTCCTTAATTGCTGGAATAGTGATGCTAACTTCAAAGCCGCCATCTTCTGGACTGGTAAACTCTGCGTCACCACCTAATAACTGTGCTCTTTCTCGTATACTTACCAAGCCTATGCTGCCCTTGCTTTTTTCGAGATTATCTTTGCAACCAATACCGTCATCGAGGATCTGTAACGTTAAACGATTGTCTGTTATCTCTATCGAAATGAAGACGGCAGAGGCTTGTGAATGTTTAATGACATTATTTAATGATTCCTGCAATATCCGGTAAAGGTTTAGTGAAAGCTCCTTTTTAAGCGGGGGAATTTCACCGAACATCGTATGCAGTTCAAGTGCCTTGACCCCAGTTATTCGTCTCGCTTCGGATTTTAAAGCCGCAATCAGACCAAGGTCTTCTAACATAGCAGGGTGTAGTGAGCGTGATAGTGCCTGCATATCCTTCGCAATTTGTTGGATATTAATGTGTAGATCTTTTGCTTCTGGCTTTACGCTTTCACGTACTATACCAAACACGTTATTTGCCTTTATCGTCAATAGAGCGAGTCGCTGAGAAAAATTATCGTGTAATTCCCGAGAAAGCAATCGCCGCTCTGTTTCTTGATTTTCCATTAAATGACGTGAAAGTGACTCAAGCTCTTTATTTTGATTTTGCAAAGACATCCAGAAATGGTAACGCTCATAGGAGGCCGCTAACACTTGGCCTAAGGTTTTTATTCGCTCAATTAAAACGGGGCTCCAACCATTGTGGTCTTTGTAACGACTGCAAGCTATCCCACCCCAAATTCTATCTCTTACCTTTATCGGGATAACTACATGAGCGACGATCCCTGCCATACCAACTAGCTCAATTTCTTCTTGTGTAAAAACCTCTTCAATAGGCCCGGTATGAATAATCGCTTCACCTGCGGAAATTCTATCCAGGTAGGGGCTTTTGAATCCCTTGCCGACCATTTTTGTCGGTGTGTATCCAGGAGCTGCCACAGAGTAGGCACCCTCATGCACATTGTCTTTAGTGATTCGCACCAATGACATGCGTTGTACTTTAGCAAACGGCATATAGGAGCTAAGCCCTGAACAGATCACTGCGGGTATATTTGAGGTCTCTTCTTCTAAAAGACGATTTGATATGTCAGCAAAAAATCGTTCTGCTTTTGAAATTTTTTCTGTGTCCATGCATTGGGACCTCGTAATTCATCTTTGTCGAATATTACTACATCTAATAAATAGCGCTTATCTTTTGATTAAGCCACTAAAACATAAGATAAACCTATAAAACTGGTGAAACTACTAGGTGCAAGTGGACGAGAGAAATTATCTTAGTTTTTTAAAATACCATTAAGCGATAAGATTTTGTATATTTGCCGAGCAACAGTGCTTGTTCTTACTATGCATCTTAGGAAAATTCCCCCTTGCCATTCATCAAACAAGTAAATACCCGAGTTTTTTTTAAGGTGAATAGGGCGTTTAATTACGCCATCGATTCGAGTGTCATTGTTTTTCATTACTATAATGTAATCAAGCAGTGACAAAGAGATCTAATAGAGGGGAATAAAATGTCAAAAGTACTATCTAAGATTGCATTGGGAGTCGGGCTCATTGCTACCGCTTCATCCGCAATGGCGGCTACTGATCCAGAACGTCCAAATATGTTGGTAATTTGGGGTGATGATATTGGTTATTATAATATCAGTGCATATAACCAAGGTATGATGGGTTATCAAACTCCAAACCTTGACCGTATTGCTAATGAAGGTGCGCTGTTTACTGACCATTACGCTCAACAGAGCTGCACCGCGGGCCGTTCTTCGTTTATTACTGGCCAACACCCATTCCGTACCGGTCTTTTAACTATCGGTATGCCAGGTTCTGAACATGGAATTCCTGATTGGGCACCAACGATTGCTGATGCACTCAAAGACAAGGGCTATACCACTGGTCAGTTTGGTAAGAACCATTTGGGCGACCAAGACAAGCATCTACCTACTGCGCATGGCTTTGATGAGTTCTTCGGTAACTTGTACCACTTAAATGCTGAAGAAGAACCAGAGACTTACTATTACCCGAAAGATCCTGAATTTAAGAAAAAGTATGCGCCGCGTGGCGTCATCCACTCTTATGCTGATGGCCGTATCGAAGACACAGGTCCCATGACCCGTAAGCGTATGGAAACTGCTGATGAAGAGTTTGTTGGTGCATCGATTAAGTTTATCGAAAAAGCGGTTAAGGCTGATAAGCCTTTCTTTGCTTGGGTTAACGCATCACGCATGCACATCCATACTCGTTTGCAAGAAAAATACGATGGTATTACCGGAGTAGGTATCTACCCTGACGGCATGATTGAACATGATGACCATGTTGGTCTGTTGTTGGACAAGTTGGACGAGCTGAAAATTGCTGACAATACTATTGTTGTTTACTCGACAGATAATGGTGCTGAAAAGTTCACTTGGCCTGACGGTGGTACTTCTCCATTCCATGGTGAGAAGGGCACGACTTTCGAAGGTGGCATGCGCGTTCCGCAGCTAGTTCGTTGGCCTGGTGTGATTGAACCTGGAACAAAGATTAACGCCATGATGTCTCATGAAGATTGGATGCCAACTCTGTTAGCCGCAGCGGGTGATGATACTTTGGTTGAAGACCTTAAAGAAGGTAAAAACTTTAACGGTAAAGACTGGCGTGTACATTTAGATGGTAGTAACTTTATGCCTTTCTTTAAAGGTGAAGTTGAGCAAGGTCCACGTACCAGCAAAATGTACTTTAGCGCTAATGGTGAGTTAAATGCTGTTCGTTGGAATGACTGGAAAGCAACATTTGCGATGATGGACGGCAACATGCAGTCTGCTATTCGTAATGTACCAGCATGGGCATCACTAACAAACTTACGTGCAGATCCATTTGAAATTGCTGCAACTGAATCTGGTATGTATGTGCGCTGGATGATCGACAACATGTGGTTGTTTGTACCTATGTCTCAAGAAGTCGGTAAGTTCCTAGGTTCACTAGAAGGTTATCCGATGCAACAAGGTGCAGGCTTTAGTGCCGCAGGCGTTAACTACAACACCTTAAAATTACAGAAAGTGCTTAAAAAGTTAGAAGCACAGCAGCAGTAGTCATTGATTAACTGCGTTCATTAACTGGGCTTCGAGCAGTCAATCACTGTTCGGAGCCTTTTTATTTTTGGCTCTATTAACCCTTTATGTGAGATTGATATGCACAGAATATTATTGCTTGCCCTTATTTTTATACAAGGCTGCGCCGTGAATGCAAATATTGATCGCGAGCTTAAAGATATGATCCTCTCCGAAATGGTGTTTGTTGAGGGAGGTCGATTTGAAATGGGTGCAAGCTGCGCTGTAGAGCGTAAATGTGTACACCCAAAGCATAGCGTAACGGTTGATGATTTTTATATCGGCAAATATGAAGTCACTCAAGCTGTGTTCGAATCTGTGCTAGGACCGAGTAACTCCTATTTTCAGGGGGCGAATTACCCAGTCAACAATTTGAGCTGGCAACAAGCTAAGTATTTTATTTCAGAGCTTAACCTTAAAACTGGGCTTAAATTTAGATTGCCGACAGAAGCGGAGTGGGAGTATGCCGCACGTGGAGGCAGTCGTAGCCAACACTATCTATTTAGTGGCTCAAATAATATAGATGATGTCGGCTGGTTTTCTGAAAACGCTAATAACCGAGCCCATGAGGTTGGGTTAAAACAGGCCAATGAACTTGGGCTGTATGATATGACTGGCAATGTTGGTGAGATGACTGAAGATGCTTATGATGCCGAGTATTACTTATATGGGCCCGAGATAAACCCTGTCAATGCGTTGGATTCCGAACATTACCTCGCATATAAATCTGTTAGGGGCGGCAGCTTTGCCTACGATGCTCAAGAGTCTGAAAATTTTAGACGCGACTCTGCCAGTCAGAGTGCTGTCATGCCTGATATTGGCTTGCGTTTGGTTTTGTCTAAATAGTTAGCCCATGCATCATCAACGTTATTTTAATAAAAAACGCCGCTTTGAAAGCGGTGTTTTCTTTTGCTTAGTTCAAACTTTTACAAGCTATTCAGCAAAACTAGGAATTTTCCGAGTCCATTTTAAAAACGTTAACCGTGATAATTGGTTGTGATTATTACATAACAACATATGAGATTATTTAATGAAATTTCTACTTAAACCTTTAGCAGTGGCCATTGCATTAGTATCAGCACCAAGTTTTGCAGCAGGTACCGTTCTTGGTGAGTTAGGCAGTTTAAACGCTAGCACTGCAGGTGCAGGTAGCGCAGCGATTTCAGAAGGTGCTGAAAGTGCTTTCTCAAATCCTGCAGCAATGAGTCTCGTTGAAAAATCGACCTTAACAGGTAGTCTTCAAGCTTTTGATCTCAATATCAAATATCAAGATAACGGTTCTTACGGTAGCTTTGGTGGTGACAATGACGGCGGTAATGCTGGTAGTGTTACCCCACTTGGATCTGTGTATTGGGTTAACCCATTAAGCGACAAATGGGCATTTGGTCTTGCACTCGCTTCACAAGGTGGAGCATCTGTTGATTATGGTGATGATTGGCGTGGTGCAAGTCTTATTAGCTCTATTGATCTCGTGACAGTTCAGGTAAACGCATCAGTTTCTTATAAAATTAATGAGCAATGGGCTGTTGGTATAGGCATGGTTTCTGAGTATGCGTCACTTTTGCAAACTCAGCAGTTTACTCAAAATATTGGCGCTGAGTATGAAGCGGGTTCAGTCGAGTTTGGGGTTAATTTAGGCCTACATTACACCATCGATGCAGACAATATGTTGGGGCTAACAGTTCGCTCAGGTCTGGATCACACCCTTGAGGGGGATGTAAAACTTGACCGAAACGGCAATGGCGAAACTTACGATGCTAGTTTAGGTCTGGTTTCACCCGCAATTGTAAAATTAAGTGGTTACCACGGTTTGACTGACAAGTTTGCGTTGTTATGGTCTTTAGATTGGCAGGATTGGAGTAAAAACCAGTCAAGCGTATTGATCTTAGATGATTCTGGTCGTCAAGTTAATGTTGATAGGAATTGGGATGATACTTACAGCGCTTCTTTAGGGATGCACTATCAGCTGACTAATCAATGGCGTTTAGAGTTTGGAGTCGGTTACGAGTCATCTCCGTTAAGCGATACCGCAGCTAACGCATTCAATCAATATCCAGACCTTCCTGTAGATGAAATAATTCGTATTGGCACCGGTGCCACCTATCAGGCATCAGACGATTTCTCTGTGAATTTCTTCATTGAATATCTAGATCTTGGTTCTCCGGAGATCCGCTATAACGCACTGGGTTATGGGGCGCTATCTGGTAGTTATAACAATGATGCTGCCATCGCTGGTATCACAATGAATTGGGTATTTTAAACGGCTTTAGTTATAGGTTTTAGTAGGAATAGTAACTCTTTTCTGTTTCGAATCAGACTCAATTAACTGTGCAGTAATGCACATAGCTGACTTGAAAACTTCCACCGCTACAAAAAAAGCATTACAGTATTTTTAAGCTTAGTCTTTACCGACTAAGCTTTTTTTGTTGCCTACAACAAAGTTAACTTTGGCTTAGCAGGCAAAAATATTTAAATAGGTGGGAATGTATGCGGATAGAAGATCTCAAATTATTTACCATCGTGGTGAAGCTTGGTAGTTTTACTGCTGCAGCCAATGCCTTAGATCTGCCACGAGCGAATGTGAGTCGGCGGATTGGCGAACTAGAAAAAGCGCTAAACGCTCAACTTTTCTTCCGCACTACCAGACAACTGCGCTTAACCCAGCACGGTGAAGCATATTATCATGAGTTGCTCACCGTACTTGAAGGGTTTGAGCAAGCTAAAAATAAGTTGCATGATATTGATGAAAAGCCTATTGGTAAGGTTAAAGTGGGCTTTTTGCCGGAAAGTGATGAGGCACTGCAACCAGCACTCGCCAAGTTTCAACAACTTTATCCAGATATAGAGCTGGATATGCGGATCACTAATAACTACGAAACAGATATTTATGCGCTTGCATTAGACTTTGTTATTTATGCCGGTAAGGTGCAGGACTCTGGCTTTATTGCCCGAAGAATTCTCAGTTTGGGGCGAGGGATCTATGCAAGCCCTGAATATTTGGCCAGTCATGGCGAGCCGCAATCATTAGCTGAGCTGTCTAAACATGATGCAATTTGTTATCGCTGGCCTGACGGCAGTATCGATGATAAATGGGACCTAATTTCTGAAACTGTTCACGTTAAAAGCCGTTTCACCTGCAATCATATGGGATTTGTCAGGCGTGCGATTGTAGGTGGCCAAGGGATAGGTTTTATGCCGCCATTGTTTGCCTTAGCTGCTATTGAAGCCAAGCGTATCGTCAGGATCCTACCGCAATACGAATCTAAAAAAGAGGATGTGTGGTTGATCTATCCCGATAGAAAGGGGATAAGTTTACCGACTCGGTTATTGATTGACTTTTTATTACAAGAAATCCCGAATAGAGCTGGTTTGTAATGTTTTGTGAGACAGTGTAGTGCGTGAAAGGCGGATTATCTTGTAAAGTGAAACACATACACTCTCTCCCAATCGTTCCATTGGGAGAGAATCATGAACCGCAAACATTCAAAACAGCGACTAAATACTAAATTCGCCATCGCACCGTTAGCTATTTTCATCCTTTCTGGTTGTAGTCAAGCATCTAGCCAAGCCAAAATTGAATCATTAAAAGTTGAACGTCCTGTACAGGTAATAACATTAACTGATCAGCAGCTGCAAAATTCAAAGCAGTTCGCCGGTGTGTTGGAGGCTACGCAAACAGCAAGCCTATCTTTTAAAGTCCCAGGGACTATAGAAGCCATCCTGGTCAAAACCGGTGATAAAGTCGATAAAGGGCAGGTTATTGCTCGGTTAGACCCTCATGATTACCAAGTTACCGTAGTGGAATTAGAAGCAAGACTGGCAGAAGCGAATGCTGCGCATCAACTGGCAAAAGTTGAGCTTGAAAGGGTAACCCAAGCAATCGCAGATGATGCTATTTCGGAAGTTAATCTAGACAGAGCTCAGAGCGGGTATCAACGTAGTTTAGCCATGGTTCAAGTTGTCACTCAGAATCTGAAAAAGGCCAATAACGCGCTTGATTACACTGAGCTTAAAGCGCCTTTTAGTGGCGTAATCGGCCTGCAAACTCAACAAACATTTGAGCAAATATCACCAGGCGTTGGTTTATTCTCTTTACATCAACCTAATGAGCTAAAAGCCGTTATTGATGTACCGGAAAACCTAATTGCTAGTTTAAGCCCATCACAACTAGCAAGTGTTACTTGGCACGGCAATAGCCAAGCAATTAGTGCTCAATTAACTGAGATGAACACACTTGTAGACCCAATAAAACAAACCTATGAAGCCCAATTTGTGCTCGATAAAAATCAGCAAGGTGCATTACCTGGTAAGTCTGTTAGCGTCACAGTCAAATTTAATGCTAGTGCTGATACGTTCTGTGTGCCTTTAGCTTCAATAAAAGGAGAGGGTGAGCTTCAAAGCGTTTATATCATAGAAAACGAAGCGGTTGCCGAACGTGTGGTTGAGGTTGAGTCTGTTCATAGCAATAGAGTGTGTATCAGCGGTGCATTGCAAGCGGGTGACACTATTGTCACTGCCGGTGTGCATTACCTCAAGCCTTTACAGATAGTTAAAAATACCATCGCGAAGAACGTGAGTTACTAGAGGCTTTTATGAATTTAGCAGAATTTGCAATTAGGCAACGTTTGTTTGTTATATTTTTTAGCGTGCTTTGTGTGGTCGTCGGGATTATTTCCTATTTTGAGCTTGGTAAGCTTGAAGATCCTTCATTTACAGTGAAAAGTGCGGTTGTGGTTACCTTGTACCCTGGTGCATCCGCAAAGGAGGTAGAGGAGCAAGTCACTGATAAGGTAGAGACAAAATTACAAGAGATGGGAGCGATGTGGAAATTACGCTCATTGTCCCGCCCAGGCAGCTCAATGATATTCATTGACCTAAAGGAAACCACTAATTCCGATGAGTTACCGCAGCAGTGGGATCTATTGCGCCGTAAAGTGAGCGATGTAAAGCTGACATTGCCAGCAACCGCGCAAATCAGTGTGGTTCAAGATGAGTTTTCTGAAGTTTATGGCATGCTTTTCAGTGTTTATGGTGAAAACGCTGAACCAGAAGCGCTACGTCAGTATGCCAAGGAGCTGCAACGCCGTTTTAAAACTGTTGATGGTATTAAGAAAATTGAGCTGCATGGTGTTCAAACCCAAGCAATTTATGTTGATCTACCTGAAGAGCGTTTAGCCCAATATGGGATCTCTTCGGCTCAAGTTATTAATCAGCTAACAACCCAAAACCTGACTTACGACAGTGGTAGTTTTGAAGCAAGTGGCGAACGTATTAGAGTTCAACAGAGTAGTGATTTTAAATCGATTGAGGATATTAAAAATCTAACGATTAAAGGCGGGATTGGTCACTATAGTACTGGCTTACTTCGACTTGGAGATATTGCCGATATAAGCTTGGCTTACAAAACCCCTGCAACCAGCATAAGCCGTTATAATGGACAAACAGCAGTCACCCTGGCAGTAAGCCCAGTCAAAGCCATCAATGTGGTCAATCTTGGCGATACAATGAGTCAAATTATTGCTGAGTATCAACAAGAGTTACCCGTAGGTATTGAGATCGGAACCATTGCATTTCAGCCTGATGAAGTTGAGAAGTCGATTGCCGATTTCGTGACTAATTTACTGGAAAGTGTGGCGATTGTATTTGCAGTTCTGCTGATTTTTATGGGCTTTAAAAGTGCCACAATCGTCGGCGGCAGTCTACTGTTTACCATCTTATTGACATTCATCTACATGTACCTCGCAGGTGTTGATCTTCAGCGTGTTTCTCTAGGAACGTTTGTACTGGCATTGGGTATGCTTGTTGATAATGCGATTGTTATTACCGATCTGTTTATTGTTAAGTTAAATAAAGGTGTAGAGCGCACAAAAGCGGCTATCGATGCTGTTAAAGAAACCTCAAAGCCGCTACTCGCTGCAACCATTATTGCAATCATGGGCTCGACCCCGGTACTTTTTTCACAAACCGATGCAGGTGAATTTGCAAGTTCTGTGTTCCTCATTATTTGTGCATCTTTACTGTTTTCATGGATTGTTGCGGTCACTCTCACGCCACTTTTATGCTGGCTATGGATTAAGCCAAAGCTAAACAATGACCAACAGGAAGAAAAAGTAAGTCGTTATCAACAAGCAGTTGTTTGGACTGTGATGAATCCTGTTAAGGCTATCTCATTAGTCGTACCACTATTACTGGTCACAGCACTGGCTGTTCCTTATGTTGCCGTGAATTTTATTCCAAGCTCTGATAGGCCTATGGTGTTCTTAGATTATTGGCAACCTAATGGTGGTGATATAGCTAAAACATCATCTGATATGAAGAAAATTGAAGATTGGTTATTGCAACAACCAGAGATAAGCAGCATTTCTAGCTATGTAGGCGCGAGCGCACCAAGGTTTTCTGTGACTGTTGAGCCTGAACCTTTTGACTCAAGTTACGGACAGATTGTCATAAATGTTAAGGATTTTGAGGGGATAGAGCCTTTAACAAAACGCGGCGAGAGTTGGTTAGCGCAAAACTTCACTAACTCTGAACCTAGATTTAGAGCGCTTAAATTAGCGACAAAGGATAAGTTCAGCATTGAAGCGCGTTTTAGTGGTAAAGACCCTGCAGTCTTGCATGACTTATCGAACCAAGCACAAGCAATCATGCAAGCTAACGCCAATACAAAATCCGTAAGAGATGATTGGCGTCAACAAAGCAAGGTGATTGAACCTGTTATTAATCAAGAACAAGCGCGCAGGGCTGGGATCAACAGAACTGATATTTCATTAGCATTAAAGCGAGCATCAGAAGGAGTAACGCTAGGGACATTAAACCAAGGCGATCAACTGATCCCAATCAGTTTTAGGAGTGCAAACGCCAACTTAAGTTACTTAGATACTCTGCCAGTAAAGTCTTTGTTAGGTACTCATAGCGTACCGTTAGGCCAAGTGGTTGATAAATTTGAGCTTAAACCTGAAGAGAGCATGATCTGGCGTCGCAATCGAGTGCCAACTATCACTGCACAAGCTGATGTATTTGATGCGACGCCCGCTGAAGTGAGGAATCAAATCAAGGATCAGATTGAAGCTATAGAGCTACCAGCTGGTTATAGCTTTGAGTGGGGCGGTGAATACTACGATGAGAATCGTGCGATTACTGATACGTTAAGCCAAATGCCGAAAGCACTTTTGATGATGGTGGTCATCATGGTTGCAATGTTTAATGGCTTTAAGCAACCGATCATCATTTTAATTACGCTGCCACTGGCTGCTATTGGTGCAACCTGGACGCTATTGTTGCTTGATAAGCCATTTGGTTTTATGGCGCTTATTGGTGCGGTGACTTTATCAGGGATGATCATTAAAAATGGCATTGTACTCATGGATCAAATTGAACTGGAGCGAGCTAAGAAGATCCCATTAAGAGAAGCAGTTAAATCTGCCACGTTAAATCGAACCATGGCGATATCAATGGGAGCACTGACTACTGCTTTAGGAATGATCCCGTTAATAAGTGACCGGCTATTTGATCAAATGGCTGCCACCATCATTGGCGGGCTAGCCGCGGCAACATTGCTATCACTGTTTATTATGCCAGCCTTCTATTGCCTGTTTTATAGAAACTCAGAGCATCTAGAAGACGAAAGCAAAGCAGATGACAATAAAAATAACGAAATAGCCTTAACGACTGCGACAGTGGAGCAAAAATAATATGAAACTTATAAAACTCGCACCGCTTGCAATAGCAATGATGCTTTCAGGTTGTGCTGTTGGCCCCGATTATACGCAGCCAACAAGCACACTTGAAACTGAATACCTCTACCAAGGCGTTCAGGGAACTCAAGCTGGGCAGTATGCAGAGCAAACAGATAATGCATGGTGGAAGAGCTTTGAAGATCCAACCCTTAATCAGTTGGTTTTAGATGCACAGAATCAAGCCATTCCCTTGAAAATAGCGGCACAACGGATCCGCATGGCGCAGTCATATCAAAGTACTATTGAGTCGTTTAAGGTGCCAACTGTAAATATTGGCGCGGGTTTCGGTAATTTTCAGATAAGTGAAAATGACCCGTTACTTGGTGGTGCTATCACTGCTAAACATCCGGTTAGTGGAGAAGAATTGGGTCTTGTTGAGGACAATAATAGTGCTTTCTTTGTTGGGGCGACCATTGCCTGGGAAGTCGACCTGTTTGGACGAATTGACCGACAAGCCAGTGCTGCTGCTATTCGTAAGGAGCAGATGGTGATTATGCGTGAAGGTTTAACCACCTTGATCACTTCTGATGTGATCCATAATTACCTGCAGATGAGAGGGGCGCAAGAGCGTAAAAAAATAGCCTTAAAAACCAGTGATGACCAAAGTAAAACCTTAGAATTAGTTAAGTTAATGGTAAAGAGCGGTTATGGCTCAAAGCTTGACGAATCTAGAGCTAAAGCTGCACTGGCAGCGACAAAAGCGGTGATCCCGCAGCTAGAAATCGCTGAAAATGTTCATTTGCAACGCTTGGCTATTTTACTGGGAGAAACACCAAAGCAGAGCCACTCTCGGTTTAAGCAAGACGAACCACTACCAAACTTTAGTGGCATAATCCCGACTGGCTTGCCTGCAGATCTGTTAGAACGTCGTCCGGATATTCGAATTGCTGAGAGAGAGATGGCGGCGTTAAATGAAGAGCGTGCAGCGGCCATTGCAGCGCAGTATCCAAAAGTATTTTTAACTGGAGCTCCAGGTGTACTGGCTAAGGATTTTGACGATCTATTTAACAGTGATTCTGTGTCATGGCTCGGGAGTGTGGGCGTAAGTTGGAATGTGTTTGATGGCGGCAGAGGTGATGCCATTGTTGAGATGCAAGAGGCTAGGTTCGATGCTAGCGTATTAAGTTACCAGCATTCAGTCATTGCGGCATTTGGCGAGGTAGAAACGTTACTTCATGGATATGGTCAGAGCCAGCAATATGTAGCTTTGGTGAGCGAAGCTTCGGCTGAAACGACCAATGCGGTTAATAAAGCTCAGTCACTTTACAAAGCAGGGTTGAGTGATTATTTGTCTATTCTTGATGCACAGCGTCAACAAAATATGATGCGTGACCGAGTGGTCGCCGCGAAACTTCAAACTGCGAATATGACCATTGCACTGCACAAGGCGCTAGGTGGCAATTGGCAAGTTAACGATGCGATAAGTCAATGATTTAACATTTATGCCCGTTAAGCTACAGACTTAACATAAATAAAAAAGCAGCACTAAGTGCTGCTTTTTTTGGTTTGTAGATTCGATAATTAACCTAGTTCTGACGAGTCATCAGCTAGCACTAAATAGACAGCCTAAGGGATGATTGAAATGGTATGTTTCTGGCTTGAAGTCGGTTCTCCATCAAGGTTTACAGGCTAAGTTTGGCTCGATTCAAGCCCAATGTTGGCGACCTGCATTATATTGATCATTAATCCTGGGGGATATGAATTCATCAATACCTGTTTTAACGCATTGCTCAGACAGTGGCTCATTAGAATTACATCGAATAAACCACTTCGTTGGTGCACTAACTTAAAGGGGAATAACCATTTCTACTGCAATGCGCCTCGAAATGAACTGGCACACAGCCTCTGAAACAAGCATCTTCAGCTGAACGCGTATAGCAACTTTTGATAACGTGCAGCATATTTAGTACTCCGGTTTTTGTCTTCAGACAGGTTATGGAACCGCGGTGGTTCCGCACAAAATCAAGTTAGCTGCTATCACTAGTAAAACCTCCTGTTATTGATGTAGTGCGTTGTGGCGCGCGGCCTAATACAAATTATATTGCTAATATTCCGCCATTATTTAAATGCGAGTTGGATGCCTCAAGGTTATTATTGTTTAAAATCAGATGTTTAATCTTGTTTTTTACAATAATTAGGTTAGTCGTGATAGGTGGGGATCTATTAGAACGGCTCACTGATGAACATCTTGGTGTGTTTAGCTTGTGAGATTCTTGCTTGCGGAGTACTAATGACAACCATAACTAATCGACTGTTACTAACAACAATAGCACTTGCTACTTCTTCATTGATAGGTTGTGCTGAACCTAAAACAGAACAACAAACTAACGAAACTGTTCGACCTGTGAAAATGGCCATTGTAGAGAGTGTAGCGGCGAATGTTGAACGCTCTTTTCCAGCTCAGGTTACTGCAAATGAGAGTACTGACCTTGCGTTTAGAGTATCGGGCCAGATAACTAAACATTATGTTATTGAGGGAGATCGCGTTGAGAAAGGCAGCCTAATTGCAGAATTAGATCCAACTGATTTCAATATTTTATTGGATAATGCCAAAGCAAAGTATGAACTGTCTGTCTCTCAGCATGAACGTAATTCAACTCTTGTACCGAAAGGCTTAGCAACTAAAGCTGAATTTGATACCTCTCGTGCAGAGATGTTGATGGCAAAAGCAAGGCTCGATAGAGCAAGTCAAAATCTAAAGTATACTAAAATCTATGCTCCTTATGATGGAATCGTAGCTAAAAAATACGGTGAAAATCATGACCATATCGCAGCAACTCAAGCAATTGTAGAGTTTCAAAACGATCGCTTAAGTGATATTCAGTTTGACCTACCCGAGCAGCTGTTAAAACAGTTCGACCCTGAAAAATTCAAAGCGATAACAACTCAAGTTGTTCTTGATAGTTACCCAGATAGACCACTCGTTGCCACTTTTAAGGAGATGCGTAAATCAACCACACTCGGAGCACTGAGCTTTAGGGTGACGCTATCTGTTGAGGTTCCTGCTGATATGCGTGCATTGCCAGGTATGAGTGCCAATGTTAATACCGTGATTACTGACGAAAAATTGGCTACAGATAGCGCGGTTATTGTTCCGATGAGTGCTCTGTTTAGCCCTGAAACTAAGAAGCTTAGCGATGATAATAAATATGTCTGGGTGGTTGATAGCAACTATAAGACTCATCTTCGTGAAGTTAATGTATTGAGTCTTTTAGCGACAGGAGCTGTTGTTGATTCTGGTTTAGTGGCTGGTGATAAAGTGGTTACTGCGGGTACTTACTTGATCAGTGAAAACCAGCAAGTTAAAGAACTTAAGCGTGAGCGAGGTATTTAATGACTACTTTTTCAAAAGAGCAAAGCTTAACTGAGGATGTAGAAAAGGAATGCCTTGGTGGTGGTATCGCGGGTTATTCGATGCGTAACTCCGTGGTTAGCTGGCTAATCATTATGGTGTTGCTTGTTGGGGGGATTCTTGCGTTTAAAGACCTAGGTAGGTTAGAAGATCCTGAGTTTACTCCTCGCTCTGCACTGATTGTTACTAGTTATCCTGGCGCCTCTCCAGAGCAAGTTGAAGAGGAAGTTACTCTGCTGATTGAAAATGCATTGCAGCAACTTCCGTCGGTTAAGTGGATTAAGTCTGTAAGCACTGCTGGGTTATCTCAAGTTGATGTAATGATGGAGTCCGAATATACCAGTCTTCATCTACCGCAGATCTGGGATGAGGTTCGGCGTAAAATAGGCGATCTAAAAACCTTACCGCCAGGGGCTGGAGAACCAATAGTCAATGACGACTTTGGTGATGTATACGGCATGATTTGGGGGATCACCGGTAAAGGCTATGATATGGCTGAACTGGAACAGTTCGCCGATCAACTTCGACGGGATGTGGTTACGCTTGATGGAGTCAGTAAAGTTGTTATTGGTGGTGTTCAGCAGCAGCAAGTTTTTGTTGAGATCTCAAACAGTAAAATCTCTGCACTGAATATTCCGATAGATCATATTGCTGCTTTATTGCAGAGCCAAAACTCAGTATCAAATGCTGGCCGGATCAGAATTCAAAATGACACAGTAAGACTCTATCCTACCGGTGAGTTTCAGGACATCAGTGAGTTAAGAGATCTGGTGATTAGCCCTGTTGGCTCTGAGGCTAGGATATTACTAGGGGATGTCGCTGAGATCAGTCAAGGCTATGTCGAAGTACCGACAAAGCTCATGTCAATGAACGGACTTCCAGCACTTGAGTTTGGTGTGTCATTTATGCCGGGCGAAAACGTAATTAAGGTTGGTAGCCGTGTTCAGGCACATATCGACAGTATGCTTAACAAGCAACCGATCGGCATTGAGATGGAGAACATCTACAACCAGCCTGTACAAGTAGAAAAAGCCGTCGATGGTTTTGTGTGGAGCCTTGTTGAAGCGGTAGCGATTGTTATTGGTGTACTGCTACTAACGATGGGCTTGAAAAGTGGCATTATCATTGGGATCGTACTGATCTTATCTGTGACTGGTACGTTTATCTTCATGGAGCAAATGGGGATTAATTTACAGCGGATCTCATTAGGTGCACTGATCATTGCGCTAGGTATGTTGGTTGATAACGCCATTGTTGTGGTGGAAGGTATTCTGGTCGGTATGCAGCGAGGCAAAAACCGTTTTCGCGCCGCGATTGATATTGTTGAACAAACAAAGTGGCCATTGCTCGGTGCTACAGTTATTGCGGTGACAGCATTCGCACCGATTGGTTTATCAGAAGATATATCGGGTGAATTGATTGGTACACTGTTCTGGGTAGTATTGATCTCTTTGACGTTAAGTTGGATCACTGCAATCACAACCACGCCATTCCTTGCGGCAATGTTTTTCAAAAATGAAAAGCCAGCAGAAGCCGGTGATGAAGTCGATCCTTACAAAGGTATTGTGTTTACCTCTTACAGAAAGTTCTTAAAAGGGTGCATACGTCATAGAAAGAAGACCATGCTATTGTTGGTTATTTTGCTATTAGGTTCTGTAAAAGGCTTTGGTATGTTGAAGAATGAATTCTTCCCGCCGATGAATCTACCTAAATTTATGGTCGATACCTGGTTACCCTACAATACAGATATCCGAGCGACAGCGTCAGAAATTAAAGCGATGGAAGACCTGGTATTGAGTCACCCAGAGGTGACTCAAGTTGCTTCTAGTGTCGGTGGAGGACATGTACGCTTTATGTTGGCTTATAAGCCTGAAAAGATGTACAACAATTACGGCAACCTAATGGTTACTGTTAAAGATATGGATAGCCTGCTTGATGTCATGCGTGATGTGCGTGGCATGCTTGAAAGTAATTTTGCTGGGGCAAACTATAACTTCAAACGTTTCGAAATGGGTCCAGCGCCTGATGGTCGTATAGAAGCTCGTTTCCAAGGTCCAGATCCTGACGTGTTAAGAGAATTGTCTGCCAAGGCGAAAGCGATAATGGCTGCAAGCGAAGGTGCGACTGCAGTACGTGATGATTGGCGTGAACGAACAAAAGTTGTCCGCCCTGTATTTAACGTAGAAGCCGCGAGAACGCTAGGGATCAGTAAGGCGCAGATAGATAACGTGCTACTGGCTAACTTCTCAGGTCGCAGTGTTGGTTTATACCGTGATGGCTCAGATCTAATGCCAATTATTGTACGTCCACCGGAAGTGGAGCGTACTGATATCAATGGCATTATGGAGTTGCAGATCTGGAGTAATCAGCTCAATAAATACGTGAGCCTATCTCAAGTCGTTCATCGTTTTGACATAGAGTTTGAAGATCCAGTCATTATGCGTCGTGACAGAGTGCGCACCGTGATGGCGATGGCTGATGAAGACCAGATGGGGACGTTAACCACGGCAGCTGTTCAAAAGTCATTTAAAGCTGAAGTAGAGGCGATTGAATTACCTGAAGGTTATAGCATGCACTGGGGTGGTAAGCATGAGACGTCGATGGATGCACTAGTAGCGATCGGTGAAAAATTGGGTGGTGGTTATTTGGTTATGATCCTTATTACTGTGTTGCTCTTTAGCTCATTCAAAGATGCTGCGGTTATTTGGACTGTTGTACCATTTGCGATCATCGGTGTGGTTGTTGGACTCTACGGTGCGAATATGCCATTTACCTTTTTAGCACTGCTTGGCACGATGAGCTTAACTGGCATGTTAATTAAAAATGCTATCGTGTTAGTTGAGGAAATTAAGCTGCAGATCCATGAGGGGAAAGAAGATTACCTCGCGGTAATTGATGCTTCAGTTTCAAGGGTTCGTCCAGTAAGTATGGCTGCGGTAACGACAGTTTTAGGTATGATCCCACTTATCACTGATGGGTTCTTCCAAGCGATGGCTGTGGCGATGATGGCAGGATTAACATTCGCGACAATTCTGACTCTCATTGTTACACCGGTAATGTATACGGTTATTCATCGAGTACGGTCAGTATAATTAAGTAATCGTCATTAAGAAGCCGCACTTTGCTAGAGCAATGTGCGGCTTTTTTTTATGCCTGACGATCTTGGACCTGACGATAATAAAACAACGAATACGATCGAGTTTTTTGGAATTAGGAGTTTTGTTAACTGTTGAGATTCTCGTTTTTTTTAGTGCTTTACGGTTTAAACAAACATGGAGTTCCCGATAAATCACGATGCGTTTATGGAGTGAATAAAGTTTAATACTGAATGATGTTACCAGTCCGAGTAAGCGGTATTAATTGTTGGATTCAGTTGCTATTTATTGACGGAGTATATGCTGTTTTGCGCGTCATCAAACTTTAACGAACTATCAGGTTTTCCCAGTATTGTTACGAGTATGACTTTTAAAAAAATGGCGTATATTGAGCGCAAATCAATCAGTTCGACATCTACTTATACTCAAATTGAAACGGATTTTGAGGGAGGCTACATTGAAAAAGACAGGTATAACACACCTTGTTATTGGCTGTTTATATGGCGCTATTTTGGTAGGGTGTTCTGAAGAACAGAATGCTAATTTACCGAACAGCAGAAGTCATAATACACCGGCATTGTCCCAAGCGAGTTCTACAGATAACCTTAATGTTGATCTACTTACGGCACAGAAAAATCTCAGTGCAGCTCAAGTACACTTATCAAAAGTTAAGCTCGCTCTGCTAGCCGCTGAGTCGAGAGAATACCAACATACTTTTGCAGGTGGGGAGCTTAGTCATATTTATCCCTATGACGCAGCTTACTGCGCAAATGCTCTCGCTGAAGTTTACAGTGCTGAGGAGCGATTAATGAGTGCTGAACTTGATGTTGCTTTTGCTGTGACGATGACTAAGTATCAGGGGATGTACGCTGCTGTTGTGACCAAGGCTGCTGCGGTGTCACCTTCAGTGTCGACTAGCACACTTATTCTCCTAACCGATCAATATTAGATTGTACTATCAAGCCAACAATGATTGGACGGGTTTGGCTTAAATTGGAAGAATTGCTACGGTGAGAGTAGGTGACTATCAATATTGTCGACACTAATCTGTGCTAGAACGATATCCTATTAATCGTTTAATCTTAGCTGGGGTGGTTGGTTTTTTGTCTTTACTCTATTGTGTTGTAAAATGTTTTTATGCTAGTGACACCAAGTGTACTGGCAGGTGGTGAGGTGTTAAGTCGTTGTATATATGGTTTTTTAATGTTTTTTGATAAAGTGTTTCTGTATTTTATTGGTAGTTCCTCACCTCTTTTTATTCTTCTAGCCTGTAAATTTAAACGCTCCAATCGCTTCTTTTAAACAATAAAGTGTAGTGCCTACTTGACTCGGTTTTTGTCGACAATATTGCCTCAAAGTGTTGACTTGGTCACATAATGGCGATAAATTGTCGACAATCTAGTTTTAAACTATCAAGTCTTTTTATATGACCTTTTTTACTGAACAGCCCGTCACAGCAGCAGATAAGACTTTTTTCCAACTAAGAAAAGACATCGTAGAAGGCGATATCGCTGCTGGTTCTAAGCTTAGTGAAACTGAGTTGTCGACAAAATATGCGGTTAGCCGCGCAGTTATTCGAGAAGCGATAAACCGTTTAGAAGCAAGTCATTTGGTCGAACGAAAAGCGAATGTTGGTGCCAGAGTTGTTACCTTAACTCCCGAAGGCTTGATAGAACTTTATCAAGTTCGCGAGTCGCTTGAGGGGATGGCTGCACGCTTGGCTGCACAGAATATGACCGACGGTGAAATAGCCGATCTACAGGCTCTACTCAATAGCCATTTCGACAAAGTCCAGTCTGGAAAAACATACTACCAAGAAGCTGGCGATGTCGATTTTCATTATCGCATCATCCTCGGCAGTAAAAATAAACACCTTATCTCTATATTAACCGATGGGATTTATCATCTAGTACGTATGTATCGTGTGCAACTAGGTATGAGTGGCCCACGGGTAACAACGGCATTCGATGAGCATAAACATATTGTTCAAGCGATCTGTAATCGCGACGCAGAACTTGCAGAGATGCTGATGCGCCGACATATTTTGTACTCAAAATCGAGTATCGAAAATAAGCTGAATTTGTAGAAGTTAATCTTGAAACATAAAGTTGTAATCAATAGACAGTTAAATCACTAATTTATTTTTCTTTAATCTAGCTTGTTACAGCATCGAATAATGACAAGTTAGTTGAGCCATAACAAAGGGAGCACCACATGAGCGCAGGTAAGAAGTTTCGTGAGGCCTTAGCAGCCAATAGTCCATTACAAATAGTCGGTACCATCAACGCTTATTCAGCCATGATGGCAAAAAAGATTGGTCATCAGGCTATATACCTATCAGGTGGCGGCGTCGCTAATGCCTCTTATGGTTTACCTGATCTAGGTATGACCTCATTAAATGACGTAATTGTTGATGTGCAGCGTATCACTTCTGCTTGTGACTTACCGTTAATGGTTGATATCGATACGGGTTGGGGCGGCGCATTTAATATTGCTAAAACTATTCGTGATATGGAAAAAGCGGGTGCAGCCGCTGTGCACATGGAAGATCAAGTTGCGCAGAAGCGCTGCGGCCACCGACCTAATAAAGAGATCGTGTCAACTGAAGAGATGGTTGATCGTATTAAAGCGGCCGTTGATGCTCGCACAGACGCAGACTTTTTCATCATGGCGCGCACTGATTCATTCGCACAAGAAGGGCTAGAGGCCGCGATTGCACGTGCTAAAGCCTATGTTGCAGCAGGCGCTGACGGTATTTTTGCTGAAGCGGTAAAGACCGAAGAGCATTATCGCGCATTTAGTGAAGCACTGGATGTGCCTATTCTTGCCAATATTACCGAGTTTGGTCAAACCGAACTGTGGAATAAAGAACAGCTTGGTGAGTGGGGGGCTTCAATGGTGCTTTATCCATTGAGTGCGTTTAGAGCGATGAATAAAGCGGCAGAAATGGTATATAGCTCGATTCTTGAGCATGGCGATCAAAAAGCGGTAGTTGATTCAATGCAAACACGCATGGATCTCTACGACTACCTTGGTTATCACGATTATGAGCAAAAGCTAGATAGCTTGTTCGCCGAAGGTAAGAATCTCTAATTATTTGAAAATTTAGTCAGTAAAAGTGGCTGTCATTAGCCAGCCAAACCTTACAACTTGTGTCAGCAATTACACCTCGCAGCATTGAGGAGCTGACTTAAGCACAAAAATATAAAAATGCGGGGCTTAGTACGTAAAGTTAAGCCACCAGCAATATAAATTGAAAAGGAATACAGTCATGGTTGATAAAAAATTGAGTGGTGCGGGTCTTCGTGGTCAAAGTGCTGGTGAAACTGCGCTTTGTACTGTGGGTAAATCAGGTTCAGGTTTGACTTATTGTGGCTACGATGTGTCTGATCTTGCTGACAACGCAACGTTTGAAGAAGTTGCATATTTACTGTTTAACGGAGAGCTACCTAATCAAACTCAGCTTGATCATTATAAGACTGAGCTGTTTTCACAGCGTGATCTACCTCAAGCATTAAAGGAAGTATTGCAACGTATTCCTGCTGATGCACATCCAATGGATGTGATGCGCACTGGCTGTTCATTTCTCGGTAACCTAGAACCTGAAGTCGATTTTTCAGAGCAGAACAAAGCTGCTAATCGACTGCTGGCAGCTTTTCCGGCGATTATGTGTTACTGGTACAAATTCTCCCATGAAGGTGTTGAGATTGATTGTGTGACGAATGAAGATTCGATTGGCGGTCACTTCCTACATTTATTGAATGGTAAGGCGCCTTCTGAGCAACATAGACGTGTGATGGATGTATCTTTGATTCTTTATGCTGAGCATGAGTTTAACGCATCGACATTTACTGCACGCGTTTGTGCATCGACTTTATCTGATATGTATTCTTGTATTACTGGTGCAATCGGCACTCTGCGTGGGCCACTGCATGGTGGTGCAAACGAAGCGGCAATGGACATGATCCAGCAGTTTAGCTCTCCCAGCGATGCTAAAGAGCAAATGGCCGGTATGCTTGAGCGTAAAGAGAAGATCATGGGCTTTGGCCATGCAATTTACCGCACCTCTGATCCACGTAATGTGATTATTAAAGCTTGGTCTGAAAAACTCGCTGCCGAGTTTGGTGATACATCGCTATATGATATCTCTGTCGCTTGTGAAGAGTTCATGTGGGACACCAAGAAACTATTTTGTAACGCTGATTTCTTCCATGCATCGGCTTACCATTTTATGGGGATCCCAACTAAGTTATTCACGCCGATATTTGTATGCTCGCGCTTAACGGGGTGGGCAGCCCATGTGATGGAGCAACGATCAAATAACCGAATCATACGTCCAAGTGCTGATTATACTGGGAGTGAGCCGCGTAAGGTTTCCCCTATCAGTGAAAGATAGTCATAGCGATCAGTAAGAGAGACAGCATCCACTGTCTCTTTTGAGTTTATCATTATAATTATAAAAGATATTTTCAGGTTTATATTTTTCATCTCAATTAAAAGTAAAGTGCCTTAAATATCACCATTGATGTGGAACGCCCTATGAACACAAATTACCGTAAACCCCTGATTGGTACCGAGTTAGATTTTTTCGATACTGAAGAGGCCGTCAATGCCATCAGTCCGAATGCCTTTAAAAAGTTACCGTATTGCTCCCGTGTATATGCTGAGAACTTAGTTCGCCGCTGCAGTCCAGAAACCTTAACCGACAGCCTTAAGCAGATCATTGAAGGCAAACGCGATTTGGATTTTCCTTGGTATCCTGCGCGCGTAGTCTGTCACGATATTCTTGGCCAAACAGCCTTGGTGGATCTTGCGGGCCTGCGCGATGCCATAGCCGATAAAGGCGGCGACCCTTCAAAAGTTAACCCCGTAGTGCCAACACAACTTATTGTTGATCACTCACTGGCGGTAGAGCATGCGGGGTTCGAGAAAGATGCTTTTGATAAAAACCGTGCCATTGAAGATAGACGTAATGATGACAGGTTTCACTTTATCAACTGGACCAAAACGGCGTTCAAAAATATTGATGTGATCCAGCCTGGTAACGGCATCATGCACCAAATCAACCTTGAGAAGATGTCTCCCGTTGTCCAAGCCCGCGACGGTGTCGCTTTCCCTGATACTTTAGTGGGTACTGATAGCCACACTCCTCATGTTGACGCATTAGGGGTTATTGCTATTGGCGTCGGCGGTCTAGAAGCCGAAAGCGTAATGCTTGGTCGCCCATCTTATATGCGTCTGCCTGATATTGTTGGTGTTGAGCTGGTGGGTAAACGCCAAGCGGGTATTACCGCAACGGATATTGTTTTGGCAATCACTGAGTTTTTGCGCAGTGAGAAAGTGGTGTCAACTTACCTAGAATTTTTCGGTGAGGGCGCGGCCAATCTTACTTTAGGCGATAGAGCAACGATCTCTAACATGACGCCTGAATTTGGCGCAACTGCAGCGATGTTCTACATCGATGATAAGACCATAGATTATTTAACACTTACAGGCCGTGATGATAAGCAAGTTAAGTTAGTCGAGACCTATGCCAAACAAGCGGGTTTTTGGGCTGATACGCTCAGCGAAGTTGAATATGAACGGGTGCTGCGTTTTGACTTATCAAGTGTTGGCCGTAATATCGCAGGTCCGTCAAATCCGCATCGCCGAGTATCAACCAGTGATCTCGCTAAAAAAGGCATTAGTGGTGTAGTTGAAAACGAAGACGGGTTGATGCCTGACGGCGCGTGTATTATTGCGGCAATTACCAGCTGTACCAATACCTCTAATCCACGCAACGTGATTGCTGCAGGTTTACTTGCTCGTAATGCTAATGCTAAAGGTTTAACGCGTAAACCTTGGGTGAAAACCTCATTAGCTCCAGGCTCAAAAGCGGTGCAGTTATATCTTGAAGATGCCAACTTATTACCTGAACTTGAAGCACTTGGTTTTGGAATTGTTGGCTTTGCATGTACTACCTGTAACGGCATGAGCGGCGCGCTCGACCCTGTTATTCAAAAAGAGGTTATTGAACGCGATCTTTATTCAACGGCAGTGCTTTCTGGCAACCGTAACTTTGATGGTCGTATCCACCCTTATGCTAAACAAGCATTTTTAGCATCACCACCTCTTGTGGTTGCCTATGCCATTGCCGGCACTATACGTTTTGATATCGAAAAAGACGTGCTGGGAACTGATGCTGATGGCAAGGATATTTTGCTTAAAGATCTGTGGCCGACCGATGAAGAGATTGATGCGGTAATTGCCAAAAGCGTTAAGCCAGAGCAGTTCCGAAAAGTCTATGAGCCGATGTTCGATATTAAAGTTGAGTACGGCACCGATAATGATCCTCAGTATGATTGGCGTCCACAAAGCACCTATATTCGCCGCCCTCCTTATTGGGAAGGTGCACTGGCAGGTGAGAGAACCATGAAAGGCATGCGCCCATTAGCAGTATTGGGAGATAACATTACGACTGACCATTTATCGCCTTCTAATGCGATTATGCTAGATAGTGCCGCTGGGGCTTATCTCGATAAGATGGGACTGCCAGAAGTTGATTTTAACTCCTATGCTACTCATCGCGGTGATCATTTAACAGCACAGCGTGCAACCTTTGCTAACCCAAAATTGTTTAACGAGATGGTGACCCAGATCGGGAAGGGTGGCGAAGTTGAAATCAAGCAGGGCTCTTATGCTCGTATTGAACCTGAAGGGGTTGAATCACGTATGTGGGAAGCGATCGAGACTTATATGGACCGTAAGCAGCCATTGATCATTATCGCTGGAGCGGACTATGGACAAGGATCAAGTCGAGACTGGGCAGCTAAAGGTGTCCGCCTTGCTGGGGTTGAAGTTATCGTTGCTGAAGGGTTTGAGCGTATCCACCGAACAAACTTAGTTGGGATGGGAGTACTACCGCTTGAATTCACTCATGGCGAGAACCGCCATAGCTACCAAATTGATGGTACTGAAACCTATGACGTGATTGGCGAACGTACACCAGGAGCTGCATTAACGGTAATCATGACTCGTCAAAACGGTGAAATTGTTGAGATCCCTGTTAAGTGTCGATTAGATACAGCCGAAGAGGTCTCTATCTATGAAGCTGGTGGGATTTTACAGCGCTTCGCGCAAGACTTTTTAGAGTCTTCAGCCGCATAAAGTATAGGGTCTTCAGCAAGTTAAAGCGTATCGTTGAAGGTAGCTGTATTTTTAATAGCTTCGGTGGCTTTTTGGCATCGAAGCTCAATGCTGATTAACTTTAGTTTTTAAGAGTACAGAAACCAAATTATCTGATCTTTACATGCAGATATTTACGCGGTTGTTTACTTTAGCAATAAAAGTTAACTCTCGGATATATAAAGAACTGTAGCGGTAACCTAATATGACAATTAAAAAAGTACATTCACCTCAGATTAAAGTGCCAGCAACCTATATGCGCGGTGGCACGAGTAAAGGCGTATTTTTCAACTTAACTGATCTTCCTGTTGCTGCGCAGATCGCTGGTAAAGTGAGGGATTCATTATTACTGCGGGTGATCGGTAGTCCAGATCCCTACCAGAAACAGACTGATGGCATGGGGGGAGCGACATCAAGTACCAGTAAAACGGTCATTGTGGACAAGAGTAACGAGCCCGATCACGATGTTGATTATCTGTTTGGCCAAGTAGCCATTGATAAACCTTTTGTAGATTGGAGTGGTAACTGTGGCAATTTATCTGCTGCGGTTGGCTCGTTTGCGATTAGCAGTGGCTTAGTCGATCCGAGCCGTGTACCAGATAATGGCATTGCTGTTGTGCGGATTTGGCAGAAAAATATCAGTAAAACCATTATCGCCCATGTGCCTATGACCAATGGTGAAGTGCAGGAAACGGGTGATTTTGAATTAGATGGAGTGACCTTTTCTGCGGCAGAAGTACAGGTCGAGTTTATGGATCCTGCCGATGGTGAAGGTGCTATGTTCCCTACCGGTAATCTGGTAGATGATTTGGTTTTACCAACCGATATCGTATCAAGTGGCAGTGTGAAAGCGACGATGATCAATGCAGGCATTCCAACGATATTTATCAATGCAAGGGATTTAGGTTATAGCGGTGCAGAGTTACAAGAAGCGATAAATAGCGATCAGGCAGCCCTGAGCATGTTTGAAACTATCCGAGCTTATGGTGCAGTGCAAATGGGTCTTATAAAGCACATTGATGAAGCCGCGGCTCGCCAGCACACACCAAAGATCGCTATCGTGGCAGCGCCTATCGATTACGTATCTTCTAGCGGTAAGGCGATAGACAAGGAAGATATTGACCTAAATGTACGCGCATTGTCTATGGGGAAGCTACACCATGCAATGATGGGCACCGCAGCTGTGGCTATTGGCACCGCGGCGGCGATACCAGGTACCTTGGTAAGCCAAGCCGCTGGTAATGTAGAACGTGAGTCAGTGCTGTTTGGTCATCCGTCAGGTACGCTTAAAGTGGGCGCGCAAGCTAGCCAAGTCGCAGGCCAATGGAAAGTAAACAAAGCAGTGATGAGCCGAAGTGCGCGAGTGTTAATGGAAGGCTGGGTGAGGGTACCAACTGACGTACTTGATTGCTAAGTTGAGTGTTTAAACCTTTGTGTTTACTCTCTGCTAACTAACCTCCATCAAAACCGCATTTCCAACAAAGGCAGTGCGGTTTTTTGTTGTATGACATCAACACTAAAAATGATTATCTTCAGTCCAACTCTTGAGCTTTTCCAAAATGTCTAAAGCGGTACGGCCAAACTTGGTAATTTCATAAGTGACAGCGATTGGCCGATCACAGCTCTCTCCTTGGAATGACCCATTGGCCATGGCTAATAACTTACTACTGCCAGCTCTAATGGCCAGTAATAGCGTTATTTTAAAACCTTCGAAGGAGACGCCTTTAGTTGCAGATCTGTTTGTCAAAACGCTAAATTAAGTATTGCCTGATGGTTTATTGTAGATAGCCTATGGTGGTGATACCGGTACAGCATTAGTGAACTGTGATGTCAAAATGGTGGCCTTTACTGGTTCATTAGCAGCAGGTAAACACATTATGGCGAGCGCCGCGTCATCACTTAAAAGGTTAGTCATGGAGCTAGGCGGTAACGATCCCATGATCGTGATGGCTAGTGTTAATATTGACAAAGCGGTGCAATTTGCTGTCGCAAGCTCGTTTGAAAATGCCGGACAGATGTGTACCTCCACCAAGCGTATTTACGTCGAACAACGCATTGCTGAAGAGTTTGAACAAAAGGAAGTGGCATTAGCTAGCCGATATCAGCTTGGGGCGTGGGATAAACTTGGTGTCAATATTGTCCCAATGGTTAATGCTAAACAACACTGCAAAGTTGTTTCGCATCTTAAAGATGCTGAACTAAAAGGAGCGAAATTCTTGTTAGTTCATGCTGATTATCAACCGCCTTTTATTCAGCCAACAGTCGTAACTAATATCACTACTGATATGTTACTAGCACAAGATGGAACCTTTGCCCTGTTGTCGCGATAAGCCGTTTTAATGATATTTCTGAAGCTATAGATCGAGCCAACAATAGCCCATACGGGTTGAGTGCTTTGGTATTTGGTGGAGCAGATATTGCACAGCAAATGGAGGCGCTGGCTCGTGGGTTGGTGCCAAACAAAGTGGATTTGGCTTTCATGGAGGCCTGCGGATCACCGACAGTTTTCCCTGGTAAGAGTATTCAGTAAATAAGCGCTAAGTTCGCATGCATGTGCGCATATCGGCTACTAAATTAATTCATGGCAAATAGAAGATACTTGCTATTTGCAGTTCGAAATCAAAAATATAGTAAAAACGTTATGAATCTAGAAAATAGACCTAAATCCTTTCTATGTTGCAGTATTTGAGATGGGGGCTGAGCATGCTGCATTGCCAATATGGGAAAATACTAATAAAAATCCTGCCAATTTGAGTGTTGAATATTCTTCAATGCAGGTAGATGTAAAGGAGCTGCAAGAGGTGCCCGGCGCATTTCAATTGCTTAATGTGTTGTCTAAAACTGAGTGTAGTAGTCTTATCGAAATTAGTGAACAACTTGAATTTTTGCCGGATACAGCGGTTTCGTTACCGAGAAGCGGACGCCATAATGATAGCTTTACATGGATTGTAAATGAGCAGACTGATGGAATAATCTGGCAACGTATTGCACATTTAATGGGCGACAGACAAAGGTTATTTAACGGTAGTAAAGCGTTAGGGACAAACGCCCGCTTTCGATTTTATCGATATGGACAAGATGATTATTTTAAGCCGCATCAGATGGTGCGTGGCCAGGGATTCGTATTATAGATAATGAACTTATTGCTAACGCTTATCCTGAGCGCTTTAGTCAAATGACATTCTTGATGCTATTGAGTGAAGAATTTTAAGGCGCAGAGACCCGTTTCTTGGTTAATGCTGAAGGTGCTTCCAAACCAGCAAAAGCGCATGATCAAATTAATAATGTGGATATTATAACCCCCGCTGGTAGTGTGCTGTGCTTTCCACACCTAATGCACCCGTCGCATTGTATTCATAGTTCGGTACCAATCACTAAAGGTGTTAAGTACATTATCTGTTCTGACGTTTTGTTTGAGCTGTAAAGCTATCTATAAATATTATCTGTTATAGTCGCCAGTCAAGGCTTGGCTAGAAGCATACTGAATAAACCGTACATGAAAAAATACAGTCCTTAGCTTTAAAGTACTGTGATTTTGTTTCGGTATCATTTAACCATCTCGTGGATGGTTATTGCCATTACTGCGTGTTTAATTGCACAGATTTGAGGTAAAATGTACGATTATTCAATATTGTGATCCGCATGACCATTAACATTAAGAATGTATCTGAACCTGAAGTCACTTGTTCTAACTGCCAAGCATGCTGTTGTCGGTTAGAAGTGATGATAATCACTGATACTGGCGTTCCAGAAACCTATATAGCGACCGATGAATGGGGTGCTGAAACAATGCTTCGTTTAGATGATGGTTGGTGCGCCGCCCTCGATAGAGAAACTTTGATGTGTTCTATTTACGAAAATAGGCCGTGGATCTGCCGAGAGTTTGAGATGGGCTCATATGAGTGCAGAGTAGAGCGAGAAGCATAAATAAGTCTTAAATACGCTAGATTAGCCTATCCCTTAGTAAGCACTCAAGACCTTAGCAGTTCAGCAGTTATAATATAATTATGCAGTAGCGCTCTAGTCCCTTTGAACGCAAAATTTTATCTATTGTCTCCCCAATACAATATCTATCACAGTTCGTTTGTAGAATGACATTTTACGTGACGAGGTAAACTGCACCTCTGTTAGTTATTCGTCAAATTTATAGGCAAAAGTACTACTTTAAGTCTATAACTTTAATCAGTAATTCAATTTTAAATACTTAGGGTTATCACTAGAAAATTATAACACTTTACAAGTATTGCTCTTTGGGACAACAGATAGGGAATATCTATATGTTCGAAACTTCGTTGTTTGGTAGCCTTTATATTACGCCATTTTTTGTGACGTTCTTTTGGGGATCTGTATTTTGGCTATCAGCTCGAAAGTCCAAATTTTTCCATATTATTGCCATTCCAGTTGAGTTAAGTGGCTATGTTGCCGTATCAACTTGGATCTTAACTATTACCTTGGTTCATTTTGGTCGGGTTGCTTTATTGAGATGGCCGATATGAAAATAGATAGAGCCTTAGTGATGACTATTATACTGGTATTAGCATCTATTGGGTTTAGTTATTACCTATGGGTTTTCTATATGGTTTCACCTTGGACGCGTGACGCGCGTGTTCATGCTGATATTTCTCATATTGCAAGTCAAATTGCCGGTAAGGTAAAGCAAATACACGTGAGCACTGACGAGAGAGTGAGTAAAGATCAATTACTGTTTGAACTAGAGGGAGATGATCAAGTTATTGCATTGGCTAAAGCAAGGGCGGCGCTAGAGCAGGGGGAGTATCAGTTAAAGCTATTGCAAGACGAAGAACTGCGGCTATTGGGGATCAGAGGCAATCTGGTATCAGAAGATGAACGAGAAAAAGCAAATACTTCGGTAAAAGAGCAGCAAGCTGAGGTAAAAGTGTTAACAGCAGATCTTTCCCAAGCACAGCTCAATATTAAGCGTACAAAGATTTATGCACCGCATGCAGGTTACATATCAGCTCTAGACTTTACCCAGGGTCAGGTGGTTACACCTGGGCAGCAGGTGCTTGCACTTATCGATCTCAATAGTTTTACAGTTAAGGCATATTTTGAGGAAACTCGCATAAGAGAGTTGCGATCTGGTCAAAAGGCCAGAATACGTTTGATGGGGCGAGACGACATTATTCTAAACGGGACAGTGATCAGTATTGCGCGCGGGATCAATAATAACAATGAGACCAAAGGGAGCCAACAGTTACCAGATGTACAGCAAACATTTCCTTGGATACGATTAGCGCAACGAGTGCCTGTAACCATTGAATTTGATGATCAGCAACGAGTACAGCAGTTGCATCTGTTTTCCGGTTCTACCGCTTCTGTTGTTATTGAATAATGGCACTGTCGCCAAGTAAGATCTCAAGTTGGCGTTGGCTAATTCCAGATTTTACTAATGCCGAAGTCATGGCTGGCATTAGAATGGGTTTGGCATTGTCGGGCTGTACATTGACGGCAATGTATTTAGATTTAGAAAGCCCTTCTTGGGCAACGACAACAGCGCTATTAATTACTTTAGTTGGCAGTTTTGGCGGTGTGATAGATAGAGGTCTTTCTCGTTTAAAAGGCACATTACTCGCTGTGCCACTTGGTATTATTGCATATAACTATCTTATCAATGATCCGTGGTTATTTTCTTTTGGCATCGCTTTTATCACAGCAGCACTTATCTTACCTTCATTATTAAGAAAAAATAATGAGCGATATATTTTTAACGTCACTTGTTCAACATTCATCTTAATCGCCATAAATGGCTTGTATGGATAATAAACCCACCTAATTACACTTAATTCCCAGTTTCGGGTAATGTGAGACCCAGGCTTTAGCTGCAACTAAAGCTTTCATTTGTCGTAGTTCGATTGAATGATGGATCCTCTATCGAGAGACCGATAACAAGAAAGAACGCGACAAACGACTCCAAGCAAAATACTCGAATAGTCTACTGGGTCTCGAACCCGCATTTGCAAGCAAGAGTTAGCTTATTATGAAATCAAAAACTAATCAAAACATTAACGTTGGTGTCGATACTGGTAAGTACCAACTCGACATTTATATTCGACCACTAGATATCTATTTCACCGTTTCTAACGATGAAAAAGGGATTAAAGAAGCAGTGCGCCTCATTAAAAAGTACCATCCTGAGCGTATTGTCATTGAAGCGACAGGACGTCTTGAGATGCCCTTTATCATGGCTTGTGCTAACGCCAATTTACCCTTCGTGATAGCCAATCCGGTTCACATTAAACGCTTTGCTGGAGCAATAGGCCAACGCGCTAAAACAGATAAGCTAGACGCACAGCTGATAGCTCATTACAGTGAAGCGATTAAACCTAGGCTATCAACGCTAAAGCCTGATGTCATGCAGGCTATGAGCGATCTCGTAGGAAGGCGGAGCCAGCTTTTGGTCATGCAAACGATGGAAAAGAATCGGCTTCAAATTCTCCCTCAAGAGCTTGCAATGACGATCAAGCCAATCTTAACGGTCTTCAAAAATCAGATAACGAAGATAGAAGATAAAATCGTTAAACTCATCGAATCGAACGCTGACTATCAAGCTAAAAACCTTATCCTGCAAAGCATGAAAGGAATAGGTAAAATTGCCGCAGCATCCATTATCAGTAACCTACCAGAGCTTGGCTATATTAATAACAAAGAAGCCAGTTCGTTGGTTGGTGTAGCACCGATGAATAAAGAAAGTGGACGCTTTAAAGGCCATAGAAAAATCCAGGGAGGGCGACATCAAGTTAGAACCGTTTTGTACATGGCAATGATGTCAGCAATACAATCCAACCCCGTTTTTAAAGAGACTTATCAGCGACTCGTTGCCGCAGGAAAACCTAAGAAAGTCGCGATTATTGCATGCGTAAGAAAGATGGTTGTGATCCTAAATTCGATGCTAAGAGATGGTGTTTTGTGGGAAGCGCCAAAAGCTTAAAACTAGCTATTGACGCCATAGTCTCTTGTTAGTCAGTAACTCGCAAGATATGTTGCAGACGATTGCAAACCGAGTCTCTGAAGTCAGTCTAGGGATCCTATTTTCCTTTTTTGCCACTCTGGGAACTAAACCTAATTATGAAGTCAATAAATTGTATGCACAGTTAGAAAAATTGACGCAAATAACCAAGAACTCAATCAAGGATAACCGGTACCAATTAGACATTTTACAAGCGTTGGAGACTTTAGTTCCTGCATCAATTGAGTCAGTGAAAATTGGGCTCCATGCTAATAGTTTAGAACTTGCCTTATCAAAATTGTTGTTAGCTACAGAGTTGTCAGACGCCGCTCATACTGTACCATTATCGGCTACGTCCCAGTTATTGCTGGATGAAAAAGTTGAGCACTTGATAAAGGATTATCGCGTTGCTTATAAACAGCTAATTTCTTCAAGAAAGATCCCAAAGACGAGTAATCGTAGACTTAGGAGTTTAACGCCAACAAACTGGCAAATAGTTGCTGTAGCATCTTCCCGGGTATTTTGGGTTATCTCTTTTTCGTTACTATATTGGTACTTTTCTGGGTTCCAAAGTGCGCCCGCAGCTTTGTTGCTAGGTTGTATATTTATATCAATTTTCTCTACTCAAATAGGTTTCACTAAACAACTTAAAAGTTTCCTTATCGCCGCGATTCTCGGTTCAAGCTTAGGTTTTTTATTTGCTAATAGTCTGTTTTTAGCTATTCCTATATGGCAGTGGCTATTTTTAGTTCTATTCGGTGCGGGGTTTGTCAGTGGTTTACTACTAACCAGAGCTGGCTCCAAAACTCCTATCGTTCTGTTTGGTACAGTCTTTTTTCTGTCCGCGTTGGGACTTAATAATTTGGCAGTTTTTGAGCCTATCACCAGTTTTAATAATGCCTTAGTACATCTTATAACTGCATTGCAGTTGTGGTTAGGCTTTATGTTGATCCCAGAACCTAGTCAGGAGTACATCGCGAGATTATCAATAAAGTCTATTCAAAAGAATACAGTTAAAGCAGTGCACTACAAAATTGTAAAACCCTCAAAATACTTTGTGGTACAGATGCAGCGTCGCTTGCAGATAAGTCAGCTGCAAGGATTCAATATCGGCCGAGAAAGAAAGCAACTGTGTAATATTGAAACGACAAAAGGAATATTGGCACTTCGTGCTAATGAAAAGCTAGTTACTGTTGGGCTCAATATGGCTAATTTGCTGGAGCAGTTTGATAGCTCAGAGAAGGCTGCTGAATATTTGCAGCAGCTAGATAACTCTAAGATTGATGATATAGAGCAGCTTGTTGCTACTGTAGTTTGTTTTTTTGAACTACAACAATGGAGACAAGCGGTGACTGTAGCTAAACCCATAAGCTAGAGGTCGATTGCTATTATTTTTGTATGACTGATGTTCTTTTAGTCTAGTCGTTAACATAGCAGTTGAAGCTGTATGGAAATGACTCATTTATAGCTTATGAGGATCTGATAGTGATCTAATTGGTGCTTTTAGTTAATTAACCCAAGACTATTGCCTTAAAAACACCGATAATTCCCTATATTAAGACACGCTAGCCTATTTACAGCGCACGACTCTGGACATTATTTAATGGAAATCAAAGTAAACTTTCTCGATAATCTTAGACTTGAAGCCAAGTTCGATGATTTTACCGTCACTGCCGATCAGCCTATTCGCTATAAAGGCGATGGTTCTGCACCTAGTCCATTCGATTACTTCTTAGCGTCTTCAGCACTATGCGCTGCTTATTTCGTCAAGGTGTACTGTAAAGCACGAGATATTCCAACTGATAATATCCGTCTGTCTCAGAACAATATTGTCGATCCAGAAGATCGCTACAACCAGATCTTTCAAATCCAAGTAGAACTGCCAGATGATATATCTGAGAAAGATAAAACCGGTATATTACGTTCTATCGACCGCTGTACTGTGAAAAAAGTCGTTCAGACTGAACCAGAGTTCAAAATTGAAACAGTAGAAAACCTAGACACTGACGCTAACGCAATGTTAATGGGGCAGGCGGATGCGGATGCTAGCACCTATATCTTAGGTAAAGATTTACCACTTGAACAAACCATTAGCAACATGACGGGCATGCTTGCTGATCTGGGAATGAAGATAGAGATCTCCTCTTGGCGTAACATTATTCCAAACGTTTGGTCTTTACATATTCGCGACGCCGCATCGCCTATGTGTTTTACCAATGGTAAAGGTGCAACTAAAGAAAGTGCATTATGTTCGGCCCTTGGTGAATTCATTGAACGTTTAAACTGTAACTTCTTTTATAACGATCAGTTCTTTGGAGAAGAGGTTGCCAACAGCGAGTTTGTGCATTATCCCAATGAGAAATGGTTTGAGCTAGAAGATGATGATTCACTACCCGCTGGTATTTTGGATCAACACTGTCTTGGGATTTATAATCCTGATGGTGAGCTGGCGGGCTCAAACCTGATTGATACGAACTCTGGGATGATTGAGCGTGGGATCTGTTCAATTCCTTATGTTCGCCATTCGGATGGCGAGACGGTGTACATTCCATCTAATCTAATTGAAAATCTTTTCTTAAGTAACGGCATGAGCGCAGGTAATAACTTGGCTGAAGCTAAAGTTCAGTGCTTGTCAGAGATTTTTGAACGTGCAGTTAAAAGACAAATCATCGAACAAGAGATTGTATTACCAGAAGTGCCTATGGCTGTATTAGAAAAATACCCAAGTATATTAGCGGGTATTCAAGGCCTTGAAGCACAGGGATTCCCAGTGGTCGTTAAAGATGCGTCATTGGGTGGCCAATTTCCAGTGATGTGCGTGACCTTAATGAATCCCCGTACTGGCGGCGTCTTTGCCTCATTTGGAGCGCATCCGAGTTTTGAAGTTGCGCTTGAGCGAAGCCTAACGGAACTTCTCCAAGGTCGAAGCTTTGAAGGCTTGAATGATGTGCCAAAGCCGACGTTTGATAGCATGGCAGTGACAGAACCAGAGAACTTTGTCGATCACTTTATCGATTCTACAGGTGTTATCTCATGGCGCTTCTTTAGCAGTAAATCTGACTTTGATTTTTGTGAATGGGATTTCTCTGGCACTAACGAAGAGGAAACAGAGAGTCTGTTTGGGATTTTGGCTGAAATTGGTAAAGAGGCCTACATTGCAGAGTTCGATCAACTCGGCGCGTCAGTTTGTCGTATCCTAGTACCTGATTACTCAGAGGTGTACCCAGTTGAAGATCTTATTTGGGATAACACCAATAAATCATTGCACTACCGTGAAGATATCCTCAATCTACATCGATTAGGTGATGCGGAACTGGCTGATTTGGTTGAACGACTTGAAGAGAGCCAACTCGACAATCAAACTGATATACCGACTTTAATCGGTATTGTATTTGATGAAAATACGCCTTGGGGCCAATTAACGATTGTTGAGCTTAAAATTCTTATCTACTTAGCTCTGGGTGAGCTTGAAGATGCTATGGAGTTGGTGGCTGAATTTTTGCAATACAACGACAATACGGTTGAACGAGGCTTATTCTATCAAGCCGTGAGCGCAGTGCTTGAAGTTGCAATGGACGAAGAGTTAGAACTAGAGGATTTCCTTAGCAACTTTACTCGAATGTTTGGTAAAGAGGTGATGGAAAACGTTGTCGGTTCAGTTAATGGCGATGTTAAATTTTATGGATTGACTGAAACCAGTATGAAGCTCGAAGGAATTGAACCGCATTTAAGATTGATTGAAAGTTACAAAAAGCTTCACAAAGCGCGTAAGGATCAAATGTAAGCCAATCGTTTACTCGGTCAAAATGTTTACTATTGAGCCCATCTTTTGATGGGCTTTTTGTTATTAGATTCGATAGTAGTATATTGATGTCTCGTTAAGCTCAAGGAGTGCTATGCCCATGACGAACTGTAATCAATACCGTGCTTATCACAGAGAGTTACTGGCTCGGCTTAAGGCCGTTAGCACGGCCGAGAATGTGACTGCGATGGCGAGATTTTTCAGCCATGAAGTGAATTTCATTGGTGTTAAAGCGCCAATGATTAAACAGCTTGTGCAAGAGTTTCAAGCTGAGCAGACTCAGTTAGAGGCTAATGGGTATTTAGCGTTAACAGAGCACATCCTTGAGCATGCTAAGTATACCGAAGAGGTGCTACTCGCATTTGGACTGATTAATAAGTTTGTTAAACGTCATTATGATGAAAAGCTGTTATTGCGTTTTGAGTATTGGCTGGAGCATTATGTATCTAACTGGTCTCATGTTGACGATCTTTGTATCAAAACCATCTATCAATATATGCTTTCTAGACCGCATTTGATTGAATCGACTCAAGGTTGGTCTAAGTCGACTAACCCTTGGTGTCGCCGCGCATCTAATGTGGTGTGGGTTAAATTTATTAAGCGCAAGATAGGTAAAAGTACTTTTAGGCTGTCAAAGCTGCTTATATTTGAAAACTGCGATCGCTTACTTAAAGATGAAGATCCCTTTGTTCAAAAGAGTGTCGGTTGGTTACTTAAAGTCGCAGCAGTAGAGCATGAAGAGGATGTTATTCGCTATCTTAAAAATAATATTAATAGCATGCAGCGTGGTACTTTACGCTACGCCATAGAGAAACTCGATCCTTGCATACGCAAGCAGTTGCTTAGCTTTACTAAAGGATAAAGAGTGAAAACATTACTGCGTTATATCGTGATAACGTTAGCTGCATTAGCCGTTACCATTTTAGTGCTATTTGTGATGGCTAGCCTTATCAATATGCAGATCCCAGAAACTGCCGCTAGCATTATCGTTTGTTTTGGTTAGCAGCAATGACGATAAGTATTAAAAAAGCCATTTGAAAGTTCAAATGGCTTTTAGGCTTAGCTATAGCGCCGCACAAAGCTGTTTAATGGCTAAGCTTTATTTGCTAGGGATTCTGCTTGGCTAGCCATGTACTCATTAAAGGTACCGTGGAAGTTAATTAGCTTCTGATCCCTGACATCAATGATGTGAGTTGCTAGAGACGAAACAAACTCTCTGTCGTGGCTCACAAATATCAAAGTACCTTCAAACAATTTTAGCGCATTGTTTAACGCTTCAATTGCTTCCATATCCATGTGGTTGGTTGGCTCATCCATAACCAGCACGTTGATGTCCATCATCATTAACTTACCAAACAATAGGCGGTTTTTCTCACCACCAGAGCAATTGCGTGCTTTTTTGTTAGCATCGTCTTCTGTGAATAAGAGGCGACCTAACATACCGCGAACCATTAAATCGTTGTGACGTGGAGTACGCCATTGCGACATCCAATCAAATAACGACAAGTCGTTATCAAAATCTTTATTGCTGTCTTGTGGGCAATAACCAATGGCTGCATTTTCAGACCATTTTATCACACCTTGCTTGTTCGCCAGTTCATTGACTAAGCAGCGTAGCAGGGTGGTTTTACCTACACCGTTCTCGCCAATTACCGCAAGCTTTGCACCAGCTTCTAAGATCAGCTCACCACCTTTAAATAGCATTTCGCCGTCAAACCCATGACCGAGCTCTTCGATTACTAATGCTTGGCGGTGCATTTTCTTGCTTTCATCAAAACGTAGAGATGGCGTCATACGGCTAGAAGATTTTACTTCATCAAGGGAAATTTTTTCTAATTTCTTTGCGCGTGAACTTGCTTGCTTAGCTTTTGAAGCATTTGCACCAAAGCGATTTACGAAGTCTTGAAGCTCAGCCATTTCAGCGCTTTTCTTGGCATTACCTGCCAGAAGTTGCTCTTGAATAAGCCCTGCTGCTTCAAGAAAGTATTCGTAGTTGCCAGGGTAAACACGCAGTTCACCGTAATCAATATCCGCCATATGCGTGCAGACAGTGTTTAAGAAGTGCCTGTCGTGCGAGATGATAATCATAGTGCACTTGCGTTTGTTTAGCTCTTCAGCCAACCAACTGATGGTGTGGATATCCAAGTTGTTGGTTGGCTCATCGAGTAACAAAATATCTGGGTTTGAAAATAATGCTTGTGCCAGTAAAACACGTAGTTTTTTACCCGGTGCGACTTGGCTCATTAAACCGAAGTGATACTCTTCTTCTATACCTGCTTCAATTAGGATTTCGCCTGCGCGGCTTTCTGCACTGTAGCCATCCATTTCAGCAAATTCACTTTCAAGCTCTCCGACCTTCATGCCATCTTCTTCACTCATTTCTGGCAGGGAGTAGATGCGCTCACGCTCCTCTTTAACTTCCCATAGCTTCGGATCGCCTTGAATAACAGCATCAATAACGCTGTACTGTTCAAACGCAAATTGATCTTGGCTTAATGTACCGACTTTTTGACCTGGTGTGATTGACACGTTGCCAGAAGTAGGCGCAAGTTCACCACTTAAGATCTTCATGAAAGTTGACTTACCACAGCCATTTGCACCGATTAAACCATAACGGTTGCCGTTGCCAAATTTTGCGGAGATGTTTTCAAACAGTGGCTCAGGGCCAAACTGCATGGTGATGTTTGCGGTAGAGATCAATGGAATATCCTGAAAGGTTAAGTATTCAAAGCTAAGCAGATAATCGCAAGCCTTACTAAAGACAAGCATTTGCCAAGGTAAAACAGCCGCGGATTATACAGACATCGGTGGTTATATGTCGAGCAAGCAACACGGAATTACTCGAAATAAGACGGTTTTAAGGGCTTTTGTCTATTTTATTGATAGGCAATTGAATTTGAAGTGGGTGATAACGTCATTTTCTTGTTATTATTAAAAGTATATTTTGGCCGTTACTTAAATGGTCTCGTTAGTTATATAACGCTCAGTACATTATCAGCGATTTGGACATCCCATGATTGAACGCCCCATGCTTGAACATCAAAAGAACAACCCTTTGCACGGTCTTAACTTGGAAACCATGCTTACAGAACTCATCAAGTTTTATGACTTTAAAGTGCTGTACGCAGCGCTTAGGTTAGAATGTTTTAACTTGAATCCAAACATGGAAGCTTGTGTCAAGTTTCTAAAGAAGACTGAGTGGGCCAGAGAGCGGGTTGAAAGCTTTTATCTTTACCGCTTCAAGCGTATGCCCAAAGGCAGTGAGCAGCAAATGGAGCTAAAACCTAGAGAGCGTGGATACGCTAATGGAATAGTACCTCGTCAACCACAAAAGTTGACGGTAGAACTGGTCGCTGAAATGCGTGCAAAAGCGCAAGAAAATTATAAAGCGATGAAAAATAGCGGGCAGCGACCGCGTTACGGTAAAGATAAGCCTAAAGCCCAAGACTCGTATGCACAAAATAAGCGTTCAGCGGGTAAACGTTCTGCTCCTTCACAAGATCCAACAAACCCTTGGGGTAAGTAACCAAATTGTTGTGAAAAGCTTTTACTGTTAGGTATCAGGTGGATTCTTCTTGTTTGCCAGGTAGATAGACTTGAGTCGCAGTTGGTTTTTGGCGTTGACCATAAACCAACTGCTACGAGTTAGAGTTGTTCAACTTTTTCAAAACGTGCATTCTTAAGTGGGTACTGTGAGCCCGATAGCTTAGGGTATTGCTTTCGAAGCTTATCGAACTCTGGATTAATTGCGGTATCGCCCCAAATCCCTAGCATCAATTTCAAAGACTCTTCTCGCTCTGGATACTGACCTAAGTCGTTACTATTTTTAATCCAAAGGTTTAGTATATTGCGATGCTTAATAAGCTCTTGTGCATACTTTTTATTCGAAACAAGATTGTTGATTTCATGGGGATCGTTCACAAGATCATATAACTCTTCTGGTTCACGAGTCGGTTCAAAATGTTTTGCTTGTACCGGGTTGAGTTTTCCTTGCTCGTAGAGTGCTCGACTCACTTGAGTCAGTTTCCATTCATCACGATAGCTTGGCTGCATACCCGAGCGTTCGGGGTAAAAATTTTTAATATATTTGAAGCGTTCAGTCCGAACAGAGCGGATCCTGTCTATGGTAAAGTCACAGCGGTCTCGAGCTGAAATCACAAATTCTTTAGCTTTATATTGTGGATCAAAAAGGTTTTTACCCTCAAAATAGTCAGGTATTTGAATACCCGCAACAGCAAGTGAAGTGGCACTGATATCAAGCCCACTGATCAGCTCATCCCTTTGTGCTGTTTTCACTATATTTGGTTGTCCTTTCCAATATGCAATAAAGGGGACTTTAATCCCACCTTCGTACAAAAACTGTTTATGGCGTAAAAAACGAGTACCGTGATCGGCAAAGAACAAGACTAAAGTATTTTCTAATTCACCATCCGCTTCTAATTTCTCAAAGATAGTAGCGACTTCCCGGTCAGTGATTTCCATCGACTCTAAATAACGTGCCCATTCATTTATGACAACAGGATCATTTGGGTAGTAGGGCGGTAACTGAATTTGCGCCCGATCAATTGGATATTTAATTTTGTCTTTGAAAGTGCGACTAAATATCTGCTTACCGCCTTTTAGTTGGATTTGCCCAAAAAATGGTTGGCTTTTATCGGGGCGGTCACTCCAATCCATTTTCAACCCAGACTGTCCATAAAGGGGGTGTTTGGCATAATCACCTTCATAAAGCTCTTCTCTGTTATAGCTAAAATTGTAATCATCTTTACCGCTGTTAAACGTGTAGTATCCGGCATCTTTAAATAATTCCGGCAGTGTTTTTATTTCTTTAGGAAGAAAAAAGGCCGACTCTGGCGTTCGTGCACTATGGTGGTTATGCACGCCAGTCGTTGTTTGCATCATGCCAGTCATCATTGCTGAGCGTCCCGCTGAACAGACTGGCGCAGGCATAATGGTATTGGTAAACTTGGTGCCCTGTGATGCGATTTGATCAAGTGTAGGGGTATGAACTAGAGGTTCACCATCGCTGCCTAAATGAGGTGATATATCCTCAACATAGATCCACAAAATATTCGGCTTTATAAGCTTAGAATCCTCAAGTGGTGCCTTATTTTTAACTAGCTCCCCAGTAGTGGATCCTGGCGATGATTGTTTTGAGCATGAACAGATAGCGCCAACCATGAGTAAAGCGCTTAAGCCTCGAATGAACTGAGTCATTTTATTTACCTACTTTCCATTTTTAAAACAAGAAATCCGTCTTTTGCTAAATCTCTGTTTAGCCTTAGTTACATAGATATAACCAAAACTAGATAAAGAACACCTCCTGTAAGGTCGGTAAAACTTCTCTAAAGCTAACCTTTAAGTCAATTTTGCTGCTCAGTAGCGCTGATTTCATTATGGAAAAGCAATTATGAAGAGTAATAATTCTATTACTCCTGTTTAAACACTATTAATTCCTGTTTTATGTTATAGCGTTGTTGGCATGTTAATTTTCGGTTAAGTTGTTATTACGATCAACACGACAATGAGAATAAAAATGCTTGATTGGGTAAACAGGATAAAATTTAAAGAAAACAGCCCATTAGAAACACAGGCTCATGAAAGTAACTTCGGTTTTCAACGTCATAAACCAGAGATAATGCCAACTAGCCATTGGCATGGGCATATTGAAATTAACTATCTGTTTAATTGTAGCGCAGACTATTTGATCAATGGCAAACACATCAGTGTACCTGAAGGTAAAATGATCCTTTTTTGGGCTTCGATACCTCATCAAATGGTTGCTTATGAGGGCGACGGTGAGATGGTGAATATATACATACCACTCAATGCGTTTTTATCCTGGAAAATGTCCAATGATTTCATTAGTAACATTTTACACGGAGAAGTACTGGTAGCAGAAAACCTTCACGCGAGCGATAAGGTTATCACTCAACTTTGGCAAGACGATCTGCAAAAGAAAGAGATCTATCTAACAATGCAGGTGATAGATGAAATACGTAATCGTATACGTCGGATGTCTATGGAGTCCTATAGCACTTTTGATCTCAACAGAAACTCAAATAAGCAAGATCGTAAGTCCTTAGTCAGTGGACTGCCGCATATCCAAACTATCTTAAAATATATCGCTGATAACTATGACCAAAAAATTACTATTGATGACGTTGCCAAGTTAACAGGCTTGCATCCTAATTATGTAATGAAATTATTTCAAGGGATAATGAAGATTTCAATTAAGCAGTACATCAATCAATTACGGTTACAGCATGCTCAGGCGCTGTTAGTTGATACCAATAACCCTGTATTGAATATAGCACTAGAAGCTGGGTTCGGTTCTATCAGTCGCTTTTATGACATATTTCAAAGAGAGTTCAATATGACTCCACTGCAGTTTAGAAATTCAATAGTGAATCCTCAAAAAGAGATTGAGCAGGCTTTGAGTTGATTTTACCATCAAAAAAATTCAGAACAACTGAGTTGTAATTGAATACTGATGACAAATACAAAGTGAAATTCACTCAAAATGTTATTTTTCGATAAGTTTTAGTCAAAATATCAAGAGTTAAATTTACGATAATTTGTTGAAATAAGGTGAATAAGAACGATAAAAGCGCTGCAAAGCAGTTGGGAGTATCTCGTGTTAAAAAAGTTAATCTGCTCATTAGTTGTTGCAGGCTGTTGCCATAACCTGGTTTTCGCTAAAGAAAGTGATGTTATCGGTGATTTAGCCGACACCTTAGATAACCGCTGGCAGTTAGGGCAAGATAGAATTAGTTGGCAAGTTAAAGATAGTCATGAAGATCATCTTGAGTTTAGTGGTGAGAAAATGTCTGCCATTATTTATTACGGTAGTGATACAGCAGGTAATCTGAGTTTAAAGCGGAAACTTGTTTGGCCGATGTTAAGGACTATACCAAACGACACTCATGCCAGCTTAATTCATGATTTTCCATTAGAAATATCACCTAAATGGACAATTAACGGAGATGCTTCAGTTGCAGAAAATCTAGTCAATGTTGAGTTTGATGGCGTACTAACCTTAACTTCTACTTTAGGCCAAAACATTATTTTAGAAAGAACACTTTCTCCTAGTACCAATTTGCCTGTGTTAGTTGAGAGGCTTAAATTTTCCAATAACGGTACAAAAAACATAGATTTAGAGCTTACAGAACTTGACTACTCATTTAACACTAAAAAAAGCAACGGTGTTTATGGTGTTTATCATATTCAAGCACAAAGTGAAGAGTCTGGCAGTTTTACTCTTACGCCAAACCAATCTGTTATTGTGAATGCTAAGTATATGGCGACAAAGCAGGGGCAGGAATATGACGTCTCGGTTGATAAGGAAATTAATAAGCGCCAGCGATATATAGAAGGCCTGACAGGTAACCTGCAGCTTGTGACTCCAGATCCTATCGTTAATCAGATGTTTAACTTCTCAAAAATTCGTGCGGCTGAAAGTATTTATCGTACTAAAGGAGGATTGATGCATGGCCCAGGGGGAGGTCGTTATTACGCTGCCATTTGGGCAAACGATCAGGCTGAATATATTAACCCTTTTTTCCCTTATTTAGGCAATGCAAATGGCAATGAGTCAGCTATTAATAGCTATGAACATTTTGCTCGCTTTATGAATCCTGAATATACAGCAATCCCATCTTCGATTATTGCCGAAGGCATCGATATCTGGAACGGCGCAGGCGATCGTGGCGATTGTGCAATGATCGCTTATGGTGCCAGTCGTTTTGCGCTTGCCAATGGTGATGAGAAGGACGCTAAGTCACTATTGCCTTTAATAGACTGGTGTATAGAGTTTAGTTACAGACAAATGTCTAAAGAGGGGGTTATTGCCTCGGACAGCGATGAACTCGAAGGCCGATTCCCGTCAGGCCAGTATAACTTGAGCACTAATATGCTGACTTATGGCGCACTCGTTTCGTCAGTTCACTTAAATAATGAATTAGGGCGTAAAGATGTTGCCAAAGGTTATGCTCAGCGAGCAATACAGCTTCGTTCATCCATCGAAAGATACTTTGGTGCTAACGTACAAGGCTTTGAGACCTATCGCTACTTTGAAGGAAATGAAAAGCTACGAGCTTGGATTGCACTGCCACTTACTATGGGAATTTTCGACCGTAAGCAGGGAACCTTAGATGCCTTACTATCGGATAAGCTTTGGAGCGCTGATGGTATTTATAGTGAAGCCGGCAATAATACGTTTTGGGACCGCGCTACACTGTATGCATTTAGAGGGATTTTTGCTGCAGGTGAAACGGATACAGCGATGCGCTACTTCAAGTATTACTCTCGAAAACGATTATTAGGTGAGCATGTTCCCTATGCAGTAGAAGCTTGGCCCGAAGGCAATCAGCGACACCTCTCAGCAGAAAGTGCGCTTTATGGCAGAGTGGTAACGGAAGGGATTTTCGGTATTGAAGCGACAGGATTTAAACAGTTCTCTGTTGCCCCGTTCCTACCGAGCTCTTGGAACGAAATGTGTTTGAACAATGTGCGTGCATTTAGAGATAATTTTGACGTTTGTGTTAGCCGCAAAGGAGAGGCTTTTGAGGTGGCTATCAAACCGGAAAACAAACCAGTAATGCGGCTCCCTTGGCAAGGTAAGGCTGCCATCAGTGTTAACTTATAATTCTGCAGGTTGCTAGCTTTTCAGCAGCGTTCAATGAGTGAGCCTTCTGGCTCACTTTTTTCAATATTTCCCCTGTATCAATAAAGGTTTTGCATGAAAAAGACTATCGCTATCCTCTGCTGCGTCGTTGCTAGCTTATGTTGCTCTTCTGTTTCCGCATTGGAAGATATACATAAACTCGCCTCTCCAAATGGACAAATAACCCTTGAAGTATCTAGTGGTAAAACCTTTGTTTATTCTGTCAGTGTAGCGGGCAAACCTGTATTAAAGGACGCTATCGCCGCCCTTGAGTTTTTCGCTATCGACACCAAAAGCAATGGTATTAATGTTTATAAAGTCACACGAACAAAAGTAGACAGAATATTAGCGCCTTATGTACAGCAGAAATCGAAGCATATAAAAGAACATTACAACCAGATTACTTTGGCTTTTAATCAAAACTGGCAGCTGACTTTTAGGTTGTTTGATCAAGGATTAGGGTACCGGTTCAGTACTACCAGTGGGGGGGATGTTACGGTTATCTCAGAAACTGCAGACTTTAATTTCGGTCAGAATCTGAATGTGCTTTTTCCTGAAGAGAAAAGCTTTGTTTCTCATAATGAACGTGGTTATCAGCCAATGCAGTTAAATGCTATAAAGCCGTCGCAGTTTGCCAGTTTACCTCTACTTGTTGACGGTGGTGACTTTAAACTTGTGATAAGTGAAACAGGGTTGAAAGATTACCCTGGAATGTGGCTAAAAGGGGATAGCAGCAATGTATTGAAAGGGATTTTTCCTAAATACGTTGTTAAGGCAGAGCTTAAAGAAAAATCAGATCGCAATGAAAATATTTTACAGCGAGCAGCATTCAATGCAAAAAACGTAAATCTAACGCAGGGAGTGGGGCGCCATTACCCGTGGCGAATGTTTGCAATAGCTCAGAATGATGCAGAGCTATTAACTAACGAGCTTAGCTACTTACTTGCGGATGAATTGGCTATTGATCCTTCTTGGGTTAAGCCCGGCCAAGTGGCTTGGGATTGGTGGAACGCCAACAATCTACACGGTGTCGACTTCAAAGCGGCGATCAATAATGAAACCTACAAATACTATATCGATTTTGCCGCGAAATATGGCATTGAATATATTGTGCTCGACGAGGGTTGGCATCATCTAGATAGTGTTCTTAATGTCGTTGATGATATCGATGTAAAAGCGATAATCGATTATGGTAAATCAAAAAATGTAGATGTTATCTTGTGGGTTATTTGGAAAACCCTTGATAATGAGCTAACTCTAGCGCTTGATACTTTTGAGCAATGGGGGGCAGCGGGGATTAAGGTTGATTTTATGCAGCGCGATGACCAATCCATGGTCAACTATTACTGGAAAATAGCTCAAGAGGCGGCAAACAGACAGTTACTCGTCGATTTTCATGGCTCATATAAACCAGCAGGGCTAAGACGGGCCTATCCTAACGTTATTACACGAGAAGGGGTTAGAGGCCTAGAGCACAATAAGTGGGCTGACTACATCACCGCTGAACATAACCTTACACTACCTTTTATCAGGCAGGTAGCAGGCCCAATGGATTATACTCCTGGTGCGATGATAAATAGCCAACCAGACAATTTTCGTATTGTATTTAACCGTCCGATGAGTAAAACCACTCGTGCCCACCAAATTGCAATGTACGTTGTTTATGAAAGTCCGCTACAGATGCTGGCTGACAGTCCATCGAACTATTTGAATGAACATGAGTCGACAGCATTTATAAGCCAAATCCCCACGGTGTGGGACGAAACGATAGTCATCTCAGCCAAACTTAGCGACCACATCATTACTGCACGCCGTAGCGGAAATGAGTGGTTTATTGCTGCAATGGGTAATGGTAAAGCGAGGCAGTTTAATATTGATTTGCCCTTTCTTAAACCTGGCATGTATCAACTAAAAAGTATCGCTGATGGAGTAAATGCTGATAACTATGCGAGTGATTATCAAGTTGCGTCAAAGGAGGTTAGCAAGTCGACAAAACTTAATTTGGTATTGGCACCGAACGGCGGCTGGGTTGGCCACTTCTCAATGATTAATCAGTAATTCAGTCAGAATCAATCTAGCTATTGATGTCTGGTTTTTTAGCGCCAATTAAGTAGAAATAGAAAGAAATGGCTGCAATAGAATTAAGGAGAAACCATGAATACTGAGGCAAAGTCTAAAAAAAGGAAGGTATTAACTGCGCTGTTATCTATCTCGTTTCTTGTTATCTCAGTTTTTTATGGGTTGATTGTTCGTCCGCTTATTTTGGGCCAGCCGTCTTTCCCGTTAGAGATCGTATTTCTATCTGCTGCGAGTCTGTTGGTTTTGCAATTATTATGTCTCGGCATTAATTGGAATTCGATTCAACAAGCGATTGTAAACAAACTTGGACAAGCTTTGCCAACCATTTTGTTACTGTTTGCTATTGGATTGCTCATCGGTAGCTGGATAATGGCGGGAACCATTCCAATGTTAGTTTATTTTGCGCTGCAAGCATTGTCAGTTGAGCATTTCTATCTACTCTGTTTTGTTATTCCAATACTCTTCTCCATTTGTACTGGAACATCTTGGGGCTCTATTGCGACTATAGGCCTAGTTCTGATTGCTGTTGCAACCGTTTATCAGGCAGATTTAGCAATTGCAGCAGGGGCAGTCGTCGGAGGGGCTTATTTTGGCGATAAATTGTCACCTTTGTCAGACACTACCAATATTGCCTCAATGTCGGCAGGGGTAGAACTCTACCAACACATACAGTCAATGTTGATAACGACGCTACCTTCAGCTGTTATTGCTGCTATTGGTTTTGGGCTGTGTGATTTAAGCTATCCTGTTAACAATGCAGTTGCGACTCAGTTGGTAGAAACACAGTTACTTTCAAGTACGTTAGTTCATATTGAACAGCTGTTTTCATTTAACTTGTTTTTATTGGCACCTGTAGCGATTATTTTATTCGGTTCTCTAATGAGAATGCCTCCTCTACCTACGCTTATCTTATCTTCATTTTTAGCGTGCCTACTGGCTTTTTTCGTTCAAAACTTAAGTGTTACAGACATAGCTCAAACTCTGTATCAAGGATTTAATGTGTCGATGTTAGCGACTGGAGAGCCACTTCCTCAAAATATCGGTCAGTTATTTAATCGCGGAGGCCTTTATGCGTTAAGCAGCGCTATTATGATCACTATTTTAGTTTTTGTGTACGTTGGTGCATTAGATTGTATATCAGCTTTTCCTACGTTAATGGGCTCGCTATTAACAAAAATTAACTCAGCTAGGGTACTGATTTGCAGTACACTTTTGGCTTCTTCATTTACTAATGCAATGACATCAAGCCAGTACGCTAACAGTTTTATCGTCGCCGAGTCATTTAAGAATAAATACGATGCTCTAGGGGTTGAACGAAAGGTTCTGTCTCGATCATTAGAGGACAGCGGGACGATGATAGAAAGCTTAGTACCATGGAGTACCACTGCCGTATTTATATATGCCACCTTAGATGTCAGCATTACCGATTATTGGCACTGGCAATTACTGTCTTTAGTTAATATTCCATTAGCGTTTATGTTGGTATTTTTTAATAAAGGGTTTAGCCAATCTACTTCAATTTCGAATAAATACGAACAGTTAAGGGAAGAACACGCTTAGTATGAAGAAAGAATTGCATATTGACACGTTAATGGTTGGGGATATACCAACTAAGCCTGATCCTTATGGCGCGGTTGTCCCGCCTATCTATCAGAACTCGTTATTCACTTTTGAAAGCTGGGAGGCGATTCAAGATGCTTTCACTGATAAGGTCAACAACTGTATCTACACGCGTGGGAATAACCCAACTGTCGCGTTGACAGAGCGTAAGATTGCACTGTTAGCAAAAGGAGAGAAAGCCAAGCTCTTTTCCTCGGGAATGGCTGCAGTGTCTGCTGGTATGTTGCATTTTTTAAATGCCGGCGATCATATCATTACACTCAAAAATATCTATGGCCCAGCAATAAGCCTCATTAACGATTTTATCTGTCCAAAAATGGGCGTTGAAGTGAGCTTCGTTAGCGGGGATAGCCTTAAGGAGCTAGAGTCACAGATAAGAGAAAATACTCGGCTTATTTATCTTGAAAGTCCAACTTCGGTAGTGTTTTCATTGCAAGATCTAAAAGCAATTACCAAGCTTGCAAAGCGGCATGGGATAGCAACAATGATAGATAACACATGGGCTACCCCGATTTTTCAGAAACCACTAACCATGGGGGTTGATTTAGAAGTGCACTCCTGTTCAAAGTACTTAGGTGGTCATAGTGACATAGTCGCGGGCGTTTTAATTGGTAGCGATGCATTGCTCGCTTCGATACATTGCCTAGAGTATGAACTGTTAGGCGCAAAAATGGCCCCTATGGAGGCATCGTTATTACTGCGCAGTTTGCGAACTTTAGATATGCGAATGGAGCGCCATCAACAGAGCGCAATACAAGTTGCCAATTTCCTAGAAAAACACCCTAAAATTGAAACTGTAAATTACCCTGGCTTAGCAAGTTTCACTCAGTCCGAGCTTGCTAAGGAGCAAATGACTGGTTTTAGTGGCTTAATGAGCTTTAAGCTAAAAACTGACAAGTTGCACTTGGTTAAACGGTTCTTCAATCATTTGTCCCTATTTAGTATCGGTGTGAGCTGGGGAGGGCATGAAAGCCTGATTTATGCGCCTGCGATAAGTTGTATGCAAGAACAAAGCAGTGAGCAGTTTGAGAAAATGGGGATTTCACTAGGAGATATGAGAATTTCAATAGGTCTTGAGCAAGTTGATGATCTCATTGATGATCTAACTTGCGCGTTAAATATCATTTAGTCTACGTTTTAGCGTGGTTGGTTGCCGCGCTAAGGCTATCCTGTCAGTTATTGCAATTCCCTAACTTTAATTTCAATTCAAATCGATAACCAGTGTAACCATTCCATGAGCTTCTCTCTCAACCGCCGAATATGGCTAAGCGGTGTCGAAGATTATTTTTTAAAATACATTATTCCCTAAATGTGTGAACGTAGCTAATTGCGTTTTAACCACCTAATTCTAGTGTTACCTACGCCTTACTTTTCTTCATAAAAAACACACTATTTGCGTATATTGTATAAAAGGTCTTTGGGTATTTAAACGATAACTATAAGTCGGATATTGGGAATGGATAGTGGCAGTCACACCGCTAAGATAAGCGCCAAATAACAACAATTATAGGAATTATTATGCGCTCACCTCTTATCTATGATGCTTACGAGTTGGAGTTTATTCATGTCTGTTAATCAGGGGATATCTTCAACGTTTGCTAAATATTTTTTGTTTACTGCTGATGTGGTAGTGCACGCTCCCGGCAGAGTAAATCTTATCGGCGATCATACCGATTATAATGATGGCTTTGTATTACCTGCAGCTATTGATTTTGGAACTAATATTGCGGCCCGTAATCGAAACGATGATTTAGTAAGGGTCGTTGCTGTGGACTACAATAACGAAATTGAGTGCTTTGAACTCAGTAATATCCAGTTCAGTAACACTTGCATGTGGAGTAACTACGTTAGAGGTGTGATTCTTTCACTCCTTAACCTGTACCCAGATCTGCATGGAGTAGACTTAATGGTGCAAGGCAATGTGCCACAAGGGGCTGGTTTAAGCTCATCGGCAAGTTTTGAAATCGCTATCGTTAAGGCGCTTGCTGAGCTAAATCAACTACCTATAAATGGGGTTCAAGCAGCTCTCATTGCCCAAAGGGCAGAGCGTGATTTTGTCGGGTGTAATTGCGGTATTATGGATCAACTCGTTTCTGCTTGCGGATTACAAAGTCATGCGATGCTACTTGACTGCGACAGCTTAAGCTACAAGCATGCACCTATCCCTGATGGACTCTCGTTAGTTATTGTTAACACTAATGTGAAGCGCACACTGGTTGACAGTGAGTACAATTTAAGAAGAGAACAATGTGAGGCTGTAGCATCCCATTTTAACGTTAAAGCACTGAGAGATGTTACCTTTGACCAATTAGTCAGCGCGCATAACGTATTACCTGCTGTGCTCTATCGCCGTGCTCGGCATGTGATTTCTGAAACCACGCGTACTGTAAACGCTCATACTGCTTTGGTGAACAAAGATATGAAAACTATAAGCAGGTTAATGCAGGAGTCTCATCATTCTCTAAGGGATGATTTTGAAGTTTCTACACCAGAGTTAGATTTTTTGGTAGAGATTATCAACAAGGTATTGGGGAATAAGGGCGGCGTTAGAATGACTGGCGGCGGGTTTGGGGGATGCGTAGTGGTATTAACTCCAACAGAACTGGTTTTATCTACAGTAAGAGCCGTAAAAGAACAATACCGGAAGGAATTTGGTTTAGAGCCGAGTATTTATCAATGTAGTGCAGAAAATGGAGCATTCTCCTGATGGAGAGTTTCAACTTTATGGCGGATGAATCAACTACGGGCGTTAAATAAATATAAAAAGTAGTTAGTCAAAGTTGAATTTTAGGTACAAAAAAACCAGCTTTCGCTGGCCTACTACCTAATTATAAATTGGTTGCGGGAGCTGGATTTGAACCAACGACCTTCGGGTTATGAGCCCGACGAGCTACCAAACTGCTCCATCCCGCGTCCGTAATATATCTAAGTTAATAATTGTTTTAATTCTATTATTGAAGAATTGCTTGCGGGAGCTGGATTACTTTTAAAAATAGCAGGGCAACGACCTTCGCCAAGCTTTAATAAAGAGTTGAGTCCGAGTAGCTTTTATACTGCTCCATCCCGCGTCCGTGTAAACGCTATAGTTGTTTTGATTCTACTAATAAAGAATTGGTTGCGGGAGCTGGATTACTTTTAAAAAGAGCAGGGCAACAACCTTCGCCAAGCTTTAATAAAGAGTTGAGTCCGAGTAGCTTTTATACTGCTCCATCCCGCGTCCGTGTAAACGCTATAGTTGTTTTAATTCTACTAATAAAGAATTGGTTGCGGGAGCTGGATTTGAACCAACGACCTTCGGGTTATGAGCCCGACGAGCTACCATACTGCTCCATCCCGCGTCCGTGTAAACGCAATAGTTGTTTTGATTCTACTAATAAAGAATTGGTTGCGGGAGCTGGATTTGAACCAACGACCTTCGGGTTATGAGCCCGACGAGCTACCAAACTGCTCCATCCCGCGTCCGTGTAAACGCAATAGTTATTTTGATTCTACTAATAAAGAATTGGTTGCGGGAGCTGGATTTGAACCAACGACCTTCGGGTTATGAGCCCGACGAGCTACCATACTGCTCCATCCCGCGTCCGGATGTTTTCTGTAATACTTAGTATTTGAATTCAACTAATAAGAATTGGTACAACCGAGTGGATTCGAACCACCGACCCCTACCATGTCAAGGTAGTGCTCTAACCAACTGAGCTACGGTTGTATTTTTACAAATATGAATATAAACAAATTGGTACAACCGAGTGGATTCGAACCACCGACCCCTACCATGTCAAGGTAGTGCTCTAACCAACTGAGCTACGGTTGTATTGGTTGCGGGAGCTGGATTTGAACCAACGACCTTCGGGTTATGAGCCCGACGAGCTACCATACTGCTCCATCCCGCGACTGTTTATATTGCTTGTTCTGTTGGCTGTTGCCTTGGAACGAGCGCTATAGTACGGTCGATGCGGGAATGGTGCAAGTAAAAAAACACTCTTTTGTGTTAAATGCTGCTTTGGTGTGCAACTTGAGCGCTGTTTAAGCGTATTTAGCAAAAATCAGCGTAAATTAATTACATCGACGAAAGTTTCACGCCGTTTTTCTGGATATACCTCAATCGCATAGCAAACAAAATAGCCGCCGCTGTGAGCCCTGCAATGAGTCCAATCCAGAAGCCTTGTGCTCCCATAGCTGGAACTAACAAGTCAGTTCTTGCCAACGTATAGCCAAGAGTCATACCTACAGCCCAATAAGAGACAAGGGTAATGTAAAAAGCACTACGTGTATCTTTATAACCTCTTAGTGCGCCCGCGGTAACAACTTGCACAGCATCAGATAACTGATAAATTGCGGCAAAGAACATTAGGCTACCCGCTAGGGCGATTACGTCAGGGTTATCATTATAGAGTAGCGCAATTTCATTTCTAAACAGCACCGTAATAATGGCAGTAAAAAGTGCTAATGAGAAAGAGATGATCAATCCAAGACGGGTGATCATTGATGAAATTTCGGGTTTATCTTGGCCTAAGTAATATCCAACACGAATTGATACCGCAATGCCTATAGATAGTGGCAGCATAAACACAATCGATGAAAAGTTTAGCGCTATTTGGTGACCTGCAACAACGGTTGCTCCAAGTGGTGCAAGTAATAAGGCAATAATTGCAAATAGGCTGACCTCGAAAAAAAGAGCCATCGCAATGGGAAATCCATGCTTTGTCATATCGACCATGACTTTTGTGTTGGGTAGATGGAATGATTTAAATGGTGCAAGCTCTTTGAATTTCGCATTAAACTGCATATAAATAATCATCGCGATAAACATCGCCCAGAAAACCAAAGCTGTCGCGATACCACAACCTGCGCCGCCCATTGCCGGGATGCCAAAATGACCATAAATAAAAATATAGTTAGCCGGTATGTTTACTGCTAATCCGACAAAACCTATAACCATGGTTGGTAGTGTGTATGAGATCCCTTCACTACATCCGCGTAGAACTTGATACAATACAAAGGCAGGAACACCCCACATAAAGCCGTTGAGGTAACCAACACTGAGCTCCGCAAGCTCAGGTTCTAAATCCATTAGGGCCAAAATATTGTCCGCAAGTGAGAGAAAGAACATCACACCTGCGCTGCCTATTATGGCAATATATCCTGCTTGGAACGCTAATGGTTGTATTGCTTTTTGATTGTCTGCGCCATGATGATGCGCAAATACAGGCGTGAAAGCCATAAGAAGCCCTTGCACAAATAACAATGCTGGTAACCAAAGGCTTGAGCCAATAGCGACAGCAGCCATATCAACAGCGCTGACTCGACCTGCCATTACAGTGTCGATAAAACCCATCATGGTTTGGGTGACTTGGGCAATTAGTACTGGCAGTGCTAATTGAATTAAGCGTTTGGCCTGAAAGCCAGAATGGTTCATTGAGTGAGCCCTTAATACATACGAGAGATAAAATGTTTACAGGTATAGTTCAAGCAACATGTGAAGTGTTAGCGATAGATAAAAAACCAGGGTTAAATACGTTACAAATCGCTATTGGACCGGATTTGCGCGAGGGACTTTCACTAGGGGCAAGTGTCGCAAATAACGGTGTTTGTTTAACAGTTACTAGAATAGAAGATGATAGGGTGTTTTTCGATGTAATGGAAGAGACCCTCAAACTAACTAACCTAGTTAACCTGAGACCTGGATCACAGGTTAACATTGAACGTTCATTATCTTTTGGAAGCGAGATCGGCGGACATATTTTATCTGGTCATGTTCATACACAAGCAGAGCTGATATCAATCAGTCAAACTGATATGCACTATGATATTTGTTTGTCTGTTGACCCAAAATGGATGAACTATATCCTTTATAAAGGATTTGTCGGGGTTAATGGTTGCAGCCTGACTGTTGGTAACGTTACAGAGAGTAGTTTTATGCTGCACTTGATCCCTGAAACACTGAAGTTAACTAATTTAGAACAGTATGCTGTAGGTCAAAAATTTAATATAGAAATAGACAGCCAGACTCAGGCGATAGTGGATACCGTTGAAAGAGTTCTAGCTAAGCGCTTTGGCGACTAACGCAACAGTCAATACGCTGTTTAATGTTCATATGGCGTATTGACTAATAAATTTGTTCGTCATCAGAGTCAATATAAAGCTCTACTTTCAAACGTGACTCGTCGATGTGCATCCGCATATGAATAGGATTACAGCACACTCGACAATCTTCATAGTATTCTTGATCGCCTGCTGTTGCATCGATATTAAGGTGTTGATGGTGGCCACAATGTGGGCATGAAATCGTTTTATTGATAAATCGCATATTAAGCTCCCGTAAACCCGACTGCGCTTCGTCCTCCATCTACTGCAATAATTTGTCCTGAGATATAGGGAGCGCTCACTAAGTGAGAGACCAAATTAGCGATATCCTCTGCTTGGCCGAGTTTTGCTAAAGGGATCTCTTTTAAGACTTGCTGTTGAGAGTCGTCATCTGAGTTTTCTGGCCAGAGGATTGCACCAGGCGCGACTCCATTTACACGGATGTCAGGTGCGAGTTCTTGCGCCAGCGAAAGCGTTGCCATCTCAAGTGCAGCCTTTGAAATAGAGTATAGTCCATGATCTTTCAATGGTCGCTTAGCATGGATATCAATTAAGTTAATGATACAGCCGTTATGCTCTTTAAGCGTGGGTGCTAATTGCTCGGCAAGAAAATAGGGGGCTAGCAGGTTTGTTGCAAGTAGTTGTTGTGCAGTTTGGTAATCAGTATTGCTTAATGGGGTCGCATAAAACTCCGCTGCATTATTTATCAGTACGCTGATAGGTAGATTTTGCTTCTTTAACGCCTCCATAAATCTTTCTAGTTCAACTTGATTGCTAAATTCGGCCTGCATAATTTTAGCAGAATAAGGCCTTATTTTATTGAGTGAAGATTGCAATCTTGTCGCATCGTCAAAGGAATTACTGTAGTGAATAATGATGTTATACCCTTCGGCGTGGAGCTGTTTGGCAATACCTTTACCAATCCTTTTAGCTGCGCCAGTGATGAGTGTCCATTTATCCATAACGTTGTTCCATAACTAGTCCGATTTAGGTCTTATTATCGCCTCATTAGTGTGTTTCATACAATTAAATACTCATTGAGGAATAAATTCACGCTCGGGCATTATTCCCCAGTGACAAAAACAGCGCGTTGTTCTAGTTTAATAGTATTTTGTTCGGCGAGCTGCAGTGCAAAATTTTGCTTAGCTGTAATAATGTTAGTACTCATTTGTTCTGCCATCGTTGCTAGGGAGCCAGTTAATTGTTGTCGTAGTTCCAGTGCAATCTGGTTCTTATCGAAAGTTTGCCTATCTACCGTCACTCGTGATTCGTTATATTCGGCTGGAAACAGAGCTGCCGTTAAAATAATTACATTAATCATCATGTCCTCCTTTTATTAGACGCCGCTAGACTACCCAAGAAAAATGAAGGTTAAGTGACAACAACTCGCCATTGTCAGTGGTTTTAATCGATGTTTTCTTATGATTTTAATTAGAAAAACTAATATAAAGGTAAAACTTGCAACGAATAGCCGCTATCCCTTAGAATTACGCGCTTACGCGTTGGAAAACATAGACTCCTGTACGGTCTTGTCCCAGTGGCGTTATGACTCTTATTTATTAAACCCAAGTGGCCCTACGTGGGGGTCACCACTGGAAAAGGAACAATCATGCCTGTAATTACACTTCCTGATGGAAGCAAACGCGAGTTTGCTCAACCCGTTTCTACTTTAGATGTTGCTGCCGATATTGGTCCTGGTCTAGCGAAAGCTTGTATTGCTGGGCGTGTTAACGGTGAGCTTAAAGATGCTTGCGATATCATTGATACCGACTCAGAGCTTTCTATCATCACAGCTAAAGATGAAGAGGGTGTAGAGATCCTTCGCCACTCTTGTGCACATTTGCTTGGTCATGCTTTTAAGCAGCTTTGGCCTGAAGCTAAAATGGCGATTGGTCCTGTTATTGATAACGGTTTTTACTATGACATCGATCTAGATCATAAATTAACCCAGGAAGATATTGATGCGCTACAAAAGCGCATGACTCAACTTGCAAAAACTAACTATGCGGTTGATAAGCGTGTGGTCAGCTGGCAAGAAGCGCGTGATACTTTTGAAGCTCGCGGTGAAAGCTACAAGATCGAAATTCTTGATGAGAATATCAGCAAAGATGCGACTCCAGCGCTTTATCACCATGAAGAATATGTCGATATGTGCCGCGGTCCGCACGTACCGAACATGAAATTCTGTCAAAACTTTAAATTAATGAGTGTTGCTGGCGCCTATTGGCGTGGTAACTCTGATAACAAAATGCTGCAACGTATATACGGTACAGCATGGGCAGACAAAAAAGCCCTTAAAGTTCACCTGAACCGATTAGAAGAAGCAGCAAAGCGTGACCATCGTAAAATAGGTAAGCAGCTTGACCTATATCATATGCAAGAAGAAGCACCTGGTATGGTGTTCTGGCATAATGATGGCTGGAGTTTATTCCTTGAGCTTGAAAAATTCATTCGTCAAAAGCTAGGGCAATACACCTATCAAGAAGTGAAAGGTCCATTAATGATGGATCGTGTGCTGTGGGAACGCAGCGGCCATTGGGATAAGTATGCTGATGGAATGTTCACAACAAATTCAGAAAGCCGCGAATATGCGATTAAGCCAATGAACTGTCCCGGACATGTTCAAATCTTTAATCAAGGTCTTAAATCATACCGTGACTTACCTCTTCGTATGGCTGAGTTTGGTTGTTGTCATCGTAATGAGCCATCAGGGTCACTACATGGCTTAATGCGTGTTCGCGGTTTCACTCAAGATGATGCTCATGTTTTTTGTACTGAAGAGCAAGTTCAGCAAGAAGTGAGTGCCTGTATTCAAATGGTGTACGACACCTACGAAACATTTGGCTTCAAGAATATCGTGGTTAAGTTATCAACTCGCCCTGAAAAACGTATTGGTGATGATGATATGTGGGACCGAGCAGAAGAGGCATTAAAGCAAGCGCTTAAGTCTAACGATATTGAGTTTGAAATTCTTCCTGGTGAGGGCGCATTCTACGGTCCTAAGATTGAATTCACACTCCATGATTGTTTAGATCGTGCTTGGCAGTGCGGTACGGTACAATTAGATTACGCGTTACCTGGTCGTTTGGGGGCAACTTATGTGGCTGAAGACAATAGTCGTCAGACTCCTGTAATGATCCACCGCGCGATTTTAGGTTCTTTAGAGCGCTTCTTAGGAATTCTTATTGAAGAGTACGCAGGAAAATTCCCAACTTGGTTAGCTCCACAACAGGTTGTAGTGATGAATATTACTGATAAACAGTCTGATTATGCAGAAGAAGTTGTCAATTTATTCAAAGAACATGGAATTCGTGCAACTAAAGACTTGAGGAATGAGAAGATAGGCTTTAAAATACGCGAGCACACGTTAAGGCGTGTCCCTTATTTATTGGTCGTTGGCGATCAAGAAATGGAAAATAAGGAAGTCGCGGTGCGTACTCGAGAGGGTGTTGACTTAGGCAAGATGCAAATCCAAGAATTTGCAACTAAGCTCAAAAATCAAATTTCGCTCCGTAGTCTCAATTTGTTGGAGGATTAGGTCATAAAGATCAAAAAAACAGCAGGGCGCCAGGCGGCCCCGAATAGAATTAACGAGCTCATCACTGGTGTATCAGAAGTCCGTTTAAACGGTCTTGACGGTGAGCAATTAGGTATTTTAACTATTAGAGAAGCACAGGAAGTTGCTGACGAAGCAGGTGTCGATCTAGTAGAAATCAGTCCTAATGCTGAGCCGCCGGTTTGCCGTGTAATGGACTACGGTAAGTTCCTTTTCGATAAAGCGAAAGCTCAAAAGGAACAAAAAAAGAAGCAGAAAATTGTACAGGTGAAGGAAATAAAATTCCGTCCCGGTACAGATGAAAACGACTACCAGGTAAAACTACGCAACCTGACTCGTTTTCTAGAAGACGGCGACAAAGCGAAAGTAACGCTTCGTTTCCGTGGTCGTGAGATGGCTCACCAAAGCCTAGGTATGGATCTTTTGAACCGTATCAAAGCAGATTTGGAAGCAATTGCAGTCGTGGAGTCTTTCCCTAAAATGGAAGGTCGTCAAGCTGTCATGGTTCTCGCGCCGAAAAAGAAATAGTAAGGCAACCATAAAAGTAGCAGGGATCTGTTAAGGTCTCTGTTCGCCTTGCGTTTTATTAATTGTCCCAATGCGGAGTTTTAGCAATGCCTAAAATGAAAACAGACAAGGGTGTAGCGAAGCGTTTTAAGAAAACTGCTAATGGTTTCAAGCGCAAGCAAGCCCATTTACGTCATATTTTGACCAAGAAGAGCACTAAGCGTAAACGTCACTTACGTGCAAAATGTCAAGTAGCTAAGTCTGATGTGCCAGCAATCGCACGTCAACTACCATACGCTTAATTAAAGGAGCAATGAACAATGCCTAGAGTTAAGCGTGGTGTAACCGCTCGTGCTCGTCACAAGAAAGTACTCAAACTAGCCAAAGGTTATTACGGAGCTCGCTCTCGTACTTACCGTGTTGCTGTTCAAGCAGTAACTAAAGCTGGTCAATATGCTTACCGTGACCGTCGTCAGAAGAAACGTCAATTCCGTCAACTTTGGATTGCACGTATCAATGCGGCTTCTCGTCAAAATGGTCTGTCTTACAGCCGTTTCATTAATGGTTTGAAAAAAGCCTCTATTGAAATCGATCGTAAGATCCTGGCTGACATCGCTGTTTTTGATAAAGTTGTATTTACAACTTTAGTAGAAAAAGCAAAAGAAGCTTTAGCTAAGTAATTAGCTCTGATTCTTGTAAAAAGGGAGCCCTAGGGCTCCCTTTTTTGTATCTGGAATTTGCTAGTCAAAACAACGGAATGAATTACTCATTCAATTAATGTTTGATAAATAGTAAAGAGTTGTCGGCGGAAGGCACTTTATGCATCGCACATATAAAGATTCAGATTTCAGACATAAAAAAGCAGGCTAGAAGCCTGCTTTATCAGTACACATAAACTCAACTATTTGGCATCTAAGTAACGTTCTGCATCCAACGCTGCCATACAGCCAGTGCCTGCAGAGGTAATTGCTTGACGGTAATGCTGATCCATTACATCTCCTGCAGCAAAAACGCCTTCAATACTTGCTTGTGTTGCATTACCATTTAAGCCACTTTCGACTTTGATGTAGCCATTATTCATCTCCAATTGGCCTTCAAACATGCCAGTGTTTGGGCTGTGGCCGATAGCAACGAACACACCAGCAACTTCTAAATCTTTGATGCTGCCATCCTTGGTGCTTTTCATCTTAAGGCCATTAACACCCATCGCATCGCCAACAACTTCTTCAAGGGTGTTATCTAAATGCAAAATAATGTTACCGTTTTCTACCTTATCCATTAAACGCTTCGTCAGGATTTTTTCGCTACGGAAAGTATCACGACGGTGTATAAGATGTACTTCTGATGCGATATTGCTTAGATAAAGAGCTTCTTCTACTGCGGTATTACCGCCACCAATGACTGCAACCTTTTGGTTACGATAGAAGAAACCATCACAAGTTGCACAAGCTGACACGCCACGGCCTTTAAAAGCCTCTTCAGAATCTAGCCCCAAGTACATCGCAGATGCACCTGTTGAAATAATAAGAGCATCACAAGTAAACTCACCATTATCGCCTTTAAGCTGGAAAGGGCGCACATTTAAGTTAACTTCATTGATGTGATCAAAAATAATTTCTGTTTCAAACTTTTCTGCGTGCTTCTGCATACGCTCCATTAGAGCGGGACCGGTAAGATCATCGGCATCACCAGGCCAGTTTTCAACTTCAGTCGTCGTCGTAAGTTGGCCACCTTGCTGCATACCCGTGATCATGACAGGCTTAAGGTTGGCACGAGCGGCGTATACTGCAGCTGTATAGCCTGCAGGGCCTGAACCCAGAATAAGTAAGTTACAATGTCTAGCTTGGGTCATTTTTTTCTCCGTTCTTTTACGAATGCTATTTCTAACAGGGGAGTCATTACTCCCTCTATCTTTAGGAATTGCTGGGATTGTATGGAATTTACGGTTGTGGGTAAAGCTCTGTATTGGACGTCAGTGCAACGTAAACCTTACAGAACCTAGATTTTTAGCGGTTATTGCACGCTTTTGGCTGCTCCTTATCACGTTTTGGTTTATTCTATAGCGCAAAGATTGATATCTAGCTGATCACAGCCCTAAACAGTAAAAAGGAAGTGTTATGCGTATTAGCGCGAATTTTGATGGCGGAAACATAGAAGTAATCAACGCAGACAATAAAGATGATGTGCAACTAGCCATACGTCCAGATGAAGGCGGTGAGTTCTTCCAGTGGTTTAACTTCAAATTAGACGGTGTAGTTGGCACTCAGTACACACTCAATATCATAAATGCGGATAAAGCTTCATATGTTAAAGGCTGGGAAGACTATCAAGCAGTGGCGACCTATGACAGACAAAGCTGGTTTAGACTGCCAACCACTTATCAAGACGGTAAATTAACAATCGAAGTAGAGCTAGATTGTGACGCTATTCAAATTGCTTATTTCGCACCATATAGTTACGAGCGTCATCAAGACTTGCTTGCTGCAGTGCAAGTACATCCACAGGTTAGTTTAGAGCATTTAGGCTTAACATTAGATGAACGTGACATGACGCTGATTAAAGTCGGCGATGGTGACGAAGAGAAAGCCAATATTTGGATCACTGCACGTCAGCATCCAGGTGAGACCATGGCAGAATGGTTAGTTGAAGGCTTAATCAATAATTTATTGGACAGCGACTGCCCAACAGCGAAATCATTGCTTGATAAAGCAAATTTCTACATCGTACCGAACATGAATCCGGACGGAAGCGTGCGCGGACACCTTCGCACTAATGCCGTAGGGACAAACTTAAACCGTGAATGGCAATCCCCTTCATTAGAAAAAAGCCCAGAAGTCTTTTATGTCGTCAACAAGATGAAAGAGACAGGCGTAGATCTATTTTATGATGTTCATGGTGATGAAGGCTTACCTTTTGTATTCTTGGCTGGCTGTGAAGGCGTGCCTGCGTACACCAAAGAAGATGCAAAACGTCAGCAAGCATTTGTTGATGCATTACAAATGGCCAGCCCAGATTTTCAAACTGAGTTTGGCTATGATAAAGATCAACCAGGTCAAGCAAACCTTACTGTCGGTTCCAACTGGGTTGCTCATACATTTGGGTGTATTTCTAATACTTTAGAAATGCCGTTTAAAGACAACGATAACATGCCTGACTTAATGGCTGGATGGTCACCGGAGCGTTGTATTTATCTTGGTGAGGCATCACTGATTGCAATGAATGCAGTTGTAGATAAATTAAAGTAATGAACAGTTAATAAGAGCGGCAGAGGTAAATATATGGCGTTAGTAAAATGCCCCGGCTGTGGTGAGCGGATATCGAGCATGGCAAAACAGTGCTCTCATTGTAAGGCGAATATTTCTGCTGACAATGAAAGCTTACAGGTTATTAGCCATATTAAGCGCTCTAACCAATTAATGAACCAAAGCTTTCTTGCGTTGACGTTATTTATTGGTGGCGTAGTAACTTGGTTTTGGGGCGGAGAGCCCGCTGAAGGTACTCGAGCAACGGTTGCTGGCGGTGCATTTGCGTTAGGCTTTGTTGGTTATCTCATAACACGAGTACAAATCGTACTCCATAAACGGAAAAAAGTATGACAGATATTAATAAAGTCATCGATGAGATGCCTACGGAAGTCTATGAGCGCTTAGTAAGTGCAGTAGAGCTTGGTAAGTGGGAAGATGGAACCGTCCTAAGCCAAGAGCAGCGAGCTTCTACGCAGCAAGTGGTGATGCTTTATCAAGCAAGGAAACTCACTCAAACAGAGCACTTTACTATCAATAGTGAAGGGCAGGTAAATGAGTTATCCAAGTCTGAACTTAAAAAGCAGTTTAGAGGCGACTCAATCGCTGAGTTTAAAGAGAAAGAGCTTTAAATTGTATCCTTAAAAACAAAAGCCGCTCTATCAGGAGCGGCTTTTTTATTTAAGTCTGTTTAATCTTGAGTCAATTCGCCAACAATGGATTGCTCCATGGCTGCGCGGATGGCTTCAGGGCTCAGATCTGTAGACAGTAAGTAGTGCAGTTTAGCTAATGCAGCTTCAGTCGTCATATCATAACCACTGATAACACCTGCGGATGCCAGCGCATTACCCGTCGCATAACCACCCATATTGACTTTCCCTTGCAAGCACTGCGTTAGGTTTACTAACACGATGCCACGATCATGTGCATCTTTGAGTGTCTTTAATAATGCAGGTGTCTGCGGAGCGTTGCCAACACCAAAGGTTAATAATATCAGCGCTTTTACGGGTTGTTGTAAAACATTGGCAAAAATTTCAGTATTGATCCCTGGGTAAAGAGTGACGACACCTATGGGCTGAGGACTAATGTTGATAACTTCCAATGCTTTGGTTGGGTTTTCATCTGCACGCTGACCCGCATGCCAACGGATCTTTATCCCAGCTTCAAGTAGCAAAGGAAAGTTAGGTGATGCAAACGCATTAAAACCGTCGGCATGAGCCTTCGTGGTACGGTTACCTCTAAACAGCTTATTATTGAAGAATAAGCACACCTCTGCGACAGGGTAGTTGGCAGCGATATAAAGTGCATTTAACAGGTTCGTTTGCCCATCCGAGCGTAATTGAGCCAAGGGGATCTGTGACCCGGTAACGATAACAGGTTTAGATAGATCTTGTAGCATGAAAGACAACGCCGACGCAGTATACGCCATAGTGTCAGTGCCATGGAGGATAACAAAGCCATCGTACTGCTCGTAGTTCGCTTTTATATCATTAGCGATCATTTGCCAATCGGTAGGTGCCATGTCTGAAGAGTCGATAAGTGGCGAGTATTCGCTAATGACAAAGTCTGGCATCTCTTCATGGTAAAACTCCGGCATCGCTTTAACACATTCTGTTAAAAAACCCGCTACAGGCGCAAAGCCCTGCTCAGTTTTTTGCATACCTATGGTTCCGCCTGTGTAGGCGACATATATACAGCGTTTAGTCATGTTATTTTTGTTTTTGAACACAATACAGTGATTATAAAGGTGCAGATAGAATAAAGCCCAGTAAAACTGGGCTTTATTTAATATTTGTTTATAAGCGTTATGAATAAAGGTCTTAGTCAGCGCATGTATCACAATATAGATAGACACCATTGGGGTCATCAAAAGTTTGTAACGTTTCAGCGACAGTAGAGAACTCACCTAAAAACTTCTCTAACAAAGTGGTTTGAGTCAGGCTTTCTGGTATATAAACCGCTGCTGAGGCAAACATCTCTTGTATAAATTGATCCTGTGGCGACAATTCTTGTTGGATCACTTCAGTATCAAAATGATCGATTTTCGCAAGTTCAGCTGCATGAGTAACAGCATTTTGTAGATCACCTATACCATCGACTAATCCAAGCTCAAGTGCTTTGCGCCCAGTCCAGACGCGTCCTTGAGCAATATTGTCTACTTGCTCTAAGGTCATGTCCCGCTCTGTTGCAACCAGTGATATAAAGTCTTTATATCCGCGTTCAATGTGACGCTGAATCACTGCACTTATCTGAGGAGATATTCCCTTGGTAACAGAAAAACCAGCCCAATCAGAGGTTGCGACGCCATCAGTATGTACACCAATACTCGCGAGAGAATCCTCAAAAGTAGTAACCATGCCAAAAATACCAATAGAGCCCGTTAACGTTGTAGGAGTTGCGTAGATATAGTCGGCACTAGCAGAGATCCAATATCCGCCTGATGCAGCATAGCTGCCCATACTGACAACAATAGGTTTGTTAGCGGCCTTTAAGGCTAACACCTCTTGACGGATCTGCTCTGAGGCAAATGCGCTACCACCTGGGCTGTCAACTCGAAGTACAACCGCCTTAATAGAATCGTCAAACCTCGCTTTACGCAGTAGTTCTGAAGTACTTTCGCCACCAATCTCACCGGCAGGCTGAGATCCATTTAAAATTTTGCCTTTTGCTACGATGATACCTACTTTATTATCAGCTAATAAAAGAGGGTGGCTTGCCGTTACAGAAAGGTAATCGTAGAAATCAACTTGTTTAAAAGATTCACCATCAGCAGATTTACCGACAGCGTCGACCATACTCAAGCGAAACTCTTCAGCCGTCTTTAACTCATCAACCCACTTTAGGTTAAGTGCCATTTGGCTAGATTGACCGTCAGCTTTATCGAGCTCAGCCAAATACTCTTTGGCTGATAATGACAATTGGCTCGCGGCAATATCGCGGTTTTGGCCTACGGTAGTGCTGTAACTTTCCCATAAATCATTTAAAAGTGCTAAGTTGGCTTCTTTAGCCGCGTCAGACATATCATCACGAATAAAAGGTTCTACCGCAGATTTAAAGGTACCAACTCTAAAAACATGCGCTTTAATTTTAAGTTTATCTAACGCTGACTTAAAGTATTGACGGTAGCGACCTAGGCCTTCTATTTCAACACTGCCTTGAGGGTTGAGATAGATGCGGTCGGCAAAACTGGCAAGGAAGTATTGGTTTTGTCCAAACCAATTTGCATGAGCAACAATAGGTTTGCCTGTTTCTTTAAAGTTGTTTAATGCATCGCCTATTGATTGCAGTTTACTCATTCCTGTACCACGTAAATGGCCTAGATCAAGTACCAATTGACTAATTCTTGCGTCGGATGAGGCATTGTTGACAACATCGATGACATCCGACAGTAGTATTTCTCCACTGCCATCCTTAGCACTGCCACTTTTCATTGCTGCTTCTAACGGATCAACACGACGTTTCTGATCAACGATAGTGCCTGACAGGTTAAGCACTAGCGCTGAGCCATCTTCAACTTTTAGTGTCTCTTCACTGCTAAGGGTTACGATAAGCGCAATAATCAAACCGAAAAAAATAAGGTTTAGAAATAGCTTTCTTGTGCCATTTATAATATTCCAGCAAAGCAGAAATATCCTTTTAAAAACTGAGGGTTTAGCGGGCATTAGCCACTCCTTTAAATCCGAATTAGCATAATGCTAACTGAAAATCCTTGAGAAAGGAAAACTCAATTGTAAAGGAATCTGATCACTCACTTATTGAGCTTATTGATTACACAAGGTATGCTGAATTAAATCACTTGTTTAAAAAGGATGTTTGAATGTCGTTTCCGCATTTATTAGAACCCTTAGATCTGGGCTTCACCCAGTTAAAGAACCGCGTATTGATGGGCTCAATGCATACAGGTTTAGAAGAAGAAAAGGGCGGTTTTGAGAAACTGGCAGCATTTTATAAAGAGCGCGCACAAGGTGGAGTAGGGCTAATTGTAACTGGTGGTATATCACCCAATTTACGAGGTCGGCTGGCACCAAATGCTTGTCAGTTGAGTTTTCCATGGCAGGTAAAGAAGCACACCGTTGTCACTAAAGCCGTTCACGAAGCTGGAGGCAAGATCTGCATGCAGCTGCTTCACGCTGGGCGATACGGCTATCATCCATTTTCACAGGCGCCAAGTAAGATTAAGTCTCCTATTACTCCTTTTACCCCCTCTAAAATGTCAACGCGTCAGGTTGCCGGGACGATTAAAGACTACGCCACTAGCGCTGCATTGGCTAAAAAGGCGGGTTACGATGGCGTTGAAGTGATGGGGAGTGAAGGTTATTTGATTAACCAGTTTGTAAGCTCTCGAACCAATAAGCGCACGGATAAATGGGGTGGATCTTTCGAAAATAGAACGCAGTTCCCTATTGAAATCGTAAAGCAGATCCGAGCTAAAGTGGGCAAGGAATTTATAATCATCTTTAGGTTATCGATGCTGGATTTAGTCGATAACGGCTCGACGTGGGATGAAGTAGTGCAACTTGCTAAGTTACTAGAAAGTGCTGGTGTGACGATTATCAACACCGGTATAGGATGGCATGAGGCGCGAGTGCCAACGATTGCGACTAGCGTACCGCGTGGAGCATTTTCTTGGGTAACAGAAAAGCTGATGAAAGAGATGAGCATCCCGCTCATCGCGACCAACCGTATTAATACTCCTGAAATTGGTGAGTCTATAATCGCATCAGGCCAAGCAGACATGGTGTCTATGGCTAGGCCGTTTCTAGCGGATGCTGAATTTGTTAATAAAGCAGCGGCTAATACTCCTGAACTGATTAATACCTGTATCGGCTGTAATCAAGCCTGCCTCGATCATACATTTGCACTTAAGCGGGCAACGTGTTTGGTCAATCCAAGAGCTTGTTATGAAACTGAACTCAACTTTACCCCTGCGAAAGTTAAAAAGCGTATAGCGGTTATGGGAGCGGGACCCGCTGGGATGGCGTTTTCCATTTATGCTGCTACCCGTGGCCATGAAGTCGTGCTATTTGAAGCTAAACCTGAAGTTGGCGGTCAATTTAATTTAGCTAGAAAGATCCCCGGTAAAGAAGAGTTTGACGAAACAATTCGCTACTTCCTCAATCAAATCAAATTACTCAAGGTGGAGTTGCGGTTAAACACGCGTTTAGATGCAAGCGTTGTAAGAGATGAAAAGTTTGATGAAATCGTTATGTCTTCGGGGGTAAAACCTAGACCACTTGATTTGCCGGGTTTTGATAACCTCAGGGTGGTTGATTACCAACAAGTGCTCAATGGCGATGTTGAAATAGGTCAGAAAGTGGCTTTGATCGGCGCCGGTGGTATTGGGTTCGATATGGCGCATTACCTTTGTGAAGACGAGTCATCAACACTCAACCCTAATAAGTGGCTTAAGCAGTGGGGCATTGATAAAGAGTATAAAGAAGCTGGCGGCCTTACTGAGCCAGTATTAGATGACAAACATCGTGAAGTCGTTTTATTGCAACGTAAAACCACCAAGATGGGTAAAGGGTTAGGTAAAACGACCGGCTGGATCCATCGCTCGGTTTTAAAGCAACATCAAGTCGCGATGAAAACGGGTGTTAGCTATGACAAATTTGATGAAGCAGGCTTGCACATAACGGTTGATGACAAGCCAGAGATATTAGCCGTCGATAACGTAGTGCTCTGTGCCGGGCAAGTGTCAAATACTGAGTTGGTTGACGAGATGAAGTCAACCGGTATCCCTGTGCATCTTATTGGTGGTGTTGATGTTGCCGATGAGCTCGATGCTAAGCGCGCAATACGCCAAGGTGCGGAGTTAGCTATCTCGCTTTAATGTGCTTGTATGGATAATAAACCCACCTAATTACACTTAATTCCCAGTTTCGGGTAATGTGAGACCCAGGCTTTAGCTGCAACTAAAGCTTTCATTTGTCGTAGTTCGATTGAATGATGGATCCTCTATCGAGAGACCGATAACAAGAAAGAACGCGACAAACGACTCCAAGCAAAATACTCGAATAGTCTACTGGGTCTCGAACCCGCATTTGCAAGCAAGAGTTAGCTTATTATGAAATCAAAAACTAATCAAAACATTAACGTTGGTGTCGATACTGGTAAGTACCAACTCGACATTTATATTCGACCACTAGATATCTATTTCACCGTTTCTAACGATGAAAAAGGGATTAAAGAAGCAGTGCGCCTCATTAAAAAGTACCATCCTGAGCGTATTGTCATTGAAGCGACAGGACGTCTTGAGATGCCCTTTATCATGGCTTGTGCTAACGCCAATTTACCCTTCGTGATAGCCAATCCGGTTCACATTAAACGCTTTGCTGGAGCAATAGGCCAACGCGCTAAAACAGATAAGCTAGACGCACAGCTGATAGCTCATTACAGTGAAGCGATTAAACCTAGGCTATCAACGCTAAAGCCTGATGTCATGCAGGCTATGAGCGATCTCGTAGGAAGGCGGAGCCAGCTTTTGGTCATGCAAACGATGGAAAAGAATCGGCTTCAAATTCTCCCTCAAGAGCTTGCAATGACGATCAAGCCAATCTTAACGGTCTTCAAAAATCAGATAACGAAGATAGAAAATAAAATCGTTAAACTCATCGAATCGAACGCTGACTATCAAGCTAAAAACCTTATCCTGCAAAGCATGAAAGGAATAGGTAAAATTGCCGCAGCATCCATTATCAGTAACCTACCAGAGCTTGGCTATATTAATAACAAAGAAGCCAGTTCGTTGGTTGGTGTAGCACCGATGAATAAAGAAAGTGGACGCTTTAAAGGCCATAGAAAAATCCAGGGAGGGCGACATCAAGTTAGAACCGTTTTGTACATGGCAATGATGTCAGCAATACAATCCAACCCCGTTTTTAAAGAGACTTATCAGCGACTCGTTGCCGCAGGAAAACCTAAGAAAGTCGCGATTATTGCATGCGTAAGAAAGATGGTTGTGATCCTAAATTCGATGCTAAGAGATGGTGTTTTGTGGGAAGCGCCCAAAGCTTAAAACTAGCTATTGACGCCATAGTCTCTTGTTAAAATGCTGATTGGTATCAAAGCCTGCCTAATTGATTAACAGAATTAGGCAGGCTTTTTTGTGTCATGTGAATTATCTTTAGGTAAACAGTAAAAAGGAAGTCGCTATGTTCATAAAACTAATAAGACAATTTCCTGTTATCGCTATGATTGCTTTTATGGCTTGTAGTGTGAATGCAGAAAACAGTATTAATCCCGATTATGACGCGAAGAGAGCCGTAAACGCTGGGGCTGATGAATATGGTATGAAACGCTATGTGATTGCATTCTTAAAGCGGGGACCCAATCGAAATAGGAGTAAAGAGGAGGCTAAGGCACTTCAGTCTGCACATATGGCAAATATAGGCAGACTTGCCGAAGCAGGGAAGCTGGTGTTAGCGGGGCCGTTTTTAGAGCAGGGTGATTTAAGAGGGATCTATATTTTTGATGTTGTGAGTATTGAAGAGGCCCAAGCGCTTACCGCTTCCGATCCTGCGATAAAGGCTGGAAGTTTAATCATGGAGCTTAAGCCCTGGTATGGTAGTGCGGCGCTTACGGAGATGAATGACTTACATAAGGTCATGTCTAAAAAGCGAATGTAAGGTTAGTGTAATAATGGAAATTAGCGATTATAGTTTATAAAGACTTTGTTTACTCAATCGACTCACTAGCTTGAAGCTGTTCATGCTTAGCTGTTCTTACAACTATCTCTACGCCCTCAACAGATAGATCTAAATCGATGTCAGTGTCAGGAACGCAGCAACAGGGCAGGCATTCGTCTGCTTCTAGTGTAACTAGTGGTTCACTGAGGTAACTCACAGAACCACTAATGACTTTAGTTTTACATTGTCCACAGAAGCCGTTGCGACACTCGGAGAAGGTCGTTACTTTCTTTTGTTCTAATGCCTCAAGCAAGGTTTGCTGCTGATTAAACAGCAGCACAGGTTGTCCTTGCAGGCTTACAATAGGTGCTTTCTTAAAGCTAGCTTGACAAAAGTTAACAGGTTTAAAGGTCAAAGTCAGAAAACTCGTCTTCATCAATAGAGGCATCAATTTGGCCAACCAGATAAGAAGATACTTCTACTTCCTGAGGTGCAACTTGCACCGCATCACTCTCTAGCCAATTTTTCATCCAAGGTAGTGGGTTGCTTTGCTCTGCATATGGCGATTCTAAATTAACCGCTTTCATGCGTTCATTGGTGATGTACTCAACATACTGGCAAAGGATTTGCTCATTTAGGCCAATCATTGAGCCGTCTTTGAACAGATATTTAGCCCATTCTTTCTCTTGCTCAGCAGCTTTAACGAAAATGTCGATTGCGGTTTGTTCACACTCTTTCGCAATTTCTGCCATTTCAGGATCGTCTTTGCCGGCATGCATAATTTTTAAAATATGCTGGGTACTATTTAGGTGTAAAGCTTCATCACGTGCAATAAGACGGATGATTTTAGCATTACCTTCCATCACATTACGTTCAGCAAAAGCAAATGAGCAAGCAAAGCTGACATAGAAACGAATCGCTTCTAGTACGTTTACCGACACCATACACAAATAGAGCGCTTTTTTGATTTCGCGCTTAGTGACTTCTACGACTTCACCATCTATTTGATGACTGCCTTCTCCAAGCAACTGGCATGCTTGGCTGAGTCTTATCAACTTGTCGTAATACGCTGCAATATCAGTTGCTCGTTTTAAGATCTCTTCATTTTCAACAATATCGTCAAAAACAACTGATGGATCATTAACAATGTTACGAATAATATGTGTGTAAGAACGAGAATGAATGGTTTCAGAAAATGACCAGGTCTCGATCCAAGTTTCAAGTTCAGGTAGCGATACCAGTGGCAGAAAAGCGACGTTTGGTGAGCGACCTTGAATCGAATCTAGTAGTGTTTGGTATTTCAGGTTTGAGATAAAGATATGCTTCTCATGCGCTGGCAAGGAGGCATAATCAATCTTATCTTTGCTTACATCTACTTCTTCTGGACGCCAGAAAAATGAAAGCTGCTTTTCAATTAGTTTTTCAAAAACTTCATATTTCTGTTGGTCGTAACGAGCAACATTGACTGATTGCCCAAGAAACATAGGCTCAAGCATTGCATTGTTAGGTGTTTGACAAAATGTAGAGTAGGCCATTTTTCTATCTTCCGATAACGGGGGCATAGCCCCCTTTAATTAACGTTTAAATACGAGTGATGAAATCCGTTGGATTAGATCTTACATGCGCCACCAGCGCAACTGTCATCTTCTACCTCAATGGCAGTGATATCATCGTGACTATCTGAAGCTCCATCACGGGTATTGTGATAGTAAAGTGTTTTCACACCATATTTGTATGCAGTTAAAAGATCTTTCAGCAGTACCTTCATCGGAACCTTGCCGTCAGGGAAACGGCCTGGATCGTAGTTAGTGTTAGCCGAAATAGATTGATCAACAAATTTTTGCATCAAACCTACTAACTGAATGTAACCGTCATTGTTCGGCATTTGCCAAAGCAGCTCATAGCTGTATTGATACTTATCAAAATCAGGAACAACTTGCTTTAGCTGGCCATCTTTACTGGCCTTAACGCTGATCAAGCCACGTGGGGGCTCGATACCATTGGTTGCGTTTGAGATCTGCGATGATGTCTCTGAAGGCATCAATGCGGAAACCGTTGAGTTACGCAGGCCGTGAGTTTTGATCTCTTCGCGAAGTGACTCCCAGTCCATATGTAGGGGTTCATCACAGATCTTATCAAGATCACGCTTGTAGGTATCAATTGGCAAAATACCTTTAGAGTAAGTTGTTTCATGAAACGAAGGGCACGCGCCTTGCTCTTTTGCCAAATTGTTTGAAGCTTTCAACAAGTAGTACTGAATCGCTTCGAACGTTTTATGGGTTATGCTGTTAGCTGAGCCATCAGAGTAACGCACACCTTCTTTGGCAAGGTAATTAGCAAAGTTAATCACACCGATCCCAAGAGTACGGCGGTTCATCGATGCTTTCTCTGCAGAGATGATTGGGTAATCTTGATAATCCAGTAGATTATCCAATGCTCTCACTGCTAGATCAGCGAGAGGTTCTAGTTCTTCAAGATTTTTAATTGCACCTAGGTTTAACGCAGAAAGCGTACAGAGGGCAATTTCACCGTCGGGATCATTGATGTTATTTAGAGGCTTGGTTGGTAGTGCGATCTCTAAACACAAGTTAGACTGACGAACTGGTGCAACTTTAGAGTCAAATGGACTATGAGTGTTGCAGTGATCGACGTTTTGAATGTAAATACGTCCGGTTGATGCACGTTCTTGCATCATCAATGAGAACAGTTCTACTGCTTTAACTTGTTGCTTACGAATACTCTCGTCTGCTTCATACTTTAAGTAAAGGCGTTCGAACTCTTCTTGGTCTTCAAAGAAGGCATCATACATACCTGGTACATCTGATGGGCTAAATAAACTAATCATGCCACCTTGGATCATACGTTGGTACATCAACTTATTGATCTGTACGCCGTAATCTAAATGGCGGATACGGTTATCGTCGACACCACGGTTGTTCTTTAGCACAAGTAGGGATTCAACTTCTAAATGCCAAATAGGGTAGAATAGGGTAGCAGCACCACCACGAACACCACCTTGCGAACAAGATTTTACTGCGGTTTGGAAGTACTTATAAAAAGGTAAGCAACCTGTATGGAAGGCTTCACCACCACGAATAGGGCTACCTAATGCACGAATACGACCTGCATTAACACCGATCCCAGCTCGCTGCGATACATATTTAACGATTGACGATGATGTCGCGTTAATGGAATCTAAGCTGTCACCGCACTCAATTAATACACATGAGCTAAATTGGCGTGTAGGGGTACGAACACCCGCCATTATCGGTGTAGGAAGCGAAATCTTAAACGTAGAAGTCGCATCGTAAAAATCTTTTATGTATTTAAGACGAGTCTCTTTTGGATATTTTGCGAATAAACACGCGGCAACCAAGATATAAAGGAACTGGGCGCTTTCATAAATTTCATGAGAGACACGATTCTGAACTAAATACTTACCTTCTAACTGCTTTACGGCAGCGTAAGAAAAGTTCATGTCGCGCCAATGATCGATATAACCGCCTAATATGTCGATCTCTTCGCGACTATAATCTTCCAATATATGTGCGTCGTATTTGCCTAGCTCAATGAGTTTAACAACATGGTCATAAAGTTTTGGTGGTTCAAATTGACCGAATGCTTTCTTACGGAGGTGGAAGATGGCGAGTCTTGCTGCTAAGAATTGGTAGTCTGGCGCTTCTGGTGAGATTAAGTCAGCAGCGGCTTTAATGATAGTCTCGTGGATCGCCTCTGTTGGGATCCCTTCGAAAAACTGTAGGTGAGAACGTAATTCAACTTCAGAGACTGACACATTGGTGAGTCCTTTTGCTGCCCATTCTATAACACGATGGATCTTGTCTAGATCGATGGTCTCACGTTCGCCACTACGTTTTGTGACTGTCATATTGCTATTCATTAAAGATAAACCTTGGTTCTTATATTTATGATAGTGACCTTTTAAGGCGCACTGTACGTTTCCCTGTAAACATCCAAATGAAACTGTAAAACAGTGGCATCCAACCTGTTGACACAAACTGCTAACTAGTGTCTACGATTGTCACTTACACACAATATATGGTGTTTTAAAATTTCTAAGGTACAAGATAGTGAGGTTATTGGATTTTTGCAAGTGCGAATTATGGGTACAAGTTGTGGATATCTTGAGGATAATTGTTAGAGTTAGTAATAGCTAACCCTTGAAGCTTGTTTTGATTTGAGTTCTGTGTAGAAGGAGAATATTTAGCCAGCGAAAAAACTTGTTGAAGATCGCAGGATCCTTTAGCGATCTTCACCATTTGTAAACTCGCGCGTTTGCCTAAATACCAAGTTGGTTTTTTAACCAGTCAGTGAGTGCTTCAGGGTCTTCAAAACTGATATCGCTTGGCCAATCCTCTATAGCATCAGTGGGGGCAATATAGCCCCATTTAGCTAGCCCTGCATGCATACCACTGGCCTTTGCTGCTTGCATATCACGCTCAGCATCACCGAGATAGAGTATCTGGTCTGGCCGTACAGATAATTGCTGCGCAGCAAGTTTCATCGGCGCAGTATGAGGCTTTGAATGTAATGTAGTATCACCACTAACAATAGAGGGCATCATTTTTTCAAGGCCCATTTTAATCATCAGAGGGCGGGTAAACTTTGCAGGTTTATTGGTGACGACCCCAAATGGAATCTCATGGGCTGACAACAATTCTAAAAATATATCTAAGCCAGCGAAAAGCTGACAATGCTTGCCGTTTACTTGGGGATAGTTTTTTAACAAAGCTGATTGCACCTGAACATGTGTATCTTCGTCTTTAGTCGGTAGTGCTGTTCGTACCATGGCTAAACTGCCATGGGACGCTTGAAAACGAAGTTCACTAATACTCACCGTAGGAAAGCCGAATTGAGTAAGGCTGATATTGAGTGCCTCGACCATATCTGGTGCTGTGTCAGCTAAAGTACCATCGAGATCAAAAAGCACTCCTTTGATGGTTAACGGCTTGCATTGCTCGCTATTAGTCATTTTTAATCGTCGCTATCATATAATTGACTTCTAGGCTTTTAGTGTACTTAAACACATCCGTTATTGGATTATAGGTGATCCCAACTGCATCGTTGCAGATTAGCTCGGCATTATCAGCAAGACCAATTAGCTCCGAGGGTCTGATGAACTTATTATGATCATGGGTACCCACTGGCAGCATCTTTAATAAATATTCTGCCCCTAAGATGGTCTCTACATAGGCACGAATGTTTCTATTAATAGTGGAGAAAAAAACGTAGCCGCCAGGTTTTACCATGTCAGCACAAGCTTGAATCACAGAGCTGGGGTCTGGCACATGCTCAAGCATTTCCATGCAGGTGATGACATCATATTGTTGTTTGTGTTCGTCTCGATGGTTTTCTGCGGTATTCTTGATATAGTTTATAGAAACTCCGGTTTCTAAAGCATGAAGACGAGCAACATCAAGCGGTTCTTCGCCCATATCAAGGCCAGTGACATCAGCACCAATACGCGCCATACTTTCAGATAAAATCCCGCCGCCACAGCCAACATCAAGTACCTTTTTTCCAAAAATACCGCCAGCAGTTTGATCGATATAATTGAGGCGCAGTGGATTAAGGTTGTGCAGGGGTTTGAACTCACCGTTTGGATCCCACCAAGTAGCTGCCATTTTCTCAAATTTTGCAATCTCTTCAGGATCGACATTATTGTTATTTTGCACTGTAATTACCTCAGATCGATTAGTTCGTCTTTTGTGCTTCATTATAATGATTAGCAGCAATAAACAAAGCGGAGATCGCTCGGTTTTCTACGATCCGCTCGAAGTGGCTATAAAATGCACTTATGCCTTGATTTTAATCAATAGTATTGCGTTTTTGTGCTTATTTAAAATGAATGCAGTATTGGGTCTAGCGCCACCAAATAACTGTGTTAGAATGCCAAATCACGTTTTCAAGCATGGCCGTTCTTATGAGTGAGAATTGCATGCTAAATTTCAGGGGATCGAGCAGTTTATGACTGATCTGGCTTCATCTATAACACCAATTAATATTGAAGACGAATTAAAGAATTCTTACCTCGATTACGCTATGAGTGTAATTGTAGGCCGGGCACTGCCCGATGTTCGTGATGGCTTAAAGCCTGTTCATCGTCGCGTCTTATTCGCCATGAACGAATTGAAGAACGACTGGAACAAGCCATATAAGAAATCGGCTCGTGTGGTCGGTGACGTAATTGGTAAATATCACCCGCATGGTGACACTGCTGTATACGACACAATTGTTCGTTTAGCGCAGCCATTCTCAATGAGATACCCACTTATCGACGGCCAAGGTAACTTCGGTTCAGTCGATGGTGATGCAGCAGCTGCAATGCGTTATACCGAAATCCGTATGGACAAAGTCGCGCATCAGTTATTAGCAGATCTCGAGAAAGAGACGGTCGATTTTGTACCTAACTATGATGGTACTGAGTTTATACCGGCTGTATTGCCAACTCGAATTCCAACGCTGTTGGTTAATGGTTCTTCTGGTATTGCTGTCGGCATGGCAACAAATATTCCACCTCACAACTTAACGGAAGTGATTGCAGGGTGTTTAGCGCTTATCGAAGATCCAGCATTGTCCATCGAACAATTGATGGAACATATACCTGGACCAGATTTCCCAACCGCTGCTATCGTCAATGGTCGTAAAGGCATTATTGATGCTTATAAGACTGGGCGTGGACGTGCTGTTATGCGCGCCCGTGCGGATGTTGAAACTGAAGATAATGGCCGTGAGCGTATTATTGTTCATGAAATCCCATATCAAGTTAACAAAGCTCGCTTAATCGAAAAGATTGCCGAGCTCGTAAAAGATAAGAAAATTGAAGGTATTAGTGGCCTCCGAGATGAGTCTGATAAAGACGGTATGCGGATTGTCATTGAGATCAAACGTGGTGAAGTGGGTGAAGTTGTATTAAACAACTTGTACGCGCAAACACAAATGCAATGCTCTTTTGGTATAAACATGGTGGCGTTGACTAACGGTCAGCCAAAACTATTTAATCTGAAAGAGATGCTCGAGTGTTTTATTCTTCACCGCCGTGAAGTTGTGACTCGTCGTACTGTATTTGAACTGCGTAAAGCCCGCGAAAGAGCCCATATTTTGGAAGCTCTAGCGGTTGCACTCGCTAACATTGACCCAATCATCGCACTTATTAAAGCCTCTCCAACACCCGCTGAAGCCAAAGTTAAATTGGTTGCACAAGGCTGGGAGCTTGGTCATGTAAAAGGTATGCTTGAAAAAGCTGGTGATGATGCGGCTCGTCCTGAGTGGCTAGAGCCAGAGTTTGGTATTCGCGATAACAAGTACTTCCTGACAGAGCAACAAGCACAAGCGATTCTTGAGCTTCGTTTGCACCGTTTAACGGGCCTTGAACACGACAAGATTATCGCTGAATATGAAGAGTTACTTGAAGTTATCGCTGCATTGCTACTGATATTAAGCAGCCCGCAGCGCTTGATGGAAGTGATTACTGAAGAGCTTCATGAAGTACTTGAAAACTTTGGCGATAAACGCCGCACGGTTATCAATGCTAATGAAGTTGATATGAGCCTAGAAGATCTAATCAACGAAGAGGATGTGGTCGTTACACTTTCTCATCTTGGTTATGCAAAATACCAAGCGCTCAGCGATTACCAAGCGCAGCGCCGTGGTGGTAAAGGTAAGGCAGCAACTAAAGTTAAAGATGAAGATTTCGTCGAAAAACTTTTAGTCGCGAATACTCACGATACTATTTTATGTTTTTCTGATTTCGGTAAAATGTATTGGTTGAAGGTGTATCAATTACCACTCGCGAGCCGTACCGCTCGTGGACGTCCAATTGTAAACTTATTGCCTCTATCTGAAGGTGAGCGTATTACCGCTATCTTACCAGTACGTGAATATGCAGATGATAAATACATCATTATGGCAACTTCTCACGGTACCGTTAAGAAAACAGCGTTAACAGCTTACAGCAACCCACGTGCGAACGGTATTATTGCGGTTAACTTGAAAGATGGTGACCAACTGATTGGCGTTGATATTACCGATGGTAATGACGACATAATGTTGTTCTCTAACGAAGGTAAAGTCGTTCGATTTAACGAAAAAGCACGTAATGCAGAAACGGGTGAAGTGAAAATTGACCCTGAAACTGGTGAAGAGGTGATTGCACTACGTGCGATGGGCCGTACTGCTACTGGTGTTCGTGGTATCAAGCTTGAAGATGGCCAAACGGTAGTATCGCTAATTGTGCCTAAAGAAGATGGCGCAATCTTGACGGTAACCGAAAATGGTTACGGTAAGCGAACTGCACTTTCTGAGTACCCAGCCAAGAGTCGTGGTACAAAAGGTGTTGTTTCTATCAAAGTGAGCGAACGTAATGGCGCTGTAGTCGGTGCTGTACAAGTTGGCGATAACGATGAAATCATGCTTATCAGCGACAAAGGAACTTTAGTTCGAACACCTGCGACTGGTGTATCGAGTATTGGCCGTAATACTCAAGGCGTTACTATTATCCGTACAGCGGAAGATGAAAAGGTAGTAGGTCTGCAGCGTATTGACGAAATACAAGATGAGGAAGTTGAACTCGATGAAGAGGGTAACCCAATCGTCAGCGAGGAAACGACTGAAGAAACTTCTCAAGCAGAAGGTTCTGAGCCAAGCGAGTCTGAAAGCTAAATAATCGCAAGCTTTGCTTTTAATTAAAAAAGGATGCCATTGGCATCCTTTTTTGTTTTACTCATATGTAAATTAATTCAGAATGACTGCTGTTCGAGCTTATCGGCATGCTTGAACACGTCACGCCAATACTGTGAACTTAGCTTTGCAATGACTCTCGACTCACCATTTAAAAGCATGGCCATTCCAATATTGAGTTCTGGAGAGTAGGATATTTCTGCGACGTAACCTGCAACCCATCCTGCATGATAAATTAAAGGTCGGCCTTCGAACTCATAAACACGCCAGCCTTTGCCGTAATGAGCACTGTCGAGGTAGGCGCGCCAATCTCTTCGCCTCAGTTCTCGCGACGTTTTAATGCCTGGCGTAGTAATATCTTTAAGAACGCTATTAGGTATTACACTAGGATTTTGTCCTAGATTTGCCATAAGCCATTTGGACATATCGGAAATGCTGGCGTTTACACCTGCTGCTGGTGCTAATTGATAATAGTTTGGTTTGACTTTCACCTTTTTAAAGCCAGATTTAGTCTTCACATGTGGTTCGGCTCTATTCTTAGTCATTTGGAATGCTTCGTAGCCTACAGATGCCGATCCCATTTTTAGTGGCGAGAAAATCCTTTGTTGTAAAAGCTCAGAATAATCTTGCTTTGCCTGGGTTTCTATTGCAGTTTGAATGAATGAAAAGGCAACGTTTTGATATCCGTAACAGACCCCTGGACTACACATAGGTGTTAGCTCTTCAAACTTGGGAATAATTTTTGGCATTTTTACATTGGCGTTAACTAAATTGTCGTAGCTGTTTGGCCATAGTCCAGTACTATGACCAATAATATGGCCGAGATTTATCTGCTTTGCTGCTTGCTTATCTGCTAGGTCAAACTCAGGAACATAGCTCACAATAGATTGATTCCAGTCTAGTTTGTGCTCTTCTACTAACATTGAAGCAAGTGTACCTGCAAACGTTTTAGACACAGAAGCGAGCCTAAACACTGTATCTGAATTAATATTTTTACTACCGCCTTTAGTGCGTTTTCCATAGGTACTTAACTTGAGGATGCTATCGCCTTCTACGATAACAAACGCGCCTCCTGGAACCTTATTTGCTTTCAAATTGCGATGGAAGTCGTGCTTAAAACTATCCGCAAGAGCTTTGAAGTCAGACGTTTTTGCGTAAGTTTCAAATGTAGGCAGCCAAATGGCGGCGGATAGAGAACTGAAGAATAAAATGGGTTTTAAAAGCATGTATGGATCCAACGAAAGATTATAATCATTCTTATACGGCTATTGTTGAGCATAAGGTTCAACAATACTAGAGGCGGTTTATCGATTGAGCTTAGTTTTTGTTCAAATGAAATAGTTAAAGTTTCTTTAGTTACAAAAAATCTTAAAAATGCCTTTCATGCTTATGGTTCAAGAGGCTTCATTGGCTGAAATATATTCGTTTAAACCTGTTATGCGCCGTTGGTATAAAAAGCACACTTTTTTATAGCGTACTAAAGGTTTAAAGAGCTCATTAGCCGCCTATTTTCAAAACACTGAATTAGCAAAGTTAACTGACTTTTTCGTTTTAGCCACCAGATGGTTACGATATACTGATAAAAGATTGTAAAACCCCATGTATAAACTGATCGATCATAAAAGGACAATACTTGTGAGCGCTACTTTTAATTTCTGTGCTGGACCCGCCATGTTACCTAAACCAGTTATGGATAAAGCCCAGAGTGAGCTGTTAGACTGGAATAGCATGGGGACTTCGGTGATGGAGATTAGCCACCGAAGTAAAGAGTTTATAGCGCTAACCAACCAAGCCGAAGCAGATCTACGCCAGTTAATGGATATACCAGCAAACTACCATGTATTGTTTATGCATGGTGGCGGGCGAGGTCAGTTTTCGGCTATTGCCAATAACTTTCTTGGCGATAAAGGCCGGGCACTTTATCTTGTTGACGGCAGTTGGTCTTCAGCTGCAGTTGAAGAAGCCAAAAAGCTGGTTGGCGAAGAAAATATCGATACGATAAATATCGTCGAAAACAATAATGGCATAAATAGCGTGGTTTTACCTTCGCTTTCAAATATTGATAAAGATTACCGGTACCTGCATTACTGCCCGAACGAGACTGTGGACGGTATTGAGATCTTTGACACAATCAATAGCCCATGGCCGGTTATCGCTGATATGTCATCAAATATTTTGTCACGAAAAATAGACGTGAACCAATTTGCTCTCATCTATGCTGGTGCACAGAAAAATATTGGTCCATCCGGCTTGAGTATTGTCATAGTACGCAATGATATGTTGTCCCTTCCGAGTCTTCCGCAATCGTCGATTATGGATTATAAACTGGCGGTTAAGCATGGCTCTATGTACAACACTCCGCCTACATTTGCATGGTATTTAGCGGCAGAGGTTTTTGCTTGGCTTAAAGTTAGCGGTGGAGTTGACTCTGTTGAGCTGATTAATATCGAAAAAGCAATGCGACTGTACCAATGTATTGATGAATTGGACTTCTATAAAAGTGGTGTCGCTGTAGAGAATCGTTCTCGAATGAATGTAACTTTCCAGCTTGTTAATGCTGAGCTCGATAACCAATTTTTGGAAGAAGCTAAACAGGCTGGCTTGGTGGCACTAAAAGGACACCGCAGCGTTGGTGGAATGCGGGCGAGTATTTACAATGCAATGCCGATAGAAGGAGTTATTGAATTAGTGAAATTCATGCAGACCTTTGCCAAAAAACATAGCTAACGAGTAAATCGAAATAAAAAAAGCCGCTATTAAAAGCGGCTTTTTAGTAGAACTTTAAAGCTTAGAGTACTTTAGCAATTGATTTTGCTAAGTAATCAACATTCCCTGTTCCTATACCCGCAATGCTTATGCGGCTTGAGTCGACCATATAAACACTATAATCACTTTGAAGCTGCGTGACTTGCACTGGCGTGATCCCTAAGAACGAGAACATGCCTTTTTGCTCAGTGATGAAGTTGAAATTACGAGTAACGCCAATCTCTTTTAGCTTGTTAACTAACATGGCGCGGTTGCCGTTAATGCGATCGCGCATTACTGTTAACTCATCTAACCACTCTTGTTTTAGCTCATTTGAGCCTAGAATCGTTTCAACTATTGCAGCACCATGTGCTGGCGGCATTGAATAGATACAACGCACAACATAAAGCAATACCGAGAAAGCGACATCACTGGCTGCGGCATCTTTACCTATGATGCTACAGGCACCTATTCGTTCTCGGTAAAGGCCGAAATTCTTTGAGCATGAACTGCACAAGATCATGTTGTTAACCGTTGCAGCCATCTTACGGACGCCATATGCATCTTCATCTACACCATCTCCAAAGCCTTGATAGGCCATATCTATGAGTGGGGTAAAACCTTGCACTGCAGTTAATTCAATAATCTCATCCCATTGCTGCGGGTTGAGATCCATGCCACTTGGGTTATGACAGCAGGCATGTAGAAGCACGACATCATCATTTCCGATATTAGACAGCGCCGATTTCATCTCTTCAAACTTGAGAGATTTTGTATCGTAGTCGTAGTAGGGGTAAGTTTTAACGGTTATCCCAGCAGCTTCAAATAAACCTGTGTGGTTAGCCCATGTAGGATCGCTTACCCAAAGAACAGAGTTAGGGTTGCAGCGCTTAATAAAATCGGCAGCGACTCTAAGTGCACCTGTACCACCTGGTGTGGAAACAGTACGCACTCTGTTTGCTAGAATTGCTGGGTTATCGGCGCTGAAAGCTAGCTCTGACATTAGTCGGTTAAAGTCAGCGGAACCTGTTGGACCGATGTAAACTTTTGTTGACTCGGTGTCTAATCGATACTGCTCTGCTTTTTTAACACAGGTCAGAATTGGGGTATGACCAGATTCATCTTTATATACCCCAACACCTAAATCGACTTTTTGTGAATGAGTATCTTCTCGATACTTCGTCAGTAGTCCTAAAATGGGGTCTGCAGGCATAGCGGTCAGTTTGTTGAACATAGTTCCATCTACCTCTTTGTGATTGGTCCAAATAGACCTTTTTATTCAGTTGTTCTTATATTGACTAGAGTAACGTAGAAATATCCCAATTAGATAGTAATAGTAAATATTTTCACCGTTCATCATTCTGGCAATTATTGATTCCAATAACGTTATTTTTCTAAAAATAACGCTGATTCATTGCTGGTTAAATGCTTATTTCTACCAGTTGAATAACTTTTGAGGCTTAAAGGTGAGTTTTTAGCAAAAAAGTGTTGAATACTTCGCAGCAATCAGTAAATTTGTAACTACGAAGTTCAAACAATCGCTAAACCGCTGTCATTTTGTCGTGGTGACCTAACAAGCCTTTAGCATGAACGTCTACTGTTAACCCGCAGGTGAGTTTGACTCCTGCAGTAATTTAAAGAAGTTATCAATGAATCAATTACGTTTAGAGCCTATCGAAAAAGTAAACGGGACCATTAATATCCCAGGATCTAAAAGCATTTCTAACCGCGCGCTGTTACTTGCGACGTTAGCTGAAGGGACCACGACATTAACAAATTTACTCGATTCTGACGATATCCGCTATATGTTAGCATCGCTCAAACAGTTAGGCGTGAATTATCGCTTAACAAATAACAACACAGTCTGTGAAGTTGACGGTATCGCTGGCGTGCTTAATGCTGATACAGCACAAACGTTATTCCTAGGCAATGCAGGTACAGCCATGCGCCCGCTTTGCGCTGCGTTAACGCTTGGGCAAGGCGAGTTCACTTTAACTGGCGAGCCTCGAATGGAAGAGCGGCCTATTGGTGATCTGGTAGACTCATTACGCCAACTTGGCGCAGACGTAAGCTATCTCAAAAATGATGGCTTTCCGCCATTAACCATTAATGCTACGGGCTTAAGTGGCGGCGACGTTGAAATAGCAGGTGATCTCTCTAGCCAGTTTTTGACTGCACTACTCATGGTTGCACCGCTAGCGAAAGGTGATGTCAATATTAAAATTAAGGGCGAGTTGGTTTCAAAGCCATACATCGATATTACTTTGGCGTTAATGGCGCAGTTTGGCGTTAACGTTACCAATAATAATTACGTATCTTTTGAAATCAAAACCGGACAACGCTATATCAGCCCAGGAAAACTTTTGGTTGAAGGAGATGCATCTTCAGCCTCTTATTTTCTAGCTGCAGGTGCAATTAAAGGCGGCGAAGTCAAAGTGACCGGTGTAGGCAAACTGAGTATTCAAGGTGATGTAAAATTTGCTGACGTATTGGCGCAGATGGGGGCAGACATAGAGTGGGGTGATGATTACATTATTGCTCGAGGCTCGAAATTAAACGCTGTTGATCTTGATATGAATCATATTCCGGATGCCGCGATGACGATTGCAACTGCAGCGCTGTTTGCAACCGGTACTACTCATATTCGAAATATCTATAACTGGCGCATCAAAGAAACCGACCGCTTAGCAGCAATGGCTACTGAGTTACGCAAAGTAGGGGCTATAGTCGATGAGGGACATGACTACATTAGTGTAACGCCGCCAGTCAAACCGCATACCGCAAATATTGATACTTATAACGATCATCGAATGGCAATGTGCTTTTCAATGTTAGCCTTTGCTGATTGTGGTATTACCATTAATGAACCTGAGTGTACTTCTAAAACTTTCCCTGATTACTTTACTCAGTTTAATGCCCTAGCAAACTAAAATACTTCCCCTAATACATTAGGTTAAATGGTTCAGATTTTTGTCATAAATCTGAACCATATCTTAATGGGATCTCTGATTATTTGAATTAGATGCCGCTTTCTCGCGTTACATGGTTTATAATGCGCGCGCTCATTTTCGGTTATATCAAGGAAGATTGAATTTCTTGTGGAGGATTTTATGTTAGAACGGGCTCCTGTTGTCACTGTTGACGGCCCTAGCGGTGCGGGAAAAGGTACTATTAGTCAATTACTTGCTGAGAAGTTAGGTTACAAGTTGTTAGATAGTGGTGCAATTTATCGCGTATTAGCATTAGCTGCTATTCATCACAACGTAGAACTTGATAATGAAGAATCGCTAACATTACTGGCAGCACACTTGGACGTGCAGTTTATTACGGGTAATGAAAGCAAAGGCATTAAAGTCGTGCTGGAAGGCGAAGACGTGTCAACAACGATACGCAGTCAAGAGTGCTCAAATGCTGCATCAAAAGTAGCGGCTTTTCCGCGTGTTAGAGAAGCATTGTTGCGTCGTCAGCGTGCTTTTGCTGAAGCACCTGGATTGATTGCCGATGGTCGCGATATGGGAACGGTTGTTTTCCCAGCAACACCAGCAAAACTTTTTTTGACTGCTAGTGCAGAGGAAAGGGCGCAAAGGCGCTATAATCAGTTGCAGGACAATGGCTTCGATGTTAAAATCGATCAGCTTTTGTCTGAGATAAAAGAGCGTGACGACCGCGATATGAATCGTAGTGTTGCTCCTTTGGTGCCAGCCGAAGACGCACTTGTAATCGATACGACGAACATTTCTATAGAAGATGTGTTAGCCATGGCGCTGACTCATATTCATAAAAGTTTTCAAGTACCTGCGTAAGCAGGTATTTAACTATTTGCCCCAAGGATGAGGCAAATTATTATACTGACTCCGCGTCCAGGATGGGCTGTGGTTTATTAAAGAAAGTAACTTAAACATGACTGAATCTTTTGCTGATCTATTTGAACAATCCCTTGAAACTTTGGAGTTCCGTCCAGGTTCTATCGTAACTGGTGTAGTTGTACGCATCGAAAACGGTACTGTACTTGTTGACGCAGGTCTTAAGTCTGAAAGCCCAATCCCAGCTGAACAGTTCAAGAACGCTTCTGGCGAACTTGAAATCTCTGTTGGCGATACCGTGCACGTTGCTCTTGACTCTGTTGAAGATGGCTTCGGTGAGACTCAACTGTCTCGCGAAAAAGCTAAGCGTCACGAAGCTTGGATCGTTCTAGAAAAAGCGTACGAAGATGCTGAAACTGTAATCGGTATCATCAATGGTAAGGTTAAAGGCGGTTTCACTGTTGAATTAAACGGTATCCGTGCATTCCTACCAGGTTCTCTAGTTGACGTTCGCCCAGTTCGCGACACCGCTCACCTAGAAAACAAAGAATTAGAATTCAAAGTTATCAAGCTTGACCAGAAGCGTAACAACGTTGTTGTTTCTCGTCGTGCAGTTATCGAATCTGAAAGCAGCGCAGAACGTGATGCTCTTCTTGAGAACCTTCAAGAAGGTCAATCAGTTAAAGGTATCGTTAAGAACCTTACTGACTACGGTGCATTCGTTGATCTTGGTGGTGTTGACGGTCTTCTACATATCACAGATATGGCTTGGAAGCGCGTTAAGCACCCATCAGAAATCGTTAATGTTGGTGACGAAATCAACGTTAAAGTTCTTAAGTACGACCGTGAGCGCACACGTGTATCACTAGGTCTTAAGCAACTTGGCGAAGATCCATGGTTAGAAATCAGCAAGCGCTACCCAGAAAACACACGTTTGACTGGTCGCGTTACTAACCTAACTGACTACGGTTGTTTCGTTGAAATTGAAGAAGGCGTTGAAGGTCTTGTTCACGTTTCTGAAATGGATTGGACTAACAAGAACATCCACCCATCAAAGGTTGTTAACCTAGGTGATGAAGTAGAAGTTCTAGTTCTAGACATCGATGAAGAGCGTCGTCGTATTTCTCTAGGTCTTAAGCAATGTAAGACTAACCCATGGGATGACTTCGCAGAGCGTTTCAACAAGGGCGACAAGGTTTCTGGTAAGATCAAGTCAATCACTGACTTCGGTATCTTCATCGGTCTTGACGGCGGCATCGACGGTCTAGTTCACCTTTCTGATATTTCTTGGAATGGTACTGGCGAAGACGCAGTTGCTGAATACAAGAAAGGCGACGAAATCAATGCAGTTGTTCTTTCTGTTGACCCAGAGCGTGAGCGTATCAGCTTAGGCGTTAAGCAAACTGAAGACGATCCATTCAATGCATACCTTGCTGATAAGAAGAAAGGTGTTGTTGTAAATGGTGTTGTTACTGCAGTTGACGCAAAAGGTGTTACAATTGAACTAGCTGAGACTGTTGAAGGTTACCTTCGCGTTTCAGATATCTCTCGTGAGCGCATCGAAGATGCATCAACAGTTTACTCTGTAGGTGACAAAGTCGAGTCTAAGTTCATGGGTGTAGATCGTAAGAACCGCACCATCAGCCTTTCTATCCGTGCTAAGGATGAAGCTGAAGAGAAAGAAGCAATGGCTAGCTTGAACAAGCAGGAAGACGCTGTCATGAGCAGTGCGATGGCTGAAGCGTTCAAAGCAGCTCGTAAATAATCGCCTTGAAGTTCAGGGGTGCATGCACCCCTAAAAGGTGACTGTGTTTGGCTTGATAATAGAGGGTATAGGATGACAAAATCCGAACTGATCGAAAAACTTGCCACTAGGCAGTCGCAGCTGTCTGCGAAGGAAGTGGAAAGCGCTATTAAAGAAATGTTGGAGCAAATGGCTGATACATTAGAGGGTGGAGATCGTATCGAAATCCGCGGCTTTGGTAGTTTCTCACTTCATTATCGTGCACCGCGCACTGGCCGTAATCCAAAGACTGGAACCTCAGTCGACTTGGAAGGCAAGTACGTACCGCACTTTAAGCCAGGCAAAGAACTGCGCGAACGTGTTGACGCGGTCAACGCGTAATTTACACTGTATTAAAAGCCTCCCTAGGGAGGCTTTTTTATATCTAAAGCCTAGGTAACACTAGCTAGTTCACTCTTTTTCTTAGATAATCAAAGCTTACCAACACGTGTATGGAGCTTAACGTGAAGTCATTCATTATTGCCGTTTTAGTCGCTGCATTTTTTTTCTTAGCGCTTATCTTCGGTGCCCGTAACGAACAAGTTGTTAATATTAGCTATTTCGTCGCTCAGGGCGAGTTTCGGCTGCCTGTAGTGCTTGCTTGTGTATTTTTAGCTGGCTTTTTAGTGAGCTGGGTGTTCGCAATGTATCATATAGCCGGGCTTAAACTGTCTATAAGGCGTTTAAAGAAACAAGTTGCTGCAAATGACACTATTGCCGACAAGGCTAACGCTGTGACTGAAACTGCAACAAAGGAAGTAGACGCGTAATATGTTAGAAATTTTATTTCTGTTGCTACCAATTGCGGCCGGATATGGCTGGTATATGGGGCGCAGAAGTGTCAGACAGAAACAGACAAACCAAAGGAAACAGCTCAGTAGAGACTACTTCACTGGCTTAAATTTTTTACTGTCTAATGAATCAGACAAAGCAGTTGACCTATTTATATCGATGTTGGATGTTGATGACGAAACCATAGATACTCACCTTTCTTTAGGTTCTCTTTTTAGAAAGCGCGGTGAAGTTGACCGCTCGATTCGAATTCACCAGAACCTCATTGCCAGACCTAGTCTTACCACAGAGCAAAGAGATATTGCGATGATGGAACTGGGTAAAGACTACCTCGCAGCTGGATTTTATGATCGCGCAGAAGAAATTTTTATTAATCTTGTTAATCAAGAAGATCATAGCGAAGAGGCTGAAACACAGCTTATTGCGATTTATCAAGTCACCAAAGATTGGCAAAAAGCGATTGATATTATTAAGAAGCTTAAACGTAAACGCCAGCAAGTACTCAAACACGATAGTGCTCATTTCTATTGTGAACTGGCTGCAGAATCGGCTGATGACGCAATAAAATTGAAACGGTTACTATCAGCCAATAAAATCGATCCAAGTTGTGGACGGGCGCTGCTGACTCTAGCGGAGCTTTACTTGAAGCTTGAAGACTTTAAATCATGTAAGCAATATATAGAGAAACTACTCAATACCGATATCGACCTTTTTCCTGACAGTCTACCCATTGCTAAACAAGTTTACTTACTGACAGATGACAACTTTGGTTATCAAGAACTTCTCCGAGAAGCCATAGAGAAGGGCGCTGGTGCTAGTATTGCTGTGACTCTAGCGCAGCATATGATTTCTCAGGGAAATGAGAAAGATGCGGAAAAGCTGATCCTAGAAGGTTTGATTCGTCATCCAACGATGAAAAGCTTTCAACATTTGATGAAGATGCATGTTAAACAAGCTGAAGATGGCCAAGCTAAAAAAAGCTTGTCGATGCTTGAGCAATTGGTGGAGCAGCAAATTAAGTTTCGCCCAGGATATCGCTGCAGCGAATGTGGCTTTCCATCTCATAGACTGTATTGGCATTGTCCCTCTTGTAAGAATTGGGGAAGTATAAAAAGAGTAAGGGGGCTAGACGGAGAATAGTTGCTCCTGTCCACCCTAAAAACATTTGAATAGTATTAAAAACGCAAAGCGATTGGAGAAGAAATGACGAACAAACCTATTTTGGTAGCATTAGATTACGACAATAGAAACGATGCTTTGCAGCTGATTGATAAGCTTGACCCAAATATGTGCCGCCTTAAAGTAGGCAAGGAGATGTTTACCTTGTTCGGGCCTCAAATCGTTACAGATATTCATAGTCGTGGCTTTGATCTATTTTTGGATCTGAAATTTCACGATATCCCTAATACAGTTGCTAAAGCGGTTTCGGCTGCTGCTGAGTTAGGTGTTTGGATGACAAACGTCCATGCTTCAGGCGGATTAGCAATGATGGAGGCGGCTAAACGAGCGCTTGAGCAATATGGTGATAAAGCACCGTTACTTATTGCTGTAACCGTCTTAACGTCAATGAGTGATGATGAGCTGCAGTTACTGGGTGTGAATGTTCCAGCGGCAGAGCATGTACAGCGTTTAGCTGCATTAACTCAGCGTGCAGGATTAGATGGTGTCGTTTGCTCTGCTCAAGAAGCGAGTTTATTAAAAGAAAAGTTCGGCCATGAATTTAAATTGATCACACCAGGGATAAGACCTATTGGCAGTGACAAGGGGGATCAGCACCGAGTGATGACGCCCCCACAAGCTTTGGCTGCGGGGTCTGATTACTTGGTCATCGGCCGACCGATCACTAAAGCGTTTGACCCTTTAAAAGCATTACAAGAGATACATCAGTCAATTGCGTAAAGGTTTAGATTAAAAGCTTTAATTATTGAGTGTAGTCATATAAGTTACGAATAGATTACTGGCATAATTTGTAAATTATAAAGCAATTGGAGTGCACTCTATGTTCGATTATCAGGGAAAAAACGTCGTTGTTGTAGGCGGTACCAGCGGGATCAATCTTGGTATCGCATTGAGCTTCGCAAAAGCTGGCGCTAATGTTGCTGTAGCGAGTAGAAGTAAAGATAAAGTGGATGCCGCGGTGGCAAAATTAAACGCTGAAAATCCAAGCGGTCATCATATCGGAGCTTGCTTTGACGTACGAGATATTGAGGCATTATCACTCGGTTTTGAATATATAGGCGCAGCGTTTGGCACAATTGAAGTATTAGTCAGTGGCGCCGCAGGAAATTTTCCAGCGAGTGCAGAGAAATTATCTGAAAATGGCTTTAAGTCTGTCATGGACATAGATCTACTCGGCAGTTTTCAAGTGTTGAAGCAAGCTTTACCTTTATTGAAAGATAAAGGCGGTGCGATTATCCAGATATCAGCGCCTCAAGCTTTTGTGCCAATGCCGATGCAGGTACATGTTTGTGCAGCTAAAGCTGGCGTCGATATGTTAACTAAAACCCTTGCAATTGAGTGGGGTTATAAAGGCATTAGAATTAATTCGATAGTACCAGGTCCTATTGCTGGGACAGAGGGGTTCGATCGATTAGCACCAACACCAGAGCTACAAGAGCATGTCGCAAAAGGTGTACCACTGAGGCGCAATGGTAACTGCGAAGATATCGCGAATGCAGCGTTGTTTTTAGCTTCCGATATGGCTTCCTACATAACCGGCGCCGTTTTACCGGTTGACGGTGGCTGGTCTCTCGGTGGAGCCGGCGCTGCAATCGCCGAAATTGGTCAATTAGCAAAACAAAAACAAAGTTGAATTAGAGAATATTAGATATGGCAAATCCTTTTCAGGAACAATTACTTAAGGCTGGTTTGGTTAGTAAGCAAAAAGTAAGAGATACTAAAACTCAAAAGCGTCGTGACAAAAAAGCAAAAGTTGATGACGGCAGCGAGGCGCTAAAGAAGGAAATAGCAGCCAAGAAGCTAGCACAAATCGAAAAAGATAAGCTGTTAAATGAACAGCGATTTAATGAAGCGACTGAAAAAGGTTTGGTTCGAGGACTCGTCACTGAATTTAAGAAGCTGGCGATTACTCCGTCAAAAGATGCAGACATTAAATTTAACTTTACCTTCGAGAAGAAAATTTATTCTCTTTATGTCGATAAAAAAATGCAAAGTGAGTTGTTGAAAGGGCATTTAGGTATTGTAAGGCACGAAGATATTAGTTACTTGGTTCCTCACAAACTTGTAGAACGAGTCAATTTATTGGTACCAGCATGGGTTGGCTATTTATGGTCTCAGGAAGATAATGTCGAAGCAGTTGAAGAGGATGATCCCTATGCTGATTATGTCATTCCAGATGATCTTATGTGGTAACAGTTCGATTGCTTAATTAAGTGTTTTAATGATTAAAGCCGCAAACATTAGTTTGCGGCTTTTTTTGTGGAAACCCGGATGACCATCTGCAGTCAATGGTTGGCGGACAAGGTCGCTCTATCTTACGCCTCACAAATAGCCACGCTATTTCCTTTATTAAATAAAGCTATTTCACTTTTAAACTTGGTCGCCATTCATCATTAAACGTAACTGATTAATTATTATGAATAATGACAGGGAGTCATATCGTAGTTTCCCTGCTCATTAAACGTCAACGTTTGAGCAGCTGAGTTGCTATTTATAGCGCTTTGATGCTTGCGGAGACTTCATATTGGTTAAATGAAAGGACGTTCTCACATGAAAAGGAATACATATCATCTAGGTTACTACCAAGAAGGTGTATCAAAAATTGGGCAGTTTGATGTAGAAGAGATCTCTAACCCGTTAACAAGAGATAAACAGATAAACCAGCGAGTAGTCAGGGATATACAACAGCTACTCCTGCATATTTACTCGAAAGACCAAGCCCATAGAGAGCAATTGCTACAGAGCACATTTTGTAACGCAAATGTACACAAGTCTTCGATGGATTCTGATCATCTTTGGTTAATTTCTATTGAGGGAGAATTATGTGCTTACGCTTCAGGTCGCTTTATCTACACAGCTTCAGCTGAGCAAGTATACGTGTTTAAGGCTTGTATGATCTCAGCAGAAATCGACAACAGAGCTGAACTTTATTCTTGGCTTTATGCACGTCAAATTATCCGAGGTGTTTTATGTTATTGGAATAATAGCCAGAACTTAGGTAAGCCACTGCCGTTTATCACCCGTACGCTTAATCCAGTGGTTGCGCAAACTCTCTATCAAATTGGATCAAATATGTATCCAGGATTAGATGGTTGCTCAATTAATGACACTGTACGGTCACGTTATCGTGCTTTCGAAGCAGTGATCAATGAATCCATTCAAGACGACGGTATCCTTATTAATTCCTTTATGAAACATAGTGATTACAGTTTAAAGCTGACAAAAGGAAAATCCTTGCGCTCAAAAATACACAACCTTTGTCGAGCGCTTGGAGATACAGACGGGGTGGCAATTACCGGAGAGATTAATTTTGAACAATGGCTTATTGATCATCTCTATAACAAGAGTGCTATTGACCAAACAAACCTTAAGGACATCAACCTAATTCAATTGTTACAAAGTTCAGCCGTTGAAAAGGTCACTCAGATCTCTAAGCTGGAAGTTGAAGAGGGTTGCGACTATGCATAGTGATAATAAAGGCAACAAACAGACCACGGATATTTTTTCTTTGATCACAAAGCAGATACAGCAACTGACGAAAGGACAAGTTACTTGCTTGGATGCGAAAAAAGCGTTGAATAGATATGGCGCAAATACCATGGCAATATCACGCAGTATTGGCGGTGCCTTTATTGTACGGCAAATTAGTGCAGACCATGGTCAAGCAGTTGAAATGGCTAATATTGGCCACATAGTAACAGCCGCAAATGCTTACGGTACTCCGCTGCAAGTTATTAGCAGTGGCCAAAACTGGGGCTACGGCACCGCAATGCCCACTGATGATAGCAGGGCGCATTTTATCTTAGATTTATCTGAGCTAAAGCGAATAGAGCTCAATGAACAACTGGGAATAGTTTGGTTACAACCAGGGGTTACCCAACAAAACCTTAGAGACTATTTAGATAGCTGCAATGCAGCATTGATGGTGCCAGTCACCGGCGCCGGTCCAAGTTGTAGTATTGTCGGCAATGCGCTTGAGCGTGGCTATGGGATCACTCCACACGCTGACCATTTTGCAGCGGTGACGAGTATTCAAGCCGTATTAGCTGATGGCTCTCACTATAGTTCGGCTATCGCCTCGTTAGATTTAACAAAACAAAATATTGTTGATATGTCCTATAAATGGGGCCTGGGTCCATACTTGGATGGCATATTTACCCAAAGTAATCTCGGTATTGCTACGTCGATGAGCATTAGGTTGGCACATGAACCTGAGCTCGTTGAGTCATTTTATCTATTTTGCGCTGAAGAGTCAGATCTAGAGCGGGTGTTTCCACTCGTGCAACAGCTACTTCGAGATTTTGCCGGTGTTGTTGGTTCTATCAACATACTAGATAGCCGTAGAATGTTATCAATGATGGTTACTAACGCTAATGGACTATCCCTGTGTAGCCAAACCGATGTCGATCGCTTAAAGCAAGAATATAAAGTGAGTCAATGGACCTGTATTGGCAGTCTGTATGGTAGCGCAAGGGTTGTTAAAGCCGTTAAAAAAGAGATTAAGCGCAAACTTAAAGGCAATACAGCGGTTAAGCGCTCACTATTTATCTCAGCCCGAGAGATCGCCATAGCAAATCAATTTATTGATCTACTGCCTGATAGGGTGCTTACGGGGCCAAGACGACAACTGGCAGCGCTGGAAAAAACCACCCAGATAATGCGCGGCATTCCAAATGAAGTTGCTTTGCCTTTAGCATATTGGCGTAATCCCGATAAACCAAAGCAGTTACAAATGCTAAACCCTGCCAAAGATAATTGTGGACTGCTTTGGTATGCGCCGTTGATCCCTGCAACAGAAGATAAAATCCGCGAATTTGTTGATATGGTGCGAACGATTTGTCTAAAATTCGATATAGAGCCGTTAATCACCCTGACAACTATTAAGCATGATTGTATCGACAGTACGGTTCCACTGCTGTTTAATTGAGCGGATCCCGCGGCTATAAAAGCGGCGAAATTATGCTTAGATGAACTATTCGATAGCGGATGCAAGTTAGGTTTCGTGCCATACCGGGTGAATGTAGAGCAACAGCGGCGTTTACTGTCAGCCGAGGAGCCGCATTGGTCTGTTGTAGATAAAATTAAAAAGGCCTTAGATCCAAACAATATTATCGCTCCAGGGCGATATAACCCTTAACGCTTATCAACCTTAATTAAAGCCGGGTCTTGTCGGGAATTAATGATGTTTGAAACCTGACAAGGCCCAAACGGCTAAGCTATTAATAGCCTGAATATTATTCAGGCTGCTTGTTATCAAGATCCCTTTAGCAGTAGTTTTGATGGTTTTCTTTAAGCAATAGAGGGTACTTATACAGCGCTGGTAGTACAAACAAAATGCAGATTGTAACGACCATTCCAGAGACGATTACCATCCATCAAACAATATTAGCGATATATAAACTCAAATAGAAAGCAAGTTGCGCGGAAATTAACCGCACTGTGCAGGTTGGTTAGGCCTTTAAGTTTGCTAGCACGCCTAACCAGCATGAATGCCGAGTTTTATTAAAGCTCGTAGCTATAGGAAATACTGAGCTTGTTATCAGTACGATAGTTATCTTCTGAGTAAGATCCCATAAGTCTAACACTATGTTTTGATGTGATTTTATAACTGGCGCCAGCACCTAGCCAATAGCTCGAGTAATCATTTGAACCAATAGAGCCACCCACATAAGTAACAAGGGACCATTGAGCATCAATAGGCCGAATGGCGAAAGCACCTAAATAGGCGCCGGTACTGTTATCGTTGCCTCTCTTACCATCGACAAAGCTGACCCCCGCCATCGGGAATACCATCCATTTTCCGGTATCGACCCCCATCAATGACAAAGAGACGTAAGTGCCAAGATTATAAGTGTTTCGTTCCTCATGGCCATTTAGATAGGCATTCAAAATGCCTTTTTCAAATAACCAAGAGCCGCCTAGCTGCCATTCACTCGCATCAGCATTAATTTGACCACGTAGCATTCTTGTTTCGTCAAGACCGATTGAACCGTTAAAGGTAAGTTCACCATCGTAACCCGCGCCAAGTTTAGTCATTATGCGAGTTGGATCATCTAAATGCTTTTGTTTCGCTTGCTCTGCAACGAGCTGTGGGGAGACTGTCAGTAATGCCGTGGTTATAACAAACCGAATTTGATATTTGAGTTTCATCGCGCTCTCTGTCTTGGGAAGTTTAAACGGCTTTGTGAGGATATTTCCAGTTGGCGGAAGGGTATAAGACCACGAGTGCCTAAACAACTAGTGAATCTTACAGTTTAGTACTGCCTTTCCAAAATAATGAGTTATCTCAGCTTCCGCATTGTTTGACATTTAATGCAACAAAAGGGGGGAAAGAAACCTTAATACAAGGCTTAATGGGGTTACAGCTTATTGTGAATTACATGAGGGGAAACGACGATTGGCGGGGAGGTTTTCACGAGAAAAGGCTTCCTTTTTTGATATATCTGATAAATTGAAACATCTGTTTAAATCTATCGTTTAAGAGCATAATATGAATCCCTACAACGCCCCATTAGCAGAGATGCGATTTCTTCTTGAAAACGTATTTGATGCACCTAAAACTTGGTCCGAATTACCTGCAATGGCTGAGTCCGTTGATATGGATACAGCGGCAGCCATTTTAGATGAAGCAGACAAAATCAGTCGTGAACTTATTCATCCTATTAATCGCAACGGCGATGAGCAAGGAGTACGTCATGAAGCTGATAAGGTGATCACACCTGATGGCTATAAAGCGGTATATGACCAATATGCTGAAGGGGGCTGGGTCGGCTTATGTGGCGACCCTGACCTAGGGGGGATGGGGATGCCAAAAATGCTTGGGGTCTTGGTCGATGAGATGGCTTACAGTGCGTGTAATGCCTTCACGCTTTATGGCTCGTTAACCGCGGGAGCTGCGTTGGCGATTCATGCCCATGGCACTGAGGCGATCAAGCAGCAATATTTGCCGATGATGTACAGCGGTGAGTGGGCTGGTGCGATGGATATGACAGAGCCTCAAGCGGGTTCTGACCTGCGCAATATTCGCACTAAAGCGGTACCGAACGAAGATGGTAGTTACAAGATTACTGGTAGCAAGATATTTATTACTGGTGGTGATCATGATTTAACTGAGAATGTCATTCACTTGGTATTGGCAAAGCTGCCTAACACCAACGGTATATCGCTATTCCTTGTGCCTAAAATTAAGGTTAATGATGACAACAGTCTAGGTTTACCTAATGGTGTGTCTGTAGGGTCAATTGAGCACAAAATGGGGCTTAAAGGCTCTGCGACCTGCGTCATGAATTTTGATGATGCTGAAGGTTATCTCATTGGTAAGCCGAATCGCGGTTTAGTGTGTATGTTTACCATGATGAATTACGAGCGGTTAGCCATAGGTATTCAAGGTCTAGGGACTTCTCAAGCTGCTTATCAAATGGCCGCTGACTATGCTAAAGAGCGTGTACAGGGCGTGGCTGCTGGGGGCTCACCAACAGGTGCCACGAGCGATCCTATCTTAGTACATGGTGATGTCAGACGTATGTTGTTAACGGTAAGAACGTTAACTGAAGCGGGACGCGCACTATCAGTTTACACAGGCCAGCAGTTAGATCTAGCAAAGTATTCAGACAATGGTGAAGCAAAAGCCAAAGCGAGCCGCTATGTCGGCTTACTAACGCCAGTGTCTAAAGCCTTTTTAAGTGATCGTGGTTTAGACGCAGCGATCATGGCGCAACAAGTGTTTGGCGGTCACGGTTACATTCGTGAAACTGGTATAGAACAACTTGTGCGTGACACTCGAATAGCACAGATTTATGAAGGCACAAATGGCATCCAAGCAATTGATTTCTTAGGCCGTAAAGTCACTGGGGATAACCTCAGTACATTGACTGAATTTGTTGAAGAGCACACCGCAAATATTGCACAATTTGATCACGTATCAAGTGAAGATAAAACAACAGTATTGGGTCTATTTGAAAAGCTCATTAAAGTTGCAAGCGATGTTAACGAGGCAAAGCTTAAGCAACCGGCATTAATCAATGCTTGCGCTGTGGATTTTCTCGATGCCTTTGGATATAGCTTATACGGCTATTTCTGGATGGCGATGACATATGCTGCACATGATCATGAAGACAGTCGCTTTAAGCAACAAAAGCAACATTTAAGCCGCTTCTATTTCGATAAATTGATCGCAAAAGCTGACTACCATCTATCGCAAGTTGCGGCAGGCGATGCCTCTATCATGGAGATTGATGAGACTTTATTTTAAGCAGAAGCTAAAAAGGTAGGGTAAGAACCTAAAATAACCAGCATTCAAATTAATTGAACGCTGGTTTTTTAGTATCTAGTATCTAATGAATGAGCTAGGATTTAATCAAGAGAAGAACGATTGTTGAAATTACTGCTCGGTAAGCTGTTGTAGTATAGATACATCAAAGCTTGGTTTTGCTGACGGCTCTTTTTCAGGGCTGACACCATTTTGTAAAACAACGAATGTCGCCGTTATTTTATCGCCATTCTTAATGAAGCCCGCCATATTTGATACGCCTAACATCGAGCCCGTTTTTGCCAAAACTTTTCCTTTTAGGGAAACGTTTGCGTAACCTTTTCGATATTTCAGTGTGCCGCTTTCTCCTGCAACAGGCAGTGAGTTTATAATGTTTGTATAGGCAGGATTATCTCTAACTAGGGCTAATCCTTCAGCGATTTGATTTGCACTTAATAGGTTATAGCGAGACAAACCAGAGCCATCGACTATGTGAGCGTTTGATAAATCAATTCCTTGTTGTGTGAGAATAAGTTTCATCGCTGCACTTCCACTAGCAAAAGTACCAGGCGCACCGTAGACTTGCTGCCCTAAGCGCTTCAAAAGGCTGTCAGCGATTAAGTTATCTGACTTTAACAACATAGTAGCTATTAAATCTGTTAATGGCTCAGATTGATGCTCAGCGACTGATAGCGAATAAGCAGGAAACTGACTAGCGATTAATACCTGACCGCGAAGGACAATTTTAGTGTTTTTGACGATTTGAGTGAGTTTATCTTTAGCAAAGCGAGCGGGATCTGTAATGGCTATGTTTAGCTTTAAAGGTTTGCTACCTGGATAACAGCCATCTAACCTAAAATGGTTATTTTCAAGACGAGCCAAGGTCAAATCGCATATCGGTTGTTGTAAGCTTTTATCAAATACGGCCCTGCTTTCTATGCTCACAGGTTCGCTGCCAACAATTTTAACCTCTCCAGCATCATCAGCAAGCCTTGGTACAAATTCCGCTTTAAAGCAATTTTCATTAATAATAAAACTAGATACTGGGGCTGAGTAACAAATCCCCAAATCATCCCATACTCGGCCCGGAGCATGTTGCAACTCATACTCTTCACCGACAAGGTAAATATTACCGGTAATAAGGGCCAAACCCTGTTGTTGCAATTGAGCAAACAAGCTCTCAATATCTAGGGATGTTAGTGTTGGATCGCCTGAGAATAGAATATAAACGTCGCCGTCTATCTTGCCATTTTCAATCGGCGTTTTGGCAAGCACTTTAGTTTGATACTTAAACTGATCACCGAGCGAAGCGGTCGCTGCGATGGCTGTTAGCAGTTTCATCGTACTAGCTGGGATAAACATTTTGTCTGAATTCTGATCCAGCTTGGTGCTGTTTTGATGATTGCTGTACTTAATTGCAGTAAGGGCGCTGGTATCTGGCAATATAAGCTTGATATCATTGGCTGCAACGTTACTTGAAAACGTTAGCAGTATGGCCGACGCTAAAATTTTTCTAAGGTTCAATTGGGGATCCTTGGCTAAAAGTGAAAAGGTTTAGTCGGGCTTATCTGAATCATCTTTTTCCATTAAACGATAAAGCTTTAACGTTACAAACAGCACTAAACCAAAGAAAAGTGGCAACATGAGCAACCCTAGCTGCGCTTTAAAGTGAAATATAGCCCAAGCGCCTAACAAAACGCCTAAAAGAGTCAATAAAGATTTAAAATTCATCATGTTCTCGATGATTGAAAGTAAGTTTCGATGGTATCAAATGAACATTATAAATGCTGTGATCACTGAGTTAATTCGTCATTGATAGACCGCTTTTAAGGCTACAGCGCATCACCTTTAAGTATTAGCTTTGGCTAAAAATATAGCTAAACCGCCATCTATATGCAGTTTTATGCGTGCTACAGCGCTATTCAGTAGAAAATACTTGCCGAAAGCAGCTTAAATCGGTAATTTCTATGCCCTTATCTAAGAGGATTCTTGATGCCACATATTAGAGTTTATGGAATGTCGCAAAGCATTGTTGCTAACTTAAGCGACACACTGATCGACATTCTAGCTGAAATTTGTCAGGCAAAGGCTGAATCATTCATTATCGATTGGATTAATAGTCAAAGCTATAGACGTGGACAAAGCGTAAACGATACAGCTCAAATCGAAGTGTTATGGTTCCCTAAAGATCCCGAAACACACCATCGTGCCGAAAGGGCTATTCGAGAAGCCGTTATTTGTGCTTACCCGGAGCTTAAACATACCGTTGTTATGTTTAGAGAGTTAACGCCTAGCACTTATTATAAAGATGGTAAGCATTATTAAGGAGAGAGCCTTGCTGAGTAAGCTAGGTGGTATACCGCTACAATCTGAATCCTTACAGTGGTTGTTGACGCCTAAAGCGTTAAGAGCTGAGCTGTTAAAGCGTATAGAAAGCGCCACGCATTCAGTTTACATCGCAGCACTTTATCTTGAAGATGATGAGGCGGGCAGGGAAGTACTGAATGCTTTAATGGCTGCTAAACAACTTAATCCCGAGCTTGATATTAAAGTGCTGGTTGATTTTCATCGCGCTAGACGTGGATTGATCGGTCACAAAGGTGATAGCGGTAACTACTTCATGTATCGCAAAGTCAATGAAGCTGCAGAGCACCAAATCGATATACTTGGCGTACCGGTGAAATCTCGCGAGTTTATGGGCGTGCTTCACTTGAAAGGCTTCATTATTGACGACGCCGTTATCTTTAGTGGTGCTAGTCTCAATAATATCTACCTGCATCAAAACGACAAGTATCGTTTTGACCGTTACCATATCATTGAGTCAAGTGAGCTTGCACGCAGTATGCGTGAAATGATCTTGACGTACTTAGTCAACGATGTCGCCGTGAGTTCATTGACTCAACCGAAAGATGCAGAACGTTTACCGACTAAAGTTGAAGTCAGTAGTTTAAAACATCGTTTGTCCAAAGCAGAGTATAAGTTTGCTTCGACAAAGATAGGTAACCGTGTAACGCCCCTTGTTGGCTTGGGACGAAAGAAAAACCTGCTAAATAAAGTCGTAGTAGCGATGGTGGAGGAGTCAGAAGAAGCACTGTTTATCTGCACGCCTTACTTTAATCCTCCCTACATATTAGTGAGGGCACTTGCTAAGCATTTACGTAATGGTAAGCGTATTGATATCGTTGTCGGGGACAAAACCTCTAACGATTTTTATATACCGCCTGAAGAGGAATTTTCGACTATTGGCGCATTGCCATACATGTATGAGCAATCACTCCGAAAATTTGCTAAACGACAGCAATGGGCGATTGAAAATGGTCAATTAAATATTCACCTCTGGAAAGATGGTCGTAATAGTTACCATTTAAAAGGGGTGAGTGCAGATGGTAAACGTCACCTCATTACCGGTAGCAATCTTAACCCTAGAGCTTGGGCATTAGATTTAGAGAATGGTCTGTTAATTCAAGATGACAATGAAAGTTGGAAACAAAAATTCGAAGAGGAACAAACCCATATTCTGGAACACACTGAAAGGTTGTACCATTATTCTCAAATCGAAACGCTGCATAACTATCCTGCTCCAGTTAGGAAAATAATGAAACGTATTAAACGTTTAAAAGCAGATTTTTTGTTAAGACGTATACTCTAATTAAGATGCATTTACACTGATAAAAGCCTGCCTATGAGTAGGCTTTTTTCTTTTGGGCACCAACGATAACCGGATAGATCTTTACACATGACTTTGCCAAAACATGCGATTCATCATTTATATGAATACAGAAAAGCGATCTCCTCTAAGCCTTTTACTGCTAGAGGTAAGAATGTTGTGCGCTGTCAATCATGTCTGTTGGCTGAGCAATTTTGTACTTGTTGCCAGCGTAAACAAGTTAGTAGTGAGCTATCTTTTATGCTAATCATGTATGATGATGAAGTATTAAAACCGAGTAATAGTGGGCGATTAATCGCCGACATTATCCCTGATACCCATGCGTTCATATGGTCGAGAAATGAGCCGAATAAAAAAATGTTATCGATAATAAACGATCCTAAATATCAAGCTTTCGTTATCTTCCCATCAGAATATGCCGTTGAAAATCAAACGGTAATTAACCGAGTTGATAAATCTAAACTACCAAATGGCAAACATCCACTGTTTGTCGTACTCGACGGTAGTTGGCGTGAAGCGATAAAAATGTTTCGTAAAAGCAGCTATTTGCACCAGTTACCACTACTTTCGTTTTCGCCAGAATTCGCAGCGAGTTATGCATTAAGAAAAGGAGCCAGAGAATTCCAACTCGGTACTGCTGAGGTTGCTGCGCTTGCATTAAATGTCGCCGGAGAGCCTGCTAATGGCCTTGTATTAGAAGCTTGGTTTGAGTTGTTTGTTGAATCCTCACTTCATGGAAGAAGTCGCAATAGTCGAGATAGCGCTATAATTGGTGAACTTCAGCACCGTTTCCAAGAGGCTCATGCTTTGTCATTAGTAAACGCTTGATAGTTATCAAAGGTATAAAGATCTACTTGAGCTAAAATCAAAATATTGAATTTATTGTGGTTTACGATATGCTCTAAGTTCGATGTTCAAATTGGAGGCAGATTATGGCACAACGTAACCGTACATTTTTCAACCAAACCTCCAATACACATGCACCGTGTAGTTTTTCTATTTTGGTTTCGGTAGTAGTGTTAAATATGATCTATTCAAGCGCTTTTGGCGGCGTAAACCAACAGGGCGTTACTGCTAAAGAAAATCCAAGCTTAATCGCCAAAAGCCGTTACAGTGCTGGGTTGATATGTAAAGACAGAGGTTGGGAGTTTTGTGCTTCATGGGCGAATATAAAGCGAATTCCAGGTAGCCGCATAGCTTAAAAATAAGCCTCTTCGCTTTAAGCTGTTATAAACTAGTACTCAGAGCTTTTCCCCATTAAATAAGCAAGCTCAGCGATATTACTTACCTGCATTTTTTGCATTACTTTTTGTCTATGTAACTCTAAAGTTCTTTGTGCTACGTTTAATTCAGCGGCCACCTGGTAAGCCCCTAGAACAGTAGACACTTCATAGAGTTATACTTAACCAAAAATATGAGGTGTTACATGCGCGGAAAACGATATCCAGATGAGTTCAAAATAGAAGCTGTTAAACAAGTCACTGAGCGTGGTTATCAAATCGCAGATGTTGCTGATAGATTAGGCGTCACTTCCAAAAGTTTGCACAACTGGATTAATAAGTTTGATAAGCCGGAAAAGCAACACATCACCATTGATAATCAACAAGACGAAATACGTAAACTCAAGGCTGAACTACGTCGCGTAACCGAAGAGCGAAATATCCTAAAGGAGGCCGCCGTGTACTTTGCAAGCGAGTCAAAGAAAAGTACACGTTCATAAAGTCTAGGCTCAAGCACTACCCAGTAAAAACCCTATGCGAAATACTTGGCGTTCACCGCAGCGGCTTCTATGCCTGGCTTAAGGAGCCTCTGAGTCGCAGAGCTACTGAAGATAAGCGACTACTAGGTAAAATTAAACAGTATTGGCTAGAAAGCGGTTGTGTGTATGGCTACCGAAATATCACTTTAGACCTTAAAGATGATGGTGAGGCTGTTGGAAAAAATCGGGTATATCGGATCATGAGAACAGCTGATATTAAGGCTGTACGTGGCTATAAGCGCAATCCAAGTTTTGGCAGAGGCGATGTTAGTCATACAGCACCAAATACGTTAAATAGAGGGTTTGACATCGCTGAGCCCAATAAAGTTTGGGTGACCGACTTTACCTATATTCGGACTCATGAAGGTTGGCTATATCTCACTGTTGTTATCGATCTATTCTCTCGACAAGTTGTCGGTTGGACAATGAAAAGTACAGCTAGAGCTGACCTAGTTATTGATGCGCTACTGATGGCGGTATGGAGACGCACTCCAACAGAAAAGGTGCTTATCCATTCCGATCAAGGCGTGCAATATACTTGCTCTGATTGGCGCAGCTTTCTTAAAGAGCACAACCTGGAAGCGAGTATGAGTCGAAGAGGAAACTGTCATGATAATGCAGTTGCTGAAAGCTTTTTCTCATTACTGAAAAAAGACAGGATTAAGCGAAAAGTCTACAAAACCAGAGATGAAGCGCGTGCTGAAATATTTAACTATATCGAATATTTCTACAATCCAGTGCGGCATCATGGTAGTAATAACGGACTGTCTCCAATGAATTTTGAAAAGCAGTATTATGAGAACTTAGAAAGTGTCTAGAAAACTAGGGGCTTACCAACCACTTTATTCAGTTTTCCTTCCAATACCTTTTCCATTACCTCATATTCTCTTGGAGTCAGTGTTGCGAGTTTAGTTTCCAAGGCTTCTCGAGCTAAGTTTCGTTGCGTGTACTGCATCGTTTGTATTTTTGCTTTTTCCAGTAATGATAGGAGTTTATCTCCATCAACAGGCTTCTCGAGGAAATCAATAGCACCTTTTTGGATTGCTTGTACAGCCATGGCTATATTTCCATGGCCAGTTAACATTATCACGGCGATTGGACTTTGCAGTGTTGTTAAGTGGCTTAGTAAGGCACTTCCATCCATTCCAGGCATTTGTACATCTAAAATAGCAATACCTGCTTGGGTAATATCCGCGCTACTTAAAAAAGCATCGGCGGACAAAAAGCCTAAAGGATCATAGCCGAGTCCGGTTAACATCCAAGTCAACGAGTCGAGTACATCTTGATCATCATCGACCAAATATAATCTGCACAATGTTGTGTTACTCCAGTGGTAGGGTGATAGTTAAAGTTAAACCTATATCTCGATTATTACAGGCACTGATCTCGCCATGATGCTCTTCTATTATGCGTTTACAAATTATCATACCTAGGCCTAATCCATTCTTCTTTGATGTTTCAAATGGAAAGAAAAGGCGTTCTAATTCTTGCGGTAACAGACCTTTACCGTTATCAGTAAATTCAATTTTTACTTGATCTCCAACTAACGCCATCGTTATAAATAATTGAGGCTTTGCAACGTCCTCCATTGCATCGAGAGCATTACGTATTATATTGACAAAAACCTGTTGCAGTAGACTCGCATCACCAGTGATGCCGATGTTTTCTAATGTTAACTGCGGATTTAGTTTAACTCTTGAGAATTCTGCAGCCATTAGCGTTAATGTATCGTCAAGGATCATGTTAATATTGCAGTGGCTCATAACACTTGGTTGATGGCAAAAATTTCTGAAGCGTTGAATTGTTTCTTGGGCGCGATCTACTTGCTGGATTGCTTTAGTCATTGCTTCTTTAAGCTCAGTCTGTTCTGCAGACAAGCGGTAGATACAACCTTGTGTTAGATAACGGATCCCGGCTAGAGGTTGATTGAGTTCATGAGCAATACCAGATGCCATCTCTCCGGTTAAAAGCACTCTTTGTGCTTTATAAAACTGTTCAGTTTGGGTAAATAGCGCGTCTTGGGTCATTTTATGCTGATAGATTTCAGATTTTAAGTCGTGAGTCCGCAAAACCACTAGTCTCTTAACTCTTAAATGATGTAAATAACCGAGAAACAGAAAAATAAAACCTGCAATAACCCATGGAAGAGCAGTTTTAAAAATTGAGGTCCAGTTTGTTACAAATGGCCATTGCTGCAATTGCCTTAATAGCTTAAATACACTGCTATCATTTACAGTCGCTGACCAGGAATCATATCGGCCATAAAACGCGGCATCGTCCGTTGCATGAATAGAAAGTAAGGATTTAATCACTTTAGTCGCGAGTCGATGATCCGTTTTACCTAATTTTGAAAAAGAGTAATAGGGGTATAGCTTGCTTGAACTCTGACATTTAAGTTCCGTTGATGGTTTGGTTAACACCACTTTTAGTGTCGTCGCTGAGATTTCACGGTGCTTAATGGCATTCTCTAATACACAGGTAGGCAAAATAGCGATATCAGTATCACCAGCTTCGATCATTGAAAGTAGTTTATTTTGCGGAAAACCGACAAAATCTAACTGCTTAAAGTCATCAAATGGATTAAGACCTTGTTGCGCCATTTGCCCTGCAAATATTTGAAAGCCACCAAATGCTTTTCGATCAGTAGAAACTACTTTTAACTGACTAAGATCAGTAACGCTGTTTACTTCAAGTTCCTGATGAGTGACTAGTGCTGAACCTACTGCAAATGCGGGGTTACTGGACATCAAAGGTACCAGTGTTAGTAGGCTACTAGTACCGTGGTCTTTTTTATAACTGACCGCTGTTAACGCATTAGTGATAATGAAATCTACTGTTTTTTGTTCTACGGCTTCATCTAGCTCTGTAGGGGTTAAAACAACCAATTGGACCGGGGTGTCTAGATCTGTTTCCAAACGGGTAATTGTTGGTTGCCAACGCGAGAGGACTGCTTCAGTGTGTGCAAATGCCAATACACCTATCCGTAAGGTTTTTGTATCGCTAGCATAGCTAAACGTGGAAAAACAAAAATATGCAATGATAGCGATGAGGCAAAATCGGAAATCCATTAAAATAGTTAGCATGGGGTGGTAACTGCATTATGGCGCAATAATGGCTTTTTTGCTAAATATAATGCTATTAAGTGAAAAAACTCACATCTATTATAATTATGCGGAAAACCACTATATAAATTAATATTTATATCATGCCAATGAATAAACGGTATATTTATTGTTTTTAGTCAGCAACTTTAAGTCGATAGCGATCAAATCCATTACTTTCCATTTTTATTCCATCTTCAGTCAAATACCAAACAGCTTCAATGCCTGGATTGCTATTAACATAATCAAGAGATTGTTGATAAGGCATTAGAAACAACATAGTTGATATAATGTCAGCATATATCTGGTTGTTATTCATAATTACTGTCGTTGATATACCAGTACGCTTAGGCTTTAGTGTTTTTGGGTTGATCAAATGATGATACTCTTTACCGTTAGCAAGGTAATATCGTAGATAATTACCGCTAGACACTAAGGTTAAATCCTTACCAGTAATAATTTCATGATATTGCTCTGTTAACGTTTGGCAACGTGCTAACTCGTTGTTATATTTTTTGCATATAGGGTTTTCTATTGCGGTTGTGAACTCTCTTCCTTGTGGATGGAAACCATAATGTCTTATGTTACCACCAGCATTAATCATAAAGTTTTTAACCCCATCTTTTTTAAGCTGTCGGTATACCATTTCAGCCATCCAGCCTTTAGCAATGCCGCCTAAATCTATACTCATCCCTGTTTTCATTTGTATTGTATTTTCTTTTTTATCTAACTGTATGTTATTAATATTTACCAGTTTAGCAGCGTTTATGAGCTCTATTTCTGTCGGCGTTCCACATTGTTGTAGTCGCTTGGTTTCACCTTTGCACTGGGCTCTATAACCTCGCCAAAGATCAATCACGGGAGAGAGAGCTATGTTAAAGTAGCCATCCGATTTTTTATACCACTCAATACTTTCTTGTATCATTGCAGTTAATTCTGGCGAAATTATATGCTTTTCAGCCGGGGTGTTGTTGATTGTTTTTACATTCGTCACATGAGGATAGGTACTATAATTTGATGCAAGGTAATGATATTTTTGTATGACATGCAGAGCATTGCACATAATTTTTTCCGAACTATTCTCTCCATATATATTGATGCTTATTGAGGTTCCAAAATATTTTAGAGTCGTCAAGTTTTTCCCATAATCAGTCTTTGTTATTATTGCGTTGCCTTCGCAGCGGTACGGTTCACCGTGCGTATCGACAGTAATGACTTTGAATTCTGGTGCTTCAGGCTGTGGTAGTAACGCAGCTTGTGTATATGTAGATAATAGTAATAGGGGTAATATATATTTCTTCACGTAACAACCTTTGACTTTAAGTGGCTGACTTTATCTTTTAATTATTAACATGTGATTATTAAAATTTAAAAAAACAATGCGCCAAATGTTATCTCTGTCAAACAAATAGAATAAACCTTTCTTTATTGCGGTTTTCCGCAATTGTCGAAAACATTTAACCTTTTATGCTGTTAGCAATGAAATAACATTTAAAGGTTTTAATATGAAATTTAATCGTAAGCTTGTATTTAGTGCCGCTACTATTATGACAATGACTTTAGCGGGATGTAGCAATACAACGCCCCATGGAAAATATGTCGATGGAATACATGATGTATCTGCGAAAGGTAAGAAGAGCATTATTACGCTCACCGTAGAAGTGAAGAATGGCCACATAGTTGATATTAAAACTAAATCACAGAAAGAGACTGAATCACTGTATTTGAATGCTGAGCGGTTATTGTCAAAAGTGGTTTCCAATAATGGCCAGGAAGGTATCGACGCTGTATCAGGAGCAACTTACTCTTCCAATGGCATATTAAAAGCGATTAATACCCTCCCAAGAGTAGACGGTACGACACCAGAATATGTACCAGTAGGCTCTAAAGAAGCCTCAGGAGATGACGCCTTTAAGTTGAAATGGTCTATTCAACCACAATTAGGCTTACTAAAAGGTGATTATTATTATCAAGAAGCACGCTTCCGTCAGGGACATATGGGGAGTGTTGCGATCGTAACTGACACTAGTAATGCCAAAGACGTGATATTTGCTGAATTTAATGAGAGTGGCCGTCCTAACTATTACACTCGCCTGTACCAAGATGTGCCTAAACGCATGTCTGAATACAACTTTTCTATGGGGAAGAAAAAGGGCACTGCTTGGGTGCAGTCAGCGCTTACCATGGAAAAGTTAATGGTTGAACAAGACAAGTTAACTTTTGAATTGAATCCTGATTTTGATCCTGCCTTAGCTAATAAATTAAAAGAACCTAATCGCTTAAAGTATGCCGGCATTGACGTTGTAGCGGGTGCATCCAATAGTATTCAGCAATCAATGGTACCGCTCACCGCTAAAATTCATGCTCAAATATATGGAGAGGGCACAGAGCAGTTATTTTATCAACATGCAGAAAAGCTGCTTGATGAAAAAGGTAAGTGGACTGGAGTGACTGCATTACTTCGTTTAGTGGTAGACAAGAATAGTAAGCAGATCACTAAAGCCCATTACGACGAGATTTTTGCTGATGAGAAAAAATTGATCAGCGACGCCTCATTAAAGAAATTCTATCGTCAGTCTAAATATGAATCTATTAATTATGCTGAGCCAGCAAGAATTGGCTTTAACGTCATGATTGATGCGCTAAATGATCACCTACAGCAAGGTGGTTCACTGTTCCTCATTGATGATCTTCCTGCAACGGGTGATAGCGGAAGTTACGCGTCGACTGGATTTACTAAGCGTTCTGATGCTTGGGAGCACTATCTAAAGCAAGCGAACATTCTTTACCAACAGATGCGCCAAGACAACGTAATTGTAGAACATAAAAAAATCTAGATTAATAAAATTAAATAAGTAAAGAGATACAATGATGAAAACAATGAAAATAGCTTTGGTTGCCGTTGCTGTTCTAACCTCACCAAGCGTAATGGCTGATGCATATAAATTCTATGGCAGCATAGATTATTCGATTACCAATTCTGATAGTGGTAGTGCTACCCACAATGGCAAGAGCGGCACTGTGTTAGAAAATAACTGGAGTCGTTTAGGGATTAAAGGTGATGCTGCACTGACTCAAGACTTTAGTGTTTTCTATCAGATTGAAGTAGGGGTTAATGGTGCGTCACAAGATAAAGGCAGCAATCCTTTCTCTGCTCGCCCGACGTTCCTAGGGATAAAACACAGTTCTTATGGACAGCTAGCGGCTGGTAGAATTGATCCTGTATTCAAAATGGTCAAAGGAACAGCAGATGCCATGGATATGTACTCGATGAAACATGACCGTTTGTTTGCTGGCGACAAGCGCTGGGGGGATTCACTGCTATATAGAACTCAAAAATGGAACAATATACAGTTTGGCGCTAGCTATATTATGGAAGATAACTATTACGCTGAAGATGACATTCGACGCGACAATGGCAATTACCAAGTGGCAGTGACTTATGGTGATAAGCACTTTAAGAGTAGCAATTTGTACTTAGCTGCTGCCTATAACGATGGCATAGAAGATATCAAAGGCGTTCGAGCCGTTGCTCAATATAAAGCGGGTAACTTAATGCTGGGTACTATCTACCAAAGCTCTGAATTGGTTAACCCTAACAAGACTAACTGGGAACAAAGAGATGGCGACGGCTTTATTATTAGCGCAAAATATCAAATCGACAAGCTATTACTAAAAGCGCAATATGGTCATGACGATTCAGGTACTGGTAAAATCGCTGGTCGAGTTTATGACGCTCTGGGCGAAGCCGCAACCGATGTTCCAGAAGTTTCACAGTGGGCAATAGGCGCAGAGTATCGTTTGAGCAAATCGACACGTATTCACACAGAAATTGGTCAGTTTGATGTAAAACAGTATTCAGATTTTGACGATACCATTGCAAGTATTGGCTTTAGAATAGACTTCTAAAGCACTGGAAATAAATTAACCCCATAGAAGGCGCAGGGAAGCGCTTTCGACTGAGTAATTTGCTATTTATTCTCTTTTCTTCATATCTTTTACTTAAGGCCCTAAGTCGGTTTATTCAGATTGCCGCATAGCTATGCATCTAGGTTGAAAATATCTCGGGATTACATTTCTAATAATGACTTTTTACTCAGCATTGTGACTAGTTGTAATGTTGGCCTTATATATATTTTTGTTATTGTTAAAGTCCGTTATCGTAATGACTATTCACCCGATAAACTGTAACTTCAGTCGTTGAATCGCCAAGCATGCTGTATGATTGTTGCCTATTTTATTGTACAAACGGTTTCACATATGTCCCAAGTGGTTGATGATTTTATTGCGCCTCCTTGTTATGAAGAGATAACCATTCTCTACCAAGATGAGGTGATGCTTCTTATTAACAAACCATCTGGATTGCTGTCATTATCAGGTAAAAATCCAGCAAATCTTGACTCTGTACATTACCGTTTAGTTAAGCTGTTTCCAGGCTGCTCTTTGGTGCATCGGCTAGATTTCGGTACGTCTGGAATAATGGTTATCGCGCTTAACAAGGACATCAATGCGTTACTATGTCGTCAATTTAGTGAACGAAGCGTGCTAAAACGCTATACGGCAATATTACTCGGTGAGCTCAAAGAAGATAAAGGCGTGATTTGTGCGGCAATCGCTAAAGATAAGCCTAATTTTCCATTGATGAAGCTATGTGAGCTGGAGGGCAAAGCTGCGCGCTCGCTCTATCAGGTTTTATCGAAAGAGTATTTAGGAAGTGCAAATTCGGCTGCGGAAAGAGCCCTTGATGAAGTTAGTGTGACAAGAGTTGAATTGACTCCTGAAACAGGCAGAACGCATCAACTTAGGATCCATAGCCAGTATATTGGCCACCCTATAATAGGTTGTGATCTTTATGGCTCGGCTTATTCACGTCAGCTTGCATCAAGACTGATGCTGCATGCTACTAGGCTAGAGTTCGATCATCCGGTTACGGGCGTAAGAGTGCTTGGTTACAGCCCATGCCCCTTTTAACCTGTATTTTGGCCTTTTAGTATTAATTGTTCTCAACTTAATCAATAGTGAATGACTTTATACAACTCCCTTTGTGCTAGTCATGAATTGTTACAACATGCTTTGGCTCACAGTATGTTGTCGCTCCCTCTGCTGTTAAATATTTGTTATCTTATCTGGGTAAAGCGTTACTTCCTGTAAAACTTCTAGCCAGTTTTACGTGATTATCGCTACTCTCTTAGCCAAAAATCGATGCCGACTAAAGCATGGAAGCTCGATTTAGTGCAAAACAAGAAAATAGGAATTTACATGTATAGAGTCGTCACGGCCTCTTTGGTCACACTTTCTTGTGTAACTAGCTTTAATACTTATTCTAACGAATACGTATTAAGTAAAGTTGCCGAACCTATCACGCAGTCGGTGAAGCTTAATTTAGACCCGCAAAAAGACAATTTTTCAGGTAGCACCTCAATAGAACTCATTGTTAAAGAGCCTACTCAGCAACTGCAGTTAAACGGTTTAGCATATACCGCCAGCAATATTTTGTTAGCAGGTGCCAAAGACTGCCAAATGGCTGCAACAATGCAAGACACTGGTGTTGTTTTGTTTGATTGTAAGCATGTCATTGAACCTGGTAAATACCATCTTTCCATGGATTTCACAGCGCCCTATAATAGGCAATCAGTTGGTCTTTATAAGACTATTGATGGTGGGCACCCCTACCTATTTACTCAGTTTGAAATGAGTGATGCACGCCGAGCCTTTCCAAGCTTTGATGAGCCAGGCTATAAAATCCCGTATCAAGTGACTATTACAGCACCGAGCACTGAAAAAGTTTATAGCAACACTCCGGAGCTATCCGTTAAAGAAGAGAATGGTTTAACCACTCATGTTTTTAAACAAACTAAACCTTTGTCGTCTTACCTTGTTGCATTTGCTATAGGGCAATTTGAAGAAATAGAAGTCAAAGGTATGAAAGTTCCAGGTCGAGTGATTACGACTAAAGGGAAAATTGAGTTAGCCCAATACGCTGCTAAGAAAATGCCAGAGGTATTGTCGGCTTTGGAAGATTATTTTGGTGTTGATTACCCTTATGAAAAGCTAGATACTGTTGCGGTGCCTGAGTTTCCTTTCGGTGCAATGGAAAATGCAGGCCTAGTGACCTACAGAGAAGACATTCTGCTAATCGATGAAAAAAATGCCAGCCAAAATAGTAAAGAGCGAGCAGTATCGATCATCGCTCATGAGCTAGCACACCAATGGTATGGCAACTTAGTTACCATGCAATGGTGGAATGATCTCTGGTTGAACGAAGCATTTGCTAGCTGGATGGCAGCAAAAATTACCCATCAAATTCACCCTGAGTTTGAATCTGACCTTTCTCTTTCAAAAAACTATGTGATGGCTATGGATGCAAGGGTTTCGACAAAACCTATCCGTAAGCCTATTAAAACTGAAGCAGACATAATGGATGGTTTAGGCCTAGCTTATAGTAAGGGTGAAGCTGTACTTGATATGGTGGAAAACTATATTGGTGAGCAAGAGTTTAAAGCTGGTATTCGTCAGTACATTAAAGATCATGCTTTTGAGAATACTCAAGCGGACGATTTATGGAATGCGCTTTCAAAATCTTCTGGTAAGGATGTCGGTGCTGTATTAGGCACTTTCATTGAGCAGTCTTCTTATCCTTTAATAAAAGTCGATCTTAAAGACAATAAGCTAACACTAACACAAAGCCGATTTGTTACCGCTGGAACAGAGGCTAAAGACCAGACTTGGACAGTGCCTGTTTCTATCAAGTTTGGTAAAGGTGACAAGGTTGAACACAAAACGGTTTTGCTAACGAAAGAGAGCCAGACTGTAGCGCTAGCTTTCGCACCAGATTGGATTTACCCAGATTCAGATGCAATGGGTTACTATCGCTGGTTATTAGAAGAAGCGCAGATGCAATCTCTACTCGCCAATGCTAAAACACAGTTAACACCACGAGAGCGTAAAGCATTAATCTCATCTGCAGACGCATTACTTGATGCAGGTTTCGTTTCTGGTGGCGAGTTGCTTAATATCCTTGGTGAGTTCATTGACGACCAACATCCAGAGATAGTTTCTACTGCATTAGGCTATCTTCAGTCTCAAAAACGTACATTTATTGATGAAAGCAACAAAGCACAGTGGGCAAACTTTATCTCTCAGCGTGCGAGTAGTGCTATTGAAAAATACGGCGTAGAAGCAAAAGCCAATGAAAAAACCGCAATTAGTAAGCTTCGTCCTACTTTGATCAACTTATTGGCGTTTGAAGCGAAAGACAAAGACATTATTGCAACAGCGACTAAGCAAGCTAAGGCGTATATTGCAGGAAACAATAAAGTAGACCCATACCTTATCGGTACTTATCTTACCGTGGCAGTGTTTTACGGTGATGAGCAGTTGCTAAATCTCGTAAAGAGTGAGTTTGAGAAGACTAAAGATCCACAAAAACGTACTCGTTTAATGAGCGCCTTAGGTTATGCTCCTACAGAGAAACTGCAAGATGATATGTTAGCTTATTCACTGACAGATAAGATCAATGCTCCAGATTTGAGATATGTTTTGTCTGGGCAGTCATATACTGAAGCGCGCCGATTACGCTTTAGAAATTGGGTTTATGCTAATTACTCAACGATAAAACAAAAACTGCCTCCATTTGCGGTAGCAAACATTCCGTATTATACCGGTTCGGGCTGTGAGTTAAGCTCACTTGAAACGACCGATAAGTTTTTTGCGCCTAAGTTGAAGGCTAATCCAGAGTTTAAACGCACGCTGGCCAAGTTAGATGAGAGCGTTCGTAATTGCGTAAGTCTAAAGCAACGTGAACAAGCAAGTGTAGCCACTTACCTTAAGCAATTCTAAAGTAAAACGTTTCGAATAAAGCCAGCTTAAATGCTGGCTTTTTTATTTAACATTTACACCAGTGTTTGGATTTAGTTGTCATTTTATCGCTCACAAATAAGCAACCTACTACAGCACCTCTCAAAACAATACCTCAACAGCCGGACGGTTTTTAACACTTCAAAGCCTCGAGTTAATCGACTAAATGAATCAACTTCTGCGATTGTCAGCTCTTATATTCCCAAAGGTATTTAATTGCTAGCTCTTTATACTTATTGCAACTATTGAAGCCCTACAGTATGTAGCTAACTTGTTGTATATGTTGATTTTACAGGGCGTTAACTAGAGTGGTTTCTCATATGGACTTCTGCTATTTTGTCGGCGGGTCCTATATAAAGAAGAAAATAAAATGAAACTACAAAAAACAGTTATAGCAGTAGCCTTACTAGCGGCGTTATCTGCTTGTTCAAACGATGATGATACAAACCAGGGGGATAAAGGGTTTAACCTCACTATTGCTCATATCAATGATACTCACTCAAACTTTGATCCAGTGAAATCTAGCTTTACAATGGGGAAAGATGGCGAGGTTGTCTTTAATGAATTTGGTGGATATCCAAGACTACTTGAAGCAGCAAATGAGATTAAAGAAGAGACTAGCCAGCCGTTACTATTTTTACATGGTGGTGATGCATGGCAGGGCACCGCGTACTTTAAACTAAACGAAGGTACGGCAAACGCAGATTTACTTTCCCAAATGGGATTAGATGCAATGGCATTGGGTAATCACGAGTTTGATTTAGATACGAGTAAACTTGCTAGCTTTATCGATAGCGTTAACTTCCCGCTACTAGCTAACAACATGGATGCAGGTTTAGACTCTGCATTGAGTGGCTCTACAAACCTAAAACCTTATCAGCTATTTGCATTTGATGGTGCTACAAAACGTACTATTAGTGAAGTGACTGAAGCTAATGACAATGAGCAAATCGTTGCTGTTATTGGTGTTGTTTTAGAAGATATGCCCACTATTGCAACGGGTACTGGTGACGTTAAATTTGAAAATGAAATCGCCTTCACCCAAGTAACAGTTAACGCACTGAAAGCCCAAGGCGTAAATAAAATTGTAGTGTTATCTCATATTGGTAATGCGCGAGATATCGCATTGGCTGAAGGTACTACTGACATAGATGTTATTGTTGGTGGTCATTCTCATACATTATTGGGCGATTTTACTGACTTAGGTCATGGTGATAATGGTGTATATGCTCAGCTGGTAAAACAGAAAGATGAAGTAGGGCAAACATGTATTGTCCAAGCAGGACAATATGCACAAGCTATTGGTAAGGTAGATGTAAAGTTTGACAGTGAAGGTGAGCTTTTGTCTTGTGCAGGCCAAAACACACTGCTGACCAACGAAGAGTTTTACAATGATGGTAAACGTGAAGAAAGTGATCTGCTTACTGGCGCCGATCACGAAAAAGTAGCAAGCTTCATTGATGAAAACGTACTTATCGATGATGTCGAAGAAAATAACGATATGCGTGTTCATATTGATGCTACCTATAAACCTGCACTAGAAGAAGCATACGGTGAAGTAGTGGCAAATGCTCCACAGGAGATAAATCATGAGCGCCGCCCTGGTGACGGAGGAACAGACAAACACGGTTCTGATGTAGCGCCATTAATTGCGGAAGGTATGGTCTATTGGGCAAATCAAACTGATGTTAACTCTGTAATCGGTAAGAAGGTGCAGATCGGTTTAGTCGGTGCTGGTGGTGTACGGACTGACATTGCATCGGGCGAATTTAGGGAAGGGCATGCAAGCCTAGAACTACTGCCATTTTCTAATTATCTATCAGTGTTGACGATCAATGGTGAGGTATTAACTGAGCTATTAACTTCAACGATTGATGCGACACTTCCAGTCGGTAGCCATGCCGGTAAATTCCCTTATGTAGGCGGTATGCGTTATACCTTTACTGAAGAGGTTAAGAATACCAGTGGCAACATTAGTTCTATTGACATCAATACTGGAACAGAAACAGAGCCTCGTTGGGAACCAATTAGTAGTGCCACCGACTACGTAGTCATAGTTAATAACTATAATGCTAGTGGTAATGATGGATGGAATGCATTAGGTGATGCTCAATTGCAAGCAACGGACCGAGTTGATCTTGTTAAAACTTCAACGGGTTATAAAGCTTATAAAGTTGATCACTTAACCTATAATTCAACCGAGAATACTTATAGCGTTGTATACGCTGATAGTGCACCTAGTTGTGATGATAATGGCACTGATATCTGTAATACAGATGCACTTTCGTTCATAGATTATGCTGAAGAAAAAGTTGTTTTAGAATCGTTACCATTTGAATCTACAACAGTGATCTATAAAGACTAAATACATTATATATTGTAAAAGTATAGTTTGATAAATTATAAAGGGGCACTCTTGTTAGAGTGCCCCTTCTATTTAAGATAATAATAGCTTTCTGTATTCAACAATAATAATACTTGATAAGTTGCTAATCATTAGGTTTCAAATAATGATTTAACGATCTTGGATCGGTATGGCCAGTACGCCCCATGATGTAAAGGTGATCTTTATTGTTTTCATGTAGTTGTGTAACACAACCGCTTCTTAAACTGTGAGCGCCATAAAACTTAGGATCTAAATCAGCCTTATTACAGTAGCGTTTTATCAATTGGTAAATGTCATCACCGCGTAAGAAACCTTTACCTGAGTTAGCATCTAGTACTTGATAGTCTCTAATATATCTTCCATCTCTAGTTAGTGATCTAAATAAGTGACCTTCTTTTATTTTTGCCGCATTGAGCCAGTCTTTTATAGGTTCATAAGCAGAAAATGTTTCACCTTTAGGTAGCACTTTCCACTCCCTTTGACCTTGCTGATTACTTTTAGAGTAGGGCAGCCGAACTTTGAGCTTGTCTCTTAAAAAACTTAAATGATTGACTTTTATATTCGCTAATTCGGACCGCCTAAATCCTCCTTGAAAACCTAACAGGATAATTGCTTTATCACGTTTTTGGGTCAGAGGCTGACTTTGGTTTTCAATTGCTTGAATTAATATTTCTAATTCTTCATACATGATCGGTTGTTGATCGTAGTCTGAAACTATTCGAGTGTGATTACGCATAAGTCCGCGCATAACTCGAGTCACTAAAGGATGCTCAGTTGGAGATGGTGTACCTGATTGAATATGATAAAAACGAATTGCGGCTAATCGACTATTGATAGTTTGAGTCGATAGCTGGTGGCCACTCTTCGCTTGATAAAAATCTTTTTGATGACCGATAAATGAAATGACAGTTCTTGGATCGGCTGGGATTGAGCTACGCCCATGAGCGTCACAATAAGCTTTAAAAATGCCAAAGCTTGAACGATAGACTCGCCGAGTGTTGTTAGAAATTTCATAACGGGTTTCTTTGGCTGCACTTTCAAAATCATTAAGCATCGAAATTGGTAGTTCAGCTTCTTGGTAAAAGTCATTGTTACTGCTAGTGCTCGATACTTTATTGGAAATGGGGCTAATATGCTTTCGACTCATTTCCTAACTTACCTCTTTATATATCGTTAATTTATGGATTTAGCACCAATATAGGCAGGATAGTTTATCTATTTATTAGCGTAGCTACCAGTGATAATCGTCATTATCACTGGTAGTGGTTAAGTTACAAACAAATACGATCACAATAAGTAGATTTAGCGGGAATAATGAACTGTAAAAGCTATAGGAATAAAGGCGTTAGCCCGTATAACACTATAACTGTATTGTTCACTAGATTGCCTGACTTAGGCCATAACTATCAACGGACTCGGTAAAACATTACTATGGTTATACCATTTTAAGTTTATGACAAAGGCAAGCAATAAACACTTGTTTAACCGTCACTAATTTAATATTCTACTTATTAAAATGGTTTAACCATTCTTATAAAATGAGTGATTAATATGATGGATGATACAAAGCAAGAGTGGCAATACCATGGCAATAAACCGATAAAGGGCCGTAAACTGTTACTGCTTCAACAAAGTGAACTTGTTTTAGCATTACCACTAATCTTTAGACTCATCCCTAAAGAACAAATTTTAAAAAGATTAGCTTGGTTTGAAAGTAGCGCAGGTTCAGAATCACAATTCCTAGAAATATCCAAATTACTTTCCTTAGTGACTCGAAAGCGAAAACAAAAAATGGATTTCAGTGTGGAATTAGAGCAGCTGAATCTATTTTTAAACCAATATTTTAGCGACTACGGATGGCGTATGGTGCGAAAGGAACTGGCCCAGATCAAAAAGCGTAAGAAAAAATCCCACATAGAGTTAAGCAATGACCTTGTTTATAGACTCAAAGCATTTATGTCATTAAAGCAACTAGACAGTTTTGATCAAGCGTTAGATTTTCTGCTGAGTGAGGTTGAACATATTGAGACCAATGTAGAGCATAAGTTTGAGTTAGCTGATAGTTAACAGGGTTACATTTGAAAAGGGGATGCTGGCATTGAGCTGACCTCATTGTCATAATACGACTTTGCCATAAACAGAAAACGCTATGACGTATGTCATAGCGTTTTGAACACAGGTAGTAATAAATTTTAATAAGTTAGATTTACAAATAACGCTCTTACCAATTAGAAAATGGTAACTTGCACTTCTATCCAAGCATCTGCAGTTCCTAAGGTTCCACCTTTATCGACAGGGTAGATAGAAAAACCATTCCAAGGATCGGTAAAGGTTTGATTTATCTGTAAAGGTGAATCGTTGAAATCTTCTAGTGCCCAATTTGAACTGCGCGAATTCGGCGTTGAATCTAACAATAGTGAGTTATGGTTATACCAAGGCGCTGCATTTTCATCCATATAATTTTGTAAATTGATTAGAATGCCATTTTGCAGTAACGGTGTTCTCAGTTGATTATCAGGGTTAGTGTTTATCTCGCTTTTCTGCATCGTGCGATACTCTACCCAGTAGGTCTTATCTCCGTCTCCCGATTTAATTTTTAGGCCGATATTACCTGGTGCATTATGTCCTGATGCGGTGCCATGGTTAAAGGAATATATACGATAAGTCCCTGATTGAGTCACTGTAGGTACATCTGCAGCATCTATCCAATTGTTGAAATACGCTTTATACATCAAGTTCATTTCTTCAAGTGAATGTGCTCCCATTCCCATTAACCCAAACACATTTCCATAGTTAGTCACTTTATCATTGCTATTACCATTTAAGGTACTATTGCCACCCTCTATTGACATAGAGTGATGCAACCCTAACGCATGTCCAGTTTCATGTGCAATTGTTCCCGCTTTGTAGGTATAAATTTCCATCAAAGGCGGGCCAGCCTGTGAGTTAATAAAGTATGTAGATTCGGTTCCAATTGGCGGAGCCGTTACCATAATGATAGTACCTTCACCTGGGAAATTTGGATCTGTGCCAGCATTAACTAATTGCTCTTTATAATCGGGGTTCCACTTCGTTTTATCACTATTGTAGTAATTGTGATTATTTGGCATGGTTATTTTTGGTTTAATTTCCCAGGTAAAGTTGAAATTACCGTAAGATTGTTCAGTAAAGTACTCTTTAGTTTTCTGCATTTCTGCATTAATTTGAGCGGTAGTAAATTCCAAATCTTGGTCAGGAAAACGGAACGGATAAACCAAAACATGAACACCATTGTAGTCGTAACCGTCATTACCTGGGTCTGCTGCTCCCGGTGTTACTCTACAACTCGTGGCGTTAAAGTCGGCGACTAGGCTAACACCTTTGAACAATCCTTCTAAGCGAACATTATTCCAACCATTTTTGGGTTGAGTTAGCACTACACACTCTGTATTACCCACACTTGATGAGCGAATACTATCGTCACCCGCCTTCGGCCAGCCATTAGCGCTGGCTGCTAAAGTTAAGTTACCTAAGCCATGCTGAGTACTAAATGCTATGCTGCTGACATTCTGATTAAATGTTGAAACACTAAAACCAAAGCCTTGCGATGCTCCAGGCACACAAACAGGGACACCATCAGTTAATGACGTGACTGTTGTTTCAGTTTCGGTTGCACAAACATCGGCTAAACTGCCTGGATTTGGTGTTGGATCAGGATCAGGATCTGGGGGCGTGGTCGTTGAGTCGTTTGTAATGGCGGTTATAGTTCGACTCCAACCTGACTGATTAGTGCTATTTTTTGCGTGCATAGTGTAATAGTAGGTTGAATTTGCACTTACACCGGTGTCGGTATAACGGGTAGTATTCGCCGTAAGTGTTGCAATAGTAGCCCAAGAGGCGCCTGGCGCTGAGCGCTGGATTACAAAACTATCTTCGTTGTTTGAATTATCACTCCAAGTTAAATTGACTGAATTTGCAGCGGCGACCGCAGTTAGATTATTTGGTGCTGTTACATATCCAGTATTACCACCACCGTTACCACTAGAAGTTCTACAAGACGATGCGCCATAATCTACAGATAAGGATGCGCCAGTTCGGCTACCCGTAATTGCTATCATTAACCAATATTGGCTCGGATTATTGATAATAACGCATTCGCTATTAGTACCAGAATTTAGTGACTTACTAGCGTTACTATTTGTAGCTGTACTTGGCCAATTACCTTGACCGACATATAAACTTAAATCACCACTACCATGAGCGGTGGTAATTGCGATGCTATTATGGGCGTTTGCACCAGCCAAACTCAAATAGGCGGTTCCATTATTACTAACGCAAATAGGCTGTCCATCAGTTATTGAAGTCGATGCGCCCTGAGTTGAGCACATGTCTGCGATCTCCTCGGCATACACGGTATGGCTAAAAAGTAACAAACTAGCAAAAAGCGTTTTTGCTATGTTAGATGAGGGGTCTCTCATCGTATCCTCCGGTTATATTTATTGACTATTGTTTGTCCTCAAATGTCGTTTGTGGGTATCTGGTAATACTTATTTTTACAAATATTTAACATTTGGGTCGCGCTAAAACTAGTTTGCATACAATATACTGTCAATTAATTTGGTTTAATTTAAACCAAATTAAAATGCATATAAAATAACCAAAAAAATACTAGGTTTGTTAATTTTGGAGTAAACTATTGTAATATCGACTTTTTAATCTTGGTCTCACGAATGTGAGAATTTATTGGAAGGAGCAGCGCGTTACCGCATCAGAGTATAGGATTATAAAGTTTGCGACATTACATTCCTTTGTGGCTTCTGTATACGAAGTTGTGCTACTCACGGGTCTATCAAACTAACCCCGCCTCAGAGCAATAAAATCTTCATACAGATTGTTATTAATCAGTTTTGCATCAGCTAGTTTAATCTGTTGCTAAAGGTCATACTTTTGTTATTTGTGTTATAGCGATTTGGGTTAGTTTGTGGCTAAAGAGAGTACGTTTAGTATGGTCTGGTGCCCAACCCGCGAGAAACCGTTCAAAATCGGCCCAAGCGATATTAATTAAACCACGCCATTCTTGCTCAACTTCTTTAAAACTATGTTTGCTGTTTATCTCTGCTAAACTTGCCTTTAGGGCACTAAAATAAACATCGATTAAATCATCAAAATTTTGTTCAAGAGTTGCATTATCAAGACAACTACCTAGAAAATAAATGACGTCTTTCATGCCGCATCCCGCGCCTACATATTGAAAATCTACGGCAGCGACCTTAGATAAATCGGCTGAAAAACAGAAGTTTGCGATTTTCGCATCACCATGGACTAAGGTCTTAAACTTACCATTATTTAGCTTAGCATCGAGAAGAACTGCTGAGCGTTTAAGCTCATTTTCCTCCATCGCATTATACTCAGTAAGGCGTGTGCCCAAGTACCAATAAGTGCCAATCGACCATAAGTTTTTAGGCCAATCCTCGGTAACTTTAGCCTGCAAATTAAGCGCATGAAATCTCGCCAGCCATTGTAAACAAGTACCAGCTACACTAAGTGATGCATTTGAAAGTCTTATTGGATATCCCTCAGTATCTAAATCAGACATAACAATTATTCGCGAATTTGGACACGTATCATCGAGGTTTTCTTGGGCAATAAATTGAGGAAGCGCACAAGTTGGTTTTATACTATTCGCCCAGTGTTGGTAAAACTCCGCTTCAACATTATAGGAGGTTAGCTTTCGTTGATGTGCTAGTGCTCCATTCCATCCTCGTGGGTGTTGTTGGCTAGTCGGGGGCGAGATGTGTTTTACAATAAAGCGCCCATAAAAGGGATTGGACTTATCTTTATTTTCGTAGCGACCAATTTCTCCATAGCCTGACCAAAGCGATTGGATTGTTTCAATTTTTATAAATTCAGTTGTTCCCAAAAGAGCAGCCAGTTTTTTTTCGAGTTGCGCTACGTTTTTTGTCAATTTAAAAACCTAATTTAAGCCTTTGTACCATAATTGATAATACTGGTACTTTTACGAATGTGATGTGTTATTGCATTCTGTTAGCGTACTTGTCAATTATTGAATTAGAACAGCGAAGGTGCGCCCTATGAATAAAAGCATGCTCATGATTATTTTATTGCTGGTTTCATCAAATGTTACAGCAAATATTATTGTTGATAAAACCGGAGTGGATGAAAAAGATTATATCTATGATCTGCACCAATGTACTGAATTATCTACCCAGGTTCAGAAAAAAGATACGAGTAGTAGCGCAGTTGGTAGTGCTGCCAAAGGAGCTGCTATTGGTTCTGCGGGTAAAGCAATCGCCGGTGGCTCAGGGACTGACGGTGCCAAACAAGGTGCAGCGATCGGGCTAGGACTCGGTGTGCTTTCTAATGGTAGAAGTAGGCGCAATGATGCAGAAAAATTTGAAGCAGAACAACAAAATGTAGTTAAAAACTGTATGGTAAATCGTGGCTATGTGGTGCTGAATTAAATCTAATTTGCAGCTAGTTAACAAAAGGGCTAACTCTTAATTGAGTTAGCCCTTTAATATGCTATTCAAGCAATGATACGTTAAGCCATTGATCGCTATCGTTGAATAGCAAAGATTGTAACTTGCCTTTACCCTCAATATTGACCAAATTTAACTGTGATGGCCATAGTTCTTGTAGCGCTCCGTTAGAAATGGAGAGTTCAGTGACCTGGTTTGGTATAGCCGTTTCTTGGTAGACCCAAATGTACTTACCATCAAGCTCTAATCCAACAAACTTAAGTGGTAGCTTTTTAGAATCATCAGTTTCTATTGCAAACTGTGCTTGTACATATTCTGCGAAGCTGTTTTGGGTGGCTTTACTGTTTAAAATATCTGCACTGGGAGCAAAAAGCTCCTTTACTGCATGCTCAGCATCGTGAAGATAAAACTTGTGCATCACTTCTATATTAGCAACTCTATGGTTAAAACTAACGGTAGTGGTAGCCATCTTTTGCTGATGTGCGAATACTGAATGGCAGGTTAACCCAATAAAAACTGCGATGATTAACTTCAATCTCATGTCTTAGCCAGCCTTACCTGAATTAGATTCTTCATCTTCGTCAGTATTAAGTTCTGTTTTAATATCCTGCATAATGTCGCGTTTCACTTTTGCCTTACTTTTCTCTTTTTTATAGGCTTCAATTCTTGATGGAATAATCCTGCGCGGGAAGTAGTTGTTGTTCAAATCAACATCCGCTGTTTGCCAGCTTGGATCGATTTCAACTTCTTTTAGAATTTTGTCAGACACGATGAGTTTATTGACTGATTTTGGGTTTCTGCGCCAGATCTCTGCAGGAATGTTTAGTGCTTCTACACTGCCATCTTCATAAGTCATTTGCAGCAAGATCGGCATCACAAGTCCGCCGAGGTTTGAAAATTCAAGCACGTAATAGTTTTTATCTTCTTTAATCGCTCTTTTTATTACGTCACGTTCCCACGGCTCTAACTTCTTAATAAATTTATTGTATTTATTTCTCTCTTTATTAGTAACAGTATATTCATCGTTAGATTCGTAAAAATCAGTCACATCTGGGTTGAGATCTATCCAGGTTTTGAGGCCTTCCTCTTTGTTTCTATCTATTGCGATAGGGGTCGGCTTATCTTGCTCTATTTGGCGTTCACGAGCAAAATCAATATCTGGATTTTTTGTATTCATTCTAAGTTTGTAGATTTTGTCGATTGAAATATCAACATGATCCGTGCTGTAAAACCAGCCTCTCCAAAACCAATCAAGATCGACACCTGAAGCTTCTTCCATTGTTCTAAAAAAGTCGGATGGAGTAGGGCGCTTATACTTCCAACGAGTGGCATACTCTTTAAATGCAAAATCAAAAAGCTCTCGCCCAAGGACAACTTCTCGTAAAATATCTAGAGCTACTGCGGGCTTGGTGTAAGCATTAGGGCCTAGTTTCAATACGCTATCAGACTGAGTCATAACGGGAACCTGTACTGTCGATTTCATATATTCAACGATGTCGCGCGGCTCTCTTGCCCAATGAGATTCAGTTTCCCATTCTCTTTTTGCTACGGAGTCTAAAAAGCTATTTAGCCCTTCGTCCATCCATGTCCACTGCCTTTCGTCTGAGTTGACTATCATCGGAAAGTAAATGTGGCTAATCTCATGGATTACAACCCCTATCAGGAAACGCTTCTCAGATAATGTATAAGTTCGACTACCATCTTCTTGTAATACGGTGCGAGGTCCGTTGAAGGTGATCATTGGATATTCCATCCCACCTACAGGTCCATTAATAGATTGAGCAGTTGGGTATGGGTAATCAAAAGAATACTTTGAATATACTTCCATGGTATGAATGATGGATTCTGTAGAATATTTTTTCCAAAGATCACCACCTTCCTTTGGATAAAAAGACATCGCCATGACTAAAGGGCGTTCAGAAGACTGCTGTTGGTAACCTTTAGCATCCCACATAAATTTTCTAGAGGAAGCCCAGGCAAAATCACGCACATTTTCAGCTTCAAAATGCCATGTTTTGGTGTTAGTTGTTGCTGTTAATTCATTTTCTAAAGCTTCAGCTTCGGTCACGATGAAAACTGGTCTTTTGCTTGTTTTGGCTGTTTCAAAACGCTTGCGCTGGGTTTTGTTTAATACCGAACTGGCATTGGCCAATTCACCCGTTGCCGCGACAATATGATCGGCTGGTACAGTTAATTCAACGTCGTAGTCACCAAACTCCAAGGTGAATTCACCACTGCCTAAAAAGGCTTTATTTGTCCAAGCCTCATAATCTGTGTATGCGTGTAATCTAGGAAACCACTGCGCAAGCTGAAATATGTCGTTGCCGCCATCGCGTTTATCGTCAGGGAAATGCTCGTAACCACTGCGACCACCAACGGCTTTTTGTTCGGTAATGTTAAAAGTATAATTGAATTCGAATTCTACTTCTTTTCCGGGCTTCAGTGGTTCGAGAAGATCGATTCTCATATTTGTACCAACAATAGTTACCCGAAGAGGAGTGCCGTTGACTGTCACTTCACCTATTTCATATCCGACTTCATTGTCTGCTAAAAACTGTTGGCCACGTAATGTTTTTAAACTGATTTTAGTCGGCTTACCATTAACGCTGCTAGCTAGTTCTGATGGACTTGAGAAAGTGCGAGTCCGAGTGGCGATAGAGTCTGCTTTATAGTAGTTCTGATCTAACTGAAGCCAAAGGTATTTGAGGGTATCGGGAGAGTTGTTAGTGTAAGTAACGGTTTGCTCAGCTTTAAGACGCCTTTTATCTTCATTTAGAGATGCCTTAATTTGATAATCTACTTGCTGTTGCCAATATTGGTGCCCAGGTTCTCCCGCTGCATTGCGATATGCGTTTGGCGTTGGCAAATCCACATCTAACTGACGGAACTTATCTTCAAAATCACCTTTTGATTGCTTTATCACTGATGCTTGTACTGGCAAAGCTAAACCAGTAATTACTGCGCACAGTATTAGTGTTGAGTTCTTATTTTTATTCACTGGATACATCTCTTATTATCACAATAACATTGCGCCATTGCTTATTATTTATTAGTAGTTTCAAGAAATTATACAATAGACCTGATACATCAAGTTAATCATGTTATTACTAATGATTGCTGGTTTACAATAATATAATCTAGCGCTATACGTTTAACTTAGTGTGAAAATGAGCATTGATATCAACTGTTGCGGTAGATTGTATCGCCGCAAGGTCATTAGTTAGCATTTATATCGGCCCTATTATCCCGAAGGTTAACAAAGGGTTACAATTTAATGTTTTTTGACAGTGGTTAAAGCGGGAACGCTGGCGACTGACAAACCTTTACCTCAAAATGATATCCGTATGGCTTAGACATATCGGGACTAATCTCTAGAATTTCATAATCATTTAGTTCAACAATATGAGCGTTATTAGAGATAGCGCAGCGCGACTTGCCATCAGCTTCTAGCTGATAAGCAAAATGAGCAATGAATTCCCGTGTTTTTTGAGCGTAGAGCGCCCGTAGCTGCTTTGATTTATTGACACTCGTCGTTATTTCCTGCTCCAAAGTGTTTAACGTTGAGTTATCTGAGTTCTCCTTTGGTTTTTTACTATTAGTGATCTCCTGGTCTTTTTTTGCCTGCTCTAGCTCATCAACAGAGATTTGAATAACTTTTTTAAGTTCAGATTGCTCAGCAGCTGGGCTTTGGATACTTAGCAATTTTGGATTATCAAGATTTTCTTCTATAACTGAATCTACATCGCTTAGAAGTGCTAAGTGATACAGCAAAATACTGGATAGAACGAGGCGAAAAAACATCGTCCATTTTTGATAATGTTGTAAATTAGTAAGATTAAATCCGTCGATACCGAAGGGTTTTAGTAACAATAGAGTAAATAAGTAAAAGGGAACAAAAACCTGTAAAACTAGCAGCGCGATAATGCTGATTGCCAATGTCCATGCGGGTAAGTAAAGCAAAATGGCGAAGTTATGTGTATAGCTAAAGTGACTCGAAGAGACACCAACGACCTCATTCACTACGGAGGCGGCCCCTGCTAACGCAAAGTTAGCGATGACGGCATAGAATAGTAGCAGTACTGCTTTACCTGCTAGAGAGTGCCAAACCCGCGTAAATAGTGGCCAGAATTCAGCGAGCAAACCAACGACGGTGATCGCTGCGACAATGGCTAAACTTTTGTTAAAACATAATAAAATAAACGCAAAAAGATAAAGTTTTTGAACAAAGCTAAGCTTACCAACAAAAGCAAGTAAACCATCATATACTCGGTTATTGATGTTTATAATATAACGCGCCAGACTGAAAGCCGGTGGTAAAAGCTTATTTTTAAACACTTAACTTATCCCTGTTCACTATCATTTTTTTGTTTTATTACTAAAGTTTTAAGCTGATAACATAATAGAATTGAACATAAAAGTACAAACTTAGCAGCACAGTGGGCTAAAAAATATTAGTTTAACTTTACTGACAAAGACCAATAAAAGCCATCGAACGCTTAGTCGTTAGTAAAACTTCTATTGCACTAACAGTTTTAAAAAAATGACCCCATCGGTTTTTATCAATTCAGGATTTGGTTATGGGTATGCTATTGTGCCGACTAACCTTAATAGGATAAAAATAATAAAATATGATTATTGAAATTACAGATGCTTACTTCGATGAAGTGATTGAGTTAGGTAACCTTGTTCATGGGGAGGGTTATTTAGACCATAGTTCTTTGTCGATGATTGTTGAAAAGGGTTACAAGAACGGGATTAATAGCTGCTTTGTGGCATTGGAAGCAGACAAATTACTTGGGTTTCGGCTAACCTATGCCGCCGAACAATGGGATATAGATAAATGGTGCACGCCAAGCAAATGGTCGGTAGCAACTGAATATGTTGGCTATTTTAAATGCAACACAGTTGCAGAAGAGGCTAGAGGTAAAGGCTTAGGCGGATTACTGTTGCAATCTTCTGTGGCAGCGTTAAAGCAGCAGGGCGCTCAAGCGGGTATTAGCCATCTATGGAAACAAAGCCCAAATAATTCAGCTGTTCGTTATTTCAGTAAAGCGGGTGGCAAGCTTATTAAAGAGCATCCTAACCGTTGGAACAATACAAGTGAGCACCCCGATTATATTTGCGTGATCTGCGGTTCAAACTGTAGATGTACCGCAAGTGAAATGTTACTGACTTTTAACTAACTGAATTAGCTTTTTATGAATAGTGAACTTTTTGATCCCCTTTATAACAGCAGTCCTGCAAACTTAGCACCTTGTCGTTCATACTGGGCAAGCACCACCTCGCTTGGACAAGCTAGCCCAGTATTGTCTGGTAATCGAAGTGTTGATGTTGCTGTAATAGGCGGTGGCTATACTGGGTTGTTGAGTGCTTATTATTTGGCAACTGAACACAACATTGATGTCTGTGTATTAGAAGCCAACCAAATTGGCTTTGGTGCATCAGCAAGAAATGCAGGTTTTGTATTAAAGGGGTCAGGAAGACTGGGCTATAAGCAGATGGCAGCGAGATGGGATCTCGATACTGCAAAGGGGATTTATCATGAGTTTAGTGAAGCGGTATCTCGAGTTGATGGCCTGATCAACGAATTTAATATCGATTGCGAACCGCAACAAAAAGGTTATTTAAAAGTAGCGCATAATAAAAAAGCATTAGAGCAACTGCAGAGCGCAGCGGGGTTTATAAGGAGAGAACTTGGAGAAGATGCGGAGTTTATAACGGCTAACCGTTTTAAAACTGAGTTTATGAACCATCAACAAGCCTTTGGCGCGCTAAGATTAGCTGATGGCTTTGGTGTGAACCCGTTAAAACTATTGCTTGGTTATAAATCAATACTGCAAGGAAAGAGTGTTGATCTATATGAAAACACCTGCGTGACCGACTGGCTTACTGAAGGTAATCAACACCGCCTAATAACCTCTAGGGGTGAAATCCGGGCCAATAAGGTCATCACAGCAGGAAATGCCTACACACCAAAGTCGTTCAGTTCAAATATTGATAATCGTTACTTACCTATACTCAGCAATGTGATTGTTACCGAGCCATTATCAGAACAAGAGTTGCTTAGCTGTGGCCTCAATACTCATCAAGTGACAATGGATACCCGAATACTAAAATATTATTATCGCTTGTTGCCAGACAACAGACTACTTTTTGGTGGTAGAGGGGCAATACAGGGCAAAGATGCAAACAAGCCTATTTATCAAAAACGATTGAAATTTGCGCTTGATAAGTGTTTTCCACCATTACAGCAAAAGGCTGTTGCGTATAATTGGACGGGTTGGATTGCTGCAGCTCTGGACGATATGCCACATGTATATGCCTCAAACGGTGTAGGTTACAGTATAGGGTACTGTGGTTCTGGCGTCTCGTTCAGCTCACAAGCGGCGTTTAGACTAGCCGAACAAATTGCGGGAAAGCAAGTTCCAGCTTTACCACTTTATCAACTGCCACTGCCTAAATTTCCTTTACCACAACTAAGACGGGTAGGTCAGTGGGGCTATTACCATTATGGATGGTTAAGAGATCGATTTCTTTAGTGATCTCAATACAGTTCTCGCTGGTTGTGCTACCTTTATAGACTGATTTTTTTATTAGGACGAAGTACGTGAAAACACCTGTAGACAAGATGCTAAATCAACACCAGCAACTCGTTCACTCTGAAAACGTTTCCGTTTTATCTCATGTTCAACGAGAGAAAGAAGACTGGGTACTGCATACCGTCATGATAGAAGATTGCGATACCCCTTTTAAGTTCAAACGCCGCAAAAAATATAAGTGTTTAAAAGGGGCACGAGTCAATATGACATACTATAGCGCAACAGAAGGCATAGCGGGTTTTGAAATTGATGTGTTCAAAGTGGTTCGTATAAAGCGAAGCTAAAATAATAACGTAGATACATGCCGTTAATCACACTTGACTGATTAAGCCTAGGTACAGCTAACAAGAAATATAATCTCTTATAGAAAGTGACTTCCATCGATATTGGACAGTCCTATTTTAGGGAGGTGTTAGATGTATTCAAGTAGACAACTAAACAGGCAACATGCAGGTCTTGCTGCGCAGATTATCATTGATGAAAAATTATCTGTTTTATTTGATTCGGTCCAAACATCAATTAAGCTTACACAACGAGCATTACTCAAGCGATGTCTAGAGAGTAATCTTATCTCTTCAATGACATTATTAAGTCACAAATCTGAAGCGCTTGAACTACATAGAGCGATTTTGAATGCTGAACTAGGTGAAGTAGAACAAAAAATATTATTGGGTTATATTGACCAAAATATTGAAATGATAGACGACTACCTTTGCATGAATCCTAATGTGGGATCAAAACACTAATCCGATGGTTCAAGGAGTGCGTCCCTTCGGGTTGGTTTCAATGTTTTATTCTTTTATGATTAGAATGCGTTACGAGCTTTTTGCTTAACCAGCTAAGTCTCATGCTAAAATAATTGGATTCGAACAAAAACTAAGCACGAAAGACCAACAACCGCTAATAAGACGCAGCGATATTTACTCTTTATCTAGCCATATTGTGTTAACTTATTTTTAATAACACAGTTATTTTATCTCTTTCCGAGCCTCTACGTCAGCTGGCATTATGGCCAACTACAAATACTGTGAATGGCACTACCTTGTTTAATAGTGCTCCAGACTGCTTTATAACTAGATACAAAAAAGCCCAGCATTGCTGGGCTTTTATATATTAAGGTATTAGCGAATTTACTTTGCAGACATTAACGCAACAGCGTTATCTAGCATGCGGTTGCTGAAACCCCATTCGTTGTCATACCAAGCCATAACTTTAACTAGACGGCCATTAACGCGGGTTTGAGTCGCGTCAAAGTTAGATGAGTAAGGGTTATGGTTAAAGTCGATAGAAACCAAAGGCTCATGGTTTACAGCTAACACTTCACTCAGTGGCGCTACAGAAGCTGCTTTTTCAATGATAGCGTTAATCTCTTCGACAGTTGTGTCGCGAGCTGCTACGAATGATAGATCGACCAGCGATACGTTGACTGTAGGTACACGTACAGCTAAACCGTCAAACTTACCAGCAAGTTCAGGCACAACTAGACCTACTGCAGCAGCTGCGCCGGTGCGTGTTGGGATCATTGACATTGCAGCAGCACGAGCGCGGCGCAAATCAGTATGGTAAACATCAGATAAACGTTGATCGTTCGTGTAAGCATGAATTGTTGTCATTAGACCTGATTCAATGCCAATCTCATCATTTAACGGCTTAGCAAATGGTGCTAGGCAGTTGGTAGTACAAGAAGCATTAGAAATCACCGTCATGTCGCCAGTAATTTCGTCATTGTTAACACCGTAAACAACCGTTGCATCAACATTCTTGCCTGGTGCAGAGATAATAACTTTCTTTGCGCCTGCTGTTAGGTGCGGTTGAACAGACTCTTTAGAAGTGAATATACCGGTACACTCGAAAACAACGTCAACGTTAAGTTCATCCCACGGAAGTTTCGATGGGTCGCGCTCCTGGAATGTAAGGATCTTATCTTCATTAACAAAAATAGCATCGTCAGCGTGCTCTACTTTTGCATTGAAGCGACCATGAACAGAGTCATACTTTGTTAGGTGAGCGTTGATTGAAGCGTCGCCTAGATCATTTAACGCAACAATTTTGATAGGGTAGTTCTTTTCGCTTTCATATAAAGCACGTAGAACATTGCGGCCGATACGGCCATAGCCGTTAATTGCAACTCGGATAGTCATCTCATATCCCTCAGGTAAAAGTTTAAATAGAATCTGGTAGTAAAATTACCAAACTGACAGCTACCGTCAAGCAATATCGACCAAATAGGCGCGATTCCCTTAACAATTTAGGTAATTTTTTTACATGGATCGCGTATTAGGTTATTTTTCAGCTAAATGAAGAAAATGTTTGTAAGTTGGCAAACATATTGCCGAATACAAATTACACGAACCTTTTTAGTTAACTGCTTGGTCTAAATCTTGCTCCAAGACTATTTTTAGCTTACTTTGCGCATACATTCCAGATTCTAGTACATTAGCCAAATTTTCAGCTTCTTTATCTAACTTTTCTTGCAATATCTTATTCCCTTGGAGCATTGCTAACATCTGTTCCTCTACAAAATTAGCATCTGTCATGATGATATTTGTTCTTGATAACAAATAATGCATCTCTGGACGATTTTCATTTCTATAAATGGTAGCTAAAGCTAACAACCAGTCTGGATCAAATGAGTCTTTGTCGGCGCCAGATAATGTTGCTGCATACAATTGCTTTGATTTATTCGGGTCGATCTTAAGGTAATGAGCCGCAAGTTGCGCTTTGAGCCTAATATCTTTAATTAATCCATTCTTCTCAGCGTCGAATAGTACTTTTCCAGCTTCTATATCGTTAAACCTAGACCAATGATAATAAGCTAAGTGTGGGTCTTGGCTGTTTTTGGTTGTTTCTTGTAGTTGAGCCAATGTCTGGGAACTTAAGCCAAAAGCTCGAGCACGATCGTTGGTGCGCTCAGGATGCAAAATATGCTGCACTCCAGCAGCAAGTTCAATGCACTTGTTGTAATCTTCTAAGTACAATAATTGGTCGAAGATCTGTTCACCCTTTGGTGCTTCAGTCATCTTTAACTGGTACCGGTTACGAATTAGGTCGCCTTTTTCGAACCTACACCAACTATCTTTATGTAGATCTGAACAAAGTTCAGGATTTTTGTTACATATCTTCTGGGTATTTGAGGTTGGTTCGCAGCCAAATAGTCCAAAAAAGGCCGTAATTCCTAGAAGTGATGTAAACATTACAAATTTTCTACTCAAAATAGGCTCCACGCGCATTTTTATCTAATTAAATTACATCGTTATATAAAATATCTGACTAGCCTGAAAGGCCAGTTTTCATTACAATAGCGCCGACCAAACGGGGAAAGACACCCTACATAACCTAGATTATTGGTCTTTTCTTTTTGTTACTCAAACATTTCTGATAGAAAATCAGAAAAGTGAGATAAAGGATCTGTTAATGAGCGCTGATAAACACCTACAAAGCTGGCAAGAACGTTTCGAAATGGCCGAGGCTATGCAGCCTTTACTTGGTAAATTATATCGTAACCAGGTGTAGAGGTTGTCGTATACGGTAAACCACTACTGAACGCTTCTACCATTGAAATCATTAAATCACATCGCTTAGTGCGCCGTCATGTCGGTGAAAAACTAAGACTACGTGAAAGCTTTCCATTTATCGAAGCTTTAAGCAAGTTAGCGGTAAAACAGTGCAAAGTCGATATCGGGAAATTGGCTGTTAATTACTGGCGTGAATACAAAGATGCTAGCCAAATCGAAGCTTACATGAGCAGCGAATTGTCAGCAGCTATCACACAAGAAGATACAGAAGAAGCAAGAGATGTTGTGCTTTACGGTTTTGGCCGTATCGGACGCCTACTCGCTCGTTTATTAATTGAAAGAACGGGTGTGAGCAACAAGCTTAGACTCCGTGCTATCGTCCTTCGTGGTGGCCGTAAAGGCGACCTTGAAAAACGCGCAAGCCTACTTCGTCGCGACTCTGTACATGGACCATTTAATGGTTCTGTTGAAGTTGACGAAGAAAACAATGCAATCATTGCTAACGGCACTTATATTCAGGTCATCTACGCAAACTCTCCAGATGAAGTTGATTACACAAAGTACGGTATATCTAACGCACTAGTGGTAGATAATACGGGTATTTGGAAAGATGAAGCAGGGCTTGGTTTGCACCTTAAATCAAAGGGCGCGACCAAAGTTCTATTAACAGCTCCAGCAAAAGGGGCAATTAAGAACATCGTTTATGGTGTTAACGAGTCTGACATACTTGATGAAGATACGATTGTATCTGCAGCAAGCTGTACGACTAACGCCATTACACCTGTGCTTAAAGCAGTTAATGATAAATATGGCATTGTAAATGGTCACGTTGAGACTATTCACTCCTACACAAATGACCAAAACCTTATCGATAACTACCATTCAGCTGATCGTCGCGGTCGCAGTGCACCTTTGAATATGGTAATTACTGAAACAGGTGCTGCTAAAGCTGTTTCTAAAGCCTTACCAGTGCTTGAAGGTAAGTTAACAGGTAACGCAATTCGTGTTCCTACACCAAACGTTTCAATGGCAATTATTAGTCTGAACCTTAATGGTGAAACGAATAAGCATGAAATGAATGAATATTTAAAAGATATGGCGCTGCAGTCTGAGTTGCAAAATCAAATCGATTTCACTGAATCTACTGAGATTGTATCTAGTGATTTGGTTGGTTCTCGCTATGCAGGTGTTGTTGATTCTCAAGCAACTATTGCTGATGGTAACCGTACTATTCTTTATGTTTGGTATGACAACGAATTTGGTTATAGCTGCCAGGTAGTCGGCGTGATGCAAAAAATGCTAGGTCTTAACTACCAGTCATTGCCACTTGGCTAAGCCTGAATAGAGTTAATACCGAGAAAAACGCCTCTTTCATAGAGGCGTTTTTTATTTATAGGTTAGCTCTGGTTTCATTAGCGCGCTCTGTTAGTTACACAAGCTCATAGAACGCCTTCAAACACTTAAATCTGCCTCTAAATAATTTGAAAGCGCTAACTTGTCTTCACGGCTCAATAGCCAACACTATTAATGCCAGTCCCATAAATTCCGGCCATTGGAGCTAGTTGTTCAAAAAAAGTGTCATGGGCCATTGAAGACATTCCACTTAACCAAAGCAAACTATTTAATACTAGTTGACTAAGGCTTAGTCATTACTTGACGATGTGTATCGTTACTAAGCTAAACATTTTCATTTTTTGTATTATTTATAAGCATCCAATAACAAGGCAGGGCATTGATATTGTGCAACTAACGATCAATGAGAACAAAAAACGTTATCTTTGATGCTTTTAACGTCAAACAGTTATAAAAAGCATTTTTCTCGATTGACTATGCAGAGTAAATCGGTAGAATGCCATTCCGTAGTCAAGGGGAAGCGAACTAAGCAAGAACTTGATTACAAGTTAAATTGAAATGCGACATTAGCTCAGTTGGTAGAGCGATACCTTGCCAAGGTATAGGTCATCGGTTCGAACCCGATATGTCGCTCCAATTTAATATGGCGCGATGGCAGAATGGCTATGCTGCGGATTGCAAATCCGTCGATCTCGGTTCGACTCCGGGTCGCGCCTCCACAGTTTAAGAATTTGATGAGTGGTTAAGTAATTAACTACAGTGTTTCTACCGATAACACGTATCATCAAAATCAAAGAGTTTGCCCGAGTGGTGGAATCGGTAGACACAAGGGATTTAAAATCCCTCGCTTAATAGGCGTGCCGGTTCAAGTCCGGCCTCGGGTACCAAATATTCTCGCGAGAGAATTACAATAAGCCTCAACGAAAGTTGGGGCTTTTTTGTATCAAAAATTCCTCTATAGAAGAATTGCCTTAAAACCTTGAGTTATGCCAATCTGTATAAGAAATTGAGCGACTCAGAGCGTTTTGGGTACGTAAATTCAAGGCTGGCTAATTCAAAGTGAGTAATGACATTACCTCAAAACCGCTAAAGTCTCCCTGAGCGATCAAATCTTTATACTGACTGGTTTTAAATACTCTGAAAGTTATCGCAGTCATAAGGTTTAGGCCTAAAAAAGCCCAAATCATTGGGCTTAAAAGTTTTACACTGGTCAGTTTCAGGCTGTTAGATACATTTTGCAGGCTTGGGTAAACCCGCAATTTTTGTCGCTTGCTTGGCAGGCCCTACAGGAAACAAAGTATAGAGATATTTTGAATTGCCTTTGTCTGCACCTAAGCTTTGTCCAATCGCTTTTACGAGCACACGAATGGCAGGGCTTGTTTTAAACTCTAGATAAAAGTTACGCACAAAATTAATGACTTCCCAATGTGCATCTGTAAGTTCTATCTCTTCCTCTTTAGCAATTATGAGCGCGAGTTCTGGGCTCCAGTCACTCACAACTTTTAAGTAGCCTTGGTGGTCTGTCTCTATTTTCTTTCCGTTAAATTCAATCATTTCTACCAGCAAATCACTTTGTTATGGGTTAGGGTCAGCGCAACAAAATCTGCGTAACCAATCATTTTAAATGCACTCAAGCGTGATTGTAATCCACGTGCAATAACATCATCTTCCAGTACTAGCACGTTGTAATCGTTTAAGCGTGATTGCCACTCTTTGATTAATAAACAATTAACCGCATTAGACGATAGCAAAATGCTATCAGTAGTGTTTATGTAGCGTAAGCAAAGTTTCAGTGCAGCGCTTTGTGTAGGAGACGATTGTATATGATGCAATATCATTAGAATACTAAGACCTCATCTACATGGTTGAAATGCTCTGCAATCGCTTGTGAAGAGCAGAATTGAACCTCTAGCTTTATATCGTGCTCTGTAAGCGCTAATTCTTTCATAGCGGCCTCGCAGACGAGAATAGTCTCAATATCATAAAGGGGAAGCGCGCCAAAAGTGGCAATGTAGTCTTTAGCTCCTACGGTTTCTGGAGCTTGGTTCTTTAGCAAGTTTAAGATCCCTTCATCAGTAAAAACTAAGCTAACTTGTTGCTCAAAGCTAGCGCTGAGCAAAGCGAGATCGAGTGCTTCGCGACCTTTGGCGTTACCATGGGGACCTTGACTGAATACAATACAAAGTTTCTTCAACTTTTACTCCTTTACAGCCTTTAAAAGCTAACTAATCGATCAGCAGACTCAATACCCGTAACAAGTTCACCCAAGCCACCCATTATAAATGGAGCTTCCATGTTCCAATGCTTAGTGTTGTTTTCTTGTGCTTCACTAACGGACAGCACGCCACGACGCAGCGCAGCAGAGACACAGTTAACTAATGGGAACTTGTATTGTTGACTGAGAGATAGCCAAGCGCTTTGAAGATCAAACTCGTCACTTGCAGGACTGTTAAAACTATTAGTATTGAGAACGCCGTCTTGATAGAAAAAGACTTTATCAATAAGGTGACCGTTTTGTACGGCGGCTTCGGCAAAGCGATAGGCATTATAACTCGATCCGCTACCGTAAGCAGGGGAGTTAACCTGAATAATAAATTTGCTCATGATAAAAAAAATGGCCCTTAAGTAGGACCATTTTAACTCAATTAAAATTAATTGGAATTAGTCATCGCTGCCCATACCCATTAAATGTAGCAGTGCTACGAATAGGTTTAGGAAATCTAAGTACAAAGAGATGGTTGCACGAATATAGTTGGTCTCGCCACCATTTACGATTTTGCTCGTATCATAAAGAATAAACCCGGTCATCAATAATGCAATACCTGCATTAAGTGCCATGAAGACCATGCCGTTACCTAGGAACAAGTTAACGAGAAGGCCGACAACCATAATCACTAAACCAGCAATTAAGAAACCACGCATGAAAGAGAAATCTTTCTTAGTGGTAACTGCGTAGCCTGAAAGGGCAACGAAGATTACTGATGTTAAGCCTAACGCCTGCATAATAAGCTGTGGGCCGTTAGCCATACCTGCATAATGGTTGAGGATATAACCCAGCGATGCACCCTGCATGCCAGTGAAAGCAAATACCCAGAAGATCCCTGCACTTGACTCGGCTTTGCGTAATGTCACGAACAACAGTACCAAGCTACCAATTGATAAACCTAAAGACATCATAGGGCTAATTGCTAATGCCATGGCTAAGCCTGCACATACTGCAGAGAATGCCAAAGTCATTGAAAGTAGCATGTACGTGTTTTTAAGTAGTTTATTAACCTCTACAGTCGATTGACCGTAAGTGGTTTGTTGTGTCATATCTCTCATTTCTTTCTCCGAAGACAAATGCTCAAGCTGTATATTTGAGCCTTAATTAACCAGGTAGTTCCCGATTTTCTTAATAAGCCTCAAATTGCTCGTTAAGTTATTGAATCATACATTAGCTTTAGCGTGTGATAAAGCTAATGGCAGGTATATCTGTGTCATATGCAACGATACAAACCTCAAGTAGACTAATTTTAGTCTAACCAGTCCTTTTGAAGCTTCGCTGTATCACCTAAATAATCGAGCACCCACGCCATTGCTGGTGACTTATTTGATGCGTTCCAAGCTAAACAGCAGGGACTTTTTTTCTTAGAATGTTCAAGTTGCTTTTCGATCAATGCACCAGTTTTGATAAACGGTGAAGCAAAGTGAGCTGGCATATAACCAATACCAAGTCCTTCACGAAAACAATTTATCGCCCGGATCCAATCGGGTACCACTAAGCGCCTTTGGTTCTCGAGTAACCAAGTCATACGCTTGGGGATCTCGCGGGAAGTATCTTCTAAACAAATTGAGGGATATTTGCGTACTTCATCATCGGTCAATGGTCTATCAATACTGGCAAGTGGGTGGTTCTTACCGACCAAGAAACACCAATCAATCTCCCCCATATCCCTAAAATGATATTCTCCACCAACTGGAATGGCGGTTGTCGCCCCGATGGCAATATCGCTACGCCCAGTTGCAATCGACTCCCATACACCATTAAAGACTTCGATGCGGATAATAAGCTCTACATTGTCGAAAGTACGGTAGAAATCTGCGATCAGGTTACTGATTTTGTCAGCGCGAACAATATTATCTAACGCAATAGCGAGGGTAGGTTGCCAGCCATTAGCGACTCTAACGGTATCAGAGCGCATCGCCTCCATCTCGGTCAGTAAAGTGCGGGATTGCTTAACGAAATGCTCGCCTGCAGGGGTCAAGCTTACGCTTCGATGGTGGCGAATAAACAGAACGACACCAAGTTCTTCTTCAATTTGTTTAACTGCATAGCTGACTGCTGAAGGTACTTTATGCAATTTATTGGCGGCAGCGGTAAAGCTGCCCACGCGGGCGACCATATCAATTAGCTGCATAGATTGTTCTGATAGCATAGCTCACATCCTGCTGTGATTATTTTTGATGGCTAATGTGAAAAATAAACGTTTCACAGCCATTTGGCAAGTGTTTACACTCCGCATCCTAATTTATCTAATTCTATTTTTACTACTTATGAAATCTCTAATGAATGTTAAATACTATCTATTTCTTACCTATCTAGCATTGCTAAGTATGCTTGGCTTCATTGCAACGGATATGTATTTGCCTGCGTTCAAAGCAATTGAAGACACAATGGCAACATCACCTTCAAAAGTGGCGATGTCGTTAACATTTTTCTTAGCTGGCCTAGCGCTAGGACAATTAATTTATGGTCCTATTGTAGAACGTTTTGGTAAGCGTAATGCGCTAATCTTTGGTCTTACGGTTTTCACATTGGCTAGTATCTCTCTAGCAACGAGCGACTCAATGTTAGTTTTCAATATATCGCGCTTTATGCAGGCGATTGGTGCTTGTTCAGCGGGTGTAATTTGGCAAGCTATCGTCATTGAAAAGTATGACGCAACAAAAGCGCAGAGTGTATTTTCTAATATTATGCCTTTAGTCGCACTATCACCTGCGCTAGCACCTATCTTAGGTGCATTAATACTCGAGTCGTACGGCTGGCAAAGTATTTTTATTACCTTGACCTGTTTAGCGGTTGCTATGATTGCGTTTACTTTTAGCTTTGTTCCGAAAGAAGCTAAACAAACTAATGTTGAAAAAAGTGATATTAGTTACCTCTCTATACTAAAAAACACGGGCTATTTAGGAAACGTGATTATTTTTGGAGCATGTTCTGGTGCTTTTTTCTCATACCTAACAGTTTGGCCAATGGTTATGGAACAACATGGCTATGATGCAACGGCGATTGGCTTAAGCTTTATCCCGCAAACAATCATGTTCATTCTTGGTGGCTATGCAAGTAAAACGCTTATTCGTAAGACAGGTACTGAAACTGCACTGAAAGTGCTGTTGAGTCTGTTTGGCTTGTGCGTTTTGGCTATTGTTATCGTGACTATCTTAGTTAAAGGTTTGTCGATATTCCCGCTGCTAACAGCTTTTTCGATACTCGCGGCTTGTAATGGTGCTATTTATCCAATAGTCGTTAACAGCGCCCTGCAGCAATTCCCGAAAAATGCTGCAAAAGCAGCAGGTTTACAGAACTTTATCCAAATTAGTTTATCATTTGGTGCATCAAGCCTAGTTGCGATATGGGTCACTAAAGGCGAGATGGCGATAGGTTGGGGCATTATGCTGTGTTCATTTATCGTGTTCGCTGGATTTAAGCTGCGTAATTTCAAAAACTGGAATGAAGTAAATGAAAACTTTGTATTCCCAGATCCTGCCCGTATCGGTGCCAGTAAAGAGGAAAAGTAACCTGTTTGAGCTCTATTTAACCAACTAGGTAAAAATTTTACGATTAAGTCTTTACAAGATTAATAGGGCGCTATATTATTCGCGGCGTTCGGAGAGATGGCAGAGTGGTCGAATGCACCGGTCTTGAAAACCGGCATGGGTTTGTAGCCCATCTAGGGTTCAAATCCCTATCTCTCCGCCACATTAAGATGAAGGGCTACCAGAAATGGTAGCCCTTTTTCGTATAGAGGATTAGCCTCTAAGCTTATAATGATAAAACAATCATTTGCTTACCTGTAGCGAAAGCACTCAAAACCTTTCAATTATCTACATCGATACACAGTACTTTTCTTTAGCACCTTCTTTTACTAATTCAACAAAAAAGCCAGCTGCGATAACAACTGACTTTTGAAAGCTTCTTCAACAATTAGGTTGGTTTAGCTCTGTTCGGGAACTAACTTATTTTGTAACACGGGGTCAGAGAAAGTATCCGACTCAGTTGGCTCCTCAACCCGAGATTTACTACCAACTAAGCGTTTAATGTCTTCAATAGTGACATAAAGACAAGGGATCAGCACTAATGTCACTACAGTCGCAAACAAGACACCAAAGGCGAGAGAAACAGCCATTGGAATGACCATCTGGGCCTGCATACTCGTTTCAGCCATAATCGGTACCAGTCCGATAAAGGTAGTTAACGAGGTGAGCAAAATCGCTCTAAAGCGTCTGCAACCCGCTTCGAGTACTGAGCGCTTCATCGGAATACCAGATTCTCGCGATTTATTGATGTAATCAACCATCACCAAGGAATCGTTAACCACAACACCGGCCGCTGCAATAATACCAAATACTGAAAGGGCACTCAGATCTAGGCCTAACAGCATATGTCCTAACACTGAACCAATTACGCCAAATGGGATCACCGACATGATCATTATTGGTTGTGCATAAGACTTGAGCGGTACTGCAAGTAAGCTATAGATAACTAGCATAGAGATAAGGAAATCTCTTAGTTGGGTATCAGCACTATCTAGTTGCTCTTGAATGTTGCCTGAAACTTCACTTTTCACTCTTGGGTACTTGGTCAGTAACTCTGGTAAGAAGTTATCTCTGATATCTTTAGCAAGCTTAAATGGTTCAGCTTGATCAGCATCGACAGAGCCCCAAACATTAATTGTTCGGTTACCATTTTCACGACGTATACTGTTTACACCATCAGTAATAATGATCGTTGCGACCTCTGACAGTGGGATCTCAGCACCTTGAGGAGTCTTGATTAGTACGTCAGACACTTGTGCAATTGAGTTTCGTTGCTCTTCAGGGTAGCGCAACATCACTTTGATCTCTTCACCATTGCGCAATATACGCTGTGCTTCAAGACCATAGAAACCATTACCTACCTGGCTTGCAATATCAGCCAAGGTTAACCCTAAGCTGTTCGCTAAAGGTTTAAGCTCAAACTGAACCTCTTTGGCACTCGATTGACGGCTATCGTTAACATCGCCGACGCCTTTTAAGGTATTGAGCTTGGCTTTTAACTCTTTAGCTGCTGCTACTAACTGAAGGTCATCTTTCCCTTCTAATCTAAAGCTAATGTCACCATCGTCGCGGCCACCACCAAATAAATTATCCTGTATGCTAAATGACTTCATTCCCGGAATAAGCGGCATGCTTTGACGCCACAATTCAGCAACTGCGAAAGTGTCCATAGGGCGTAACTCTGGGTCAACTAACTTTGTCATTACCTGAGCTGACGTTCGGCCACGAAGCTCCACTTGCATATCTGAGATCATCTTTTGGCCATACTCAGCTTCAAGTTCAGCATCTACAGTGCGTAACGCTTTTTCGATCTCAAGTGCAGCACTTAACGTCGCGTTTTCTGAAGCATCGATGTTCATTTCAAACTCGATCCGAGGAAAATCATGAGGGATCTTTGGTTGGCCGATAAAGCGGACTAAACCTCCAGCGTATAAACCAGCGCAGATCATGATTAGACTTATAAATATCATGATTACGGTATAACGGTATTTTACTGCAAGCTCTAAAGATGGACGGTAGTACTTTGTGATTAAGACTTTAAGTCCGCTATCCACTTTTGATTGTAAAAAGTTAACCACATTACGTAGCCAATCTAACGGGTTTTTTGAACCAGGTTGGACCACTTTAGGTTGTTTCATTCGCGCTAAATGTGCAGGTAGAATCAGTTTCGACTCAACCAATGAAAACAACAAACATAAGATAACCACAAAGCCAATTGCTTGACCAAAGGCGGAGGAGGGGCCGTCATCGAGTGTAATCGGTAAGAAGGCTGCTATAGTAGTCAAAACACCAAAGGTTGCTGGCATTGCTACCCGTTTAACACCTCTTATAACGTTATCAATGTTTTGACCTTTCTCTTCGCACTCAGCATGGGCACTTTCGCCCATTACAATGGCATCATCGACGACAATACCAAGCACCAGAATAAAGGCAAATAAACTGATTACGTTAATCGTGACGTCTATCATGCCCATTGGCATAAACAACAAGGTACCTAAGAAACAAACAGGTAATCCCATCATTACCCAAAATGCTAATCTAACGCGTAAGAATAGAGCGAGCAGAATAAATACTAATACTGCTCCACTTTTCATGCTATCGAGCATCAGGTTTAGGCGGCCTTCGAGGTAATAGGTCATATCAACCCAAGGCTCAAGCTTTACGCCTTCTGGTAAGGCTTGTTGCTTGTCAGCGATATAGCTTTTTACGACTTTCGCAACATCGGTCAAGCTTTGATCATTGGCAGCACCAATAAAGAAGGTAACCGAGTTTTTGCCGTTAAATTTAGAGTACTGAATACCTTCTTGGAAACCATCAATAACGGTGGCGACATCACCAAGAAGCAAAGTAGAACCATCTTGCAGGGTAATTAGTGGCAAGCTTTCAAACTCATAACCAACATAAGCTTGGTTTTGAACTCGAAGGTTAATATAGCCATTTTCCGCTCGTATTTGACCTGCAGACATATTACGCGAGTAACCACGAACTGCAGCTGCAACGTCATTAAAAGTAAGACCAAACTCTCTAAGCCTATCTTTACTGACTTCAATTGCAATCTCGTAGCCAAGTCCGCCGTAAAATTCGGTAATATTGACCAACGGCAGTTGCATTAACTCATCGTGGATCTTCTCACCTAAGTCTTTAAGCTGTCTCTTGTTGAGGTCGCCGTAGAGACTAACGTACATAACTTCTTGTCTTAGCTTAATACGTTCGACTTTTGGTCGTTCCATACCATCAGGAAAGCTTGAAATCGAATCTATTTCAGATTTAACTTCATCCAACACAACTTGCGGGTCATAGGAGTCTTCAATTCTAAAGTAACCTGATGATGCATTACGGTTAGAATAGGTAATAACACGCTTAAGACCTTGAACACTTTCAAGTGCTTCTTCAATCTTAATGGTGATCCCTTCTTCTACTTCTTGAGGTGCAGCGCCTGGATAGACAGCATTAAACTCAAGCCAGTTGATCTCAACGGCAGGAAAGAATTGTTTTCGGATGGTATTGGCAGTCAACAGTCCACCAAGCAAAATAATGATCATTAGCAGGTTTGCTGCTACGCTATTGCGGGCAAACCAAGCAATGATACCTTTATGTGTATCAATCATGATTTATCCTTATCTTCCATCGCTATTTGCGTTGGCTGTGTTTCGGAATCGTCATTGTCTAATGATTTGTCTTTTGGTAGTGCAAGTTGCATCCCTTCAATAGGATAATCAAGTGCAGAAGTTATAAGGTTCATGCCAGAGTTTAAGCCATCGGTAATGATCACTTGTGAACCTATTTGACGTACAACATTAACATCTACATATTTAAGCTTAGATTCATCATCGAGCACGGCAACTTGACCATTAATCACTAAGTGTCTAGCGACTTTTGTCACTTCACCTGCATGGACACCGCCGATACTTGCTGTCACATAAGTGCCGTAGCGTAATTCATTATTGTTTGATTTAAGTCCATAGGGATCAGAAACTTCAGCGACTAAGTAAGTCATTCGGCTGCGGCTATCAATAACCCCTTCGCTACGAACGATTTTTGCTTTCCACTCTTGTGGTTGGCCAGCAAAATTGCCTTTTAAAATAACATCAGCGTTGTTGCCCTTGTTAGTTAAAAACTGGATCTCTTTATCGGCGATGGGTAAGCGGATCTCTGCATTATCAGTGCTTAATACTTTACCCAAATTTGTCCCCATACTCACATAAGAGCCTAAGCCAATATTGCGTGCTTCAATCAGAGAATCGTATGGCGCTTTAATCACGGTACGTTCTACATTTCTTTTTGCACGTTTAAGGCCTGCTTCTGAAGAGTTTAGCTTTGCTAATTCTTGTGCAAGCTGTGGTTTACGTAAACTAAGTTCAGTCGGTACGCCGTCTTTAATACGTTTCCATTCTTCTTCAGCTACCTTTCCAAAGGCTTTTTCTTGCACCAGTGTGGCACGCGCAGAAGCCATGGTTGCTTGTGCATCAATCAATGCTGCGTCGTAATCGCTAGGATCAATCTTTGCTAAAATATCTCCTTTTTTAACAAAGCCTCCACGAACGAACTTCTCTGACAGGTATACAATTTCACCGTTTACTTGAGAAACCAGCTCTGTTTCATACTTTGCAGCAACCACACCGTAAGAACTTACCGAAAAATCCATTGGTCTGATTTCTACTGCTTGAACTGAAACCAATGGAGTGGTGTCCAGCTCTTCTTTTTCTTCAGGTGGTTTTTTTAATGCCGCCATACCAGCAAAGCCTGCGATACCAATTACAATCACGACCAAAGGTAAAATTATCTGTTTTTTCGTAGCCACGAACACATCCTCTTGTTGAAGCAAACACAACACTCATTTATTGCGTATAAAACAATTGGCCGATAACGCCAATGCCAAACGCAATTCAATTATTATTTTGAGTGTATGTTAATAGATATGAGGAATTGTAACAGCTGGATTGTGTAAACTTGTGTTTCATAGATTTACATTTGAAAGCCACTTGATGTTATCTATGCTGATAATCTAATCTGAAAAACAATATAACTTAAGTAATTGTTAATATATTACAGTTAGATGCACAATATAGGGCAGCTAGAGTACTATTGCTTGAAAGGACTACAATCAACTGGTTTCATATCTTATAAGGCATGAGCGTCAGGCTAAAAATATAACAATTAGCACTGAAGTTAAGTATTTTTACTCGGGTACGAAGGTCGCTGATAGGGGGTAAAAGGACTTAGAAAGAACAGATGAGAGAAGTTAGCAACTCTCATCTGTAAACTCGTTAAACAGCTATTAGCCACAACATTTCTTATACTTCTTGCCACTACCGCAGGTGCAAGGATCATTTCTGTTTGGCTGCTTTTCAAATCGAGTTGTTACAGGCTTATTGAGGATCCCCATTAAATCAATAATATTCTCTTCTGTAGTCGCATCGATAGTGACCTGACCAAGCAGTTGATTATCTTCAAGTAGTTTAATGATCTCTACGCGACGGTCTTCGGTTTGTACCGACAGCATTAGTGGGTTTACTTCGGTACCGAGTTTAGCCGCTCGTTTTGTGTTGTAACCATAACTTTCATGTTTTGGTTTTGGGGTTTTACGGCCTTTAAAGAAAAATTTATCTGACATCAGTACCAAGCTCTAGAGTGAAAATGTAATAGGACGAAGCTTTATACAGCAAAACCGAACAATTTGATACGCCATCCCCCTAGTTGAGGGGGAATTTAGCCAAAAAAACGGCATAAACTTAGGATCTTCCTACAAAGCCGTACCATTCGACCTTTTAGTTATTTCCGCATTGGCAAAAAGTTTGTTAAAATTAGTGAAAATTAAAGGAGAGCGTTATCTATGCCAGTTTATGTTGTGGGCCACAAAATCCCAGATTCTGATTCAATTTGTGGTGCAATCGCACTAGCACATCTTAGAAACCAAATTGGAGAAGCTTCTGTTGCTTCTCGTTTAGGTGAACTTTCGCCTGAAACGGCGTTTATTCTCGACAAATTTGGTTTTGACGCACCAGAGCTAAAGATGAGCTACGCTGGTGAAGAAGTTTACATTGTTGATCACTCGGAGTTGACTCAAGCACCTGATGACATTGCAGAAGCAACTATTGTAGGTATTGTTGATCATCACAAGCTAGGTGATATTACAACTTCTACCCCACTAGAGTGTTGGATCCGTCCAGTTGGCTGTAGTAACACCATTATCAAGATGATGTATGATTTTTATAATGTAGAGATCCCGAAAGAGATTGCTGGCATTATGATGTGTGCAATTTTAAGTGACACGGTTATCTTTAAATCACCAACTTGTACAACAGCTGATATCAAGTGTGTTGAAGCGCTAGCAGAAATTGCTGGTATAGCTGACTTTAAAGAGCTTGGTATGGATATGTTTAAAGTTAAATCAGCAGTAGAAGGTACGCCTGCTCGTGATTTAGTGCTGCGTGACTTTAAAGATTTCAATATGAATGGCAACTTAGTTGGCATTGGTCAACTTGAAGTGATTGATCTATCAGTATTTGACGACATTAAAGCAAGTTTAGTTGCTGATATCGCAGCGTTAAAAGCAGAAGGTAATCGCCATAGCGTGTTGTTGCTACTTACTGACATTATGAAAGAGGGCTCGGAAATGCTTATCGTTAGTGACGATGCAGCTATTATCGAATCTGCTTATGATAAGCCAGTTAGCGACGGAAAAGTGTGGTTAGATGGTGTGCTTAGCCGCAAGAAGCAAGTAGTACCACCTTTACAAGCAGTATTCGCTTAAACCTTAGCTTATGCTCTAAAAAGCCGAACATCAGTTCGGCTTTTTTTATTTAGTATTAATACTAAGACTTTTCTTTGTAGAGTGGTTTCAATCTTAGCTGCGCTTTACCAAGTAAGCTCTTAGGGTTATACACGCCTTTCTTATCAGCCTTACCCACTTCAATGCCTGTCAGCAATTCAATCGCTTCATTAACATGGCTTATAGCCCAAATATTAAAACGACCTTTTCTTACCGCTTCTACAATGTCCGGTCGAAGCATTAGATTATGGATGTTCGAAACAGGGATAATAACCCCTTGGCTATTTTTGCGTCCTTTAATATTGCAAACATCGAAGAAGCCTTCAATTTTTTCGTTTACGCCACCAATTGGCTGAGATTCGCCAAACTGATTCATAGAGCCTGTGATCGCAATATCTTGCCGTAATGGCTGGTCAGCAAATGAAGACAACATAGCGCAAAGCTCAGCCATGGTTGCGCTATCACCGTCAACACCACCATAAGATTGCTCGAATGTCAGGTGAGTCGACAGAGGGATCTTATCGGTTTTACCCAGAACTGAGGCAATATAAGCGGTTAGAATCATCACACCTTTAGAGTGAATACTGCCACTTAAGTCAACAGTACGCTCAATATCGAACACTTGTCCATCACCAAACGAAGTGGTTGCGGTGATACGGCTTGGTGCACCAAATTGGTAGTCGGTTGTCGACATCACTGACAGGGCATTAACTTGCCCGGTTCGTTTTCCTTCAGTGGAGATTAATGTAGTGCCATTAACAAAAGACTGCATATAATCATCTTTAGCACGGCAAATTCTATTCTCTTTATTGGCTAACGCTTGTTCTACATGACTTACGCGGATCATATTTGCGTTCACTGCGCGGGCACAATAGTTGGCTTCACGCAGTAAATTAGCAGTATCGACAGAGTGCAGTGACAGCATATTCTGATCATCAGCTTGACGAGAGCTAAACTCAATAATGCGAGCTATCGCTTTCCTATCGCAGTGCAGCATCTTATTACTGTGAATAATACTCGAGATGAACTGTGCATAATGTGCTTCAGACTCATCGGTTCGCGGCATTCTGTCTTCAAAGTCAGCAGTCACCCTAAATAACTCAGTAAACTCTGCGTCATACTGCTGTAACAGTTTATAAGTGGCAAAATCACCAAACAGAATGATCTTCACATCAAGCGGAATGGCTTCAGGATCAAGAGAGATAGCCCCTGAAAGGGTTACTTCTCTTTCCAGTGAAGTTAAGCTGAGCTTTCTTGAGCGCAACGCGCGCTTCAAACCGTCCCATACGTACGGGTGCTCTAACACTTTAACGGCATCTATCATTAACACCCCGCCGTTGGCTTTATGTAAACTACCAGGGCGGATCAGTGAAAAGTCGGTAAAAACAGTGCCTTTATAGGTCGCCGTCTCGACGTAGCCAAATATGGTGTGATAATTAGGCGTTTCTTCAACAATAATGGGTTGATAAGGCGAGTCTTGTGCCACCAAAACATTGATCTGGTAGCGTCTTGGCATTTTCTTACTCATTGAGGCGTAGGCTAGGGCAGCTTGCTCTTCGCTTTCTTCAAGGAATATGTCGAGGTTATCGAGAATATCCTTATGCATCGCCTTGATATAGGCTTTTACATTGGCCTGATCTTTATAGTTCTCTTTTAGTTTCGCAAAGGCCAGTGATAAGACTTCTTCAGCAACTTCTTCGTCATGTTTCTGTTGCTTTTCAGAATATTCATCTTCCCATTCAGTGATCTTTCTGACAATGCCGCGTAACTTTGCTTCAAGCGAGCTAATTGCTGCCTGCATTGAGTCCTGCTCTTCAGGCGACAACATCAAATAACTTTCTTCTGAGTGCGGTTCTTCGCCATTTAGTGCAACCAACTCGTAATTGCCCTGAGGAGAAATAGACAGGCCAATACTGTGAGTTTTTGCTTCCTCTGTTAGTTGAACCAATGCTTCTTCTTGTTTTGCTGCTAATTGATTTTTGAGTTTGTCAGCGCGGGTATAATACATCTCGTTGTCAAAAGCCAACGGCAGCCCCTTTGACAATTTAAGCATTAATTTTTCAATCTGTTTTTTAAATTTTAGGCCGGTTCCAGCAGGTAGAGTTAATACTTTTGGGCTGCGGGTATCGTCAAAGTTAACCACATAGCACCAATCATAAAGCGTACGGCCATTTGAGTTCTCTTTTTGGCGGCTTAGGTGGCGCAGCACCATAGTACGTTTACCTAGGCCATTGCGACCTAATGCATAAATGTTATAGCCCTTTTCTTTCATGGAAAGGGCGAACTCTACCGCTTGTTGCGCACGTTCTTGGCCGACAATCTTGTCAAGCGGTTCTAAATGTTTAGTTGACTTACAGCTAGTAGGCAGCTGTTTAAGCCCCGAAGTTCGGTATAGTTGGTCACTACTGAGAGGTGTTATTGGCATAGTTGTTCCTCTTATGACGGTTAATAATTCTACTTTATACAGTTAGATAGCATTTATCCGCAAAAATTTAGGCTAAATGAGCAAAATCACCTCGATAAGCTTTTAACTGCTGTATAAGTAGCCAAGTAGGATGGTTGAAAAGGAACAAAGCGGTGCGAATGAAGAGTTAGTGTGGCGCATTTAACGAGCTTTGCGACTTAATCTTAGAATATTTCCAGCTATTAAGTCGCCTATGATAAGTTTGAAGCCTATAAACCTTTCAAATATTGAGCACGTGTTGAAACTGATAATGCTTGGTAAAGCTGCTCCTCACTTTTGCAATCAGCCAGCTGTTGTAAATAGTCTTGAAAGGCATTAATTAAATCGAGTTGCGGCCAAACAAAATCAGTTTTAGTTTTTATTGTCCGCAGATCTAACAGCATAGAGTCAAACTTGTTAGGGATCTCATTCACAATACTAGGATTAAAAAACAGTTCAGCGCCTATCAGGTTATTATGATCTCGACGCTTTTTATCAATCACAAAATCGATCTGTTTTACATTGGTAATGGTGGTGTGCTTTTTACAAATAGATAGACACTCGTCATCCATCACTTGTTTATCACAGACTGCAGACTGTAAGAATAAACACTGACGACTGGTCATCAGCAAAATGGGGTGCAATGCACTGTAGTGCAAGCTAAACCCATGTGGAGCGTGAATCGATTTTATCTGTTTTCTGTTCAACTCATTAGAAATGAAAGCACCATTGCAACCCTGTTTTTGTAAGCTAGTTAAACTGAAGGAGTTACTGGTATTAAGATGTGGTCCCGCGATCCATTTAATACCTAACTGTTTCGAGATAAAGCCGACACCAGTGTTATTACTGACAATCTGTGTTTGTGGTATCGACTTTAAGATATGTGCAACGGCTTCAAACTCTTGCTGCAGCACAATCGGACCAAACCAAGGTGTGAGCTCAGGTTCAGCTTTAAAAAGTGCGATTAATTTATCAGATTCACAGGAAATTGAATCGGGAACCGCATAGTAAACATTTAGCGTTTTCGATTTGTTTTGCAGTTTAAGTGCTCTATATAAAGCGAGATCTTTTCGATTTCCAATTAATATCGCACAAGTCGATTTGCTACGCGCTGATTCTGCAGTACTTGGAGCCGGATTTTCAGCTAAACGCGCTTTTTTTATTTCACTAAATTCAACAGGTTTGATAGGAGTCTTGTTACCGTTTAGAAAACGCATTATCGCTATCTTCATCTGAGTTAACTCTTTAAACGAAAGGTAAACATCACCAAAATACTGTGAAAAATCGATATTGTGTAATTGATGCTTGTAAGAGTTAAGGCTTGCAAAGCGGCTAGTGAGCTCATCTTTTGACAATTGATACTTGTTTGCAGTTGATAACAGGCTCGTTGATTGCACACTAAAGCTCGGTTGTTTGTCCGTAGCAATAAAAACATCAATGGTTAAAACAGTCCGTAATTGCCCACTAATTGCCAGTTTGATAAGCGGTTTGCTGATATTTAGCGATTTAATTTGCTCGCCAACTGAATCAATAATCAATGTTTTTTTATCATATAAACGCTGTTTAACTACTTGTACAATATCTGCAGATACTTGAGGCTTACTTTGCTCTATCGCACTGAAGTGCTGTACTGCATTGTCTCGGGGATTATCGATATACATCTCTTTACCGACTTTCCCAGCTAAGTAACCATTGGTAAAGTCACGATTAAAGACGGTATATAACTCAGTTTTGTCGTTTGACAGTGCTTGTTTTTGTTGTAGTCGCTTAATTTGCTTTCGCCAAGTCGTTACCACACTGTGCACGTAGTGGTATTTCTTAATCCTACCTTCCACTTTTAAAGAATCTACTCCCGCATCGACTAACGCTTCTAGATCATCAAAGGCTGAGTTATCTTTCATGTTGAGTGGATATTCAGCGCCAATCTCAGTGGGTTGGTATTGATCGCGACAAGGCTGACTACAACGACCGCGGTTACCTGAATTACCGCCATGAGCTGAACTGAAATAGCACAAACCCGAAAAGCCAATGCAGTTAGAACCATGAACAAATACTTCTGTTAGCATCTCCAACTGATGCGCTTTTGCTGACATAGTCCTTATTTCATCTAAATTGAGTTCTCTAGATAGGTTTGCACGGTTAGCCCCCATTTGCTGAAGAAATGACAGTTGGCCGGTATTGTGGGTTGTTAGCTGAGTAGAAGCATGGACTTCAAGTGTTGGGTAATAATGTTTTAAGATCTCAAATACACCGAGATCTTGTACAATTACCCCGTCTATATCGGTATTAACCAGTTGATTTAACAATTTAAACAGCGCCGGCAACTCATGTTCTAACACGATAATGTTTAAGGTTAGAAATAGCTGACAGTCATGTTGATGAGCGACTCTTAGGAGTCCACAAAGCTGTTCGAAGTTTAAGTTTTCTGCCCGTTTTCTAGCATTGAAATTATCAAGCCCGCAGTAAACCGCATCTGCACCAGCTATAATAGCGGCTTTAATTGATTCGATGTCTCCACCAGGCGCTAGTAACTCAATATTTCTCACAATTTTTGTCTCTCAATCAATCTAAACCTCGATGCACTAATCAAGATTTGATAATTCCAGCTGCCAACCACTCAACCTGAATTTAAGTGTAATTCCAATCAGTATAAGAAGTTGCTACTCTCGCTGAGCGATCAAATCTTTATACTGATTGCTATAATAAGCAGTTAATTTTAAAGACTCGTCTATATAGTGGCTACTGCGTATAGTTAACTTATTGCTAAACCATGAGGTTGATCGCCTTACTGTACCGGTTAGTTGGCCCATCACGCATAAATCGCCTCAAGAAAGTGCGCATACAACATATATTTGATTTGAAGCGCGTTAAAGTCGGTATCTATCTGGCATTTATACTCAACAGCTAATTGATTAAAGGTTTAAAACCTCTTAGGATCACCAATTATTTATCAAAAGTTAAGACTGAAGTAGATGAACACCGACACCAATATCAACAAAGCCCAGCTTGCACTGTATTTTATCTATGACAGTCATTGTCCATGGAGTTACGCCGCAACTCCTTTAGTGAATGCTCTCAGTGAAGCATTCCCGAAAATGCAACTGCACTTGTTACATTGTAGCCATTTCGATGGCAGCGATAGTGCAGGGCTTGACCAAGTCAACGCAGTAAGAGATCTTGCAGAAGTAAAGTTTGGGCGAGAACATATTCGCTACGCTAATAGTCCAAAGGATGCCACAAAAGTTGCAAACCTTATGGCTTGGCTAGAAACGAAACAACCGGATAAGATGCTTAGCGTCCTTAATGCAATCCAAAAAGCGCATTTTATTGATGGTAATCCGTTAACCAACAAACATGACTTTAGTGAGTTGATTTCGACGCATAAATTATCGCCATCTAATAAGATATTTAGAGATGGATTGATCAATGACGCAGAGCAAATATTGGCGGGCATCGCCGAGATCTATGAAGTTCTTGGTACAACATCATTTCCAGCACTACTTATCACTGTCGATGATCAAGGTATCTTCATCGATCACTCTAAATACCTAGCAAAGCCAGAATCTGTAGTTGAAAGTGTTCTGCAAGAGATGCAGAACCTAGATTAAGATAGCATTATCCAGTTTAGACAAAGTCTACGTGCAGGCTTTGTCTAAATGAATGGGCAACCGCTGAAAATTATCGCTTGAGATAAACCTAAATAAAGGGATTCCAAATGCAGCTTGTAACGCCGACAACTGAGCATTTGAAACAGATGATGACGTGGTTTAACACTCAGCATGAGGTCTTTCAATGGGCAGGCCCCCATTTTAGATACCCCTACGATGTTGCTACATTCACCGAAGATCTTGCTCTACAAAGACTTGCTTCCTTCGCACTCGTGTCTGATAAATATGAGTTATTAGGCTTTGGCCAGTATTACCCGCGTTTAGAAAAGTGCCATTTAGGCCGAATAGTGGTCAATCCAAGTTGGCGAGGAAAGGGGATATCTAAAACCTTGGTAGAGCTGCTAAATGCTTGTGGCCTCAAACAACTGTGTTTACAACAAAGCTCTCTATTTGTACTCAAAGATAATCAAGCTGCAATCAATAGCTACCTAAAGCTGGGGTTTGTTGAAAGCACCTACCCAGAATCTATACCCATTGATCATTGTTTATATATGATTAGAGCAGCGAAATAACGTTAAGTCTTATATCTAATTTTGCTATTTAGGATCAGCGAGACTCTACGCCGCCATAGATATCAATCGTTAAACCGCGCTGCTCTGCGTAGTTTTTGGGAGTGAGCCCAATCTGTTTTTTTAGCTGCCGTATTAAGTGTGGTTGGTCGCTAAAACCAAATTTAAACGCCACCTCCGCCCAATCAATATCAACAGCTTCACGCTGATATAAGTATTCAAGCATCGCCTCCAATTTATTCATCGATTTACACTGCTTCATTGTTAAGCCTGTAACGCGGTAAAAACTACGTTCTAGTGTACGTTGTGAGCAGTGAAGTTTATCACCCAACTCTGAAATTAGACTGTTTTCTAATAGAGGCAACACCTTACGGGTAAGAGCACTATGCTGATCTTCTGTGGTTGAGTTGAACAGCGGTGACAAAAGCACATCTAGCATGTCTATACATCTGTCAGAGTCCGTTCGGCCTATGTGCAAAATATCATCCATGGCAAAACTGCTAACTCCTAGTAGCTCCTTAAACTCCATTTCAACAGCTTTATTCAGAGTAGGGTGCTTGTAACCTGGGATATTGAGCGAATAGAGTGCTCCAACGCGGAATTTAATGCCAAGATAGATAAAGCATTTGCTGTGGTCTAGTTGTAATGTTTGCTGTTGCGGGTATAGCCAGTGACTACCTTTACCAACACTCTTAGTTGGAGAAGTTTGATAATGGAAACACTGCTCTTTAGGGCAGAGAATGAAATGAGCTGCAGGATCGGGGTTTAACTTAGGGTAGTTATTAATATCCTGAGTCGAGCTTTTTTCTATTAACCAGTAAAATTCGACATACTTAGCTATTCGCTGATCTTTTGGGGCTGTGACCCAACTCTGCATGATTCAAACCTAATGTTCAGTTCTGCTGTCTAGTATAAGCTAAACCGCTAAAAACTGCAGTGAAGGGCGCATGCAATACTGTAAAAATGGCGTGTATTGAGCCCGAATGAGCACTCGGCAGCACTCATTCGATTAAATCACTTCAAAATCAACTTTAATGATCCGGTGATTGGATACTAGATCGGCCTTCGCAATCGCTTTTTGCGCCGCTATATTAGTGCTTTCAGTGGAACATATTGGAAGCAACCCCTTTTGGGTAGATATACTGACTAAAAACTTAAGCACTTCACGGGCAATACCTTTACCACGGTACGCCTTAGCGACAATCATTCCTAGATCGGCAGTATTCGTTTGGTACTGGTCATTAGTACGACATTCACCAGTTGCTAACACCTGCTGGTCTTTTTGATAGTACCAAAGCTCTTTACGGCTAATTAAATTACCGTAATAATCACTAAGCCACTGTGTTGGCGCGCCGATAGTTTCCACTGCAAAATCGACTAAAGATTTGTGCATCATTTTTGTGGCAAGCTGTAATTCAATTGCGTCGTCACTGCTTTTAGCTGCATGTTTAGCATGCTGATACATAAAGCTGTTTACCGATACTGAACTTGAGTTATCCAGGCATAGTGATAGGTATGCAGGCTCTGCTGTGCTGACAAATGCACCTTCAACAGGGCCTATCTCACTGCTATTTTGCTGAACAATTAGCGTGAACAGATCTTTAGCATTTGTTTTAGCTGTAGGTGACAGGTAAAACTGCAACATATAGCTTTCTTCGTTGACACAGCAATAACCGACAATATGTTGCTTTTCAACAAAGGCAAAATGTTCTGCTATTGGTATAAAGCCGAATTGCCACATACCATCTAGCGGGGCACTTGTTCGGCTAAAATACTGCTGCTTTAACGTTGCTAATGCACTAAGGTCCGTAATTTTTTGAATTTCTAACAAGTTTCTATACCGTAAATTGAGGATTGTTTTAGGCCAGAGCTATTCTATTAATGCAGCGCCGCCGTGATGGGAAAATATTAGCGGTGCTGTAGGGAAATTGATTGAACAAATACGACAGAGTTAGGTTACCGCATAAAATTGGCGTAGATATTTAAGTACATGCTCAGCGCGATAAACAGTTACAGGCGGCAATGAATTCGCCTGTAACTGTTTAACTGCCCTAGATTGTAAAACCCAGCCAACTAAGTCTCTTTGTTAGTACGCAACACCAATACGCTGGCAAGGGTGATTATTCGACTCTAGCTCATCAATCATCGCTATTGCGTAATCGCTAACCGAGATTTTACTGTCGCCATTATCATCAACGAGCAGTTGGTCAGCACCTACGCGGTACCTAGATAACTTTTCTCCGGGAATTATTTCAGCTGCTGGTGACACAAAAGTCCAATCGACAGTGGTTGTATTTTGTTTAAAAACCTCTAACGCTTCACTTTGAGCTATTGCTTCAGCCTTATACTCGTTCGGGAATTGGGCGGTTGAAATCAGTCTAATACCCGGTTCGACCTCTAAAGAGCCTGCGCCGCCTACCCAGAGCATACGATTAACACTTACTTGGGGGAGTGTATTCATTAATCGCTCGGCGGTTGTTTTTACAATGTCATGGTTTCCTAACGCTCGGCCACCAATTGAAGCGATAACCGCATCAACGCCTGCAATCGCATTAGCTAATTCGTTAGCAGTAGATAACAGATCGACTTTGCGAACTTCAATGTCGGTACGTTTAACTTTACTTGTGTCCCGCACTAAAGCGACCACTTGATGTCCACGTTGTGTTGCCTCATTAACTATGTGACTGCCAATCCAACCTGTTGCACCCAATACTGCTATTTTCATATTAATTTCTCCATAGAATTACTTGTTAATTGATAACCCATGCAGTCTAATTGAGCACTGACTCGAGATAAATATGCGAAAATGATGTAGTTTGTATCTGTTTAGGTTACTAATTGAAGTGCGATTAGTATTACGATTTCAGTCGCAAACCGGTCTGTATAACCCTGTTTAATAGGTTAGTCATAAAGCTAAAGGAATATCATGGATAGACTCACCGCTATGCGCAGTTTTGTTGAAGTGGCCCATTGTGCAAGTTTTACTAAAGCTGCTGAACGGCTTGATTTAAGTCGCCTACAAGTCTCTCGCCATGTTAATGAAATAGAAGCTTGGCTTGAGCAGCGACTATTACACCGCACGACTCGAAAAGTTAGCTTAACAACAGCAGGAGAAGCGGCGTTACTGCGTTGTGAGATGATATTACATGAAACTCTAGCGCTAGAAGTTGCCGCAAAGCATCATACGCCCAGTTTGTCAGGCACGATTCGTATTGCTGCGCCAATTGGTTTAACCCAAAATATGCTTATCGATGCTGTTGAAAAGTTTACCGGTGCCCACGCTGGCGTAAACGTACAGTTATTTGCTTCTGACCAGTTTGCAGAATTGGTTGATGAGAGGATAGATATTGCGCTGCGTTATACCGAGCAACCAGCAGACAATTTAATCGCGCGCAGGCTAATGAACATTGACTCAGTCATTTGCGCTTCAGCTGCGTACCTCGAGCAATTTGGAGAGCCCAAAGAGATCGAAGAGCTTAAGGAGCATAATTGTTTTTTGCACCTTGAAAAGACCAGCTGGGAATTTATAAGAGATAATAGTCGTAGCGCGATTACAGTGTCAGGTTCCATAAAAGCCAATGATCTCGGAGTGTTAGTTAAGGCCGCCCAGCACGGAAAAGGCATTGTTTTGCTGCCATGTGATCTTGCAAATCCACTTATTTCAGATGGTTCTTTGCAAATGATATTGAGCGAATATGAAATTCCAAGTAGCACCTTATGGGCAGTCTATCTGTCCCGTAGCTACCAGCTTCCTGTAGTCCGTCAGTTTATCGATTTCTTAGCTGAGCACTGGTCCAAAGATATCAAAACCTTGAAGTGAGCTACGCAAGATTGAGCTTAATAGGGCGTTTAACCCATTAAATCAAAGCCTGATTGGAGTGACCGTTGCATTTTTAGGTCAAGTTAATCAACGTTAATTCTACTGCTTAAACCATACTTACGGCATAATGGCGCCAATTTTTACTTTGAGTCGTTATAGAGAGTCGTTTTAATGGACACACAACAAGACAGTTACATGACTGAAGAAACTTTAATTGAAACAGTCGAGAATCAGATTGCCGATGGCGAGCCTAGAAAAGTCAAAGAGACCTTAATGCGTTTAGTGATGACCGGCACACAACGTGAAGAAGCGATAGAGTGGATGGCCTGTGCATTGGCAATAGAAGTCAGTGACGTTATGCAAAATAATGCGTCTTTCAACCATGTACGTTATACCCAACATTTAGATGCATTACCAAATTTAGATTGGATGGAAGATTAACCGTAGCAACATTGATCTATTTACTTAGTTTTACTAAAACCCCAATAACTGCAGTTATTGGGGTTTTGCTTTATAAACGGTGAGTTAAAGAAGAACTTATGTTTTTATCAAAGCAGATCTTAACGCAATTAGGACTAACGACTAGCCTATGTGCGTTGCTCGATGAACATGACTAAATACTTGTCTAGTCACAACAGCCTGATCAGACTGTTGTTGAAAAACATAGAATGCTTCATGTATTGCTAAGAACGACGAGCGAAGTCTGAGCGCAGAAGGAATGACGAACAAATGCCGATAATCACATTATCGGCATCTTTATATCTATAGCCAATCACACCCACACATGAATGCGCACAATTTACTAATGTTATGTTGAATACTGGCCGTCCGCTAAACTGCGCAGCAGCGGAGGGGATGCACAGCAGATATTTACACATAACATACATTGTGCGAATTCCTCTCGATTTATTTGTTCCTGGTCAAACGTTAGAAAAATCTAATGTTTGACCAGGACTAACTTCATTTGGTTTTGTTACGCAATCAAATCTATTAAATGGTTACACCATTTTAATGACCGAGCATAATAATTAATATGTTCGGGTATCTTAATGTTTATTAAATGGTGTAACCATACTAACAATTTTGGGGAGTATTGAGGGGATTTATCCCCTTGATGTGAGCGGAGCGATACGCCCCTTCTTTAAAAAAGCCTTCGTCCTGCTAGGCATCTTTTGATTTTACCTTGGGTGTACTTCGGTTTAATCGATTGCTTCTTTAACCCTGTTTTTTCTTTTCTTTTAAACCGTTTTCTAGATTTTCTGAGCTGCTGATCATTACTGCCATTTTTATAACTTCTTTTATAAAAGTTTTCTTGTCGATAGGTAAGGTGTCAATTGTTTTGCTTAGATAAATAGAACTTGTACTTTGCTCTCCAAAAACAATTTCATCTATTGAAGTATTCAGTGCTGTGGATATAGCGACAAGTGTTTCTAGGTTTGGATTGTTTTGTTCGCCCCTTTCCATTCTAGATAGTTGTGCCGTGGATACACCAGACCTATCTATAAGCTCTGAACGTGTCATTCCAAGGCTTTTACGCTTGAGCTTTATATTTTCACCAATTGTCATTTTTGAACCTTTGTGGGGGCATGTATGACTTATTTAAACTATTTTCTTGCATGTTTGATCTTTAGGTTGTACGCTTGCGTCATATTGATTGCATGGATTATATATTTGATGTCTAGAAAAAGATATTATTTACAGGATTTACCGACACCTTTAACTAGTTTTACTGGTGTTCGGTCTTGTACTACTGCTGAAAAGTTCGAACTTGCCGTTCAGGTTTGCTTGTCTTGCGGTCATGAATATGAATCGGACTCTGTAGTCACTTGCCCCGTCTGTGCTTCTAAACTCACTTATTCAGAAGATTCTTTTTTACCTGACACAAAGAAAGCAACTTTTAGCATAGTTGGCGAAGCCACGGCTAACCCGCTTGATTTGGGTTTGGTTCCAACACTTTTAGATAAGATCTCTTCTTACTCATTGCCAGTTAGAACAGCAAAAGAAAGGGCGGTTGCCAAAACCAATTGGCAAGCCCCCTTGTTTAATGTTTTACGCAAACACCGCGATTTTGCACCGGCAATGCTTCACTCTTTTATTTCTATCTGCGATAAGCGTTCTTATTTTGAGGCTTTACAGTCGGTTGAGTCTGCGTCCGCTCGACTTACCGAACTAGGCCACAACGCTACAATGGCAGAAGGTGACATCAAAGATTTAGCTAAGGAAAAGGCGCAACAACTCACTAAGCAGCTTGCAACTGTTGATGACGATGCTGAGCGATTCAGACTTGCTGAGCGCTCGCTATCATTTCTTGGTTTGTCTTTTGATGCTGCTACGGTTAAGCGAAAGCAAGAAGCTGGTGAGCTATTTTCAATGGTTAACCGTGCTGCTGATGAATACTGGTTGAGGCGTCAACTTCGCCGCCGCTTCGCGCAATCTGTAGAGCATGTCGCTCGTGATTTGGCATTGGTTCAAAAGCATAAACAGGTTTACTGCTCTGACTTTTCAGTCAATCGCTATAGAGCACGAACAGAAGACAATAGGGCGGCTTTAGAGAATACCGTTGCTTATGATGAAGATGATGCAAGCAATGTTTTCTCACTTGCTGAATTGTCTGATAAATCTGTTTCTAATGTTGATAATCGTAATGCTGAAATGTTCATTCGCTTAAAAGGGTTTGAAGCGGTTTCTCAGTCTTTAGGCCATAGCGCTATTTTTACAACGGTTACCGCGCCTAGTCGCTTTCATTCTGTCGCTAATCGAGTGACAAATAAGAAATGGCTAGCAGCGGGGAAACCTACGCCAGTTCAAGCGAATGACTATCTAGTCGAGGTTTGGACGGCATTAAGAAAGTCTCTCGATAAAAAGAAAATCAAAATCTACGGGATGCGTGTTGTTGAGCCGCATCATGACGGAACACCGCATCACCACCAATTAATTTTTGGCCTACCTACTGATTTAGCCTTTGTAAAAAAAGAGCTAAAGCGCTTGGCATTGCTTGACTCACCAAATGAAAAGGGTGCTAAAGAGCATCGTTTTAAGTGTGAAGATATCGACCCCAACTACACCAAAAAAGACGGCTCTAAAGGTTCTGCTGTGGGTTATATCGCTAAGTACATTAGCAAAAGCACAGACGGTAAACACATCGAGAAAGACCTGACAACTGATGCTGATGCAGCTAAATCTGCTGAAAGGATTGTGACTTGGGCACGTATTGAAAACATTAGACAGTTTCAATTTTTTGGTGGCCCTAGCGTTACCGTATGGCGTGAAATGCGCCGCTTAAAGGATGAAATCCAAGAAGGTGATGCAGTGTTCAACAATCTAGAAGGTACTGAGCATTATTTGCTTGAAAAGGTGCGAAAGTCTGCTGATGAAGGTGATTGGGCGGCGTTCTGTATTGCTATGGGTGGCGTGTTTGTTAAGCGTACTGACCAAACTGTTAGAACTCATTATGCAGTCCCTGCGGTCGTTGAAAAACTCTTTGAGTCTCACGAGTACGCGACAACTCGCTTCGGTGATAAAGCTAACGCAAGAATCAACGGCATTCTCTTTCAAGGCGTGTTCAAAGCGACTCGTTTTAAAAACTGGGTCGTGATGAATAAAGAGGCTTACATACGTGGCCAGAAGAAAGTCATGTCGGGCGTTGTTGATATTTTCGATGTGCTTGAGCGTGAGAAAGAGTACGAGCGCATGGCCGAACAGCAATACCAAGAATATGAAAATCACATGTTCGAATGTGAAGAGATGCAAGCTTTGCTTTTTGAAGCTAGTGCATGGCGTGGGAGCGAAGCGACCGACGTCATGACGCACTAGCCTTGGACTCGTGTCAATAAGTGTCGTAATTGGTTTTTTTAAATAAATAGGAATACATAAAATGAAACTTGAAGGCTTAATTTTAGATAAATCGGATATTCAAACAAAACAGAAAACTAACTTCAATACAGGTGAAGTGAATGACGTTGGTTTGATTAAGTTAATTACAACTTACCCGACCCAAACGGTAGATGTTCATGTTTCAGTAGAGCTTATGAAAGACCCTAAAACGCTACAGGTTCTTAATGGCGTTGTGGGCACTCGTACTCAGTTATCGGTTGAGTATAAAGAAATGAGCTTTGCTAATAGCGATGGCAAGCACGTTGCTATTAATGGCTTTCACTTGTTTGAATTGCCACACGTTAAGGCTTCTTAACTATGACTGAATTTAAGCGTGTTATTACCCCTATTGAGTTTGGCGTTTTGTCGTTTTCAATACAACGCGCTTACATTCATTGGCTTTTAAATCGGGGCTAGGGCGCACTGTCACTGGTGACGCTATAAAGGGATCTTATGAGTCGCAACTCTGAATATGAAGCAAGACAGAAATCTAAGGGTTTAAGAAAGGTAACTCTTTGGGTTCCTTGTCATTGTGAAAATGAATTTAGGTTGATGGCTCAATCCTGTTGTGAAGATAAAGACTTGATCCCTTTTATGCTTCGTAGTCTCTCAACAGGCCAAATGAGGAAAGGCTCATAACATGAATACATTGATGATTTTTTTAGGTGGTTTCGGCTGTGGTGGTTTAGCTACGTTTGTACTGCTTCATTACGCAGTTAGGAACAAATAACCATGTCTCAATGTGTTGCTTTTACTCAAGAAGGTTATTTAGTGCAATCCACGCAATCTGTTGATGATTGTACGGGTTACATACTGGTTTCACCGACTGAATACAATTTAGCTATTCAGTCGATTGAAATAGACCCCGCCGATGTTTTGCAGGTCTTTGGGCTTGTCTTTGGTTGGGTCGTTTTCCTTAGCTTTATTTCATACAAAGTGAAAATAGCTAAGGTGTTAATCAATCGCGTCTAGTTAGGCGCATTCAAATAAATGTAATAGAGGGATTTAAAAATGGCTGATATTTTCGCTGCGGTAGATTTAGCAAGTGTTGCAACTTTCATTGCTGGTACAGGTGTTCTGATTGTTGGTATTAACCTTGCGCTTAAGGGTATTACGATTGCAAAGCGTGCAGTTAACAAAGCGTAATTTGTAAGGTGGATATGTGGCTAGTTTAATACTAGCCCTTATCTTTACGATTATCGCATTGATAGGGGCAATCTGCGGATACGTAGTAAGTCAAAATTTATTTGGAGGCTGATATATGTTCAAGCTTTTAACAGGGTCGTTAATGCTTGCGTTATCGGCCTTTTCTTTTTTTAGTCATGCAGAGTTTAATGAAAATATGCCTGACTGGGTTCCTGCTAAAGTAGAAGATATGAGTGATGGTACTTGTAGTCTTCTTTATCCTACTGAAGATATTTTTGAAGTGTCAAAGGATGCTTGTGAAGCTTTAGGTAGGGCGCGTTATGATGCCAACCTTACAGCTCCTTATCTTGATGAAAAGTGTTATGCAAGGCCAGGCTATCAAGCTAATAAATATTCGTTTGTTGTTGTTGGTAATATGACTCAAAGATGGCTTGTTAATTGCGTATCTGGTGATACTAACTCTTTAAATGTAAGAACCATGTCAACTTATCGCCCTTATGCTCCTGAGTATATCTATTCCTGTCCGCCCGATGATTATCTAGATTATAAAAAAGGTGTCGATTCTGATTTAGATGGTAATATTGATCAGTGTTTTCCAATCTCGCCAATTTGCCCTCTTGGTTATCATAAATACGCTGTAGAGCCTTATGGTTGCGTTCCTGTTGAATGCCCTGCAAAGGGTAGTGCGAGCAGTTCAATTTCCGCGTTTGGTAAAATACCTGTCGGTGGTTCTGGCACCTATTGCGACGGTACTTGTTCTTATTCTGTCAACGGTGACTCTGTTTCTCATGCTGGTTCTAAATGGGCTACTGGCGTATCTAATGGCGCGGTTTGTGGTAATGGTAAAGTTGCCAGTAATGCAGGTTTCACGCCTCAAGATAAAGAGGGCGATTGTACAACTCATACGCTTTCTAATGGCCAGCTTTATCAAGATTGCTCAAATGTTACCGTTCCCGGTGATGGTACTGGTGACAACAACGGCGGCGGTGAAGAACCTGGCACCGACCATGAAGATAATTTAGTAGAAGAAAACGAAAATGATACGCCTTTTGTGCCTCAAGATTGCGGCCTTGTCGATGATAAAGAGGTTTGTTTCAACAAAAATATTACTGATGCTTTAGAGGCTCAAACTGAGGCGGATAAGAAAGCAGCTGCTGAACGTCACAATAAGCTAGTCGAGCAACAAAAAGAGATTAGTGATTATGTAGAGCGCAAAGCAGGTGAAAGAGAAACAGCAAGGTCAAGTGATGCTAATCAAATGATTACTCAGTTAGACGGCATTAGGCAAGCTATTGAAACGGGTGGTACTGGTGGCGGTGGTGGTTCTAATCAAGGTGTTATTGATGCTATTAATGGTTTGGGTGATGGGCTAGGGGAAACAGACGTTGAAACTGATTCAGAGCCTAGCGCGGGTATAGAATCGTTTTATGAACCTGAATACCCGAATGGCTTCCAAGATGTTTGGAACAAGAATTCATCAGCTTTGCAAAGTAGTGCGCCGTTTGAGTTCGTTAAGCAGTTTGATGACATTGTTGTTAATGGTGCGGCCCCACCCATGGAGTTTTGTTTCAATCTTGGCTCACTGATGAATTACGGCTGTAGCAGCATTGAGCTTGATTCAAGGGTGTTGGGTTTCCTGTTCGCTATCAACATGATTTGCACGGCGTTTGCAGTTCGTAAAATTATCTTTGGGGGTTAGTTATGTTGGATTGGTTTGCAAATAAATGGAATCAGTTTGTTGATTACCTTTATCAGATTTTTACAAGTGCTGTTGAGTTTCTAAAGGATTTTCTTTGGTGGGTACTCGATATGCTATTTGGTGCGGTGGTGTTTCTATTGGATGGTTTAACCAGTCTATTTCAAGGCTTGAATCCGTTGCAGTATATCTCTGCAATACCACCTGAAACGCAATATTTTATGGGGGTTTGCGGTATCAGTACCTCTATGTCATCAATCGTTACAGCGTTGATTATCAGAATGACATTGCAGCTTATCCCGTTTGTGAGGTTAGGCTCATGATTAACGGTATTTTTGGGCGCCCTAGAGCGGGTAAAAGTTACGAAAGCGTTGTTTATCACATTATTCCAGCGGCTAAAGATGGGCGTAAGGTCGTAACAAACATTCCTGTTAACAAGGAAAAGATAGCCCAGTATTACGGTCAAGAAGCAGCGGATAACATTACGGTTATCGAAGCTAAATTTAACCAGTACGGCATGATTAGGCCGTTTTCAGTACCAGAGGATTTTACCAAGCACGATTGGAAGGCTGAGAACGGTCAAGGCGTTTTATTTGTTGTTGATGAAGCGCATTTGTCTATAGGCCGTGACGCCAAGATAGAAGTTTTAGAATATCTCTCAATGCATGGTCACTACGGCCACGACATTATTATTTTGACCCAAAATGCAAGGAAGTTACACAAAGACCTTAAAGATATGATTGAGGTTTGTTGGCGCTGCATTAAGAAGTCTGTTTTTGGTGATGATACTCACTACATTAAAAAGACTTATCACGGCGTCTCGGGTCGTAATGCTGATTTTGTGCATGAAGAGGAACGCGAGTACAAAAAGCAATATTTTCAGTTCTACCAGAGTCACACGCAATCAAGCTCGCCAGTTGATGAAGCGAAGACAAAAGACATAAAAGCAGACCTAATACCGCATAAAAAGTTATCGATAGCTTTAATTATTATCGGGGTTTTGTTTGTGCTTTATACAGGTAAAAAGCTTCTAGTGCCTGATTCGTTGGGTATCGATGATAGTGAAGTTGTAGAGGTTGAGGCTTCTCAGAAATCGTCAGAAACAGGGTCTACTGCAGTTAATCAGCAGGTCGTTACAAGCGGTGTGCCTTCTAACGTCCAGCCCTTAAAGCCTCAAAAATCAGTCGATAATAAACATCCGTTTTATAAGGTGAGCTTGCATATTGATAGCGTGGCTGAATTCACGTTAAAGCAGTATTTAGTTAAAGAGGTTTATTTTGTTGCTGCTCAAAATGGTCAATCTATGTTTACCATTTCAACGCGTGATTTAAGGCTGGCAGGTTATGACGTTCAAGTCTTTGGTGATTGCGCTGTCTTGATCACTTATGACGACTATGAAGACTGGTTAACGTGTGATTCGCCTCAAGTATCTTTAGCAGCCAATTTACCAGAGGTCGCAGAAGATTAGGGAGGGTTCCCGCTTGCGGGAGGGTTACCTAATCGAATAAGACCTATTGAAAATGGAGTTTAAAATGAAAAGAAAGTTTACCGTTTTTGTCTTCCTGATCGTCTTGCCAGTGTTTAGTTTTACAGTAGGAATGGTTTATTCAGATATACAATGGATTACGACATTAGAAGAGATTGAGGCTAGCGAATGATTAAATGTATTACTTTTTTTGTTGGTCTGGTTAGGCCGCTAGATGTTTTAGGACTAGTTTGTATTGTGATTCTATGGTTTATCACGCCATACGTTAATGAGTCTCTAGGGCTTTCTTTGACATTTTTTTAAGAATGCGCACAATGTATATTATGTTAAATAGAGTTTAGAGGTAAATGAACTATTGTAGTAGAAGCCGCAACCTGCTCTTTGTAAGTATCATCACTAGCTCTTTGTTTACATGTACCTTTACTGCTACCTAAACCAAAAATCTAGCGCCAATTGAAGCGTTGCTGTGTTGATTCTGCAGTAGTAAGCCTAGCAAACTTTAAAAGCAGCCACACAGCGCACGCTACATTTAAGCTAAATAAAATGGTGCCCTTAGGTATTTTGTATTCTCGACTTTTGCTATCGCTAACTTGTAAGCGATACTTAACTGTAGTTAGTCGCGACGAGTTTGAAACAGATAGCTGATTAGCATCCCTTAAACCTAGCAGTAAGAAAATTTAACGAACAGAGCCTGGCTTTTATAGTCATTCCTTTTAATCTAAACATTTGAAATAATTGGTGACTATACTTGGCTGCGCAGATTCAGAACACTAAACGTCAATTATGATTAACAGATTGACGTCTAAAAAGTCCACTTTATTACTTCTCTAATGTAGATTCGAAAACGATTGTAAATCGTACTGGCTATAATTTCTATCAGCAATACTCAAGCCTATGCATATTGTTATCTTGTTTAAACAGGTTTTAACTCATGTTTGGAGTTTAATAAATACATACTCAGCTTACCGTTTCGGCGTTCTTAGTTTATCTATATCAGGCATAGGTCCTGTTATGCAAACCTTTAAGTTTCGCAACAGATCAAATAGTCATAGTCGCTACTGTTGGTTAGATATCCCAAATCAATCTAAACTACTGATGATCAGACCGTGGTGACTTGCAAGTATTTGAGACGAAACAAGTTAGTCGCACGTAGATAATTCCTGGATTACGGTATTTAAATTCGCGCTTTATAAGTGTGAATTGGTGTTTTTAATTCGATGCCGATAATGTCACTTATCGGCATTAAGCGATCAGAAATATTTATGCTTTTTATATACAAGCCTAGGACTTACTCGATACCTTGCAGATTATCTAACGGTTTATTTTGGCCACTTTGATGACGCTCAATCTGTGTTGTGTGCAAATATTGCGATGTCGTATCAATGCTTTCATGTCCCGCGTCCGCTTGCACGTGAGACAACGGCCTGCCATGAATATTGATGTCATGAGTGATCCCTGTATGGCGTATATTGTGGATACTCAATTGTCTCATCTGTGCGCCATCTTCTACAAAGCCGTCATTTTCGGCACTTATAGCTGCAAGAACGATGATCTTATCTACTTCTTCTCTTATTTGACGGATCCCAAGGTTGGCATTAATACAGCCGACTTCCCTGCCGCGTCCAGCTGCTCTTTGCCTAATAATAAGTGGATGCTGTTCAGTTGATTTCGGATAATCAGCTAAACCTAAATATTGTCTGTACTCCACTAATGCTTCTAGCAGTGCATTAGACATAGATACGGTACGCCGCTTGCCTCCTTTACTTGAAGGAATATGAAAGCTCCAAATACCAGTTTGCGGATTACGTTTAAATTGCGCCATAACTGGCGTGTACCCCGCTCTTGCAGCAACCTCTGATACCCGTAAATAACAGCAATAAATAAGTTTAATTAAGAACAAGCTGCGTTGATGAGTTTCAGGTTGTTCTTTGGCTAACTTGGTGACTGTTGAAATCACGTAAGACCATTGCAACTCGGTAAAAGCGAGTTGATTGTCGCCGTCGTTATCAAGGCGATACTTCTTACTTGAAGCAAATCGACTTTTATTAAGCCACATCTGCGCTGGGTTTTTCTCGACGTAATCTTCACTCATTAAATAGGCATAAAAAGAAGACAAAATGGCGATCTTGGTTTTTAAGGCACTTTCGCTTAATGCATAGGGCTGGATTATATTGGCAGTCTTCTTACCACGAAAAGGCAACCATTGCGGGTTTGGCGTTCGCAGTGAACTCCCCTTCTCCGCTTTAAACTGCGCGACATTATAATAGCCAATTAGGTTTAGAGGCGGAGACTGACAATACTCTACATATTTTCCAACCTCTTTACGGCCTATCCTAAGCAGATCAAGTTTAGCAACGTCAAAACACCAATGGAGAAAAGTGGTTAACTCGCTACGGTAGGCCTTATAGTTATTTTCACTGTACTTTTGTTCTGCTAGCCAATCGGTGGCATGTTCATATACCACACTGGCATCTTGTATTCCGCTTAAAGAGAGCTGAGTAATACGCTGATTGATTATTGGATTGCCATTTTCAAGGTATTCTATAGAGTCGAAGAGTGGCATTACAATTGGTTGTTGCATTGACGAGTCGCTTGGAAAACTAATTAATAACACTATATTAATCAGTTAGAAGATCCCTGAGTAGTGTTGTTTTCTATTAAAGGATATTTTTTTTGATTTAACTGTTGGTAACCCTAATTTTTGATGAGCACTGGCTGTACATTCGCTTGCACACTGCTGGTTGCAGCTTATGCGTTTCTCACAACACCAGAGGCAAAGTTGCCAAACAGTATTTTTTGATTCCGAATCTAAGCACCTAAAATCAGCAGCACATAGATGCCCTTGCTGGATTAATTGCGCGATCTTTTGTTGTGGGATACTAATATTGAGGTGTTTGTTACTGGCTTCCATGAGGTTTTATACCCATATAATATGACTGTAAACCCAATATACCTAAATGAGAATAATTATCAATCACGCTTTTACGGTAGTTAGATCTATCCCCCTTTTTAAGAGGATTGGGCTATCACCTTGGAGAGTTCGGTACTTTGCATTTATATAACCTCCTAGGGGCTGTTGATCTTTCGAGCTTAGTTTTTGTTCGAATTCAATGTTTCTAGTACAAGGCTTGAGCGATAAAGCTTAGCCGGCTAAGTGAAAAGCTCATAACACATTCTAGTCATAAAAGAATAGAAGCATTGAATCGAACCCAAAGGGCCGCGTTTCTTGGCTATTTTTACTGTGTTGTAGACTATTTGTGGAGAATAACTAAACGGCATAGCCTCCGCCTTGTCAAAATAGCCAATAAACTGCGGCAAAAACAACCGTGAAAGATCAACAGCCCCTAGTATGTGTACAAATAGTATTTTTAGATTAGTGAGATTTATCACTGTCAGCTAAAAACTCAAAAATGGTGAATTTCTCGACACCATTGACCTCAAAACTTACGATAGCTTGCCAAACCATGTAACCACTACTGCATGAACCGTAGATTAATGGGGCTTGATAGCTATTTTTACCTATCTCAGTCAAATTAACAGGGATAATACCCATAAACATATCTCTACCTTCGATACGGACCTTAACGTTTTCCAATGTTTGGGAACTGGTCAAATTCAGCGAAAGAGTCTTTTCACTTGGGGTGTTCCAAGGAGATATGCTCAAGGCTAAGTCAGTGGCACCTACCGATTTTGTACATGCTCCAATTTGAAAATCACATAAACCAGGGTCAGCCTTAAATGGGGTTGTATTTTTGTTGCTATTTGGTTCGCAACCGCTAAAAAATAACGCTATTAAACAGCTTGATAAGACTCTCAATACTACTGATTTGTGAGTATATTGCACAATAAATAACCTTTTAACTAACTCTGTTAACATTCTATTGAGTAGCTTGATCTAGATCAACTTTTCTATAGCCCTAATTCCTATCTTTTTTGACATAGCTCAAGTATCATTGCATTGCTTAGCGTTTACTTCATGAAATGCTAGGTTACACATTGACACACACGACTTCTTCCCTGTAGGGATTGCGTTAAATTGTGTCATTTTGCCGGGTAGAGTCTAACTCTACTTAATAATAAGTATAAGTAATAAGCAGTGGAAGCAATATGATGAACCATTCCCAGCCTCAAGGCGCTGATTACAACTACACTATTGTCCGTCAATTCGCCTTAACAACTGTGTTATGGGGTATTGTTGGAATGTCAGTAGGTGTATTGATCGCAGCCCAGTTAATCTGGCCGCAACTAAACTTTGAAACTCCATGGTTAACGTATAGTCGTCTTAGACCTCTACATACGAATGCTGTGATTTTCGCGTTTGGTACTTCAGCCCTTTTTGCCACATCCTATTATATCGTTCAACGCACCTGTCAAACCAAGCTATTTGCGCCTAAGTTAGCCGCATTTACGTTTTGGGGTTGGCAAGCCATTATTCTATCAGCAGCAATAAGCCTGCCTCTTGGTATCACAAGTGGTAAGGAATATGCTGAGCTAGAATGGCCAATTGATATCGCAATAACCATAGTTTGGGTTGCGTATGCAGTGGTGTTCTTCGGTACCATCGTTAAACGAACAACTTCTCACATTTATGTGGCGAACTGGTTCTTTGGTGCCTTCATTATCACCGTAGCAGTGTTGCACATAGTTAACTCTATGGCAGTCCCGCTAACGCTGACCAAGTCGTACTCACTTTATAGTGGCGCTGTCGATGCTATGGTTCAGTGGTGGTATGGCCATAATGCGGTTGGTTTCTTACTAACAGCTGGTTTCTTGGGTATGATGTATTACTTCGTACCGAAGCAAGCGGGTCGCCCTGTTTATTCGTACCGTTTATCTATTGTTCATTTCTGGGCATTGATTGCTTTGTACATCTGGGCTGGTCCTCACCACCTACATTACACTGCGCTTCCAGATTGGACTCAATCACTTGGTATGGTGATGTCGCTTATTCTATTCGCTCCTTCATGGGGTGGCATGATTAACGGTATCATGACGTTATCAGGTGCTTGGCACAAACTTCGTACAGACCCTATCCTGCGTTTCCTTGTTGTTTCATTGTCATTCTACGGTATGTCTACCTTTGAAGGCCCAATGATGGCAATTAAGACTGTTAACGCACTTTCTCATTACACTGATTGGACTGTTGGACATGTTCACTCTGGTGCTTTGGGTTGGGTAGCGATGGTTTCTATCGGTTCTTTGTATCACTTGATACCAGTTCTGTTTAACCATGGCCGTATGTACAGCACAAACTTAATTAACGTTCATTTCTGGTTGGCAACAATCGGTACTGTTCTTTATATCGTTTCAATGTGGATCTCTGGTGTAATGCAAGGTCTGATGTGGCGCGCAGTTAACTCTGACGGTACATTGACTTATAGCTTCGTTGAAAGCTTAGAAGCCTCTTACCCGTTCTACTTTGTACGTTTCTTAGGTGGTGTTTTCTTCCTGACAGGTATGTTCTTAATGGCATACAACGTGTTCCGTACTGTTAAGGCCCCTAAAGATTCTTTGCCAGCAATTGCTGAAGCAAAAGCAGCTTAAGGAGTAGATTCGATGAAATTTAATCATGAGTTAGTTGAGAAAAACATCGGTCTATTAGGGATATTTACGGTTATCGCAATCAGCTTTGGTAGCTTGGTTGAGATCACTCCCCTACTTTTCCAAAAAGACACGACTGAGCCGCTAGAAGGTCAGATCCCTTACACTGCTTTGCAGATTGAAGGCCGTGATATCTATGTTCGTGAAGGTTGTTATAACTGTCACAGCCAGATGATCCGTCCTTTACGTGCAGAAACTGAACGCTACGGACATTATTCTGTTGCCGGTGAGTCTGTATGGGATCACCCATTCCAGTGGGGTTCTAAGCGTACAGGTCCTGATTTGGCTCGTGTTGGCGGTCGTTACAGTGATAAATGGCATGAAGTTCATTTAATTGATCCTCGCGCTGTAGTACCACAGTCTAATATGCCTGGTTTCCCATGGTTGGCAGAAAACAAGCTAGATGGCGAGTTAACTGGCAAGAAAATGGACATCTTACGCAATCTTCACCCTACACATAAGCTGTATACCGATGAAGAGATTGCTGGAGCTAAAGACGCTGTGAAAGATAAGACGGAAATGGAAGCATTGATCGCTTATCTTCAATCACTTGGCCACGCGCTAAAATAAGGAGGCAAATTATGGATTACGGCACATTACGAGGAATTATAACCATCGTAGTAATGGTGACCTTCGTCGGTATATTTGCTTGGGCATATAGCTCGAGTCGCAAAAAGCAATTCGACGATGCAGCTAATCTTGTTTTCTCTGATGAAGAGCAAAGCGCGATTGCGAATAACTCAGGAGAGCCAAAGTAATGACAAACTTCTGGAGTATATGGATTATCGTACTCTCGTCTGTGGTAATCATTGGTTGTATTTTTCTACTACGTGCATGTTCTAAGAACGACACTGGTGTAGAAGAAGGCGAATCAATGGGCCATAGCTTCGACGGTATTGAAGAATTAAATAACCCACTGCCAAAATGGTGGAGTTATATGTTCTACATTACTATCGTATTTAGTGTCATCTATCTTGCACTTTATCCAGGTATGGGTAGCTTTAAGGGCTTATTAGGTTGGACAAGTTCGAACCAAAGCGTTCGTACACTTGAAGAATCTAAGATTGCTGTTGAAGATGCTTTAAAAGAAGGCCGTTGGGTTCAGTATGACCAAGAAGTCATCCATGCTAACGAAAAGTTTGGTCCTATCTTTAAAGCATACGCTGACACGCCATTGGAAGAGTTAGTTAATAACAAAGAAGCACTGAAAGTTGGTGGTCGTTTGTTCTTACAAAACTGTGCAATGTGTCATGGCAGTGATGCTCGCGGTAGCAAGGGCTTCCCTAACCTCACCGATGGTGCTTGGTTATATGGTGGTGAACTAGAAACGATTAAGACATCCATTATGAATGGCCGTCACGGTATGATGCCGCCTAAAGGTGGTCTACCTATCGAAGATAGTGAATTACCAGGTCTAGCTGAATACGTTGTTAAGTTGTCTGGTCGTGAACATGACGCTGCACTTGCAGCTCAAGGTCAAGGTTCATTCATGAAAGGCTGTTTTGCTTGTCATGGTATGGACGGTACAGGTAACAAATTCATGGGTGCACCTAACTTAACTGACAATGCGTGGCTATATGGCGGAAGCCGTGGTGCGATTCAGCAGTCTATTAAGAATGGTCGAAGTGGCGTAATGCCTGCATGGAAAGATGTATTAGGTGAAGAGAAAGTTCACGTAATCTCAGCATACGTTTATAGCTTGTCAAACAAGTAGTTACACTAGTGTAACAATAAGCGAAATATTAAGGCCTCGTCACTTACGAGGCCTTTTTTTTAAGTGCTAAATCACAGATTTAACTGTAAAATAATGGCTTCAAAAACATCATTCTCTGCTAATAATAGGTGTAAAAAATGTCCACTTCTCAACCCTGGTATAAACAATTCTGGCCTTGGTTTTTAATCATTCTTCCTCTTTGTGCAGTCGTTGCAAGTATTAACTTGTTATATCTTGCTGTTTCAAACAAAGATTCACTGGTGTCAGAAGATTACTATAAAGAAGGTAAAGGCATTAACATGGACCTTCGCAAGATTAAACACGCAAAACAGTTAGGAATGAACTACCTACTTGAGTTTGATGACGAATACGTTGAGCTTTCACAGCAAGGTGGTGAAAACTATCAAGCAGCATTAAGTGTTGGTTTTTTTCACCCAACAATGGCTGAAAAGGATTTCAATGAAATAGTGACCGCAGATGCAAACGGTGTCTACCGTATCGAAATCGACCAGCCTATTTCGGGACCTTGGGAAGTACGTATTGAAGGTTTCGATCAAACTTGGCGCATTCAGCAGCGCGTAACTTTAGTAGACGACCAGCAGTACTGGCTAAACTAACAAGCACTATAAATTAGTCTAATAATTAGTATGAACCCAAATCTATGAGCCAGATCAGTTGCTATCATTGCAGTGAACCCGTACTCACCGGTACTCAATTCACCACTCAAATCCAAAATGAAGATCAACCCATGTGTTGTCCGGGGTGCCAGGCAGTTTCACAGGCTATTATCGATGCGGGTTTAACTAATTATTATAAATTTCGTACTGAACCCGGTAGTAAGCAAACCGCTTTAGTACCCGAAGAGTTAAACAGCGTTAGTGCTTATGACCTGCCAGAAGTGCAACAGGACTTTATTCATCATAGAGATGAACTCAATGAAGTCTCGCTAACTATTGATGGGATCACCTGCGCAGCTTGTGCTTGGCTGATTGAACATCAAGTCAAAAAGCTCAATGGCGTAGTCAGTGTTCAAGTTAACTCAACCACTCAGCGAGCACTCATTGCATGGCAAGCCGATCAAGTTAAGTTGAGTGAAATTCTGAATAAAATTGGTGCGATTGGTTATCAGGCTGCGCCATTTCAAATCGATGAACAAGAAACAAAGAGTAAAAAAGACAGTAGAAAGTTTTTAGTCCGTCTTGGGCTAGCGGGTTTTGCTACCATGCAAGTAATGATGTTTGCCCTCGCCCTTTACTCTGGATACTTTACCGATCTAGACACAGAATTTAGGGATTACTTCCGCTGGGTTAGCATGCTTTTTACCGCGCCTGTTGTGTTTTACTCTGCTCAGCCCTTTTATTTCAGTGCCATACGTTCCTTGTTAATGGGGCGTTTGAATATGGACGTTTCAGTGAGTATCGCAATATGCGGCGCTTATATCGCCAGTTGTGTTGAAACCATTAACGGCACTGGGGAGGTCTATTTCGAATCGGTATCGATGTTTACTTTTTTCCTATTGCTTGGACGTTACTTTGAACAAAATGCTCGTCAAAAAGCTTCTGTTAGCTCCAGTAATTTACATAAACTGGTGCCATTAACCGCTCTTTTAAAAACCGACAAAGGTATTGAAGAAGTACCAGCTAAAAGGCTAGTGATTGGCGATACTATCGTGGTGAAACCTGGCGATGTAATTGCAGCTGACGGTATTATTATTGAGGGAAATTCCTCCATAAACGAAGCCATGTTAACCGGTGAGCAGATGCCAGTTGCTAAGTCATTAGAGGCACAAGTGTTTGCTGGCACGATCAATATTGAACAACCGATTACCATCCAAGTCACCGCGTTAGGGCAAGAACAGCTGGTTGCCGAGATTATTAGGCTGCAAGAGATAGCGTCTAATAGTAAACCTAAGATTGCTCTTTATGCTGATCGATTTTCTAATTACTTTACTGCTGCAATTTTGTTGATTGCGACAGCCACTTATATATTTTGGTATTTTTACTCACCTGAAGATGCTTTTTGGGTAACACTTTCGGTGTTAGTTGCGACCTGCCCTTGTGCATTAGCACTCGCAACACCTACGGCAGTAACATGTGGTACAGCAATTTTAACAAAGCTTGGGATTATCACTCGCAAGGCTGGTGTTTTTGAAAAGCTTCCTAAGCTCAACCATATCGTATTTGATAAAACTGGCACACTCACCTTAGGATCGTTATCTATAACAGATGTAGAAATGATACTAGCCGGCAAAGAAAGCCTGCCACAAGAGAAAGTAATGCAATATGCGGCGGCGCTGGAGGCAAGTTCATTACACCCTATCGCTCGCGCTTTTCAACCGTATTTAAACCAAACAATCAAAGTGTTAGATAAAAAAAGCTTTGTTGGTAACGGGCTACAAGGTGTTATTGATGGTCATTTAGTTAAAATCGGCAGTCAATCATTTATCAATGGCAGCAATGCAGAAGAAAAAGAGGTCATTGTTTGGTTAAGCATTGATGATGTTGTTCAAGCAAAGATAACGCTCGCCGATGAAATTAGGCCATATACTGAGCAAGCAGTTACCGCACTTAAAGCGTTAGGCTGTAATATTAGTATCGCAAGCGGCGATAAATCAGGCGAAGTTGCATCACTGGCCAAACGGCTCGATATTAAGAACTGGCACAATGGTCTTATGCCTGAAGACAAGCTGGCGTTGATTGGTAAACTGCAACAAACCAACCAAGTGGCTATGTTTGGTGACGGCATTAACGATGCTCCCGTCCTCGCAGGTGCCAACCTCTCTGTCGCAATGGGAAGCGGTGCGGCTATCAGTAAAAACAGTGCAGATATCATACTACTTGGTGATAATTTGTCTCGTTTTTCTGATGCGGTAAAAGTCGCTAAGAAAACCGGGCTTATCATCAAGCAAAATTTGTTCTGGGCGCTGGCATACAACCTGTTTATAATCCCTCTAGCAGTTAGCGGTCATGTTGCTCCTTATATTGCCGCAATTGGCATGTCAGCCAGTTCACTCATTGTCGTAAGCAATAGCTTAAGACTACTCAAGGTACGTGTATGAGCATTATTTATGTCTTGATCCCCATCGCCATGTTATTTGTACTCGTTGCAGTAGGCATTTTCTTTTGGGCTGTTCGTTCAGATCAATTTGATGACTTAGAGAAGCAAAGTGTCTCTATTTTGTTTGAAGAAGATAGCAATCAAGCCGAGTCGACTCGCTCTCTAGACTCTCGGAATGTAACAGACTCACAAGATAAACGGAAAAACACGCCGAGTGAATGATTACAGCTTAGTCGGCGCATTTCTTGTTGGTATCATGGGCGCTGGCCATTGCATAGGTATGTGTGGCGGCCTTGTCGGTGCATTATCAGCAAATATTCCCCAAACAAATGGTAGTAACACACTGGTAAAACAACTCGGTTACCTTTTCAGCTATAACAGTGGGCGCATCATTAGCTATACCACGGCAGGCGCTCTTGTTGGGCTAAGTACCAATGCACTAGGGTTACTGTTTGACGTTGACCTATACTTATTAGTACTGCGGATTATCGCAGGTCTGATGATGATGATTACTGGCTTGTACATTGCACAAATTTGGTCTGGCGTCGTACAGATAGAACGCTTAGGTAAAGGTCTGTGGAAATTAGTATCACCTTTAGCTAATCGCTTTATCCCCATCAAAAGCATACCACAGGCTTTCATTGCCGGTGGATTGTGGGGTTGGTTACCTTGTGGATTAGTCTACAGCATGCTTACTTGGGCTGTCGCTGCAGGTAATGCGCTGGACGGTGCGTTAATTATGGCTGCGTTTGGTTTAGGTACACTTCCGGCACTACTTAGTGCTGGCGTAGCTGCAAGTACCTTTAGCCGCTGGGTTCAAAAAAGTACCGTAAAAAAAGTGAGCGGCATGCTACTTATTGCCTTCGGCATACAAACCTTATATGTGGCTATAGGGCAGCTAAACTAGCCCCGATTATTAAATTAGTTTAACATAGCAAGTGGATACAGAACTGAGATAGAGAATGAGCGTAGATAACAACAAAAATCGTCGTCAAATGGCTTCAGGCTGTGCAATTCATTGTCATGATTGCAGCATGGGTACCTTGTGTATCCCTTTCACGCTGAATGCTAATGAATTAGATCAATTAGACGAAATAATTGAACGTAAAAAACCTATTCAAAAAGGCGAAGCTATTTTTAAGTCAGGTGATCCACTTAAATCTCTGTTTGCCATTCGCTCTGGCACGATAAAAAGCTATACCATCACCGAGCAAGGTGATGAGCAGATCACAGGCTTTCATTTAGCGGGTGACGTTATAGGATTTGATGGAATTCATTCACAATTCCATCAAAGCTTTGCCCAAGCTTTAGAAACCTCAATGGTTTGCGAAATTCCTTACACAACGCTTGATGATCTTACTGGTAAAATGCCAAAGCTAAGGCAGCAAGTGATGCGTTTGATGAGTAACGAGATCCAAAGTGATCAAGAGATGATTCTATTGTTAAGTAAGAAAAATGCTGAAGAAAGATTAGCAGCATTTATTAGCAACCTTGCAAAGCGATTTGGCAGCCGAGGCTTTTCTCCAAGAGAGTTTCGTTTGACCATGACCCGTGGGGATATCGGCAATTACCTTGGGCTCACAGTTGAAACCATCAGCCGTTTATTAGGTCGTTTCCAAAAAGCCGAACTGATTGAAGTGAAAGGTAAATATATTACTATTCTTGATATTGATGCTTTGAGTAATTTAGCGGGAAATAGTAATATTGCAAGATAGTGAATATCGACTAATCAGTTGATCTAAAACAATGAATATCCATCGTTTTGGTGCAAGATGGTAATATAACATTAGATAAGGATAAAGTTATGATGGACTATCAAAAACTCCTTGTTGTGGTTGATCCGACCACAGATAGACAAGCTGCATTGGCTCGCGCTGTTAAGCTCGCTTCTGCAAACAATGCGAGTATTACCGTCTTTTTATCTATCTTCGATTTCTCTTATGAAATGACATCAATCTTATCCGGACAAGAACGTGAAGCCATGCGCGAAGGCGTAGTTGCGCAGCGTAAGGCTTGGTTGGATGACATCGTTGAGCCATTTAAGACTGATAATGTAGCGATTGAAACTGAAGTTATTTGGCACAACCGCCCTTTTGAGAGCATCATTCAACACGCTATTAATGGCCAATATGATGTTATTGTTAAAGGGACTCATGAGCACGATAAGCTAAAATCGGTTATATTTACCCCTACTGATTGGCACCTTTTAAGAAAAGCACCAGTGCCTGTATTACTCGTCAAAGATCATGACTGGCCGGTTGCAGGAAAAATAGTTTGTGCAATCAATGTAAGTTCTGAAGATGAAACTAACCAATCTCTTAATGTCAAAATAATTAAGCATGCTAAAAAGCTAGCTAAACAATTTGATGCACAGGTTCACCTTGTAAATGGTTATCCAGGTACGCCTGTTAATCTTGCGATTGAGCTACCAGACTTTGATTCACACTCTTACAGTGAGACCATTCGTTATCAGCACGAGGAACGTATTACCTACCTTGCCAACGCCTATGATATCTCCTCAGATTTCTGTCATGTAAGAGAAGGTTTGCCTGAAGATGTTATTCCTGAACTCGCAGAAAAGCTCGATGCAGAACTTGTTATTTTGGGTACCGTAGGTAGAACTGGGATTTCAGCGGCTTTAATCGGCAATACTGCTGAGCATGTCATTGACAGCATCAACTGTGATCTACTAGCCGTTAAACCAGACGGGTATAAATCTCCACTAGATGAAGCATAACCACTAATAGACTTTACCCAGAGCTGATTAGCTGGAATAATACGCGCCCTGAACATTTGTGTACTAGGCGCGTTTTTTTATGTCCGAAGAATTAACACCAGAACAGATCTCTCGAACCAATAAGCTGCAAAAGCGTTTGCGCTCTGAAGTTGGTAAAGCAATAGGCGATTACAACATGATCGAAGAAGGCGATCGTGTCATGTGCTGCTTATCCGGTGGTAAAGATAGTTATGCTATGCTCGACATTCTGGTTAACCTTCAGCAACGTGCACCGATTAAATTTGAGATAGTCGCAGTTAACCTCGATCAAAAACAACCAGGCTTTCCTGAAGAGATTTTACCAGCTTATCTTGATAAGCTCGGTGTCGCTTATCATATCTTAGAGAAAGATACCTATTCGATCGTAAGAGACAAAATTCCAGAAGGTAAGACAACCTGTTCGTTATGCTCACGCTTACGTCGTGGTACTCTTTATGGTTTTGCTCAAAAAATTGGCGCAACCAAAATAGCTCTTGGCCACCATAGAGATGACATCATTGAGACCCTATTTTTGAACATGTTCTTTGCCGGTAAAATGAAAGCTATGCCGCCAAAGCTGTTGTCTGACGATGGTGCCAACATGGTCATACGCCCTCTTGCCTATAGTCGCGAGAAAGATATTGCAGAATATGCAGAGTTAAAGCAGTTTCCTATTATCCCTTGTAACCTTTGTGGCTCCCAGGAAAACCTTAAACGCGCAGCAGTAAAAGAGATGTTAGTTCAGTGGGATAGAGATTTCCCAGGCCGTATAGAAACAATCTTTACAGCGATGCAACACACAGCTCCGTCTCAGGGTGTTGACAGAGAAAAGTTTGATTTCCTAGCGTTAGAGAGAAATGCTGACGCCCCTTTAAAAGGTGATGTAGCAGAATCCGACCTACCCGCTTTTGATTTTGTAGATATCGCTAATAATGGCCACATTGATTTAGATAAAGCTGCCCGTATCGATGTTGTCAGTACTTATAGTCCACATAGCTAGACTGATTAAAGCCATTAAAAAAGCCCTCTATTAAGAGGGCTTTTTGTTACGCTATCAGTTACTAGTGAGCCGTCCAGGGGCTAATGACCTTGGGTGACTGAGTAAACTCAATAGACTTTAATTGTTCAATGACGTCCCTTGGCTAAACGATAAGTACCACTTACCGGTATTTGCTTGCCATCTAACGTCATGATTACTTCAGTACCAAACTCTAGGTTTAGACCCGCGATGTCTGATGAGAAGTAACGCATAGGAAATCCCTGCATTTGGTTTAATAAGGCGTCCATCTCGGACTGTATTTGCAATAACTCTGATGCCTCATAGGCTAGCTTGGTATTCTTGGCTCTAACCTGCATGGCGATAGCACAAGAGTTCGCATCGCCATCGACATTAAGATTGACCAATGCCCGATCAGATTTTAACTTCACATCGTAGGGTAAAAATATTCTTTGCTCTTTCGTTATTGTTAGAGGGTAAGATTCTTTCTCTGTGGTGATAGTGCCATCAATCACTTTACAGTCATTTGCTTTCGACACAGAAAAAGCAACTTCAACGAGTTGATAATTCCCCTTGTTAACTTGTTTAAGGCGTTGATAGAACCCTTGGTACTCTAGTGATATAGGTTCAGCGTGTACCGCTGAACAACTTAGAATAATAAGGCTAAGCAGCAGGTGTTTTTTCATTTTTGTCCACTAAATACGGTTGATTTTGACGTAACATTTCAAGCAACTCATCAATATAAGCTTCTTGTCTTTCTGAATAATTAACTAAGCCATACACTAGTTTTTCTGCCGTAGGCACTTGGTTATCTGCACGCATATCCGCTCGAATAGACCTAAACACGGAGTAAGCAGCGTTTGAGTTTAAGTTGCGCATATAAGAAGCGACTGAGTCTTCTACTGTTTTGAAAACAGCGACTTCATGCGATAAACCTGTTGTACGCGATTGTGGTACTAATCCACAACCCTTTCTAAAGCACCATTGACCGAAGAAATTTAGACCTTCCCTAGCAAAACGAGAACTGCCCCACCCGGTTTCATTGGCAGCTTGAATCAATACCATTTGTTCTGGAACCACATCAACCCGAACTAATAGCTTATCAATTGTGTTACTGTTGATGCGCCTTGAGGTATATTGATACTTTTCGGCTATCTGTTGTAGACGAAATTCGTCCGCATCAGTCAATTGTTTATCACTTTCTATTTGGCTCTTAATGCCAAGTAGAAACTCTCGTTCAGCTTTGATAACTGCATTTTGGTGCTTGACTGATGGACGCAGAAAATCGAAAAATGCCTTCTTTTTCGCTTTAATATCTTTAATCTCACTAAAATTAGGCACCTTACTCTCGATAGCAGAGTTCTTAATTGCTTTACCTAATCGCAAGTTCTCACTTTCTTGTTCGGGGATCAGTGTTAGCCTAACAAGTAAAAAACCACCTATAACAACGCCAAAAGCGATGGTAAACAAACCTACTTTACCTGTCTTCACTGCACGCCCTCTAAAAATACAAAATATGTTAAGTCTTATTATCTAATTTTGTATTATATGACAGCTAGGATCAGATTTCATCGCGAAAAATTCTGTTTAAGTCGTTATAATGCCAATAAGAATTAAAATACTTGGGTATTCAGGAAGGAGGCCCTTTTGAAAAACAATGCACTCAATCAATATCAACATGTTGTCGCCATTGGTGGAGGACATGGTTTAGGGCGTGTATTATCAACACTGTCGTTTCTTGGTCCGAAATTAACAGGGATTGTCGCTACGACGGATAATGGCGGTTCGACGGGAAGATTGCGCGCAGAAAAAGACTGTATCGCTTGGGGCGACCTGCGTAACTGCCTTACTCAACTTTCTAAAAAACCATCTGTCGGTTCACTGATGTTTGAATACCGTTTTAATGGTGAAAGTGAGCTTAATGGTCACAATCTTGGCAATTTGATGCTGACAGCATTAGATGAGCTTTGTGTCAGGCCTCTCGAAGCAATCAATTTAGTTCGCCAATTTTTAAACATTGAAACACGATTAATACCAATGTCTGAAGAGCCCACTCACCTAGTCGCCATGGAAGCGTGTGGACGAAGTGTTTTTGGTGAGATCAATGTTGACAAAATGGAAGATACCCCGATTGCTCTGTCACTTGATCCTATAGTTCAAGCCACCTGTGAAGCTTGTGAAGCGATAAGAGAAGCTGACATCATTATTCTCGGGCCTGGTAGTTTCTTAACCAGTATTATGCCGCCGTTGCTACTACCAAAAATAGCCAAGGCCCTAGCTGAGTCAAATGCTGAAGTGATATTAATCGATAATTTAACCGAAGAACCGTCACCGATAGCCAATTGTGGTTTAGCGCAAAAACTTGACTGGTGTCATCAAGTGTTGGGCCTGAAGATCGTAGATAAAGTATTGCGCCATGGGGATACACCATCACAAGACGGATATATCAGCTACTACCCGTTAAGAAGTAGCCATCACCGTGGTTTACATGACAAAAGAGCCTTAGCTACTGCATTAGCTGAAATGATCCCCGACAAACTTACACAGCTAGAAAATACATAAAAAAAGGACCCTAAGGGTCCTTTTTTACTACAGTCAAAATTCTTTATAGCACTGCTGCAATAGCCTTACATATGTTAGGCATATTGGTTTTTGTCATACCTGCAACACTAATGCGTCCAGAACCGACAATATAGACCCCAAACTCATTTTTCAATCGGGATACTTGCTCTTTGTTTAATCCAGAAAAACTAAACATTCCATTCTGAGTAGAGATAAAGCTAAAGTCCTGACTTACGCCACTCTCTTTTAAAGATTGAACAAATAAAGCTCGCATCTCTGCGATACGCTCTCTCATCTCTTGCAGCTCTTGCTGCCACATCAGTTTTAACGATTCATCTTCTAAAATCGTGCTAACGATTAGCGCACCATGAGCAGGTGGGTTTGAGTATGATGCACGAATAGTACTTTTTATCTGGCTAAACGCATTCACCGCTTCTGCATCATTACCAGCAACGACAGTAATAGCGCCAATGCGCTCATTGTAAAGCCCGAAGTTTTTAGAGAAAGAGTTAGCAACAATTAACTCAGGGACAATACTGGCAACTATACGCAGCCCTTCAGCATCTTCCTCTACACCAGCACCAAAACCTTGGTATGCGAAGTCGAATAGCGGCACCAATGATTTGCTTAAGCAAAGTTCGGCTATTTCCTGCCATTGCACTTCATTTAAATCGATGCCAGTTGGGTTATGACAACATCCGTGCAATAACACTAAGTCGCCCTCTTTAGCACCTTCAAGGTCGGCTTTCATTGCATCAAAGTCCAGACCATGAGTTTCTGCTTTATAATAACCGTAAGACTTTGTTTTCAAGCCAGCAGAATTGAAAATATTATGGTGATTAGCCCATGTTGGGTTACTGACCCAAATCGTATCGGATTTCGTATGGCGAACTAGAAACTCTGCGGCTACACGAAGAGAACCTGTGCCACCTGGAGCTTGTGCCGTTAACGCGCGAGCATTGTTAACCACGGTGTGATCCGCTCCAAACAGTAAAGATTGCACTGCGCGGTTATAAGCCTGAACGCCTTCCATACCTAAATAGCTTTTGCTCATTTCTGTCGCGAGCAACTTTTCTTCCGCTAATTTAACCGCTTTTAGGATGGGTGTTTTTCCAGACTCGTCTTTATAGATCCCAACACCTAAGTTTACTTTCTCATCACGTGGATCAGCCTTGAATGCATCGGTAAGGCCTAAAATTGGATCGGCTGGGGCAAGTTCAACCTGGGAAAATATCATAACTGCTTTCCTAAATAGAGATTTGTAGGGGAATTTGGCTGTATTTATACCACTGAAGTAGCTAGGTAGAAAGCGAGTTTTATTGACTAAAAACAAAATTTATCTATATAGCTATGAATATCTAATAATCATCCACTAATTTTAAATAAAATCTAAAGTGAACGCCAAATTATTAAATTAGTCGCAACAAGGTTTCGCTGGATATGAGATATAAAAAAACCTCTACTAAGTAGAGGCTTTTTTGATGACTAACACTCTAGCCTATTTTTTCTAAACCACCCATGTAACCACGTAACACTTCTGGTACTGTGATTGAGCCGTCTTCATTTTGATAGTTTTCTAACACGGCGACTAAAGTACGCCCAACAGCAAGACCAGAACCATTTAATGTATGAAGTAAGCTTGGCTTCTTAGCAGATTTAGCTTTAAAACGCGCTTGCATACGACGAGACTGGAAATCCTGCATGTTACTACATGAAGAGATCTCTCTGAACGTATCTTGGGCTGGAAGCCAAACTTCAATATCAAACGTTTTAGCCGCGCCAAAGCCCATATCGCCAGTACATAGTACTACCGTACGATATGGTAAGCCTAGCTTCTGTAATACAGTTTCCGCATGGCCAGTTAACTCTTCAAGTGCTTGCATAGAGTCTTCAGGCTTAACTAACTGTACTAGCTCTACTTTATCAAACTGATGTTGGCGAATAAGGCCACGGGTATCACGGCCATAAGAGCCCGCTTCGCTACGGAAACATGGCGTATGCGCAGTCATCATGACAGGCAAGTCATCTTCATCAATAATTGAATCACGGGCGATATTAGTCAATGGTACTTCTGCAGTCGGAATAAGACTTAACCCTTGCCCTTCTTCTGTGGCTGGTTTGGTATGGAATAAATCTTCACCAAACTTTGGAAGTTGGCCAGTGCCAAGTAAACTATCTTCGTTTACCAACAATGGTACATAAGCTTCAGTGTAACCGTGCTCCGTAGTATGAAGGTCTAGCATAAACTGCGCTAGAGCGCGGTGCATGCGTGCAATTTGGCCTTTCATAATGATAAATCGAGAACCGGTAAGTTTTACCGCGTTTTTAAAATCAAGCCCACCGAGAGTTTCGCCAAGTTCAACGTGGTCTTTAACTTCAAAGTTAAACTCTTTTGGTGTACCCCAGCGACGAATTTCGACATTCTCAGACTCATCAGCACCAATAGGCGCAGATTCATCCGGTAGGTTGGGCACACTCATAGCGATAGCATTAAGCTCATCTAAAAGTGCTGCCAACTCAACTTTTTTAGCATCGAGCTCAGCACCTAACGTTCCAACTTTTGCCATAATCGGTGCAACATCTTCACCTTTAGCTTTTGCTTGACCGATAGATTTAGAGATAGCGTTACGAGATGCTTGTAACTCTTCAGTACTGACTTGCAGTGACTTACGTTTCTCTTCTAATTTGCCTAAACGTTCGACATCTAAAATAAAACCACGAGTGGCTAAACGTTCAGCGGTTACTTCTAATTCATTACGCAAAAATTTTGGATCTAACATGTCTTATTATCTTAATAGTTAATAACGAGAAAATACCAATTGCTGCCCTAAATAGACGACGAATATGCAAACGCCAACATTGACAACAACATTCAAAATCGCTTTGACCAAATAACCTTCCTGCATCAACAACAGTGACTCATTGGAAAAAGTAGAAAACGTAGTTAGGGCACCTAACATACCCACACCAATAAATGCTTTTATTTCTGGGCTCACTTCACTGACTTGTCCAAGAGCGTAAACTACGCCCATTAAAAAGGAACCCAAAATATTGACCATAAGTGTACCAAAAGGGAAACCACTACCAAACACCTGAAGCATCAATATTGAGATAAGATAGCGTAAAACTGCGCCAATAGAGCCACCTAGCGCAACAAAAAGGACATTATTCATATCTTTTCACCTTACTTTTAAGATCTAGCTCGGACAAATTAGCCAGTTTCTCTTTTATACGTTTTTCAAATCCACGTTCGGTTGGGAAATAAAACTGGCTTCCAGCGATTGATTTAGGCAAATAAACTTCGCCATCTGCGTAAGCATTTGGTTCATCATGCGCATAGCGATAGCCTTCACCATAACCAATGTCTTGCATCAGTTTAGTTGGAGCATTGCGTAAATGTTCAGGCACACTTTCATTCGCAGTCTCTCTCGCTAACTGGCGTGCTGCTTTAAAGGCTGTGTAAACAGCATTGCTTTTAGGAGCACTCGCTAAATAAAGTACAGCTTGTGCTATTGCTCGCTCACCTTCTGCGGGCCCAACTCTGTGAAAGCATTCCCACGCATTAACTGCTACGGTCATTGCATTTGGATCCGCATTCCCGATATCTTCAGACGCAATGGCTAATAAGCGTCTGCCGATATAAAGCGGATCGCAGCCACCTTCAAGCATTCGACAATACCAATACAGCGCAGCATCAGGATCTGAGCCTCGTATTGATTTGTGTACTGCAGAAATTAGGTCGTAATATTGATCGCCATTTTTATCAAAACCCGCAAGTTGTTGTCCAGCAACCTGTACGATCATCTCTTCGGTAAAAACTTCACCATCTTTGAGCATGTCACTAATGAGCTCAATAAGGTTAAGTGCTTTTCGGGCGTCACCATCACACACTTTGGCCAACTTTATGGCTACATCCGGCGGTAAAATCAGCTTACGTTTGCCTAAACCACGCTCTTCATCCAGTAAAGCTTGCTGAGTAATCTGACATATTTCCTCGATAGTGAGTTGCTTGATAAGATAAACTCGTGCACGAGATAACAAAGCATTGTTTATTTCAAATGAAGGGTTTTCAGTCGTCGCCCCGATAAAAATCACTGTGCCATCTTCTATAAATGGCAAGAAAGCATCTTGTTGACTCTTATTAAATCGATGCACCTCATCGACAAAAAGTAACGTTCGTTGGCCTCTAGATTGAGCCACGCTTTTTGCGTGCTCAATAGCACTGCGGATCTCTTTTACGCCGGAGGTCACGGCAGAAATCCGCTCGACGTGGGCGTTAGCGTAACTGGCAACAAGTTCTGCTAAGGTTGTCTTTCCAGTACCTGGTGGCCCCCAAAACATCATAGAGTGGGCTCTACCGGCCTCTAAAGCTTGCCTTAATGGCTGCCCTTCTCCCAATAAATGCTGTTGCCCTATATATTGCGATAATGTTTCAGGTCGCATTCTTGCCGCAAGCGGCCGAAAATCTGGAGCGAAATCAAAACTAAAACTGCTCACGAAATACTCTTAATTAGGTGACTTTAAACGTTGGTCATCAATATCAACGTCTTCAGGAACGACAAATTTAAACAAATTCTTCTCACTTTTATCCAGTGTAGTCTGTTCAGAAAGCAAGAAGCTACTGGTATTACCCTGCTGATCCTTTAAGACCATTTCCGTTAAGGTTGTTTCGTTAAAACAAACTTCAACTTCTGATACACCTGCATCTTTATCGATTGGGCTAATTGCAAAACACTGGTCGGTATTAGTCACTTGGTACTGCGCCCAGGTTTTAGCATCATCATGCACCAGTAAAGCGATAGGCGAGGCACTGATGGCTTGGTTCACATCCATTACAGACACCTCTTCGTTAAATGGATTATAGATCCATACGTCGGTGCCATCGGCAACAATCAAAGATTCATCAGGGGCAGTAAGGTGCCAGTAGAATTGGTTTGGTTGAGCAAGTGCAAAAACACCTTCGCCAGTCTGGATGACTTTATCGTTTATATCTGTGACAGTCTGGCTGAAATTGGCCTTTAAGTTGTCTATTTCAGCAAGCTTAACTTTTAACTGCTCTGACGCATCTGCTTGAGCCGAAAAGTGGGTTAAAAGAGGCAAGCTTACAATCGCTATCGCGATCAGTTTATTCATATCTGTTTCTCCGGGTTGGCTACTTACCAACACTGATTTTGACTTTGCTATTTGTTCTACCAACAACAGCATCATTATATATCACGCTTTAATCAAAGACTTTTGGCGGTGGCGGTGCTAATACTTCTCGATTACCGTTATGTCCTTGGGCACTTACCACACCTTGAAGTTCCATCTGTTCAATAATCCTAGCGGCTCGGTTATATCCAATTTTAAATTTGCGTTGTACGCTTGAAATTGAGCCTCGACGAGTTTGAGTGACAAACGCAACTGCTTCGTCATAGAGTGCATCGGTATCTTCATCAGACTCACTCGCTTCACCAGGAAGCAGAACCTGCTCTCCTTCAGCGGAGCCTTGAAGAATATCGTCAATATATTGAGGCTTACCACGAGCGTGCCAATCAGCAACAACTTTATGGACTTCATGATCGTCAATAAATGCCCCGTGAACACGGCTAGGAACACTGGTACCTGGAGGCAGATAAAGCATATCACCCATACCCAGTAATGTCTCCGCACCCTGCTGATCAAGAATGGTTCGAGAGTCAATTCGAGATGATACTTGGAATGCCATACGAGTCGGGATGTTAGCTTTAATCAAGCCTGTAATGACATCGACTGATGGTCTTTGTGTTGCAAGTATTAAATGTATCCCAGCTGCTCGTGCTTTTTGTGCAATTCGGGCAATCAATTCTTCAACTTTTTTACCGACTATCATCATCATGTCAGCAAACTCATCAACTACAACCACAATCGAAGGAAGCTTATCCAGCTCAGGAGCTTCAGGTTCCATACTGTCTGACGATTTCCAAAGTGGGTCAAAGATAGGCTCTCCAGCCTCTTTTGCCAGCTTGATTTTGGCGTTATAGCCTTTCAAGTTACGAACACCTAATGCAGACATAAGTTTATAACGGCGCTCCATTTCACCGACGCACCAACGCAGAGAGTTGGCTGCTTCTTTCATATCGGTAACAACTTCACATAAAAGATGTGGGATCCCTTCATAGACTGAAAGTTCCAACATCTTCGGATCAATCATAATGAACCGTACATCGTCAGGTCCTGATTTATACAGTAAGCTGGTGATCATTACGTTCACGCCGACTGACTTACCAGAGCCTGTTGTACCAGCAACTAATAGATGCGGCATTTTACCCAAATCGACAATAACGGGTTTGCCACCAATGTCTGCGCCCAAAACCATGCTCAAATGGGATGGGTTATCTCTGAACTCTTTGCAGTCGAGTACGTCACGCATAAATACGGTTTCGCGGAATTTATTCGGTAACTCCAAGCCGACGTAAGCTTTACCAGGGATAACTTCAACGACTCGAACATTCTCAGCAAGTAATGAGCGTGCTAAGTCTTTCGATAAGTTAGTAATTTTTGATGCTTTGACTCCCGGCGCTAACTCTAGCTCAAAGCGAGTAATGACTGGACCTGGAAATACGCCAACAACTTTGGCAGTAATGTTAAAATCGGCAAGCTTAACTTCTACTAGCTTACCGACCTGTTCTAACTCTTCTTGGCTGATTGGATTACTTTGGCGATTAGGTACATCGAGTAAAGAGATACTTGGTAACGGGTCCATCGGAGCTGACAGTGCTTGCTCTTCTTGTCCAGGTAGAATAACAATACCGTCTACAATTTTGGCCTTATCTTCTTTAATACGCTTACTGGCATTGACTGCGCCAGTTGATTCTTTTGAACCAAAATCAATTGTTTCGAGTTCATCTATATTTTCGCTAACCCAAGGCGCCTGTATGGTTGGCTCTTTAAGCGGCTCAGATGGTGTCAACTGCGGTTCAATTCGGGACTCAGTGTGGGGTTCAACTTGTTCGTTTATAACTTCAAGATGCTCTTCATCTTGTTGATACTCATCTTCTGCCTGCTCTTTACTGCGCTTTTCTCTAAAGCGCTCCACAACCGACAAAAACCCTCGAGTGTCTTCGGTCTCCTCTTTTTCAGGGGTTAATCTTGCAGGGAGTTCTCGTAGTGCTTTCAAGCACCACAAGGTAGCGAACCCAGTCATGTCGATAACAGTTAACCAGCTGATGCCGGTAAGTAAGGTAAAGCCAGCTCCAACGAAACACAGTAAAAGTAAGGTTGTGCCTAACTGATTGAAGTACGGTAGCATCGCTTGGCCAATAACATCACCAGCTACGCCACCTGCCGAGAATTCATATAACCCATTGGCATTCATGCTTCCTAGAGCTGCTAAGCTAAATACAATTAGAAGAAATCCTATTAGCCTAAGACCGACTGAAAAATAATCAATCTCTAATAGTTTATGGGTTCGTTTAAATAACAGCCAGCCGGTTAGCGCGATAATGATCGGAATGATATAAGCCGTGTATCCAAAGATATAAAACAAAACATCTGCTAACCATGCGCCTACTGCACCAGTTAGATTTTGTATGTCTCCATCGAAATTGGATTGACTCCAACCGGGATCGGATGCATTAAAACTGCTCAACGCGATAAGTATGTAAGTTGCAATCATGCAACATATGATCAGACTACCTTCTAATAGCCTTTGTACGCCGGAAAGGGTTTTTACACTATTTGCCTTAGACAATCGCAAACCTACAATAAAAAAGACGATAATGTCAGTAAGATACCAGAAATGAGTTTGTTTTGCAGCGTTTGGAAGCAGAACAGAATAGTGAATAAGTATTCACATGAATACTTTGCATCATTTTGTATCAATTGTATTTTGTATAAAAAAAGGGAGTCGGCTGACTCCCTTCTTGTACGATAAAACAACGAAACTACATATCTGAGATAGTATTGATAGCTACACGATTAGTTTGCTTAACCTCTTCCATCACCACATATGTGCGCGTGTCAGAGACTGAAGGTAATTTTAGTAAGGTTTCCCCTAATAAACGTCTGTAAGCAGACATATCAGAAACACGAGTTTTCAATAAGTAGTCAAAATCGCCTGAAACTAAATGACATTCTTGTATATCATCAAGTAGTTGCACGGCATTATTAAACTTATCGAAAACTTCTGCAGTGTCTCGATTTAGTGTAATTTCAACAAACACGAGTAAAGATGCACCCAAATAGTGGGGATTAACTAATGCTGTATATCCTTTGATATACCCTTGTTTTTCAAGCCTTTTAACTCTTTCTAGACAAGGAGTGGGACTCAGCCCTACACGCTTCGATAGCTCGACATTCGAAATACGTCCATCAATTTGTAACTCGTTGAGTATATTTCGATCTATACGATCTAAGTCTTTTATAGGACTCTTTTTATTATTAACCATATTTTTAACCTTGAATTGCATCTATAACCAAATAAAACACTGTGTTTAGATAAACTTCAGCAGCATAAACTGCCGAAGGAATACTATACTAGATTTCCCTGAAACATTCACGTTCAGGCAATTCAAAATAACAATTACACCCATAGTAAATGGGTTTTTATGCGAAATTGAGGCTCTAAGATGATTATTGGCGTTCCAAAAGAAATCAAAAACCACGAATATCGTGTAGGCATGGTACCTTCTAGTGTTCGTGAACTGACCTTACGTGGTCATGAGGTTTTTATTGAGACAAATGCTGGCTCCGGCATTGGTTTTTCAGACAAAGATTACGTTAATGTTGGCGCTAAAATCCTAGAAACTGCAGCTGAAGTTTTTGCTCAGTCAGAGATGATTGTTAAAGTAAAAGAACCTCAAGCCGTTGAACGCGCTATGTTAAGAGAAGATCAACTTCTATTTACCTACCTACACTTAGCGCCAGACTTACCACAAACAGAAGACCTTGTTAAAAGTGGTTCTGTTTGTATTGCTTATGAAACTGTTACCGATGACCGCGGTGCTCTACCACTACTTGCGCCAATGTCAGAAGTCGCTGGTCGTATGTCAATTCAGGCCGGTGCTATGGCACTTGAGAAGTCAATGGGCGGACGCGGCATGCTACTAGGTGGCGTTCCGGGCGTTGAGCCAGCAAAAGTCGTCATTATCGGTGGCGGTATGGTTGGAACAAACGCAGCACAAATGGCTGTGGGTCTTGGAGCGGACGTAGTCATTCTTGATCGTAGTATTGATGCGCTTCGTCGTCTTAATGCTCAGTTCGACAATAAAGTTAAAGCTATCTACTCTACTGCTGATGCAATCGAAAAGCATGTGCTTGAAGCAGATCTTGTTATTGGTGGTGTATTGGTTCCAGGTGCTGCGGCACCTAAATTAGTTACCAAGGAACATATTGCTGCAATGAAGCCTGGTTCTGCAATCGTAGACGTTGCTATTGACCAAGGTGGCTGTATTGAAACGTCACACGCAACTACACACCAAGAGCCAACGTATATCGTAGACGAAGTGGTTCACTACTGTGTGGCAAACATGCCTGGCGCCGTAGCACGTACTTCTACATTTGCTTTGAACAATGCAACGTTGCCTTACATTATCAAACTCGCACAGCTAGGTTACCGCGAAGCATTACTGCAAGATAAGCACCTGCTAAACGGCTTGAACGTTATGCACGGGAAGATCACTTGCGCTGAAGTTGCTGAAGCACTAAACCTTGAGTTTGTTGACCCAACTATCTTGCTAAAATAATCAATCAAATTCAGTGTTCAAAAAGGGAGCTAATTGCTCCCTTTTTTGATTCTATGACTCTCTTATGCCAATCAGTATAAGAAATTGGTCTACTCAGCATTTTTTATAGCGACTAATTCAAGACGGGTAAATGATACTTTAGTTATTCCCTTATGAGTTTATTCGTTGCCGAAGTAGGCTGCCAAAAACACTCCTTTTAGGCGAGTTTTAGCGGCTTTGATGCTGTTTTAATGAACTTGAATGTAGGATAACTATGTTCTTCATTTCAAACCACATAGCCTAGCATGTTGCAGACATGCTTAGGGCATTCCCTCAATCGCTGGAGATAAGATGTGGTGAATGTCATTGATACTCGACTATATGGTCTATTTTGTTCCATACAAAATTAGGCATTCCCTGCCTCCTTAGAGATCAGATATAGGAGTTACGAGAGTAAGGATGCTCAAAGTTAGAATAATGCAGCAGTGATTATCGAGAGTCACGCAGGAGTAGTTATCGAGGAGCATTTAATGACATTACCTCAAAGCTGCTAAATTATCGCAGAGCGAGCAAATCTTTATATTGATTAGTATTACTGTTCTGCAAAACTGTAGCCTTTGCCTCTTACAGTATTAATTAAAGATTTAGGTAACTGAGTAGCTGCGAGTTTCCTTCGTGTATTACTAATATGCATATCGAGGTTACGGTCAAATTGCCCTAACTCTTTTTGCAATACTCTGAGTTGTAGTTCATCTTTAGCGACTACATTGCCCTTACGTTCAAATAGGTACTTAAATAGCTTAAACTCGGTTTGAGTGAAGGAAACTTCTTTGGCAGATATTGAGACACTGTAACTACTATCATCAAATAACACATCCATCGCTAACTCATCAGTGAGATGGCTTTCATTTCTAACTAAAGCAATTCTGCGCTTAATAGCATTTATTCTGACTAGAAGCTCTCGTTGACTAAACGGTTTACTCAGGAAGTCATCGGCGCCCAATTCGAATACATTAACCCGATCTTGCTCTGTATCTAATGATGAAATAACAATAACGGGCGTTTTATCTTTACGGAGTTTGAGCATTTCAATGCCATCCAAAGTCGGCATATTTATGTCCAAAATGATGACATCTACTGACGAGCACTTCAACTTTTCAAGTGCTTCAAAGCCATTTGAGGCCAACGATACAACGTAGCCTTCAGCTTCTAAACCACTCTTTAAAAGGCTTTGTAAAACAAGATCATCATCAACAACTAGTACATTTTTCATTTCTAAGAATCTAAATGCGAACAATTATCATTGAGATTACACTAGGTCAGCTTATTTTGCTAGTACAAATTCTTTGCTTTCGTCACATTAATTCAATTACTTTAGGCAAAAAAACCAGTAACGTTTAGTTACTGGCTTTATAACAAAAATGTAGTCCAAAATGGCCCTGTAAAACTGCTACTTTGCTAGCATGAGTTCTCTAATATATTTTACAGGAGCACTACCGTAACTCAAAAACTCCTCATGGAAAGCTTTAAGGTCGAATTTATCACCTTTCAACGCTTTATACTCTTCTCTAAAATCATATATTTCACGATAACCAGAGTAGTAGCTGGTTAGTTGTACTTGGCTTAGCGTTGCTCGACGCCATTTACCTTGGGCTTCTGCTTTTTGCTGGAAGGCTTCATTCATCATCAAGTCCAGAGCTTGCTCTTCAGTCATACCATTTACTTGAATACTGTAGTCAAGAATAGTGTTACAGATAACGCGCAAATTCCACTTGTAATACATCAGCCACATTTCTGGTTCGAAATTACCATATCCCTCTTCCAACATCATGCGCTCAGTATACACAGCCCAACCTTCCACCATTGCACCGTTACCAAATAGGCTTTTAATTAAACTTGGAGATTCATTTGAATAGACTAATTGAGTGTAATGGCCTGGTATTGCTTCGTGAATATTGAGTACTTGTAAAATCCAATGGTTGTATTCTCTAAGGTAACTTTCTGCAGACTCTTCACTCATCCCATCTAGTGGAGTAACGTTATAATAAGTATTGCCTGACTTTTCATAAGGCCCTGGAGCACTAATAGACGCCCCAGCATAACCGCGCATGTATGCGGGTGTCTCACGCACAACTAGAGGTTTATTTGGATCAAGTGTGACTAGTTGCTTTTCATTAACAAAAGCGACTAACTCGGGGATTTGAGCCCTTACTTCATCGACAAAATCATCACGTTTGACATGCTTGGCTGACAATTTATCGATAAGTTGTTTAATTGCAACCTTGCTATCTGTCGGCATGGGCGTATCGAAATAAGTTGGCCATAACTTTTCAGTTATTTTGCTCATTTCTGCTTGGACGCGACTTTTATCCGCAAGCGCCTTTTTGTATAACGCTTTTCCACTCATCCCTGCTTGTATGTCAAAAGCAAACTTTTGCTCATACAGCTCTTCTCCAATCCTAAAGCTGCGTGCCCCCTCCCTACTTAGCTTGGTTTCAAGTGTCTTTAACCAATCTATATGTTCATTGATAGCGATAGTTACTTTGTTAAAGCGCGTTACAAACAGGGCTTTTTGAGCATTTGATAAATTAGATGCGATGACTTTGTCTAACAAATCATTATTAAATACAGAAAAAGCACCTTCATTTTGCATTATCGCAAGTTGAGTATGCTCAATAGTTGGGTTGTTTATGTTTTCTCTGGCTGCTGCATAATAAGCGGGGACATTCTGCATTCTTGACAATATTGAAATAAGACGCTCATCAAGTGGAGCGAAATCTTCATTAATAATTTGAGCAAATCCACCGGCGACATTGTAGCTAGCCGGGTTCCATTGCCATGACTTAAATGTCTCAATGTTCCAGCGCATTTCGCCAATTAGGTTTTCAATTAAGCGATAATCAGTAAGCAAACTCGCGGGTAAGCTTGCTTTGTCAAAACTGGCTAATAAAGCCGACTGCTTGTTAACAAAGTTTAAGCTTGCTTGACGAGCCTGCTCATTAGGGACTTTAAGTACTCCATCATATTTATGGAAACCGCTGTACAAAGCCCAGGTTGGTGATTCAACCCATAAATCATCAATAAATTGTTGACTGAACGCCTGAAAATTTAAACTCTGTTCAGTTAACTCGACTGAGCTAGCTTCTATCGTCGTTTGGCTTTGACAAGCTGTTAAGCCAGTAATTGATAATGCGATAGCAAGTGTAAGTGCCGCTTTTTTCATTAATATCCCTTAATTATTGTTTCTCGCGATCTGTGTCGCGATAAATTCGAAGTAAGTAAAGCATGTTCTAAAATGTTTTACATTAACAAACTCTTTTCTGAAAGTTTTCGTTACACATAATGCATAAGTAGATGCATTTTATGCATAAGCTAATTAAGTAAGCGCTACTTTTCTTTGTGCTTGTTTACCCAATTAAACACATCTTTGAAACGATAATGTTCAAATTTGGCAAAGCCGTAAGTTTGCCTCATCTTAAGTTTGGTAAATATTGGCGTAGTTAGGCCACATAAAAACCGGGTGAGTAAAACAGCAGAGTCATTTGTTTTAAGCTTTGAAATGGCATCAGCGCTGATCACATCAAAATCATAAGTATCTAGCTCTTGCAGTTGTTTGGGCTCTGGTAACTGAGTGAGATGGCCTAGGCAAACTGAGCAACTGCCGCAAGCGGCAACAGCATGAGGGTCTGAAAAATACTGCGCTAATTGGAGACTTAGGCAATGGCTACTGCCAAAAAAATTGACTAGAAAATTAATTCGATCTATTTCGCTCCGCTCTTTAGTCGTGAATTGATTAAAGAGGCTTTCAGCTAAGCCTTGTCCCTGCAATTTGTCCTGGTAGACGTCGTATACTTGGGTGAGTTGTTTACTCTGTAATTCAATAAGCTGTTTTTGGTCCAAGTAGTCTAACGCCTTAATCGCTCTACCTCGGCTGTTAGGAATAAATGTTTCGAGTTGTTTAAGGTCTGCGCTATACCATATTTTTGCTTTTGCTGAAGTATCAATAATGGCATTAATAAATTGTTGTCTTTCGGGGTCAAACTTGCTCATAAGCGTTGCTAAAGTAGTTTGCAGTTTGTACTTATACTCGGCAAAATAACTATATTTCGCTTTAATAACGCCTTGCATTTCGAGATAAACAAGCAGGGTTTTCAAACTCAACGGCCTAATATTCGATGTACTAGAAAGTTGATTCAACATTAGCTCCCATTGGTCACTTTGTTGAGTTTGTTCTTTAATCTGTTCAATAACAGTGCAAATTGCGCTTAGTTCTGGAGTATCACCATAGACAAAATTCTCTAACACGTTCAAGTTATCTTTATTGGCTAACACTAAGCATTCAGAATCACTGCCGTCTCGTCCAGCCCTTCCTATCTCCTGGGCATAGTTTTCTATCGATTTAGGAAGGTCATAATGCACCACAAAACGAATATCACTTTTATCTATCCCCATTCCAAAAGCGATAGTAGCAACAATAATTGGTACCTCACCGGACATGAACTTAGTTTGAATTGCTTTACGCTGTTCGCTATCCATTCCCGCGTGGTAGGCCATTACGCTATATCCAGCGCGCTGTAGCTGGCTTGCCACCGATTCGGCGCTTTTTTGCAGCGTAACATAAATAATACCGCTCACTAGCTTCCTCGTCTGTAGCCATTCAGTGAGGTACCGCTGCTTACTGGCCTCCTCTATTCCTATCGCATTGAGATGCAGGTTAGGCCTATAGAACCCTGTTAAAGTGATAGAGTTATCATCAATGGCAAACTTACTGCTCATATCCGCTATGACTTTTGAGGTCGCGGTGGCTGTAAGTAATAATACTTGCGAAATATTGAGTTCTCTTTGATAACTAGGAAGCTTCAAATAATCAGGCCTAAAATTATGCCCCCATTCTGAAATACAATGCGCTTCATCGACGACTAATAATGATATTTCTATTCCACCGATGAAACGACGGAAACGCTCATTATTAAGTCGCTCAACAGAGATCATTAACACCTTTATACTGCCATTCGATACTCCGTCAAGCACCGACGCTGCTTCCTCTGGTGTTTGAGTAGAATCGATTGAGGCCGCAGAAATGCCACGGGTCTTTAAAAACGCTAATTGATCTTGCATTAACGCAAGTAACGGAGACACGACTAAGGTTAGGTGAGGCAGCACTGTGGCTGGTAATTGATAGCAAAGTGATTTACCTGAACCTGTAGGAAAAATTGCTGCCGCGCTTAAGCCGTTAAGTATATTACTAACGACTTGCTCCTGCCCCTCTCTAAATGCGTTAAACCCGAAATACTGTTTAAGTAATGCGTGAGCATTATGCATGCTTTATCCTATCAATGTTTGCTGGTACTAAATTACTGAGGAATTACTTTTATCAATCGAAAGTAAGCTTTTAATGGATTGTGATCTGAACTATCAGTAACGATAGACTCCGCTTTTACAAGCTCTAATCCTCTGAAATAGATATGGTCAGGAGTTTTACCGAAAAAACGCGTTCTAGAGTCAATACTAGGTACAGCCTCTTTTAATCCTGCGCTATTGGCGATAGTTAAAACATATTCATTACGGCTATCACTCCAAGTATTCAGGTCCCCCGCCAGTATGATGGGCCCAGCATGCACTTTCAGCGCTTCAGCCACAACATTCAATTGAGCACGGTACTCTTCAAGACCAAGAGCAAAATTAATACTATGAATATTGACCACTAATAGCTCACTATCGTCTGACAATTCATAATAGGAAATTAATAATGATTTAGGATACTGAATCAATGGCTCTTTGTACCTAAAAGAACAGACGCTTGAGGGGTAACCTTTAGAAAGGTTCATCACTCCAACAGGTTGGTTTGCAAATAGAAAGGCTTTTGCCATAACCCAGTCCTCAGACTGTTCATCTATCAATGACCTAAATTCGTCGGTAGCACTGGCTTCTTGTAGCAGTAACAGATCTGTTCTCTCGGTTAGCTTTTTTAGCACATTTTGCCAGCCGCTATTTTTTTGCTTATGAATATTCCAGATAGCAATATCCAGTTTACCGTGTCTATCAAGCGGCTCTATTGGTTTGTTGGTGAAGCATTGAACAGCGTCAGTACTATTTGATTCGTTTGACAACAATGTATCTTGCTGCGGAATTACTGTACTTTGGTACACATAAAGGGCTACCAATGTTGCTATCAATAGCAAAAACAATATCAGTTTACGGAGAATTCTAAACATGGTGATGTATTCGGCTTCTAATTTAGATTTACAGTAATCTTTTCATTATAATAGCTTTTACTCTCATGTGGCAGAAACATTGGTAGTATCAATTTCGAAGTCACCTGTCATGAAGGTAGCTCCGTAAATCTATTTCTACAAAGGCCTAAATTATCAAAGAAAATATGTACCAATTTTATCAATTGCTGACCATCGCTGGCGTTTTTGTATATTGGTTAGTCATTGCAGGGATCACAGTCAGAGTCGTCGTGAAAAGACGCGCTATTGGCGTGTCTTTAGCCTGGTTAATGATAATATACATCGTTCCATTGGGCGGGGCATTTGCCTACCTATTATTTGGTGAGCTAAATCTTGGGAAAAAACGTGCAGAGCGCGCACAATCGATGTTCACACCTTACGAGAAATGGTTCTCTAATCTTTATAAAGTACGCCAATATACACCCCATGTATCAAGCCTGTATGGCCAATCAATCAGTGCTATATGCGAGAAGCAGATAGGGATCCCTGCACTTGCCGATAACCAACTCACCCTGCTGAACCAAACATCTGAAATCTTAACTAAATTGATTGAAGATATAGATCAGGCAAAAGAATCTATCCATCTCGAGTTTTACATATGGCAACCAGGTGGAAAAGCAGATGACGTAGCACAAGCATTAATTAATGCCGCAGCTAGAGGCATTAAAGTTAAGTTGTTGTTGGATGCCGCTGGAAGTCGATCGTTCTTCAAAAGCCAATGGCCTAAAACCCTTAGCAATGCTTCAATTATCGTTGTTAAAGCACTCGAAGTTTCGCCGTTAAGAATGTTTTTCCGCCGACTTGACTTGCGGCTGCATAGAAAAATTGTGGTCATCGACAACACCATTGCTTATACAGGCTCGATGAACCTCGTAGACCCAAAATATTTTAATCAAGATGCTGGTGTTGGTGAGTGGATCGATGTAATGGTTCGGATAACAGGGACAACTGTACCCGTGTTAAACAGTATCCACGCATGGGATTGGGAAGTAGAAACCAACGATCGTACCCTGCCCGAATTGCCTGAATGTTTACCGCACAAAGAACATGAAATAACAGATTTGGTGCAAGTGATCCCTTCTGGCCCAGGCATGCGAGAAGAAATAATTCATCAGGTCTTATTACAAAGTATCTATCAAGCGCAACAAAGTATCGTCATCACTACGCCCTATTTCGTCCCCAGCGAAAACCTGCAATTAGCACTTGTTATAGCTGCGCAAAGAGGGGTACAAGTGGATATTATTGTACCTGATAAAAATGACTCAACCATGGTTGAATGGGCCAGTCGTGCATTCTTCACTCAACTCCTTGATGCTGGCGTGATGATCCACCGCTTTACTGGCGGCTTATTACATACAAAGTCAGTAGTGATCGATGAAAACCATTGTTTGATCGGCACCGTTAACTTAGATATGCGCAGTTTATGGCTTAATTTTGAAGTTACATTAGCAGTAGACAACCTTAGCTTTACTCGAGATCTGCAGAAGGTTCAACAAAGTTACCTATCAGATTCAATCAAGGTTTGTCCTGAACAGTGGGCTAAAAGATCACTTGCTAACCGGATAGCAGAACGTACTTTTTACCTATTTAGTCCTCTATTGTAGTGTCAAAACTACAATAACTTACCCTTTCAGTTTACCTAGTCGTTGGTTAAAATTATGAACAAGCTTTTTATCATAGGTCTTCCACGAACCGGAACAACCAGTATTAGTGTAGCGCTGTTAGACTATGGATTTAACGTCGCTCACACTGCTTATACAAAAAGAGCATTTGAATTAGCTGACGTAGTGTCAGACTCGCCCTGCTTTTGCGATTACCGGCATTTAGACACCTTATTCCCTGGTTCCAAATTTGTATATTTAGAGCGGGAGCTTTCTCTTTGGGTGCCATCTATGCAGATGTTAATTAATAAAATGGCAGCCAGTTTAGATTTGAAAACGGGGGTCTTTAATCCAGTACTAAAACGTACTTTTAATGAAACCTTTAAATTATCTTCTACTTCTACCCCCGACAATCACCAACACCTTATAAATTGTTATCAGCAACATAAACTAGCGGTTCACTCCTATTTTAAAGGGCGAGATGACTTGTTAAGCATCGACGTCAGTAAACCCAATAGTTTGAGTGAGTTATTGGCCTTCATAGGTGTAGATTCTGATGAGGAATTGAGTTTCCCGCACTTGAATATAGGTAAGAAAGTTGCCTGTTGGAAAGAGTATAAGCACCCAAACAAAGTCAACTCAAATGCAGCAGGTAAAGAACAGCGAAAATTCTTTAGTTACTGACACTCTTAATATTGATGAAGTGCCAAAAAAATACAGCAAAAAGCCCGTTATCTTTCGATAACGGGCTTTTCAGTATATGGCGGTGAGCGAGAGATTCGAACTCTCGTTAGGGATAAACCTAAACACACTTTCCAGGCGTGCGCCTTCAGCCACTCAGCCAGCTCACCAATTGATTATTTTTACGTGTTTAATCATCACAATAGCCAGAAGCACTTATGCTGCCAACGGAGCGCTACTTTACGCAAAAGCCTTATGTGCGTCAAGCGTATTTGAGACTAGTTCATGTGTTTGCATACTTGATAGCCAAATTCCCGCTAAGCGTACAAAATTACATCAAGAAAGCGTAAACTTACTGACCTGTTTCGCAACATCGTTTGAGCCGTTGACTAACTCATTAGTGAGGACCTGTAGCTCATCTGCAATGGCATGAGTTTGCACATAGATCTCACTGATTTTCAATGCATTCTGGTTCACTTCTTCTGCCACAGCGCTTTGTTCATGGGTGGCAGCAGCTATCTGTTCATTCATACTGTCGATAACACCAACATGAGTTACAATTTTTTTAAGTTCAGTGCTTACCTTTTCCGCCTCTGCTACACTTTCTCCAGCCTGCTTTGTGCCCCGGTCCATCGCATTAACCGCAACATTAGCGCCAGAGCTTAAGCGCTCAGTCATCTCTTTGATATCGCCTGTTGCAGTTTGAGCTCGTTGCGCAAGGTTTCTCACTTCATCGGCAACCACCGCAAATCCACGCCCCATTTCACCAGCGCGAGCGGCTTCAATTGCAGCATTCAGTGCTAAAAGGTTGGTTTGTTCTGCAATACCGCTAATTACATCAGAAACTGCAACAATACCCTGAATATCTTGCTCTAACGCCTGTAATGCAGTTGCTGAATCATTGATTTCATTAGCTAACAAACCTATTGCGACACTCGACCGACCGACCTCTTCATTACCCTCTTGGGCTTCGAGATTCGCTTCAGTTGAAGCGTTTGAAGCATTTTCGGCATTCTCTGCAATTTCAGCAACCGTCGCACTCATCTCTGTCATTGCCGATGCGACCTGCTCCGCTTCGCTATGCCCTAGTTGTACATCACTTTTTAGCTGGTTAGAGTGTTGCTCTAACTTCTCAATCGCCCTAAATAAAACGTTAGAGTTGTTTTGAACGTGTGCTATCACTTTTTCAAAGTCGTTCATCATTCCGTTAAAAGCTTTTGCTAAGACACCAAATTCGTCATCGCTGTGTTGAACGATTCTGACACTTAAATCAAAATTCTCTCTCGCAAGAGTCATACTACGTTGGATGTTTGCCACACTATTGTGAATAAAGCGTATCACTGACATCGAAACAAAAATCACCAAACTTGCTACCAAGAGTAAAACAGCTAACGTTATATAAAAATGTTTAGTTGCAACATTGAGCCTAGCTTTTGTCACTGCCATCAATTCATTAGATAAACCTTGTTCAAACTGGCTTAACAGCTCTATTCGTTGTGTAGAAGTCTGAAACCACCTTTCAGGCTGTTGTTGCTTCAACTGCTGCGGGTTTTGACTAAAACCTATCGCTCTATAGTCTGTAACTTCTTTGAATGCTGGATTGTTTAATAGCTGATGGTACTCAGTATAATTTTGCGGTTCAGTTAATGCTAGAAAACGTTCTTGATACGCTTCTTGCTCAGAAACTAGGGTAACAAAGCGGCGGTAAGTCCCCATTTTAAAGGTGTCATTACCAAACGTTGAACTGAGTACCGCTCTTTCAATACCTGCGCGCTCTTTCATCTGTAAGAAAGCTGAGAAAGCGGCAGCCTTTATTGCTATCTGCTGATTGGCACCTTGCTTAGCGGTTAGATCGACAATACTTAGTAACTCTTTATTTAACTCAGTATAGAAAGCAACTTCTTCAGCGACACTAATAGACAGAGCGTGTACCTGTCTTCTTACATCAGGGATTTGCGCGATTAATGCGTTAGTTTTGCGGATCTCAGCAATAAACTCATTTGGCAGTGTATTACCTTCAAGAAACAGCTCAAAAGTGCGAATAAGTTCGTCAGTATCTTGTTGCTGCGCAGGTAGTGTTGCGTTAAAAGCCTTACCGTTAGAGCCAATAAAACCGGCACTCATACCGCGTTCCTTTTGGATTTCATGTACCATACTACTATTGGCGACCGCGAGTTCGCTTAACACTAATACTTGATCTAACTGTTTGGTTAATTTGTATTGTTCTAAGGCATAAAGCCCGCCAAAGACAATTGATGCAAATAAAGAAGGGGCGATAACAATAAAAAATTTATACTTTAACGAAAGGTTGCCGAGCCAATTCCATTTCATTCGTGAGCCTTTAAGTTGTTAAATCAAATTAGTGGCTAGGATAAACTATACAAGCAGGAGGTAAACAGTCGTTTGATAAAATTCCCACAAAAAAAGCCTGCTATTGCAGGCTTTTTAATCATCATCGAATCCGTTGTGATCTAGATCAAAAATACATGATTACTTTGACATTACTTAACAATTATTAAGCATTGCCTTTTACCTTCATATTCAACTCTTTTGCGAAATTTAACATACGATCCAGCGGCTTTAACGCATCAAGCCTAAGGTTTTCATCAACAAATATTTCATGATGCTGTTGTGCGTCAATCTCTAATGAACTTTCTATGGCTTTTAAGCCGTTCATCGCCATCCATGGGCAATGTGCACAGCTTTTACACGTTGCGCCATTACCACCTGTTGGCGCTTCAATCAGCACCTTATTAGGCGCCGCTTGCTGCATTTTATAGAAAATGCCTCTGTCAGTTGCAACGATGAACTTGTCATTATCCATTGTCTGAGCGGCTTTAATCAATTGACTGGTAGAGCCGACAGCATCAGCTAATTCAACCACACTTGCTGGAGATTCAGGATGAACCAAAACAGCGGCCGTTGGATGTAGTTTCTTCAGTTCGGTTAATGCTTTCGCTTTAAACTCGTCATGTACAATACATTCGCCTTGCCACATCAACATCTCTGCGCCAGTTTCTTTGGCAATGTAACTGCCTAAATGACGGTCTGGCCCCCAGATTATTTTCTTTCCCTCACTATCAAGGTGTTCAACTATTTCCAGAGCAATGCTAGAAGTGACCACCCAATCTGCACGCGCTTTCACTGCAGCGGATGTATTGGCATAAACCACGACAGTGTGATCTGGATGTGCATCGCAAAACTCGCTAAAGGTTTCTATTGGGCAACCGATATCTAACGAACAGGTAGCATCAAGTGTTGGCATCAACACTGTTTTTTCTGGACTTAGAATTTTTGAAGTCTCACCCATAAATTTCACGCCAGCAACGATAAGTGTTTTTGCTGAGTGATCTCGCCCAAAACGTGCCATCTCTAGGGAATCTGAAACACAGCCGCCAGTTTCTTCAGCAAGTGCTTGAATTTCTGGATCAGTATAGTAATGAGCAACCAGTACCGCATTACGCTCTTTTAGCAGTTGTTTTATACGTGCTTTCGATTGCTCTTTTTCTATATCAGATAAAGGCATAGGCTTAGGCGGGAATGGATAGTCAATAGTTTCAATACTTGGGACGAACGCGCTCATACAACAACCAAAGGCAATAACAGATTAGCGGAATTATACGGAATAGTTCACAAATTGAAAACTCTTTATCCTTATTCTATTTTTCTATTATTCCAATCACTATTTAACTTACTTCAAAACCTCTAAGGTCTCCCGAAACGACCAAATATTTATCCGAATATGAATTTAGTATTGCCTTTAAGCAAATAAAAAAGGTGCTTTAATAAGCACCTTCTATACGGTTAACAGACACGACAAGGATTACTGCATTGCCAGTAGCATCTCTTGAGGTTGCTCTAGGTATAGCTTCCACAAGTTACAGAAACGCGCAATGGTGCCGCCATCAATCACTCTGTGATCGCCAGACCAACTTACTTGCATGATCTTACGCGCTTCAACTTCTCCAGCAGCATTAAATCTTGGCAATACCTGCAACTTACCAAGCGCTACAATGGCAACTTCTGGTTTATTGATAATAGGTGTTGCGACTGTTCCGCCTAAGGCCCCAATATTTGAAATTGAAATACTGCCACCTTTAAGGTCGCTAGGTGATACACGTCCGCTACGAGCAGCTGTCGTTAAACGGGTGATATCTGCTGCAATCTCCAAAATAGTTTTATTTTGTACATCTTTTACATTCGGTACTAACAGTCCTACTTTAGAGTCAACTGCCATGCCTATGTTATGACTGCTTAGGAATGTCTGTTCGCTACAGTCAGCATTCACTTGGCTATTCATATCAGGGAATTGAGTGAGAGCTAGCGACATAGATTTCATAAAGAATGGCATCATAGTGAGCTTTAACTCATCAGTAGAATACTTTTTCTTCATGCTTTCACGCAGCGCAACTAATTCAGTCAGGTCAAACTCTTCACAATAGGTGAAATGCGGAATGGTTGACACAGATTCTGTCATCATTCTTGCCATTACAGCGCGTACACCTTTAATAGGCTCTACGCGATCTGTAGTAACATTTGGCTTATCGTTTGACGTTGGCGAAGCAGCTTGCTCTTGTTGGCTCACAACAGCAACAGGCGACTGATGACGTTCTATATCTTCTTTAAATACACGACCATTCTTACCAGTACCTTTAACCGAAGCGATATCGATATCAAGAGTACGAGCTAAACGGCGCACTGCAGGACTTGCAAGCGCTTTACCTTGTGAAGCAGGCTCAACTTTCTGACTAACTTGTTTACTTTCCGATTCTGTAGTAGCGGTACTTTCGACTACAACAGCCGTTTGCGACTCCACTTCGATCGCAAATAGCGGTGCATGTACTTTCGCTAACTGGCCTTTACGGTAATGCAGTTTGGCGATTTTACCGTTCTTAATTGCTGGGATTTGAACCAACGCTTTATCTGTCATAACATCAGCGATTGGCTGATCTTCAACCACGGTGTCACCTTCGCTTACTAACCATTCAACTAATTCACACTCTACAATTCCTTCACCAATATCTGGTAACAGAAACTCTTCAATCGTGACGCCAGCAGATGTTACTGAAACAGGTTGAGTGATTTCTGGTTGCTCAGTTACCTCTGCAGTCTCTACTGGAGCAGAACCACCAACGTCAACTGAGTATAAAGGTTGATGCACGATTGCAATTTCACCTTTAGCATAATGAAGTTTTGCTATGGTTCCAGCGTAAGGCGCTGGAATTTGTACTAGCGCTTTGTCTGTCATTACATCAGCAATTGGCTGATCTTCTGTGACAACATCGCCCTCTTGCACTAACCACTCAACGAGTTCGCATTCAACTACGCCTTCACCGATATCAGGCAGAATAAATTCTTTAATCATGGCGAGCTCCTAAAATTTAACCGATGCTTTAATCGCTTCAAAGGTTTTCAAAGCATCCGGCATATACTCTTTTTCATGGATCAACGGATAGGGAGTATCCAAACCACAAACTCGTGCGATCGGTGATTCAAGGTATAAGAAACATTCCTCTTGAATCGTAGCCGCTATTTCACCGGCAAACCCACCGGTTAACGGTGCTTCATGGTTAATGAGTAATCGGCCTGTCTTTTTAACTGAAGCCGCAACTGTATCAACGTCCCACGGTGATAAGGTGCGCAGATCGATCACCTCACATGAAATGCCTTTCTTTGCTGCCATATCTGCAGCGTTCTCAAGAATTTCCATCTGTGCGCCCCAGCCTAACAAGGTGATATCTGTACCCTGCCGAACAACTTCAGCTTTACCCAATTCGATTTCAAAATCACCGTCAGGTACTTCACCTACGGAGGCACGGTAAAGTCGTTTGGGTTCGAAAAATATGACTGGATTTTTATCTCGTATAGAAGCAATCAACAAACCTTTGGCTTGCTCAGGGTTACGAGGAATAACCACTTTAAGTCCTGGCGTTTGGGTGAAGTAGGCTTCAGGTGATTGAGAATGATAATGACCGCCAGCGATACCGCCGCCATAAGGTGTGCGGAAAGTTAATCCACCGACATCAAACTCATTGCCACTGCGGTAGCGGAATTTTGCGCTTTCGTTGACAATCTGATCGATTGCCGGAAAGATATAATCTGCAAATTGTATTTCAGCGACTGCAGTCATACCATTGGATGCGAGTCCATTTGCAAAACCAGCGATACCTTGTTCTGTTAGTGGGGTATTAAAGCAGCGATCACGACCAAACTTTTCTTGTAGGCCCGAAGTTGCTCTGAAAACACCGCCAAAATGACCGACGTCTTCACCAAATACCATCATTTTTTTATCAGCTTCCATTTCCGAGCTCAGGGCTTCGTTAATGGCTTGCAACATATTCATCTCTGCCACAGCTTAGATTCTCCCTGCGCTTTTTGGATAGGCTTCTGGATACTTTTTGATATGTGACTTTAGATCAGCTAACTGTTTTTCAAGAATAGGCGTTGGCTTGTCATACACATCTTGAATAAGTTCATCTAAGTGCGGTAACGGCACCTTTTCAGCAACTTTAAGTTCGGCTAACACTTCTTCACGATATTTGACATATAGATCAGCATCTTGTTTCTCGTTTAACCATCCTTTGTTGATCATCCATAACTTAAAACGTTTTACAGGATCATGCTGCTGCCACTTTGCTTCTTCGTCTTTTGAACGATAGCCCGACGGATCATCTGATGAAGAGTGTGCGCCTAAACGATAAGTCATCGCTTCAATAAGAACTGGCGCATTGTTATCTAACGCATAAGCCCGCGCTTGTTGTGTAGCTGCCAATACCGCAAGCATATCGTTGCCATCAACACGAATAGTGTGCATGCCGTAGCCTGGACCACGACTCGCTATACCGTTACCAGAAAACTGCTCTTCAGTTGGCGTGGAAATAGCGTAACCGTTGTTACGGCAGAAAAAGATTACTGGCGAGTTAAGGACTGCCGCCATATTAAGACCGGCATGAAAGTCTCCCTCTGAAGCTGCACCTTCACCAAAATAACAAATAGCAATGTTACGCTTTTTTTGCATTTTCAAACTATAAGCAACACCAGTTGCCTGTGGGATCTGCGTCGCTAGCGGCGAAGAGATGGTCTGGTAGTTAAGTGCTTCGCTGCCGTAATGAATCGGCATTTGACGACCTTTGCCCAAATCTTTTTCGTTGCTGAACATTTGGTTCATAAACTGTTCAGTCGTGAATCCCCGATAGCGCAGCGCTGCATGTTCACGGTATTGGGCTAAAATAACATCACCGTCATCAAGCGCTGCGGTACTACCAATAATTGAGGCTTCTTCACCCGTACATGTCATATAAAAACTAATTCGCCCTTGACGCTGCGCACCCAACATACGCTCGTCGATAACCCGCGTAAATACGCAAGTATCATGGATCTTATTAGCTAAATCTTCATCTATGACAGGCAATACTGCTCCCTCATAGGCGGTACCATCTGCTTGTAATACTTTAAGGATGGGGATCGCGATAGCATTTTTATCTAAAAAACTTACACGATGGACAGTCTCAGCATTTGTTGTTGCGTTGCTCATAATGTGCTCTTGTTATTTATGATGCTTCCAAATGTCAAAAAGAAGCATCTATCTATTCTAATACGCGGGAAGAACATTACGTTAACGTAAACTAACTCTCAATACTTCCCATCTCTCAAAAGACAACTAAGCGCTTCCTTGCATGTATATATTGGTTTACATGCACAGTTATTCAGTTTGAATTTAGTCTAAATTGCTGTCGTCTGCAGTCTTTAACATCAGCACTGTACGTTGACCCACTGGCACTTTGGCGTTAGGGAATACAATAGATTCAAACTCATGTTCAATCTTAACCGCCTTACCGCCCTCTTTCGCTAACGTATAACCTTTAGGAAACGCGGTAAAGTTTTCAACGTCATTAGTAAAATTGAATTCAAAGTCGTCAAAATGTTTGTTAACTGAACGGCAGACTTGATAAAGATTTAATCGTTTAAGGTCAAACTCTGGCAGTTGCAGATCTTTACCCGTCATCAACAAAGTCAACATCTCTTTCATGGCGATAAAACGCGTCATATCGTTCTGCCCCATCGGAAATACTTTTCCTAATTCGATGGTGAAGGCATCTGCTCGATAGTTCTCAGACGAGAAATAGCTAAAGGTTGTTGTCGGTTCATGATGGAACAATATGGTGTTTACGCCACAAGACTCAAGGAACATTATCTGCTCTCGACTGTACTTTCGACCCGGTCGATAAGGATATATAGCGAACTTTTCATGCTTTGAGCCGCGTATAGCTGTATGCAGATCATAGTGTATACGCTGCCTTTCACCGGACTGTGAGGCGTAAAACCTATCGACATATTGCTCTAACTTATGGGCTCGAATGCGCTCTGGATTACACAAACCTTCATCACGTGAATGTGCGCCATTAAACAAACGATTTAAATTCTCATCAATAAAGCGGGTACCATTATGAATAGCTGCAGGATTACCAATTAGAAACATTACCCGCTGCGCCAGTGTTAACTCTTCGGACAAGATCTGAGTGATTAATGCATTACAAAGTTCGATCGGCGCAGTCTCATTGCCATGCACCGCACAGGACAGCACTATATCTTTACTGTGCTTAGCCTGCTTTGGCGAAAACACAATAACGCCGGTATCCCACACTTCAACATGTGTATGCTCACCTAAGTCAAATTCAAAGCTCTCAGAAAGATACTGAGGATGAGCCAACGTTAGTGCGAGAAAATCCTTAGACTGCTTCAATTCATGAAACACAAATCACTCCTTATTTATACTTGTCAGTGCGCTGTACGTAAGTTTGATTATCCATTTAAACCAAGCCACCTCGGCGCTAATGCACTGGATATTAGCACGAAATATACCTCTAGCAGGCAACGAATTTACAGTCTTAGTTCAACAAGTAATCAGCTAGATTAATTTGTGCTTGCATTGCAACTAAACATAAAACACAATGAAGACATCTAGCCATCCAAACGGCTAACAATATTTTTAGGAGTCGACATGGCTTTAGCTACATTCGGTGCAGGTTGTTTTTGGGGTGTTGAATATTTTTTCAAGCAAGTAGACGGTGTGGCTAACTGTGTCTGTGGTTATATGGGTGGAGACAATCAATATTCATCATATGTAGACGTGAAAGCTGGAATTACTGGCCACGCTGAAGTCGTTCAAGTTGAATACGATCCAAGCAAGGTTTCTTTCAATACTCTGTTAGAAATATTCTGGCAAAACCATAACCCGACAACCGTAAATCAGCAGGGTGATGATATCGGCGATCAATACCGTAGTAGTATATTTTTTCACGATACGTTACAACAGGAACAAGCACAGCTTGCAAAACAAGCGATAATAGACAGTAAAAAGTGGGGCAAGAAGCCAATAGTCACCGAAATTGTGCCTATTGAGCAATTCCATGAGGCAGAAAGTTATCATCAAGATTATCTCGCTAAGAACAACCTACCTAGCTGTCATATTAGCTTCTAAACTGGGTATAGTTCACTCGATTACCTTTAAGATTAGCTGTTATACCAATTGCATTAAAAGTTTGACCATTCAGCGGGAATTCAAAATGCTGTAGGCAAGTAGTGGGATTTGAGTTAATAGTTATTCTATATCCAAATCCTATAATGAAGCATACAACGTTTTGAAACCCGCACTTCGTGAGCACCTCAGTCTTTCCACTTCTGCTTTGCATTGTCTTAAAAGGGAATGACCATTTCTTTACCAAAGCGCTTTGAATTGAAAAGACTGAGGGGGCTCTGAACTGGTCAAATACTTAATGCAATTGGTATTAATATTTTAAGCAAAAATATCTTAAAAAAAAGGCGCCATTTGGCGCCTTTTTTGTTTACGAGTCTGATACTAACCAACTAAAGCTTGCTCAACTATCTGCTGTGCTTCAGCTAATATAAGCTGCAAATGCTCTTCACTAACAAAGCTTTCTCCGTAAAGTTTAAATAGCGCCTCAGTACCTGAAGGGCGAGCAGCAAACCAACCGTTACGAGTAGAGATTTTGATCCCCCCAATTGCTGCGTTATTACCTGGCGCATGGGTGAGCCTTTGGGTAATAACATCGCCTGCAAGTGATGTCGCGGATATCGACTCTACAGTGATCTGACTCAGTTTAGCCTTGTTCTCTAAACTAATTGGGCTATCAATCCTCTGGTAATAACTTTGACCAAATTCGCCCTCAAGTTCAAGGTAACGTTGCTGTGGCGTTTTACCGGTAACTGCTAATATTTCAGCTGCCAATAAACAAAGAATAAAGCCGTCTTTATCTGTACACCAAGTGCTACCATCGAGCCTTAAAAAAGCTGCACCAGCGCTCTCTTCTCCACCAAAAGCAAATGTACTATTTGCAAGACCTTCCACAAACCATTTAAAGCCAACCGGTACTTCAGACATACGCTTGTCGTGCATGTCACATACCTTATCAATCATGGCACTCGACACTAATGTTTTACCAATTAGCATGTTGTCGTTCCAATGAGGCCTATGCGTTGCCAAGTAATCGATAGCAACAGCAAGAAAATGATTTGGATTCATTAACCCTGTGCCAGGGCAAACAATACCATGGCGATCGTAATCAGGATCATTGCCAAAACAGAGATCATAATTGTCTTTGTGCGCTAGTAAGCCGGCCATAGCGTATGGAGATGAACAGTCCATGCGGATTTTGCCATCTTTGTCCAGCGGCATAAAACTGAAACTTGGATCAATTTTATTGTTAACAATTGATATGTCTAAGCCATATTGCTTAGCGATAGGTAGCCAATAGTCAATACCTGAACCACCAAGTGGGTCAACGCCTATACGTAGCTTAGCATCGGCAATCGCAGACAAGTTTATAACGTTAGCCAGATCGTCGACATAAGGCGTAATAAAATCTTCTTGAATAACAAATTCAGACTGCAGCGCTCGGCTATAATCGCAGTGTTGAACGCCCTCTAAACTATTAGCTAAGTATTCGTTGGCTCTATGTTGGATCCAATGGGTAATATCTCCCTCGGCGGGTCCACCATGGGGAGGATTGTACTTAATACCGCCATCTTGAGGTGGATTATGCGACGGAGTCACAATCAGTCCATCGACTAAATCGTTATTATTATTTTTATTCGCGCAAACGATGGCATGGGATACAACAGGCGTTGGGGTAAAACCATCATTTTGATGTACAGCGACGGTAACCTTATTTGCCACTAATACTTCAATAACAGATATCGCTGCTGGTTGAGATAAAGCGTGGGTATCTATACCTAAAATAAGTTTGCCGCTAATTCCAGCTTGAAGGCGGTAATCTGCCACAGCCTGAGCAATAGCGAGAAGGTGCGCCTCATTAAAACTGCGTTTAATCGCACTACCACGATGTCCTGAAGTGCCAAAGGTCACTTGCTCAGTCACCTCAGCTACATTTGGGCTTAAACGATAATATAAGCTTATTAATTTCGAAGTGTTGACCAAATCCTTTTGCTCAGCAATCTGCCCTGCTCTTTCATGTATAGCCAAAAACTAGCTCCTTTAGTTACTGTTATATTTTGAAATTAAATCTTACTGGTAATAGCAGCAACTTGCTCTTCATCAGTACCAAATTGCATTAATACTTCTGACAAGATAGTGCGTTTTTTAGCGGTATTATTGTTGGTCGTCACCCAAAATCCACTCTTACCAATCTCTTTTGGATTAGCCGACTTACTGGCCTTTAGTAATGCATCCTTTGAGGTGGCAAAGTACAATCGGTCTCGTCCTTGGATCTGCAGCACTTGCTGAAATTGACTGTTAGACGATTGGTAAACCGTGTCGAGTATAAATAAAAAACGTCCTACAGCGCCCTTTTGAGCCGCAAGCAGATCTGCATCTATAAGCCCAATGAAGTCTGATGTTGGCTTTATTTGCTCTACTTTAGGTTCTACGACAGCTTCTACCACGTCCTTGTTGACTTCCAAGCTTGGATGACTGATGGTTTCAGGCTCTGTTTGTGCAATTGAATCAACGCGCAGCCCTAGTATTCGACGTAAAATATCTGAAGCACTCTCGCCAATATGTTCAGTCTTACTGGCAATGTGACGGTAAAGTTCTTCATCAACCTCGATATATTTCATAACGTTTATCTTCCTTACGTAGAAAACTGGTTTCGGTGTTATTAATGACTATATTACAGCCCCGAATTATCCCCTCAGTGTAACGAGGTTTAGAGCCTTGATAAAGCACCAATAATTGAAAACTGCGATCCGCATAAGAAAGAGTGACGGTTAACCCTATTAGGCGCTTAATAATGCACCAAAGAGATGACAATTTTGTGACCTGACTTGGATTATTTTATGGATACAGGCACAATCTGCACCAATTGATCTTAGCGGTAGACATAAAATGCACTATACGACCAATGGCAATGGACCGGTTGTGATTCTTATCCACGGATTATTTGGAGATCTCGATAACCTTAAAGCGCTTGGTAAAAGTTTAGAAGATAGCTTTACCGTCGTGAGAGTTGATGTTGCCAACCATGGAAGTAGTAAGAAAGTCTCCTCTATGACCTACCTATCGTTGGCTGAAGATATCAAGCGGCTCATTGAAACCCTAAAAGTTAACAGTGCTATTTTAGTTGGCCACTCCATGGGCGGTAAAATAGCGATGGCGACAGCGCTATCTTACCCTGGCCTGGTTAACAAGCTGGTGGTAGCAGATATAGCCCCCGTCTCCTATAACAGTCGCCATGATAAAGTATTTGAAGCGCTCGAAAGTATGCCGCTGAACCAAATTAAAGACAGACGCGATGCACTCGAACATATGCGTGCGCATGATATCGATGAAGGTACCGCTCAGTTTCTTTTAAAATCGCTAGTGCGTCGTGACCAAGGTTTTAAATGGAAGATGAATTTAACCGGCTTAAAACAAAGCTATAGCGACATAATTAGTTGGCCAACATTCACATCGCCATACCAAGGAGCTTGTCTATTTATTAGAGGCGGCGACTCAGACTATGTTACGTCGGCACACCGAAACGCTATAATTGAGCAATTCCCAACAGTTAAAGCAAAGACTATTGAGGGCACGGGCCATTGGTTACATGCTCAAAAAGCCAGCATTTTTAACCGTATGGTTAAAGATTTCATTACCAATAAATGAGCTTTAAATTGGGCTATAAAGGTGTAAATCGTCTAGCCGCTTTAAAACTTATGTGGTATATTCGCGCCACTTTTTTTGGCCAGAAGGAATGGTAGATGTTAATGCAATATATGGAACAGATTGAAGCTCTAGGCTTAAACCTGTTTTTTGCAGCCATTTTCTTTTTTATTGGTATGGCCATACACGATGTACTCAAGCAGGGAAAAGTCCCTAAGTTTGGGCGATACATTGTTTGGTTAGTTTTATTTCTCGGCTGCGCCGGGTTTATAGCAAAAGGGATTATACAGATGACTTGGGAAGGCTCAGGCATCAGTTAAATACGAACTCAATGGCAAAAGAAACATCAGATAGAACCACCATTGATCTGTTCGCAACAGAAAAACGACGTGGTCGTCCTCGCAGCAACCCACTGCCGCGGGACCAGCAATTAAAAATTAATAAAAGAAATCAGATCCAACGCGACAGAGCGAATGGATTAAAGCGAATAGAGTTAAAGGTGTCACAAGATTTGTATGACGCCTTGAATGAACAGGCAATGGCCAGTAACATCAGCCGCAGTCAGTTAATAGAATCAATACTGCAAAAGTTAGTAAGTAATTAAAGGCTTTTGCAGCATAAATACCTTAAAGTGAACTAGATATTAAAGGAACAACAATGGCTACAGTAGGTCTTTTTTTCGGGTCTGACACAGGCAACACCGAAGCCGTCGCCAAAATGATCCAGAAAAAACTGGGTAAAAAAATGGTTGAGGTGAAAGATATCGCCAAAAGTACCAAAGAACAGATAGCAGATTATGATCTGCTTCTTTTCGGGATCCCAACATGGTATTACGGTGAAGCACAGTGTGATTGGGACGATTTTTTCCCAGAACTTGAGCAAGTTAACTTTGAAGATAAGTTAGTCGCTATTTTCGGTTGTGGCGATCAAGAAGATTATGCTGAATACTTCCTTGATGCGATGGGCATGGTTAATGAGATTGTTGAAGGTCGTGGCGGTATCGTTATCGGTCACTGGCCAACAGAAGGCTACGATTTTGAAGCATCTAAAGGATTAGTCGATGACAAACATTTTGTCGGACTAGGCATTGACGAAGACCGTCAACCAGAGCTAACTGAAGAGCGTGTTGATGCTTGGGTCAAGCAGATCTACGAAGAGATGTGCTTAGCTGAATTAGAAGATTAACAGTCCATTAGTATGACTAAACTTTAAAAAAAACGGCATTTATGCCGTTTTTTGTGTTTGCGGTATTCTTAAAATTACTTTTTAGGTAGCAAGTAGTAATGACGAGTAGGGTAAAAACAGCAATGCCTTTGGCAAACTGGGATATCTTTTGTGCCGTTGTCGATAACTATGGCGATATCGGTGTCACTTGGCGTTTGGCCAAGCAACTTACAAATGAATACCCAATAAGCGTCACTCTCTGGGTTGACGACTTAACGAGTTTCTCCCATATCCTCCCTTCTCTCGATCCAGAGCTTACCAGCCAAGTTCACTATGGTGTGAAAATAAACCTCTGGAGTCACCCTTTACCAGTCAGTTTTAACTGCCCCGATGTCATCATTGAAGCATTTGCCTGTAATTTACCTGACGATGTTGTGCAAATCATGTATGACCAGCATCAAGCGTTTAAGAAAAATCTAAGCAACATTAAAGCACCAGTTTGGTTAAATCTTGAGTACCTCAGTGCTGAATCTTGGGTTGAGGGGTGTCATGGGCTACCGTCTATGCAAAATAACGGTTTGAAAAAGCACTTCTATTTCCCTGGATTTACCGAAAAGACTGGCGGCTTAATTTGTGAAAAAGGCACTCTTGATAGACGAAAAGTATGGCAAAGTCATCTACATTACCGCATGCAGTTATTTGACAAACTAGGCCTTAAAGATATTGCAAGTAGTGATACCGTCATCAGTGTTTTTAGCTATGAAACTCCAGCATTGCTAGCTCTATGCAATCTATGGATACAGAGTAAAAAGCCAATTCACGCTCTGATACCAAAAGGGCGCAGCTTAAATTGTTTACAGCCCTTGTTGCCCTGCTCTATCGAAGAGCTTAAACCCGGACAACAGATAAAACATGGAGAGCTAACCCTGCATATTTTACCAATGACTGACCAGCAAGGTTTTGACGAGCTGTTGTGGAGCTGTGATTTTAATATTGTACGTGGTGAAGACTCTTTTTTACGCGCCCAGTGGGCGGCTAAACCTTTTATTTGGCATATCTATCCTCAAGAAGATGATTATCACCTGATTAAATTAGATGCGTTTCTCAATTTGTACTGCAGTGATTTGTCCGAAAATACTGCCCATTTTTATCAAAAATTAAATATCTCGTTTAATACAGGTAACCAAGAAGATACGCATAAAGCATGGGAAAGTTTGACTTGTAACATGCCCGAACTCAATAAAAACGCCAAACAATGGCCAATTAACACATTAAATGATACAGATCTTGCTTCTCGACTAGTTCAATTCGTCAAAAATAGCTAAGATACTGCGTTGAAATAGAAAAAACCTAAAATAGGAAATTGTGTAATGAAAACTGCTCATGAAGTCCGTCCTGGTAACGTGATCATGTTAGATGGCAACCCATGGGTTGTGCTAAAAACTGAAACAAGTCGCTCAGGCCGTAACGCTGCAGTGGTAAAGTTAAAGCTAAAGAACGTATTGCTTGACTCTACAACTGAAACATCATTCAAGGGTGAAGATAAGCTAGACGTTATTGTTCTAGATCGCCTTGATTGTACATATTCATACTTTGCTGATCCTATGTACGTATTTATGGACGAAGAATTCAATCAGTATGATGTTGAAGCTGAAAACTTGGGTGATGCAGCAGCTTACATTACTGATGGAATGGAAGATGTTTGCCAAGTGACTTTCTACGAAGAGAAAGCGATTTCTGTAGAACTCCCAATTATCGTTACCCGTGAAGTGACCTACACTGAGCCTTCAGCACGTGGTGATACTTCAGGTAAAGTAATGAAGCCTGCGACTATTGCTGGCGGTAGCACATTAAGTGTTGCAGATTTCGTTAAAACTGGCGATATGATCGAAATCGACACTCGCACAAACGAATTTAAGAAACGCGTTTAAGCTTAAACGCTTTTCATCTAAGCCAACCGCTCGGTTGGCTTTTTATTATCTACATTACGCTCTATACAGGGGTAAATTGTTCTCACTTACTATTTTGTGAGGTCTTATACCAATTGCATTAAGTATTTGACCAGTTCAGAGCCCCTCAGCCTTTTCAATTCAAAGCGCATTGGTAAAGAAATGGTTATTCCCTTTTAAGCCAATGCAAAGCAGAAGTGGAAAGACTGAGGGGCTCACGTAGTGCGGGTTTCAAAACGCTGTATGCTTCGCTATGGGATTTGGATATAGAATAACTATTAGCTCAAATTCCACTACTTGCCTACAGCGCTTTGAATTCCCGCTGAATGGTCAAACTTTTAATGCAATTGGTATTACCGCTAGTTAAGATAACAGGCGTACTGCCCCCAAGGTAGTGCATACCACCAAATCGGCGACCACCTTACAGCACAAACCACCACATTAAACTCACATACTCATTTATGGCGGAATAATTACCTAATAACCGCCTTATTTAATACTATCTTTGTAGGGGCATTTTAGTTATTGTTCATTCCATAATGTCCTTGAGGCAATAGACTCATTTTAAAAGCATTTTCGAGGTATAGATGCGCCCCATTATCAAATCCACTAAATTGGACTCAGTCTGCTACGATATCCGTGGCCCAGTGCATAAAGAAGCGAGAAGATTAGAGGATGAAGGTCACCGGATCTTAAAACTCAATATCGGTAACCCTGCCCCCTTCGGATTTGAAGCGCCTGAAGAGATCGTTCGCGATGTTATTTTAAACCTGCCGAGTGCTCAGGGATATTGTGAATCCAAAGGTCTTTTTTCAGCCAGAAAGGCGATCGTTCAGCATTATCAATCCCAAGGGATTTTCGGCGTCGATATCGAAGATATCTATATCGGTAACGGTGTATCTGAACTAATAGTAATGGCAATGCAAGGCCTACTTAACAGTGATGATGAAGTGCTTATCCCCTCGCCTGATTACCCACTATGGACTGCAGCCGTGCACCTGTCAGGTGGTAAAGCACAACATTATCGCTGTGATGAAGAATCAGATTGGTTTCCAGATATTGATGACATAAAAAGTAAAATTACCCCACGTACTCGCGGTATTGTATTGATAAATCCAAACAATCCAACCGGAGCCGTTTATTCAAAAGAGCTGATTCTAGAAGTTATCGAGTTGTGCAGGCAAAACGACATGATTTTATTTAGTGATGAGATCTACGATAAAATCTTATACGACGACGCGGAGCATATTCCGTCGGCAAGTCTTTCGACTGACATTTTGACAGTCACTTTTAATGGTCTATCGAAAGTATACCGGGCTGCGGGCTTTCGTGTCGGTTGGATGATGCTTACTGGTAATTTAAAGTCAGCAAAAAGCTATATCGAAGGCTTAGACATGTTGGCATCGATGCGTTTGTGCGCCAACGTACCGAATCAACATGCCATACAAACTGCACTCGGTGGCTATCAAAGTATAAAAGAGCTAGTGCAACCTGGAGGACGCCTACGCGTACAGCGAGATACGTGTGTTGAGATGCTAAATCAGATCCCTGGGATCAGTGTCGTTAAACCAAAAGGCGCCCTCTATGCTTTCGCAAAACTCGATCAGAAAAAATTCAATTTACGCGATGACGAGCGGCTAGTGCTTGATCTGCTAAAAGAGAAAAAGATTCTTTTGGTTCAAGGTACTGCGTTTAACTGGCCAGAGCCTGATCATTTACGAGTAGTCTTTTTACCTTATAAAGATGAGTTAACCAAAGCACTGGGTGAATTTGGTGAGTTCCTTGATGGCTACAAGCAGTAAAATATCTGCTTCTATAGTGGTGTATTCTTTTATTGAAAAACGACCCTAGGGTCGTTTTTTATTGAAGCGATTATGCTAACCTCAATAGGTTCTCACATGATGTAAGGAAACGAATGAGCCATTTATTTGCCCACTTAGCTAGAATGAAATTAATTCAACGCTGGCCACTTATGTACAACGTAAGAACTGAAAACGTGCAAGAACATTCCCTTCAAGTTGCTATGGTAGCCCATTCACTTGCCATTATTAGCAACAAAAAATTTGATGGCAACTATGACCCCAACCAAGCAGCTACGATAGCTATCTTTCATGATGCTAGCGAGATCCTTACCGGCGACCTTCCAACACCAGTAAAATACTTCAACAAAGAGATCGAAGCTGAATACAAAAAAATCGAGGCCATTGCTGAGCACCGTTTACTAGAAATGGTGCCTGAAGAATTTAAAGAAGACTATCAGGCCCTGTTAACCAGTGAATATGCAGACAGCCAATATAAAACACTAGTAAAGTCAGCTGATACACTTTGTGCTTACCTAAAGTGCCTAGAAGAGCGTCGGGCTGGAAATACTGAATTTAATACTGCGCAGAAGCGATTAGAGCAGAGTCTTAAAAACGATCCTAATCCAGCGGTAAACTATTTCACTGAATGTTTCATCCCAAGCTTCACTCTTGATTTGGATGATATCAATAAGTTGCTATAAGTTGATAGAAGGAAGGCGCATGGATATTACACCTTGGCATGAGAGACGTTTAATTGAAGATAAACACAGACGTAACGATCATCGTAGCCCCTATCAGCGAGATCGAGCTCGTATACTCCATTCAGCAGCGTTTAGGCGACTGCAAGCTAAGACGCAGGTGCTAGGTATTGGCCTCAATGACTTTCTACCGAACTCGATTAACCTCATTCGCTTGAAGTTAGCCAAATTGGTACCGGGATGCCGTGCTCAACTAAAACAGAAACACCCAGAACAAAACGGACTACTTGATTCCATGAGCTTGATAGAATCTTTGTGCCTGGCTCACGATATTGGCCACCCGCCCTTTGGTCATGGTGGTGAAGTGGCACTCAATTATATGATGCGTGACCATGGAGGCTTTGAAGGCAACGGGCAAACGTTTCGGATCCTAACGAGAATTGAACCCTATACCGAATATTATGGGATGAACCTTTGTCGACGTACACTGCTTGGAATACTTAAATACCCTGCCCCTTATAGTTTGCTTTACCGAAAACAACCTCGTAAGGATGTGAATCATTTTAGACAATTAAAGCCTTCACAATGGCCGCCAGTTAAAGGGCTATTTGATGATGATCTTGAGATCTTAGACTGGGTATTAGCGCCATTATCCGAATCTGATAAAGCGATGTTTCTTTCTCATCAGCTAATTGATGGCTCCGCCCATCGTAGAACCCAATATAAATCGTTCGATTGTTCGATTATGGAGCTGGCCGACGATATTGCCTATGCCGTTCATGATCTTGAAGATGCCATCGTCATGGGGATCGTCAGCCGAGAGCAGTGGTTAATAGATGTTGAGGATAGGCTGAAGCAAAGCAAGGATGATTGGATCAAAAATGAGTTCACTACTATAGGGGAACGACTATTTTCAAGTAAACACCACCTTCGTAAAGATGCCATTGGTACCCTAGTCAACGGATTTGTAACGGCGATATCAATTACTGAAAATACTAGGTTTGAAGAACCTCTGCTGCGCTATAACGCAGCATTAGAAGCCGCTTTTGATGAAGCGCTCGAAATACTCAAACAATTTGTTTACCGATACGTTATCCGAAAACCCGAAATACAGATGCTTGAATATAAAGGCCAGCAAATAGTCATGGAATTATTTGAAGCATTTATATCTGATCCAGAAAGGTTATTGCCAATCAACACTCAAGAGCGATGGAAAGAAGCCCAACAGCAAGGCTTAAACTGCCACAGAGTGATTGCTGACTATATCTCGGGAATGACAGATGAATTTGCAGCAAGGCTGCATCAGCACTTGTTTAGTCCGAAATCAGGGTCAATGATTGAGTTAAACCGCGAGCTTTAGTTTAATCATCTATAAGAGTGTGAATACAAAAAAGGCACCGAAAAGGTGCCTGTTTCATTCAGGAATGACTAGGCCATTACACCAGGGAACAAACCTTTAATACCAGCACCGATGACTTCAATACCAATAGATAACATCAACAAGCCCATCAAACGAGTAATAACGTTAATACCTGTGTTACCTAGCACTTTAAAAATCAAAGGTGCCATTCTAAACAGTGAAAAACTCAATAAACCAAATAAAATTACTGTGATAGACATACCAATCAGGTTTTCCAAGGTATTATGCTCTGCCGCCGAAACGATTACCGAACTAATTGCGCCAGGACCTGCCATTAATGGCAACGCTAACGGTACTACAGCAACTGACTCCATTCCAGATGCTTCACGGTCTTCCTCTTTGTTACGTTTTACCTCACCTAATTTACCTTGCAACATCGACATCGCGATAATACAAATAAGTGAACCTCCGGCAATTCTAAAAGCGGATAGAGAGATACTGAACAGATTTAATATATGTTGACCAGCAAAAATAGTGACCAGCAAAATCACAACAACCGCAAAATTTGCGATCTTTCCAGTTTGATTACGTTCAACTTCAGTTTGATGGCTAGTTAAACTTACAAAAACCGGCAACAATCCGAATGGATTGATGATCGCAATTAACCCTAAGAAAAACTTTACATAAAGAGTTAAATCCAACATCTCGTCCTCTGCGCCTTAGCGCCTCTATAACAAGCAATAAAAAAGTTGCGCTACTCTAACGCAACTAATCGAAATCCAAAAATGAGTTTTTCTAACCGAAATCACAACTTTGAATAAATTTTATTAATCGATTTTTAAAGCTGTTGTTTACATAAATGCAACACCCTGTTGCTAAGATAGTTATTTTATTACAGATAGCAACATTTTTGCGTAGTTGATCACGGTGAAACCTGCCATTTGAGTGTAATTTTTCTCCATGGATGCAGTTCTAGATCTGAGAATAGTTAGCAAAATCAAATTTTGCTAAATTTTTTTAGGACCCACACTATGACAGTTACTAACGAACAGGAACTCAATAATCTGGTAAGCAGAGTCGTTGAAGCTCAACGACAATTTGCCGATTATAACCAAGAACAAGTTGATGTGATCTTTAGAGCAGCAGCGCTTGCTGCAGCAGATGCTCGGATCTCGCTAGCAAAAATGGCGGCTTCAGAAACTAGAATGGGCGTACTCGAAGATAAAGTCATTAAAAACCACTTCGCCTCTGAGTATATCTACAACAAATACAAGGATGAGAAAACCTGTGGGATCTTATCTGAAGACCCTACCTTTGGTACCATCACGATTGCAGAACCGGTTGGATTAATCTGCGGTATCGTGCCCACCACGAATCCAACATCTACTGCGATATTTAAAGCATTAATCAGCCTAAAAACGCGTAATGGTATTATTTTTTCTCCTCATCCAAGAGCTAAAAACTCAACCACAACAGCTGCCAAAATAGTGTTAGAAGCCGCTGTAGCTGCTGGTGCGCCCAAAGACATTATAGGCTGGATAGATGAGCCTTCAGTCGCCCTTTCAAATCAATTAATGACCCATGCCGATATTAACCTTATATTAGCTACTGGCGGCCCAGGTATGGTCAAAGCTGCTTACTCTTCAGGGAAACCAGCTATTGGTGTTGGTGCCGGAAACACGCCGATTGTTATCGATGAAACGGCTGATATAAAACGCGCTGTCAGTTCTATATTGATGTCAAAAACCTTTGATAATGGTGTGGTCTGTGCTTCAGAGCAAGCCGTTGTCATTGTTGATGAGATCTATGATGTCGTCAAAGAACGTTTTGCCAGCCATGGAGGTTATGTACTTAATGCTGTTGAAACTACAGCTATGCAAGATGTTATCCTTAAAAATGGTGGTTTGAACGCCGATATTGTAGGACAAAGTGCCGCTAACATCGCAAAAATGGCGGGCATAGACGTTCATCACAGTACTAAGGTGCTAATTGGTGAAGTCAGCAATATCGACCAAGCAGAAGCCTTTGCTCATGAAAAATTATCGCCTCTTTTAGCCATGTATCGTGCAAATGATTTTGAAGATGCGATGGATAAAGCCGAAGCGTTAGTCACTCTTGGCGGTATTGGTCATACATCTGGCTTGTACACCGATCAAGATACTCAAGTTGAGCGCGTAAAAACATTTGGCTTTAGAATGAAAACTGCACGCATTCTAATTAATACTCCAGCATCACAAGGCGGCATCGGCGATCTTTACAATTTCAAACTCGCTCCCTCTTTAACGCTAGGTTGCGGTTCTTGGGGTGGAAACTCAATTTCAGAAAATGTAGGTCCAAGTCATCTAATTAACAAAAAAATGGTCGCTAAAAGGGCTGAGAATATGTTGTGGCACAAACTTCCATCATCTATTTACTTCCGCCGTGGTAGTTTGCCCATTGCTTTAGAGGAACTTTCAGAGAAGAAGCGTGCGCTTATCGTCACTGATAAGTATCTATTCAACAATGGATACTGTGATGAAACTATAAAAATCCTCAAAAGCCAAGGGTTAGAAACTGAAGTCTTCTACGATGTCGAAGCTGATCCAACGATGCAAATCGTTGAGCAAGGCGCTAAAGTTGCGCACAGTTTCCAACCAGACGTCATCATCGCTCTGGGTGGTGGTTCACCAATGGATGCAGCAAAAATTATATGGGTGATGTACGAACATCCAGACGTCGACTTTGCCGATCTTGCATTACGCTTTATGGATATCCGTAAACGTATCTACAAATTCCCTAAATTGGGTAAAAAAGCCAAGATGGTTGCGATACCCACAACGTCAGGAACGGGATCAGAAGTGACTCCTTTTGCTGTGGTCACAGACGAAAAAACGGGGATGAAGTACCCTATTGCCGATTATGAACTCACGCCTAACATGGCAATTGTTGATCCTAATTTAGTGATGGATATGCCGAAATCCCTAACGGCTTTTGGCGGTATTGATGCAATTACTCACGCACTTGAAGCCTATGTAAGTGTAATGGCAAACGAATACAGTGACGGCCAAGCTCTGCAAGCGCTAGACCTGCTATTCACTCATCTACCGGATTCTTATGAGCATGGAGCCAATGCCCCATTAGCCCGAGAGAAAGTACATAACGGCGCAACTATTGCGGGTATCGCATTTGCCAACGCATTCCTCGGTATCTGTCACTCTATGGCGCATAAGCTCGGCGCTGAGTTCCACTTAGCACACGGTCTTGCAAACGCGCTGCTTATTAGTAATGTTATTCGATTCAACGCGACAGACATGCCGACCAAGCAAGCAGCATTTAGTCAATACGATAGACCAAAAGCATTATGTCGCTATGCAAAAATAGCTGAGTACTTAAAACTTGAAGGCACCATCGGTGAAGGCATTACAGATGAAGAAAAAGTCGAGGCTCTACTTAAAGAAATTGATGTCATCAAGGAGAAGATTGGCATTCCAAGCTCAATCCAAGCTGCAGGCGTCAACGAAGCCGACTTCATCGCAAAACTAGATGAACTCGCTGAAGATGCATTTGATGATCAGTGCACTGGGGCTAACCCTCGTTACCCACTTATTGCAGAACTGAAGCAGGTTTTACTAGCAAGCTACTACGGTAATGATTACAGCGATGAATAATACCAATCTGTATAAGTAGCGTAGAGATACGCTGTTCTATTAAATAGAAGCCTTAACAGCGAGCTGTTAAGGCTTTTTGTTCTATACCCATCCGATCTGAAAATGCAGGATTAAGTGGGATGGCTATAGCTTACTAAAGTGCTAAAGCTTTAGCCTTTATGCGATAAGCATGTAATAAAGGCTCGGTGTAACCAGAAGGCTGAGTGGTTCCTTTAAATACTAGATCGCAAGCCGCTTTAAATGCGATGCCATCGAAACTAGGAGACATATTAATGTAGCGACTATCACCTTTGTTTTGCTCATCAACAATTGCAGCCATCTTTTTAAGCGCGGTCATGACTTCTTCTTCGGTGCATATGCCGTGTGTTAACCAATTCGCTAAATGCTGAGAAGAGATCCTTAATGTTGCCCTATCTTCCATCAATCCCACATTATTAATATCAGGTACCTTGGAACAACCTACGCCTTGGTCAATCCAACGGACGACATAGCCCAATATTCCTTGTGCATTGTTTTCCAACTCAAAAGCCTTTAACTCTGAGGATAGCTCAGATGGCTCTGCCATAAGTGGGATGGTAAGTAGGTCATCTAAACTTGCTCTGTCACGATTTTGCAATTCATTCTGCACATCCTTTACATTAATTTTGTGATAGTGAGTAGAATGTAAAACCGCACCATTGGGAGACGGAACCCAAGCAGTATTCGCACCAGCCAACGGATGACCAATCTTTTGCTCAAGCATTGCAGCCATTTCATCAGGCATTGGCCACATGCCTTTACCAATTTGCGAACGTCCCTGCAGGCCACACTCCAAGCCAATATCAACATTCCAATCTTCATAGGCTGCAATCCACTTTTGCTGTTTCATTTTAGATTTCGCAACAAATGGACCTGCTTGCATTGACGTGTGGATCTCGTCGCCAGTCCTATCTAAAAATCCAGTATTAATAAATACCACTCTTTCAGAGGCTTCACGAATACACTCTTTCAGATTGACCGTTGTGCGGCGCTCTTCATCCATAATGCCGACTTTAATTGTGTTACGGGCCAGCTTTAACGCATCTTCAATTTTAGTGAACAACTCACAAGTAAACTTTACCTCTTCAGGCCCATGCATCTTAGGCTTTACTATGTTAATTGAGCCCTTGCGGCTGTTACTGCGATTGTTATTATGACCTTTTATATCATGTAGCGCTGCTAGTACGGTAAACATGCCATCTAAGATCCCCTCAGGAACCTCTTCACCATGCTGATCTAATACTGCATTGATTGTCATTAAGTGACCAACGTTACGGACAAACAATAAACTACGACCAGGTAATACTAATTGCTGTCCATTTGCTGCGGTATAGCTTCTGTCATCATTAAGCTCTCGAACAATATCTTTGCCGTTTTTAGCAAGCGTTGCAGTCAAATTGCCTTGCATTAAACCAAGCCAATTACGGTAGATCTCGACTTTATCTTCAGCATCAACCGCAGCCACAGAGTCTTCACAATCCATAATGGTAGTCACAGCTGCCTCAACTAAAAGATCACTGACCCCCGCCTTATCACTTTGGCCAATTAGACTCACTGCATCTATTTGGATCTCTATATGTAGGCCATTGTTCTTAAGTAAAATTGCTTCAGGTGATTTGGCCGCTCCCTTATAACCCGCAAAGCGCTCGGGGTTAGCAAGTTGTGTTTCTACTCCATTCTCAAGGGATACCTTTAATTGATCACCTTCAATCCAATATTTGGTTACATCGGCATGAGAGGCTTGAATTAGTGGTGCTGCCGTATCAAGGTGCTGCTTTGCAAAAGCGATCACTTTAGCGCCGCGTTGAGGGTTATAGGTTTTGGTTAGTTCGGCACCATTTGACTCTGATATCGCATCAGTACCGTATAATGCATCGTATAGGCTACCCCAACGTGCATTAGCAGCGTTTAGAGCAAAACGGGCATTTTTAACCGGCACCACAAGTTGTGGACCTGCCTGGTCAGTGATTTCTGTATCTACATTTTCAGTACTGATTGAGAATGTTTCCCCTTCCGGCACTAAATAACCGATATCAGTTAAGAAACTTTTGTACGACTCTAAGTTAAAGTCTTGCCCCTTATGGCCAACATGCCATTCATCAAGTTGATGTTGAAGCTGCTCTCTCTTTTCCAATAAGCGACGGTTAATAGGTGCAAATTCAGCTATAAGTTCTTCAAACTTTGTCCATACAGTTTCTGCCGAGATCCCAATATCTTGACAAATCTCAGCTTTGACCAGCTCAGCTAATTCTGTAGCAACCTTTAAACCGCCAATTTGAATATATTGAGTCATTTGTTGTCCCTCTTAATCCTTTGCAAAGTCCTAATGAACACTTTCGTCCATCTACTAACTACACCTAATTAGCGTTATATTCTTTAGCCTATATCAAGTAAGCCTCATTTATCTAATTTATAATGGCAATCCTCAGTATTCACCGCGATTATGGCAATTGACGTTTTGGTGTAAAAAAACATCATTATGGTGCAAATTCTTCAAGTTACACTTTACCGCGACTAAAACTATCCGCTGTTTGTGTAATGAGTTGTCGCATCCACTTATGAGCAGGGTTGTGTTGTAACAGTGGGCTCCAGGCCATGGTCAGTGCGATAGGCTGAATAATAAATGGCGGAGCAACGATACATACTCTGTCGTTTTGTTCATGTTGTCTTGCCATCTTACTTGGTATGGTTGCGATCAAATCTTGTTGTTCTGCCAACAAACAGGCTGCTTGGTAATGTCGTGTAAATACAGTTATTCGTCTTTTTACTCCGATACGAGTTAACGCCTCATCAACCCAGCCTAATCGTTGCACGTCATCAGGGTTCATTCCGACACCGACTCCCATTCCCGTTTTACTAACCCAAACATGTTTCGCTTCAAGGTAACTATCAAGTGAGAACTTTTCTAATACAGGATTAGTCTTACTAATCAAACAACTAAAGTCATCACTCCAAAGAACTTTTTGATGAAATGACTGTGGAATACTGTCAAAACGGTTGATAACCATATCGACTCTTCCTTGTTCTACATCAGGGAAACTCACATCACTTGGGGTCATGATATCTAAAATCACATTTGGCGCTTCAGTACGAAGCTTTGCAATAAGCGGTGGGATTAATGTCGCTTCAGCATAATCACTTGCCATTACACGGAACACTTGTTCGCTTTCAGCTGCATTGAATTTGGCTCGTGGCTGTACGGCTTTTTCTAACCCAATAATGAGTTCGCTAATTGTTGGCTGCAACTCTTGCGCCCTTTCTGTGGGCGTCATCCCTTGGCTGGTTCTGATCAGTAGAGGATCATCAAATAGTGTGCGCAATCTTTTTAAGCCGTTACTCATCGCAGGTTGGCTTATTCCAAGCTGATCCGCTGCCTTTGTAACATTTCGTTCACGTAGTAATACGTCCAGATAAACTAATAAATTCAGGTCAATACGAGAGACATTCATAAGATTAATACCGAGAATAGAAACTATAAATTAGACTTATTTAACCAAATCTAACTAATATTTTCAACGTAATCAATCGCCGCTAATCATATTGTTAAAGGAATATACACATGACAAACTACAGAACTAACATCGATGAAGCCGCTACCTTGATTAATGCAGAAGGTAGTGCATGGAATGCAATCAACCCAGAATCAGTAGCGCGTATGCGTCTACAAAATCGTTTCAAACTGGGTTAGACATCGCTAAATATACAGCAAAGATTATGCGCGAAGATATGGACAACTACGATAAAGACTCATCGCAGTACACCCAATCTCTTGTGCTGCTGGCATGGCTTTATTGGCCAGCAGAAAATGATTTCGATTAAAAAGCATCTGCTTACCACTAAACGTCGATACCTATATCTTTCAGGCTGGATGGTTGCAGCACTGCGCAGTGAGTTTGGTCCCCTTCCCGACCAATCTATGCACGAGAAGACTTCTGTGGCCTCTCTGATTAAAGAGTTATACACTTTCCTTCGTCAAGCAGACGCTCGTGAACTTGGCGGCTTATTTCGCCAACTCGACGGAGCAAGCGATGCAGACAAACCAGCTATTCAAGCAAAAATAGATAACTTCGAGACTCACGTAGTACCAATCATTGCAGATATTGATGCAGGTTTTGGTAACGAAGAAGCGACGTACCTAATGGCGAAGCAGATGATTGAAGCTGGTGCTTGCTGTATTCAGCTTGAAAACCAAGTATCTGATGTTAAGCAATGTGGACACCAGGACGGTAAAGTGACCGTACCACACGTGGAGTTCCTAGCTAAGATTAACGCAGTCCGTTATGCGTTTTTAGAACTTGGAATTGATGACGGCGTAATCGTTGCGCGTACCGATTCATTAGGCGCTGGACTAACACAAAAAATTGCAGTCACCAATGAAGCAGGTGATTTAGGCGAGCAGTACAACTCTTTCCTAGAAGTTGAAGCAATTGATGCGGCTAATCTTGCTAACGGTGATGTGGTGTTCCAGCAAAATGGTCAGTTAGTGAAACCTTCACGCTTGCCAAACGGTCTGTTTAAATTCCGCGCTGGTACAGGTGAAGAACGTTGTGTACTCGATTGCATTACTTCACTGCAAAATGGTGCTGACTTACTGTGGATTGAGACTGAAAAACCACATGTTTCTCAGATTGGTGGCATGGTCAATGAAATCCGTAAAACGATCCCAAATGCTAAATTAGTTTATAACAACTCACCTTCATTTAACTGGACACTCAACTTCCGTCAACAGGTGTTTGATGCAATGAAAGAAGCGGGACAAGATGTTTCTGCTTACAACCGTGACCAGCTAATGAGTGTTGACTACGATTCGACTGAACTTGCCATTCAAGCAGATGAAAAAATTAGAACCTTCCAAGCAGATGCTGCACGTGAAGCAGGTATTTTCCATCATCTTATTACACTACCGACCTATCACACTGCAGCTCTTTCTACTGATAACTTGGCTAAAGAGTACTTCGGTGACCAAGGTATGCTGGGCTACGTGGCGAATGTTCAACGTAAGGAGATCCGTCAAGGCATCGCCTGTGTTAAACACCAGAATATGGCCGGTTCAGATATGGGTGATGATCACAAAGAGTACTTCTCTGGTGATCAAGCACTAAAGGCGTCTGGTAAAGACAACACCATGAACCAATTTTAGTCTCTGTCGTCTTTGGATTCGCTAAGTTTTTGAAGTGGACTTAACCCCAAAGTGAGCTAACTCTAAAAGGCCTGCATTATTTTGCAGGCCTTTTTATTTGTCTGACTAAATCATTAGCTCAGCAAGCGTTTGTAACATTAGTAAATTTACAATCAATATAATTCAAAACACGCAACACAAACACCCCCCGATATAACAGGAAGATAAAAACCACGCTCACTCCACCGAGGCTTTAGAATAAATAGCAGCTCAATATTTTTCATCAAAGTAATCTAGTGCTTACTGAACTGTTATTTCGTCCATAGTGTCTCCATTAATGACTATATAGTTAGCGTAATACAATCAAGTACTAGAGAGTTAACAGGCTTAAATTTTGCAGCTTTTGCTAGCGTAAAAAATGTGATTAGGTTAACAATTACCAAAGCTATGTATCAATATGTTACTCCTATACCTTGTTGCATTAAGCCTAAATCGTTAGGGTGCAGGCAACTTTCACCTTGTAAGAAACAGCATGTCATTTAAGTGCAAATTAGCTTCAGGATTTACCCTAATCGAATTGGTTATGGTCATCGTTTTATTGGCTGTGTTATCTATCATTGCAACAACTAAAATGTTGAACACCAGTTCAGCAGCGAAAGTTGCTGACGTACGCTCACTCGCCGCTTTAATTACTACTCAAAACAGCTTAGCCTTTGCTAAAAGTAACCTAGCTAACATTGAAAAATTGGAGGGGTGTAGCCTCCAGTGTGGTAACCATCCCAATTGGGACGTCACTGTCGGCGAGTACTATATTGATGCTGGTGGCAGCCGATTATATGTGAGTTTAGGCTATCCTATCGCACCGTTATCTTCATCGAGCACCGTTAATGCTAATTATCGTAATGCTTTTGGTTTGAATGAAGAACAATTTTATATCACCATTGCCCGCACAGAAAACTCAGCAACAGCAATAGTGCCTGCGGTATCAAAAATTAGGTTAAACGAAATAGAAAATGGCCGCTATCGATGCCATGTGGTTTATAGTGCACCGACAAAAACAAGAGACTACTCAGTGATAGCACGCACAGAAGACTGCTAACATTAATGCTCGAGTAACGCACTTTGGCTTACATAAAGTAGTCTCGTTCGACTTTACTAATTCTTATCGCAAATTCACTGTACCAGCGCGCTTTCCCCATTTGCTGCGCCTCAATATGCTCTGCGTTCTGTTTCCACGCTTTAATGGCTTCCAATGACTGCCAATAAGAGACGGTAATACCAAGCTCCTCTCTGGCCGACTCAATCCCTAAAAAACCCGCTTGGGTTGTTGCAAGGGCTTCCATACGTGTGCCCATAGCAGCATAACCTTCTGTATCGTTAGATAAACGAGAGGTAAATATTACACAGTAGTAAGGTGGTTTTGGGGTTTTCGCTAGCGTGGTCATAACTATCCTTTTATTGCTTAATGATCAAAAGTGGTGGGCCAATTCCGGTGGTAATCAATGTGAATTTTATTGCAAAAAAAAGCCAGAACATTTGTTCTGGCTTCTCGTTTCAACGGTTACTTCTCAGTCCAACGATCCATCCAACCGAGAACGTTGTCGTACCATTGCTCTAAGTTATCTGGGTTTAAGATCCAATGATTCTCATCTGGGTAGACAAGTAATTCAGATGGGATCCCTTTACGCTGCATAAAAGTAAATGCCGCTAGACCTTGGCCATAAGGAACACGGAAATCTTTCTCTCCATGAATGATCAACATAGGCGTCTGCCAGTTATCAACGTAGTTGACTGGGTTAAACTTTTCATACAACTCTTTGTTCTTTGCGTATGTGCCACCAAATTCGTACTCAGGGAACCAAAGTTCTTCAGTAACATAGTACATAGAACGCATATCGAATAGACCAGCATGGTTAACTAAACACTTAAAGCCATCATTCCAATTACCTTGGATCCAGTTCATCATGTAACCACCGTATGAACCGCCTAACGCACAGGCTTTATTGCCATCTAACCATTTTTGTTGCTTAGTAACCGCAGCGAGACCTTTCTGTAGATCTTCAAGTGGTTTACCACCCCAATCTTTAGTAATTGAATCGGTAAATGCTTGACCATAACCAGTTGAACCATGGAAATCGATCATCACGACACCATAGCCTGCTCCAGCCCAAAGCTGAGCGTTCCAACGGCTACTGAATGAGTTGCCAAATGATCCCTGAGGGCCACCATGAACCAAGAAGGCTATCGGGTATTTCTCGCCTGCTTTATAGTTAGAGGGTTTGATCCAGTAACCATAAACCTCTTCATTGTTCCAACCTTTAAAGCTAAACTGTTGATACTCACCAAACTTTATCTCAGCGAGTTTGTCTTTGTTGATCTCAGTAAGTCTATTTAGGTTTTGACCATCTAAATTAATAGAGTAAAGATCGCCGGGCTCAACCAGAGACTTTTTACTGAACACTATCTTGTCAGCATTAATGCCAACGACGCTGTTGCTACCTTCGTTATAGATAGTTTTTACGTCACCAAATTGTGTGTTCACTTCAAATATTGAGACTTGTCCAATATCTTGTGCCGTAACGTAAAGTGTTTTGTTATCTTTACCAAATGCTAAAGAGTGCGGACTACGATCCCACATCGGTGCAACTTCTTTTTCTTGCCCTGTTACCGTATCACGTAACATGATGCGGTAGCGGTCAGCTTCAAAACCGGGTTTTGACATTGCTAGGTAGGCCAGATAACGCCCATCAGCAGAGTAAGTCGGATGTGCATCCCATGCTTTGTTAGATTCAGTCAGATTCTTTGCTTCACCGCCATCGACACTCACCTTCCATAAATCATAGTTAGTGATCCAAGCTTGGTCTTTAGCTGGTGCTTTTGCGCTATAAACAACATGCTTACCATCTGGTGTGAATGTCACTTCTTCCATACCTGAAAAAGGCTTAGGTGGTGTTTCAGTGTCTAAACCCGCAGTAACGTCAACAGCAGTCGTTACTTTTTCCCCATTTAACTTGGCGACAAACAGATGGCTTCTAGAATGATCACTCCAGGTATCCCAGTGTCTCACCATCAACTGCTTATATTCTCTTCCCGTTGAAGAGCGAGCTGCCTCTTGTTCAAACTTCTCTTTCGAGCAGTTTAAATCTTTACACTCAGGGAAAACACGCATATTGACGACAGCTTGAGTGCCATCATTAGAAAGTTTAAAACCCTCAACATCGAGCGGGAAGTCTGTGACTTGTCTTGCTTCCCCCCCGTCGAGTGCAAGCTGATATAGCTGACTAGAACCGTCACGAGCAGCTAAAAAATAGATGCTCTTGTCATTTGGGCCAAAAGCGACGCTGTGCTCTGTCCCTGAAAATTGAGTAATTTGTTTCGCTGTCGCAGCATTTGAATTTAAGTCTTGAATATAAAGGTCTGAGCTGGCTTTACCGTCAGCATCAACATTTTTCACGGCATAAACAACTTTAGTGCCGTCGTGAGACAGTACAGCAGAATGGAGCTTGTTAATTTTAACTAATTGTTGAACGCTGAAAGGCTGTGGGCTAGCAGCTTGAACGCTAAATGCAGCGCCCACTGACGCTAACGCCAGAATGATTGCAGTTTTTTTCATCGTAGTTATCTTATTGTTATGTTTAAAAAGAGTCTTACCGAGGCTAAACGGTATCTTTATCCCTGAAGCAATACAGCACACTATCCAAAATAAATGGCTTAAGCAATACGTTTAAGCCATTAAATGGACTGCTGTTCTTTTACTTGACCAAGCAAAACAGCTGCTTGCTTAATCCTATTATAAACTGCTGCTGTATTCTTCCGAAATAAACCACAGCAGCTATCAGATTAAGTGGTAGTCATTATCCGTTAAGCTTTACTTTCCAAATAGCTGGACCGGTATCGTGAGCGTTAACGCCTTCTGAGTCCACGGCCACGGTTACGGGCATGTCTTTCACATCAAACTCATAAATAGCTTCCATCCCCAAGTCTTCAAATGCTACGACTCGAGATTTCTTAATAGCTTTAGAGACAAGATAAGCTGCACCACCGACCGCCATCAAGTAACATGATTTGTGGTTTTTAATTGACTCAACGGTAGCAGGACCACGTTCAGCTTTACCAATCATCCCCATCAGTCCAGTCTTCTCTAACATCAAGTCAGTAAACTTATCCATACGAGTTGCTGTAGTAGGACCTGCAGGACCAACAACTTCATCACCAACAGGATCGACTGGGCCTACGTAGTAAATAAATTTACCTTTGAAATCTACGCCTTCGGGTAGCCCTTCGCCACTTTCAATTAAGCTCTGAATACGCTTATGGGCGGCATCACGACCGGTCAACATTTTACCGCTAAGGAGCACAGTATCACCGCTCTTCCACTGCTGCATCTCTTCTTGCGTCACGGTATCCAAGTTAACGCGGCGAACACTTTCTCCCACCTCCCATGTGATCTCAGGCCAATCTTCCAAAGATGGTGGAGCGAGATCAGCAGGGCCTGTACCATCCAAATGGAAATGCACATGGCGGGTCGCGGCGCAGTTAGGGATCATCACAACAGGTTTTGATGCTGCGTGAGTTGGCGCCGATTTAATTTTTATGTCTAAAACAGTCGTGACACCGCCAAGTCCTTGCGCACCTATACCTAGCTTGTTAGCGCGGTCAAAGATCTCTAGACGTAATTTCTCATCTGTCGTCTCTGCACCGCGTGCTTGTAGTTCGTGAATATCAACAGGGTCCATCAATGACTCTTTGGCCATTACTGCCGCTTTCTCTGCTGTTCCTCCAATGCCTATTCCAAGCATTCCCGGCGGACACCAGCCTGCCCCCATAGTAGGCAGTGTTCTCTCAACCCAAGCGGCAATATCATCTGATGGGTTTAGCATCACCATCTTGGATTTATTCTCTGAGCCACCGCCTTTTGCAGCAATGGCAACTTCTACGTGATCGCCTGGTACCATTTCAACATGCACGACAGACGGAGTATTATCCTTAGTATTTTTACGGCCACCAGCAGGATCTGCAACTATTGATGCTCTAAGTGGGTTGTCAGGGTTGGTGTATGCGCGGCGAACGCCTTCATCAACCATCTCTTGTACGGTCAAATCGGTCTTATCCCATTGGACAGCCATACCGATTTTAACAAAACAGGTAACAATACCCGTGTCCTGACACAGTGGGCGCTTCCCTTCCGCTGACATGCGTGAATTGATCAAGATCTGTGCAATCGCATCTTTAGCAGCTGCACTTTCTTCACGCTCATAGGCATCAGCCATTGAGTCAACGAAATCTTTTGGGTGATAATAGGAGATATATTGCAGGGCATCAGCAACGCTTTCGATTAAATCGGCTTGCTTGATTACAGGGACTACTTTGCTCACAGACACTTCCTTTTTAACAGACACTTATTTTGATAACCGATACATCCTGTTAACTGACCAAGATGTACGCTCCAGCAGCCTTAATGGCTTGTGTGTTTTGTTTTTATAACTTGTGTGAGCAATATGATACTCTTTCGCGACTTTGAGTTAAACATCACATTTTAGATAGGGTTAATAGATGAACAATATGACGCCTAAATCCGTTTATTCGATGCGTCTTGATTGGAATTTGACCACTGAAACAATTTTCAGCCTTTTTTCCGACTCTCCTTGGGCTATTCTGCTCGATTCTGCCAATGCTGATCACGTTGACGCAAAGTATGACGTGATCTGCGCCGCACCAATCGCGACTTTAACTAGCGGTGAAACATCTAGCCAAATCACACGTTCATCAAATCGAGAAGCACTGTTTTCGCTGCAAAGCGGCACTGAAAATGAACAGTTTATCACTGCAGAATATTTGGATGAGCCATTTGAACTGTTAAACAAAACCTTGTCTGAGTTATTCCCTGTTTCAAAAGAGAGTTCTTTGCCCTTTTCTGGCGGTGCAATGGGTAGTTTTAGTTATGATCTAGCGCGTAATATTGAAAAATTGCCAAACAGCGCCGCGGACGACATTACACTGCCCATAATGAATATTGGCTTTTATGACTGGGCACTGGTGTTTGATTACCAGCAAAAATGCTGGTCATTAGTCCATTATCAAAGCCAACAAGCATTAACCAAGGTAAAAAAACAACTCGATGGCTTAATTGAACAACAAGCCAAAGATACTTACAAAAAGCACGCATCGAATATTCCTATTTTGGCTGGTGACCCCTTTAAATTAACCTCCGCTTGGAAGAATCAAATTGATGCGAATTTTTATCATCAAAAATTCGCACAGGTCCAACGATACCTTCAAAGCGGTGACTGTTACCAAATAAACCTCACTCAAAGATTCAGTAGTTACTATCAAGGCGATGAATGGCAAGCCTACCAAACATTAAGGCAAAGCAATGCAGCCCCATTCTCAGCCTTCATGAGGCTACCGGCTCATGTAGTGCTATCAATATCGCCTGAACGATTTATATCGTTAACGGGCGCTCAAGTACAAACAAAGCCTATCAAAGGGACAATGCCAAGAGATAACGATCCTGTCGTCGATAAGCAATTAGCAAATGAACTTGCTGGTTCAGAAAAAGATCGGGCTGAAAACCTGATGATTGTAGATCTACTTAGGAATGACATAGGTAAGGTTGCAACAGCTGGTTCTGTCGCAGTTCCGAAACTTTTTGATATTGAGAGTTTTCCAGCAGTTCACCACCTTGTTAGCACAGTGACCGCAACGTTGAAGCCACCTCTTAATGCAACCGACCTGTTAAGATCGTGCTTTCCTGGAGGCTCGATTACGGGCGCACCTAAGATCCGTGCGATGGAAATAATTGAAGAGCTTGAACCCTCACGCCGAAGCCTTTACTGTGGCTCTATTGGTTATATTAGCCAAGATGGCAATATGGACACCAGTATTACAATACGAACCTTAGTGGCACAAAATGATAAAGATTATAATATTATCTACTGCTGGGCTGGTGGCGGGATTGTCGCTGACTCCAAAGTCGAGTGTGAATATCAAGAAACATTTGATAAAGTGAGTAAAATTTTACCCGTGCTATCAAATATGAATCAAGAGGCTTAACTACATGGATTTGGTGGATTTTAGGCTCAGATTTAATCTCCACTCTTTACCCAAAGCCCATCATTTCCCTTCCACGCTGTCATTTGAAGTAAAGCAACCGTTACGTAAAGCCGCGGTGCTAGTTGCGCTTAGCAGTTATAACGATCAGCTTGAACTCATTCTTACCCGTAGACCTAGCCATCTACGTCAGCACCCAGGGCAAATTAGTTTTCCCGGAGGTAAAGTTGAGAAGTTTGATCTTAGCTTTGAAGATACCGCACTTAGAGAAGCTCAAGAAGAGATAGGTTTACCTAACAAGCATGTCGAAGTGATTGGTATGTTGCATGATCATAAAACCTTTACCGGATTTGATATCACCCCAGTTGTCAGTATTATCTCTAAGCCCTTTACTCCTGTGATCGATCCCGGTGAAGTGGATGAACTTTTTACGATCCCGCTTTCATTCTTGCTTAACAGTAATAATCGCCATATTCAGTATTTTAGTCGGGGCGGCATTGAATACCCAGTGCATTTCATCCCCTACGGTCGATATTTCATCTGGGGAGCGACAGCTGCGATGATAGATCAATTATGCAGACTCCTTAGCCAAGATGAACCGCTTTGCTAAGAAGATATAAATGAGTTTATCTAAATGGCCATAAGTCAATAAACTATAACGGCCTTTAGCTGAATGTTAATGATAGGCGCCTGCTTTAAACCACGAAGCGTATATAGAGACCTGCGGCTAGAGAGCATAAAAATAACAAAGGTATATTGACCCACCAGCCAAGGCGGCTATGAGTCGCAATATAATAATTGAAACCCAAATTGATAAAACTGACTAAAGCACACCACCAAACTATATCCGCAAGTAATACCGTTTGCACAGGATCCCATTCAAGACGTACCTCAGCACCTTTGCTTTGAAGGTAACCAATAGCAGTATCCGGTCTTGCTTGATCAAATAACATTAGTGCATAAATTGCTAGCGACCAACCGACAATCGACATTGTGGTCAGTAAATATTGGAACACTTTCAGCTTTTTCATCAATACTATCCGTAGTTTTAGCCATGTTTTTAAAAACAATACCAAGATCTAGACCAACTTACCTTACTTTCCACTTGAGAAAAGCCTATATCAAGGTAATATGAACGACCAAATTTTATATTTAAAACGTTTCGTTGGAGAACTAAGCAACAATGAGCATTACATCTGTCGCTTCTGTGTTTAAAGGTGACTTTGCGATTGGTTCGCAAATCACAGTACGTGGGTGGGTTAGATCCCGCCGCGATTCTAAAGCTGGGATATCATTCCTCGCTATTTATGACGGTTCATGCTTTGACCCTATTCAGGGCGTAGTACCGAATAATTTAGAGAATTACGACAACGAAGTGTTAAAGCTTACTGCGGGTTGTTCTGTCATTATGACCGGTGAAGTTGTTGAGTCACCTGGTAAAGGCCAAGCCTTCGAAATGCAAGTAACTAACGTTGAGGTTGCAGGCTGGGTAGAAGACCCTGATACATACCCTATGGCTGCTAAGCGTCATTCTATTGAGCACTTACGCGAATTGGCACATCTTCGCCCACGCACAAATATCATTGGTGCAGTGGCCCGTGTACGTAACTGTTTATCACAGGCTATTCATCGCTTTTACAATGAACAGGGTTACATCTGGGTATCTACTCCACTCATCACAGCATCAGACACTGAAGGTGCTGGGGAGATGTTCCGCGTTTCAACGCTGGATCTAGAAAACCTGCCGCGTGATGACAAAGGCGCCGTTGATTACAGCGAAGACTTTTTCGGTAAAGAATCTTTCTTAACGGTTTCAGGTCAGTTAAACGCTGAAACCTATGCATGCGCACTTTCTAAAGTGTACACATTCGGTCCTACGTTCCGTGCTGAAAATTCAAACACCAGTCGACACCTTGCAGAATTTTGGATGGTAGAGCCTGAAGTAGCTTATGCTGACTTGGACGATGCAGCAAAACTTGCTGAAGATATGCTTAAATACTGTTTTAAAGCAGTATTGGCTGAGCGTCGTGATGATCTTGAGTTTTTTGCCCAGCGTGTTGAGAAAACCGCGATTGATCGTTTAGAAGCGTTTGTAAGCAGTGATTTTGCACAGATTGATTACACTGACGCTATCGAGATCCTTAAAGCTTGCGGTAAGAAGTTTGAATACGATGTTGAATGGGGTATTGATCTTCACTCTGAGCATGAACGTTACCTTGCTGAAGAGCATTTCAAAGCGCCAGTAGTCGTTAAGAACTATCCAAAGGATATCAAAGCATTCTACATGCGTTTGAATGACGATGGTAAAACTGTTGCCGCCATGGATGTTTTGGCACCAGGCATTGGTGAAATCATCGGTGGCGCACAGCGTGAAGAACGTTTAGACGTTCTCGATGCTCGTCTTGCTGAGATGGAGCTAAGCCAAGAAGATTACTGGTGGTATCGTGATCTGCGTCGTTACGGTACTGTGCCGCATGCTGGATTTGGTCTAGGATTTGAGCGTTTAGTTTCTTATGTAACTGGTGTGTCTAACATCCGTGACGTGATCCCATTCCCAAGAGCACCAAAATCAGCAAACTTCTAACGCTTGTTTGATATAAGCTAGACAATAAAGCCTCTGTTATCAGGGGCTTTTTTTTGCTCTGACGAAAGTTTGCCTCTTCTATCTTCTCTTTTTAAAAATGCTCACACCGTCCTCGCTAAATAGAGCTTAATACTCACGAGAATACCAATCAGTATAAAGAGTTGAACGCTCAGCGAGAGTTTAGCGATTTTGAGGAAAGTTAATGAGTGAAAGGCATAGTAAGTCTACGTCCAAGCACATTAACCCAGGCTAAGAACCACTAGAGATCGCCTTTAAGGAGTGGTTTTTGCTGCCTACTTCGGCAACGATGAAATTCAAAAGGGAATCACTATTATATCGCTTACCCACCTGAATTAGTTCGCAAAGAGCATGCTGAGTAGATCGACTTCTTACACTGAGTGATATAAACCTATTTGCGCTTTGGTTGCCACTTATTATCGAGAAACCTCAACTACATAACCGATCATTTATTTAGCATCCACTAAAGCCCTTTATTAACAAGCGAATTACAAAAGACGCCGTATACGTGACTCGCATCACAGTTAGTTTCCTGCAGGGACATTCTGTCCTTTTCCAATAAAAATAAATGATCTAGCTCAAGCCTACATAATCTGCCTACTTGTCAGCTTCTCAAACCCCATTAAACCTTGACGCATATCAATATTTTCACTCTTTTTGAGGCCTAGACTGATGAGGTTGAGCAAATTACTTTCAAGAATAATAAGGTTTAACCATGGATACACACGAAGCCCTATATCAGCAAGGTGTGGCGCGAATGGAGCAATTGCGTCAATTGCAACCTCGCCATAGCGAATCACTGAAAGACAAGATGCTACAAAATGGCATTAGTCGTCGAGACTTTATGAAATGGAGTGCATCTGTAACCGCAATGCTAGCACTACCACTACCATTTAGTACATTAGTTGCAGAAGCCGCAGAGCTTGCTAATCGCGTCCCGCTTATTTGGTTGCATATGGCAGAATGCACCGGTTGCTCAGAATCACTGATCAGAACGGATACACCAAACCTAGATTCACTTATTTTCGACCATGTCTCACTTGAGTATCATGAAACATTAATGGCCGCAGCTGGATGGCAAGCTGAAGAGAACTTAGAGCACGCATTAGAGGCCTATAAAGGTAACTATCTACTTGCCGTTGAAGGCGCGGTACCTACCGCAAACAATGGCGCCTACTTAACCGTTGGTTGTAAAGGTCATACAGGGCTTCATATCGTAAAAGAAGCGGCTGAAGGCGCCGCTGCTATTATCTCTGTCGGTACCTGTGCGGCATTTGGCGGTGTTCAAGCAGCTGCACCAAACCCAACAGGCGCTAAAGGGGTTTATGAAGTGGTTAATAAACCAGTCATTAACCTAGGTGGTTGTCCACCGAGCGAAAAGAACATTGTGGGTACACTGATGTATTTCATTATGTTTGGCAAACTACCTGCATTGGATATGTTTAACCGTCCTAAATGGGCGTATGGGGCGCGCGTACATGACAATTGCGAACGTCGGGGTCGTTTTGATGCTGGTGAGTTTGTTGAAGAGTTTGGTGACCAAGGTGCAAAAGATGGTTACTGCTTATATAAAGTGGGTTGCAAAGGCCCTTATACCTACAACAACTGCCCTACAGAGCGGTTTAACCATCACACTAGTTGGCCCGTATTAGCTGGACATGGCTGTATGGGCTGCTCTGAGCCTAATTTTTGGGATGACATGGCTGACTTTGAAAAGCCACTAGGTAGACAACTACTACACGGCTTAGACGCCACCACAGATACGATCGGGGCTGTCATTTTAGGTGCCACCGCCGTCGGCATCGGTGCCCATGCTGTCGCTAGTGTCTTTGCCAAATCTGAAGAGGAATAATCATGAGTAAACGTGTAGTTATCGATCCTATCACTCGTATCGAGGGACACCTACGAGTAGAGGTAGAGGTTGACGAGAATAATGTGATTCAAAAAGCCTGGTCCTCTTCTACTCTGTGGCGTGGGATTGAGGTGATCCTAAAAGGTCGCACACCAATGGACGTTGGCCTAATCGTACAGCGGATCTGTGGTGTTTGTACATACTCTCATTATCGCTGTGGTACAGAAGCAGTAGAGAACGCACTTGGTGTCAAAATCCCACTCAACGCTAAGTATCTTAGAAGCTTGATGCAAACCTCGCTCAATATGCATGACCATATTGTACATTTCTATCACTTGCACGGCTTAGATTGGGTAGATGTGGTGTCAGCACTAAGTGCAGACCCAGCACTTGCAGCGCAAGTCGCTCTTAAATATACAGATAATCCAATTAGTGCCGGCGAAGGTGATTTACGCGCTGTACAAGAGCGAGTTAAAGGTTTAGTCGAAACCGGTAAGCTTGGTCCTTTTGCTAATGCTTATTGGGGGAATAGCACTTATCGATTTACTCCAGAGCAAAACTTGATCGCCTTATCACACTACCTTAAAGCTCTAGAAGTACAGCGAATTGCTGCAGAGATGCTCGCTATCTTCGGCGGTAAGTCACCTCATCCACAGTCAATCGTAGTTGGCGGTGTAACTTCAGTACGTGACATGTTAAGCCCTGCCCGTCTGCAAGAGTGGAAACAAAAACATGCCATCGTTAATGATTTCATTATACGCGCGTACAAAGCAGATGTCGTCATGGCAGCAGAAGCATTTGGTTCTGAGCCTAGTGTGCTTGGTGGTGTTAACGTTAAGAACTTCCTAGCAACAGATGACTTTATACTTGGTGATGGGCAGTTCATGTTCAACCAAGGCGTGATCATGAACGGCGACTTAGCTGGTGTGAGTGATTTGAATCCTGAGCTAATCAAAGAAGATGTGACCCACGCTTGGTATAAAGCAGACGGCGCACAACACCCTTATGATGGTACAACGGTTCCCGACTATACCGGCTTTGTCGAAAGAGACACTGTTTACGGCAAACTGCCTACTGTCGATGGTGACGGTAAATATAGCTGGGTTAAATCTCCCCGTTATCAGGGCGAGCCCGTTGAAGTGGGTCCACTTGCCTGTTTGTTAGTTAGCTACGCTCGTGGTAATCAAGTTGTTGTCGATGCCGTCAATGGACTACTTGCAGCTACCGGCCTTCCTATTGAAGCGCTATTTACGACCCTAGGACGAACTGCCGCTCGTATGCTACAGACTGTAATCGTTGCTGAAGAAGGCTTAAAAACCTTCGATGCCTTACTAACCAATTTGCAGTCAGATGAGTCCACTTACACCAAGCCAGAAATTGATAGTAATAAAGAGTATGTTGGCCACGCAATGATTGAGGCTCCTCGGGGCATGCTAAGTCATTGGATCCGCATCAAAGGTGGCAAAGTCGAGAACTACCAAGCTGTTGTACCTACTACGTGGAACGCAGGACCGGTAGATGGCCAAGGTAACATGGGACCTTATGAGGCTTCGCTCATTGGTTTGAAACTCGAAGATCCAACAAAACCTTTAGAGGTCATTCGAATCATTCACTCTTTCGATCCTTGTATGGCTTGTGCTGTACATGTAATGGATTACAAGGGTACTAATTTGGGTGAATTTAAAATCGATCCCAACGGATTCTAGTTAAGGGGGTTAGCATGGCAACTCAATCTGCACCCTACCAAAGAGAGCTTGTTTTTGGTGCGGCGATCAGGATTTTTCATTGGCTAAGAGCATTAGCTATTTTGGTCCTGGTTATCACGGGATTTTATATCTCTTGGCCATTTTTGGTCGCACCAGAAAGCTCAGATGTTTTGGTGCAAGGCTATATCCGCGCAGCCCACCAAATATTTGGTTTCCTTTTGGTTTCCATCACGTTGGTAAGAGCTTATCTGTTTTTCTTCGGAAAAAGTGACATCGAAAGACGTTCATTTAAAGATGTACTAAGTCCTAAAAGTTGGCTGACACAACTGAAGTCCTATTTATGGATGGGACATTTAGACAAAGCTGGAGTCTACGGGCCTTTGCAATTTGTGACTTACTTTGCAATTTCGGTTGTCGCCTTTCTTATCTGCGTTACTGGTCTCGTGTTATATGCCAATGTATATCATCAGGGATTAGGCGGCATGCTCGGCGGTATGGCTAATTGGGTCACTATGATGATGGGTGGGTTAGCGCCGGTCAGAATTTGGCACCACTATTTCACATGGGTATTCATTATTTTTGTTGTGATCCATGTGTACATGGCAGTGTGGTCGGGGATCCGATTTAAGCATAACTCTGTGGACTCTATCGTCTCAGGATACGATTATCATAAGAAGAAATAAAAGGAAAACATGAAGATATTGCTACTTGGTATTGGCAATGTCCTGTACGCCGATGAAGGTATCGGCGTACATTTCGTCAATTACATCCAAGAAAATTTCCGTTTCCAGCATCCTGAATATCAGCTCGATATGATGGATGGTGGCACCCTTGCGCAAGGGCTTATTCCCACTTTATGTAAGTACGATTACTTACTCGTTGTAGATACCGTTAATGCAAATGGAGTTGAACCTGGTGAGGTCTACTTTTTTGATTTTGATAACGCCCCCCCTGAAATTGACTGGCAAGGTAGTGCTCACGAAGTTGAGATGCTGCAAACGTTAATCATGATGGAAATGGTGGGTGACAGACCAAAAACTTTTGTGCTCGGCGTAACACCTACCGTGCTTGAGCCTATGACTCTCGGCCTTACGCCGCAAATTCAAGCCGCTGTGCCTTTAATGGAAAAAACCTTGCTCAACCACTTTGAAACACTGGGTTTCTCACACTCTCGGCATGCCAATATCGATATCAATGCGCTCATTCCCGACTCTTACAAACGTGGCTTAATCTCAGATGAAGAATATTAGATTTGAATTTGACTGTCAGCGCGAAGTGCCCTTCTATGGTCACCTTTGCAATCAATACCTTTTAAACGAGCAGTATGACGTTACCATTGGCCAGACAGGAAGCAACTACTTTATAGAAGCCAAAGGGGAACAACCCGAATTAGAACGGCTAGCAGATGCTATCGCGGAAGATTTTTTAATTTCATCTTGGTTAATCAAACCCAATATTATCCTGATAGACACTCCCAAAGGTGATGTTAAATTATTGCAGCACTCACCATTAACTCAAGAATACTGCCAGCAATGTCAGCCCTACTTTGGTGACAATCAAGCCAAGCACTTTGGCCGTCTTGACTATATTTGTCCTTGCTGCCAAGCAGATAAACGCATTGCTAAACAACATCAAACAACCAGCCTTGATGAAATTAGGGAACTGTTAGAAAAACTTGAAAACCAAGGCTTTGTTGAACTGCCTTCAATTGATAACAAGCGGGGCATAAAGTTAAGCTATCAACCCAATATTGCAGAGAATAGCAACGTAAGACAAAAGCTGGTGATCTGTAACCCAAACAAACTTAATGCACACTTTATCGTGACAGAGCAGCAAGTGCACGCACTATCGAGTATCGAAAAGCCTCTGATCTGTTGTCGTCCTATCGATAGCCACCCGAGACTTTCGGATCCACTCTACTCTCTTTGTTTTGCAAATTCTCGATTGCTGATGGTTGCATGTGAACTACTTCGTCAACGTGGTATTGATTGGATCTATATCGAGCATACCGACAACCCTCAATTTGCAATGGTCAGCTCTCAGTGGGTGCCACTTCAAGAAACAGGGGTTGGAAATTCGACCTTAACTTATCGATCAAATTTGGTGCCACTACATGATGATGTACACCTTGGCCAATATGAGGTCCATTGGGTAAAGGATCATATCGAAGTGTGTGGTAATACTCATGTTGATGCTAAAGACCAAGGGGTTACCGAGCATTCAGCTCAAGATGATGCTGCGACTTGTGCTTTGCACTCTGCCAATCTTGCCACTAAAAAAGCAAAAAACTGTGCAGTCCTTTATTTAAGTAACAGCAACAAAAGTCGTATAGTGACTATGGACGCCAAGCAAAAAATTGAACTATTCTTTGAGTTTCCAAACTTACCAAATAATGGATATGAAATCGTACACCAGATAGATTCATCGCCACAAAAAAATCTATTTGAAAAATATAAAACACTCTACCCCGACGACTATTTAGCGTTGCTAGAGTTAAAACTTGTTGGCCCAACCAATAATATCCAATCACTATGGGCTATTGCAGCTATTTTGTTGGGCGCAGCCACAAAAGAGAAAAACCTTCGCCTAGACAAAATACAACTTAATGACTTTGTGATAGCCAATGCGATGCGGCACAAAGGCAGCAATGCGCCACGTATCGACTTCCCCCTTACTCGTGGAGAAGCGCATAGAAGTCTAAACTGGTGCAAAACACTGGGAAGTATCATAAGTTTTAGACTTGCAGAAGAAGGCAATATTGAAAAACTCGCGTTTGCTATGCACGATTCACTGGCCGACTTTATCTGCAATTGGATTGAACATTTAGATCAAAACATCTCTATAAAATCTGTCGTTCTCGCTGGCAGTAGTTTTGATAATGAGCTTTTAGGCAAAAGAATAGCCTTACGTTTAGGTAAAAACTTTGAGCTAAATCCAAACCCTCAAATGGACTTAGAAGGGTTAAACATTGCTGTTGGCTCTCTGTTTTTAAAACAGCGAAGACATTAATGACAATGGCACTAACCCGAGTAGAGATCAAGATTACCGGCATCGTTCAAGGTGTCGGTTTTAGGCCGTTTGTTTATCGTTTAGCACATGACCTTGCACTTAGTGGCAGTGTGCTTAACAACAGTGAAGGGGTAACCATAGAGGCTCAAGCTAGTGAGTACACCATTGAGCAGTTCAAGTTACTGCTAACTTCTCCCCCTCCTTTGGCTCGCATCGACAGTTTCGAGACTAAACAGATCCCAGTAGAAAAAGCTCAAGAACAGTTTTGTATCATCCATAGCCAAAATAATGCCGATGCGATAGTCGCTGTATCTGCAGATAAATGTACCTGTGCTGATTGCTTCGCTGATATAAGCAACCCAAAGTCTCGCTATTTTAGATACCCGTTCACCAACTGTACAAATTGTGGTCCTAGATACACCATCATAAACAACTTACCTTACGACAGAGTCAACACCAGCATGGCGACTTTTGTCATGTGTACAACCTGCGAAAAGGAGTATCAAGACCCACTAAATAGACGTTACCATGCACAACCAGTTAGTTGCCCAAACTGTGGTCCTCAATTGAGCTTTCGCAATCTAAATTTGAGCATAACGAGCAGTGAATCGGATCCATTAGTACAGGCAATCGAAGCAATAAAATCGGGTAAAATACTCGCAATAAAAGGGCTTGGTGGCTTTCATTTAGTTTGCGATGCTACTAACCACGACAGTGTGAAAGCATTACGCCAGCGTAAGAATCGACCTGCAAAGCCTTTGGCTATCATGGTTGAAAACAGTCAAGTTGCGAAGAAACTCGTAACAGGTAATGATACTGAGTGGCAAACACTAAACAGTAATGAACGACCCATTACCGTTATGCAAAAACGGCAAAAACCTGAGCTAGAGATAAGCAGCATTATTGCCCCAGATATCGATAGGCTTGGAGTATTTTTGCCTTATACTCCCTTACATCAAATGTTAATGGAGCGAGTCGCACGGCCTTTAGTCATGACCAGTGCCAACCTTTCTGGTGAGCCGATCATTACAGCTAGTGAAGATATAGTGAGCAAACTGGGCCATATTGTTGACCATATTTTAGATCATAATCGCCCTATCCTAAATGGCTGTGATGACAGCGTCGTTCAAGTGATAAATAACAGGCTGCAGATCTTAAGGCTAGCCCGTGGATATGCGCCGCTTTCTATCTATAGCCCACAGCATATCGAAAAACCAACACTTGGGTTAGGCGCCCAACAGAAAAACACGCTATGTTTTGCTTTCGGCCATAATCTATTTTTAAGCCCTCACATAGGCGATCTGGTATCCGTCGAAGCTGAACGCTATTTTCACGACACGCTGAGTACTTTCTCACGGCTATACCACTTCGAAGCAAAGCTATTAGTGCATGACAGGCACCCGAACTACTTTACTAGCCAATGGGCTGCTGATGAAGAGGAAGCCTTTAAAACTGAGGTTCAGCACCACTACGCTCATGTGCTAAGTGTACTGGCCGAAAATAAAACCACCGAACAAGTGCTCGCTTTCACATTTGATGGTACAGGTTTAGGTGAAGACCATACCCTTTGGGGGGGCGAAGTTTTGCTTGCTGATGCCTATAAGTTCGAGCGTATCGCTCACCTAACCCCCTTTAAACTCATTGGTGGAGAGCAAGCGATTAAACAGCCTGTAAGGTTACTTATTTCAATCTTACTTGAAAAGTATTCACCAGAAGAGATTGCAGCAATGAAATTGCCTGCCATCGACAATCTAAGTCGCACTCATTTGAGCAATCTTTGTAAGGTCTGGCATAAAACATCACCTAACAGCCAGACCAGTTCTATCGGTAGGCTATTTGATGTTGTTGCTGTATTGCTTAACCTCGTTGATATTATCCAGTATGAAGGACAAGCAGGGATACTCCTCGAAACGGCTGCTAACAGCGTTATACCTAGTGATGATATGAATAATTATCACGGGAAAGCAAAAGAAGATTTAAAAGCCAATAATATTGAAATTCAGTGCGACTTTAAACTGCACTTAACCGAACGCAATCAATGGCAACCGATAGAACTTATTGAGCAGATCCTTACCGAAATTCACAAAATGCCACTAACAACAGACAGGGTCAATTTTATCGCTCGAGCCTTTATGGATTGTATTGCTAACATGGTATGTGATATTGCCTTAGGCTTTAAATCTACTCCTATAGTGTTAACTGGGGGGGTATTTCAAAACCGTTACCTCTTAGAGCGATGCGAAAGACAACTCACAGCCCAAGCAAACAAAATCATGCAGCCAAAGTTTGTACCTATAAATGACGCCGGCATTGCCCTTGGGCAAGCATGGTTTGCAATCAATAATAATATTGAAACTACTATCGATAACATTTGTAACCCACCACCACAAATGTGACCCCTATTGCGCTTTGAAACCCATTAACCTGATTTACATCAAAGTCGGTTTGCTTTTAGTGATCGACAATAAAATATAACTAATAAAACGGAGTTACCTATGTGCCAAGATTGTGGCTGTTCTATTACCCGTCATGACCATTCTTTAAGCCCAAGCCATTCTCATGCTCAAGTGGATGAAAACATAGCAACCAATCCGCAATTAAATGATAAAAAAACCCTATCAGTTATCCATAAGATCTTGGATAAAAATGATATTGAAGCACAACACAATCGAAAACACTTCGAAGCACAATCAGTGACAGCTTTTAATCTCATGAGCAGTCCTGGCAGCGGAAAGACGACCCTGTTAGAGCATCTTCACCTACATACCGACCTTAATTATGCAGTGATAGAAGGCGATTTGGAGACCTCAAGAGATGCTGATAGATTAAAAGCTAAAGGCATAGATGCATTTCAGATCCAAACTGGGGCAGCCTGTCACCTCGATGCCTTTATGGTCCACAGTGCCCTGCACCACATTGACTTAAACGCGATTGATATCTGCTTTGTCGAAAACGTAGGTAATTTGGTTTGCCCAGCAAGCTATGATGTGGGTACCCATAAAAATGTGGTGTTGCTATCAGTACCCGAAGGTGATGATAAAATCGAGAAGTACCCAGTGATGTTTCGCCGTGCCGATGTGGTGTTAATCACCAAAGCGGATTTGATGCCTCATTTTGATTTCAGTATCGAAGAATCCAAAGCCCAACTAAAAAAACTAAACCCAAATGTGGATCTAATCGAAGTATCAATTAAGGACAGCCAGTCTTTAGAAAAGGTGGCTAACTGGTTAGCCAATCATCTTGGAGGCAAAGCCTAATGTGTCTGTCAATCCCCTCTCAAGTTTTTGAGATCCACCAAGATGAAGAATCGGTCACAGTCGATACTATGGGTGTTAAACGTAAAGTCTCGAGTCACTTGATGACAGAGCCTCTAAAGCTAGGTGATTATGTATTGATCCATATTGGCTTTGTAATGAATAAGATCGATAAGGAAGATGCCCAAGAAAGTCTGAGTTTATATAGGGAGATCGTCGCAAAGATTGAACAAGAGGAGCAGAGCTGATGCTAACTCTCGATGCTCTTTACAAGGGTTTTAGGGATCCAGAAGTCATCAAATCATTAGCGAAAGAGATTAAACTCGAAGCTGCTAAATGTAGTGATAAAATTAATATTATGGAGGTTTGTGGTGGCCATACTCACACCATCATGAAGTATGGAATAAATCAGCTACTGCCAGATAATATTGAGTTTATTCACGGGCCTGGTTGCCCAGTTTGTATTATGCCAAAAGAACGTATTGATCATGCGGCCGCATTAGCTAGTATGCCCGATACTATTTTGATCACCCTTGGGGACATGATCCGCGTTCCTGGCTCCAAAGGCAGTCTGGCGCAATTTAGAGCAGATGGTTGTGATATAAGACCTATTTATGACCCACTCGATAGTTTAAAAATAGCGTTAGACAACCCAGATAAAACAGTCATATTCTTCGCCATTGGATTTGAAACGTCTACCCCAATGACAGCGGTATTGCTTGAGCAAGCTGAAAAGCAGCAGATAAATAACCTACTTTTCCATATTAACCATGTCCTAGTGCCACCAGCTATTGATGCGGTAATGGCCGATCCTGCCGCCAAAGTTAACGCATTCATAGGTCCTGCGCATGTCAGCGTGATCAGTGGCGCCAAAGTGTACCGGGCTGCCGTAGAAAGCTATGACACGCCTGTCGTGGTGTCAGGTTTTGAGCCAGTGGATGTTATGGAATCTATCTTGATGATCACTAAGCAAAAATCGAGATCACAATCACAATTAGAGAACCAATATAGCCGCGCTGTATCAGAGCAAGGGAATTTAGCAGCTCAAGGGCTCGTTAACAAATACATGATGGTTCGACCAAATTTTCGCTGGCGAGGCTTAGGTCCAATACCTGACTCGGCATTAATGCTGCGCGAAGAATACCAGCATAGAGATGCGGAAGTCGTTTATAAAGATAAACTCCCACAACAAGAGATAGATGATCACAAAGCGTGCCAATGCGGAGATATTCTACGGGGACTATCTAAACCTAAAGACTGCAAAGTGTTTGGACGCGGATGCAGTCCAGAAACCCCATTAGGGAGTTGCATGGTCAGCTCTGAAGGTGCCTGTAATGCGTATTATAGATATAATGGAGTGACTGTATGAGCACTAATGTGAGTAAAACCGTTCAGCTTAGCCATGGCGGAGGCGGCAAAGAGATGAACCGCCTGATCAAAGACATTTTCTTTAAAGCCTTCGACAATCCTATATTAAGGAATGAAGAGGATTCGGCACGTTTGCACTTTAACGGAGATACCGCCTTTACTACAGACTCTTTTACTGTAGCGCCACTCTTTTTTGCAGGGGGAGATATAGGAAAGCTTGCCATTGCAGGAACGGTAAACGATCTCGCGATGATGGGCGCAGAGCCGCAATTTTTAAGCAGTAGCTTTATCATTGAGGAAGGTTTTCCAATCGACTCTCTTAAGACTATTGTCTTAAGTATGGCTGCTGAGCTTAAAAAGTCGGGTGCTCGAATTGTATGTGGAGACACCAAAGTTGTGCCAAGAGGCTGTGCTGATGGCGTATTCATCAATACCTCGGGGGTCGGGCGTATTATCAATAACGGCATCTCAGTTAAAAACCTAAAGCATGATGATGTCATCATTGTTTCCCGTGATATAGGCCGACATGGCGCGGCAATTTTAATGGCTCGGGAAGGTCTCGCGGTGGAATCTGAGCTCACCAGCGACTGCGCGACGCTATGGCCTATTGTTGAACAACTCATCGCGAGTAATGTTGAAATACATGCTATGCGTGATGCCACTCGTGGTGGTCTATCTGCTGTACTAAACGAATGGGCATCGGCCTCACAAGTTGGCATTACTGCTAATGAATCTGAAATACCCGTTAGCCAAGAAGTCGCAGGTTTGTGTGAGCTTTATGGATTTGAGCCATTCGATTTAGCCAATGAGGGCACTTTTATTCTTGCTGTGCCCCAAGATTGTGCTGAGAAAACTCTACAGATCATGCAAACGTTTTGCCACTGCGAACAAGCAGCTATCATCGGTAAGGTTAATGATTTTAAGCCAGGAAAAGTTATCCTTAATACTCCGTGGGGAAGTAGTCGATTTTTAGATGTTCCGCAAGGTGAGTTACTGCCGAGGATCTGCTAGTGCATGAATATTCCATCGTCACTGCGCTTATCGAACAATGTGAAAAGCTAGCAGAACAAAACAGTGCAAATAAAATTACCCGAGTTGACATCAAGCTTGGCATTTTAAGCGGTGTAGAGCCAGCGTTATTAGAAACAGCATTCGAAGCCTTTAAGCTTGAAGGGATCTGTCATAACGCGCAGCTTAACATGCTGATCCAACCGCTAATTTTGCAGTGTCATTGCTGTAATGAGCAAACAATCCACCAACAACGGAGTATTGTTTGCGACCACTGCCAAAGCACCAATACCACAGTACTCGACGGAGAAGAGATGTTGTTGATGCAATTGGAACTGGAGCAAAGTTAAAATTGGTATTCATGAAGAAAAACACCATTAGAGTTAATGGTGTTTTTTGTTTGAGAGTCTAATACCAATCGATATAACTACGCTTGTCTATTTAGCCTTAGTTTGTGGCATGCCTAAATTCGTCTGATAGCTCAGCTTTGGCTCTTTTTAAGTTCTTCTGCGCTTGCTCAAAGTAACTTGGCGAGGTATCAATCGCTCTTTCAAACAATTCTATTGCTTGTTGATACTTACCTTCTAACATAAGAAAGTATCCAAGGTCATTAAGCGCATCAGCTGGTTCCATTGCCTGTTCAAATGTCGCGAGTGCTCTTTTATATAAACCTTTTCGAACATAAACTAAGCCAAGGTTTGTCCAAGCACGATCTAGGTTCTGATCTTCTCTAATCGCTTGCCTTAAATACCTTTCTGCACTCGTTAACTCCCCAGTCAAATAATAAGAATAACCTAGGTTAGAGATCAATATTGCTGAATGAGGTTGCAGCTCTAGCAATAAGCGAAAATATTTACGCGCGCTTTCATGGTCGTTTTGTACATCATCAAGAATTGCAATTGCGTTATATACTCTAGCTGGCGAGTCACGGTCAGGAACATGCAGATTGCCAATCATACGACTAACTGAAACTGATGCTAACCTTTTTTGGTCAAGCTCAATAGCTTTAGTTAGGTGTATTCTTGCCTCTCTATATTGACGTTTATCCATGCTGACCACTCCGAGATCTGCATGCACCATGATGAGGTTTGGATCTAAAGCTAATGCTTCGTTATATGCTCTAAAGGCAATCTCAGGATTACCACGCATAGTATGGATCCGGCCTATATGATAAAAAGTCTCCGCATTTTTTGCGTTAAAATCTAATGCTTGAATATACGCATATAATGCTTTTTCGAGATTGCCAGATTGTTCCTCCTTGCTCGCTTTCATCAATGCATCGGCTTCTGTCTTTGGCGCTTCAAAATCTGAAGTAATAGACGATAAAGCACCAGCATCAAGTAAATCTTGTCTATCAGGCGCTTTTATTTCCTGTGGTTCCTCTGGTGTGGTCGAGGAACAACCATGAAGTGAGCCTATTAGGAAAAGGATTAAAAAAAAGCGTAATGCGCGTTTAACAGTCCCCAAAACAGTCATCATATTTTCCTTTTACACTACTCAAACGAGATTCAATTAAAAAGCTTGTCCCCAAACCTTCATCACTTTAAGTACAGCTGGCCCCACCGCAACAATAAAAAAGGAAGGCCAAATACAACACATCATCGGGAATATCATTTTAACCGCTAGCTTAGCGGCTTGCTCTTCAGCAGCCTGTAATCGTTTATCTCGGTACTCATCGGAGAATACTCTCAGGGTCTCCGCGATTCCGGTTCCCAATCGCATACTTTGTGAAATTGCAGAATTAAGGCCTTTAATGTCTTCCAACCCGGTTCTTTCCGTAAATTCCTGTAAAGCCACTTTAATGGTAAGTCCTGCGCGTACTTTGCTGCATACCAGTTCTAACTCACTGGCTAGGCTTGGGTGGCTAAACGCTAACTCCTTCGCCACACGTTGCAATGCAGCCATTAATCCCAACCCCGCTTCACAACAAACAACTAAAAGATCTAATGCATCAGGGAAGCCAACCCTTAAAAGTCGCATTCGCCGCTTTGCAAGAGATTGAAGAACCATAGACGGTAAAATAAAGGCACCGCCAATAAACATACAAAATATATAAATAATCCAAATGCCAGCGATTTTAGGAAAAAAATTCAAAATAAGCACTGAGATAACGGCGCCTAGAAGTAACAAAAGCAGACGTATAGCATTAAAGATAGCTAGCGAATTCTCTGAATGGAAACCTGCGTGGATAAGCAATCTTCTTGTTTCATGGTTGGAAAAATTTAGAAATGGTTTCTTTGCCATTTCAACCATCCCATGCTCAAGAGTTTCGGAGACCGCATCACCACTTGGGGCACCACTATCACCAGTATTTAGCGTTTTTAGGCGCTTCCTTAAAGGGGAGTAAAAGCCACTGATCAGATACGATATTGCTATGGCTAAAGTTACGCCCGCAATTCCAGCTACTGCATAGATAGCCCATTCTACATGTGTTGGGTTGTCAAAAAACTGTCCAAGTAAACCTTTTAAGAATTCCATATTACATATCAATCCTTATAATTTTACTAATCCATAAGCCACCAACAAACATACCAATGGCCCCCCACATCAATAATTTGTGCCCCTCCTCAGTGCCCGTAAGCTCTCCTACGTACCCAGGTGTTTGAATATAGATAACAGCGAATAACACAAAAGGTAACAAGATAAGAATCCAAGCAGAGAGCCGTCCTTCTGCAGACAAAGTTCTTACTCTTCGCCTAAAGGTAAACCTCAGTCTGATGACTCTAGAAAGATTTTGAATATTTTCAGCAAGATTACCGCCAGTTTCCTTTTGAACCATAACTGCACTGGCAAATGCCATCGCGGAAACACTTGGCACGCGTTCAATAAAGCTGAGCAGTGCTCGTTTGGTATCTTTACTGTAGTTAATGTTAGCGAACATTAAGCTGAACTCTTTAGCCAAAGGGCCTTCCATCTCTTCGGTTACCAGTTTTACGGCATCCGAAAATGAATAACCCGCCTGCAATGCGCGCCTTAAAACGTCTAAAGCGTCGGGGAAACTCTCCTCAATTTTGTCCATTCGTTTATTGGTATCGCGGACCAGCTTGAAGTTAAATAGAAACAAAACAAGACCAAATACGAACATCCCAGCTATTATCTCGGCTAAATATAACCAAGCGCCAACGGCAAGAATAGTCGCTGTAATTAAAGCCAAAAATAAATATTGATGACCTAACAATTTATAGTCAGCGAGCTCTAAGCGGTAACTCAAATCCTCTATAAATTGGAAACTTTCCAAATAACGCCCAATGGTACCCAGTTTCGCCAACCGACTCTTACGTAATAAAGAGGTTTCATACGTTGTATTCTCAGAGTCTTCAGACAAACTTTTTAAACGTTTCCGAACTAAAGCTGTATTGACGCGCTGAGGGCTATAAACAGGCAAAAACAGCGCTTGAGACAAAAATATAACTGCAATAAATATTAGCCCCAGAAAAATAACTTCATTTGAAAACATAAGTTAGCCTCTAAAATTCCGCAAATGGATCGCCACAATTGAATAGGTTGTAAGGCAGATCAATTCCATGTTGCTTGAGCTTGCTGTGAAAACTTGGAATCACACCTGTCGCTTCAAATTCACCAACAATTTCACCGCCTTCCTTCATACCTGAGCGGCTAAACCTGAATATTTCAGACATGGTGATGATCTCCCCCTCCATGCCATTGATCTCTTGAATGCTGGTGACTCGACGCCGACCATCTTCTTGACGCTCTAACTGCACAACTAGATCAATCGCCGAAGCAACTTGAGTACGAATGTTACTTACCGGCATGTCAAAACCGGCCATACACACCATATATTCCAATCTTCCGAGTGCGTCCCTTGGGCTGTTTGCATGAAGCGTTGTTAACGAGCCTTCGTGACCAGTATTCATTGCAGTTAACATATCTAACGCTTCACCACCCCGAACCTCACCAATAACGATTCTATCGGGGCGCATACGCAGACAGTTTTTCACCAGATCCCGTTGCGAAACCTCTCCCTTTCCTTCTATATTTTGAGGACGTGTTTCCAACCTAACTGTATGAGGTTGCTGTAACTGCAACTCAGCAGAATCTTCAATAGTCACGATACGTTCATCGGGTGGAATATAGCCAGACAGCATATTCAGCAAGGTCGTTTTACCGCTACCAGTACCACCAGAAACCAAAATATTGAGCTTGCCTTTGACGCTACCTTGCAACAACTCAATCATTTCTTCGGTAACTGAACCTATGTCAATAAGTTGCTTTGCATTCAACTTATCAACGGCAAAACGGCGGATAGATAACGAGGGACCATCTAAAGCGAGTGGTGGAATGATAGCGTTCACACGTGAACCATCAGCAAGGCGGGCATCAACCATCGGAGAGGATTCATCAATACGTCTACCGACACTTGATACAATCCTGTCGATGATATTAAGCAAGTGTGCGTTGCTGTGGAACTTTATGTTTACTGACTGTAGCTTACCTTTACGCTCAACGTAGACACGATCATAGGAATTAACCAGAATATCGGATATAGATGGATCAGCCAGTAAGATTTCAAGAGGTCCTAGACCCAGTACTTCATCAATAATAAGTTTTATCAATCGCTTACGTGATGAAAGATTGATAGGCAAACGCATTTCAGACAACAGTTTTTCACATATCTGACTGATTTGAATTTCAGCTTGCTCCTTTGAAACTGTTTCTATCAGTGATAAATCCATGACACTGAGTAATTTATCATAGAGTTGAATCTTAATATCTTGCTCTTCTTGGCTTAACGGTTGAAATTCAGAAGGCTCTTGGCCATGATGCTGATTAATATCCATATCACTTTCCTAATAAACGCCCCCAAAAACCCGCTCTCTTGGTATTTTTTACTAGATCAAGCGGCATTAAATCAGCTACAAGATATTGAATATCCAGCAACATTTTCTGTTTCTTAGCTATTTCAGTAATTGATTTTCCTAACTCTACGCATTCACTAGATAGTCTGTAGTCATTAACAATAGTAAATACTGAATCAATACCAACAGTTTGTTTAATATCGGACAGCTTAATATCTGACTTTTTATCATACCTATTCACAACCAAGCTAATTCGATTCCGGGCGATGCCCATATGGTTAGTCAATTGCCTTATCAAATCTTTAGTCTGGCGTAAGTGCATGATATTTTGCTGGGTAACGATTAATATTTTTGCGTCGAGTAAAAGTTCATCATTCCAAAGCTCTGGACCTCGTGAAAAATCTAATATGACTTGCTTATAAAACTGGCGACACTTCCTGACTAGATCAATCGTTATCGATAGGTCAAGATCATTATTTATAGACAACAACTCGAACGGTTTAGATGCCAATAAATTTAAGTTTTCACTAGTGGCCATTGTACTTTTGAGCGCAACTTCATCTAACTCCTCTAATGACCAAAGTACATCACATATAGAGTAATTAGCTTCCATTCCTAAAATATGTCCGAGTGAACCATGATGAAGATCGGTGTCCAGTAAGCAAACATCATAACTTTCTCTTTTAGCCGCTACGCTAGCGATACTAGCGGCAATAAAACTCGCCCCAGAACCTGCTTTTCCATTTACTACCGCTAAAACTGGTGCTAGTTCAGCCTCTTCAATTAATCGGTTAGACACTTTTAATATAGCTTCGTGTAACTCTTCAATGGGCGCGTCAACAGCAATAAAGTCGCTGACATTGTACTGAAAGGCTAATCGTAAAATATTTGGTGGAGTATCTTTGCCTAACAAAATAATATGGGCATCAAATTTTGCACCATAGCCAAGTGCCTCTTTTGCTTCACGCTCGTCATTTGGTAAATGTAAAAGTATCAGATTAATATCGTTTTTCGATTCTTCGTTAAAAATGTCCAGATAGGAATTTGCTCTCCACGACAAGCGTTCTATTTGGCTTAACAGCGCTGTAAACAGCTCTAGATTAGAAACATCTTTAACGGCAACAATGGCATTAACAGGGAAAGGTAATAACATAGGCATAGCTAACTTTTGCTCATCATTCACATTTGAAACACAGAGTTCCAGCGGTTTGTCCATTGCTCCCCCCCCCCTTTTTGTAATTTGCTTACATTTACTATAGACATAATTTGCTAAGTTATGATTTTATTTGATAAAAAGATTAGCCGCATGTTGTACAGCCGCCTTTAAAAACACCTACGCTATCTCTCGGTAAATTAGAAGAGCTCGTTATAGAATTAAGAGAAATTGAGAGTATTTACTATAAATTGGAAATTTAGTGTCGCTAAAGCCACTCTTTCCTATGATGAACACCGCTAGGTAGCACCTGATTGAAACCACGTTTTTGCGAGGCAAACTAATTTTTTTATACAATTGTAATAACGCATTACTCTCCACTAGTTCAATTGCTGCTTGAACTAGTCGCTGTAACCGAACCCATGCTTTTGGACGATTGAGGCTCTACAGAGCTGTTTCTATATGACTGCATAACCTTTCGACCGTAATTACCTTCTAGACTAAGTATAATACCGTCATTTTTTTCTGCTGCTTCCGGATCTAATATTTGCACCTGTTTTATCTGGTAATAGCTCTCTCCCATTGGGAAGTCATTGATTTGAGTGCAGCCCGATAGAATGGTTAAGCTGGTAATAAAAATTGTTACTCGGTTAAGAAGTACAGTTGTTAACTTCATAATATCTCCTCCTGATTTAGAGTGAATGGCCATACTTTTGTTGAGTGCCTGTATCATCGAGTTTCGCATCAGACTCTGCGGGTTCATACGGCATATCGCTATTGGTATCGCTCTTCTCTTTGTGCGATAACTTACCTAACAGATAAAATTCGACATCAGAAGGCAATACAAATCCATCGGTAGGCAGTGAGATGTCATTTCGATTAAAGGGCCTGACGAGGCGAGGGGTAACTAAAATAACAAGCTCACTTTGTCCATTTTGAAAGCTTTTACTTGTAAATAGTTGCCCCAAAACTGGGACATCGCCTAACCCAGGTAATTTGTCAATATTCTCTCGCAGGGTGTCACTAATGAGACCACTAATGGCAATGGTTTGACCATCAGCAAGCTCTACTGTCGTCGCTGTACTTCTTTTGGTTAATGAGGGAACGACTAAGGAGGTAGATGTATTTCCAGAAATCGTAAAACCGTTAGCAGTACTAATTTCGCTAACGACAACATTCAGATTCAAATTAATTTGACCTGAATCGAGCACTGTCGGCACAAACTTAACACCGACTCCGTAGTCACGATATTCTACGGTAGTGTTACCATTTTCACCGGGAACTGGTATTGGAAATTCGCCGCCTGACAGAAACTCTGCCGATTGTCCACTCATTGCTGTGACATTAGGCTCTGCGAGTACTTTGGCTAGGCCATTTTGTTTCGCGACATCAAGTGCAAAATTCATTAGCAGATCACCGTTCACGTATTGTGCGAAAAGTCCTTTACCATCGACTCCGCCTATTCCTCCAGGAGCAAAACCACCTCCTCCACCACCAATCACACCGCCAGCTAAATGATCGCCTTGATTAAAAATAAAAAACTTTGAATCAAATTGGCGCGCAACATTACGCTGAACCTCGGCTACCACAACCTCTAGCATCACTTGATGGTCGCCGCCAATGGTCATCATATTGAGGACTCGGCTCGGCGCAGTTCCACCTGCAGCAGCTTCTGCATACCCTTGTGCAAGTTCTACAGCTGTATTCATTTTCTGAAGGTTAGAAGCTTGGCCACTCAACAGCAATTGACCTTGAGAAGTTTGAACTCCTAGCTTTTCAGTCGGTAGAAATTCATGTAACCGAGTTTTTAAGCCATTAAGATCATGCGTAACTTCAATGTCCATAATCTTGGACAATTGTTCATCCTTATCCCAAATCATGATATTTGTACTGCCAAGCTGTTTACCTAGAATATAGAGCTCATCATTTGGTAAAAGTTTTATATCAGCAATACTTGGGTTACCAACTGATACTCTGTGCACAGGCCCTTCGAGCATAAGTACCCTAGACTTAAATATTGGTATTTTTTGGATATCACTTCTAACTTTTGCTGTTGGCCCTCCAGCATGGGCTAACGAAGCAAAAAGTAGTGCCAACAAACATATAAATGAATATTTCCTAAAGAATGGCATGTTGTTCTCCTGTGAAACACTATGCATTTGCACTTATTAAGTGCTGTCTAATTATCAACCTTAATCTCTAGCTCTTTCATTCCTTTAAGCATAAAGACCTTGTCAGAGCCATTACCTTCTGATTTAACTACCGTTTGGACTAACTGTGGGGCGACTTCCCTGTTCTTTGAATCCTCATCCTCTTCTAATTCTGCAAGCTCAATAACCGCCTTATCATTAGGGTTACGCAATGCTAATTGCAAAGAACCTCTACTTTTGGCAATCATTAGAATTTCAGCCTGATCTAGACTCAGCTCTAGAGTCACAGCCCTAACTAAAACAGGTTTATTTTCATCGTTGGAAGCGCGCTGATCGATTGCCAATATTTTTACATTTGAGAGCACAATATCTGTCTTTAGGCCGCTACTTTTAAATATATTGATGATATCAACCCGGTTACCTGGTAATAAAAAGCCCGCGACGCCAACCACGTCATTCACCCGAATAGTCACGGCACGCATTGTCGGGGTAATTAAGCTCGCTAAAGTACTGCCCTCTCCTTTTGCGGTAAGTCGCTCGGCACGTAACACCTCCCCGGCATAAAGTTTTTGTTTCACAACTTTTCCTTCCGCTTCAGCCAAGTCTAAAACAGCACCTTTAGGGATCAGCGATTCAGGCAGAGTCGTAAGAGAAAGATGCTTACGTTGTAAAATTGCCCCCAAAGGAACTTCTGTCGCCATGGTAATGACTGTCCCGGTTGTGCTTATAACCTCATCCTTGGTGTTAGACTTAAGCCAATTCTGAGCGAGGTAAACCGCAGTAACACCAAACACTAATGATAAAACGACAAATAAAAGAGTTTTATTATTCATTTAGAGCTCCAGCAATATGTAGGTTATTGTCTTTAAACAAAATAGATAGACCATGCAGAGTCAATTAGCGAAGGAGTCACTACAGATTCAAACTCCATAAAACTTATTTGGTCAGACATAATCCCTAACAAATCTCTCGGATAACAAGGTATTAGGGGCTTTTCATATCTCTTGTGATAGTCGATCAACAAGTGTAGAAAAACTTCCTCTGTACAACTTAGGTTTAAATCTGCACAGACTTGAAACCATATTTTGCGATACAGCTGTTCGTCTAATGCATCAAAATGAATTTTATAGCCTAAGCGCCTTAAAAAGGCTTCATCAACCAACTCCTTGGGATCAAGGTTAGTCGAAAAAAGAAGAATTAGTTCGAAAGGGATCTCAAAATGTTCACCAGACTGTAAACTCAAAAAGTCTCTGCGCTCTTCCATTGGAATGATCCAGCGGTTAAATAGTTGTTTAGCGCTGATTTTTTGTCGGCCTAAATCATCTAACAGCAATATTCCATTATTAGCTTTAAGCTGCAAAGGCGCCATATAGGTTCGACTATGACTATCAAATTGAACTTCTAACATTTCGGCAGTCAGCTCACCACCTGTGATCCGTAGAGGCCGCTTACACCTGATCCAGCGAGGATCATGCCCCTTACCTAAATCTAAACTTGCAGGAAAAGCTTCACTATCGACACGGTGGTGTAATTCAGGGTCGTAAACTTGGATGACTTCATTACCGATAGCTAGTGCATAGGGAATGAGAACATCATCACCGATTGTTAGATTTAAATGACGACACAAGTAACTTTTACCCGTTCCAGGAGGGCCATAAATTAAGACAGGACGACTTGAATTCATCGCAGGACCAATTTTAAACAATAGGTCTTTTGGTAGCACCAATGCGGATAACCCCTTTTGGAGCATTTCAAATGTAATTGGGTTGGCTCGGCTAGACTGTTTCTTACAGACTAGGCTATATTGCCCTAAAGGTACTGGAGCAAGCCCAAGGTAACCATTGCGTGATAACGCTTGTTTTGCGTGGATCTCACCACCAAGACTAAGCGCATAACGCATTTGACCATCAGTGGTAGTCTGCCTATTTTCGACCCAAGCGAGGGTTTTAGCTGAATCTAACAAATCCTGAATAATACCGCCGGTCACTCCCAATCGCTTCACCATTTGCTCTTTTGTAAGTACTCCGCCATTTAAAAGGTGCTTCATTAACAAGTCTATGAGAAGAGATTCTGATAATCCGGTGTGGTCAATTGAAGTAGGCCTTGGAGCATATTGATCCGAACTCACTGAAAGCGATGTAACAGATTGGGCTGTTGAAAGTTGTTTTAAGCCAGGATCTTGTTGCATAAATGACCTCTAAAAGTAACTTTGGCTAATTGAATTATACAATTGACTTATCTGCGGGTTTAATGAACACGCCCATAACCAACCCAACGCGAGTGCGGGGGCATAGGGAACTTTCTCGCCAGCAGCCTCCCCTTGCTCTGGTTTAAAATAGGTTCTTAAATAGAAGCAATCCCAGTAGCGTTTTGCAGTTTTCTTAATACCTGATAAACCAGTTTTCCAAGCAATTAAAAGAATGCTGGTTAGTGCTCCAGCTATAACCGCATATAAAATACTCCATGCGAGTAAAGTTGGCCCCATGATAGCGCCTATACCCATCATGAGCTTTATGTCGCCAGCACCTAAAATTCTTAAGATAAAAGTGGGAAAAAGAAGAATAAACGCTAAAGAAAAGCCAACAAACGAAACAAGCAATCCGCTTAGCTGAGCAAAGTAACTATTAACTGCAAACCCTAAAAATATAGCAAGCAAACAGAGCCAGTTCGGTATTCTCTCTTTAGATAAATCAGAACTAATTGCGAGAACAAAGAACACTCCGGCAATAACGACCTGAATAGAAAGTTGGAGTTCCGTCATCACATACCTTTTATATTTTAGAAATTAAAGCCCACTGACAGCGTGGGCATTAAATACTGTTCTTTATAAGAACAAGATTAACTCGTACAATCGGTACTCGCGCCATTAACTGCTGATGCCAGGCAATTAATCTTACTTGTTGCATTGTCACCTAATAGGTTAAAAGCGCCAATCATACCTCCAACGACTAAACCTCCAGCAATAGCATACTCCACCGCAGTTAGGCCGCTTTCATCTTCAATAAACTCAGTTAGTAATGATTTAATATTCATGTTGTACTCCAGATAAAAATTAAAGTGGTAATGGCACCATTCTAAAGGTATTTTTTGAGCACTTTATATACTCAACACCGTTACGCCTTACAACAATGCTTACATATAAAGGTAGCAAAACTTTAGAAGAACCACTTTGTGGATTAATTAAGTGTACTAATATTCAAAACTGCTTTTTTACAAAACCAGGAAAGGCTAAAAAACTAATCACACCAATGATGGTTATTTATGACGATAGTACTTGAAAAAGGAGTGAAAATACGGACAAACACCCTCAACGTCGTGCTAAATGCATCATCAACCCTTACCTACAACCAATAACTTTGTAAACGAATGTATGTAAGCCGTAAAACCACTTAAAAAATTAGACCACTATATTATTCTAGTATTAAATAACTGGAAATATATAGAAAGTTATTACTATGCAATTTATTTGAAAAATCTATAACTTAAGGTAAATATGAGAATGAGATGTGTTGCGGCCAAACAAACAATTAGAACAATTTATATCCAATTACAGAAGAAGGGGAGTTTAATATAATCAACCTACTTTTTGTTAGTTATAGCCCATACGCTCTAATATTTTGTATATGTTTGAGATTTCATACTCAATCCCAAACCTGCTAATTATAAACCTTTGAATTTCTGGCCCCTTTAACTTCTCTCCACTTGTATTTTTATTGGTAGACTCTATAAATTTTGCCAGCTCATGCTTTTGTTCAACAGTAAGTGCAGAAGGACGCCCTGTATGCTTTTTCTCTTTTAGCCCATTTAGTCCATTAGAGAGATAGTTACTTATCCAACGGTTCACACTTGTGCGGCTTACTTTTAAGTAAGATGCGATTTGATATCTAGATTTTCCATCTTGAAAGTGCAGTACTGCAAGTAACTTTAATCTCATCCGAGCATTTTTCTCTTTTCGTATCAGTTGGTTTAAAACAACATTATCATTACAGTAGTTTTCCATTATTCTGTAACCTCTCTATTATAAACACTAGGCCTGACCTGCAGTACATTATCCTTATCAACCCAAACATTGTGGTTAGTTATGATTATAGGAATCGGATTTCTCAATTTAATATCCACCGTATTAACGCCCTTCCTTGCCGATAAAAACCTAATGCTTTCTATCGAATTCTCTCTATCAATTAAATATTTAGCTAACAATTCAGGTTGAGACAAGCGTATACAACCATGACTTATCGCTCTATTTCGTTTTTTGAATGCTTGCTTATCTGGTGTATCATGCATGAAAATGAGTTCAGAATTTGGAATAGTAAAGCGATATTTACCAAGAGCATTTCTAAAACCTGGCGATTGAACAAGTTGGTAAACTTTAAGTTCTTGTTTCAATCGACTTGCGTCCATCCCTTTTAAACTTTTAACTTCATTGGTGTTACCCTTTTTAACCAATACAAACTTTTGATTCTCTAGTGATTTAGGACTTTTTTTTAATTCAGCAAGGAGTTCGTTGTAAACAATCGACCTTGGAGGCGTCCAGGTGGGATTAATGGTTATTTTACTAACGTATGTATGCAGTAATGGCGTTTTATTTTTTATACTTCCAACGATCACAGGGAACTCAAGTGTTGATGACTCATCACCTTTAATACGTAACTTAAACTCGGGGATGTTAACTTCGATATACGAGCTATTTTGGTAATTAACCTTAGAAAGCTTATCTTTAAGTGATAACTGCAACTTCGACACGATAAAAGCAGGTTCCGTGTTTAATAACGTTATCGTTTCTTTATTCAACTCACCACTTTGTATTAATCCATGCCTTTTTTGGAAGCGTTTTAGTGAACGAGTAATGCTAGGATCAAAAATTGCCTCTCGATAAGCTGAAATATCTTTAAATTCTAAGTCATCGAGTTTAACAAGCACCCATCTAAGCTTGGCTATATCAGTCGCTCTCTGACCTAAACTGAATACGCTAGCTTCTAACTGTGGCCACTGGTAGTTAGAAAGTTGTTCGTACTGCCTAATTTTATCTCTTAAGGCTTTTATTTGCTTATTTGACTCGGCAAATGTTAGTAACTCGTCGAACCTTTTATTATCAAACAAATACAATTTTCTAAGTGACTCTGTGCCTGTCTCTATGCTAAATATGCTCTCAATCACTTTTATTTTAAGCGATGACTCCTCTGCATCGCTTGTAACACGGTTCAGGCCAAGATCTTCAGCCAAGTTGTATACCCGATTATTCGCTAACTCAACGCCAGAAACTCCAGAGGAAATACAAACAGGAGAGTAAGATATACCTAAAACCAATATACAGAAGAATAGCTTCAAATCTAGCACCTCAAGGCGACTGGTTAGAATCTTTCCTCTAACCACAAACAGCTTCATCCTTGAACCTTTGCAACGAAATAATCGAGTCTAACTTACGTATGATTCGATTCTACTATTCAATATTTCTAGTATATATCTGTAAAAAACACAAAATTCATCGCATATTTTCTGGCACATTTTTAACATTGGGCAGGCATTTCATAGAAAATATGTCATTTTCTGATATTTAATCAATATTTATTCAGTTACTTTTAGAACACCATCTATACTTAAAGGTAATACCATACATAATTATCATGAAAATTATGAACTTAGATAATATAGATAACTATAAATATAAATTTACATCCGCAAGGTTTATAAAAACAACGGTGCTAATGTTACTCATCATTAGTGTTGTAGGTATACACGTTTCAGCAGTATTAAACACCTTCAAAGAAGTAAAAGCAGTTAAGACAGATAACCCTTCAGGTTCAACTCTCGCTGAGCGATACTTAATTCTTGGCGATTGGCCCGCAAATCGACAACATACTCTCCATGATTTTAGCTCAAATTATCAAATCACAAAAAGTGCTAAAAGTGCTGAAAATGAGGAGGTCCAATAATGAGCGAAGTCTCTAACCACTCATTCCTCAGAATTGCGATCCGTACAGTAGCAATTTTGTCCCTATTTACCATAGCTCTCATCAATTATCGAAGCAGCGTTCTTCCCTACTCGGCTTTCTCAGTTGCTAATGCCATGACGCTTATAGATATTGAGCATTTTAAAAGTATTGGATTGATAAAAGATATTGTTTATTTTTTTACCGTTGTAATGGTCATTCATATATTTTGGTCCTTATTGATAACAGTTACGTTCTATTCAATACGAGCTAAAGGTAGTTTTGAGTTACAGAATGAACTCCTATGGTTATTGCTCGTTTTATGTCACATAACATTTGTAGTAGGGTTAAACTCATACTTATACCCGACATCTATCAGCGCTTATTTCAGAGGCTATGTATACTCTGAACCAGCATTCCTAATAGTACTTGGTATTATTTTGTTCATATTATTCTCAATTGGCTTAACTCGAATAAAGCATACATTCTCAATTTCAAAATTAGTCTTAATTTTATCTCTATTTATAACGTATCCATTTATAACGGCTCTAAAACCTCAGATTACAGTAGACAAGCCCAATATAATAATTGTAGGCGTTGACGGCCTCAGACCTGATCACCTTGCCTACGAGGGGGCACCAATACGTTACGCCCCCTTTATAAATTCACTGCTGTCGAAATCTGAAATTTATAACAGCAGTTATAGCCCTCAGGGCAGAACTTATGTTGCATGGATGAGTATTCTTACGGGTCAATATCCAAAAACTAATGGAGCAAGGTTCAACTTAGCCCCACCAGAGCTCATCAATAAGCGATTACCACTACTTAATGCCCTTCATAGTAATGGTTACCACTCTTCATATGCTATGGATGAGAGACGCTTTAACCAAATTGATGAATCTTACGGATTCAAAAGCACTGCAGGCCCTAAAATTGGTGCCGCCGACGCATTTATATCAAGTTTCGCAGATTTGCCTTACATTAACATACTATTAAACCACCCCTATTCCGGATACGCTTTTCCTTATCTACATAATAATCGTGCTTATGGGAAGGCTTATCAGCCCAATCTTTTTAATAAAGAAGTTATAAAGACCTTGAGCACAGACACCCCAAATCTATTAGCAGTTCATTTCTGTCAGTTACACTGGCCCTATACTTCGGTTAACTTTATAGAAAACCAAGCCAATGAGTGGAGAGGGAATTATAGCCATTATATGTATAAAGCTATGCTCAGAAAAGTAGACAGCCAACTTGCACACTTTTTTTCAGAGTTAGCACGTTTAAAATATTTGAATAACGCTATTGTTTATTTCATTTCAGACCATGGCGAGGGCTTTAAATTAAACGCAAGCATTGATACTGAGCAATCAGAAGGTATCCCCGCATTACAATCGTGGGGGCATGGAACCAATGTATTAGATCAAACTCAATCAAAGGTACTGCTTGCAAAAATGAAATTTGAAGATGGCAGAGTTATTGGGAATGCAAATATAATTGAAGGACTTTTTTCACTTATAGACATATTACCCTCAATTAATAAAGAGCTAAATCTTAATCTTGCAGAGCCACTAGATGGAATTCCTCTACCTGTAAAAACAAAGAGTAAGCACTCTGACAGATACCTATTTGTTGAATCTTCATTGCCCTTAAAGGCTATAAATGCGAGTTTTATCGATGAAAAGAAAGTTGTGTCAGAAGTTGGCTCTAGTTATGTAGTGCTACCGTCGGGAAAGGCTATCATGAAACCAGAAGACTACATAACATTGCTCTCCCGAAAACAACGTTCGGTATATCAAGGAAAACATCAACTTGCATTGCTGCCAGAGTCAGACAGTTTAGTGTTACTCGATTTTGCTAACAAAGATGCTAGGGTCATAATAGAAGAAGAAAATGATTTAAGAGTCAACAAACTACTGATTAGACTATGTCAGTTTTACAAAGACGATTTTGGTTTTGATAAATCAAATCGCTGTGCGGGCTTAAAGACTGCCAGCCATGAAAATGGCAAGGGGCTCAATCGAACAGTTAATAATGCCAATTAGCAAAATTTTTACGCAGCATTTGAAAAATTAGATTATACCAAGTTATCTACAATAAATATTGTTCCTTCATATCTCCTATAAAAGCGACTATGAAGTAAAACCTTAAGCATTGCATTGAAAAATATTAGGCGGCTATGGATAAACCACAACAGAATAACTTAGTAAAAGTAAACTTAAGTGAGGTATTTACAACCACACTAAAAGTAATGCTGTTTGCTGTAACGCTCGTGGCGGTAGCGCGCACTTCTTAGTGGAGTTTTCTGTGGCTAAAATAGAACTAGTGTTTATTTCACTATATTTATTCAATAAGGTTATAAAAACAATAGATTTTAAACAAAGAAAATCACTATCAACACTAGACAAATATCTACTAATTATACTTATAATTTCGATATCGATATCTACTATTACTAATAATTATCTAGCACCTGAACAAGTTAAGCTAACAGTAGTGTCATTTAGCATTATCTTTTCTTTGTTACACATAGTTTTTCTATTCTGCTTAATTGGCGTATGTACTTCTTTGAGAATAAAATTAACTGATTACAGTCAAATACTGTCTTATACGATCTCATTTTTATGTTTGCTTTTTATTTTTATGCAAACAACAGAGTATCCGTCTCGCCTTTATGAAGGCCATGCTAACCAAGGAGTACCTTTTTTTTCCAATGCACGGTACTTGGGATATTTAGTTACCGCATCTTCATCAATGCTTGTCATAGACGTCCTTCGAACAGATATGACTCTTAGGAAGTACCTTTTCGTTTGTCTTCTTTTTATCACGAATCTAGGCATGTTAGTTTGGCTTGGAGGGCGTGGGTCATTAGTCGCTTTTACTACTACAGTACTATTATACCTCGCTTACTTAACGCTTTTAGGACAGTTACAACTTCAGCGGTTATGCTTATTGCTAGCTCTAGTGATAACTTCATTTTACCTTGCATATATCTGTTCTGTTTTTTATTGGAATGGCCCATATAGTTTTTTGCGTTCAATGTTAACAGATTCGCAGGAAACACCTTTTAGCATCAATAAACTCACTTCAAATCGTATTGCCATTTGGACTCAAGCTATTGAAGCAATTGCAGAAAATCCCTGGTTCGGTTTTGGTGCTGAAGGATATCGTTTTCATCCACTGCATATATTTGGACTCCAGCCGCATAATGTATTCCTACAATTATTAGTTAGCTATGGCACATTGGGTACGAGCATCTTCATATACTTTTATGTTAAGGCAGTATCAATAGCAATAAAGCAAGTATTACAGCAGGCTAATCAATTCATGCTTGATAGCCGCACAGCCTTGATAGTCATTGTAAGCCTGTCGATACATGGACTAGTCGACGGTACGTTTTACCATTCCCAGCCACTATTTTTATTAATCCTTTCATTTGCGACAGTTTTAACTGTAAATATTAGAAACGCCAAATTAAACAACAGCTCTCAATAGAGAGAGTAATTAGCGTTTAGAAGTATGCTCTATAGGGCTATAATCTTTGTTAATAGACATAACTGGCGGACATCAATAGCGATGTGGATACAAAAATCTATCTCTTTAAAAGCTAGACATAGAGGGTTTCACCTAATCACCGAGGAAATAGAACTCAGTTTAAAGGAAATGGCTCAAATTCATATTGGTACAGCTCACATTTTGCTGCAGCATACCTCAGCCTCTCTGTCATTAAACGAGAACGCAGACCCTAGTGTACGGGTTGATTTTGAGTCCTTTATTAATCGTTTGGTACCAGAACGAGCCGCTTACTACACCCATACTTATGAGGGAGATGATGATATGCCGGCACATCTCAAATCAAGTCTACTTGGAGTCAGTTTAACGCTGCCGATAACCAATGGGCGCTTTAACCTTGGAACCTGGCAAGGTATATATTTAGGCGAGCATAGGGATTATGGCGGGTCGCGCAATATTTTGATCACCTTACAGGGTGAATAACATTTGCCCAAAGGGAACGACTATTCAATCTGGTATATTTTGCAAGGTGGAACAGCCTATAGCATTAGATTTTAGATAACAAAAAGAGCGCATCAAGCGCTCTTTTTTTTTAAATGTTGGCCAATCGCAAGCTTATGCTTCAGCGATACGCTCTAGTTTAGCGTAGTAAAAACCATCAAACCCCGTTTCAGCTGGACTAATGTTCTCATCTTCTATAAATCGAAAATGCTTATTCTCAGCTAGAAATGCATCGACTTGATGGCGATTCTCCTCAGGCATAATAGAGCAAGTAGCATAAATCAAAATTCCGCCGACTTTGACCATTCTGCTATAACTTTGCAAAATGTGCTTTTGCAGCTCAACCAGAACGGGTAATCGCTCAGGAGTATCACGCCATTTAGCATCAGGGTTGCGTTTTAGTACCCCAAGCCCTGAACATGGCACATCAAGCAGCACTCGGTCAGCAGACAATTTAAGACGCTTAATCGTTTTGCTACTGGCAATAATGCGTGTCTCTACATTATGAGCAGCCGCTCGTCGAGCTCGCTGCTTAAGGTTATCTAGTTTCCATTGTTCTACGTCCATCGCGAGCAAACGACCTTTGCCCTCCATTTGCGCAGAGATAGACAGTGTTTTACCGCCTGCTCCAGCACAAGCATCAACAACTCGCATACCCGGTTTTGCATCAAGGGCTTTAGCAATAAGTTGGGAGCCAGCATCTTGCTGTTCAAACCAACCTTTCTTAAAACATTCGGTTCTAAACAGTGCTGAATCTGATACCACTTCTAAAGCAGTCTCTACTCCTTCAACTTCTACAGTTTGCACCCGCTCATTACGCAATTTTTTCGCTAATTCATCGCGAGTACACTTAAGAGTGTTAACACGTAAAAAGCGTTTAGCTGGTTTGTTAAGCGCTGCTCGCTCTGCTGGCCAGCGATCACCCATTTGCGCCTGTCCCATCTCATCTAGCCAATCAGGACAACCATCCCACAATACGGGTTTCTGCTTTGCGGTTTCAATACGTGTTGCCAGTTCTTGCTCATCGACTTGCAGAGCATATTTCATTTTCGGCAGCGGTAACTGGTGAAATAGATGCCATACGTTTAACAAACGCGATCCCATTCTCGCCATCTCTTCTGGCTTTACGTCAGACAAAAAGCAGTAAAGGTTTAAACGTCTTAAGATAGCACCAGTGACGAGTGTGATCCGCCCTTGCTCAGAAGGTTCTAGTTGCAGCCCCGAAAAGTGCTGCGAATAAGCGCGATCCAGTGGCTTTCCCTCTTTTAATACAAGGTCAAGAATACTAATCACAAGTTCTGTAGAGCTAGGGGATAAAGACGAATTCAACATTAAAAAGTTACCATAGAGAGAAATCGCAGCGATCATAGGAGCAAAGAGCTAAATACGCAAGCTTACTCGCGAAAAGTCGCAATAAAAAAGCGACTTCATACAAGTCGCTTTTTATTAGCACCAACAAGCGCTAAATCGCTAATCTAAAATCCTATAGTTTAGAACCTTTAGCTCCGTAGTATAGAATAAAGCCATAGCAGATAACCGGGAGGATAAACGCTGGTTGGATCCCCATACTGTCGGCCATAACACCTTGTAGCAAAGGTACAATCGCACCACCGACAATCGCTAAGCATAGAAAGCCACTACCTTGAGAAGTATGCGGGCCTAAGTCACGTAGCGCTAGACTAAAGATAGTCGGGAACATAATTGAGTTGAACAGTCCAACCGCAAGTATTGACCACATTGCAACTTCACCAGTGGTATTCATCGCGATAACAACAAGGCTTGCCGCCATAAATGCATTAAAGGCCAACACTGTTCCAGCGGGGATTTTTTGCATCACCGCCGAACCAATAAAGCGACCAACCATCGCTCCCCCCCAGTAGTAAGCAATATATTTTGCAGCGTCAGCTTCCTGCATACCGACAATATGCTTTTCACCTAAAAAGTTGACTAGGAAACTACCTATTGATACTTCAGCACCTACATAAACAAATATCCCCACCGCGCCGAGTACTAAATGCTTGTACTGACCAGCGCTAGTTTTACCGTTTTTGTCTGCTATTCCTTCAACAGCTTCTGTATGAGCTTTTATGACTGGCAGTTTTAGCTTTGAGAATATAATCGCTAAAGTTGCTAACATTGCTGACAGTAGCAGATAAGGCAATTTGACCACTTCTGCTTCCGCTTGCATTTGTGAAAGCCCTGATTGCGCTTCTACCGCTACAGATAATATTAATATTGCACCAAAATATGGGGCGACTGTAGTACCAAGTGCATTAAACGCTTGAGTCAGGTTTAAACGACTGGAAGCCGTTTCGACACTACCTAATGCATTTACATAAGGGTTAGCTGCAACCTGTAAAATAGTGATCCCCGATGCAAGCACAAATAGTGCGCCTAAAAATAGTGGGTAAACTGCTAAGGCTGCTGCAGGATAAAACAAGGCACATCCTATACTTGCAATAACTAGCCCAGTGATAATCCCACGCTGATAGCCCATGGTCTTAACTAACTTACCTGCTGGCACTGACACTAAAAAATAGGCACCAAAGAAGCAAAACTGGATTAGCATTGCTTCAGTATAGCTAAGCGAAAAAACCGCTTTTAGGTGCGGGATCAAAATATCATTTAAGCAGGTTATAAAGCCCCACATGAAAAACAGTGAAGTGAGTGAAACCAATGCAAAGCGATAACTGCCGTTATCGCCAGATGTTACTGCCGCAGTACTAGAACTAAAAGATGAAGCCATATTATTTTCTCTCTTATCAGGTCAATCTTCATAAGGTGAAGTCGTTTAAAGGCTAATTTTTTTTGCCAAGCTTGGCGTAAAAGCTGCCGTAGGGTGGCAATGTCAATACTCCGTTGTTGATGTTACCCGTTACCAAACCATGGTCGATAAACTCAAGTTCCACTTCAACACTAGGTAGCAGTACCGACTGCTCCACTTCGCCCAAATTGAAACAGACTAAATAGCAGATGTTGTCATCGCTTCGAATAAAACACAGCGTTGGTTCAGGGGTATCTATAAAGCGAATGTCACCATCAATGAGTACAGGATGTTGTTTTCGCCAAGCAAGGAAAGCTCTATACCTGTTTAAAATGGAGTCCTTATTCAGCTCTTGGCTTTCTACAGCCAACGAATAATGCTCTTTTGCAACAGGTAACCAAGGCAAGCCATCACTAAAGCCAGCGTTAAGCATTTGATTAGACCAAGGCATCGGGGTGCGACAGCCATCTCGACCTTTGAACATTGGCCAAAATGCAATACCGAATGGGTCTTGCAGTTGTTCAAAATCAATTTTAGCTTCAGTTAACCCAAGCTCTTCGCCTTGATAACTGCAAACACTACCTCTAAGGGAACATAGCAAGGCATTGAGCATCTTTATCATATCGGTAGATGCTCGTCCTTGACCCCACCGTGAAGCCACCCGCTGTACATCATGGTTACCAATAGCCCAACATGGCCATCCATCACCTATCCGGCCTTCTAGCGCTTCAACGGTTTCCCGAATGTAACTTGCGCTGTAGTCATTGGTTAATAGTTCAAAACTATAAGCCATATGCAATCTGTCATTACCTTGGGTGTATTCAGCCATTGTGGCTAACGAATCTTCTGAAGATACTTCCCCTAGGGTTACTGCACCGGGATAATGATTAATCAGTGCCCGTAACTCTTCTATAAAGCTAACTGTTTCAGGCCGCGTATTGTTGAAGTAGTGATACTGATAAGCATATGGATTATCTTCACTAAACCCGCGACCCTGACGCTTGTCTTTGGGCTTTGCCGGGTTATCACGGAGAAGATCATCATGAAAGCAGAACGTAATAGCATCGAGCCTAAAGCCATCAACGCCCTTATCTAACCAGAATTTCACATTGGCAAGCACGGCAGTGCGCACTTGCGGATTGTGAAAATTAAGATCGGGTTGGCTAGTTAAAAAGTTATGCAAGTAATATTGCTGCCGTCTAGGCTCCCATTCCCAAGCGCAGCCACCAAAAATGGCCAGCCAGTTATTAGGCGCTGTACCATCTTCTTTCGGCTCAGCCCAAACGTACCAATCTTGTTTTTTATTCGTTCTATCTTGCCTACTCTCGATAAACCATTGATGTTGATCGGACGTATGACTCAGTACCTGGTCTATAACAACTTTAATGTCCAGTGAGTGTGCCTTGGCGATCAATTCATCAAAATCAGCCATATTACCGAACATTGGGTCAATGTCTCGATAATCACTAATATCATAACCAAAGTCATTCATTGGCGAAGTAAAAAAAGGCGACACCCAGATTGCATCAACATTCAAGCTAGCAATGTAATCCAGCTTCTTAATAATCCCTTGTAGATCTCCAACTCCATCACCATTTGTGTCCAACATACTGCGTGGATAGATTTGATAGATGACAGCTCCTCGCCACCATGTAAGTTGATCCATTCTTGCCCCTTAACACTCAATATTTAAAACTAACAAACCCTACCGTTAGTTAAAACAATGTTGCCACTAAAGATTAGTGGCTTTTGTTGTTAGAATGTTGGCAGCATACGTGATTTGCGAAATAGGGTTCAATATCTCTGCATACGTATGTAATAAAGCTGGTAGCTAACACCAAACGCCACATAAAAATAATCCCACATAAAAACAACAACTAAACAAGATTAAAGCGAACTATCATCCTTGATAAAAAACCGTTTTCCGATGTTGTTTTGGACCAGTAAAATGATTGAATACGTATGCATAACATTGTTATGGTCAGAATCTCGGGAGTAGTATCTTCACCGTTGCGCAACAATATACTTATAAACGCTGCAAATATGTTGTAACACGTGCGCTTCTGTACCCAATTTTGTTACAACGTCAGTGATAATTAAAAAGTAACTAGCCGACAGTCTAGTTAAAGGGGATGAAGATGTTGCAATTTAAACCTAGCGTGCTGACCTTAGCATTAGTGGCTGCTGGCGCGAGTATGAGCAGTTACGCTGCAGAAGAAGTCAAAGCAAAAAAAGACGAGAAAGCACAAGAAGAGCAAATAGAAGTTATTGAGGTTAAGGGTTTTAGAACCAGTGTCATTAAATCGCTTAATGTAAAACGTTTTGCTGATACCGTCTCAGAAAGCATTTCAGCGGATGACTTAGGCGCCTTGCCTGATCAATCTATCGCTGACGCTCTAACTCGTCTACCTGGTGTGACAGCTGTCAGAACCGGCGGTCAAGCCAGTGGTTTGAACATTCGCGGCTTAGATGGAGATTTCGTTTTCGCCACGTTAAACGGCCGTGAACAGGTAACTACTGGCGGTAAACGCGCAGTTGAGTTTGACCAATACCCTTCCGAATTGATCACTCAAGCCCAAGTCTACAAATCACAAAAGGCTTCACTTATTGAAGGTGGCGTTGCTGGTACTGTAGAACTAAAAACGGCAGACCCGCTACAAAATGACAAAGAACACTCTTTTGTCGTCAACATGCGCGGTAGTTTCAATGACCAAGCAGCAGATATAGCCGATGCAGAAGAATTCGGCAACCGCTTAAGTTTTTCATATCAAGGTAAATACTTAGAAGATACTTTAGGCGTAGCAATTGGATATGCTCACCTCTACCAACCTTATGTAGCCAGTCAATTCATTGGCCTTAGGTTTAATGATGATTCACGCGACATTAATGGAGACGGTGAAGCAGAATCAATTAGCGAAGGCTTTGAGATGCAGCAAAAAGGCGGTGAAGATACCCGCGATGGTTATATGGGTGCAATCCATTGGCAACCTAATGATAACTGGAGCATCAAAGGCGATGTATTCCATTCAAAGTTCGATTCAGAAAACTTTGCCCGCGGTTTTCGCGTAAAGTCGCTTAAAAATGGCGAGATCAGCAACGCTACGGTCCAAAATGGTTCAATGACAGGCGGCACAGTATCGACCGATGGCACAGACAACTTTGCGGTATTTGTCGTCAATGATAACGATTCCAAATACTCTAGCCTAACTTCAGGTGCGTTTAACATCACCTGGAATAATGGCGATGCACTGACCGTAGCTGCAGATATTAGCTACTCAAAAGCTGATGGCGAGTTTGTTAATGGTGGCACCAGAGCAGTCATTTATGATGATATCGATAACCAAATTCGTGCGTCTGAATCGATTGATTACCAATTGAACGGTCTGAATCCTGCAGATATCAGTTTAGACAAAAGTTATACCGATACGGCCACGCTAGGACTTAGAGAAGTCGGTATGTGGCCATATGATCAACAAAACGATCTTATCGCTTATAAACTCGATTTTAATTATGTATTAGACAATGACTTTATCTCTTCCGTTGATTTTGGCGTCCGATATTCACAACGAGAATTTAACGCTCAGCGCTCTCAAGCTGGCTATGGCTTTGAGTATGGCGACAACCCTGCTAATCAGCCTGTTCTGCATCTAACAGATGATATGACTGATGTGGTTAACTTCGGTGGCGATCTTTCAAGCTACCCAAGCTTCCTAAAAATTGATTTTAATAAAGCGGTTGATCTAGTTAACCAACAACTTGCTGCTACCGGGCAAGATCCATTTACCCCAACGGCAAATTGGAGCAACAACTGGACAATGATCCAAAGTGGTTCGGTTAATGAAGACGTATTAGCCGGTTATGTGCAAGCTAATCTAAACATGGAGATAGGCAGCTTACCCATTACCGGTAATATAGGCGTACGTGTCGTCAATACCGACCAGTCAAGTAAAGGCTTGCAACAAGTTGGTTTTGGTTTAGGCGAAGAGATAGTCGATGAAAAAGGTGTCATTAGCACCGATTATATTCGTAATGAAGTCGGTAAAACCTATACCGATTACCTGCCTTCAATGAACTTGAATTTTCACCTTACTGATAATGACCAAATTCGTTTTGCTGCTGCTTCAGTTATGGCGCGACCACCTATCGATAAGCTAAAATCAGGTATGGGCTCTTGGTATGATGATTCAGCAACACCAGGATACAAAAAGTACAACGCATGGGGTAATACCAGTCCACTTCTTGACCCGTTTTATGCAGACCAATTCGATCTGTCCTATGAGCATTACTTTGAAGACAGCGAAGGGGCAATTGCCCTAGCCGTTTTCTACAAAGACATTAAGTCATTTATCAATAACTTTACTATTCAACCATTTGATTTTGAACAAGCAGGTTTTATTGTTCCAGATACTATTGTCGATAATGGTGTTGAATTCCCGGTGGTAAAGGATGAAGGTCAATACCAAACTGCGATCAATAACGACAATGGCGGCTACATCCGCGGTGTTGAACTTGCTTATACGCAAATCTTTGATTTTTTACCTGGCGCATTTGCAGGCTTAGGTTTCACAGGGAGTTACTCATACTCAGACAGTGAAGTAGAGTTTGAAACTGACCTAAGTGGTCAATCACTCGCTATCCCTCTTCCTGGTTTATCAGAACATGTTGCTAACACAACACTGTTCTACACATTGGAAGGTTTTGATACTCGCGTCAGCATGCGCTACAGAAGTGAATATGTTTCAGAGCAAGTTGCAGTTGAATCTCAACTTGCATTCTTTGATGCAGAAACAATATTTGATTACCAAGCGTCCTATGGGATGGAAAATGGCTTAAAGTTATTATTCCAAGTAAACAACCTTACTGATGAACCAAACAAAACCTACTTTGGCCAGCCACAACAAACTGGAACAATTCAAACTTTCGGTCGTCAATATTACTTAGGATTTAGCTACAGCATGTAATCCTAGTTTACCAAAGCCTATTTCTATCAAGAAGTAGGCTTTTTTGCTTAAAAGGCTTTATACCCAACAAGGCTCTAATCATGAACTCATCGCTCGCGACAACGATTTCGATATTCTTCATTACTGCTTTAATGCAAAATTGTCAGGCTGCCAACTCGTCATCGCGAGCTTCAAAGCAAACCTTAAAAACAGAGCAACTTAGAGTTGAACCGGAGTTCTGGTGGGCGGATATGGTCAATCCAACACTTGAGCTGATGCTTCACGGCGACAATATCGCGTCAATGCAAGCATCCTTACAGACTCTTACCAATATCAACATCATTGAACAATCACGCTCAGAAAATCCAAACTACTTGTTTATAAAGCTATCTTTAAAAGACGCAAAGGCGCAGACCATTACTTTTTCGCTTACAAAAGATAACACTCAAATGCATCGGTTTGATTATCAAATCAAGCAACGACGTGCAGCTTCTAGCCAGCGACAAGGTTTTGATAACAGTGATGTTATCTACCTAATAACGCCAGATCGCTTCGTGAACGGCGATACATCCAATGATAACCACAGTTCAATGCTTGAAAAGGTCAATAGAGCAGATAAAGATGGCCGTCATGGTGGTGATATACAAGGTATTATTAACAGCCTAGATTACTTACAAGAGCTTGGCGTCACTCAGCTTTGGGTCAACCCATTGCTAGAAAATAATCAACAGCAATACTCCTACCACGGCTACTCTACAACGGATCACTATAAAATTGACCCACGTTTTGGCAGTAACGCAGATTATCGCCAACTGAGTGATGCAGCTAAAGATAGAGGTATTGGGATCATCAAAGATATCATCGTTAACCATATTGGCTCTAATCATTGGTGGATGAAAGATATTCCTAGCCAAACCTGGATCAATGGATTGGCTTCAGCTCAGGCAATGGATACCAGTAACTTACCTTTTACCACACACCGCCGAACGACTGTACAAGATCCCTACTCAGCTCCAAGCGATTTGAGCAACTTCGTCAATGGCTGGTTTGTTGATAGTATGCCTGATTTAAACCAGACTGATGAAAAACTAGCAACCTACCTGATTCAAAACAGTATCTGGTGGGTTGAGTACGCCAATTTATCCGGCATTCGCGAAGATACCTATTCCTACGCCGATAAAGCGTTTTTGGCGCAATGGTCAAAAGCGATTATGGCAGAGTATCCCAAGTTTAATATTGTCGGCGAAGAGTGGACGAGCAACCCAATAACTGTCTCCTATTGGCAGAGGGGAAAAGTCAACCAAGATGGTTATGTTTCCCATCTGCCTAGTTTAATGGACTTTCCACTATATGAAACCATGCTGAAAGCCTTTAATAGTCCAGAGTCTTGGGACAAAGGTTTTATTGAGTTATATGAAATGATGGCAAACGATGTGGTCTACGCCGATCCTACAAACCTTGTGTTATTTGAAGGCAACCACGATACCAACCGTTTATTCAGCCTTTTAGATAACAATTTATCCCGCTTCAAGATGGCAATGGCGTACACATTGACCTCTAATCGTATTCCGCAGGTTTTTTACGGTACAGAAGTGTTAATGGAAAGCCCAGTAGAGGGTCGACACGACGGCGCTGTAAGAGCTGACTTCCCTGGTGGTTGGTCATCGGATACTAGCAACGCAATCACTCAGCTAGGATTGAACTCACAGCAGTTAGACGCCCAGCATTTTGTGCGTAAATTGCTCAATTTCAGGAGGCACTCATCTGCTATTCATAACGGTAAGCTGGTTCATTACGTGCCCAAAAACGGCATTTACGTATACTTTAGAGCAAATAAGACAGAAACGGTGATGGTGGTAATGAACAAAAACCATGAGCAGACAACTCTAGATAGCGCAAGATTCAAAACACAGTTGAAAGACTTTTCAACTGCAACGGACGTGGTAACTGGCCAGTCGCAAAATATTTTAAACAACTTAAAAATCCCAGCCAATTCGGTGTTAGTGCTAAGCCTAAAATAATCAAAAAAACAACAAAATTAAAAGATAGGGTTAGATTTTATGATATTTAAAACAAAGCGAGCTAACGCATGTCGTTTTAAAAAAAGTGTTGAGAAGATCAAGCAAAGGAAATTAAAAAGCGCACTAATTGCAACTCTAGTCTTGCCTGCGATTTTTGCAACTGGTTGCACAGGATCATCAAAGAACATCGAAGTAAATAACGCGGTAAAAACAGATACTGCTCAAAGTCCAGTTTCTACGAATAAACAAGAAAAATTTGTTGTTTATCAGGTATTCACACGCTTATTTGGCAACAAAAACACCAACAATCAACCATGGGGAACACAACAGCAAAACGGCGTTGGCAAGTTTAGTGATTTTGATCATACTGCATTGCAAAGTATTAAAGCCCTAGGTACCACCCACATTTGGTATACCGGCGTTCCCCATCATGCTTTGGTTGCTGACTATAAAGCCTACGGTATTAGCGACGATGACCCAGATGTCGTTAAAGGCCGTGCAGGTTCGCCTTATGCAGTAAAAGATTACTACAATGTGAACCCAGATCTTGCTGATAATGTCGAAAACAGGCTGCAAGAATTTAAAGACTTAATCAAACGCACCCATGAAAACGGCATGAAGGTCGTCATCGATATTGTGCCAAACCATGTTGCTAGAGCTTATCAATCTGACTATACACAACATGGCGTTAGTCATTTTGGTGAAAATGATGACACCAGTACAAGTTACAAAAGGCATAATAACTTCTACTATGTGGTAGACGATACTGGCAGCGAGCGAACAGCAAAAGCCTTTAAAGTCCCTCAGCAAACACACGAAAATGCCCCACTAGGAGGAGAGGTTCATCCCCTCTCCGATGGTAAATTTGCAGAATTCCCCGCTAAATGGACCGGCAATGGCTCTCGCGCAGCGCAGCCTGATGCAAATGATTGGTACGAAACCGTTAAGATCAATTATGGCGTAAAACCAGATGGTAGTGATGACTTTCCAGCCCTGCCATCGTCACTCGCTAGTAAAAACGCCAATAACCATTATCAGCATTGGTTAAAGATTGAATCTCAAGATGAAGCGCTGCCTTTTGAAAATAAACGCATTCCAAACTCATGGGTGAAATTCAAACAAATCACTCAGTTCTGGCTAGCGCAAGGCGTTGATGGTTTTCGTTATGATATGGCTGAGATGGTACCAGTGGCATTTTGGAGTTATCTAAACTCCAATATTAAACACACTAACCCTGAGGCGTTCCTATTAGCCGAAGTCTATAACCCTGCACTTTATCGAGACTATATACTGCTTGGAAAAATGGATTACCTGTATGATAAAGTGGATATGTACGATACGCTGAAGGCCATTATTCAAGGGCAAAAAAGCACAGCTGCTATCGCAGAAAAACAAGCATTGGTCAGTGATATCTCCTCAAACATGCTGCATTTTTTAGAAAACCATGATGAGCAAAGAATAGCCAGTGCCGATTTTGCAGATGATGCTTTTGCAGCCTTGCCCGCTATGGTCGTTTCAACCACCATAAGCTCCGCCCCTACTCTTATTTATTTCGGACAAGAAGTTGGTGAAAAAGCAGCAGAAAAAGCAGGTTTTGGTAGCCCGACCCGCACCAGCATTTTTGATTATATTGGCGTACCCGCCCATCAGCGCTACATGAGTAACGGCAAATTTGACGGCGGGCAATCAACGGAAAAAGAACTTGAACTTAGACGATATTACACAAAGCTGCTTAACCTAAGCCATAGCGCCTCTGCATTAACCGGAGAGTATAGCGAACTCGATAGTTTTAATCGTGCAAACAAAGTGGCTGGCTATGATGAACAGACTTTTGCATTTAGCCGATACAATGCTGAGCAGCAATTAATTATCGTGAGTAACTTCAGCCAGCAACACAGTAAGACGTTTACTTTACAGTTGCCATATTCACTTATCTCGAAGTGGAACATTAACGCCAAGAATATAGCGCTGGTGGATCTTTTAAATGAACCTATAAAGTCGTTTAACGACCAAGAGTTAACGCTAACAATTAACAGTGATAAGGCAACAGTTGCTTTGACCCTTGCGCCTAACGAGTCAAAAGTGCTGATGCTTAATCATCACTAAGCAGCAATTGGCACTCTCCATTAAAAGTAATACAAAGCCCGTATCGACGGGCTTTGTCATTGAGCTGGAAATCTAAAAATCCCCTTAGAGCATTACAACTAACTTCCCCATTTGAATACGTATGCAAGCCATTGCAGCAGGTTTGAGGTTCAATTTAGTATGCTTACAACACAGCGATTACAATAAAAATATAACAATAAATTAAACACAAGGATGGCACCATGAACTCCCAGCGCCCTGCAGCACTTTCACACGATGATGACACCTCAACACATAAACACGACTTTAACGCTAAAAAGCGTTCATTATCTAAATTGGCCGCCATCACTTCAATTATACTAGGTACGGCCTTTGGCAATGTCGCACAAGCCAAAACTGTTTCAGTAACCTCTCCAGACAAACAAATAGTGATCTCTATTTTTGATGACAATGGCCAACCGGAATATAAAGTTGAATTCCATGGAAAGGAGGTCATCTCTGATTCTCGCCTTGGGCTGGTTTTTCAGTCCTTAGGTGAATTTTCTAAAGGTTTTACCATTGAGCAAAGCAAAACAAACAACACTAAAAATCGTTGGCAGCAGCCATGGGGCGAGCAAGAATGGATAGAAGACAATTACAACCAAACTAACATCACCCTAAGCAACGGTAAATATAAGTTTAAATTGCATTTTAAAGCCTTTGATGACGGTATCGGCTTTCGATATGAACTGCCAAAACAAGCCGAGCTAAGCCAGTTAACCATCACCAATGAATTAACTGAATTTTCAGTTCCTCAGCCCGAAAAAGCACAAGCCTGGTGGATCCCAGCCCGAGGCTGGAATCGTTATGAGTACCTATACAGCAACAGCGCCTTAGACAAAGTGACTAATGTACATACCCCTTTCACTTTTAGGCTTGATTCAGGTGTGCACATGAGCATTCACGAAGCAGCGCTTGTTGACTACGCTTCGATGACGCTAAATCAACGTCGTAGCGGCAAACTAAAAGCCGATCTCACTCCCTGGTCCGACGGTAGTTTAGTTAAAACTCAAGCGGGCTTCTTCACACCATGGCGTACCATACAGATAAGTGATGACGCTGCAGGACTATTAAATTCACACCTAATTCTTAACTTGAATGAGCCCAATAAACTCGGCGATGTAAGCTGGGTAGAGCCAGGGAAATATGTCGGTATTTGGTGGGGCATGCACCTTAACGAGAATACTTGGGGCTCAGGTGATAAACATGGCGCCACCACCAGCGAAACCAAACGTTACATGGATTTTGCCGCTAACAATGGTTTCGGCGGTGTGTTAGTAGAAGGCTGGAACCTAGGTTGGGATGGCAGTTGGTTCCACAATGGTGATGTATTCAGTTTTACTCAACCCTACCCCGATTTTAACCTTGATGCTGTAAGTCATTACGGCAACCAAAAAGGGGTTAAGCTAATTGGCCATCACGAAACCTCAGGCTCAGTGACAAACTACCGCAATCAGATGCAAGATGCCTACGATCTTTATCAACAGCATGGCGTCAGCCAAATAAAAACTGGCTATGTCGCTGATGGCGGCGACATTAAGCGTATAGATGAAAACGGTATTACTCGCCATGAATGGCATGATGGTCAATTTATGGCTAACGAATATTTATTTAGTGTTCAGGAGGCAGCTAAACGTCAGCTTAGTATCAATACCCATGAACCGATAAAAGATACCGGACTGCGCCGTACTTACCCTAACTGGATAGCCCGTGAAGGAGCACGTGGGCAAGAGTTTAATGCTTGGGGTACGCCACCGAACAATCCGTCACATACCACAACGCTTGCTTATACTAGGATGTTGTCGGGGCCAATGGACTTCACTCCAGGTATTTTCGATCTTGCCCCAAAGGGACTTGATGCAGTTAATCGAGTACAAACAACGTTAACCAAGCAACTTGCACTTTATGTCGTACTCTATAGCCCTATTCAGATGGCAGCGGATCTTCCTAGAAACTACCTTGAGCGCCAAGATGCATTTCAGTTCATCAAGGATGTACCCACCGATTGGCATAAGAGTATCGCCTTGGCAGGTGAAGTGGGTGAGTATGTGGTATTCGCCAGACAAGAGCGAGCAGGCAAAAGTGACGGAAAAGACTGGTATCTAGGTGCAATTACCGATGACATTGCCAGAGAAATAGATGTAAAGCTTGATTTTTTAACACAAGGAGTGAGTTACGAGGCGCAGATCTACCGCGATGGTAAAGATGCCAACTGGCAAAATAATCCTTATGACTATGTTATCGAGACCAAGCGAGTAGATTCTGCAGATATACTCACACTAAAGCTTGCATCAAGCGGCGGCACCGCGATTCGTTTCAAAGCTGTAGATTAGAAAAGCTAGCCTTCGTCATAATTTTAGCCCCAAAAAAGCCCTTAATTAAGGGCTTTTGCTATTACTCGCTTTCTCAGCAATATTTATCGCTTTAGCTGGTAATCACTACCATCTTTTGCTGTAAACTCTTGATCGAGTACCGATGAAGCTACCACAGTATTTTCAACATTAACTAAGCTTATCCAATATTGGTGCCCTTCAACTAAGATATCCTCAATGTTGGCACAATCTTCTGCGCCCTTTTCACTTTGTCTATCAAAAGTTAACTCCACATGAACGCCATTATCTTTGAGTAAAATGGCGGTAGGCTCGCTCTTATGGCCATTGAGCGCTACAAACTGCTTAGGGCAACGTAAACCCGTTTGGCTACCGTCTTTCATAAACACTAACAGCTGTTGGTAGTAGACAACATAGCTGCAAGCATCCTTGTGGGATCCTTTGGCTAGCGGAAACTTGTCATCCAAAAATAATTTGGCACAAGGTGTTGAGGTATCATTTGCTGCCTGACGGACAACATTCACATCAACAAAATCCGAACCATTATATAAATTATTCTCGTGGTTGTTTGCAGTGCTATTGATTGTTGATATATCCATTGTCCTGTCCTCATTCGTTCCTAAAATAGGTCACTCACCGTTACTTAGCATTGAAAGCTTTCAAAAAACTGTTTATTTCCTGACTGCTTGATTTGTAGTCTAGTGTAAAAACCGCTACAATTTCACAATAAAAATTTTACAATGTGAATTTTACAATATGAAAAGTAATCAGAGCCTGATCAGAAAGTCACATTTTCTCGGTACCAAGATTAGAAATTTGCGTAAGAGAAACCACCTTACAATGGAAGATCTTTCCGCCCGCTGTGTACGTGTCGATCCTGAATCAGCCCCCTCTGTATCTTACCTTTCGATGATTGAACGGGGTAAACGAGTCCCTAGTGCTGGTATGCTTGCGGTGATTGCCGCAGTGTTTCAAAAAGAGGTTGATTGGTTCCTCGATGACGTTCCCGAAGACAACGCAATTACACCAGAAAAAGGTCGTCGTGGCGGAATAAGTGGTATGGCTTTAGAGCCAAGTTTTCTGTTTTCGAGTGATATTTTACAAATCGCTATCCCCGAAATGTTGTCACAAACTGGGACTACTGGTCGAGAGTTTGCCCATTTATTGATCCGCGCACACCAAGAACATCATCAAAACCACTTCCCAGATCTTGAACGCGCTGCTGAAGAAGTCGGTCAAAAACGGCTTCCTTTGGCATTAGATGACTTAAAAGATATTGCTAAATCCCTTGGGTTAAAACTGAAATGGGTCGATAGAACCCCGCAAGAGGTTGAAGATGAGATGGGTGTCAGTACCGCCCACGTCGTAACTTCATTCTTTGAACCACCATCAACTATTTATCTCAATAAGATGCTCAAGTCGTTCCCAACAAGGCTTAAATATGACCTTGCGGTGCATATCGGTCACTGCGTCTTACATAACAAAGACGGTTTAAAGTGCGTATTAACTGCGGGAAGGAGACATACCGCAGCCCACGACGAATTAACTACCCCTGCATCATCGACTTTGAATGCCCAAGATATTTTGCATGCATGGCGTGATTTCGAGTCTAGCTTTTTTGCTGGTGCACTGCTTTGTCCAAAAGTGCCCTTCAGACAATTACTAGACAGGCACGGCTATGAAATAAATGTCAACAAAACCGTTGGCGTGTCGGCATCAGTTGCGATGCGACGAATGACCGTCGTTTCTCCCTACCCCCACTGGCACTACTTTGATGCCTACGCACCCGGCAAATTAAAAGCTGTTTATCGCGGTAACGGTATTCCTCTTCCCTGGGGCAACATGCGAGTGGTCGAAGATCCCTGTCAGCATTGGGCCGTGTTTAGAATGATCAATGAACCTAAAGTTGGCACCTCGGCTCAAATATCTATTCTTGAGGTTGCTGAAGAACCACGGATCTACTGCTGTGAATCAGTGAAGGTAGAAGATATGGCGGGCAACAATCACGTACTTTGCGCAGGCATCGATCTCAACCCTGCTATTGATGCCCAAGGGGGTAATTCTGCGTCTATAGCCACAGAGCTAAAACAGATCTGTGCAGAAAATAGTGGCTCAATTGAAATGCCAAAACATATTAAACAAAACCTATTAAGCGTTGCAAAAATCCTTAACATAAATTGGATAGAGCGCGGCATAGACAATGAAGCTCGGCTTATTTGCTCAAGAGGCGCCGTGTGCCCAAGACAACCAAGTTGTTATAAAGCAGGTAAAGCACTTTGTGATGCAGAGTAGCTTAACGATTTGCTATGCCCATTGCAGTTGCATGCGCAATGATGCACTGCTCTGAATAGCCAAATTCAATTGCCAGCGTATCGTCGATAATCATATCAGCGAGTAAGACGGTACCTGCAATTTTTTGCTTAGCTTGCTCAATAGCCATCAATGTCGACACACCTTCATCGATCGGCAGTAAATATAAAAACTGTGTTTGACAGCTTTCACCAATGACGGCACCTAACTCAACCAGCTCTTCAGACTGAGCCGCACCATCATAGGTCTTAGAGGTAAATGAACCGTGATTTGCAATGTTACAACCGCTCAAGATTAAAAAACAAATAAAAACAAAAACTTGTATTTTTATCACTTTAATCATCAACATCACCCGTTAAATATAAGTTTTGCAATTGTTAATTACACAGCATGAATACGTATGTATTCTGTTGTGCCAAATTCAAGCTCAAGGGTAACATGGAAACCTACTTTTGTTCATGCTCTGCTTGTGGTGTGGTCATTAAAAGTATGGTCGTTTCTAACGGTTTTACCGTTAGTTTTACCACTCTATAACAAGCTTTAGCCCAACAACATTAACAATGTTTGGTTATCGCTTAATTAGCATAGGTATAGGGTAACGGCTGGCAGAGGTCGCTAGTTGTTACCCATTTTTTTAAGATTCGACCAACATAAAGGTCTGTTGATCTTTCATGGTTGTTTTTAAGCCAATTTAATGGCCATTTTAGCAAGGCAAAGGCTATGTAGTGTAGTCATTCTCCACAAATAGCCTTAAAGCAGAAAAATGGCCAAGATATGCTGCCCTTTGGATTGGAACAAAAACTAAGCTCGAAAGATAAACAACCCCTAATAATTCTAACACCGGAAAGGTATGGTTAATGTCTGAAAATAACCCTCAACAGCAAAAGCCGCAGCTCAGCTTCTGGCAAATATTTAATATGTGTTTTGGATTTTTGGGCATTCAATTTGGCTTTGCGCTGCAAAATGCCAATGTAAGCCGAATATTCCAAACCCTTGGTGCATCGATTGATGATATCCCAATTTTGTGGATAGCGGCGCCTTTAACGGGCCTTATTGTCCAGCCTATAGTCGGTTATTTAAGTGATAACACTTGGGGTCGATGGGGGCGAAGGCGGCCATTCTTTGTGCTTGGGGCCGTTTGTACGACATTAGCACTCTTCGTCATGCCACATTCTCCTGCTCTTTGGGTTGCAGCTGGCATGCTATGGATTATGGACGCTTCAATTAACATTGCCATGGAGCCTTTTCGCGCATTTGTCGGTGATAACTTGCCTAATAAGCAACGCACACTAGGTTATGCGATGCAAAGCTTTTTTATCGGTATTGGCGCCGTCATCGCATCAGCACTGCCCTACATTTTAAGTAATTATTTTGATGTGAGTAATACCGCGCCAGCTGGTGAAATAGCTGATTCAGTGCGTTATGCCTTCTATTTTGGCGGTGCAGTACTTTTCCTTGCGGTAATGTGGACCGTCGTTTCAACAAAAGAGTACTCACCAGAAGAGTTGGCTGAATTTGAAAAGCACACTGACAAAAGTCCATTCCAAACAACAAGTCAACGTAGCGCAGCACAGTACCGAAGCGCTAGTATCCTCTGGGCAAGTATTGGCATTATTTTTACTACCACTATTTGTTTATGTGAGTGGGATAAACAGCTATTTATACTTAGTATAGGAATATTGAGCTTTGGTCCGTTACAGCTTTACTGTTCAAACAAATTAACCCTACTAAAGCAGCAATCAGAATCATCAGTACAGTTCAATATAAACCGTGAAAAGCAGAGCTTAGTCTTTTGCGTGATTGATGATCTATTCAATATGCCCAAAGCGATGCACCAACTCGCTTTAGTGCAATTTTTTTCATGGTTCGCATTATTTGCGATGTGGATCTATACCACGGCAGCCGTGACTGACTATCACTATGGTAGCCAAGATGTTTTATCAAAAGCCTATAACGATGGCGCAGACTGGGTTGGTTTACTCTTTGCTGTGTATAACGGTTTTGCGGCAATCGCTGCTATTTTCATCCCTATTCTTGCCAAAAAGCTGGGGTTAAGAGTGACTCACTGCATCAACCTTTTCTGTGGTGGCCTCGGCCTTATTAGCTTTAAATTCATCAGCGATCCGACATTATTGTGGCTCCCAATGATAGGTATAGGCATCGCTTGGGCTTCAATACTGTCTGTCCCTTACGCCCTGCTCGCTAACGCGTTACCGGCAAAAAAAATGGGCATTTACATGGGTATATTCAATTTTTTTATCGTCATCCCTCAACTATTGGCAGCAAGTGTGCTTGGTCTTATCGTTCGAGTCCTTTTCAATGGCCAGCCGATTTACGCACTGCTCACTGGTGGCGCGCTGATGATGGTTGCTGGTTTAGCAGTGTTAAGAGTCAATATCGACAATAACGAGTAGTTCAAGCTCAATATCAGACAAAGCAACAAACGTTAACAATAAGCTTTATATATTACATAAAGTAAATTAAAAAGAGCATCATTTTGGGGAAGCAAATGGTAGGTCCAAACGCATTTAAACAAACAGTACTTACTGCAGCCGTGAGTATGGCATTGTTAATTACTGGTTGTAATAATCAACATACAGTAAAAAGTACGACTAAAAGTGATACAACACCACTGAGTAGTGATAAGCAGCAAAACACTATCGCTCCCGGAATACCAGGCAACTCTCCAACTTGGGCTTTTGCAGGAAAAACCGGCATAGGTACCTCTTATGAGCCCTATATAGATGGCAGTTATCAGGATAGCGCTAAAAATCCTATCAGCCGAGTTTGGTTCTCGCTTGCCCAAGGTATTGTGACTGAAACCATGTTTGGTCTTATCCACAACGCGCAATTAAAAGAGATGCAATTTGTAATCAGCGGTAAAGATTTTGTGGATACAGAAAAAGACGATACTGAACACTCTGTCGAATATTTACACACTGATGAGGATGGTAAGCCACTATCACTCGCCTATAAGCTTATTAATAAAGATAGAGACGGCAAATACCAAATAGAAAAGCACATTTTTACTGATCCTGATCGCGATTCACTAATGATGAAGGTGGTCTTTACTGCATTTGAATCAGGGATCACCCCTTACCTAGTCGTTAACCCGCATATAGACAATAGCGGGGCAAATGATATTGCTCAGTATGACGATGCTAATAAAGTATTTACCGTTAATACTACCGATAAAAACAGCAGTGTCATGAGTGTAAAATCGAGTGTTGACTTTAGCCAAGCAAGCGTTGGCTTTGTCGGCATCTCAGATGGATTAACCGATCTAAATAATAACGGTGATATGAACTGGCAGTACAGCGCAACCTCTGATGAAAACCAAGGAGGGAATGTCGCACTCACAGCCCAGTACCCGAGCCCAATAATAGCTGCAGGCGCGCAGCAAGCTAAGATCAGTTTTGATCTCGTCATCGGTTTTGGCAACAACAAGCAAACCAGTTTAGCGAATACAGACGCGACTCTCGCTGCTGGTAGTGACCAAGTACTTGCCGACTTTAATGGTGAAGGCGACGCCTTAGGGTGGGAAGATTATCTAAGCTCACTCCAAGCTTTAAACAACATGGTTAATACCACCACAGACAATGGCAAGTTGTTATACGCCAGTGCATTAGTGTTAAAGGCACAAGAAGATAAAACCCATGCAGGTGCCTTAATCGCTTCACTTTCTAACCCATGGGGCGATACGGTTTCTGCAAAAGTTGGCAGCACGGGCTACAAGGCTGTATGGCCACGCGACTTTTATCAGTGCGCGATGGCATTTCTAGCAATGGGCGACAGCCAAACGCCAAAAACAGCCTTTGAATATTTGGAAAAAGTTCAGGTGAATGAAAATACTCCGGGTTATAGCGGCACTCCGGGATGGTTTTTACAAAAAACCCATGTAGATGGACAGATTGAATGGGTCGGCGTGCAGTTAGATCAAACAGCGATGCCCATCATGCTCGGCTGGAAGTTATGGCAAGCAGGTGTATTAAGCGATACAGAAATAAACCATTGGTACAAAAAGATGCTCAAACCTGCCGCAGAGTTTCTTGTTAACGGCGGCGAAGTTAATCTAGATTGGAACCATACCAATATTACGCCACTAAAAACTCAACAAGAGCGCTGGGAAGAACAACAAGGCTACTCGCCCTCCACAACAGCTGCAGTTATTTCAGGGCTGATAAGCGCCAGCGATATTGCCACTCATGCTGGCGATAAAGAAGCGGCTAAGCGCTACTTAGCAACAGCTAAAAATATGCAAGGTAAAATCAATGGTCTGATGGTTACAACCGCAGGTCTATTGTCAGCTCCCAGCGGCGTAGAACGTGACAATACACAAACACAAGCTAGTCTGCCCTACTTTGTGCGCTTAGCACCAAATGGAGAGCCAAATAAAGATAACAAGCTTGGCGATAACAATGGTAGAGCAGGTTTAGATCAACGTTTGATTCTGGATGGTGGCTTCTTAGAGTTAGTGCGTTATGGCGTCACTTCAGCAAATGATAAGACCATCAACAATACGGTTAGCCTTATTGACAATCAGCAGCTAGAGGATAACTTAAGAGTCAAATACCAGTTCAATGCTAAAGATGGCTCAGCCATTCCAGGGTTTAGACGCTATGGTAATGACGGTTACGGTGAAGATGAAGTCAACGGTAATAGCTACGCCGAGAGGGGCGTCAACACAGCTGGGCAACGCGGCCGTGTTTGGCCATTCTTTACTGGAGAGCGCGGGCACTTCGAACTCGCTAAGTTAATCCAAAACAACAGTTTAAGTAATAAGGAACACCAAGCACTCATTAACACCTATGTGCAAGGAATGGAAACTTTTGCTAATGAAGGGTTAATGCTACCGGAGCAAGTATGGGATGGAGTTGGTAACCCTACACGTTACAACTATAAGCTAGGCCAAGGCACTAACTCTGCAACCCCGCTTGCATGGACTCACGCAGAGTACATTAAGCTGGTGCGCTCTATGTCCGATAAAAAAGTATGGGATAATTATTCAATCGTGAGCGACAAACTCAAGCATTAGGTGTACTGATTTAGCAACTTTAGTTCAATACATTAAGCCCGTTAGCAACAAGCTAGCGGGCTTTAAAATCGGTGTATTAATGGGCCGATCGCATTTTTTAATATTTAGCCTGAATGACTCGGCTAATCTCTTTCCGTCTTAAGTAAGCCATATTGGAACTCGCTTCCCCAAGCCCCTTTAAAAAATATATTATTGATAAAATGCGCTTCCCTACGAAACCCGACTCTTTCTAATAATTGATAAGAAGCATGATTTTCGCAGTCAGTAGTCGCAATGATTCGGTGCTTATTCATATCATTAAATAAAAACTCAATAAATGCATTTAACGCTTTAGTCGCTATCCCTTTACCTTGATGCTCTGGTGCCAGGGTAAAGCCCACTTCAACTTGCTCAGCATCGATAAAGTGGATTGCAAAATCACCTAACAGTAGATTGGTTTTAGTTTCAACAATTGCTAGTTGAAACCACAGCCCAATTTCGCCAAAATGATGCCCCTGCATGGATTGATACAAGCTGTTAGCTTTTTCTATTGAGTATTGGCTCCAGCTTTGGTATCGAGCAACCGCTTCTACCGCTCGATAACGCGCAAATATCTCTAAGTCGACAAGTTCAAACTCGCGGATAGTTAAATCATCCACTGTAAATATCTTAGACATTGTTATAACTCAACTGTTAATTTATACAAACGGCTCTCTTCATCATATGCTGCTAACTTTTCAATACAATTAAATACAAAACCTACACGTTCTAGCGTCTTTATCGATGCTTGATTGTCCATAGAAGTCACTGCAATAAATTCCTTTGCCTCAAGAACAGTCTGACCATAGTTGAGTACCGTTTTTACCGCTTCTTGAGCATATCCCTTAGACCAAAAGGCTTTTGCAAAAGCATAGCCTAGTTCAAAATCATCACGATATTCGCGGCGTATTAAGCCACAGATCCCAACAGGAATCTCGCCCTCTCGCAATGAAACCAAGTACATACCGTAGCCGTTATCATGATAGCTTTTGGTAAAACTGTCATCGATATACTTTACCGCTTGTTCGAGACTATGCACTTGTTTATCTGCTATCCCCTCAATAAAGCTAGGTTCATTAAGCAAAGATAAAATAAAACTCGCATCAGCAGCAGTAACTTGTCGAATTGATAATCTTTCACTGGTCATTAAAGCCATACAAATCCTTTTATAATCAAAACTATATATCTATTAACTTGTTTCTAATAGATCCCAACAATTTCATAATGATGTCGCTTACCGGCAACGTTAATCGAAACTTCATCACCCACTTCGCGCGACATCAGTTTTTCACCAATCGGTGACTGCGGCGTGATCAGCATAAAATTGCATTTAGCAAAATCAATTTTTAGTCCACCAGCATTAGGTCCCATAAACAACAGGCTAACAATATCTTGTTCGTCAACAAGCTCAACTAAGTGACCAAGCGCAATTTGTAATGGTATATCGCTATCACTTTCATTCAAGGCTCGATGCTTTAACAAGGAAAAAAGTTGCTCAAAAGCGGTAATATCTGTTTGGCACTGCGCTACCCTCACCGATTGACCATGAGCAAGGTATGACGCCTCCAACCCAAAAGTATCGTACTTATTTTCAGCAACGCTTTCACTACTGGTTGCTGTATCGTGGGCACGCTTGGCGGCATTCATTGCATCCTGATGTACACCGATTAGGGCTTGATGAATCGAATACTCTATCTCTTCTCTGGTAAACACGGAAAACCCTGTCGATAATTCAAAACAATGTTGAATATTGGTTTTAATAGCTTGCAGCATAACATGCTTGATTAAACTGACAAATTAGTTAACTTAGAGTATGTGCAATCGAATTAACTAAGTAGCGGAGCCGCTTAGAGAGCGCCATTTTTCAGTTAGGGATCACAAATGGAAAACAGCCATAATAAAAACAACAAACTCCTCAGTTTTGGCTTGCTCAGCGTAGCAATGACCGCAACGACTTGCATAGCGCAAGATCTTGAACCAAGAAGCTATACTAATATTCCCATTGGAATGAACTTTTTAGTCCTAGGTGCAGCACATTCTGAAGGTGAACTGTCACCCGCCCCCACCGCGCCAATTGATAATGCAGATATCAACATCAATGCCGCCGTTGTCGGTTACGCCCATACTTTTTCACTGGCAGGGAAATCATCAAAAATTGATATGACAGCGAGTCGACTTTGTTATAAAGGCAGCGCTGACTTTCAAGGCGAACCAGTCACTGCTGATAGGTGTGGCTATGGAGATGCTAATGTTCGGCTCTCCTGGAATTTTTTTGGCGCGCCGGCTCTAAAACCTGCCGACTTTTCCAAATGGAAGCAAGGCATTGTAATAGGCACGAGTCTACAAATAACAGCACCTACGGGAAGTTATGACAAAGATAAACTACTTAATGCTGGGGCAAATCGCTGGATATTTAGACCTGGCTTAGGCATGTCTCATAAAATCGGCGATTGGTATTATGATTTAATCGCTTCTGTGCGTTTTTACGGTGATAATGACGAATACTTCAATGAAGTTAAGCTAAAACAAGATCCACAATATACGCTACAAGGCCATTTAATTTACAACTTTAGCCGAGGTCACTGGTTATCACTCAATGGCAACTTTTATTTTGGTGGCGAAACCCACAAAGACGATGTCGACTCGTTTGATTCACAGGAAAACTCTCGCTTTGGCATTACTTACTCTGCACCGATAAACAGAAGCAATTCCATTAAACTCTATGCGAGTACCGGCATTGTTACCCAAGTAGGTAGCGATTTCGATACATTCGGCGCTGTATGGCAGTACATTTTTTAGATGTACTGCCATAAAATAAACAGCTTCACTTGGTCCAATAGTAGAATGCTCTAATGACGGTATTACCATTGAACCTATCTATTTGTCGTCAAGCATATGCCATATGCTAGCAGTTATAAGTTATTCAATATCTTCGAAATACCAGTAACCTGCATTAACCCAATCAGTTAACTTGCTGAGTATTTCATCATCAGCCAACCAAGGAGTAAGAGCCTCCAATGTTAGCTGCTGCGAGTCACACAGCAACTCGATTAACGACTCTTTGGTTTTGCCTAGCTGTATTTGTTCACCATTGATATAGAGAACACCATCAGCGACTGTTGCTTCAAAATACAAACAGCGCAGCCCTCCAAGCTTAACTAGAGGCTGTAGCTTTAACTGCTCAGTTACGTCTAGACTTTGAAAACCTAAAAGCTCTTCAGGTAAATCCAGTTCACATTTCGACTGAGTAAGGTAACGACCACTAAACTCACTGATTAGCTTGTCATCTAATGTGGCAAATAGTTGCTGCTTGATTCGAGCTAAGTCAGAGTGATTGACCACGCCAGAGCCAATAGCTAGTTCGCGGTCCGGATCGGCAATTTGCTCATTACATAGATCATTATCAATGATGTGATCAGCCATCGCGCTCACCATATCTTTAGCAGAGGCTGTTCTATAACCGACAGAGAAGCTCATTGAGGGCTCAAGAGTCACACCGTCATGAGGATACCCTGGTGGCAGATACAAAATATCGCCAGGTAAGAGTTCAACATCTATGATTGGCTCAAATGCTTCTGTATGAAGCAGTGCAGGATGAGCTGCAAACTCTTTGTGAGGGCCAAGATCCCCCACTCGCCAACGTCGACGACCCGATCCTTGGCATATAAACACATCGTATAGGTCGATATGAGGCCCGACTCCACCACCAGGTGTTGCATAGCTCACCATGACATCATCAAAACGCCAGCGTGGAATAAAATCAAAACATTGAATTAATTCTTCTGCCTCTGGTAGCCAGTTATTCAGTGCTTGAACAATTAAGGTCCAATCTTTTTCACCAAGTTCTTCATAAGACTCAAATGGGCCGAACTCTGCTTGCCACTCATCGTTTGACTTGAAAACTCGACGAGATTCAACCAACTCATCACAAGCAAGTCCCGCCATCTCTTCAGGAGAGAGCAGATCTTGAAAGTTTTTAAAGCCCTGACGGATCACCAGTGGCTTTTTTTGCCAGTATTGCTCTAAGAACTGCTGCGGCGTAATACCATTTAAATCTAATTGCATATTTATCACTCACTAAAATTTGTGGTGATCCTAGCAAGTATTAGCATTTAGTTATTTGGGCAAGATCATAAATTAGCGAGTTGGTTACCTTTCAATCAACGCAACATTTAAATTGACTCCCACCAATGTCTCTCTACAATATGCGCAAACTCGACTTGTAAGAACTGCACATTGGCACACTCTTTTGCTTCACCCCGCGCTACAGAACTTCGAAACGATATTGCCCTTGATGCAAGTACAGTCATCGTGCTCGATTTTGAAACCACTGGCCTGTCTCCAAACCAAGGTGACCGAGCTATAGAAATTGGTGCCGTAAAGTTACAACACGGCATTGTTGTCGATCGTTTTCAAGAGTTAATGAATCCTGGCTTTCGTATTAGCGGCTTTATCGAGAGTTACACCGGCATTAGCAATCAAATGCTAAATAATGCAGCACCTTGTGAAGAGGTTATGGAGAGATTTGCTGATTTTATCGCTGATTATAATATGGTTGCCCATAACGCATCTTTCGATCAACGATTCTTAGATGCTGAGCTCAACTCTATTGGGCGTGAATATCGCGGTGAGTTTGCTTGCTCTATGTTAATTGCCAGAAGGCTTTATCAAGAGGCACCCAATCACAAACTTGGTAGTTTAATAAATTACAAGCAAATTAAACATGATGGTGTATTTCACAGAGCATTAGCCGATTCAGAGATGACAGCCGATTTATGGTTAGTGATGCTTAACGATTTAAAACGAGATCATAATATTCAAGAGCCAGAGTTTAAATTAATGCAGGCGATAACAAAACAGACTAAAGCCAACGTACAAAAGTACTTATATAACTATTCCCGTTAACACTAAATTGTCTTTTTGTGCACCGAACCACTCGTCGTTAACCGGCATCTTGTTTTTGGTTAGCTAGATTAATTTCTACCGTAGAATGCTCTATAGCAAACTGCTCTTGTAATATTCTTTTGATCGTCTTTTTTACCTGATTGATATCTGCTTTTTCATTTATAGTAACCTCAAGCGTCGCCATCGGCCGCTCTTGGGTGATAGACCAAGCATGGACATGGCCGACCTTTATCACCTCTGATATTTCAGTTTCTAACAGTTCAATCAACTGACGACGATCAAACCCTTTCGGTGCCCCCTCAAGCAAGATATGTCCACTTTCTCGCACAACATGCCATGCCGAACGAAGAATAATAATGGCCACAAAGACAGATAAGATAGGATCAATCGGTGTCCAACCTGTATAGATAATAACGATTGACGCTATAATGGCGCCCACAGAGCCCAACAAGTCTCCAGCAACGTGTAGCAAAGCAGCCTTAATGTTTAAGTTATCCTTTTCGCCTCGGCTTAAGATCCAAAACGCGAGAATATTAATAACTAAGCCCCCAACGGCGACCAAGAACATGGTGCCACCAAGCACCTCTACAGGTTCATTTATCCGTTTGTAAGCTTCAAAACAGATCCATGCCGCGATAAGGAACAGGGAAAGACCATTAACTAAAGCCGCTAACACAGCAAAACGGTCAAACCCGTAAGTGGCTTTCCAAGACGCTGGACGCTTAGCCAGATAAAACGCAACCCAAGCCAAGCTTAAGGCCACAAAATCTGTCAACATATGGCCAGCATCTGCAATTAACGCCAGCGAGCCCGACACAACACCGCCAACGACTTCGGCAAACATAAAGCTACCCGTTAGGAGCGCAGCTATCCCTACTGCCTTTTGATTTCCAGCGCCATGGCTATGCCCTGCACCGCTGTGGTCGTGATCATGTGCCATTAAATAACTCCCATAAAAACCAATAATAACTTTCTAATTTCGATAAAATTATCACCGAATTCTTATTTAAGTTTGCCGTGCAGTAACTTCACGCTAGAGCACTCCTCTCACGACCTCAGACCCACTTATTGGCCGAGGTCAATTTGGCAGGCTGTCGCTCTGAGCTCAGCACTTGCAACCAGTTGATCTTAAACACCGTCGAGTTATCAATGTAGCATCTTAGATAGCTGCAACAAGTGAACTTTAGTTTAAATAATAGCGATTAGGCATGTAGAACGAGAATGGTTAAGTTGATTGCCTAATAACCACGTTCGTTGGGATCAACTGTGGAGACACCTGCTCACCATTAATTAGCTTTAATACACTATCAACCAAGATCTCTCCTGCAAGTTTGGTGTTCTGTTTGATCGTCGTTAACGGTGGGTTCGCAAAACTGGCTACCGGTATATCATCATAACCAATTACCGCTACGTCAGCGGGAACTTTTAGCCCCCTAGCGTTAAGCGCTCTAATGGCGCCAATTGCGATAAGGTCGCTAGCTGCAAAAATTGCATCGAAGCTCTCACCGCTATTCAATAAAGCATTGGTCGCATCGAATCCCGATGTTTCTGTGCTTATCGCTGCAAACTGCATGGCGGAATTGTCCTTGATCCCAGCTTTTTTCAGTGCCGCTAGATGACCTAAGTAACGGTCACGAAACTCAGGGCTATGACTAGATGAATCGCCAATGAAAGCAATGTTTTTATGCCCTTTAGACAAGAGATGCTCAGTCGCACTCACGCCACCTTGATGGTTATCACAACCAATGGTTAATACCGATTTATGATTATGCTCCGCGCCCCAAATGACAAAGTGAGTATTTTGCTCCAATAATTTTGCTAATTTTCTCTCGTAATCAACAAAATCACCATAGCCGAGTAATATAATCCCATCAGCCTTATTACTGTCCTCATAATCCGCATGCCAATCGCTACTTAACTGTTGAAATGAGACCAGCAGGTCATAGCCTTTTTGCGCGGAAGCTCTAGTGATAGAGCCCAGCATAGATAAAAAGAAAGGATTGATCAGCGAATCATCATTGGTAGGGTCTTCGCAAAGCAGTAACGCAAGCGTCTGACTGTTTTGCATGCGCAAGTTACTGGCGTTTTTATCAACTTTATAATTAAGTTCTTTCGCAATAGCTTGGATGCGTTGACGAGTTTCCAAATTAACCAACGGACTGTCCCTTAAAGCCCTTGAGACTGTTGATTGAGACACTCCCGCTTTATAAGCTATATCAATGGACGTTGCTTTTGTAACCATGATTTATTTCAAACCTTTATTATAGTTTTATTTAGTTTTTATGTAGTTACTTGCTTCGCTCTCATCAATATAGCTATAGAGCAATATTTGAATCAGCTTATATACCTAACTCGTCAAACAGATCGTCTGCGCTACTCATTTGCGTCTCTTTTGCAGCATTAACTGCTGACTGAGGCTTTTTTTCAGCGGTAGCTTGGCCGTGTTCTGCCAACAGATCATCTAAGTCAAAGTCTTCGTCCGCATCAAAGTCTGTTAACTTAATAAACTCCGTTTTATCCATCGCAAACTCAAGATAAAAGATATGATTATTCTGGGTTTTAAAGGAGACTCTTCGCGCCACGGCCTCATCAAGATTGGTATCAACTGATATCGTCAATTCTTTGTTTATGGTGAGCATTTTCGGCTGACTTTGGCTAATCGATGTCTGTAACTCTTTACTTATTTTATTGATAAAATCGCCTAACATCTGATTCATCAGCTCCCCCATCACATTACCGACTTCATCAGAGGTATGTGAAAATGCAAGCTCAGACTCAGGCATTCCCATATTTAACATATATTCTCGGTAAATCTCGATCGCTGCTGGAGCAGAAAAATTAATCACTACTAGGCCTGAAAAGCCACCATCAAAAATAGAAAAACAACCCAAATCAGGTTTTAAGCAAGTACGTGTTATTGACTGCACCATTCCTGCATGTGTGATCTGGCTATTTGTGGTGCTAGAAAGTACATGAGAGACCGATATACAAAGCTTACGTAATATGTCATCAGTGGTTACAGAATCTTGCGTTGTTAGCATAATGAAAACCTTCTTGTTGTAATCGTTTCATATTGCCGCAAACCTGTAACAAATCAAAGTAAAATCATGCCAATAATGTCTTATAGCGAGTAACTCGTTCACTCTTTAGCCAAATTAATATCTAAGAGCTACTCCATTTTTCCTTCTAACTACAAAGGTGGACGCTGTAGGTTCAAAAGGCCACAAACAAACGCAACTAATGCACCAATAAGAAAAAACGCCAAAGAACCGATATAGTTAACATTTTTAAAATAAACATAATCTTATATGTTCTTTTCACCTCAAATAAGCGGTACATTTACACTACTCTTTCTATCCTAGAGCTTAGCAGTTATGACAGCTATTTTAAGACAACTTACCATCCTCCAAAGACTGATTTTAATGCTTATGCTCGCTGCAATTGGCACTGTCGTTTTTGCCAGTTTCTCGATCAATGAACAGTACAACAACCTTGTGACACAAAAGTGGCAACAAAATGATGCTCAACTCAATACAGTCATTAGTATCGTTGAGGCGCATAGGCAGCAAGTGCTCAAAGGTGATATTTCTGAAAACGACGCAAAGAAAGAAACTGCCAACCTCATTAATCAGATAAACTTTGGTAATGACGGTTACTTTATCCTAGCAGGCAAAGACAAAACCATTCTTGCCCATGGCGAAAACCAACAAGCAATAGGCAGATCAATTGCGAGCATTAGCCAAGTAGGAAATGACACCACACTATCAGCCTTAGTCTCTCAAGCTTCAATCGCTGGCTCTTCTCGAGGAGAGATCAATTTTATCAACCCACAAAGCAGACAATCGGAGGCGAAATTAGTTGAAGCTAGATATTACCCAGCCTGGAATTGGACACTCATTACAGGTAGCTATAAAAGTGAAGTCAGCACTGTCATGTATTCGATGGCCATCGATTATTTAGTAATAATGTTGATGATATCCATTCCAATTTTTTCATTCTTTTTAATGCTTAACCTCTCAATTACTGCGCCACTAAAAGATGCAATAGCTGCGATGAAAGATATCGCTCAAGGTGAAGGCGACTTAACCAAAAGATTACCGACAAAAGGTAAAGATGAGGTTGCAGAACTCGCTGAAGCATTTAACCTGTTTGTCATTAAAATTGCTGATACTGTCGCTCAATTACAGCCTTTAGGTAAAAGTCTTGATGATGATGCTAATCGCTTGCTTAATGCTGTTCAGGAATCCAATAACAGTGTTGACCACCTGCATCAAGAAACCAGCAGCGTCGCCACAGCAATCAACGAAATGTTATCAACCACCCATGAAATGGCCAGTAACACCAGCCAGGCTGCTGAAGCAGCGAACAGTGTTAAGCTGCAGGCACAGCTAAGTATGGAAAAAATGGGCAGCACTTTAGACAATACCCAACGCTTAGTTGAGGAACTTAAAACATCGGAGCAGATCACCCATGACCTCGGCAGTTCTTCACAGCAGATTGGCAGTATATTGGATGTCATTAGAGGCATCGCCGACCAAACAAACCTGTTAGCCCTTAACGCAGCGATTGAAGCAGCCCGAGCTGGAGCTCATGGCCGTGGGTTTGCCGTTGTAGCCGATGAGGTGCGTGCTCTTGCTAATCGTACTCAGGACTCTACCGATGAAATCCAAAAGATTATTACTGAAATCCAAACTGGTGTTGGCTCGGTAGTCTCAAGTAATGAACGCACTCAGCAGCAATCTGAACAAGTACAAAGCCAAGCCAAAGGTGTAGGTGATTCTCTAGGAGAGATCTTAGCCTTAATCGCACATATTAGTGACATGAATACCCAGCTAGCCAGTGCAACAGAAGAGCAGTCTTTAGTTACTGAAGAGATCAATCGAAACATTTGCAGTATTACAGAATTAACCGAAGTCTCTGTTAAAGCGAATGAAAGTAATCATCACGCTGCGGTGTCATTACAATCTATTAGTCAGAACTCGGCTAAAACCTTAGGCCAATTTAAGGTAAGCTGAACACCTTATCCACACTCTAAAAGGGGCATTATTTGCCCCTTTTTCATTTCTCAATCTATGTTAAGCTAAATTCAATTTGTAAAACTTATCTAAATGGAATTGAATTTATGGCACGTATGACATTAGCTGTTCATCCGCAGCTTTTTACTATCCATAGCCTAGCTCCCGACACTATCGTGCCAAGCAGCATATTCCAACAAGAGATCTATTTTATAGGTAAGACACGAGAAGAGTTATCGGTTGTCGTAGACTCCACTTTCGAAATAGACAGCTTAGAGCAGGAGCATGGCTGGAGTTGCTTAGAAGTGCTCGGGCCTTTAGGTTTTTCAATGACAGGCATTTTGTCGAGTGTATCTGGTGCTCTTGCTGAACAAAAAATTTCAATCTTCGCAATTTCTACCTTTGATACTGATTATATTTTGGTAAAGAAGGAAACACTTGCCGAGGCCACTAAGGCACTCAAAAAAAAGAACTATCAGATAATTAATCATCAAAGATAGTTACGCAGATGCCTTAGTCACTCGCTTGGCGCTAGATAGAGAATAATATATGTATCAGAAAATAGTCACGATTACCGCCAAACACGGCATACACACTCGCCCAGCAGCACTTTTAGTTAAAAAGGCAAAGTCATTCGATTGCGATATTTTAGTTGAATGTAACGGTAAACAAGCCAGTGCAAAAAGTTTATTTAAACTACAAACCCTAGGACTCTATTATGGTATTGAAGTGAAAGTGATTGCTGACGGTGAACAAGCCGAGCAAGCCGTAGAAGAAGTTTCCGAATTACTGATTACTCTTAGTTAAAAGGTTACGTCATGTCTATTAAAGGTATTGTTGTTTCTTCAGGCGTTGCATTTGGCCAAGCCCTACATTTAAACCTGCACCATGAAAAAATTGACTACCGTAGGCTACCAACAGCTCAAATAGCAGATGAACAACGAAAACTAACCCAAGCTTTTAAGAAACAAAAGTGCCACCTAGAAGAGGGTTTAGCAAAACTTGAAGTTGGTTCTGACCACTATGATCTAATAGAAGCTGACATACTTTTTTTAGATGATGAATCTCTACTGGAACTCGTATTAGCAGAAGTGGAGCAATTACAGATTAATGCAGCAGTTGCTATTGAAAGGGTTTTTGCGCTGCAAGCATCTGAATTAGAACAACTCGACGACCCCTACCTCGCTAACAGAGCCCAAGATGTGTTATGCCTTGCCAGTCGGCTGATTGCGAGACTCAGTGGCGCGCAGCACCTAGATCTCAGCCAGATGACTCAGCCCACGATTATACTGGCACATGATTTAACTCCTGCAGAGTTTGCCATGTTACCGCTAGAGCACATAGCCGGCTTAGTGCTTAATACTGGCGGGCTAACTAGCCATACTGCAATTTTGGCTCGCAGTGCGGGCTTACCTGCACTGTTAAGCTGTCAGTTCACTCGAGCACAGATCCATAACGGCGACGATGTCGTCCTTAATGGCATTGATGGCGAGCTTCATCTTAAGCCCAGCGCTAAAACGTTTAAAAAATTGACTGAGCTTCGTCAACAAGATGAGGCGCATAAGCAACAGTTACTATTGCTTAAAGATCTACCGACGCAAACACTTGATGGTCACAGCGTAGGCCTTCTTGCCAATGTCGGTAGCTTAAATGAAATAAGCCACCTTACCGATGTTGGGGCTGAAGGGATCGGTTTGTTCAGAACAGAGTTTATGTTAATGAACACCACCACCATTCCATCAGAAAAAATTCAGTATCACTTTTACTGTGATGCGCTGCACTTGATGGATGGTAAGCCCTTTACCATACGGACACTCGATGTTGGTGCGGATAAAGAGCTCCCTTGTTTAAATCCCGCTTGTGAAGACAACCCAGCGCTAGGTGTGAGAGGCATACGCTATACCTTCGCCCACCCAGAAATATTGACTACCCAGCTGAAAGCGATTTTGCGGGCAGCAAACCACGGCCCTATTAGATTGATGTTTCCAATGCTTAATCAAGTTGAGGAGCTCGATACGCTTTTTGAGTTAATAGAGCTGTGTAAAGTCAGCTTAAATGAACAAGAAAAAGGTTTTGGTCAGCTTAGCTATGGCATAGTGGTAGAAACCCCAGCTGCGGTTATTAATCTTGAATCAATGTTGCCAAGGCTTGACTTTATTAGCATAGGCACCAATGATTTAACCCAATATGCTATGGCTGCTGATAGAACTAACCCACAGCTAACAAGAGATTACCCCTCACTATCACCCGCTATATTAACCTTGATTCAAATGACAATAGATAGTGCAAAAAAACACAATGTTAAAGTATCACTCTGCGGTGAGCTAGCCAGCGATCCAATCGTAGCGCCGCTTTTAGTTGGTATGGGAATAGACGAACTCAGCGTCAATTTAGCCTCATTACTGGAAGTTAAATCAGCCATAAGAGCCAGTTCACACCAAGCGTGTTTAGCAATGGCACAACACGCTCACAAATTAAAAAGAATTGAGGAATTAAATCTTTATCTAACAGGTCTTAGTTTATAGAGATATAATAAGTGCAGTCTAATTTGAATATAATAATGATTCCAAGGGGCAAATAAATGGGATTTTTAAGCCGCATTAGACGTCTTGTTTCCGGACAAACAGACATCGCGGGAAGTGTAAACGTATACGCACCCGTTTCAGGCAAAATTGTTGCTATCGAGAAAGTACCAGATGCGGTATTTTCCGAGAAAATAGTCGGTGATGGCTTGGCTATTTCACCAACGGGTAAGCATATTGTCGCGCCCATTGACGGAACCATAGGTAAAATTTTTGAGACTAACCATGCGTTCAGTATTGAATCTCCACAAGGCTTAGAGATTTTCGTCCATTTTGGCATCGGTACTGTTGAGCTCAGAGGAAATGGTTTCCAGCGTCTTGCCGAAGAGGGGCAAGAGGTAAAAATGGGTGAACCGATTCTTGAATTTGATATCGAATATTTAAAAGAGCACGCTGATAGCTTATTAACACCTGTGCTTATCGCAAATATGGAAGACATACAAAGTTTGGAGAAAAAACAAGGTAGCTTAGAAGCTGGTAAAGACGTTATTTTTTCCGCAATACTCTAACTCTGCATGTTCTTTATCTGCATAATGAGAGCCTAATCATTTCCATTAGGCTTTTTGTTGCAGCCTTGTAGGCTTTAAGAAAATAAACTTTAAAAGTCACTTGCATTGGCGTGAATAAACCTCAATAACAGCATTAGAACACGAATTCATCTTGAGGCTTGAGAAAAGCAATGCCACAATGCAAAACACTAAAATAATACAATGGAGTACCCCCTTTGACACTTTTCGGCATTAAGAATTGCGATACCGTACGTAAAGCCCGCAAATGGCTTGAACAAAATAATCTTAGCGTTAGTTTTCACGATTTTCGTGAAGACGGACTTTCCGAAGAGTTAGTAAAAGAGTGGTCGGCCATTGTTGGCTGGGAAGCCTTATTTAATAAACGTAGCACTAGCTTTAGAAATCTCACTGATGCAGAAAAAGATGACATCAACGAGAAGAAAGCTATTGCGCTTATGGTGCTATACCCGACTTTAATAAAACGTCCGGTACTCGCAGGCAACGGCAAAGTCAAAGTTGGATTCAAAGAGGCTGAATATAAAGCGTGGTTCGAACTATGAGCCAGTTCAACAATTCGCCTGTACTAGCACTAGCTAAAGACCTTATTTCTCGACCTTCAGTCACACCACTGGATGAGGGTTGTCAAACTTTGATGGCCGATAGACTAAAAGATGCCGGTTTCAATATTGAAGATATGGTGTTTGAAGACACCACCAATATGTGGGCGAGAAAAGGCACACAGAGTCCCGTATTCTGTTTTGCAGGTCATACCGATGTTGTCCCCGTTGGCGATCTCAATCGCTGGCATACACCTCCCTTTGAGCCCGTCGTAATTGATGATTACCTCCATGGTCGTGGCGCTGCTGACATGAAAGGCTCACTCGCAGCGATGGTTGTCGCCACAGAGCGATTCGTAAAGAAGCATCCAGATCATAAAGGCTCTATCGCGTTCCTCATTACCAGTGATGAAGAGGGACCGTTTATTAACGGTACTACACGCGTCATCGATACCTTAGAAGCTCGTAATGAAAAAATTACTTGGTCACTTGTCGGTGAACCATCATCTACTCATAAGCTAGGCGATATTGTCAAAAATGGCCGCCGCGGTAGCTTAACAGGCAATTTAACGGTTAAAGGGATGCAAGGCCATGTTGCCTACCCTCACCTTGCTGATAACCCAATACATAAAGCTTCTCCAGCACTAGATGAACTAGCGCGTATGAAATGGGATAACGGCAATGAGTTCTTTCCACCGACTAGCTTTCAAATAGCCAATATCAACGGTGGTACAGGCGCATCGAACGTCATTCCAGGCACTTTAGAGGTAATGTTTAATTTTAGATATTCCACTGAAGTCACCGCAGAGATCCTAATTGAGCGAGTGCTCAATATCCTTGATGCCCATGGGTTAGATTACGATATCAATTGGATATTCAATGGGCTACCTTTTCTAACTGGTGATGGTCCATTACTTGATGCTACCCGTGATGCGATTAAAAAAGTGACGGGACTAGACACTGATCCGCAAACATCAGGTGGTACCTCCGATGGTCGCTTTATTGCACCGACCGGAGCACATGTTCTTGAATTAGGGCCTGTCAACGCCACAATTCATAAGGTCAATGAGTGTGTAAAAGTATCAGATCTTGAGCAACTTACGCTGTGCTACGAAGCTATTTTGGAAAACTTACTTTGCCAATAGCCTTGCCTCATCTTTACGGACTTAGCAGTGCTCATTTAGTTGAGTACTGCGGCTTTCAACTCGAAACAGAAACCGCGATCGCATTTGATAAAATGCGCATAGCAGCCGCGAAAGACGGTATCGCGATAGAAATATGTTCCGCATTTCGAGACTTTGATCGACAACAGCTTATTTGGAATGCAAAAGCCAGCGGTAAGCGAGTGTTGCTCGATTCAGACTCAAAGCCTGTTGACGTTGATAAAAAGAGCCCTGAGCAAATAATAGCACTAATCTTATTATGGTCAGCACTGCCAGGCACTTCACGTCATCACTGGGGAACTGATATCGATGTTTTCGATAGCAACACTATCTCTAAAGCCAACTTGCAACTAATATCGCAAGAATACGCGTCGAATGGTCCTTGCCATCAACTTTATAGTTGGTTAGTGCAGAACGCTCCACAGTTCGGTTTTTACTTTCCTTTTCAGCATGGGTTGAGCGGCGTGAGTGCAGAGCCTTGGCATTTAAGCTATTACCCCGTAGCTAAAGGCTTTGTGGATAGTTTTGACACTCAAAGCTTACGAAAGATACTGCTGAACTCTTCAGTCTTATATAAAGAATTACTGTCCAATAATCTAGAGAGTTTGGCACAAGAATATGTTTTTCGAGTGGCGCCGACTCCGCTATAAAACAGTATTCACTTAATATCTAATATATTCACAATTGACAGAGAATAATCCGTGAAAAATAAAGACTTCGCCGCCTATAGGCAGCAATATGTTATTGATAACCAGACACTAAGCTTTATTGATATTGGTCAAGGCCCAGCCCTTTTATTTGGCCACAGCTACCTGTGGGATGCGCAAATGTGGGCACCGCAGATTGAATTTTTGAGCCAATACTATCGCTGTATTGTGCCAGATCTATGGGGCCATGGCTTGTCAGCTTCAATGCCTACAAGTAACCGCAGCCTTCGTGATATATCAGCCCAGATGCTTTCATTAATGGATAGTTTAGAAATTGAAGAGTTTTCAGTCATCGGCTTATCCGTTGGGGCAATGTGGGGCGCCGAGTTAGCCCTTGCGGCGCCAACGCGTGTTAAACGTTTAGTGATGCTGAACAGCTTTATCGGTTATGAACCAGAAATCACTCGCGATAAATACTACGCCATGCTCGACATGATCAAGCAAGAACAAGGTGTCTCTGCTTCACTGTGCTCATCTATAGCACCACTGTTTTTTGCTGACCAGCCTAAGGTTGAACTAGTTGAGTTATTTAATGCTCGTTTAGCAAATCTTGATAATGAGCAGGTAGACACTATTTATCGATTAGGCAAAATGATTTTCGGTAGACGCGATACAACTGAAGAAGCAGATAAGCTAACCCTTCCCTGCTTAATCATGGCAGGCGTACAAGATAAAGCCCGTTCGGTGCTAGAAAGCTATCTAATGCACGACATCATTGTAGACAGTAAATTTGTTCATATTCCAGATGCAGGGCATATATCGACTCTTGAACAGCCTGAATTTATTAACGAACAGCTTAGTCAGTTTTTAAAAGCCACAGATTAACCTTATTTGTTATTGAACAACGCTTAATTTTAACAATTAGTTAAGGTTTGTGCTCTATGCTGTTATCTAGCATAACAGCACGACTGAATAGACCAGCAAGCCAAGTCATTAATGCTATGCTGGCAACGCATCAATATTCTCGTTAACAGACTGAAAATAAGACCAGAATGAAATTACTTAAACCGCTTTTTGATAACAACAAACGCTGGGCTGGCCGTATTCTTGAAGAAGACCCTAAATTCTTTGAACAGTTAGCTAAGCAGCAAAACCCTGAATATTTATGGATAGGCTGCTCCGACAGTAGAGTACCATCTAACCAAATTATCGATCTTATGCCTGGCGAAGTCTTTGTTCATCGCAATATCGCTAATATGGTCATTCATACCGATCTAAACTGCCTGTCGGTATTACAATATGCCGTTGAAGTGTTGAAAGTAAAACATATCATGGTCGTTGGCCACTATGGCTGTGGTGGTGTTAAAGCGTCAATGGGAACTGAGCGTTTAGGCCTTATCGACAACTGGCTTGGGCATTTACGTGATATACATCGTCTACACAAACAAGATTTAGATCAGTTAGACGAAGATGCCCGCTTTGACCGACTTTGTGAGCTTAATGTAATGGAGCAAGTCGCCAATGTCAGCAGTACGACCATAGTGCAAGAAGCTTGGCACAACGGCCAAGATGTCGCTATTCATGGCTGGATCTATAGCGTTGAAAACGGGCTTCTTTCTGACTTAGATGTCACTGTTAATAAAGAAAGCGAGCTTGGAAAATAAGCATGCTTGACAGTTAAAGAGGCAATCATTGTCCCGCAATGATTGCCTTTTATTTTATTACTTGCAGCCAATCGACCTCTTTGTAGTAAATCATTCGCACTAAAACAGCTTGTTTAAGGGATATTTGATATATATCGGAAGAAAATCATCAAGAAATCTCGCAGTTACCCCCATATCGCAGTTATAATCCATTAGTTATTTTTAGCGCTTTTATGCGCAGTAAATTCTAAGGAAATTTCCATGCCTGGTTTTGAATTATTTGGTCCTGAAGAGAAGCAGGAAGTTGCAGACGTAATGGATAATGGTTTTACATTCCGTTATAACTTCGATCATATGCGTAATGATCGTTGGAAGACCCGTGAAATGGAAGCGCTACTTTGCGAAAAAATGAACGCAAAGCACGCACATTTAGTATCGAGTGGCACAGCAGCATTGCAAACTGCAATGGCAGCAGCTGGCATTGGTGCTGGCGACGAAGTTATTGTACCGCCTTTCACATTTGTCGCTTCTGTAGAAGCTGTTTTCATGGCAGGTGCGGTCCCTATTTTTGCAGAGATAGATGAAACACTTTGTCTATCTCCAGAAGGCATTGAAGCGGTTATCACCCCTAAGACTAAAGCAATTAATCTTGTGCATATGTGTGGCTCAATGGCCAAAATGGACGAGATTAAAGCCGTATGTGCCAAGCACAATCTAATCATTCTAGAAGATGCTTGCCAAGCCATTGGTGGCAGCTATAAAGGTCAAGCCCTTGGTACCATTGGTGATGTCGGTTGTTACTCTTTTGATTCCGTCAAAACTATTACTTGTGGTGAAGGTGGAGCGGTAATTACCAATAACGAAACTATCTACAATCATGCACACATGTTCTCAGATCATGGCCATGACCACGTCGGTAACGATCGCGGCGCCGAAGATCATCCGATCATGGGCTTGAACTTCCGTATCTCTGAAATGAACTCTGCTATGGGCTTAGCTCAGCTTCGTAAGCTTGATAAAATTATTGATATACAACGTACCAATAAAAAAGTTATCAAAGATGCTATGGCTGCGATCCCTGAAGTGACATTCCGTGAAATCCCAGATCCTGCAGGTGATTCAGCAGGCTTCCTGACTTTCTTTATGCCAACTGAAGCACGTACGATTGAAATCAACAAAAAGCTTGCAGAAAATGGCGTTGACGGTTGTTTTTACTGGTATATCAACAACTGGCACTACCTAAATCAATGGAAGCATATTCAAGAGCTTAAGTCGCCATCAGCTTTGCCGATCACATTAATCGAGGATAGACCTGACTATACTCAAGTATCAGTACCTAAGTCTGATGCCATTATGAGTCGCACTATCTCAATGTTGATTAAACTTTCTTGGACAGAAGAAGAGATTAACCAACGTATTGAAAACATTAAGCGCGCTTTCGCTTAATCGCATTTAATATGCCGCGGCTTCAGTTATAAGAACCCGCGGCACTTTTTACAGTAATAATCTCAACGGAGAATGTTGTAATGAGTTTTAAAAATTTCAAATGTGTACCAAAAATGATTTTTGGACGTGGATCTTTCGCACAATTAGATGCCGTTCTTGCTGAAGAGCGTAACAGCGAAGATGATTTTGTGGTTTTCTTAGTAGACGATGTTCATCAAGAAAAGCCTCTCGGTGCACGTGTACCAGCTAAAGCACACGATTTAGTGGTTTACGTTAATGTTGACGATGAGCCAACAACGAAACAAGTTGATGCGTTAACTGAGCAAGTACAAGCGTTTAGCACTAAGCTTCCAGTAAGCGTGGTTGGTCTTGGTGGTGGTTCTACTCTTGATTTGGCAAAAGCAGTATCTTTGATGCTAACCAATGAAGGTGGCAGTGCCGAGTACCAAGGTTGGGACTTAATCAAGAATCCAGCGGTTCACCACATTGGTATCCCAACGGTATCTGGTACAGGTGCCGAAGCGTCACGTACTGCAGTACTATGTGGTCCAGTTCGTAAGCTGGGTCTTAACTCAGATTACACAGTATTTGATCAGATCATTATGGACTCTGAACTCATCGCTGGCGTTCCGACTGACCAATGGTTCTATACAGGTATGGATTGCTACATCCACTGTGTTGAATCATTAGAGGGTACTTACCTTAATGAATTTGCTAAAGCCTTCGCTGAAAAGTCGATGGATCTTTGTCGTGAAGTCTTTATTGATAACCATGAAGAGAAAGATGACAAGTTAATGATGGCATCTTACATGGGCGGAATGAGCATTGCTTATAGCCAAGTAGGCGCATGTCACGCTGTTTCTTATGGCTTAGGTTACGTTCTCGGTTACCATCACGGTATTGGTAATTGCCTAGCATTTGACGTACTTGAAGAGTTCTATCCAGAAGGCGTGGCAGAGTTCCGTAAGATGATGGAAACCCATAACATCGTACTTCCGAAGAACATCTGTCGTGATCTGCCAGATGAAACTATCGCTAAGATGGTTGCCGTCACTAAGAGCATGGGTCCATTATGGGACAATGTTTACGGTGAAGGTTGGGAAGAGAAAGTCACCGACGAAATGCTAACTAAGTTATTCCGTCGTATCTAAACTCGCTTTTAGATACTAAATGGGCTTCTATAAAGGAAGCCCATTAATTTTATTATTAGGTAAATTGAATGAATGTAACCTTGTTAATCCCTGCTCGATACGGCTCAAGCCGTTTTCCAGGTAAGCCACTCGCTCCAATCAATGGCAAACCAATGATCCAGCATGTTTACGAGCGTGCATCGTTAGCAAAAGGGTTGACTGATATCTACGTCGCAACCGATGACGATCGCATCAAAGATGCTGTTGAAGGGTTTGGCGGAAAAGTTGTCATGACAAGTGCAGAGGCAGCATCAGGTACCGACCGTATCGAAGATGCGATTACCCAGCTGGGACTAGCGGAAGATGACTTAGTGGTCAATCTGCAGGGCGATCAGCCGCTTATCGATCCGATTTCGATAGAACAAATTATTAGTCTTTTTGAGCGTCATCCCGGTGAGTTCGGAATGGCAACACTCGGTTTTCAAATCACCGAAGAGGAAGAGCTCAACGACCCTAAACACGTAAAACTCGTGTTCGATAATGAGTTTAACGCGCTGTATTTCTCACGAGCACGTATTCCTTTTGGGCGTGATACTGATGATTACCCAGTATATAAACATTTGGGTGTTTATGCTTATACCCGCAAGTTTGTACAAACATTTGCTAAACTACCTTTAGGGCGTTTAGAAGATCTTGAAAAACTTGAGCAATTACGTGCACTAGAACACGGTCATAAAATTAAAGTCGCCATCAGCGCCTTTGACTCTCCCGAAGTTGATACACCAGAAGACATTCGCATCTGTGAAGCGCGTTTAGCTGTAGATTAATTAAGGATAAGTTTATGTCTGATCTTGAAGTTGGTTTACTGATATTGTTAGTTATTGGCGTAATCGCCAGCAACTTAGCCGTACTAAAGTACAGTGCAAAGTATAAAATGCCACAATTTGGTAAAGATCAGAAAAAACATAGTCGCTCAAAAGCTCCTGAGTCTGTAGCTAAAGGTAAAGCAGACGGTTCAGATAAGCATGATGAAAGTAGCAAAGAACAGTGACAGCTCGCATCAACTTTCCTCTAAACCTTATGGGGATGACATTACTATACAAAAGTTGCTCTAAGCGCCTAATGCCGATCAGGTAAAACCAATATGATTGGTTAACCGATCTTTAAAAGCCTTCAAAATCCAGTACAGACTCTTGTTTGTACTGGATTTTTTAATGGAACTTTCTGAAGCTTTAACGCGTATTTCTATCAATCGACCTACTGAGTTCGCCAATCTTGGGGAGCTTCTTTGTCCAGAGCTTATTCAAAAACTGTTCACAATCCAATGGTGTAGCCACGCTTCACATACAAAAATTACCTATGGAGTCAATGATTTTGGCTGTTATCGGCATGGCTTAATTTCCGGGGAGTCCGTTAGGCAACTGATTTATAAACTGGATATTATCCTCCTAAATGAAGTCGGTTATGTTGCTCGAAGCACTGTCACTCAAACAAGAAAGAAATTAACCAGTGACGTTGTAGAAGATATCTTTCGACAGACTCCACAGAGGTGGAACATGCTGGCTGAGCATCCACAATGGTGCGGCCTTAATCTTTATGGCGTAGACGGTGTCGTCTGAAGCCCCCCTGATACACTTGAAAACGATAGTGCTTTTTCTCGCACGAGTAACCAATCGAGTAATGCTTCCTATCCCCAAGCTCGCATGGTGTGTCTAATGGAACTCAGTAGTCATCTGTTAGTAGACTCATCTTTTGGGAGTGTGGCTGAAAATGAAATGGCATTAGCCGCTAATCTCATCAACAATACGCCGGATAACAACATTGTTATTAGCCAACCATACACTCTTCAATCACTCACCTTTAACAAATTTTTGCGTCAGCGCTGTGCCATTGAACAGTTTATGCCATTGCTCGACAACCTTTCTATCTGACCAGTTATTCACGGTATCTAAATCAATATAAAGTACAAGGTGCAAATGATTACTCCCTCTCTTTGGTAAAGAATGCGTATGCCGCAACGTCGATGGCAAATGCTTCGGTTAACTTGAGTAGTTGCTCCTCAACCCAGCCTCTGCGGTGGTCGTAGTTTTTACCTGTGTATTTGTCATCACCACACACTCTTTGTTTCGACAGCATGCAGGCCGAACAACGCGGCTGCAACAGTGATAATAGGGACTTCTTATCAAATAAAGAGCTCAATACTAATGAAAGTTCGTCTGGGGCGTGGCATGCAACCTCCTTGTTCAATGCTCAAAGCAAGCATAGTAGGAGGTCGCGATTGATGCCATTAACGATGGGTGGCACTATTTGCTTTGCTTGGATGGCACCGTTAATTCCGTTAACTTGCTATGACATTAAATCTCATCAATTTTTGATGCGTAAATATAAATTGTAACAAGAAAGCCCAACCCAAAAACTATTCTCGCTATAGTAGTGTACTCGGGATAAAAAAAACAAAAAATGAATATTATTAGAGAGAAGATGACAGCCCAGAGCACGTACCATACATACCTTGAACGTGAGCCATATACTCGAACTTCAATAGGCATACAAAATGAAATGCCAAATACACCAAAACACACCATCAAGCCTGCTATCATCCCAATCTCAAAAAGTGCGAAGTATGCAAGTATTGGCAAGACTGCAGGCACTAAATTGGCGACTATATTCAAATTGGCTTTTCTATCTATCATCTATCACTACCCCTGCCTCAATTAATACTTGGTAACTACTTACACCAACTGCAATAGTCGGGTGAATCTTTGCCAAAAATGGGTTTGCCCCTGTGAGCACCATAGAAGCAAAGTTATCCTGATTCGGCGTTATTGAAGCATTTAAAGATGCGGAACCAAAAGCTAGAGCATGCAGTCTGGCTGAAGTTAAGTAAAGCCCGCCAATTCCAGTTGTTATAGATATGGCAGTCAGAGCAACCTTGCCGTCATCAACCGCTTTATTATTGAGAGCATTAAAATATTTTTCATTTCCTTCGTAAGGAATGTTAGCACCACTAGCAACACATTCAGCTGTACCACAACGGTACATCTTAACATTATATAACTTTCCACTGACTTCTCTAGTAATTACTCTACTGCTGGTACCGGAACAATTGGGATTTTTGTTACATTCGTCGCGTTTCTCCTGTTTTCGTTTTTCCATAAGTTCATCAAACTCTTTTGTCATTCCTGTAGGGTCAGTATATTTATATGGGTTATTACCAACGTATGAATATCGATTAAAAGTATCTACAGCACCTGTAAACCCAACAGGATCATTCGAATAGAACCGCCCGATAAGTGGATCATAGTATCGTGCCTGCATATAAATTAGTACGAACTACGATCCTTCCTAACTATTATTCTTAGTTAGCCATAAGCTTTTTATAAATAAACAAATCATCTTCTATTTTGAAAATGGCTAAGATTAAAATCTTTAAGTAAAGTAAATACGAATTTTCATGCAAATGAATTTCAGTCGGGTTAGCTTGTGTACCATGTAAATAGCTATTTCTTAGATCGTGTCCGTTTGTAAACTCACTTTTGTTTAGATAGTAATTGAAGTAATTTTGCTCAGGTACTGAAAAAAGTGAATTTCCAAAATACACAATGCCGTCATTACTCATATTAATAACTTCGTCTTGAATATCGGCAGGATAATGGTGTAACGAAGCGACTTCATTTTCAAAGACATCTCTTAATATTAAAATTCGATTCCAATTAGTGACTTTAATGTTATTATTTTCATCGGCAGATATATAATTCTTATCTATTAAATAATTTAGATTCTCATGCTGATATTCTTCATAATTCCCAAACTTTATTTCCTCTTCTTTTACCAATAAATCAACAAAATTCCTGTATTTTTTATCTTTGAAAGGGTCAACATAAGTTAGCATAGTCTGATCCGAAAATAGCAGATGGGTTAGAAAATTAACTTCTTGAACATCCTTGTTAATATATATGTACTTATTGCTATTTAAGCTTGAAATATCTTTGATTGCTGTAGGCCCAGATGACATTTGTAGAAGTTCAAAATCAATCTGTTTATTTTCTACAAATAATTTGTATTGCTTTAATATCGATTCAAACTCAGGTGCGATTATTCTTATTTTCTCTAAAGCAGAGGCATTTGCAGTTGGGACGGTTAAATTTGCATTACTTGGTAAGTCATATAATTCTGGCAAAATATTATTGAAAACTGCCTTTAAAATATCTTCTAATGAATGTCCAAGCCCTTTTGGTATATTAGAATACGTGAATATTTGCCCCATAGACGCCATTTCTAATTGTGTGAACGCTACACCATAAACATATTCAGTTTTTGACCTAACTCCTAAAGTTCTTTCAAAAATTCCGAGCTGATTTTCTTTGCTGGTTAGGCCTACAATATTCTGTTCGTCCATATACTCAAAAAGTGTTTTGAAGTTTCTATACAGAATATGTGGGTGATTATTTTCTTTAATGTAATCTAAGCTAAATTCATAATGGACTGTACCCTGCTCAATCCAAGCATGTTTAGTTTTAGAAGCATTTTCTGGATAACTGATAGCTACCCCATATTCAAATGATGAACTAGAACCACTATCGAAAAAGTCTTCAATAGACTGTTGATATTGCCTCTTAGCTGCCAATTTTGTTTTATCTGAGATGCGGAAACCACCATGTTTTTTAGCATTTTGTATTATCGGTAGATAGTTAGTGTTGCAATGCTCTGAGTCGATATAAGATGAAATAATATTTTCTTTATCTTGAATAGTTAAACAACTAGGTAGATACAGTTGAGTTTCATTAAAACTATTTTCGACTTCATATATAGACAGAAGGATCTCTGCACTTTACTGATAACTTTTTAAAAATTCACAAAGAACAAGCTTATACTTATTAACCAATTTTTTTTGACTCAACAAGTACCTAATTTGATGCGGATATTTATTTAAAACTTCTTCTATTTGAGATGGTGATATTCTTTTAAACTGTTGATAATTATTTATTAATACCCAGAAGCTCTCACAATAACCGTAAAATATATTTTCAAAATGCGATAGGAAGCTACTATCATCAATATTAGTTATAAACTTACCAACTACAGTTTTGAAACTATTAACTTTTTCTTTATAAGCCACAATGTCTGTTTCAGACCAGTTTTTAAGATATATCTCTTTTTCAAAAAACAGCGATATATTGTACAATTCAAGTATATCGTTTATGTCTTTGATATCTTCCGATAACTCGCTATTCAATAGCGGCTCTGCTTTTGATAAATAATGACCACTCGACATATCATGTATTGAGTGGAATACAACTCTATCTCTATCAGGCTTACTCATAACTAAAATATACCACGTAACTTCGTATCAAAATTGTTTTACTAAGCTATAGACTTTATACCTGTTTTACAAACGATGATTAGCATATCTCACTTTATAAGGTGTGATATGGCTTCAGTATTAAATGGTGACTTTTATGGACTTAAAACAACCCACTACCACCTTCCGCAGATGGATGAGTTGCTTCATAAACTTCAGACAGTTTTTTACGGCTAACGTGGGTATATAGCTGAGTGGTAAGAATACTAGCATGGCCGAGCATTTCTTGGATATGACGTAAGTCAGCACCATTGTCTAACATGGTGGTTGCGGTATTATGACGGAATAAGTGGCAAGCGCCTGTGCGGTCAAATCCTGCTAATTTGACATATTGTGAAGCCATATCTGATAATTTACCTGGTACATAGCGTTTGCCGTTATTCGCTAAAAACAATGCTTTTCCTGAGCTGATAAAGGCAAACCTTGGGCGTATTTTACCGGTATAAAACGCAAGCCATTCACACCCACGCTGACTTATGGGAACTAGTCGTTCTTTCTTGCCTTTACCATGTACACACACCATTTTGCCGGTAAAGTCGATATCATCAACATTGAGCTTAACTAACTCGCCACGGCGAATACCGGTGGCAAAGAATATTTCGAGTGTAGCTCTGTCTCTCAGCCCTTTAATGCCAAACAATAACGGCTGCTCTAAGATAACTTCTATTTCTTCAACGCTGTATAATGCTTTCGGTATCTGATGCCCTTTGCTTGGTAATTCTATATCAGATAGCGTGTTTTTCGATAACAATCCCTTTCTGTGCATATACTTCACAAAAGTTTTTACATACGTCAGTAAATTACGCTTTTGAGCAGGCCCTAACGGTTCGTTATCTAGCTTTTTACGATAGCTATTGAGGTAAGCAGCATAGTCATCCATTAAATCTAAATTAATGTGGTCAATCGTACTGATGTTGCGCTCTTGGCACCAAATAATGAACTTCTTAAGGCCTCCTCGTTTATTGCGAACGGTATCTGAGCTTTGCCCTTTGGCAAGACAAAGCTCTAGATAATACTCTACACAAGGCCAAAAGTGCTTAGTGGTAGGTTTGTCCATGAATTAATTCCTTCGCAAAAGTCATTCCTGAATCAACAAATGCTTTCGGCTCTGGTTTATGCCAGTAAACAATCGCTTTGTCGCCACCTCGAATGCGACCAATTCGGTAGCCCGTTGCTGAAACAATATGGCCATCTTTAATAGTTGGAAAGACAATACAACCACGGAATAACTCATGACCGCTTGAGCGAACTAAGCCACTTCGTTGTAAGCTGCCACGAATAGCAGCACCTTCAGGCGTGCGACACTTAGGAATGCACTTCCCCAAGGTTCGGTCACAAAAACCAACATCATCAATATGCTGAGTATGCTCTTCAAATAAGCAATTCATGTGAACAAATTGCTGGGCAATATCACTGCATGCAAACTGACGCTGATAATGCTCAAACGCTTGCTGTATATATAAATCATCAAGGTTAATCTGACCTAAAACACTTAGATAGCTTTCGTTACTTGTTAGCATTTTTTCCTCCTTGCTGAGCATTAATTTTGCGAAATGAATCACTGCCTTGCTCGAAAGTGTATTTGAATTTCGTATGACCGATACGGTCAAAGATAGAATCTCCAATGTATTGTTCACCAACGGCCTTATGCCAATCGCCTACATCAAATTGAGAGGTGATAACCCAAGACCCATTACCTTCTCGCTCTTCTACCAAATTAAATAACAGTAAACGCTCTTCATCTGTTAATGGCGTTAAGCCCCAATCATCGACTATCAGTACAGCCATTCGGTTAAGCTTTTTAATATATTTATCTGTATCACCATTAAGCTCTGCCTCAACCAGTGATTTAATGAGGTGACTATACTTTAAAAATTTAACTTTAAACCCTTTATTAATAGCGCCATTACCGACCGCAGAAGCCGCAGTGGTTTTACCTAAGCCGGAAGCACCAATGAGCAATATATTTTGTATATTAACTACCCATTCACATGAGCCTAACACTTGGATATCGTCAAGAGAGAATGGTGACGCATCATTTATAGGTAAGTTTTCTAACATAGCTTGCGGCCATTTTAAGGCAGCGTTTTTTCTAGCTAGGCGTTGCGAATTTTCAAATCGTGACGCTAATTGAATATCAAGTAGCTCTTCAAGTGCTTTATCTAAAAGCTCTCGTTCTATATCGTGATTTTCAGCGATTTGCTCATAACCACTCATAGCGGCGGATAATTTCAATTGCTGAAACTTCTCGGTTAATTGCGGACTGATCATGTGACCTCCTAATGCGAATTGTAATAATCAGCACCACGAAGGTGCTTATTAGAAAAAGGAATTTGAACCAATGTATTAACGTCACTTAAATCTATTTCGTAAGCTTTGCTTGAGATAACATCTCTTAATCGTGTTGGTGACATTTGGTTATATTGAGTAGCAAACTCACAGGCTTTTTCAAATTCTTCATTGGATAAGTTAGAAGACTCAGCAAGTTTGATAATCTTGCGGCAACGATCATTCGCTAAGCGTGACTTTTTATGAGCACAATCAAACTGAGCAGCGATAACTTTCTTAGTGTATTGCCCATAAACTTCAGCCCATTGCCAATAATACTCAATATCTTTATCTTCAAAAAACTGATGATTTGGTGGCATATGCTCAAATACTCGTGTCATTTCGCCTACTGAATAGCTGCGTTTATGTGTGGCTATCAATTTTCCTTGATAGAAAATCTCGACATTTTTAGACTTTACATGAATAGTAACGGGCTTATTTGCATACGAAAACGGCACAGAATAATAATGCTCTTTTACTAAAACACAGTAATCTGTCGGCACATTCATTTCGTATACGCTTTCTATTAATTCAAAGGGTTTATCTGGTAAGGTTTTCAACATCGGCTTATCAATTTTATCGAATAACGCCTGTCGAGAGGTGCTAAGCTTTTGAAACTTTTCCCTGTTTAACTTTTGGCACTCTACAAGAAGGAGTTGGTTCATCGCTTCGATGCTTTCAAAATGCATATCTAGCATATTCGATAAAATACGATTAGTGACAAAACCAACAGCGTTTTCAGCTATTGCTTTATCTTTAGGTTTTCTTGGTCGCCCAGGTAAGATATTTGTGCTGTACCATTTACCAAAAGTTTCATAATTCTTATTGAGCACCTTCTCAGGATTTGAAGAGGTGACAAGAGCTTTAGGATTATCGGGAATAACTATTTCAGGCACACCACCATAAAACTCAAACATGGCGACCTGTGCTTCAATCCAGTCTTTAGTGGTTTGTCTGGGTGTAGCGTATATAAAGATGTATGAAGAGACACCTAAAGTACTAACAAAAATACTTGCCTTTAATGGGTCGATTACATTTTCTGGCTCATAAGGAATTTGAGTTCCGGCATAATCAACATACATTACTTCACCTGCATTATGCATAAGCTTCATGGATAGCTTTATCAGCCCCTCGTGCTCTCGAACAAACTTGTAGAACTGAGTCAGTTTATACGCTGCGCCTTCAGGGCAAGTTGGAAGGTACACTTGGTAGTAAGCATTTCTCTTCGTTTGCTTTGGCTTACTTATAAACTCAATAACAGCGTCCATATTAGGTTTAATTTTTTGAACGTTTCTAAATGGCCAGTTAGGGAAAAAAAGTACATTAATCTCCACCTCATCCATTGTTTCCATTGATTGCCACGAGATACTATTTTCTTCCAATACTTTCTTTGTTTTCATCACGGTAACGTGGGAACAATTTGCAGTACGTGCTACCGCTCTCAGTGATAATTTAGTTGTTTGTAATAGTCTGGCTATCAAACATCGTGTTTTTTTCGACAACATAGTCATTCCTCATGATTAATTTTCATAAGACGCAGCTAGCCGCAGACTTCATTTGATGAAACCTTGACAAAACGACTATTGAAGACAATGCTTATAGTTGTCGTGTATGACCAATCGACAAAGCAATTTAAGCCTCAAAGTTACCAGCTTTGAGGCTTTGTCTTTTCTACGCCAACCTTTTAATACGTCATTTATCCTCCCTTGCTTGCTCTGCTAACCATCGAGCAATGTCTTTAACTAATGCATGCGTTCCTCTACGGTTACGTACAATAAATGTGGGGATAGGTAGTGTTTTTCTTACCACTGCCTGCCTCAACGCATATATCGAGCTGTAACCAAGTGCTTTTTGTAATTCAGCACCTTTTAAAACTGGGCTGCCATACATTTTTAGCAAGTCCTGCTCTAACTTTTTCGCTAATTCATCAACTTCATCTTCACTCATGCCACCCCCTTACAAGACCAACTACGACAAGTTGACTAATAAACAATCTAATTAAGACTAGACTTAATGTAGTTATACGTCAGTGCCATTTTTTTAAGATTAGTGTCATCCCTTGGAGGGCTTATGCCTTTTAGAAAAATTCAGAGCCAGTGCAGCAAAGGGAAAAGCTTTAATCAGTTTCAGCAATATCGTTCGCTGCCAAAGCGATTACGCAAAATAGCGGCAGTATTCTGGGTCAGTTTTTTATGTGAGGAAAAAAAGGCTGGTAGCCATTATCAATTAGCTAAATCTATTATTGGTGACGACTCTATCGATAAAACACATTCAGAGTTTCGTGCAATTTATCGGTTTTTAAAGCGTAAATCGAAAGGAGAAATATGCTCTAGATATCACCCACTTGAGCATATTGAAGGGTATGAGCAAGAATGCACTCGCTTGCTTTATCACCCTATATGGCCTTTATTGGCATCAAACCAAAAGCGATATTTGGAATTAACTGATATCGTTGCTCAGCTTCCTCCTCAGATTACATCATGTATATCTAAAGATAATGGTTTGTCTTTAGGTGCAGGTTGGAAGTCAATTTGTAACCAAACAAACCTAGATGCTCTATGTGGTTTGTTTGCTTTGGCTGTATGGGTAAACCATGAATGTGATGATATTAACACTCAAAAAAAACTAACCGTCCTCTCTCAATTGAACGAAAGCATTTTCAAGATGATTTTCCGACTTTTTACGCTCTTTATATCAGAGGCTGATTTCGAGCCTTTTGCTTTTAAGTATTTAAATTATTTATGCCAACTTATAGGGAAATCTTGTAGTGAATTTCTCATGCATGAACCGAGTAATATTAAGCTCAAGATCTCAGCATTAGAGCTATATTGCAGCTTTGAAAACAAGGAGGCGGAACTAATGATCCCATCAGGTTTTTTAGCCAAACCTAACTCATATATTTTATTCTCTGGCTCTGGGCCGACAAACATTAATTACCTTGCCTTATATCGTTTATACCAGGCACTTACATCACTTGCTTCTTCGCCTAAATATAAGCAATTACTGCCAGGCGTAAACAACAGTTCAAATGCAGCTTATTTTTTACCTCTGATTCAGCATTCATCTCTACATCTTTATTTGTACTTCTTAAGAGGAAAAGCTTTTTGCCTGGCTCACAATATCCCTATTGAGCAATATGAATATGCTCAGGTTGAATTCAACAAATCTTGCGAAACTTACCGAAACACGATTTAAAACCTACCTGTTAATTTCATAGAGTTTTAATGGTCACTACTAAACGGGATCCTGGTTATTAGTAAATGAAACTAAGGTACAGTTTTAACGGAATATGCAGATGCAAATTACGCTCCTAAACAACCATTGCTCCGCAAATAAACCACCAAAAACCCGAATAAAAATGACCACAAGAACGCTTGGTAATAACCACTTTTGGCTCTTCAAATTAATCTAATATTGGGTAACAAGGCACGAACCTATTTGAAGGAGCAATAATGAAAAATCCACTTTGTTCAAAAGCAGTTAATATCGATGGAAAATTGATGATTGAAATACCTGAATCAGTTATTGAAAAGTTGGCTATTTCACCAGATGATTTTATTGAATTTGGCAACGCCAAAACTATCACTATTTGGAAGAGTAAAAATATCGATGTGCCCACCGATGTTTTCGAGGTATTAATCGATATATTTAAAACTGAAGATTATGTGTTTCAGTGGCTCAATAAAAAGCAAAGCTATCTATTAGGTAAAGCACCGATCACACTATTTAATACATCAGCAGGTAAAGAACAAGTTCTAGGGCTGATAGAACGATTAAAACGAGGTGATTTTTCTTGAATGTTATGTTGTTTATTTATTAGATGATGAGAACCTCAAAATTTAAGGGGCAAATATGAATATCCTTTTTCTTTGTACGGCAAACAAACAGCGTAGCAAAACAGCAGAAGAGCTAGTCGGTGCTGCTGATAAAAGTAATCAATACAAATCTGCGGGTTTAAGCGCCAAGTATGTAGCAAAAGCTGGCTCAACACTTTGTACGAATGAGCAACTTGAATGGGCTGACAAAATTTATGTTTTTGAAACGACTCATATTGAGCGCATTCAAGAACATACTGGTAATAAATTTTTAGCTAAAATCACAAACCTGCAAATCGAAGATAAATACCAGTATTTTCAGCGAGAGCTTGTTTTGTTGATATTAGAGCGCTGCGATCTAGCCTTGTCTTTTGGCTTCAAAAGCAGCCAAAAATAAACCCCATAATGAAATGAGCACGTATAGAGTCACTTCACTAAGTTTTTAGTGATTCAAACTAAGATACTCTAAACTTTAGGTTAATCCATTACGATGTTAGAATTTAACTACTTGTCACCAGAATTATTTACAATGCCTGAATACGATATTGAACTAGTTAACATGCTGTCTCACTCTACTTCTGCAAAAAGGAGATCTGCTGCAAAAAAACTTAGAAAAACTAAAGATACTAGTGCAGGTTCTAGCCTTCTTAATGCACTTCAAAAAGAAATGAAAAGCTCTAGAACTTGGGAAACACAATACCACATGATCATGGCACTTTCAGATTGTTCATACATCGAGAGTTTACCTTATTTATACGAATTGGCTCATGACCAAACTCTTGTGCCAATGATTAGTGTTGCTATCGGTGACGCAATAACAAACCTTGAGAACATAAAGTACAATCACGTAGAGAAGATAGATTATTGGATAGCCCATAAACAAAACGATTATTTGGAAGGTGCTATCAGAGCTATTGCAATGAACAGAATGATTCCTGCGCAAGAAATCATTGAAATCTTAATAGAATACGTTGAAATATCAAAAAATGATGGCTTAGTTTTTTGGCTTGCCGCTGCCTGTCCCGGTTGGTCACTAGATCTTACAAGTGAGTTCTTGAAAAGTTGCTTGGTGGGAAGCTCAACTGATGATATAAAAAAAGCAGCCGAAGCTGCTCTTGTAAAAAAATATCTCAAGTGGCGACCATTATAGGTTATACCTGATGTCCACAATGACCTTCATCAAAATCCCATATTTCATCATCTTCACCTTTTTCCAAAAGTCGATAAACTTCATGAATATCGGCTTTACTTGGTACATCTACCGCAAGAATACTATATAGATCTTGCGTTGCCTCATAGGAACACCCAAGATCTTGAATAGGTTTCCAATACTTCTCAAACAAACTAAGGGCTGTACTTCTAGCAACGATTATTCTATATGTTGAATGTCCTGCTGCTATTGAAATAGACTCAAATACAAATGCGTCACTCTGTTTTTCTTTATTAACATGCACGACATCTTCAAAACTAACTCCTTTCGCATAAAACGGTGAGTTCTTTAGCTTACAACGGTTTCCGCTGAGATATTCAGCCCAAACGGTTTCTGTTTCAAAGCCATGCCAATCGTCTTCTAAATTAAAGACGACCTTAACTAAAGGTCGCTCTTTAGATTTTGTCATACTACAACCTTCTCTCTTTAATTGGTTTTTGATTTTAGGTATTCAGCCGTATCTTTGGCACCCTTTTCTAAGTTACAACTCTGACAAGTGTTTTGAGCATTATCAAGCGTATTATTCCCACCATTTTTCTTGGATATAGAATGGTCAATATTCGATCTTGGTAAGCCCCTAGAACAGTAGACACTTCATAGAGTTATACTTAACCAAAAATATGAGGTGTTACATGCGCGGAAAACGATATCCAGATGAGTTCAAAATAGAAGCTGTTAAACAAGTCACTGAGCGTGGTTATCAAATCGCAGATGTTGCTGATAGATTAGGCGTCACTTCCAAAAGTTTGCACAACTGGATTAATAAGTTTGATAAGCCGGAAAAGCAACACATCACCATTGATAATCAACAAGACGAAATACGTAAACTCAAGGCTGAACTACGTCGCGTAACCGAAGAGCGAAATATCCTAAAGGAGGCCGCCGTGTACTTTGCAAGCGAGTCAAAGAAAAGTACACGTTCATAAAGTCTAGGCTCAAGCACTACCCAGTAAAAACCCTATGCGAAATACTTGGCGTTCACCGCAGCGGCTTCTATGCCTGGCTTAAGGAGCCTCTGAGTCGCAGAGCTACTGAAGATAAGCGACTACTAGGTAAAATTAAACAGTATTGGCTAGAAAGCGGTTGTGTGTATGGCTACCGAAATATCACTTTAGACCTTAAAGATGATGGTGAGGCTGTTGGAAAAAATCGGGTATATCGGATCATGAGAACAGCTGATATTAAGGCTGTACGTGGCTATAAGCGCAATCCAAGTTTTGGCAGAGGCGATGTTAGTCATACAGCACCAAATACGTTAAATAGAGGGTTTGACATCGCTGAGCCCAATAAAGTTTGGGTGACCGACTTTACCTATATTCGGACTCATGAAGGTTGGCTATATCTCACTGTTGTTATCGATCTATTCTCTCGACAAGTTGTCGGTTGGACAATGAAAAGTACAGCTAGAGCTGACCTAGTTATTGATGCGCTACTGATGGCGGTATGGAGACGCACTCCAACAGAAAAGGTGCTTATCCATTCCGATCAAGGCGTGCAATATACTTGCTCTGATTGGCGCAGCTTTCTTAAAGAGCACAACCTGGAAGCGAGTATGAGTCGAAGAGGAAACTGTCATGATAATGCAGTTGCTGAAAGCTTTTTCTCATTACTGAAAAAAGACAGGATTAAGCGAAAAGTCTACAAAACCAGAGATGAAGCGCGTGCTGAAATATTTAACTATATCGAATATTTCTACAATCCAGTGCGGCATCATGGTAGTAATAACGGACTGTCTCCAATGAATTTTGAAAAGCAGTATTATGAGAACTTAGAAAGTGTCTAGAAAACTAGGGGCTTACCATCTGTCTGGGTGAGATGTTTTCGATCTAATTGTTTTTTTCCCGCAAAATACACACTTATTTCCCGATTCTTGTCTAGCTGCTTCTTTAGTTTTTTCTGAGAAGTTTTTACCTGCTCCGGGACCACCTTTAGAACCGGGTTTAGGTTTAGGCCCCTTGTTAAATAACTTTGAGACTTTACCTATATTTTTAACAACACCTACACTAGCGGCTCCAGCGGCAACAGCCACTTCTCCAAAATCTACTTCACCAGTAGTCGCGTATTGTACTGCTGCATCCAACGCAGCTCCCGCCACAGCGCCAACTATAAAGTTTAAAAACTCGCCATTAGGATCGTTATATTTGTATGGATTATTATTCACATACATATATCTATTAAACGACATTACAGGATTTGCAGCAGTGTACCCAACCGGATCATTGGAATAAAAACGCCCGATAGTAATCTCTATTGCCAGCCACTATAAATCAATAACATAGCCAGCTTCCCTCTTAATATCAACTGACACTATCTTGCCCTACTTCTACAAAAGTACTTTCAATGCTTATTGCGGAAGAACAAAAGGTAAAATTGATGAATGAAGCCAAAACAATGTGCTCGAAGACGTAACTAGCTAACTCTATCGGGAATATAGAGGAAAAGGTGGCAAAAGGTACTGCTTTAAATTAGCTGCCTTGCATAAATTGACAACTGTTGGAAAAGTGCCGTCGTCGTTTACTTAAGTGCTCACAATAACGATTAAGCTCCTGCAGCGTACCAACCGGACCATGAAATAAATGCCCAAACTCCGTGACGATTTTAACCCAGTTCGTTGATGGTATATTGAGTCGATTCAAAATGGTTTCTGCACTTGAAGAGATAGCCCCACGCTTATCATCACGAATAACCCTTCCCGTTTCATCGACTAGGATTAAATAGTCTTTTAGCGAGAATGCAATGCCTTTAGGCTGATTGACTCTTTCGTTACCAATAAAGGGCAAGAGTGACTTGGGCTGCTCGCCTTTTAGTGCAGCTTCGATTCTTAATTTGATACTCGTAAAATTAGATTTCTCCGGTGTATTCGCCATCTTGGCACGAATAGGGTTGAGCTCTACATAGGCCATACAGGCAAGCACTGCAGCCTCATCCAACAACGCCTGAGACTTGAATCTCCCTTCCCAGAAATGCCCTGTACAATTATCCTCAATATTGGCTTGCCTCGCGATAGGTTCATTCAAGCACCGCATGAACCAACTTAAGTCACTTAGACGTGAGCGGTAAGTCGCGATAAGCTGTTTAAGTTGTGCGACCATGCACTCTTCAATCACTTCACCTTTAACAAATTTTTGCGTCAGCGCTGTGCCATTGAACAGTTTATGCCATTGCTCGACAACCTTTCTATCTGACCAGCTGTTCACGGTATCTAAATCAATATAAAGCACCACATGCAAATGGTTACTCATTACAGCGTATGCCGCAACGTCAATGGCAAATGCTTCGGTTAACTTAAGTAGTTGCTCCTCAACCCAGCCTCTGCGGTGGTCATAGTTTTTACCTGTGTATTTATCATCACCACACAAAAAGGCACGCCGAACAACACGGCTACAACAGTGGTAATAGGGGGTGTCTTCAATACTAATAAGGGTTCGTCTTGGCCTCGGCATGCAACCTCCTTGTTAAATGCTCAAAGCAAGCATAGTAGGAGGTCGCGATTGACGCCATTAACTATGGGTGTCTATGTATTTCTTATTTATGCTGATTTTAATTGGATCTGTGCTGGTGAAAATTGGATCATATGCTGATTTCAATAGACTCTACATTTGCAAAATCCAATCACTTTCGGCAGGCATTCCGAACAAAGTCAGCATGAGATCCAAAGTAAACTGGCAGACTATTCCAAAGCGTTTCGGCAGGTGTAGAAACATAAAACTGCCAATCCAGACCTTACGGTGAATAGAGTGCGAAGTTTCTGTTTTAACTCAAAGTGGCTTAAAAGTAGTCAAAAATAAAGCCCCTTACGGGGCTTTGGATTCTAATTTAACTTTTGATGTCTAGGAAGAACTGTAATAAATCACAGATTAAAGCTTAATGTTCTACTACATAATGCTTTTGTTCATTTCAGCAATTCTCCCACCAAAAGATATGCCAGCCAGCCCCAACAATATACATAAGATTGATATCATCACTATTGATGCGATTAGGTTACGCCTATGTTCGAGTACTGATTTCAATGTCCTAACTGGTACTTTCCCAACGTGAACTGAGTAGATCTTTCCGCTATCAGATTGGTCAAAATAGACTAATAAATCCACATTGTCATTAATTTTTTTACTAAGAAATTTGGTGACATTTGTGATATCTCCATTCCATTTTTCATAAGTCAAACTTAATGAACCAATAGAAATTATAAATTGATTATCGGTATATTCTATCTTATCAATTGGGCCATTGATCTCCTTCAGCATACTTTCATTAGGAGGAGATATTTTTAACACTAGAAAAAAGCAAATGGATACGCTAAGTGTGACTAAAAGTGCTCCGCATACTTGATAGAAATATTTAGTGATTAAAGTGTCCACTATTTGTTTATTTCCTTTTCCATTGATACAGCTATAGCTGTACCAACTACATCCGTTGCAATAGAAGGACCGGCTACAGCAGCAGGTATGCCAGCTGCAAGCCCTACAGCAGCCCCTTCTATACCTTTAGCTATCACTTTGCTCATATCCACACTTGGCACCTCCCCATTCGAAATATCTCCACTGGCATCAGCTACTGCTTGGGTCAGAGATCCAGATGCGCCGCCAGAGACCCCTGAACCAACGACTTTTGAAGCAGTCTTGACTACACTCTGTTTAACAGCTTGCTGTGCTGCGATCTTAACACCAAATCCAGCCGCCGTTCCAATTGTACCTCCTGATAGCGCCCCTACAAACGCACCAGCGACACCTGCAACCATAGCCTCTGAATTATCAGCTCCCATACTCTTTGCTTGATTAAAAGCTGTATAACCACCAATAACCGCTCCGACTAATGGTATCAAAAAGGCGAACTCACCATCAGGATCTACATATTTGTAAGGATTGTTATTAGCGTAAGTATAACGGTTGAAGCCATGAACAGGGTTTCCACGACCAATATGCCCCGTAGCATTAACAGGATCATTGGAATAAAAACGCCCGATAAGTGGATCATAGTATCGTGCCTGCATATACGTCAGCCCAAGATCGGTATCTTGCAGATGCCCAGTATAACCTATGCCCGCTTTCTCACCGCCAAGGCGTTTACCAAACGGTTCATACACACTGCGACTGACCACCTTACCTTCGGCATCCGTTTCCATCACTGGCGTGCCGAGCATATCGGTATGTTGATAAGTGACCTTGTAGTTGCTCGGTAAGGAGCCACTCACCTGTATCGTCTTTATGGGTGAATATGCACTGCAGGCACTGCCATTGCAGGCTCTTACCTTATAACTATAGCTGCCAGCACTTTGACTTCGAGCCAGCGATAATGCACTGCCTGAATATAAACTACTGTTAGACTCACCACTCAATTGATAACGAGTAGCATTGGCGACAGCGCTCCAACTTACACGGTAGTTGCCATCAGGATCACTGCTGGCAAGGCTGAGTGATGGAGTTGCCGGAGTTGGCAAAGCGATCGCCACACGGATTGTTTGTATTGCCGAATACCCGGAGCATATCCGTCCATTACAAGCTCTTACTTTATAGCTGTAACTACCATTTCCTTTAGTCCGAGTAATTGATAACGCTCGACCAGAATACAGCGGCGCTTTAGATTCCCCGTGCAACTCATAATGAATACTTGGGTTTTGTCCAGACCAAGAAACGGTAAACGTCCCATCGCTGTCACTGCTGGCCAACATTAACCTTGGTGTACTCGGTGGACGCTCTTGCTCATCACAACCAGGTTCACCACGCCCAGGTTGACAATCACAGCCTGGCTCGTCACGTCCTGGTTGACAACTCCCTGGACCTTCCGGTCTGCCGTTGTTACCTTGTTCACCCGCAAATGACAAGCTACTCACGGTGAGCAACAGCAGTGCCACTGCATATAAACAGCGTTTAATCCATTTTAATCCATTCATGACACAGCCTCCTTTAATCGATTTCAACTTCAGCAATCAATGCTGAGTTCACATACACACTGTCTACCTTGCTGCCACTTGGCTTGGTGCGATGCAGTAGAGTGCCGCCTTGGCTATAAACGCTGTAGCTAACCCCTTTAGGTGTGGTCTGCTTCACCCGTCGATTATGGCCATCATAGCGATAACTATTATCTTTGGCGGCGCTCACCTGATTAGCGCGATTAAAGGTTAAGCCGTAGCGGCCGTTGTGTTTGACGTTACCACGGGTGTCATAACCGTAACTGTAACGATAGGCGCCAGTAATATTGTTAAGGCGATTTAAGCTGTTGTAATGATAATTAATGCTGGAACCATTGATACTACGACTGAGGATATTGCCTAAACCATCGTAGCTATAACTGCCCGCTCCCCACCTACCGTCGGCGCTTTCAAGGCGATCAACACCGTCATAGTGCATATTGTCGATGTCGTTAACGCGGCTTACCCAGTCGATGACCCCGGTGACGTTGTCGTTTTTATCGTAGCGAGGGTCCAGGCGTAACTGGTAGCTGCTGCCTATTTTATCATTTATCTCGTCAATCCGGCCTGTGCTGTCGAGCGCGATATTGCGCTCAATACCGTTGCCGTAACGTAAACGCTTGAGTTGCCCGTTGGGATGATAAGTGAGGTCACTGGCATACTGATAAGCCGTTATTGCCGCCTTGGTTGCTTGTCCGAGGGCGTTTGGTGCATAACTAACGGTCTCACCTGAAGGGTACTTCAGTGAGGAAATGGCACCTAATGCGTTATATCCCCAGTCCAGCACAAAGCTCTTGCCATCAATAGCTAAGGTTTCTTTTTCAACCAAGTTGAGTGAGTTGTATTGGTAGTCCCAGACAATAGCACTGCTGCCGCTGCCCGATGTGAGCTTGGTTAAGTTACCATTGGCGTCATAACGATAGTGGTTATCAGGGGTGCTATCGGGAAAGTTTTCGGTTTTTAGTTGTCCAAGGTTGTCATAGGCTAACAGTACTTTATGCGAAGCGGGAACTGCAGACGCTGCGCAACTGCTGCTGCCACCACTAGTCCCCTCAGCACGCCAAATAGGCTGACGCTGGGCGTTATAACCATAGGCGGTTACGCCTGTTTCTGGGCGGTAAGTCTTACATAATTGCTGATAAGCATCGTATAAGCGTTTTTCAGTCACACCACCTTGGGAGATTGAAGTGACTTGGCCAAACTTGTTGTAACTAATGCGAGTATCGCTGCTGTCTGGCGCTTCAATCAGCGTCGGCTTACTATAGCTCGGGCTACCAAATGCTTGATAAGTTGTGGTGGTCACATTACCTTTAGCGTCAGTGACTTGTTTACGATTACCACTTAGGTACTTGATTTGGGTGACTGCGTTGTCACTTTTACGGAGAGCCTGAGTTAGCCGACCTAGAGCATCATAGGTTAAGACGCTTCCTTTTGAGTTCAATGCCGCCGAGCTTGGTTGTGATTCAAACGTAACTTTACCATATGAGTCAAAGGTTTTACGTACATAGATAGAAGAGGATGAATCCCCCACAGCGCCGACCTTGTTTAATATAGGACGTTGCAAGCCATCGTAATAAGTTGTATTTCGCCAGTTACCTTTCTCGGTGACTTTTATAACCCCACCTTTAGAGATAAGCCCCTCTTCTCCCCCAACCGCTGCAGTGTAACTAATCGATGTTTTACTCCAACCTCCATTAGCGGGGCTAACTTTTATAATTCGACCTAAGCTATCATACTTATAGTCGACAGTTTGCCCTTTGGGATCTGTAATTTTGGTCACCCAGCCATTATTATCCACAACTTTTTTACTGGTCAGCGTTGCGGTTGACAGGCTTTGAGGCTTGGTTGTTACTTGTGCGATACCACGGTGATAATTACCGGATTCAGACCAGCTATTACCAACACTTCCTGTTCCATCTGGTTCAATGCTGGCGTTAAAGCGAGTCCGTTTTGGGAGCCCTGCTTGCGTACCGCTGGTATAGTAGCTTTCATTGCGTTTATACCACTTACCAAATGTAAAGCTCTCAGAAGGCAAAGATTTATATGCGGCTGCCGTATGATACGTTTGTTGGGCGACTAGTTCACTGCTACTAAAAGTGCTATCACTACTTACATGCGTCGTTGTTGGCAAATTTAATAAGTAATGCTGGGTATCGTGATAATACCCTTGCTTGGTGTAGCGAACTTCCTGATTAAAAGAATTATATTCTTTGGTTTCTTCTGCCAAGCCGTAGGCGTTAAAGCTAGAAAAGTCGGTATAGTACTTTTGTTTAATGCCCGCTTGAATTAACTCAACCGTTCTTTTGTTCAATAATGCTCGAGTCGTTTTTGGCTTAGTGTTAACGAATGGTGTCCCAACCGAACCGACAAAAGGGCCTTGCTTGTATGTATTGATAACTCGCTTAAGTAAACTACTACCGTCTGTATCGTAAAATTCAGTTACTACTAACTTACCATCAAGAACACTGCTGTAGTCACGATTATGATAATACATGGTTTTGGAACCATCAGGAGAAGACACAGTAGTTCGTTTGTAATCCACGTTATTGATATACTCTGCGGGATAAGGTGAACTTATTTTATGATAATTATAAATTTTATCTTGTTTGTAGGCACCATCATTTTGCGAATATTCATAAGACCATCTTAAAGTGGGCAAGTTATTCCCGGAAATTGTTTTGGCGACTACAGCCCTATTGAGCCTACACTTTTTAGTATAATGTATATTCTTGTGCGAGTTATAAACCTTAACAGTATTGGTTGACCCATGCCTTCTCATTGCGAGACTATACTGTCCACGAAGCCCATTAGGGTGTGTAATTGAAATACCCACCCCAGAACCGGTAACTACATCACAGTTAGCTAAATCTACAGGATTATCTAGCCCAGTAAAGGCAAAGTGCCATAACTGTTTATCAGGCAAGACAACTGTTTCGAGCCGTGTAGAAAAGCCAGCACCTTCATAGTTATAATGCCAAGTGCGGCCATTAGCGACCACCCTCGTGACTAAATGGTTATTCGGTGACGCTAAGTCATAATGTAACGTAATTAAACGGCCGTCACTCGAAGATATCTTCCTGAGAAACTTGCGGGTACTCGCTAAGCCAGTTTTCACATCCTCATAATGATAATTGACCATGTTACCAAAACGGTCCTCAATTTGGCTAACATAGAGATAAACTGTATAGGACACAACACTGCCAGTGTTATTTCTAATTACACGCCCTGACGCTAGCACTTTTTCATTAAATGTATAGGTCAAACCTTTTGGGGACTCAACCACATACATTTCGCCTGAGGCAGTAGTATTAGCTTTACAACTTACGCGCCAATTTGACAGTGTTCCTTTAGGGTATCCGTCCCCCGAGCCTGTGTAGACGAGCTGCTCTGAGACTTGATTAGGCACATGGAGAAATTCGCCATTAAAATACTCTGTAGAGCTGAACGTACCATTTCCGTAATGAATATCACGTTCACGCTCTTCACTACATTCTTTGTCACGTCCCCATGGACCAGACATACTTGAGCTTATTATTTCAGTAGTGCGGACATGAGGGATATCTAACGCCCAGTCTGCTAATGCTGTTTTTTCCCGCGAGCCCAAAAATCCGCCTTTAAACTTACGAGTGATAGCCACAGGGATCTTGTTATTCCCAGGTATAGATACATCTGTATGGACAAAGCTAACCGACCCACTGTTTAAGTCAATTCGTTCACCTAGTAAGTCAGTGGTTTCTGAAGTTACCGTGCTTTTGTCATTTAAGCCTAAATGTGCATAGTCATTGGCTGAAGGCGTATGAATCTCTTCATCTCCACCACCAGCGGAAAGAGCTACAGCAGGAGGAATGCCTGCAACTAACCCTCCTATCAAAATCGAAGTTGCTAATATTAAGTTCAACGTATATTCCTTTATACAGTTTATAAAATTCGGCGTAGTGTAATAGACTTACAACACTAAATGCACATGAATATTATTAACATTAAAATACAAAAAGATAAAACAGACATTAGTTCTTAACTGTGAAACTGGTAATTTATAGAACAGTAGTTACTTCAAGGACTAAAATAAACCAGAAATAAAAGATGTTACATACGTAGATAAACGATATCCCGACGAATTCAAAACTTAAGGGGTTCATCAGGTCACTGGACGTGGATACCTGATTGCCAATGTTAAATAGCTAAATTATTATTAACTAATAACAAACAGCCTGTTCCTTCTTTAAGAAGTTCAGCATCGAAGATGCAAACAATCAATTTCTAGTAATGAGCGATATCAAAATACAAAATGCTCAAAAGTAATCGGTAAAGATGAAATATGCTGAATTTCAGATAAAGAGAAACTGCTCAAAGAATAGGTCTAAAAATTTAGTATATAGATAATTAAGATTGCCGGTAGTTGGCGACAGGTATCAGCAACAACTCGCAAAATAACGTCGTGGTTTGCTAAATGCTTACGATAACTATTGGGTCTATATTGAGAACTGAATACGCACGCACTGGCTAGCACGCTTGATTACCATTAAATCGCTTTACTCAGATTTAGAAAGTTACACTGTGGTGTTCATAGTAAAGAAAAAGACAATATAGTTTCCTATACTGTCTTTTCTCGATAACTGCTGAATTAACGAGCTATCAGTCGGCTAACTCTTTCTCAAGCTGCTGCGCTACCAATTCAGGTGAACCAGAGTTCTTAGCCAGTAATGAGTAAGCCACTGGAATAACAAACAAGGTAAAAAATGTCGCTAAGCTAATACCTGACAACACCACAACACCAATAACAAAGCGGGTTTCCGCGCCAGCCCCTTGTGCCATCACTAAAGGAATAGCGCCTGCAGCGGTTGTGATCCCTGTCATTAAAATAGGGCGTAGTCGCTGACTTGAAGCTTGGATAATTGCATCTTTAAACTCTACGCCTTTATCACGTAGCTGGTTAGCAAATTCAACAATCAAAATACCATTTTTGGCAGCAAGACCAACTAGCATAATGATCCCTATTTGGCTGTAAATGTTTAGGCTTTGACCTGTTGCCCATAGTCCGATTAAAGCGCCTAAAGTGGCTAGTGGAACCGTAAGCATTATGACCACCGGATGCACATAGCTTTCAAACTGGGCTGCCAATACCAAGAATACGATACCTAGCGCTAAGATAAACACAAAGTACATCGAATTGCCTGAGTCTTGATAATCTAACGATTGGCCTTTATAGCTCACTATCGCCTCAGCAGGCAGGTACTCATGCGTTAAATCATTGAGGTAATCAAGCGCCTCACCCAAACTATAGCCGTCGGCAAGATTCGCCTCAATGGTAATGGCTCGCATGCGGTTATAACGGTTTAACTGACTTGCATCGGCAAACTCTTCCACACTAACAAGGTTAGATAATGGAATAAGCTCCTGAGTACGATCTGAACGCACATAGATATTTTCTAGATCGGTTGCTGTATTTTGATTTTCTCGATTACCTTCAATAATGACGTCGTACTCTTCACCGTCACGCATAAAGGTCGTTACTAATCGAGAACCTAACATCGACTCTAGCGTGCGGCCAATGTGTGAGATAGACACGCCCAGATCTGATGCTCTGTCTTTATCTATTACCACTCTGAGTTGTGGCTTAGTCTCTTTGTAGTCATGATCTAACCCAACGAGATTTGGATTCTCTTTAGCCTTTTCAAGAATAGTATCGCGCCAGCGAGCTAATTCATCATAACTTGGGCCGCCTAAAACAAACTGTACAGGTTTACCAACTCCACGACCAAATGCTTGCCGCATCACCGGGAACGCTCGCACACCAGCGAGATCTGACAAGCGACCACGTATATCGCCGATGATCTCAAATGCACTGCGTCTAACCGCCCAATCTTCCAATACAATAATCGCCATCCCATTAGAAAAGTTTGAACTACGACCAAAACCACGTGGTGCTCGGATAAGTAATCGCTTAATCTCACCGGCTTCAACTAACGGCATCAGCCTGTTTTCAATCTCGTCCATGTAAGATTCGATGTATTCGAAACTTGCACCTTGAGGGCCATTGACGATCAGGAACATCGACCCCCTATCCTCTCTTGGAGCAAACTCTTGCGGCACTTCTTTAGCAAGGTATGCACTACTGACCAAAGCGATAAGAATCAGCGATGAAACTAACAATGGGTGTGACATTGCCTTTCGAAGCCACGCTCGGTATCCCGCAGACAGTTTATCCATACCGCTGTCTATTTTTCTAACCAACCATGGCGACTGCCCAGCAGGCTTTAACACTTTAGAGCACATCATCGGACTAAGCGTTAATGCAACGATACTAGAAAAGATAACCGCCGCACTCATGGCAACCGCAAACTCTTTGAACAGTTTACCCAAATCGCCTTCTAAGAAGGTGATCGGCATAAATACCGCTACCAGCACTAACGTTGTAGCGACAACCGCAAAAGCGACTTCTCTTGCTCCTAAAAATGCGGCTTTAAGAGGAGAATCCCCCTCCTCAATACGACGGTGAATATTCTCTAAAACTACAATCGCATCATCAACCACCATACCAATGGCTAAAATCATTGCCAGAAGTGTTAGCAAATTAATGGTATAACCCAATGCATAAAGTACGATAAATGTCGCCATTAACGACACGGGTACCGTTAACGCAGGGATCAACATCGCCCGAACGCTGCCCAAAAACAGATAGATCACCACGATAACCAAAAACATCGCAATAAACAGAGTTTGGTAAACTTCTTTGACGGATGCCTCAATAAACACAGAACTGTCGTATGAGCGCTTAATCTCCATGCCCGCGGGTAATGTTGGATTGATTTGATCAACCAGCTCATTGGCAGCTCTGGCTACATCCAGTGTATTGGCTGTTGATTGCTTAGAAACACCTAGTCCAATCATCGCCTCACGATTTCCTCTAAAGGTAATACGTTCCTCTTCAGAACCAATCTCTACTTTTGCTACATCACCAAGTTTAATGAGATAACCATCGTCTCCTTCAGCCAGCACCAAATTAGCAAAATCGTCCGAAGTTCTAAAACTTCTTTCAAGCCTTACGGTAAAATGACGCTCCTTTGATTCAACGCTACCGGCAGGTAGTTCTACGTTCTCAGAGCGAAGTGCTTTTTCAATATCAGCCACTGTAAGATTACGTGCAGCGAGTGCTTGTCTGTCGATCCACACACGCATGGCATAAACTTTACCGCCACCGAGTCGCATATTCGCCACACCATCAATCACTGAAAAGCGATCAACCAAGTAGCGCCTTGCATAATCCGTTAGTTGCAACGTGTTCATCTGATCAGAGACTAGGTTTAGCCACATAATGACTTCATCACCACCGTTGGCCTTTTGCACTTCTGGTGGTTCAGCTTCTTCCGGTAAATTATTCAATAAACCAGAAACTCTATCGCGTACATCGTTTGCCGCAGCCTCAATATCTCGGCCAACATCAAATTCTAGGGTAACCCGTGAGCGACCATCACTGCTTGAGGAACTAATATGTTTAATGCCCTCTACACCACTTATTCGATCCTCTACAAGCTGAGTGATACGGCTTTCAACTACCGCAGCACTTGCGCCGCGATAATTGGTTTGAATGGAAACCACTGGAGGGTCAATATTTGGATATTCTCGCAGCGGTAACTTCTCAAATGCTACAAGACCAAAGACGATTAACAGGATACTGATAACCGAAGCGAAAACCGGCCGCTTAACCGAAATATCAGTTAAGATCATGCTACTGGCTCCACACTTGCTTGTTTAAGAAAACTAAATCTTTCGCTAAACGTTACTTTAACGGCATCACCAGGTCTAACCTTTAGGATCCCTCTGATAACGACTTGCTCATCAAGTTCAATGCCGTCTAAAATTTCAACCCAGCCGCGTTTACGTAATCCAAGCGTCACTTGTTTTTGTTCAACCACACCTTCCTCATTAACCAGATAAACATAGTGCCTATCCTGTACAGGTATAATGGCCGATTCAGGCAGAATAAGGGCTTCTCGGCTTTGTTTGATAAGTTTTACCTTCATCAACATACCGGGTAGCAAACGATGTTTCGGGTTGGGGATCTCTGCTCGAACAATCACGGCGCGGGTTTGTGGGTTAATGCGGCTATCGATAGATGTCACTTTGCCAATGAACATTTCACCATCGAAGGCTACAGCGCTTGCTTCGACCGTCTTTCCGATCGCTAACGATTGCAAGAAGCGCTCAGGTACTGAGAAATCTAGCTTGATTACTGATATGTCATCTAAAGTCGTAATTGCTTTACCGGGCGTCACCAACGCCCCCACGCTCACTTGACGCAAACCTAACGCACCCGAAAATGGTGCACTAATGCGCCTATCACTAAGCGCAGATTGAGATTGTACTAATTCAGCTTTAGCGGTGTCGATAAGAGTTTGCAGTCTATCTCTTTCAAGCTCTGCAATCGTTTGGCTCGTGACGAGAGTCCGTATTCGATCTAACTCTCGTTGATGATCTTTGACTTTTACCTTAGCAACGGTAACACGTGCTTTTTGCTCACTATCTTGTAACTGTACCAGTAAGCGCCCCTTCTCAACTAAGTCACCATCGTCAAAATTAACCTTGGTAACCACTTCAGAGACTTTTGGGGTAACGGTAATCGACTCGTTTGCTTTGCTGGTTCCTAACGCTTCAACTTCATCACGAATCGGTTGAATAGCGGCTTTCGCTACAACAACATTGGGCGTAGGCCTCGATTTTTTGGCTTTGGTTACATTATCAGTTTTAAGATATTGGTAACCAAAGGCGGCAGCTAATGCAATTAGTATAATTATTGTTATTTTTTTCATGACTTCCCTAACAAACTGCGTTATTCAATTAGGGGTAGTTTACCTAGCTAAAACCAAGCTTCAATACGTTTTACCTTTTCTTACAAATAACACACTTCATTCACATACTTATAGGCAGCATATTATAGTAATTTATCGCTTAATCGAGTCAATAATACAACGTTTTACCTCTCTAGTAGTTTTAGCTGTTCACAAACAAAACCTAACACGCATAAACGTTTGGTTCATCTTATACCAATTGCATTAAAAGTTTGACCATTCAGCGGGAATTCAAAACGCTGTAGGCAAGTAGTGGAATTTGAGCTAATAGTTATTCTCGGCTCTGGCATCCTGCTTCGCTCTACCTCCTAAATCCATTTAGTCGTATATCCAAATCTCATAGCGAAGCATACAGCGTTTTGAAACCCGCACTACGTGAGCCCCTCAGTCTTTCCACTTCTGCTTTGCATTGGCTTAAAAGGGAATAACCATTTCTTTACCAATGCGCTTTGAATTGAAAAGGCTGAGGGGCTCTGAATTGGTCAAATACTTAATGCAATTGGTATTAATAAGAGCCAATCAAGCATTACACCGTAGAAAAGTAGTTATCACGCTAGTGCTATTAAAAAGGCAATAAAAAAGGAGCCATATAGGCTCCTTTCGTTGCAACAGTTATCGACTAACGGACTTTACGATCTTCTTCCATTAGCTCTGAGAAACCTTCATAGACGGCGATAACAACTTCGCTTTCTAATGGTTGATTATCAGCACCAAGTAGGTGGATCTGTGTTTTATCGTCAGCGCTATCATCTTTGAGCTCAATACGGTAAGAGCCTTCATCTAAACTCAGTTTTTTCTCACCCCATAAAGAGCTCCAAAACCCTGAATCATCAACCACGTTGATATAAAGTAGACCTTTGTTACTGTCCATATCTACAATTTCGAAGCCCATTTCAGGTAAAACGATACGTAAACGATCCCACGTACGCTTGAACTTAGCATTGGCTAGCCAGTAAGCTGGTTCGTCTTGCTCAGAGATCAAGTCTACGTCAATACCAAGACTTTGCTTTAGACGCTTAGCTTTCATAGCTTGGGCACGTTTAATACTCATATAACTAATAGAATCATTCAAGATATCAATCGTATAACGACGCTTATCTTCTCCGCTAAGCAAAATCTCCTGTTGCTCACCGTCATATGACTCTTCGTGCTCAATCAAACTGATTGTCACGCTACCGCTACGGCCATGTGGACGAATATCAACGTCATACTTATAGCGTTGGCGCAACAGGTAAACTTTGTCACTCCCCCATAAGCTAGACTCAACCACTTCAGAGCTTTCAATCCAATCAGTCTCAAAGGTGCCAGCTTCATAGTCTTCAGCACGGATCTGAACTGACTCACTTGCAAAGTACTCTTTTAAGACATCAAAAATCTCTTGCTTTAGGTCAGAATCATTATCAATCGACTCAACCATAATTTTGATATTGTCATCACCCTCTTCGACACGCGTTCCCGCCGCCATAGGCAATACTTGCAGCGGAGGACGAATATCTAAGTTGCTGCCGACTAATGTCTTATCAACTTTAGCGCCAACCTCAGGGATGTCATATTCTTTACTGTATGTCGGTTGGTTAAGTCCATCAGGAATAACCAGTTTAGGCGCTGATGCTAGATCTTGATATTGCTGATCAACATCATTCGCTTGCCTTCTATCAATTGGTGTACTGCACGCTGTTACAGCCGCAATCAGTATTAATGGTGATACTTGCTTTAGCATTTATTATTAAACCTCAATTCGGGCATTTTTCATTGCTTCTAGCAACAGACCATGAAACTCACTAGAAAGTTCAGTTAAAGGTAAACGAATTTCTCCTTTACTGATAAGTCCCATTTGATGAGCAGCCCATTTTACAGGGATCGGGTTAGCTTCACAAAATAAAGCGCTGAACAAACTTTGCATCGACTTTTCAACAGCAATCGCTTCTTCAGTATTGCCAGCAAGTGCGGCATCACACATCGCTTTAAATGCTTTAGGGACGATGTTGTTAGCAACCGAAATGATACCGTTGCCACCCAAAGTTAAAAATTCGCGCGCTGTAGCGTCATCACCACTGTAAAGTAAAAAATCGTCGCCGCACAAACTTCGAAGTTTACTTACACGAGAAAGATCGCCAGTGGCTTCCTTTACACCAATAATGTTACTAACGCTTGCTAGCTCTGCTACCGTTTCAGGTAACATATCAACCGAGGTGCGGCCGGGTACGTTGTACAATATCTGAGGAATATCAGTGCTTTGCGCTACCGCTTTGTAATGTGCAACCAAGCCTTTAGGAGATGGTTTGTTATAATATGGCGTCACGCCCAGCATGGCTTCAACACCAACACTAGAAAGACCTTTTGTTAGCTCTATCGCTTCTGCGGTAGCATTGGCTCCATTACCACCAATAATTGGAATGCGGCCAGCGGCGAAACTTACCGTCTGTTGGACGACTTGAATATGCTCTTTTGCAGGCAGAGTTGCTGACTCACCAGTAGTGCCAACTGCAACGATGCCATCGGTACCTTGGGCGATATGGTACTCAACTAAATTCTCAAGACTCTTATTATCTACTGTGCCATCACTATTCATTGGTGTGATTAAGGCAACGATGCTTCCGTTTATCATGTGTATTCCCCAAGGGTTCAGGACTGGCTATGGTACTGATGGAATCAGTTAAAGACAAGCACTAGTACGCAACTCGTTTCAGATTAATTATCAACTTGAAACATATTAAATATCTGAATTTGTAACTACGACAAGGATCGCAAATAGAGCAACATGTGATAGCATTGCTGACCATGAAAAAAAAGCACCATGAAACTGCTGTTTTTTTGGGCTAACTAATATAAAAATGGGGTATTAAATGTCCAACCACTTGGTCGTTACTGCAATGGGGGCCGACCGTCCAGGTATTGTGAGTAAATTCGCTCGACTAGCAAGTGAGTGCGACTGTGACATAGTCGACAGTCGTATGGCGTTGTTCGGCAATGAATTCACTTTAATTATGATGTTATCTGGCTCATGGCCTTCTATCACCAAGATGGAATCAACCTTACCTAGCTTAAGTGTTGAGCTAGAACTGATGACAGTCATGAAACGGACAGCTAAACATACACCGAAAAATTACATTTCTCGCTTAGAAGTTAACTTCAGTGGTTTTGATCAACGTGGAACCATGAAGAAAATCACTCAATTTCTTGCCGATCGTTCATTAGATTTAGGGGCGGTAAAGTCCCACGCAGAAGAAGACGACACTGGCGAACCGACTCAAAACATCTCATTGACCATAAATGTCCCTGAGAAAGTCGATCTTGAAAAGCTTGAAGTCAGTATTCATGAACTCGCGAAAGAATTGTCACTCGAGTGTACCTTGGAGCATATGCAAGGCATAGACAGCTAACGTTATAAGGAAAGGATATGCATACCTTAACAGTAGGCGATAAAGCGCCGGAGTTTACTCTACAAAATCAAAATGATGAGGCAATCAGCTTATCAAAAGCATTACAGTCAGGCCCAGTGTTGGTTTATTTTTACCCAAAAGCGTCAACACCTGGGTGCACAGTGCAAGCCTGTGGCTTAAGAGATAGTCAGCCACAACTTAATGACCTATCTGTTACCGTATTTGGAATTAGCCCAGATCCAGTCGCAAAGCTTAAGAAGTTCTCAGATAAGCAGTCGCTCAACTTCTCACTTCTAAGCGACGAAGACCATGCAATAGCCGATGCATTTGGTGTTTGGGGGGAGAAGAAATTTATGGGTAAAATTTACGACGGTATTCACCGTCTAAGTTTCCTCGTGGGACAAGATGGTAATATTGCCCACGTGTTCAATAAATTTAAAACCAAAGATCACCATGAAGTGGTGCTCGCCTATTTAGCCGAGTAAACAACAGTCACGGAGTAAAAAGGAGCCTTGATGGCTCCTTTTTATTAATTTATAAGTAAGGATATAATAAGGCTAAAGCAATAGACCACATTGTCAGGCAGATAAATCTGTCGAGGTAGCACCACGCCTTAGGTTTCTGAAATATAGGGCTTAGGTAACGAGCACCGATACTTAAACTGAAAAACCATACGAATGATGCTAACACTGCTCCAGCGCCAAACCATTGCTTGGCAGTGCCTTCAAACTGCACACTAATGCTTCCAAGCAAAACCACCGTATCTAAATACAAGTGTGGATTAAGAAAGCTAATTGCTAATGTTGTAATGACAGCTTTTTTGAGACTATCAGCAGCCAACTCTTGCTCGCCTTCCATTTTTTGCTCAGTAAAAGACGATTTCAGTGCGCCATAACCATATATAAACAGAAAAATAGCCCCACCAAAACTGGCGATATCTTTGATCAGCGGAAAAGCAAGTATAAGATGCCCTAGCCCAGCAACACCTGCAGTAATCATAATGGCATCAATAAAAGAGCACAGTGCGGCAATCGGCAACGAGTGTGATTGCTTCAACCCCTGTTTTAGTACAAATGCGTTTTGTGCCCCAACCGCCATGATGAGACTACCACCGATTGCCATTCCCTGAATGAATGCTGTTTGCATGATATTACCTAAAATATGAAGACGACGAATTAGCGTGCAGAATATTCTTCAAATAAAAATAAGTACAACTAATTTAATTTATGTATCATAAGTTAAACTTATAACAGAGTGTATTGTCACCAATGTTTGATTACGCCCACCTAAAAGCATTATCGATAGTGGTTTCACAAGGAGGTTTTGATAAAGCAGCTAAACACCTCTACATTAGCCAGTCAGCAGTCTCACAGCGGATAAAACAGCTCGAAGACAAGGTAGGACAAGCTTTAGTCGTTCGAGCCTCCCCTGTTTATGCTACGGAAATGGGAAAGCGACTGCTGAGGCATTATGCTCAAGTGCAATTACTTGAGAGTGAACTGCGCACTGAAATGAATGTTGATGACCCTTCGCTGCCGACGATTGTGCGTATCGCCGTCAACGCCGATAGTTTGGCGACTTGGTTTTTACCGGCGTTGACTGAAGTTTTTAAACGTCACAAATGGTTATTAGAACTAGTGGTTGATGATGAAGCCTATACGCATCATTTGCTAAAAAGTGGCGACGCTGTTGGCTGTGTTACCACCAGTCAATCTCCAATGGCGGGCTGCAGTAGCGAATACCTTGGCAACATGGAATACATGTGTGTGGCGACGCCAGAGTTTATAACCCACCACTTTGCTCAATTACCTCAGCAGCCAGATTCCATACTTACTGCACCAGCGGTGGTCTTTTCCACCAAAGATAAGCTTCACGATAAGTTTCTTAATTTCTATTTTGGCATCAATGAGGGAAGTACACGAGAACATAAGATACCTTCGTCAGAAAGTTTTCTCGAAGCGATAACAATGGGATTAGGTTATGGTTTGGTGGCTCATCTACAAGCAAGGCCTTTATTGGAGAGTGGAGACTTAATTGAAGTATTCCCAGGAAAACGAATGCAGGTGCCCCTTTACTGGCAACATTGGAACATCAAAGCTAAACAAACAACCATCGTTTATCGCTCCTTGGCAGCCACTGCACGCCACCTACTCATAAACCCTGAATAAAAAGGGGCATCAGCCCCTTTATGTTTATCGATATGGCGACCAACTTATTTAGCCAAAGGCTCTGCTTTGGCTGTTTCTTCTACCGCAGCACCATGAACTGGCCATGCGTTAATTACCGCTTTTACTAAAGATGCTAAAGGAATGGCAAAGAAAACGCCCCATACGCCCCACAGTCCTCCAAACACCAATACTGCGGCGATAATAAATACTGGGTGCAAATCAACGGCATCTGAAAAGAGTATAGGCACGAGTAAGTTACCGTCCAAGGCTTGGATAATACCGTAGCCGATCATCAAGTAACCAAACTCTGAACTGATCCCCCATTGGAAAAATGCGACTAATGCAATCGGCAGTGTCACAAGCGTAGCCCCAACATAAGGGATCAACACTGACAGTCCCGTTAATACCCCAAGCAGCGCTGCGTACCTTAGATCCATCACCGCAAAGAAGGCATAACTGACGACACCTATGATTACTATTTCGATGATCTTTCCACGAATATAGTTAAAGATCTGCTGATGCATTTCGTTCCAAACTTTGCGTGCTAAATCTCGATTGGAAGGGAAAAAACGCTTGCTCGCCCGAAGTAGTTCATCTTTATCTTTTAAGAAGAAGAACACCAAAAGCGGAACTAAAATTGCGTATACCATTAGCACTAACAATGAAGCTGAATAACCGAGTAATTGCTTACCGATATCCAGTAAGTGCTGAGTATCAAGCATTTTTTTCAGCTCTGCGACCATGGTGTCTAACTGTGTTGGATTAACGAACTGCGGATATTGATTAATAAACTGCTGCGCTGTAAATAACCCTTTATCTATCATGCTTGGCAAATCACCTATAAGGCTAACACCCTGCTTCCAAAGACTTGGGATCAAACCAAAACTAATCAATAACATCAAACCGATGAATAGAATTAACACTAACGAAGCGGCCGTTGTACGGTTAATCCCAATACGCGCCATCTGGGCAACTGGCCACTCCAATAAAAAAGCGAGCACTAGCGCGACTAATAACGGTGCTAGTAAACCTCCTGCGAAATAGATAGCGAGTGCTAAACCAGCAAGAATAAGCACTAAAGTTACAGCTTGGGGATCACTAAAACGTTCTTTGTACCAACGACTTAAGATTGTTAACATTCATTTATCCTAATGCGACAGTGAGTGTTTTGTACTACTGTCGATAAAAAAGATGTTCTACATCTAAAATGTAAAACAGTTTAAAGTCACTTTACTTAGTGATCTCAAGTGCTAAAACAGACTCTTTCGATTGTATTATTTGGTGATGATAACCGACTTTTTTTAAAAAACGGGGAACATCTTGCCTAGAACCGGGGTCTGATAACAAAACCCTTAGCTTTTCGCCGGTGTCGATCTGCTTTAAAGCTAATTTAACTTTTACGAGTGGCAATGGACAGCGAAAGGCTGTTAAATCAATAATAATCATAATCAACTTGCTATAAACAATCTAAGGCTATTATCCTAATAAGCAGTGCAAACCACAAGCAAGCATTGTGGCCTTACAACAAGAAAAGCATAGCCCAATTTAAGGATCCGCTTGAGCAAATTAACTTTTTCGAAATCTATTATTGCAGGAACATTGGCCTTCACCTTAGCAGCCTCACCTGTTACCTACGCCAATAACGACCTTCCTGATTTAGGTACAGCGGCAGTCAATACATTCAGTTTAGAAAAAGAGACCGAGTATGGTGACGCGTATATGCGCGTTATTAGGTCATCGGCGCCGATGCTCAATGATCCAGTGTTGAATCAGTATTTAACCGAGCTAGGTAATAAACTCGTTGCCCATGCAACGGGTGTTAAAACGCCTTTCTACTTTTTCTTACTTCGAAACGATGAGATCAACGCATTTGCATTTTTTGGCGGTCACGTCGGCGTACATACTGGTTTATTTTTAAATGCTGATACTGAAAGTGAACTCGCTTCTGTACTTGGACACGAAATTACTCACGTTACTCAACGTCACTTAGCGCGATCTTTAGAAGCACAGCAGAAAAGCTCAACTGCTACAATTGCCGGCATGCTTGGCGCTATTCTACTTACAATAGCATCACCACAAGCGGGTATGGCAGCACTCGCAACTACGCAAGCATTGTCTACTCAGGCTAAAATCAACTACACCCGAATGCATGAAAAAGAAGCAGACCGAATCGGCATGCAAATATTGGTTGATGCAGGCTTTGATCCCAATGGCGCAGCAAATTTCTTTGGTAAACTCGCTTCGCGCTACAGATTCACTACCAAGCCACCACAAATGTTGTTGACTCACCCATTACCAGAGTCGCGAATTTCTGAAGCAAGAATTAGAGCACAACAATATCCATTACGTCATGTACCAGACAATTTGAACTTCCAATTGGCAAAAGCGCGGATCCAAGTTAGGTTCTCAGGCTACAGCGAGGCCGCGGTATTATCGATGTTTGAGAAACAGTTGAAGCATCATCGATATACGTTTAGAAGCGCAGCTGAGTACGGCAAAGCCCTTGCCTATTTTAGAATGGATAAATTTGAAGAATCAGAAGAAATCATTGATGAATTACTGGCTAAAGAACCCAATAATTTGTTCTTTATAGATACCAAAACCGATCTATTAACCCAAAAAGGTGATTACAAATCTGCTATTGCTCTGTTATTGAACCAGCAGAAAATAAAACCGACCTCAAGCGTTGTTAACACCAACTTGGCCAACGTTTATATTGAGAATGATCAAACCGAAAAAGCGATACCACTACTTGAAGATCTTATTTTCCTCAACAAACAAGATCAACTTGCTTATTTTCTGCTGACAGAAGCCTATAGAAAGAATGGCAACAAAGCGATGGAACACTTTGTGAAAGCTGAATCTTTAGCACTTTCGGCTGATTATAAGACCGCCATTGATCAGCTGAATTTTGCTTATAAACAGTCCAAAGAGAACCCACTGCAATTAGCACGGATAGAAGCAAGGATCAGACAATTTAGGCAAGCAGATAGGGCAATGGAATCACTGCAGTAAATGTGACTCACGTCACCATTTAAAGTATGATACTGGCACAATTAGCAGAAGCATAAAATAACTATGACTAACGTAAGCATTATTCACAATCCTAGATGCTCAAAAAGCAGACAAACTCTTGCATTACTTGAAGAACAAGGCTGCGAGATTACTATCATTGAGTATTTGAAAACGCCACTTTCAGCCACTGAAATCAGCAGCATTCAATCAAAGCTTGGGGTGACGCCAAGAGAGATGATGCGAGTGAAAGAAGATGAATACAAGCAGCAAAATTTAGCAGATATAAATGTCACTGACGCACAGTTAATTCAAGCTATGGTTAATACACCTAAATTAATAGAGCGTCCAATTGTATTGGCAAATGATAAAGCTGCAATCGGTCGCCCACCAGAAAACGTACTAACCATTTTATAAGAGAGCAAGTAAATGGAGTCATCCACCCTTTTTAAACTATGCCGTATTGGGTATCTGCTTTTGGTCGTTATGCTGAGCTACTGGTTTATTCAGCAAGGTGTATCTGGTGAATACTCGATGCTTTTTAGCCTGTTATGGTTAATCCCACTGTTGCTGCCTTTAAAAGGGATATTAACAGGAAAACCTTATACTTATGCTTGGGCAAGTTTTATTTTATGTTTATACATGCTGCACGCGCTTACATTGGTATATGTTACAGAGACTAACTTAGCTTTCGCTGTTATCGAATCCTTGCTAATAGGCGTGTTATTGATTGGTTTTCCATTTTACGCTCGCACCCGAGGCCGCGAATTAGGGCTTGGACTAAAGAAAAAGAAAAAGTAATCGACAGCAATTATAGGCTGGTATCTGCCAGCCTTTCTATTTGGCAAATCTCCCCTTCTCCTTTACTCCCTGTCAAAAGTACCTTGTTCACTCTTATTGCACGATAAAAGAGATGCTCGTCAGCCTATATATACCAATAGTTGAACTACTGTTCTAGCGGCTTAGCAGAGTGTTTCTGGCGAACTAATTCAAGGCGGATAAATGACACCATGGTTGTTCCCTTATAAGTTTATTCAACGCAGAAGTAGGAAGCCAAAACACTCCTTACAGGCGAGTTTTAGCGGCTCTGATGCTGCGTTAATGAACTTGAACCTAGTTTAACTATGCTCATCATTCATTGCTAACCACATGGATGTGGTGAATATCATTAATGCAGGAGCATTTAATGACCTTACCCCAAAGCCACTAAATTCTCGCTGAGCGGTCAAATCTTTATACTGATTGGTATAACAGACAAATATGTTGAAGAAACAACCTGCATGCTATATTAAATTAATAGCAAAACAATAATAACAAGAAAGATTTGAGGTCGGGCAATGTTACGCAAAAATCAACTAATATTACTAAGTATATTCTCACTTACCGCATGTCGTGGAAGTAGCGACAGTGCCGATAATGATTTAATTATCCCTCCTGCCACCGATGTACTTGCGCGTTGTGAAGTGCAATCAAACCTCGAGAAAGTATCGAGTTCATCTAACATAAGCTTTTATACAGAGCCAAGTTATCAATCGTTGCAACCCGCAGTAATAGCAGCAAGCATAAACAATGCTGATAGTTCAAATTACGCCTTTAGTTGGTCCCAAAAATCAGGGGAATCACTAATATTAAAATCGACTCATAGCCCTATGCTTGCTTTTACCGCTCCAACAGGTGGTCGCTATGAATTTGAGCTCACGGCTATAAGTGAAAATAATTCATATAGTGCTATTACAGCGATTGACGTTGTTGAAGGCCAAACAAACCCATTAGCAATACGAGTTGATCATTAGGTAACAATGGGGTCTGGCGTTAGTTTTAGAATCGATACCCCCCCATCAGCGGTACCAGGAGATATCAGTTGGTGTTTAGCAGCTGGGCCTGACATAAATGTTGACCTTTCAAATTTAGAAAACCCGCTATTTACCGCACCAGAAGTAGAGCAAGATACTTTTACTATTTTAAGAGCATCAGCAACAGTCAATGGCCATCAAAGCTCTGATGACGTACATATACTCATCACCAAAGAAGCTGCAATTACCTCCCAATATTTCGACTCTCCACTCGCTAGGACATTCAGTTATCAAGGTCAATCACCTTATAGGTCGGTATTACGTGATTGTGTTTACTCTAATCAATTAGAGCAAACTTGTACGATAGAGCAATTGCCACTTATCGGTCAGGAGGCAAACGGCGGTAAGCAACAGATTCTTGATAGGCTTTTAGTTTCACACCAATGGATGGGAGAAAACTTCGAGTATTTTCTGGATAACTTAGATCCGGATAGCGACTTTGCAACCTTGCTTCAATCAGTAACGGCGATTGTTATTAGCTACGATGTTCGGCCCTCATTCTACTGGGTCGCTACAGGTGCCATCTACCTTGATCCTAACGACTTGTGGTTGCTTGCAGAAGAGAGGGATTCCATCAATGAAGCGCCAGATTATCGCAGTGGTTTCGGCAATGAATTACAGTTTCTTATGCCATGGCGCTATGTGAAGAATAACCAATATACTTCTTATATTACCCCACGTAGCACCCGCGTTAACCGTACAGCAGCAGAGATGCAGCCAGACTTAGCGTCCCTGCTCTATCTCGAACTCGCCCACGCCAATGATTTTTTCCCTCGCAGTATTCATGATGACCTAGAGGGTCCGACACTATTGGATGATTATGAAACAAGAAATAGTCATCAGTTGCTTGTTTCAGATCAGTTAACAGCTAAATACCCATTAAACAGCACTGAAATGGCGAGCTTGGCAAATGTCAGTTTTAGAGGTGAGTCGGCAACCAATCAGCAAAAGTCATACACACCAAGTGATATCAGTAGTTTTTTTGCAGCTGATACTGCACCTGATTACTACGCATACTCTACACGCAGAGAAGATGCAGCGATGCTATTTGAAGAAGCGATGATGAGCCATAGACTCGGTATTCAAAGGGATGTAGGTATAACCGATAAACCAGAAGTAATTTCTGCAGATACAATTAAAGTTGATTGGGGACAAAGGGGAAGAATTGGCGATGATACGCTGCAAAATAGAGCTGCCTTTGTTATTAATGAGATAATTCCTGAGCTTGATGCAACAACACTAGTGAAAAACTTACCTCAGCCTATTCCTATGGCGCAAGGAGCAACTTGGTCTGAAAACCTTGCAATTTCCCCAACATCGAAGAACTTAGTTAATCGAACACAGGTCGCCATTACAGCAAACACTCCAGCAGTAACATTAAGTGGTAGCAGGCACCAAACTCCCGTAGAGTAATACCAATTGCATGAAAAGTTTGACCATTCAGCGGGAATTCAAAACGTTGTAGGCAAGTAGTGGGGTTTGAGCTAATAGTTATTCTCGGCTCTGGCATCCTGCTTCGCTCTCGATAATTGCTCCTGCATTATTCTACCTTCGACCATCCTTGGTCTCGTACCTCCTAAATCTGACCGCCAAGGAAGGCCGGAATGTCTTATTTTGTATGGAACAAAATAGACCATTTAATCGTATATCCAAATCCCATAGCGAAGCATACAGCGTTTGCCAATTTGTTTAACCTCAGCCGCACTACGTGAGCCCTTCAGTCTTTTCACTTCTGCTTTGCATTGGCTTAAAAGGGAATAATACCAATTGCATTAAAAGTTTGACCATTCAGCGGGAATTCAAAACGTTGTAGGCAAGTAGTGGAATTTGAGCTAATAGTTATTCTATATCCAAATCCCATAGCGAAGCATACAGCGTTTTTGAAACCCGCACTACGTGAGCCCTTCAGTCTTTCCACTTCTACTTTGCATTGGCTTAAAAGGGAATAACCATTTCTTTACCAATGCGCTTTGAATTGAAATGGCTGAGGGGCTCTGAAATGGTCAAATACTTAATGCAATTGGTATAACTATTTCTTTACCAATGCGCTTTGAATTGAAAAGGCTAAGGGGCTCTGAAATGGTCAAATACTTAATGCAATTGGTATAAAAGATAATAAACCTGCGCAACAAAAAGCCCAGTGTATTAACTGGGCTTTTTGTTGCAAGACTTTCAACACTTATAGGCGTAGCATCTCTTTGATAAACGGTATCGTCAATTTTCGTTGATGAACCATAGAAGCTTTGTCTAAGCGATCGAGCACATCAAACAGTGTTCTTAAGTCTCTAGCCAAACGATTTAATAAGAAGCGACCAACATCTTCCGAAAGCTGTAAACCTCGCATAGCTGCACGGCGTTGCAATGCTGCGAGCTTTTCATCATCTGCCATAGGCTGAAGTTGATAGTTAAGCCCCCATTGCATTCTAGAGATAAGATCAGGTAAAGCGAAACCAGTTTCGCTTGGCGAGACGCTAGCACTTAATACTAACGAACAAGTCTTTTGCTCTGAAATCCTATTGTAGAGATCAAATATGGCCTCTTCCCAGAGGGGATGGCCAGCAATGGCATTCACATCGTCAATACACACCAAATCTATTTTCTCTAAGCCTTCTAATAACGCAGGAGAGATACTGGCATGGATCCCAAGTGGAATGTAAAAACTACTGCGATTAAGGTCGTTAGCGTGAGCACACGCAGCATGCATTAAGTGCGTGCGGCCAGATTTTTCTGGCCCCCAAATAAATACGGCCCCTTCAGCTCTGCCCTCGGCACAAGCTTGTAAACTCTGGATGAGTTCATCATTACCTGCAGCAGGATAATAACTGTTAAAGGTCTCGTCATCTGGAAGATGAACGGGTAGCGATAATTGTAATGGTGAGTTTGATTTCACTCAGGAGTATCTCGACAACGCAGTATTCAATTTAGGTGCACATACTAACATGTGCACCCGTGAATTGGGAGTTATTGCCCCTTCCAATAGTAGATCTGTGTCGGTTTATTGGCATTGTTCTCGCTGCCAAAGCTCGCGTACTCGATATTGTTACTTGAGGTATTACCTATAGATTCAATGCGGGGGTCGAGTTTCATTAAACGGTGTAAATCCTCTTCGTTACCAAAAAGGCCTAGATTAAACTCAACGGTCATTCCCTCAATACTCGCCACTGCTACTGTTTTGATAGCGCTTAATTGATTCAAATATTTTTCTATTTCAACCAATTGCTTCATTTTACTAACATCGGTAAAGGTAATTTTTGTTGTTAGCTTCTCACCGGAGTCAGCAATTGCGTACTGGCTAACATAGTATTCGCTCGCCGCTGCAGTAATATCAACTACAGCTTGCTCTACACTTGCAGACTCACCGCTTTGACTAGTCGATGGATTATATTGGCTGCTACCGGCGCTTAACTCTCTAGGGTAAAGTGACATTTTGTAACTAAACACTTCACCTTGAGGAGAGATCGTTGCCATTATAAAATAATTCGCCTGATATCTAAGCGAGGCATTTGCCACATTATCAGTAAATTGGCCGCGAATATCGTTAATGCCAATCTGCATCGAATCATCAAGATCCATTAGAGGAAACAATAAAGGCACACCACGATTGGACGATTGAGTATCAAATGATGTTCGAGTGACTGATGTCGAAGCATCATTTAAAATCTTTCTCTCGCCTTCGATTTCTTCCACTAACCATACCAGTGTCAATGGCCGTTGCTTACCCCAAACTGGTAAGCCAGCTTGGCGTAGTAAACTGATTAGACGTTTGTGATCAAAACTCACCTTAATGAACAGTTTTCCATCCAAATCTTGATAACCATACTGTGTCATCATTGCGCTCGCATTGGCTAATTGCTTAACCACATCGGGGTGGGTTAACGCACTTTGAGTCCCTGTATTTTTAAGAATAACCTCTTTTAAGCCTTGCTTTATCGCCTGGCTTCTCAAATTTTTAGCCCTTGAGTCCACTGGTACTAGGCTTTCGTCTAAATTGTACACTTCAGCAGAAATTGCTGAAAAACAAAATAACAAGGGGAACATCATCAAGTAACGACAGACAGCTTTAAGCATATTATAGGCTTCAACAAACGACACAGTTATTCAAATTGTACCACAGTCGGCGGAATTAGGAATTTTATAGGATCAAGTTTTCTCTCTTAAGATCAGCGTTGTTTGAACAAAATCGCTGTAAATTTTGTTTCATAAAGATATCATTGTTAAGTTTATTAAAATAAGAGAATAATAATGAAAAACCTTACACTCCCTTTACAAGGGGCCCAAATGCTATTTGTAGCATTTGGTGCACTAGTATTGATGCCGCTGTTAACAGGCCTAGATACTAATGTGGCACTGTTTACCGCAGGTATTGGTACACTCATTTTTCAACTAATAACCAAACGTCAAATTCCAATCTTCCTCGCATCTTCTTTCGCCTTTATCGCTCCGATTATGTATGGCGTACAAACATGGGGGATCCCATCAACAATGGGGGGACTGATGGCGGCAGGTTGCGTGTATGTAGTACTTGCAACGGTTGTTAAAGTTAGAGGAGCAGGCTTTATTAAACGCCTGCTACCGCCAGTGGTAGTCGGACCTGTTATCATTGTCATAGGGTTAGGCTTAGCCCCAGTTGCCGTTAATATGGCAATAGGAAAAACTGGAGACGGTAGCTTAGTATTAGTCGAGCAAAATACTGCACTGATTATCTCTTTAGCTTCACTCTTTACCACAATAGCCGTTGCTATCTTTGCAAAAGGAATGCTAAAGCTGATGCCAATTCTTGCTGGTATTTCAGTTGGTTACGGTCTAAGTTTAGCTTTTGGCATTGTTGATTTCTCGCCCGTAGCAAATGCCAGTTGGATAGCTATGCCGAACTTTGTGGCGCCAGAATTTAACTGGCATGCGATTCTATTTATGATCCCCGTCGCAATCGCTCCTGCGGTTGAGCATATTGGCGATATTCTTGCGATATCAAATGTAACCGGAAAAGATTTCATCAAGAAGCCAGGCTTACATCGAACATTAGCCGGTGATGGTGTCGCAACCATTGCATCGTCAGCTTTTGGTGGGCCGCCAAATACCACTTACTCTGAAGTGACCGGCGCAGTAACACTGACAAAGGCATTCAACCCAGTGATCATGACATGGACTGCTATTACCGCCATATTACTAGCTTTTGTCGGTAAACTCGGCGCTCTAATGCAGACGATTCCAGTACCTGTTATGGGCGGGATCATGTGTTTGCTGTTCGGTTCAATTGCCGCAGTAGGTCTCAATTCATTAATTAAAAATCACGTCGATATGAACGAGCCACGTAACTTGAGTATTGTCGGTGTCACGTTAGTGTTTGGTATTGGCGGAATGGCCTTTGGTATTGGCTCATTTAGCCTTACAGGGATAAGCTTATGCGGCATTATCGCCATATTGATGAACCTTGTGCTTCCTGATAATGCAGCGGCACATGAAAAGATTGTCAGTGATGATTTAGACCAAATCTAATTAAAGTCACATACTGAATCTAGAGTAAAAAAAAGCCCTGAATATCAATGATATTCAGGGCTTTTTTGATTCAAGACTGAGAACTAGCTGCTTGCTTGCTCGTCTTCAGTTTTATATTTTGCGGCAGTTTCCTTGATGAGGGTCTTTAGCTCACCTTTTTGGAACATTTCAGTAAGAATATCGCAGCCGCCGATTAACTCGCCTTCGATCCATAATTGTGGGAACGTAGGCCAGTTAGCATATTTAGGAAGCTCGGCACGAATATCCGGATGCTGGAGAATATCAACGAAAGCAAACTGCTCTTCACAGTTAATCATGATCTGTGCGACCTGAGATGAAAAACCACAGCTTGGTAACTTTGGTGAGCCTTTCATGTATACAATAATTGGGTTTTCGGCTATTTGCTGCTTGATTTTATCAACTGTTTCCATTTTTCATTCCTGGGTTATACAACATTGCAATACGCTATTGTACGACAGTATAGTACAGAACAAAAACCTACTTTTACTATGGTCATTGCCTAATAGGATTAATCGATTGAGGTAATCGACTGTTTCGAATAAACAATGATACACTTCACAAGTTTATTAGGTAAAATGACCCGCAGTGAGCAAGAACGCATAATACTACAATCAAGAGTTAACGGAGAAAACTAATGGCTTTCGAATTACCAGCATTACCTTACGCAAAAAACGCACTTGAGCCACATATCTCAGAAGAAACCATCAACTACCATTACGGCAAGCATCACAACACATACGTTGTTAAGCTAAACGGCTTAGTTGAAGGTACTGAACTTGCAGAGAAGAGCCTAGAAGAGATCATCAAGACCTCTACTGGTGGTATCTTCAACAACGCAGCTCAAATCTGGAACCACACTTTTTACTGGAACTGTCTATCACCAAACGGTGGTGGTGAAGCAACAGGCCCGGTAGCTGACGCTATCGTTGCTGCATTCGGTTCATTCGATGCATTTAAAGCACAGTTCACTGACTCAGCAGTTAACAACTTCGGTAGTGCTTGGACTTGGTTAGTGAAAAAAGCAGACGGTACTGTTGCTATCGTTAACACTAGCAACGCAGCTACACCACTTACTGATGAGTCTGTTACCCCAGTCATGACTGTAGATGTTTGGGAACATGCATACTACATTGATTACCGTAATGTTCGTCCTGACTACATGGCTCACTTCTGGGAGCTAATCAACTGGGATTTTGTTAACGCAAACTTCGCGGGTTAATTTGAGTATTTAGTAGCTCTGCTATTATAAAGATTCAAAATAAAAATCCGGTCTCTTACAGAGACCGGATTTTTTATATTTGAAAAGCTCACAAGCCAATTATGTTGATTGGTATTATATAATTCAACGGCTTAAAACTTATAGATTACTGGCGTCATTGCGGGTGTTTGAGATTCAGTTGCCCGACCAGAAAATATTGCCTGTAGGTAAAAACCTTTACCAATTTTCATCGCAATACCCTCAGCAATCCTAAACTTAACATTTTGAGTTTTACCTGCTGGCATCACCGTTTCTCTTAAGGCCTGGGTAAACATCATCTCATTTGACCAAGCCCATACCTTTTTACCCGCAGAATCAAACAGCCATAGATCAGCAGTCATACCAGAATTGAACATTAACGGTACACCGTATGACTGAGTATTCGTGTATTGCAGCGTCACGTTCATCGCAGAACCAGTATCATGCTCTACGATGAGTTTGCCTTCAAACAAGCCCTTTTGAGCGAGCTTAGCCCTCGTTTCCTCATCATTTTTTACCGGAGTCACAACTGCTGGCGAAACTTTTACGTTGTTCTTTTTGGTCATATCAGTAACCTCACCCACGCTACTGTTACTTTGTGAGCAACCAGAAACTGTGAGTATCACCATGGCAAGCGCAATTTTACTTAACATTAAAACCCTCCGAATTTTTTAAACAAGCTGTCTTTAAGCTTATTCGTTTCATCTTTTAGCTTCGAATCTAACAAAGCCTTTGTATCAAGAGCAAATTTTGGCTCAGACATTGTGCCACTTATCGCAAAAGGTATCTCAACACCGTATAGCGCATCGCGTTCGCTTCCGCCCTGACCTTCAAGCGAACCCACAACTGAAGTGGTTAACTTATAATTAAGCGCTTCGTTGATAACATTGGCGGTTCCTGACCCCGTGAGGCGAATAAGTGGCGATGCCATATTCAGATCTGGGTTTGTAACTACACCTTTAGCCACCTTAAATGAGCCGGTCATACTGGTGAAATCTGTCTTTTGCTCACGAGTGCCACTCGACGACATATCGCCGCCAAGCTTGGCCTTTGCATCTCGGATCATTTGTGGGATGTTTACCCCATGAATGGCTCCATCAGCTATTTCAAATTTGCCGTTGGCCAATAAGTTCTTTTTAAGGTTATCAGGCAGTAAACTGCTACCTTTCCCCGCTACATTAAAGTTAGCGGTACCGTCAAGCATATCAACCTCGGCAGCATCGATAAGCAAAGCACGGATGTCGATCCCTTTTAAACGCTTATCAAACTCATATTTAGCGACCTTACTGCGGCCATCTAATTTCGCAGAGGCTTTAATTGTACCTCCATAAAGCGCTGCTGACAGCTGACTCATGTTCGCAACACCTTGATTCATTGTCATTTTAAAAACCCAGTCCTGAGTCTTCATATTCGCAACTTTAACTGATTTCACTTTAACATTAACGTCCAAATTGACTGATTTCATCACAGTTAAATCAGGCTCAACAGCTGCGGCCTTAGCAGTATCAGTTTTCTTAATGTCATCAGTTTTTGTCGATTCTTTTGGTAAAAAACGATCTAAGTCTACGTCACCAACCTCAAGCTCAGCCATTATATTAGGCACCTTGTTGCCATAGGCAATATCTAGCTTTCCAGATGCATCAATATCTGCAGCATTAAAGCTTGCTAGAACCAGACTCATAGTTTGCTTATCTAATGCCATTTCAAGCGATGTTGTTAAGTCTGCTTTAAGTTCGCCATTTGGTACCCCTTTTCCCTTCAGCTGATTTGTCACTGCAAAGTCATTAATCACGATAAGTTGCAAATTCTGCGAGACTTTGATTTGTCCTTCGCCTGAGCTAGTAACATTAAGATCCGCTAATGATGCTGACAACTCATACTTCAGAGGGGCAAATTGATCTAATTGAAATCGCCCAAGCGTTAATGATTTTAACGAGAGTAACTGTTTAGTGTTTGATTGTCGGTCCAGATTACTAATCTGAGTATTAGTGATTGAGATCCCGCCAATATCTAGCTTTGATAAACTAACGCTCGATGCCTCGTTGGCAGGCCTTTTTGAAGCTTCACTGGAGTTGCCCCCACCGGTCAGTCCGTCAAAACTGCTTCTACCATCCTTTTGCGTTTCTAAAGATAATGTCAGTCCATCCAAATTGAGTTGAGAAATCTCGACCTCTTTCGTCAGCAACGGCATGAGTGCCACCTCAGCAACGACTTCATTAACAGATACCATCGCAGCATTTTCAAACCCGTCTGGGTTAGACAATGTAATCCCACCCAACTTAATGCCTAAACTTGGGAAAAATGTCCAAGAAAGATCACTATTAATAGCTAAGTCACGGCCGGTCTTCTCTTTAACGACCTCTACAATTTGTGGCTTAAAATCATTGGGGTCAAAAATCAAAGTGATATACAGCACCAACGCTGCAACTAAGCCTAACAATGCAACAAAAAACCATTTTAATAATTTCATGACAGATTCCATCTGAATAACAAAAGCGAATACTATAAATTTAGCATGGATAAATCTAAAGCTTGATTAGATATGGCAATACCGTTTAGATCAGCATACACATATGAGTGGGGGGAAATGATGACACCGTAGATTTCAACCGCAACATTAAGTTCACCAAGCCCTTTTTTAACCGTTTTAATCGGGTTGATACCTATAGCCTGTATACCTATTTTCATGGTTTTCAATGCTGAAACATCTCTTACGCAACCAAAAATGACAACACCTTGCCAACCATTAACTTCGGCATTTTTAGCAATCATATCGCCAAGCAGTGCGCAATCAGTCACTCCTTGTCCGTCAACAACAAGTACTTTTCCTTTGCCATTTTTCGACAATTCTTCTTTAACTAGAGAGTTATCTTTAAAACACTTAACCGTGACGACTTCTCCCCAAAAACAATCTTCTCGACCAAATGATTTAAACATCGGGGGTAACAACGATAAATGTTCCGGGTATGAGTCGAATAAATCCGGTAATAAATCAAGCATAAGCATCTCCTTGCTTTAACGACATATAATCATATCAACTAGATTGACAGGTCGCAGGTCTAAACCCAAGCAAATAGTTGACTTTTTACCCTAAAAAACATGTTTTTCCTTTTACAGTTCTAGATTACAAACTATAATCTAAACCAGTATCTATTATTCAACCTTAATCTTCTTTACCTCGGACTCCTATGAAAGAAAATCTTGATTTAGAAAATGCCATTGCTGCATTAGACCAATATGGTTATGAAAAGAAAACCAGCAGCGATCTTGAGCAAGCTAGAAATAAGCCGCAAATGATTAAGTACATTGACTCTCTTGATTTTAATTTACGTCGATTACTTATTTTACAAGAATCTGTAAATGAACTTGTAGAGAATGAGAAAAGATTACTAGCACAGCAAGAAAATATTCAAACTTATAAAACTAAAATTATCAACTTGTCTCGTCAGTTTAATATCTCTTACGATGAAGTTTTACAAGTGATGAAGCAGCAAGAAGCAAATGCTACAAAATAGCATCATAAATAACATTGAATAGTTAAATGAGATAATTCCTCGCTCCATTGAAACAGCCTACGGAAGGGCTATTCATTGCCAATGAAAACAGCGCCCCCTCAAAGTATAACGACCTTATACTCATTCTTTTTTTCTTATTAAGCCTCTCCTCAAAGCCTCTATTTGGTTAATGACTTAAATAAAGTAGCCACTCAGATACAAATTATCTAAAGTGACCACATAATATAAATTTAAAAATTGAGCAACTTAATACCAATTGCATTAAGTATTTGACCAGTTCAGAGCCCCTCAGCCTTTTCAATTCAAAGCGCATTGGTAAAGAAATGGTTATTCCCTTTTAAGCCAATGCAAAGCAGAAGTGGAAGGACTGAGGGGCTCACGTAGTGCGGGCTTCAAAACGCTGTATGCTTCGCTATGGGATTTGGATATACGACTAAATGGTCTATTTTGTTCCATACAAAATAAGACATTCCGGCCCTCCTTGGCGGTCAGATTTAGGAGGTACGAGACCAAGGATGGTCGAAGGTAGAATAATGCAGGAGCAATTATCGAGAGCGAAGCAGGATGCCAGAGCCGAGAATAACTATTAGCTCAAATTCCACTACTTGCCTACAGCGTTTTGAATTCCCGCTGAATGGTCAAACTTTTAATGCAATTGGTATAACAGTCAAAACCAAAGTAAGAATCATACCCTTTCTTGCTTTGTAAAATACTTTATCGAATTCTTCTTCCACCAGTTCGACTTCTTTGCCCGAACACCGAGTAACACTCCAATGAAGACGAAGTACAATATTGGCTCAATAATCTCCGACTTAACTGACCAGTAAAAATGAACTGGAACCAATATCGCAATTAGATAAACACCATTATGTAATTTCTGCCAACGCCGGCCCATTTTACGCATTACTTTCTTAAAAGATGTAAACGCTAAGGCACTCAATAAAACGTAAGCAGCAGCCCCTACAAGTATATAGGGACGCTTAACAACCTCTTGAAAAAACAGTGACCAAGCAAACAGCAGATCCAAGCTGAAGAAGGCCAGTATGTGTAGGCTGGCATAAGCAAAAACATAAAGGCCAACAAGACGCCTTGTTTGTAGCAACAGCCCTTGCTTCAGCTTCTTGGCTACCGGTGAGATCAGTAATGTCGCGACTAAAGCGTTTAGGGCGCCAATTCCAGTGAAATGAATAATATACTGGACTGGGTCCCCCCCTGCTCTGTCATTTAATACTAAAAGCACCAAATAGATAATCGGCAGTAACCCTATCGTATGCATTAAGCATTTGAGCCAGAACAGAGATCTTGAGGTTAATTTAAACGACTTGTTTTTCATACTTTCCCTAAAAGTTTCTTTTTAGATTTAAGCCCTGATAAAGGCCAGCCACTGATTCTTCATATCCATTAAAAGGAAGAGTTGGGATCCGTTTAGCTGAAAATAACCCACCCTCTGCAATTCGTCTTTCAGAGGCTTGTGACCATCTAGGATGATCTACGGCAGGATTTACATTGGCATAGAAACCATATTCACTGGGTGCCAACTCGTTCCAAGAAGATTTTGGCTGCCTATCGGTTACCCGTATACGTACTATCGATTTAATACTCTTAAAGCCATACTTCCAAGGCACTACTAATCTGATTGGTGCGCCATTTTGTGGTGGTAACGTTTTTCCATATAAACCCACAGACATAAAGGTTAGATCCGTCATCGCTTCAGCAATGGTTAGTCCTTCAACGTATGGATAATTAATACCTCCGCCACTATAGCGATTCCTTTGGCCAGGCATTTGGTCTGGGTCATAGAGTGTTTCAAAAGCGACATGTGTTGCATTACTCTTCACGCCAGCCTTTTTTAACAAGCTAGCCAAAGAGAAACCAAGCCACGGAATGACCATCGACCAAGCTTCAACGCATCTAAAGTTGTAAATCCGCTCCTCTAAAGGCAACATTTTTAGTATGTCGTCATAATCAAGCGTAAGTGGCTTGTCAACTTCGCCTTCTATAACCAATTGCCAAGGATTAACTTTCAATGCTTGTGAATTTTGTACAGGATCCGTTTTACTGGTTCCGAATTCGTAGAAATTATTGTGTGAAATAACTTTATTTTCTGGAGTAAGCTCACCATAGAGCAGGTGGTCATACTCAGTTTGCTTTGAATGAGGCAATGCTATCCTAGCAAAAGCTGCCTTTTCTTCGTCACTGGAAAACAGATCAAATACGCCTGCATTCGCCTGGGACGACAATAACGCACCAGCACCAATAAACCCCATCTGCTTAAGAATACGCCTTCTGTCGTGGTAAACCTCTTCTGGGGTTACATCGCAATCTTTAAATTTATTCCATGCAGCTTTGTTAATTATTTTCATTGGCCGCCTACCTCTTCAATTTATTTAGAACCTAATTAGTCAGACCGCATTACCCTTAAAAAGATTTCGTTCAAGGCTAACATTTACATCTCATTAACAGCTGATTACGTCTTCATCATTTACCATCAAGAAGACGTTGTTAAGCTTGCAGTGTTTAAGCCAGCATGCCACTCTACCCGTTCATTTACCATGTTAAGAGCCGTCTCACATGCCTTTAAATATCGCTTTTTCTACGCCTGAAATCATTATCTTAGTCGCAATCGCATTTCTTTCTATCTTAGTAGGTGCTCTTTTTAATCAGCGAAAAACAAGAGTCAAATGGGAATACGTTCGTGCACAGCTATTAGATGACATGGAACAAACTAAAAATGAGTTAAATGGTGAGATTTTGGAACTGAAAGAATCACTTCACCAAAAAGATGCGCAACTTGCCCTTTCCCAGGAAAAGCTTGAACAACGAATTGAACTTCTTGGTAAAGCACAAGCGCAAGCTGAAAGAAGTACTGAGCTCGAACAAACATTAGCGGATAATCAACGAAAGCAGATGGAAACTCAACTTGCGCTTTCTAAATCAAATGCAATGCAACAAACCATAACAGCACGCTACGATGCAGAGCAGCAAGCACTGAATGACAAAATTGAGTTACTAGAAAAAGCAGAGATCCGTTTAAATAATCAGTTCGAAAATCTCGCCACTAAGATTTTTGAAGCCCGTAGTGAACAATTACAAAACCAAAATAACCAGCAACTAGACAATGTGTTAGCGCCTTTCAAACAGCAGCTAGAAGGTTTTCGAGTCCAAGTACAATCCTCTTATGCCCACGAGCAGAGTCAGCGTAGTGCATTAAAGCATCAACTCGATTCCTTGACAGAGCTCAATCTCAAAATGAGTCAGGATGCAATCAACCTAACTAAAGCGCTAAAAGGAGATAACAAGCAACAGGGGAATTGGGGTGAGGTTATCTTGGAGCGAGTATTACAAGAAAGTGGCCTGCGAGAAGGACATGAATACGACACTCAAACAGATTTGAAAAATGATGATGGTAAACGCTTCAAACCCGATGTCGTGGTACATCTACCAGAAAATAAAGATGTTGTTATCGATGCAAAAATGTCACTTCTTGCATATGAGCGATACTTTAATAGCGATGATGACGAAGTACGTGCTCAAGCAATTAAGGAGCATATCGTATCAGTACGCGCTCATATTAAAGGTTTAAGTAATAAGGATTATCAAAAGCTTCATGGTTTAACCAGTTTAGACTACGTATTGATGTTTATCCCGCTAGAGCCTGCATTTTTACTCGCTTTGGAGCATGACCCTAGTTTAGTGAACTTTGCGCTTGAAAGTAACATCATGCTCGTCAGTCCAACCAACTTACTGGTGGCGCTTAGAACCATTAATAATATTTGGCGTTACGAGTACCAAAATCAAAATGCACAGTTGATTGCTAAACAAGCAGGAAAAATATACGACAAGCTTTGCGGCTACCTAGAAGACATGGAAAAAATAGGTCGTGCAATTGAATCAGCGGACAAGAATTACCAGAACGCAATGAATAAACTGGCATCAGGAAAAGGTAACGTTATTCGCCAAGCGCACCAAATGCAGCAGTTGGGAGTAGAAACCAGTAAAAAAGTTGACTCCCAGTTACTGGATAAAGCGCTAAGCTTATCTGAAGGTGAAATCACCTCGCAATAATATAGTCAGCAAAACTCGCAATAGGGACATTGATAGAGGACATTCAAAGATGCACAAGCAGTTAAGTGGCATTTTATTCGCAATAGCGACATTCATATCGTACCCGATGGCTGCTCAGCCTTTGACGCCTGAGCAGCAATTATACCTCGATGCAAGAAAGTCACTCGATAAGCAAGATCTTAATACTTATTTGCAACAGCGTAAAAAGCTCGGTGATTATCCATTGGCTATTTATTTGGATTTTAATCAAAATATTAATGAGATATTAAAACTGTCAGGCGCCGACGCCGCAAGCGCTTTTCTCCAGTTCCAAGGCAGTCCATTGTATAACAGTGCACGTTACCGCTATCTAAACAGCAGTGGCAAGCAGAAGCGATGGCAGGATTTTTTAGCCGTCAGTCCAAAGCAGCCGAACAATATTATTTTACAATGCTATTTCTTTAGAGCGCAGTTGCAAAAAGGTGATAAACAACTGGCTTACAAAGGCGCCGGTGACCTATGGCTTTATGGACGCTCCCGTCCTAAAGAGTGTGATCCCCTTTTTAAAGAGTGGAAAAAAGCCGGCTTTCAAACTCAAGAGTTGATTTGGTCTAGAATGCTGCTTAGTTTTGAACAAGGGCAATATGGTTTATTAACTTACCTCTCTAGAAAGGTCACCCGCAATAAACGCGCAGCAGAAAACCTGTTATCAGTTTATAAAGATCCTCGTCGATTGCGCAATACCTCTAAATTTAGCGGTAAAGCCAAGATAAACGCCACGATTGTCGATATAGGATTAAGGCGCTTAGCGAAAAAAGATCTTAAACAAGCAGTAAAGCTGTATGCAAAATATCAAAAAGCAGATCGTTTTAGCGACTATAAAGGCCGATTACTTAGCCGTTATTTAGTACGACGAGCACTGATTTATCAAACTGAAGAGTTAAAGAGCTTTGTCGACACCATGCTGCCACTTTTAGATAGTGATGACTTGATTGAAATGCGATTACGCTGGGCACTGAGAACCAATGAACAGCATCAGTTTGAGCACTTTATAACTTTACTTACTAAAGAAAAACAACACACAGCACGTTGGACATATTGGCGGGCTGTTGTATTACAAAAGAGCAATGATAAACAAGATCAACAAACAGCGCTGACACTATTGGCAGACTTGAGTCAGCAACGCAATTTTTACGGATTTAAAGCAGCAAATCTAATAAACGTGCCCTATAACGTACAACACCAACCTACGCAGAGCACAGCTAAACGTCAAAATCAGCTGGCTAATGACAAAGGCCTAGCGCGAGTTACTGAGTTATTGGCTATCGACAAGCAATCTGATGCTCGCGCTGAATGGGTAATGTTGCTAAATCGCCATGATAAAGAGATACAAAAGGATTATGGTGTATACGCTGTAGCGCATAAATGGCACAGTTTAGGGGTTCAAGCTAGCATTCAGGCACAACTTTGGAACGATATGGATATGCGTTTTCCATATGCGGCTCAAACATCATTTAGCGCCGCTAGTAAAAAGTACAAGGTTGATATTGATGAAGTTAGGGCTATTGCAAGGCGTGAAAGTGCCTACTTTCCAAATGCAACATCAGGTGTGGGCGCTAGAGGTTATATGCAGCTGATGCCAGCGACGGCGAAGCAAACGGCCAAAAAGGCCAAGCTCAATTATCGTGGTACACGTAGTCTCTATGACGAAAAACTTAATATTGCGTTAGGCAGCGCCTATTACTCGAGTTTGCTCGCACAATTTGATAATAACCGTATTCTGGCTACGGCCTCCTATAACGCGGGCCCCCGTAGAGTAAAATCGTGGCTAAAGAAAAGTGATGCCAAACTAGATGTAATGAGTTTTATTGAATCGATCCCCTATACAGAGACTCGAGAATACGTTCAAGCAGTCCTCAGTTATCGAGTTATTTATCAAATAAAACAAGATAAAAAAGCCGAACTGTTGTCTAAGGAAGAGCTCGGTTTTCAATACTAAATAATCTCATATCAAACCATTTAGTCAGTCGCCCTATTCGCTTCAAATATTGCGCTTACATTGGGAATAGAGCGACTAATAAGTACCGTTTTCTCGGCTTCTATCCCAATAGCACTCAATATTGCTTGATACAGAGCGCAGCAACTATCAGAAAAACTTAGCCTTCAAACGACACCCCCCAAAAAAATACATAAGGTTCAAGAATTTATTAGTAACAACGGTTATTAATAAAGCGCTTAACGATTTTGATTGTTTTATCTTACTACTTTTATGGTAATGTTAATAATTATCATTATCTTGAAAATAAAACAGCTATGCTAGATCTAACAGGTCTTCGATTAACTGCAGAATATCAACCGCTACTTAACCCTCACACAAAAGAGATCTATGGCTACGAAGCCCTGTCACGGTTTTATAATCTCGACGGCTTAGCTATCGCGCCTAATATTGTATTTGAAGAGCTACATGCTCACCATAAATTACTCAATGCAGTCGAAATGGCAGCTAAAGATTTTCAAATTCGACACGCGCCAAAAAGCAATAAGCTATTTCTCAACATTGATCCCCATGCGATAGAAGTTAATGCTAGTGCTATGTTGAAACTGCTACAAAAACAATCCAATATTTGTGTAGAGATCATAGAAAACACCTGCATTAATGACGCTCATCTGGCAGGAGAGTTTATTAAACAGTTAGTAAAGCTGAATATTCCTGTGGGACTCGACGATGTAGGCGCCCCACACTCCATGCTTTCAATAGATTTAATAAGCCAAGTGAGCTGCCTTAAATTTGATAAATATTGGCTAGAGACAGCAAACGATCCACAGTATCAACATCTACTTACCGCACTGCTGCAATTTGCAAAGAAAACCAAAAAGCTCACAGTCCTTGAAGGCATTGAAACTCAAGAACAACTTGCATTCGCGCAGAATATTGGCGTAGATTTAGTACAGGGTTTTCTGTTTAAACCACTTTTTATAACAGCCAAAAGTAGCAAACAATTAACCTCGGTAGTCGCTCCTCCTGTTGCACAATAGACTGTTTGCAACAGGGTTAGACAGATTCAGCTGGTGAGCAAAGAAAATTTCCACCATAGTGATTGTTTCAACACCGTTATATTACACTTAATCAGCCACGAAAAAGGATGCTCATGCCCAATGAAGAAATAGCTGTGTTAGTGAGCCAGTTAGAGCAAGTCTTACTCGGAAAAAAGCTGCAGATTAAGTTAGCTTTGTGCTGTATTTTCGCCAAAGGTCACCTGCTTATTGAAGATCTGCCAGGTATGGGCAAGACCAGCCTTTGCCACGCTCTTGCCCAAGGTCTTAGCCTCAGTTATCAAAGGATTCAGTTTACCAGCGACATGTTACCAGCAGACATTCTTGGGGTCACAATATTCGATAACCAGCAAAACAAATTTGAATTTCATCCAGGCCCCATTTTTAAACAGATGTTGCTTGCCGATGAGATCAATCGTGCCAGCCCTAAAACACAAAGTGCATTACTTGAAGCAATGGCAGAAAAACAGATTACTGTCGACGGTGAAACCTATCCGTTACCGCAACCTTTCTTTGTCATTGCGACCCAAAACCCTAGCGATCAATCTGGCACATTTCCCCTACCAGAATCGCAATTAGATCGATTCATGATGCGGCTATCGATAGGTTATCCTGATACAGATTCAGAAATGGCGATGCTAAAACAACAGTCAAATGAAACCACAGCGTCAGTTCGTCACTGTTTAAATGCCTCCTCTTTACAAGCAGTTCAAAGAAGCGTTGATAATGTTACTGCCTCAGACTCCTTACTCAAGTACATTTTGGCTTTAGTGAACGCTTCTCGGAATAAAAATGAATCGGTCGGTTTATCTCCTCGAGCGACCAAAGCTATCTTACAAGCCGCTAAAGCGTGGGCATTGCTCAGTGGCCGTCAATACGTGGTGCCAGAGGATGTACAAATTGTGTTTCCTCATGTAGCAGAACACAGGATAAGGCAGAATATGCATCAACAAGGACAGGCCTTGTCTACTGAGATTTTGACACAGGTTAACCCCATTCTTTAACCTGACATGGCTAAAAGGAATATTCTGTTAAGAAATATCCTAACTCATGATTTTAAAGGAGAAGTTCATATTAACTCTGTGGGCATATTCAATCGTTTTAAACCAAAACTGAGCAGCGGGTTATCTCGACGAATACCAGCTGCGAGCGCTGTGACTTTAAGTCACAAAAGCATCTTTATCCTGCCTACAGGTTTTGGCTTGGCATGGTTGTTATTATTGCTAATGCTATTTCTTCTTGGCACCAATTATCAGAATAATTTAGTGATGGGGTTGAGCTTTCTACTGTTAAGCATATTCAATACTTGTATCCTATATTGTTATCGAAACCTTGCAGGTCTCACCTTATCCCGTGCCAAAACAACGGCTAATACCTTTGCAGATCAAACCTGCTATATCGCGGTGCACATTGCTTCCAAACGCAGTAGCTACGAGGTAAAACTTAACTTTAGCAAACAGCCCACTGAAATAGCTAAAAAGGTTATCGGGCAGCCACAACCAGCGTTATTGAACGTCCTTCATCCCCGTAGAGGACTCCTAAAACCAGGCCGAGTAAAAGTTGAGTCAAGGTATCCTTTAGGACTCTGCCGTGCTTGGTCTTATGTCGATCTCGATATTGAACACGTAATTTTTGCAACACCCATTCAAACCAATAACTCTTTAGCAATAAGCTCCCAAGATCCTTCAGGAGTCGAAGATACAGGTCGGCTAGTAACAGGGGTTGATGAATTTAGTGGTTTAAAAGACTACGTGAAAGGAGAGTCACTTAAGCAAGTAGCCTGGAAGCAAGTGGCTCAAGGACGCGGTATGCTGACTAAAGAGTTTCAACAGCCTCAAGGTACTCCGTTATGGTTGACACTCGATACTAGCAGCGCCGATCTAGAGTTAAGTCTCAGTAAACTCGCCTGGCAAACAGAACAACTCAGTAGCAAACAGCAAATATTTGGGCTTAAATTAGGCGCAAACTCAATCGAGCCTGCTAAAGGTGAAGTTCACCGAATCGCAGTACAAACTCAGATTGCCCTATATCCGAATAGCCAGCGTGTAATTAACCATGAATAGCGATAGCCGATCGAGTAAAGCCAAAAGGACGGTTCAGATAAGCATCTCTCGGCATACTCTCATGTGGCTATTAATTACCAATGTGGCCATTCTATCGCCTTTATACCAACAAGTGACCGTATGGTCGCTAGCAATTTGCACCATCTGCATCATCTGGCGTGTTGGTATTTATCTTGGAAAAGTAGCTAGGCCGCCACGTTGGTTAGTCACTGCCCTCGCTTTTTTTTCCGCTATGACGCTTGCCATGGTCGCCAATAAAATTGGCGTGCTAACTGCACTCATTAATCTATTGATTTTAGGCTATGCTCTCAAATATATTGAGATGCGTAGCCGACGAGATGTACAAGTTGTCGTACTTGCTGGCTACTTTCTTATTGCACTGACATTTCTTCAACAGCAAAGTGTATGGTCGAGCCTGCATCTATTGCTCGTAACACTAATAAACACATGCGTTTTGATCAGCCTTTATCATGACGAAAATAATTTTAAATATGCAGCAACATTAGGTACAAAAATCTTACTGCAGAGCGTACCGCTTGCCATTATACTTTTTATTGTCCTACCGAGACTGCCACCTCTTTGGATGGTGCCACCGCAAGGCACGGCTAAAACTGGTTTATCAAACACAGTCAGCTTCAGTAATATTACCGAGCTTACTCGCTCCTCCGAACTCGCATTTAGAGCGACATTTGTTGGCGGCTATCAACCTATTAATGCTAATTTGTATTGGCGCGCCCTTGTAATGGAAGATTATGATGGTAAGCAATGGCAACAAAATGTCAGTATAACCGCTGCAGAAAACGCATTTGTCGACAAAACATCGCCAAAGGAACCAACAAGAGCTCTTTCAATGAGTAGTGTTAGCATGGGGGATCTAGACAGCGACACAGCACTGAGTTATTCCGTTATAGCCGAGCCGAGCGGACAACATTGGTTGTTTGGTTTAGATAGAGCCACCAGCCAAGACAAAGGGGTTAAGATGCTAGCGGATTTTCGCTTGTATGCTACTACGCCTATTGAGCAGCAAAAACTCTACAATGTCACCTCCTTCACTAATGCAAATCTGCAAGTTGAACTGCCATTAGCACAACAACAGCTAAATCTGCGCCTTCCAGAAGGACAAAATCCACGTACGCGAGCACTGGCTCAACAATTTGCCAAGCACTATCCAAATGCCGAAGACCGGCTAACGGCAATGATGCGTTATTTTACTGAGCAACCCTACTTTTACACCTTGCGTCCTCCGCCTGTCGGCAAGCAACAGATTGATGATTTTCTGCTGAATAACAAAGCTGGATTTTGTGTACATTATGCCAGTGCTTTTGCTTTTATGGCGCGGGCAACCGGAATGCCAGCTCGTTTGGTCAGTGGCTATCAAGGGGGCGAATATAATCAAGCTGCGGGTTACTTCAGTATTTACCAATACATGGCGCACGCATGGGTAGAAGTTTGGCTTGCTGATCGTGGCTGGGTACGATTTGATCCCACCGCGATGATAGCCCCTGAACGTATCGAACAGGGATTCGACGCATTTTTTGATCCACAGCAAAGCTACCTAGCCGACAGTCCATTTGGTTATCTAGGCCTACAATCTAGCGAGTTTATCAAACAGTTACGCATGCAATTTGCCAGTATCGATTACTTCTGGAGTGTTTGGGTATTAGGCTTTAATACCAATAAACAGCAGCGAGTATTAGAGGAGGTTTTAGGAGAGGTCACTCGCACTAAATTAGCAATATTGCTCATCGTGAGTCTTGGCATTGTCGGACTTTCCATCGCTTACAGTGCTGGTTTAATTCAGTTCCACCGTTCAAATGACAAACACCTTAATGCTTATTATGCAGTTTGTAAGTTACTTAAAAAAAGCAACTTAGCCAGAGAATATAATGAAGGACCGCAGGCATATAATCAACGAGTCGGACTTGCTCTACCCGCGCTTGCCGCTGATTTTAATAAATTCACCGATTATTACATTGCAATACAATATCAAGTGCTGAACAAAAAAGCACAAAAGAGGCTATCTCGGTTACTTATCAAGCAATCAAGACGGCTAAAATTCATTATCATCAAACAGAAATTGGCACTTAATAAAACAAACACATAGAATGGATAATCTCGCTTGATTATCGGCTCATTTAAGTGATCTTTTGTTAAAGGAACGCCATGCTATACCTAGTACAATCTAACCAGATGGAAGCATTATCGCAGATTTTAGCTACAGAGCTAACAACGCCATTGCCTGGTGCACCACTTCTTTTACCAGAGCATATATTGGTACAAAGCCCTGGCATGTCAACCTGGTTAAGACTAGAGATAGCAAGGCAGAATAATATTGCCGCAGCGCTTGAGTTTCCGCTTCCTTCTAGTTTTATTTGGCAGCTTTGCCATACTTTATTAGAAGACGTCCCCAAAGAAAATGCCTTCACTAAAGCAGCAATTACTTGGAAGTTAATGGAGCTTTTGCCCTCTCTTATCGACCAAGATGATTTTGCTCCTTTAGCCAATTATTTAAATAACGGTAATCAAGGTCATGGCGAGAATGACTTACAAAGCCAGTACCTTGAAATCGATACGTCTGAAACGATATCCGCATCTCATCCACAAAGCCCGCTAAAGCTCTATCAACTCTGTGGCCAAATAGCCGATATATTTGACCAATATTTAGTTTATAGACCAGATTGGATAGCCGCATGGGAAGCGAATGAGCCGACCTTACCTCCCAAGGGAGACAAATTGGCACCAGCACAAGCCTGGCAACCTATATTATGGCGAGCGCTAATCCAGTTTAACGCTAATACGTTACATAAAAGCCAATATCACCGCGCCAATTTACACCAAGCACTTTTTGATAAACTTGATGACCCAAATACCTCGATGACATCTCTACCAAGGCGTCTATTTGTGTTTGGGATCTCATCAATGGCGCCGCAAACACTTGATGTGCTGCACCACTTAGCTAAGCGCATTGACGTGATTATGCTAAGCCTAAGTCCCTGTCAACATTATTGGGGAGATATTGTTGACCCTCGTCTTAGAGCGCGCATGGCACTGCAGTATGCCAACAAGCAAAAACTTGAAGTTGAGTGGGAAGACAAGCTTGAAGTCGGTAACCCATTACTTGCAAATAACGGCAAGATGGGTCGTGAACTGTTAGATCTGATGCTTGAATTGCCAGAAGAGCATACCGCATTTAACTTAGATTGTTACCAAGATCCCGGTATTGATTGCATGCTACACGGCGTGCAACATGACATTTTACAGCTCAGTACCCGAGGACAATGTCTAGGCCCCGATGCCTCGCTTTATTTAACGGTAGATGGCAGAAGAATGCTGCAACAGGATGACCACTCGATCACTATTCGCAGTTGCCACAGCCCACTGCGAGAAGTAGAAACCCTGCATGATCATCTACTAGAGATGCTATCCAAGCAAACAGACTCTAAAGGGCAACCATTAGCGCCAAAGGATATCGTGATTATGATGCCCGATGTGGCGGCATACGCACCTTATATTGATGCCGTTTTTAGCGCAAAACAAGGCAGCCATTACATTCCTTACGCCATTGCCGATCGTGGTGCAGTACAGGAATCTCCGCTTATTGCCAGTTTTTTACACTTACTTAATATCAATCAAAGCCGGTTTGGTCTGACCGATATCATCGGTATTTTGGAAGTCCCTAGTGTGCTAAGACGGTTTGAGTTAGACGATGATTCGCTAACGATCCTTAAGCGCTGGCTAGAGCAAGCGGGTGTACGATGGGGGCGAGATGGCGCTAGCCGAGCAGAACATCAGCTACCAGCCTTTGAGCAAAATGCTTGGGCGCTGGGGATTAAACGCCTTATATTAGGCTATAGTTTTGCCGACAACTCGCCGCTCTATCAGCAAACGCTGGCAGTCAACGGTATTGAGGGGCAAACAGCGCAGGCTTTAGGTAAACTGCTAGATTTCATTGAAGCTTTGGACGATGTGCACGCTGCTTTAGCACAAAATTGCAGTTTAACTGAGCGTATCGAACAGTTAGAGCAGCTACTTGCAGCTTTTTACTCAGTTGATGACGATGAACAAGTGCAATTACAAGAGATCCGTGATGCGATAGTCACACTTGCTGAAGAGTTAACTGAATCTGGTCATACGACCCCCCTGCCCATTGAAGTGTTGCAAAACTGGTTTAATAGCCGTTTATCAGAATCTCGAGTCGGGCAGCGTTACCTCGCTGGAAGTATCAACTTTTGTACTTTAATGCCTATGCGCTCAATTCCTTTTAAGATTGTCTGCTTACTCGGTATGAACGACGGGGTCTATCCAAGAGTACAACATCCGGTCGGCTTCGACTTAGTTGCCCAAATGGATCCCCGTAAAGGCGACCGCTCTCGTCGACTAGACGATAGATACCTATTCCTTGAAGCAATACTGTCGGCAAGGCAGCAGTTGTATATCAGTTACATAGGTAACAGTGAACGTGATGATTCAGAGCGGATCCCATCAATGCTCGTCTCTGAGCTAGTTGAGTACTGTCAGCTAGCTTATCTACCGGCAAAATTAGCTTTAGAGTCAAAGGCAAGTGCTGATAACTATAGTAAGCAAGAGGCGGCTGTATTTGTTGATAAAATAGAGCAAGCAATCTCAACACAGCTGATCTGTAAACAGCCACTTCAACCATTCGATGAACGCCTTTACCACAGTGCTCATATTAGTGACAGTTTTCCGCTGCAACAAAGTTACAGCGCGCAGTGGTGTCCAGTAGCTGTATCACAAACAACTACAGATATCGCCGATAAAAGTAGTAATCGCTTTATAAATTTAGACACCTGTCTGTTAAATACAGCCCAGTCTGATAGCGAAGAAGTCGAGGAGATAGAACTTTCAGCCCTTATTCGATTCTTCCGCAATCCTGCACAGTACTATTTTAATCGAACCCTTAAAGTTGACTTATCTATTAATGTTCGGGCTGATGACAACGACGAACCCTTTAGTTTGAATGCATTAGAGCGTTATCAATTACAATCAATCTTGATCGAACACGCCATAGAAAATCAAACCGAGAGCCCTGATGGAGAACTACTTGAGCGCCTTAAAGCACAAGGTAATATTCCGCTCAAACCCTTTGATGATCTATTGCTCAGTCAATACCTGCATGATATCACGCCTCTGATCGGCAGAAGCTTGTATCTTAAAGGAGAGTCAAGCCAATCAATAGAAATTGCCATTGATATAGCACTGGTTGATGGTAGCAAGCCCGTAACAGATCAATCTATTAAACTGGTTGGCCGTATTGATGATTTAAGTGCCAAAGGGCTGGTTAATTACCGACCAGGAACCGCTAATGGTCGAGATTTAATACGCGTTTACTTAAGGCATCTTTGCCTTTGCGCAATGCAAGGTAGCACTGATATAACTCGGCTCAATCAACCAATAAATAGCTACCTACTTGATATTGGCCATTTTCATGTTTTCGCACCAATCACAGCTGCGCAAGCAAAAAGCCAATTAAGCCTGTGGTTAACTCTGTTCAAACAGGGACAAGTGCAACCCCTCATGTTTATGCCAAGAACCGCTCTAGCCTACGTTGAAGCTGAAGGTGATCATACCCAAAAATTGCGTGAGGCGCAGCCTAAATGGTTAGATGAGCAGAGCCAATTAGGTGAAGGCATGGAACCCCATTTCCAACGTTTATATCGCTTTCCTGAAGACTTTAGTGAACAACATTTTGGCGATACTGCGCAAACACTATTGTCACCGTTAATTAGCTTGTATTACAAAGGCAGACTTGGCGAATTAGCCACTTATGTAGAAGCTGGAGCGCAAACGTCTCCCACCACCAAATGTGAGGAGCACTAACATGGAACAGTCGTCATTAGAGTCTTGCAATCAGCCAAAGCTTAGTGAACTAACCGACGGGCAGAGTCAATTCGTCACAGAACCACTTAACACACTCACCCTACCCTTTGGTGGAAGTCGATTAATTGAAGCGAGTGCAGGAACGGGAAAGACCTACACGATTGCAGGTCTTTATGTCCGTTTGCTACTTGGTCATGGAACGGAACAAGCGTTAAGTTGCGAACAGATCTTAGTGGTCACATTTACCAATGCAGCAACTGGTGAACTACGCGATCGGATCCGTAAAAAGATCCAGTTGGCGTATCGCTGTTTTATCGGCTTAAAGGTCGATGATGAGCTCATTAGCCAACTCTATAACGAAACCCGCGAGTCCGATAAAGCACTAGCTCGTAAGCGTCTTGACTTAGCACTCAAGTCCCTTGATGAAGCAGCGATTTTTACCATTCATGGATTTTGCCAGCGTATTCTCGCCGACATGGCATTTGAATCTTCACTGTTGTTTGAGTCTGAATTTACTCTCGATGACAGTGAATTTTTGCACCACGCTGTGCGGGACTTTTGGCGAGAAAAGTGCTACCCGCTAAATGAAAGTATTGCAGGTGTCATACAAAAGAAGTTTGCCAGCCCAGATGAACTGTCACGACAACTTCGGCCTTTGCTTGGTGCAAGTAACGCTATAGCTCAACCTAAACCCGCTGCATTTAATAAAGTTGCAGCCAACTTAGCGCAAAGTTTAAGCCGGCTTAAGTTAATTTGGCCAAGAGAGCGCGAACAAATAGAAGAGTTGTTGCACGGCCTTCCGCTAAACGGGGCTCGTTTTGGGAAAAAAGCTGATAATTATCCTAAGCTTGCCACCATGTTCGATGCGCTCGATAACTGGGTTGCTTTTGGAACCGCGCTACCGCCGCAAAAAGTATTAGAAGCATTATCGCTTAATAGTTTAAAACTCAATAAAGGCGGCGAGATCCCAAGTCGAGAACAAGCACCGATACTGGAGCATATAGAAAGACTTGCCGCGCTTATTGAAGAGTTAATTCCGAGCTTTCTTTATAGCGCAAGAGAAGGGATTGCCAAACGGTTCGCCGAGCAAAAGTTAGAGCGTAATCTTTTAACGCCAGATGATCTGTTACTAACGCTGGCACAAGCGTTAAAAGACTCACAAGATCAATTCTTATCTACCACAATTGCTAAGCGTTTTCCGATAGCGTTAATCGATGAATTTCAAGACACTGATCCACTACAGTTTGATATTTTTAATCAAATCTATCAAACCAAAAAGCAAGACGACAGCTCTACAACCTCCTCTGCAGATAAAGCACAAACTGAATCATTAAGTTTATTGATGATTGGCGATCCTAAACAGGCCATTTATGCTTTTCGTGGTGCCGACATTCACACTTATATTCATGCACGAGAGCAAACAGCAAAACACTATAATCTGGATACAAACTATCGCTCTAATCGACAGATGGTTGAAGCCGTCAACTGTATATTCTCACATCGGGATGATCCTTTTATCAGTGACTCGATCCCTTTTGTTGCCGTAAAAGCTGCTAGCTTTTCAGATAAGAAAATACTCAACGAATCGATTACGGATAACAGTGCTCTGAGGCTACGGCTCCTTAGCGAAGACCCTGATAAAGGCCTTAATAAAACCACGGCAAGACAGTTACTTGCCAACGATGCTGCAGATGAGATAGCGCGCTTACTTATTGATGCAGAGCAAGGGTTGACGGCTATCGGCACAACTCAACTAAAAGCCAAAGACATTGCAGTCTTGGTCCGAGATAGGCACGAAGCCAACGTCATTAAACAAGCGCTAGAGCAGCGTAACGTTGGCTCAGTATTTTTAAGCCGAGATAGTGTATTTGATACCGTTGATGCCCGAGAAATGCTGTTAATTTTGTACGCAATGTCAGAACCAAAAGATGAACGTGCATTGCGTAGTGCACTTGCAACCTCTTTACTTGGTTACCGCGCTGAGGAGATCCACGCCTTTAATCAGGATGAAGACAAACGTCAACTACTACTAGAGCAATTTGCCGCTCTACAGCAACAATGGTTAACGCGCGGCATTATGCCAGCGCTGCTTAATCTAGCTAGTCAGACAAACATCATCGAACGCTTACTTCATACAAATGAGGGCGAACGCCGATTAACTGATTTTAGACATTTGAGTGAACTGCTACAGCAAAAGGCCACTGAACTTGATGGCATGAGTGCACTTATCAATTGGTTTGAACAGGCACTAATTGGTAATCAAGCCAATGAAGAGTCTCAATTAAAACTCGCTAGTGAGCAAAACCTAGTACAGATCGTCACCATTCATAAAAGTAAAGGACTCGAGTACCCTATCTGCTTTATTCCTTTTGTCAGCCTTAGTCGAGATAATCGTAAAAAACCTGCTCCTATGCTTTACCACGATCACAATAAGCTAGTTTGGGATATTGAGCAGACTGATGAAGGATGGGATAGGCAAAAACGTGAAACATTAGCTGAAGATTTACGGTTATTATATGTTGCACTAACAAGGCCAGTACTTAAGTGTTACCTGTACATTACCAACCACAGTCGGCTAACAAAAAGTAAAGGCATGACCAGCCAATTGCACGAAACTGCTATTGGTTACTTGCTTGGTATTGAAAACAAAATATGTGAATACAGCGAACTGCGCAGTAAAGCTCAGCAGTTGGCCGATAAAGCGCCTATTGCCATTGATCTAAAAGAGTTGCCCCCTGCAGGTGATAACAGCTTCGAGCAAGTACAACGTACACTGACCGTTGCGAGCGACCCTGACAATAAATTCGCCCCCAAAACACTCATACGTCCACAACAAACACCATGGAGAGTGGGAAGTTACTCAGGACTAGTAAAACACCTAGCTCACGAAAAGGTACAGCCTGGTGCTGATGACGAACAGTTCCCTGAAATTGATGTCATTATTGATGAGGTCGACCAACAGCCGTCACGTTTTACCTTCGAGCGCGGTGCAAATGCGGGTAGTTTTATGCACCTGGTCCTTGAGCTCATTGATTTTACCAATGCCAGCCTGGGACTAGATGAACATCTACCCAACGCGATGAAAAAATATGCCATTGATGAAAGCTGGACTTCAGTGCTTAAGGATTGGTATCTAGATCTACTATATGCACCACTGGCAACTGACAACACATTGTCACTCGCCCAATTATCCGATAGCCAGAAACTGGTAGAGATGGAGTTTTACCTGCCAATAAGTAAACTAAATGCAACTAAACTTAATCAACTGCTTATCGATTTTGGCTACAGCGCTGGGCTTTTATTTGATGATCTACAAGGAATGCTCAAGGGTTTTATCGATTTAACTTTTGAACATAACCAGCAGTTTTTTATTGCCGATTACAAATCTAACCATTTGGGCGATAACCTCGATTTATATAACTACCAATCAATGAAGACGGCCATTAGCAGCCATCGATACGATCTGCAGTACATCATCTACACCTTAGCGTTACATCGATATTTAAGTCTTAGAATGACCGACTACGATTACGACCAACACATTGGCGGCAGCTTTTATCTGTTTTTACGTGGTATGTCAGTAAGTGCGCCTCAGGCGGGGGTGTTTTACGACAAACCGCCTAGAGCCTTAATTGAAAAGCTCGATCTTTTGTTTGGCAACTCTTCAACCACAGCATCGAATGAGGCAACCCCATGTTAACCACGACAGCTTCATTGGATATTTTACTTAAAGAGTGGCAAAACGAGCGTTTATTAACACCGCTTGATAGACATTTTGCACTGCAGATGGCGCAGCTTCATCAGCAGCAATCACCACTGTTTATATTGATCTGCACCTTGCTAAGCCAACACCTGTCGAGTCAGCATTCCTGTCTGCCCCTAGAACAAATTGACTTTAGTAATCCACTTAAAGAGCAACACAGCCAATGTCAGATTAATCTAACGGTTGATGAGCTTACGACTGAATTACTTAATTTTGATGCCGTCAGCACACCTGATAGCGCCATATTAGCACCATTGATCTTAGACAAGGGTAACCTGTATTTACAGCGATATTACCATTATGAATGTGAAGTGGCTGAACACCTGATCCGATTAGCACAAGCGCCGATGCTCAAACAATCTTCATCAGATCCGTTTGATGACGCTAAGATATTACTCGATCAGCTATTTACCCAAAATGAGCAACAGTATGACTGGCAAAAGATTTCAACAGCTACTGCGTTAACCAAACGCTTAGCGGTTATCACAGGAGGACCAGGCACAGGTAAAACAACTACGGTAACTAAGCTTTTATACCTGCTGACTTCACAGCAAGAACTGACTATACGCTTGGTGGCTCCAACGGGGAAAGCGGCAGCGCGTTTAAGTGAATCAATCAAAGCATCTAAGCAGCGGCTTGCCAGCGAGTTACAGCATATTCCATTAGACAAGCTTAAATCGAATATGGCGCAGATCCCAGAAGAAGCCGCCACTTTGCATCGACTACTCGGCGTTATCCCTAACTCCCATCAATTTAGGCACCATAAAGATAACCCTTTACGACTTGATCTACTCATTATCGATGAAGCATCTATGGTTGATTTGCCAATGATGTACAAATTGTTATCAGCCCTGCCCGCACAGGCAAGTCTGATCCTCTTAGGAGATCAAGACCAGCTGGCCTCCGTAGAAGCAGGCGCAGTCCTTGCTGATATTTGTAGCGGTTTAAGAGTAGATTTAGCTAATGGCGCAAACGGATGGCAGATGCGCTATTCAAAAAAACAGGCAAAATTGTTAAGCCAGCTAACCCATTATCCGCTAGATGACTTTATAAGTGATGATCCACAGATAGGGGATAGCCTTTGCATGCTTATGCACAGTCACCGCTTTATTGGCGATGCTGGTATTGGTCAATTGGCAGAAGCGGTAAACCAAGCTAATTTACCGAGAATAGCTCAAGTGTGGCAAACCGGTTACAAAGAGCTGCTTTGGTTAGAACATAGCAATATTAACAGTAGTAGCCATCATTCGAACCTCGGCCTAGAAGCTCTGTTAGTACAGTCTGTTGAACAATATGGCGCTTATCTTAAATTGATAGATAATAAAGCCGTGTCCGCCACAGAGATTATCGATAGCTTCAATCAGTATCGTATATTGTGCGCTATGCGCGCCGGCGAATATGGCGTAGAGGGGATTAACCAAAGTGTCAGCAAGAGTCTTGCAACCACCGGTCTTATTAGTCCCGAACAAGAATTCTATGCTGGTCGACCGGTAATCATTCAAAGTAATGACTATAATCTCGGCCTTTTTAACGGTGACATAGGGCTAATTTTGCCAGATGATGTCAGTGATTCAAGACGGCTAATGGCGCACTTTATTCAAGCCGATGGTGGGCTTTTAAAAGTACTGCCTGCACGCTTGCCAAGCCATGAAACTTGCTATGCGATGACTGTTCATAAAAGCCAAGGCAGTGAATTCAGCCACGTCTCGTTAGTCATGCCAATTAGACCAAGCCTGGCACAACAGCAGTTATTATCAAAAGAATTGGTTTATACCGCAATCACTCGCGCTAAACATCATTTTACCTGTCTCGGTAGTCAGCGAATATTTGAGCAAGCAAGTTCACGTTTAACTCAGCGCTCTTCAGGCTTATCTGAACGTCTTTGGAGCAAAATAGCTGACACTTGCGAGTAAACAGATGATAAAAACAGCTACTGACTTTAAAATCAGCTTGAACAGTTGCATTACTAAGTGATTGCGCCATAGTTGAGCCTTGCAAAATTTTAACCAGTTACAAGTGGGGATTAGATGAGTACAACGAATATTTTATTACTGTGCGGTGGTGGCGGAGACGAACATGCAATATCCCTTTTATCAGCAAACTATTTTGAAACTTCGCTAGCGACTCTCCCTCAATTTAATGTGCTACGCGTCGAATTAGATGTAAATGGTCATTATCGAACTGCTGCAGGCGAAAGTTGCGAGCTAAATAGCCGCAGACAGATCCGTTTTGACGCTGATAATAGAGCCCCCTGGGAAGTCGATTTTGCCATTCCTTGTATTCACGGTTTTCCTGGTGAAACTGGCGATATCCAATCTTACTTTGAACTCATCAATCTGCCCTACTTCGGCTGTAAAGCAGAGGCGAGTCGGAATTGCTTTAATAAAATTACCGCAAAGATGTGGTTTAGTGCGCTCAACATCCCCAATACTCCCTATCTATTTCTCAATGAGATGAGTGACGTTTCTATAGAACAAGCAACTAACGCGCTTGTAAATTGGGGCAGTATTTTTGTAAAGGCAGCATCTCAAGGCTCATCAGTTGGCTGTTACCGCATCGATAATCAAGAAGATGTGGCGTCGACATTAGCACAAGCGTTTACTTATTCAGATTATGTCATTGTTGAGAAAACCATTAGTGCTAGAGAGCTAGAAGTTGCTGTCTACGAGATTGACGGTGAAATTGTCGCAACGGTTCCTGGCGAAGTGATCTGTTCCAGTAATAACTTTTATACTTTCGATGAAAAGTATGCAGCTAATAGCAAAGCGCAAACACAAGTCGTGGCAGATATCTCAAAAGAGGTCAGCGACCTGATCCGCCAATATGCAATTAGTGCTTTTAAAGGTATGAAGTTAAGGCATTTATCACGTATCGATTTCTTTCTAACTGATGACGGCGAAGTACTGCTCAATGAAATCAATACCTTTCCTGGACTCACACCTATCTCTATGTTTCCTAAAATGTTACAAAACCATGGCCATAGCTTCCCTGACTATTTGTTAAGTAACATTAACAGCACTGATTAACTCATACCAATCAGTTTAAGAAATTGATCTATCCCGAATTTTTTGGAGAGCTAATTCAAGGCTGGCTAAAACAAAGTGAGTAATGACACCATGGTTGCTCTCTTATGAGTTTATTCGTTGTCGAAGTAGGCAGCCAAAAATACTCCTTACTGGTGAGTTTAGCGATCAAACCTTTATACTGATTGGTATAAATGACAAACTGAAGAAGCGGCAGCCTTGAGTATGTTTAAGTGTCAATTTTAGCGCTACTTGCCAAAGCTGCAGTTAAAAAATTCAATATAAAAAAAGCCTGACTTAATCTAAGTCAGGCTTTTTTAGTCTGCCGCTGTGGCAAATTACTTATCAGCGGTTTTCGATAAAATCCAAATAGAAGCTACCGCCACTACTGAAAATCCACCTAGAATAATGACTGGCATGGCACTATAGCCAAGGACATGCCATATAACAGATTCAAATGTACTCATAATGGCTCCTTATTGCCAACCTTCTACTTCGTGCATATCAGGTAGATTATGGGCGATCCCTTTATGGCAATCGACACAGGTGTTTTCACCGTTTGCAAGTGCGGTAGAATGTTGCCTAACACTACGTGGGCTCTGCTCAGAGAAATCCATAAACTCAAAGTTATGACAGTTACGACACTCTAAAGAGTCGTTCTTCTTCATTCTTGCCCACTCCCTTTCAGCTAAATGAGCTCGACGCTCTTTAAACTTTTCAGGTGTATTAATGGTTTGAGTCACAAAGTACGCAAAAAGCTCTTTTGAAGCCTGTACTTTACGCACGATTTTATCCGTCCAAGCATGAGGTACGTGACAATCTGAACAAATAGCACGAACACCCGATCGGTTTGCATAATGAATCGTTTCTTGGATTTCAGCCACAATAGGTGCATGACATCCAGAACAAAACTCTTCAGTGTTAGTCGCTTCCATGCCGGTGTTAAATGCACCCCAGAACATGAGTCCGCCAGCAAACCCCATAAATAGCACTATACCTACAGCAGCCTTACTAGGGCTTTTCAATATGCCCCAGAAGCCTTTTAAGGCGTTAATAATCCATTTCATATTATTACCTGCCTTTATTGTTATTGCAGTGACTTAACACGTTCGAACGAGTTACCTACTAACGGTTTCGCATCTGCTTGTGTTACGTGGCACTGCAAGCAAAAGTAGCGTCTTGGAGATACATCAGCCAATACTTCATCGTTTCGATTAATAAAGTGTGTCACACTGATTTTAGTCGCTCCCATCTGCTTCGCTTTTGTCCAGCTATGGCATGACAAACACTTGTTAGCATTCAATGAGACTTCATAGTGTCGAATGTGATGCGGGATCAATGGAGGCTGAAACACATAACTGCTTTCAATATCCACCTGATCGCGCGGCACTTTCTTCATAGGATCCGCAGGCCTTGTGGTTTCTAGCTCAGTGTCGCCGCGTAGCGATTCAACGCCACCGATCCCTCTGTCCAGACCTACAACTTGTTCCTCGCTGAAAGTAAAACCACTGATAAGAGTTAAGGTAATACTCAATGTTAATAAAATTGATTTTTTCATCGTAACCCTGCCTTATACTATTTTCGTGATTTTAACAGGACACTTTTTATAGTCTGTCTGTTTCGATAGTGGATCAGTTGCATCTAAAATCAGTTTATTAATTAAGATACGAGCATCGAAGAATGGCACAAATACCAACCCTTTTGGTGGACGGTTACGCCCGCGAGTCTCAACACGCACACGTATATCACCACGTTTATTACTCATGAGGACTTCATCACCGCGACGAACACCATGAGCTTTAGCATCATCTGGATGCATATAACAAAGCCCATCAGGAACGGCCTTGTATAGTTCAGGTACACGACGTGTCATGGTTCCTGTATGCCAATGTTCCAATACTCGACCGGTACATAGCCACAGGTTGTGTTCTTCATCAGGTGACTCTGGTGGCGCTTCATAAGGCGCTGAAATAATCCATGCTTTACCATCTGGCTTACCATAGAATTCAAAGCCCTTCCCTTTACCCACATAAGGATCGGATCCTTCTTTAAAGCGCCATTTTGTTTCTTTACCATCAACAACAGGCCAGCGTAACCCGCGCTCTTTATGGTAACGATCATAGGGTGCTAAATCATGGCCATGACCACGACCGAAGCTTGCATACTCTTCAAATAGACCTTTTTGTACGTAGTAACCTTGGTCTTTAGCATCATCATTTAGCTCTTGAGCTTCTGATAAAGGAAACTTATTAACTTGGCCGTTTTCAAATAGCACTTCACACATATTTTTACCACGTACTTCTGGCATCTGTGCGATTAGCTCTTCACTCCACACCTCTTCAATTTTGAAGCGCTTTGCGAACTCCATGATTTGCCATAGGTCAGATTTAGCTTCACCAGGTGCTTTAACCTGCTGGTACCAAACTTGAGTACGGCGTTCAGCATTGCCATAAGCTCCCTCTTTTTCTACCCACATAGCCGTAGGTAAGATTAAGTCAGCAGCTTGTGCAGTTGCTGTTGGGTACGGATCTGAACAGACAATAAAGTTTTCTGGATTGCGGTAGCCTGGTAAACGCTCTTGATTAATATTAGGACCGGCCTGCATGTTGTTATTACACATGGTCCAATAAGCATTTAGCACACCATCATTAAGCTTGCGATCTTGCAGTACCGCATGAAAGCCTGGTTTTGGTGGAATAGTACCTTCAGGTATTTTCCACAAATGTTCAGCATGCTTACGGTGCTCAGGGTTAGCAACAACCATGTCTGCAGGTAAACGGTGTGAGAATGTACCAACTTCACGCGCTGTGCCACACGCAGATGGTTGACCTGTAAGTGAGAAAGGACCATTACCCGGAGTCGATATTTTCCCCACTAGCAAGTGGATATTATAAACAAGAGAGTTCATCCATACACCACGAGTATGTTGGTTCATACCCATAGTCCAAAGAGACATAACCTTAATCTTCGGATCAGCGAATTGCTTAGCAAGCGTAACCAACTGCTCTTCATTAAGCCCGGTCATTTCTACTGCTTTTTCAAGCGTATATGGCGCTACCGACTTTTTATACTCTTCAAAATCAATTGAGTACATCTTGCCGACATTCGGGTTAGCCGCTGCTTGCTGCAGAGGATGCTCATCCCTTAAACCATAACCAATATCTGTGGTTGCCTGCTTGAAATGGGTATGCTTACTGACAAAATCCCAATTTACAGCATCATTTTCAATGATGTAATTAGCAATAAAGTTTGCAATTACTAGGTCGGTTTGTGGCTTAAAAATATAGCCTTTATCAGCGAGTTCGAACGAACGGTGATAGTAAGTAGATAACACGTTTACTTTAACATGTGGAAAACTCAAACGACGGTCGGTGATGCGGCTCCATAAAATCGGGTGCATCTCAGCCATATTAGACCCCCAAAGCACAAATGCATCTGCTTCTTCGAAGTCATCATAACAGCCCATTGGTTCATCGATACCAAAGCTTCGCATAAAGCCACCAACAGCTGAAGCCATACAGTGGCGAGCATTCGGGTCGATGTTGTTAGAGCGGAAGCCGGCTTTCATCATCTTCGAAGCTGCGTAGCCTTCCATGACTGTCCACTGACCAGAGCCAAACATACCCACGCTAGTTGGGCCCTTCGCTTTCAATGCCGTTTTCCACTTATCAGCCATGATATCAAATGCTTGATCCCAGCTTACAGGGGCAAAATCACCATCTTTATCAAATTTGCCATTTTTTTGGCGAAGCAACGGCTGAGTGAGTCGGTCATTGCCATACATGATTTTGGAAAGAAAATACCCTTTAATACAGTTCAGGCCTTTATTGACGGGTGCTTCAGGGTCACCTTGAGTCGCAACAACTTTACCCTCCTGAGTTCCAACAAGTACTGAACAACCTGTACCACAGAAACGACAAGGGGCTTTATCCCAATGAATTTTAGACTCATCACTTAATGCGATTAAATTCGTTGCAGTGGCTGGAAGAGTAACACCTGCAAGTGCTGCAGCAGACGCTGCTGCATTTGCTTTGATAAACTCACGTCTAGACATTTTCATACTTGTTCCTCGCTAACACACTCTTTTTTATAAGGGGGTAAATTGGTGGATTCAGCACTTTCAGTAGGTTCACTATCGATTTGGTGATAAACCATAGTTGCACCAAGTACACCAGGCATATCACTTATTTTCCCAATAATGTCGCTAATAAAACCTTCAGTTTGTGTTTCTAACACTACGACGATTTTTCCGACTTCGCTGACACCATATATCTCGGCTTCTTTAAACTCTAAAATGAGTTCTTGAGTTTGGCTTAAGTGCTCTGGACTAACTTGAACCAGCAAGCTAGAAATATGAGCCTCAGGTAACGACATGGTTGCGTTCCTTATCTATCTGAGTAATAAAGCTGAAAGGATATCTTCTGGGTAAACTAATCATGTCTCCCCTCATCCCGTACAGTCGTGTCTTGTTATTGTTATTGTTGATTTGTACAGTGCTCCAGTAGAAAGCTTTAATGTCGAAAACCGACTAAAACTCTAACTAGGCCTTTACTTAATGGCTGGGAAATTGACAAAACATCAGAAACCCACTTTTCATATCCTGTTATCACCGCTTCGAGCATCAAATTAAATTTACGTTTGCTGCTCGCCAGGTACGACTTTAACAGTGCCTATTTTTGCTGAACCCACATGAGGCTCAGAGCCAATATCAACATATAGTTAACTTGGCGCAGAGAGTAACAGCTGTTTATCTAACTGTTATATACCTACTTTTGGTAAAGCCTGCTCTAGGTTGATCTAGATCATCTTTTTTATGCAATATTTAACTTGATCACGCATTCAAGCCAGTGTATTCGATTGAAAAATGACCTAACAAGTCAAGCGCTTACTTAAGTAATTACTTAACAGGCAACTTAATAATGGCTGTTTATTTTGGGCTTTACAAACTTTTCTAACACAACAGTAACAATATTTTAAAGGTAGGCAAAGAAATGGTATTAGCAAGGATGGTGCAGAGTGTTCAACTCTACTACCTATATCAAACGTTTAGGCAATAGAGCTGTGTATCATTTATCTTGGCAATTGGTTTAATGTTTAGCTTTGTAATTGAATTAGAATTCGTTTCTCAGAAATTGGATAAGCCGTCCCCAGCACTTGTGCAAAACAAGACACTCTATATTCCTCAATCATCCACCGAGCTTCTGTTAACACATCGGGAATAGGCATAGATTTAGGCAGTTTTGCCAGCTGGCCTTTTAACACTTCTTGAACTTTGTTAATACTATGCATATGTAAACGATCACGGTTGGGATCAACGGGCAGCTTATCTAAACGATTTTCGATGCCTTTTAGGTAACGAATAATATCGCTAAGCCGGTTCCAACCGCACTGCTCTACAAAGCCTTTGAATACTAATTGATCAAGTTGGTTTTGAATATCACTCATAGCAAAGGCAATATCTAAGCTAATCTTACCTTTTAGTCGCTTTTTAATGCGATTGTAAATAGTGAGAACTTCTTCAACTTTGAGTGCAATTTTTTCCGCTGTTGGATTTAGCTCTTGCCTTACCCACTCTCTGGCTTCATCAAACTGCTGCTCGGCGCGAATATCGATCCCTTTTTCATCAATAAGTTGCTGTACTGCAGCTGATAATATATCGTCAATCAGCACTTGAACTTGCCCAAACGGATTAAAATACATCGCCAGTTTTGCTTTGTTTGGCAGTGATTTTTGTAAATGCTTTACCGGCGAAGGAATATTGATTAACAACAATCGCTGCAGACCAATTCGATGCTGTTTCTGCGCTTCAAATTCATCATCAAATAATTTAATCGAAACACTGGTTTTATCATCCACCAGCGCAGGAAAAGCTTTAACTTCAAAATTACCTTTCTTTTGTTCAAATCGCTTTGGAAGATCACCAAAGGTCCATTTCTCTATCCCCTTTTGCTCAATCCCCGAATCAGCAACTTCACGGATAGCTTGTACAACCTGCCCTTGCATGCTCGATTTTAATGGTTCAAGAATGCGTCCTTGCGTCAGTAACTTTCCTTTATCACCTTCAACTTTAAAGTTAACTAACAGATGCTGTGCTAATTGTGCTTCATCAAAATCTTCAGCTGAAATTCGCACACCACTCATTCTAAGTAGTTGCTTACACATAGCATCAACCAACGGTAACTCAAATGGTGTAATGGCTTGCAAGCATGCTTTGGCATAGTCAGGCGCCGGGACAAAGTTTCTGCGCAGCGCTTTAGGCAATGACTTTATCAATGCAATGCATTTTTCTTCACGTAACCCAGGGACTATCCAATCAAAATCGATGTCATCGACTTGGTTGATCAATGCAACAGGGATATGAACTGACACCCCATCATCCGCGGCTGACGGCTCAAAGTGGTAACTGACCTTAAGCTTCAAATTACCTTTATGCCACTTTTCAGGGAAGTCCAACGCTGACACATGGTCACTACTTCGCTGCATTAACGCTTCACGTTCAAAATCAAGTAAATCAGGATTTTTTTGCTTAGCTTTTTTCCACCATTTTATAAACGTCGGTGCGTTATAAATATCTGCGGGTATTTTAGGTTCATAGAAATGAAACAATGCTTGCTCGTCGACTAAAATATCCCGTCGGCGAGACTTATGTTCAAGTGATTCAATATCGAGCAACAACTTCTGGTTATTGATGAAAAACGCTTCATTGGTTCTAAGTTCGCCTTCAGCTAACGCAGAGCGAATGAAGATGTCCCGTGCTTCTACGGGTTCAATCGGCCCATATTGCACCTTGCGTCGATTTACTATCTGCAAGCCATACAGCACTTGATTTTCTAATGCGACCACCGACCCCTGCTTTGACTCGAAATGTGGTTCTACATAGTTCTTTTTAACTAAGTGCGCCGCTAGTGGCTCAATCCATTCTGGTTGGATCTTAGCGCAGCAGCGTGCAAATAAACGTGATGTTTCAGTGAGCTCTGCGGCCATTAACCATTTGGGGCCTTTCTTCGCCAGAGGCGAACCAGGAAACACAAAAAACTTACGATTACGGGCACCAAGATACTCTTTGTCTTTATCTTTAAAACCAATATGGCTTAATAAACCGGTTAATAAAGATTTATGTAAAAGCTCATAATTCAATTCAGCATTAGTGTCGTTAAGCTTCCACTTTAGTTCATGGGTAGCTTGCCTCAGCTGTGTATAGAGATCTTGCCATTCACGTACTCTAAGGTAGGCTAAAAATTCTGCCTTACACTGCTTTCTAAATTGATTGCTCGACAGTTCCTTTTGACTCTGCTTTAAGAAATCCCAAAGATTCAAATATGAGACAAAATCTGAGTCTTTATCACTAAAACGGTTGTGAGCTTGATCTGCAGCTTGCTTTTTATCCATGGGCCGTTCACGCGGATCTTGGATAGACAACGCAGAGGTTATCACCAGCGCTTCATGCAAGCAGCCATTTTGCTGCGCCTGTATAACCATCCTAGCCAGACGCGGATCGACTGGGATATGCGCAAGCTGCTTCCCTAGTGCAGTTAAGTTTAACTGACCCTTTTTCTGGCTTACCGCTTGCAGTTCTTCAAGCAACATAAAGCCATCACGGATATAACGAGCATCTGGTGGCTGAATAAATGGGAATCCTTCGATATCCCCTAAACCAATAGCCAGCATTTTCAAAATGACCGATGCTAGGTTTGTTCGTAAAATCTCAGGATCGGTAAACTCTGGGCGAGAAGTAAAATCATCTTCACTATATAGTCTTATACAGATCCCTGGTGCGACGCGCCCGCAACGACCTTGGCGCTGATTAGCACTTGCTTGTGAAATGGGTTCAATTGGTAACCGCTGTACTTTGGTGCGATAGCTGTAACGACTAATTCGCGCTGTTCCTGGGTCTATCACATAGCGAATACCCGGCACTGTTAAAGAAGTCTCCGCCACGTTTGTTGCCAATACGATACGCCTACCGACATGACTCTTAAATACTTTTGACTGCTCACCATAAGAGAGTCTTGCATATAAGGGCAGAATTTCTGTGTCTCGATACTGTCTTCGATTCAGTTGCTCTGCTACATCGCGAATTTCTCGCTCGCCATTCATAAATATAAGAATGTCACCAAGACCTTCATTGATTAGCTCATCAGTTGCGGCAAAAATGCCATCCACTAGATCTAAATCTTCATCGCTGTCTTTAACTAACGGACGATAGCGCGTCTCCACTGGGTAAGTTCTACCAGAAACCTCAATCACTGGTGCACCATTAAAATGTTGTGAGAAACGCTCAACATCAATAGTAGCCGAGGTGATAATCACTTTAAGATCAGGACGCTTCTTTAAAACATTTTTCAGATATCCCAAAATAAAATCAATGTTAAGACTACGCTCGTGCGCTTCATCAATAATGATGGTGTCATACTGGTTCAAGAACTTATCTGAGGTAAGTTCTGCCAATAAAATACCGTCAGTCATTAACTTGATATAGGACTCAGGCTTTATTGCGTCAGCAAAACGTACTTTAAAACCTACCGCCTCACCAAGTGGCGTATTCATCTCTTCTGCAATACGTGTCGCAACACTGCGGGCAGCAAGTCTACGTGGCTGTGTATGGCCAATTAGGCCACGAGTGCCTAAGCCCAGTTCAAGACAGATTTTAGGTAACTGAGTGGTTTTACCTGAACCGGTTTCACCAGCAATAATAACCACCTGATTTCCAGCGATGGCCGTCGCTATTTCATCTCGCTTTTGCGATACAGGTAGATTTTCAGAAAAGGTCACGTTTGGACGATTTGCTAAACGCAGCTCAACTTTCTTACGAGACGCTAGTGCCAGCTGTTCAAGAGAATCTAACGTTGCACTTTTTTTCTCAGATTCCGGCTCTTTGCGAAGCCTAAAAAGACGACGCCTTATTTTAGCGGCGTCGGCTTCATAACAGTGTTTTAAAAATGCGTTAGATAAATGATGCTGTTGCGAACTCAAGTGCAAATTCCATAGCCAAAATCAAAGAGGCCGATCCTAACAAGGAACGCACTTCAGTGGTATAGCAGATATAAAATATCTTTAATTTTAAGCGGGCGTTAGATAACATTGCTGCATATATGTATTAATGGCGGCAAGCACATTGGTTCGGTTAATAGTGCCGACGACTTTGCCGTCATCTATCACTGGATAAACCTTAGGTTTTGGGCCTAACATCTGCTCGGCTAAAGCTAATACACTGGTATTGGGCTCTACTGATAATACATCTGTGCGCATGCAATCTTTAACGATAGCGGTTAAATCACAGTGATAACTGCTTTTTAGCATCACCGCTAAGCAGTCTTGTTGTGATAAAAACCCCACTAACTTACCGTCCGCATCCACCACTGGTGCACCTAATTTCTTGTTGTCTAATAGCTTTTCAACAGCTGTAGCAAGAGACATTGAAGGCGATAACATGACAGGATGACGATCCATATGTTCTTTAACGTTTATTGAATCCATTACTTTCCCCTAATTATTTACCACATTTTTAGTTTAGCTAAAATTTGGCCGTTGGGGAGTGAATAAAACCGATAGCCCTAACCGTATTATTCGAAATCGCCTTGCTGTTTTACTATACCGTTTTTATTTATTGATAGTTTATCCGCTGAAGCCTCAAATGGATAACACGCAACTAGCGCTATATGTCCTCATTAAATAGCAAGAGAATACTACCACCACTTAGAACACTGCCAACGTTAACAGTGAGCCCTATACCTAAATTATCGACCCAGGACGTTAACCAAGGTGTGTCAATCACCCACCCTACACCGACTTGATAGTAATTGTCTGTCTCTAAAGGCGCTACTGCATCACCAGATAGATCTATGCGCTTAAACATCAAGTGAAGTTCATTATTACTCTCTGCTATCTGCGGGAGTGGATAATGAAGCATAAACGTATTAGTGAAACGGCCAACTTGTGAGGAGACTTCCTGCATCGTCGAATCGGTTAAAACTGTATGTCCGATTGCATAACGATAACTACTGATAAATTGCCATCGATGACCCCATAAAAGGTTGTCATACCTAAACTCTATAGATGGATCGAGCATCAAAGCGCCATAAGAGGTATTAACTAAGCGGTTATCGAATATAGGTTTCAACTGCGCTAGAACACTTGAGTACTGAAAACTGTTTTCATACCAAATTAACTGGCCACCAACGCCCAGCTGTACTTTCCAGTGTTCACTCAGCTGACGTTGCCAGCGCTGCTCAGCTTGTGTTAGGTAACTTTTCTCCTCATAAGAATCAAAGTCTTTCGTTGGCTGAGAGTAATCAATGGTTTGTTCCGAACTGACATAGGATAATTTAACATAAGTTGAGGTCTGCCAGTTGTCTGTGAAATCCCTCCAATCCGACTTCCATGGTAGTGAGTACGTTTTTAATTCACGCCGTCTTTGAAGAGAGTCCTGGCTTCCAGTATTAATGTCACCGAAGTCAATAACTGAGCTAGGATCAAAACTTATCACCCCTAAACTAATTAGATTTGCATCTGTTAACACAATCGAAGTGGCGATATTTTCCTTAGTGATTCTCCCCACAAAGCTATCAAAAGTTTGACTTGAGCAGTCAGCCGTAAATACAAGGGAACAAACCAGTAATGATAATTGCTGTATTAGTGTCGCTAATGCAAATGTTCGCATGACAGCCCCTATTCTATTGAGCTTAGGCACTAAAAAGTTAAATAGACTCACAAGAGCAAAAAACTACCTTGGATTTCCATACTCGCCTTGGTTAAGCCTGTTGATGGTAACTTTGAGCTGGCTCGCTGCTTATTCCGCGAGGTATTACTTTTTAAAGACACCGTTGCGAATCAGGCCACGTTTAACATTCTTACACAGCTTTGAAAACCGGCTTATATCGCCGAACAGTGGAATTTCACCATTTACGATGGCACTTTCCCAATAGCTAATTTCACTATCTACGATCTCTAACAATTTTTTAGGACAACCAATACAGCCACCCTCTGGCCCGCATACAAAGTGTTGCGGATCTTTAAGAGGCAATTCCTGTTTAACTTGCTTAATAATATTTTTCATCGCAGTAACGCGATCGGGCTTGGGAGACATAAAACGGCTAGTTATTGAATATATCTATAAGTGTAATTGAAAATGTGCACCAATGCTCGCTGATTAAGCTTGATACACATCGACAAGACTAGAGATCAGACCAAATCATTACTTGTGCTTGTTCACCGTTTTTACGAGTGGCACGGTACATACCTTCGGTATTAAATGGTGTCGCAATATTTCCACGTTGATCAATGGCAATCACCCCACCCGTACCACCAGCAGTAATTAGACGCTGATTAATCACTTCATCAGCTGCTTGTATAATCGATTTTTGCTGATATTTAACTTTAGCGCAGATGTCTCCGGCAACATGGTAGCGGATAAAATACTCCCCATGACCTGTAGCAGACACTGCACACACTCCATTTTCGGCGTAAGTGCCAGCGCCAATAACAGGTGAATCACCGATACGCCCAAAGCGCTTTGCTGTCATACCACCGGTTGAGGTACCCGCTGCGAGGTTACCGTTTTGATCGAGTGCGACAGCGCCGACGGTGCCGAATTTATAATCGAACTCCATATAATCTAAGGCACTTTGCTTATAGTTGTGTCCGGTGCTTGCCTGATAGTCTTTATTTGACTCTGCCTTTTTAATTTTATCTTTAGCACTTTGCAGCTGTTTATAACGGTTTTCGGTATCGAAATGGCTAACGGGTACCAGTTTATATCCCTGAGTAAGGGCAAACTCTTCTGCACCTTGGCCTGAAAGCATAACATGAGGTGATCTATCCATGACGGTTTGAGCTAAATTGATTGGGTTTTTGATGTGCTTAACACCGGCAACAGCGCCAGCGTTCATGGTTCTACCATCCATAATAGATGAGTCCATCTCGTGCGTTCCATCGTAAGTATATACCGCACCTAATCCTGCATTAAACAGCGGGCTGTCTTCAAGAATATTGATAGATACCCGAACAGCTTCAAGGCTGTCTCCACCTTTTTCTAGTACCTTATAACCAGCATCGATAGCTTGCTGTAGCTTAGCTCGATATTCTTTTTGCTGTTCATCGGTCAATTTAGCCTTGGAAATGGTGCCAGCCCCACCATGAATAGCGATAGAAAAAGGCTTGTCATTGGCAAAAGACGGCGCAGTAATAGCCGCTAAGAGCAGTAAACTTACAGTGCAGATCGGTGAATATTTCAAAATCGAGGTCCTATTATATTTATTTGCTCTCTTTGTAACTATTTTCGACCATAATTACAATCAGCAACTTGCTTGATATAGCGATTCTAGTGACAATAGCTTCATAAAACTAAAGTTAATAATAAGAGTCTGATATTTTTGATAAGTTTGATTCGAACAACCAGCATACTGACATTATTGTTCGGTTTTCTACTGAGTCCTTTTGCTGCCCTAGCAAATGACCTGCTAACGCTGAAAATAGAAGGCGTAACAGGCAGTCTTGAACGCAATGTAAAAGCGCATCTGGGGACATTGCCTAAGTCAGATGTGCAACGGCGTGCGTTTATTTTTAATGCCGAAGATAATATCAATGCCGCTTTGCATTCTATGGGTTATTACAATAGCAAAATAGAGCAAGAGTTTAATCGTAACGATAAAGGGCCTTGGGAGCTTAGCTATTTCATCAGCCCAGGAGAGCCTACGACCATACGTTGGATTGATATACAAGTGAACGGTGAGATGCGCAACGATGTGTTATTTGACCAATGGCTATCCCAGTTGTCTATTCGTCCTGGTGACAGACTTAATCACGGAGTGTATGAGGATTTAAAAGCTCAGTTACTGACATTATCATTAGCACGAGGCTATTTTGATGGCAAATTTGACAAGGCTGAGATTGAGGTAGATAGGGATTATAATAGCGCAAAAATAGCACTGCATTATGACTCTGGCAAACGCTATCATATAGGAGAAGTCACCTTTACAGGTCATACACTACAACCCGAGATCTTAGAGGAACTGCTCCCCTTTGAGCTTGATGCCCCATACAGTACCGGCAATTTGGGACAACTGAACAGGCAACTACTCGATACAGGCTACTTTTCAAATATCAAAGTGTTACCTTTAGTTGAGCAAGTAGAAGGTTTACTTGTGCCCGTTAGAGTTGATCTTAGCCCTAAACCCGATCACTCCATAGAGCTTGGCCTGGGTGTGGATGTAGGAAATACCGTTGATAACAGTATTGAACCTCGTGTCCGCGTCACTTGGCGAACACCACAAATCAACAGTTATGGGCACTCACAAGAAACCTCAGCAGAATGGGCTCCCGACAGACCGAAGTTTTTAACTACTTATACCATTCCTTTGACACACCCTCTCGACGATCAGCTTAAATTACGGGTAGGTATGCTAAGAGATAAATATGGCGTGACTCAAGTCTACGATACTGATGACAGAAACTTTAAGAATACTGGCCAGTTGGAGTCTTCCAAGTTACTTTTTGCGGTGATCCGTCAGCAGCGTCTGGGCCATCAATGGATCCTCAATTACTCTACCGAAGTAATGCGTGAAAATTACACTCAATCAGGTGTTGATTACAATCCATTTTTTGTGCTTTTCGGGGCGAATGTTTCTAAAACTTCTCGTGGTGATAACTCACTCGATCCTAAATCAGGTTTTTTGCAATATTACAGCCTAGAGTATGCCGACCCTAATCTGGGCTCTGAGGTTCGCTTAACACGCCTGCAAGCTAAGTTTAAATGGATCCAAAGGTTTTTTGAAAATCACCGCATTGTTTCCCGTTTAGATTTAGCTGCGAACCTCACAAATGAGAATAATTTGGCACAGATCCCCCCTTCTTTGCGCTATTTTGCTGGCGGCGATCAGAGTATACGTGGTTACAGTTATAACGAGTTAGGTCCATCTATCGACTCTATCAATGATGAAGGAGAAATAGTGAGAGAAGTCATTGGTGGGCGGTATTTGATGGTCGGCAGTATCGAGTATCAATATTACGTTACACCAAGTTGGCGGGTAGCCACATTTATCGACGCTGGTAATGCCTTTGATGTTAATCAAATAGAAGCTATTACCTCTGTGGGTGCGGGGATACATTGGATATCACCAATAGGCCCAGTTAAATTTGACGTTGGTGTCGGGCTGAAGGAAACCGACACAATTAGTAGACCTTGGCGTATCCATATCACTATGGGGGCTGAGCTATGACAACACAGACCTCTAACACCTGCAAAACTCAGCAGTCAAATAGTAAAATTCGTCAAGCAAAAGATGTCATCTGGCGATGGTTTAAACGCCTTAGCCGGATTATTTTCTATATTCCCTTTGGCCTATTAATCAGCTTAGCCATTATTATCGGTACAAATTTTGGTTCTCACTTTGCGGTAAAAATAGCTAACCTTTTGGTGCCTGATCTCGAAGTCAGTTATGTCTCTGGAAAAATAAACAACCGGCTTCAATTAGACTTAGGTAACTGGCAAATGCCGGGGGTCAAAGTTGAAACGACTGGGTTAATCTTAGACTGGAACCCTATGTGCTTAGTGCGAAAGCAGTTATGTGTAAATGAGCTAATTGCAACTAGGGTTAATGTTGAAATAGATACCGACATGCTCGGTGCCCCTACGCCTTTTGAAGGTGGGACGACTGATACATCTATTAGTAGCACCTCTGACAATAAAGACAATTTACGTTCAACTACGAATCAATCTCTCGATACTATCGTGCAGGAGATTGAGGATAATCAAGAAATTGTTTTACCTTTTGGTATTAAGCTTGCGATAGGTGCACTGAGCCAAGTGACTGTGCGCGTCAATGATATGGACTTTAACGCAGCTCAGCTTAATTTAAGTGCTGAATGGCAAAGCACCGGAATTCGAGCACAATCGATTTATGCGCAAGATTTATTAGTATCTATTCCACTCGGCAATGGTAACGAGAACAATACAAACGCCGTTATAGAAACGAAAGAAAATCCGCCAAAAGCTGCCTCGACAAATAAATCAAACAATCAATCAATTAGCGCCAATGTAGTAACTGATGATGCTAAAAAGTGGGCCATGGCTTCTTTACCTGAAGTGTTTATGCCAATACCTGTCTATGTAGAATCGCTAGAGGTTAACAACGGTGATTTAATTCTGGGACCAAGAGCTGATCATTTTAGCGCTATCGCACTGAGTGGAAGCTATCAAACTTTTCTTATTAATATTGAAGAATTGTCTGTTTCTCACAGCTACGGTTCAGCCGAACTAAATGGGCACATGTCTTTATCAGATGATTACCCGATGGATTTTGAGCTTGATATTAACCTTGACCACGTTGATGAAGTGCCAGGGCTAAAGGGTCAACAGCTTAATGTCACAATTGTTCAAGGTTTCAAACAACTGAAAAGTGAGATCTCTGGTCATGGGCAGTTTGAATTTGAGTTATCTTCGAGCATTGCTCTAGCTGATCCCAAAGTCCCCTATTCGATAGCACTACAATCGGAAAAACTACAATGGCCGATTACAATGCCTGAGTATATTGCAACCAAGATCAACCTAAAAACTGAAGGTGATGTTGAGCAACAACATGTCGATCTGCAAACACATTTCAACTCTAATTATCACCCAATAATGAAAGTTAACACTCTATTTGAACACCAAGATTCAACGCTCGATTTCAGTGTATTAGAGATTGAAAGCAAGATGGGGAACGCTTCTATTGATGGCAAGCTGGCTTACGGCGATACGTTTAAATGGGACACTAATGTCGTTACTGAAAAACTCGACATTAGCCAACTTCAGCTCGATTTGGAATACTCTCTACCTAAGAGCAGCATTAATGGCCAGTTTAGCAGTAACGGTAATTTTTCTTTAGCGAATACACATTGGTCAATAGGCTTATCGGATGCTGAACTTAATGGCGATATAGAAACATATCCATTAACAGTCGATGGCAATCTAACACTTAATCACAATTGGTACTTAAGTTCGACTGGACTCAATATTCACGCTTTGAAGAGCTCTTTATATATTGAAGGTGAAGTCGATAAGCGCTGGGCACTAACAGGTGACTTAACTGTGCCAGATCTAAGCCTTTGGCACCAAGATGCACGCGGTAATATTGATAGCGACATTACAGTAACAGGAGAATCTGAGCACCCAAATATTGATGTATCTCTTTTAGCCAATGGCCTTAAGTTTAGTCAGCTATCTCTAGAAAAACTGAGTCTAAAAGGCCACTATAAACCGCTAGACAATCAAGCATTCTCAGCTCAGTTAACATCAAAGAAGTTTAACTACGATACTATTTATCTAGATAGTATTAATGTACGAAGTAACGGCGACTTAAATCAGCAATCGTTAACGATTGAAACCCTCGGAGAACTCGGATTAACGACTTCTATTAACAGCCTATTTGATAACAATAAAAACACTGTTAACGCGCAAATAAATCAACTTAAGCTGCAATCAAAGCTTGGTGAGGTAAACCTAGAAAAGCCATTAAATGGGCAGTATGATATTTCAAAAACTAATGGTCAGATAACACCCTTTTGTTTAACCCATGCGAGCGGGAAACTCTGTGCTGTAGAGCCAATTGAAGTCGGACTGAGTGGCCGGGCAAAAATGGAATATTCAGGAGACCTTGGGGTTTTGATTTCACCATGGCTACCCGAAAGTATAAAGTGGCAAGCGCCTTCCACTTTAGCGTCGCAATTTGAGTGGTTTGAAGAAGGTAAGCCTACAGGTCAGTTAGAGCTAGATTTAAAACCTGGCACTATCGACTTTAAAACAACCAATAGTAATGAGGTCAGTGTCGGATATAAGTCCTTCAATATGCAAAGCCTTTTAAATGAACAGTACCTTAGAACAACAATCGCACTAGAGTCTTATAAAGTAGCCAGTTTCGACGCAAATCTCACCGTCGGTGTCACCCCAGATAGAACTATTGACGGCAAACTTGCCTTACATCAAATAGACTTACAAGCACTCGCTCAGCTATTACCTGAGTTAGAAACATTAGAGGGTATAGTATCGAGTAATCTGAATTTGAGCGGTACGCTTACAGATCCTCAAGCATCAGGTGACATAACTCTTAGAAAAGGTTCTATTCTAGCAACAGCTAACCCAACTCTTATTGAAGATGTAGACTTGAATCTAACCTTCGCCGGTAAACAAGCGCAAATAGATGGTGAGCTTAAGATGGGTAAAGGACTCGCTTATATCGACGGTCAACTGGATTGGTTAAATAAACAGTTACAAGGCAATTTCGATATAAAAGGCAAAGACCTCGCCGTTATTCAACCGCCACTTGCGATTCTAAGTGTTAGCACCGATCTCAATATTGGTTTTACCGACCATTCCGTTGATGTAAAAGGCGATATTAATGTGCCAACAGGGCACATTACCATTGTTCAGTTGCCAGAAGGCGGTGTTGCAGTGTCAAAGGACGTAGTGTTTAAAGATAGCCTTGCGACACAAACTTCAAAGGCGACTCCTTTGGCTGTTTCTGCTGAAGTTAATTTGAACATTGGTGACGATTTAAAAGTTGATGGAATGGGACTCGACGGCAAACTATTAGGTAAGTTGGAATTGAAGCAAAGTCCTTTTAGGCCCCCATTACTCTTTGGTGAAATTAAAGTTATTGATGGATCTTATAAGTTCATGGGGCAGACTTTGAAAATTAAAGCGGGTGAAATGCAGTTTATAGGCCCTATTGATGTTCCCAATTTGAATATAGAAGCTGCACGAGAAATAAAAGAGGAAGATGTGGTAGCAGGTGTTCGCATAACAGGAACACCGATGAAACCAATTGTTAACCTTTATTCAAACCCAGCAAAAGAACAGGCTGAAATTTTAAATTACATTGTCAGAGGCACAGGCCTAAACAGCAACGATGTAGACCAAAACAGTGGCTTGATGATGGGGGCAGCATTGACATTAAGTAACCAAATTGGTGGCGGAGCTATCGGCAATATAGGTAATACAGCGACTGGTATCATTGAGAAAATCGGTTTTTCAAATGTCCAACTCGATGCCAACGATGATGGACGGTTCGCAATTAGTGGCTTTATCGGTGAAGATCTCATGGTGAAATACGGTATTGGTGTGTTTAATCCAGGCTATGAAATGACCGTTCGTTATTACTTATTGTCGCAACTCTATCTAGAAACGGTTTCGGGTACAATTGACATCCTTAGATATCTACTACAGCTTTGACCTATAATCTTAAGCATCAAAAAAGCCATCTAAAAGATGGCTTTTTTATTAAACGAACTAAACTAAGATAAAATTCTATGTATTTGAATGGCCTAGCTCAACTGGCATTTTATCGCGTAAACTCTGCCACATCATACCGCTATTAATCCCGTAGGTTCGCATTAACCCAGCAACGTCCGTATAATTCTTATCTACTGCAAGCTGCTGCAGTTGCTTATAAAAGTCCAACGCTAATGCTCGTGCTTCGGCGCTAGAAAAATAATAACGGCCGACTCTGCTATATAACCCTTTAAAACCATTCAAAATGAGAACATAAAGAGGATTACCAGAAGAAAAAGCTAATGTGTGCTGTAATTCATAATCAAAGTCCGCATAAGCTTGAGCCGTATCTTCCAACTCATCAAGCTTTGATAATGCTTCAACAGCCTTATCGGGGTTATTGCGAATAGCACCTCTAAAATAGATTGCACTAACACTGCTACGCGCCGATAACAGTTGATCGACGAGCTCAGGAAAACCATCAGGATCAAGTTCAGCGATGGTCTCTAGGATATTTAGTCCAGAGGTCTCCCAGAAATTATTCACTCTAGTGGGTTTACCATGTTGAATAGTTAGCCAGCCATCTCGGGCAAGACGTTGCAGCACTTCACGTAATGTCGTGCGTGTTACGCCTATTAATTCAGACAACTCACGTTCAGCTGGCAAAATAGAACCTGGGGCAAATTTGTTCTCCCAAATGGATCGTACAATATATTTCTCAGCAAAACTTGCAGGGCCTTTGGCATTGATGATCATCAGCCTACTCTATCCAATTATTAGTGTTGTTCTATTACTGATCATACCAGAGCTACCCAAAATGGAAACCTAAACCGTCGTATTAGATAATCACAGTGGTCAAAAAGCAAAATCATGGTTAAAAATTATCCGTTTGATGCGTTTTAGCTGATTTTTTTTGATATAGATAGCCGTTTGGGTAATCAGTGCTGTTTAAGTTAGTCAAAAGGAATTACCTTTAGCATCGGCAATTTTATAAGTAACAACAAATCTAGTTAATTTCTTGTTACAATCGCACATTACAACACAAGAGTGAGGATTCCATACCAGTGACAACGATTCTGGCGTCTTTGTTAACTTCTTAGGCAATTTGTCAAGGTAGTTCAAATTCGCAATATTATCGTTTCTAGTAATCAACCCAGTCGTATTCTAATTAAATCCAGTTTACATTTGGCGTCGGCAAATATATTAGTAACAACAAATCTAGTTAATTTATTGTTACAAACGAACATTACAAAACAAGAGTGAGGATTCCATGCCTGTGACAATGAGTCAGGCGTTTCTTGATAACTTCTTAGGCAATTCGCCAAAGTGGTTCAAATTCGCAATATTATCGTTTCTAGTGATCAACCCAGTCGTTTTCTATCTTAATCCGTTTGTAGCGGGTTGGCTGTTGGTTTTAGAGTTTATTTTTACCCTTGCGATGGCTCTTAAATGCTATCCGTTGCAACCAGGGGGTTTACTCGCAATTGAAGCGGTAATAATAGGCATGACTTCACCCAGTCAAGTCCTGCATGAGATAGAAGCAAACCTAGAAGTTTTATTGCTACTGATTTTTATGGTTGCTGGTATCTATTTCATGAAGCAACTATTACTGTTTGCCTTCACGAAAATGATCACCAAAGTTCGTTCCAAGATTGCAGTATCAATCATGTGCTGTGTTGCATCAGCATTTTTGTCAGCATTCCTAGATGCGCTTACAGTAATAGCAGTCATTATAGCGGTTGCGGTGGGCTTCTATTCGATTTACCACAAAGTGGCATCGGGTAAAAACTTTAATGATAGCCATGATCACACTAGCGACGGCCAAAGCCAGTTATGTGAAGAAGAGTTAGAAGCATTCAGGGGCTTTTTGCGTAACTTGCTAATGCATGCTGGTGTTGGTACTGCACTTGGTGGCGTTTGTACTATGGTCGGTGAACCACAGAACTTAATTATTGCAGCCCAAGCAAACTGGCAATTTGCAGAGTTTGCCCTACGCATGTCTCCTGTCACTGTGCCAGTCTTCGTTGCAGGTGTTTTGACTTGTTTCTTAGTTGAGAAATTCAGAGTGTTTGATTACGGTAAGCAGCTTCCTGATGCCGTACACAAAATTTTATCTGACTACTCAGCTCATGAAGATGCACATCGTACTAAGCATGACAAAATAAAATTAATCATCCAGGCACTTGTCGGTGTTTGGCTCATTATTGGTCTTGCCTTCCACCTTGCATCTGTTGGCCTTATTGGTCTTTCAGTCATCATTTTAACCACTGCCTTTAACGGTGTGACTAACGAGCACCAATTAGGTAAAGCATTTGAGGAAGCACTACCATTCACCGCGTTGTTAGCCGTCTTCTTCGCTATTGTTGGCGTCATCATTGATCAGCAACTGTTTGCCCCCGTCATTCAATGGGCGCTTAGTTATGAAGGTAACACTCAGTTAGTTATTTTCTATATTGCCATCGGTTTACTCTCAATGGTCAGTGATAACGTGTTTGTGGGTACCGTTTACATCAATGAGGTTAAAGCTGCGTTACTTGATGGTCAAATCACCCGCGACCAGTTTGACCTTCTTGCAGTTGCTATTAACACCGGTACTAACCTGCCATCGGTGGCGACACCAAATGGACAAGCGGCTTTCCTATTCTTACTGACATCAGCAATCGCCCCACTCATCCGACTTTCCTACGGACGGATGGTTTGGATGGCGCTACCATATACAATTGTTTTATCAATTGTAGGGATCTTAGCGATTCAATTTGGAGCGCTTGAACAGATGACGCAATATTTCTACGATAATAATATGTTGCTTCATCACACCCTCCAAGAAGTTGGAAATAGTGCAGCATCAGCGCATTAATAATGTGCTGACTGAACTAATTTAGAGTTTGAAAGTCATATAAAACGCCCTCTTACGGGCGTTTTTTATTTGCAAAGGAGACCTGATCGTTGAATGCACTAATCAATTATTCCCAATCACGTACAGCATGGCTCACACTGACAGCTACGGCGCTTGCTTTAGAACTGGCCGCACTATTCTTCCAATATGTTATGAAGCTTGACCCTTGTGTGATGTGTATCTATCAAAGGTTGGCAATATTTGGCATTTTATTTGCCGGTTTTCTAGGCGTTGCTGGCTACCAATCTCGTATAGTACGTTTTGTAGCGATGGGACTCTGGGGAGGAAGTGCTGCCTACGGCCTTAAACTAGCGCTTGAGCTAGTCGATATGCAAACTAACCCTTCCCCTTTTGCAACCTGTTCTTTTTTGCCTGAGTTTCCAAGTTGGATGCCTCTGCATGAATGGATCCCATCGATTTTTATGCCGACTGGTATGTGCACTGATATCCCCTGGCAAATGATGGGCGTCACCATGGGTCAATGGATGATCGTAGCATTTTCAGTATATCTGTTAGCGTTAGTCATCTTTTTTATACCAGCACTTGTTCCAAAAACTAAAAGCTAGCTCAGGTAGAAAAAGTCACCTCGCCTAGCGTTTATTACTATTAGTTGAAATAGACAATCCGAGTAATTATCTCGGATTGTCTCCCACCAAAAAATACATTCATCATTTATTTTTCCAAACGAAAAGCACTTAGTTCCGCTAAGTAATACTCTCTATAACGCCAAATATTTTTATAGTAAAAATGAATTATTGCTCATTCATCATTTGCAACTATTGCAAATGCAACTATTTCTTATTGTTTTTATTTGGTTTTTTATCTCAATGAAGCAAATTAGCGTCTAACCTTAATAGTAGGGGGCAGCTTCTATGAGCCTCTAATTCTTTTTAAGTTGTTTTAGGGGGTGGGTTATGGGTATTTTCGAGCATTACCAACAACGCTATGAAAAAAAACTAGATGAAGAGTATTCATTAGAAGAGTTTCTAAGCATTTGTAAAGAAGACCGCAGTGCTTTTGCATCTGCAGCAGAGCGCCTATTGATTGCTATTGGAGAGCCAGAGCTAATTGATACGTCTAAAGACCCAATCTTAAGCCGGCTCTTTTCCAATCGATTAATATCTCGCTATCCAGCTTTTAAAGATTTTTATGGAATGGAAGAAGCTATTGAGCAAATTGTCGCTTATTTAAAGCATTCAGCCCAAGGACTTGAAGAGTCAAAACAAATTCTCTATCTGTTAGGCCCAGTTGGCGGCGGTAAATCCTCTTTAGCTGAAAAGCTTAAAGCATTAATGCAGAACGTGCCTATTTATGTACTCACCGCCGACGGGGTTCGTAGCCCTGTAAACGACCATCCTTTCTGTCTATTTAACCTTGAGGAAGATGGCGAGATTTTGAAACAAGAGTACGGCATTCCTAAACGTTATTTAAAAAGTATTATGTCACCGTGGGCAGTAAAACGACTACATGAATTTGGAGGAGACATATCGAAATTTAAAGTAGTAAAAGTTTACCCCTCTATACTGGATCAACTTGCCATCGCCAAAACAGAACCCGGGGACGAAAACAACCAAGATATTTCATCGTTAGTCGGTAAAGTTGATATTAGGCAACTAGAACATTTTGCACAGAATGACGCAGATGCCTACTCATACTCAGGGGCGCTGTGTCGCGCAAACCAAGGGATGATGGAGTTTGTTGAGATGTTTAAGGCGCCAATTAAAGTCCTTCATCCACTACTAACAGCAACTCAAGAAGGTAACTTTAACGGTACAGAGGGACTTTCAGCGCTTCCTTTTGGCGGTATTATTCTGGCTCACTCTAATGAGTCAGAATGGACAACCTTTAGAAACAACAAAACCAACGAAGCGTTTTTAGACCGTGTTTATATCGTAAAAGTCCCCTATTGTTTACGCCTATCTGAAGAGGTACGAATTTACGAAAAGCTCCTTACTAATTCTGAACTGGCCAATACCCCTTGTGCCCCTGGTACATTAGAAACCTTGGCACAATTCAGTGTCCTCTCGCGGGTAGTCGCACCAGAGAACTCCTCAATCTATTCAAAAATGCGTGTTTATGATGGTGAAAGCCTAAAGGACACTGATCCTAAAGCAAAGTCTTACCAAGAGTATCGTGACTATGCTGGCGTTGATGAGGGAATGCTGGGATTATCCACCCGTTTTGCTTTCAAAATTTTATCCAAAGTATTCAATTTTGACCACACAGAAATTGCAGCAAATCCCGTTCACCTTTTCTATGTGCTGGAACGCCAAATCGAGCAGGAACAGTTTCCAACTGAAACAGCCGAACGCTATTTAGAATTTTTAAAAGGCTACCTTATCCCTAAGTATGTGGAGTTTATCGGGAAAGAAATTCAAACAGCTTATCTAGAGTCTTACTCGGAATATGGACAAAATATTTTCGACCGATATGTCACCTATGCTGATTTCTGGATTCAAGATCAAGAATATAGAGATCCAGAAACAGGCCAATTATTTGATAGAGCAGCGCTTAATGCCGAACTTGAAAAAATAGAAAAGCCCGCAGGGATCAGTAACCCTAAGGATTTTAGAAATGAGATCGTTAACTTTGTCCTTAGGGCAAGGGCTAATAACGAAGGAACAAACCCTCTATGGACAAGTTATGAAAAACTAAGAACAGTAATAGAGAAGAAAATGTTCTCTAATACCGAGGATCTACTACCAGTAATCTCCTTTAATGGCAAAACATCAACTGATGATCAGCGTAAGCATGATGATTTCGTCAATAGAATGATGGAGAAAGGCTATACCCAAAAGCAAGTAAGGCTACTATCAGAGTGGTATCTGAGAGTTAGAAAGTCTTCTTAGAAAAGCCATAAAAGGGGAGAACCCTCCCCTTCGTCAGGCTAGGAGGTGCGCATGGCAAATTTCATCGATAGAAGACTAAACGCAAAAGGTAAAAGTACCGTCAATAGACAACGATTTATTAATCGCTATAAAAAACAGATAAAAAAAGCGGTAAGTGACGCAGTAACACATCGAAGTGTTACTGACGTAGACAAAGGGGAGAAGATCAGCATTCCCACACGGGACATTAGTGAACCGACATTTCATCAAGGAAGTGGAGGCGTCCGTGACAGGGTCTACCCTGGAAACGACCAATTTAGTCGAGGTGATCAAATAGAAAGGCCGCCTTCAGGTAATGGACAAGGTGCAGGACAAGGTGAAGCATCTGATTCAGGTGAAGGCAACGATGATTTCGTATTTCAGATCTCTAAAGATGAATACTTAGAGCTGTTATTTGAAGATCTAGAGCTGCCCAACCTTCAAAATAACCGACTGAATAAACTTGTCGAGTATCAGGTATATCGGGCTGGTTTTACCAATGATGGTGTTCCCGCAAATATTAACATCGTGCGCTCATTACGCTCATCTATCGCCCGTCGTATGGCGATGACATCCACCAAGAAGCGCACCCTAAATGAATTACAACAGGAGCTTGAAGAACTTGAAAGTAAAGCTGGCTCTAACGCAGAGCGCATTTTAGCTTTAAAGGCTGAAATTGATGATTTACAACGTAGGATCAAAAAGGTGCCTTTTATTGATACCTTTGATTTACGCTATAACAACTATGCAAAACGAGAGGTACCCTCCAGTCAGGCCGTTATGTTCTGTCTTATGGATGTTTCGGGATCTATGGATCAGGCAACCAAAGACATGGCTAAACGTTTCTATATATTACTTTATTTGTTTTTAACAAGAACCTATAAAAACCTAGAAGTCGTTTACATCCGCCATCACACCCAAGCAAAAGAGGTCGATGAACACGAGTTCTTCTACTCCCAAGAAACAGGTGGAACAATTGTGTCCAGTGCATTGAAATTAATGCATGAGATCCAACAAAAGCGTTACCCTGAAAATGAATGGAATATTTATGCAGCACAGGCTTCCGATGGTGACAATTGGGCCGATGACTCGCCTTCATGCAATCAAATACTCGAAAAACAATTACTTCCAGTAGTCAGGTATTTTAGTTATATCGAAATTACCAACAGAGCTCATCAAACACTGTGGCGAGAGTACGAAACTCTCCAGAAATCACACGATAACATCGCAGTGCAGCACATCAAACAAGCTGAAGATATTTATCCTGTATTTAGAGAGTTGTTTAAGAAACAAGCTGTTTAGGGGGCGCTATGGACACCACTAAAAAAAGAACACCGCTAGATGATGGTCCTGATTGGAATTTCGATTTACTACAGACTTATTTAACTGAAATTGAGCGCGTGGCAAATCATTATCGATTGGATGCCTACCCAAATCAAATCGAGGTCATTACCGCAGAGCAGATGATGGATGCCTATGCAGGGATCGGTATGCCTATTGGCTATACCCATTGGTCTTTCGGTAAACGCTTTATTGAAACCGAACAAGGCTATAAAAGAGGACAAATGGGCTTAGCCTACGAAATTGTTATCAATTCAGATCCTTGTATTGCATACCTAATGGAGGAGAACACCATAACTATGCAAGCGCTAGTCATGGCGCATGCTAGTTTAGGCCATAATAGTTTCTTTAAAGGTAACTATTTATTTAAGACTTGGACTGACGCTAGCTCCATTATTGATTATCTCGTATTTGCTAGAAATTATATTAGTGATTGTGAAGAAAAATATGGAATTGAAAAGGTTGAAAGTGTCATTGACTCCTGCCATGCACTCATGAGCTTTGGCGTCGACAGATATAAACGTCCTAGTGAGATCTCTTTCAAAGAGGAGCAAATGCGCCAAAAAGACCGTGAAGCATATCTTCAAAGTCAGGTAAATGATCTATGGCGGACTGTGCCTATTGCACCTCATGAAGAACAAAAAGCTCAAGCTCAACGCTTTCCAGCTGAGCCACAAGAGAATATTCTATACTTTATCGAAAAAAATGCGCCTCTTCTAGAGCCGTGGCAACGAGAAATAGTTCGAATAGTAAGAAAGATGGGCCAATATTTTTACCCACAAAAGCAAACCCAGGTAATGAATGAAGGGTGGGCTACATTTTGGCACTATACGATTTTAAATCATCTCTACGATGAAGGATTAGTGACGGATCGCTTCATGTTAGAGTTTTTACAAAGCCACACTGGCGTTGTCGCACAGCCAAGTTATAACAGTCCACACTATAGCGGTATAAACCCTTACGCACTCGGGTTTAATATGTTTGTTGATATACGCCGTATATGCGAAAACCCGACAGAGGAAGATAAGCATTGGTTCCCGGACATCGCTGGTAGTGATTGGTTAACGACACTGCATTTTGCCATGGAAAATTTTAAAGATGAAAGCTTCATTAGCCAGTACCTATCCCCCAATATCATTCGTCAATTTAAACTTTTTTCTATTCTTGACGACGATAACAAGAACTACTTAGCTGTATCTGCGATACATGACGAACAGGGATATAAAGAGATCAGAGAGAAACTGTCGCAACAATATAACCTGTCTAACTTAGAGCCCAATATTCAAGTTCACAATGTTGAAGTATCAGGTGATAGATCACTAACCCTTAGATATGTGCCCAATGCGAGGATCCCATTAGCAGATACACGCCACGAGGTTGTAAAACATATACACAGGCTTTGGGGTTTTGACGTTAGAATAGAGCAAGGTGAAAATAGTGATGTGAAGGTTATCGCTGTCTGCCCTGAACAAAAGTTAGATAATGCTGCGAACATTTAATGCTAAAAATAGCCCACAAAAAAAGCGCCTATGTGGCGCTTTTTAAAATCTACTTAAAATTTAAGCAAATTTGAAATCAATATGTTCAATCAAAGGCTTGAACGCATGACGCTGCATGTCTTGAACACGTACAGCTACGTCTTTACCATCAAGAGAGATAGTTAGGTCAGTAGTGTAAAAATCTTCGTTCGCTTGGATATTGATAATATCTTTATGATCGAAAACGATAGAGATAGCTTCTTTACCTGGACCATAGATAACAGCAGGAACTTTGTTAGCATGACGTAGGCGGCGGCTCGAACCTTTCCCTATTTCAGTGCGGATTTGTGCAGCGATTGTATAAGACATAATAAAACTCACTTAATAAAAAATAATATAAATGTACAGTAACGGTTTTCGACCAACCATTACTTGCTAAAAGCCGGCGAATACTAACATAGACTGACCAAGTAAACAAAAACTATCTGCCTACTCCCAGAGTTTGTTACCAACTTCTAATTGGGCCTGTATCAATATGCACGAAACCTGAGTTAGGGTAGTAACCTACTCCGCCCAGTTTAAGCGCTAAAGCGGCACTTCTTACCTCTGCAAGTTTTACACCTGGTACTGCAATATCAAGTGCCATGCCTTTCATATGGTAGCTTTTCTTAGCAACTCCATTACTTCGCTTAGCAAGCATTTGATTCGTTTTTGGCGATCGATAACCTGATATTATGTGTAATTCGTCGTCATAACCTAACGATTCTTTTAATAAATAAGCAAAATCAAATAAACGTTTATCCATTGGAGCAGATTCATTTTGGCGATGATCACGCAATACCTGACTAAAATCAGTCAAAATATCACTTTGGTAATCACCATCAATCCAATAGCTTCCCTGCCCTCGTTCACCTGTATGACGGTTGTAAAAGCCTAAACTTCTAACCCCTTTGGTTGAACGACTAGCTTGTGCTTTAGTGGGCAACATAGAAAACATTGCTACTCCACCAAGGCCTAATAATAACTGTCTACGAGCAGAACATACTACGGTCACACGATCACCACTGACTACTTTTCCTACAACTGGCAGGCAAAGTAGCCTTAAAGTCTAAGAAATGCAAGGTATCAGCATAAAATAGTGAAAAGTGGACTATAAGTTATTGATATGAGCAACTGAAGGGTCTGATGCATCATTTATTGACTGCTTCTGGTAGATATCATTTCTAAACTGAGCCAAATTGTCTTTATCAATCCAGGCGGTCCAGTACACCAAGTGAACATTTAAGGTTGAATTTAGCGCAAACCACTGGGTCTTGTTTCTATCTATGTGCCTATCTACCCATGTTTGCTTATCTTTCACCAAGTTTGCGGCCATCCAATTAGCTAATCCCTCAACATTTTCAATTCTTATACATCCTGAAGATAGCGCCCTGTAGCTTTTATTAAACAACTTGGGATCTGACGTGTCATGGAGATAAACACTATAATCATTCGGAAAATAAAACTTATACCTTCCTAAAGTATTGTTGACGCCAGGGCGTTGAACAAACCTAAATGGAAACGGGCCGGCAGCAAGATCTCGCCATTGTTGTGCTGATCTCACAACCTGATTGCCTTCACGGTCAAAAACGTCAAACTCACGTTGTTCGATATAATTACCATCGATTCTTACTTGTGGAAGCAGATCATTGAAAAGAATCTTTTTAGGTACACGCCAACTTGGGTTGATAACTACATTAGAAATAGCACTACTTAGCAATGGAGTTTGTCGATAAGGCTTACCGACTATGACGCGCGACTCAAGTTCGACTTTTCCTTGGCTAATTAACTCCATTTCATAGGCTGGGATATTGATCACCAAAAACTGTTCTGCTCTTTGTGACATGAATTCTGCTTTTTGTACAAAGCTCTTAGCGAGAATTCTAGCTCTCTCCATAGGATCAACATTAATCCATTTCAATGTTTCAGGTCCGATAATGCCATCCGGATTTAACCCGTGACGCCGTTGAAAGCGCCTTACTCCGTTGACTAACCTGTCATCCAAAGATTCAGCGCTTTGCGCACTTGCAACACCATCACCAAGTAACATCAGTCTATCGGCTATGGCTAATAACGACTTATGACTCATCCCAGGTCGGATTAAGCCTTCAATATAGATAGGTGTCCATTGTTGATGTTCCGCCAACCATCTTAGATGCGATATACGGTTCTGTAGTTGTAAATAATTATCCATTTTCGGCTCAAGAGCCATTGCTCTTATGAGCGGATCGTTAATATTGGTGGTATTTGTATCGCGGATCGCGATATGACGTTGTGCCCAGAAATTGGCGATGTCAAACTCAATTTTCTCAAGGGTTTCTTTAGTCGGTTTGCCATAGGTCAGTTGTGTTAACTGGTGCTGATACTTAGCTTTAGGCTCTACAAGGTGAATTAACCTAAGTTGTTTTACTAGCATTTTATTTGCCGCATTCGCTCTTTCATCAGCGAACACTGCCGCACTCATCAAGACTAGACTAATAATAAAGCTAATACTAATAAACCGCATTGACTCACCAAATAAGAAGACACCTCCTAAGTATGGCAAATAAATGTGCTTTGTATATGACACTCAACAGTATAAAACGACTATAGAAACTCGTTACTCGAGCTTAATATCGGCAAATCAGGCACCTCGGTGTTGTAAAATAACAGCGATTACCGTAATTCTTTTGAGAAGTGCTCTATTGAATACTCAAAACTGACCGAGAGATTGATGTCTCACCAGTAGCTGGGTAGTACTTTAGTTGCCAGTTCTCGGCCCCTTTACTTCTATCATCAGCAATATAATTGTAATAGCAGTGCGTATCCTTATTTGTCAGATCGCCACCGTAATACCAATAGACAATGTCATTATTGCCTTCAAAGGCTGCATTTGAGTGCATGGCTAACTTATATTCATTGTTATCAAGCAGACCTTCCCATAGCTGCTTACAATATGCTCCTTGAAGTTTTGTTCCATTTTCACTGTTAATTGTGTCAAGACCTAAAGGGTATCCGGTACTTGTAGAGTCGACATCCCCAGCACCATAACAAGCCAAATTGGTTTGATATCCTGCAGCACCCGATGCAGCCCAACAGCTATGGTAGAGGCTAACTGAAGAGCTAAAGCTACCAAAAACACTGTGGGCGACAGAATCATGGGCATCTTGCCCTAAACTCACAAATCTCGGCAAAGCCACTACTGCTAGCCCCCCTAACACTATAATCACTGTAACAAGTTCTATGAGGGTAAATCCCTTCGAAGTTGACTTCATCCTTAGACCTCTGAGTTAAATTTGGATGCAATATACATAGGTGATGTTCAGTTGTCACGAAATCAGTAGGTAATTGATTTAATTAAGCTAAGGCTTAATAATCACTTTATTTTAAAAACAAAAAAGCCCCAACTTTCGTTGAGGCTTAATGTAATTCTCTTGCGAGAATATTTGGTACCCGAGGCCGGACTTGAACCGGCACGCCTATTAAGCGAGGGATTTTAAATCCCTTGTGTCTACCGATTCCACCACTCGGGCAAACTCTTTGATTTTGATGATACGTGTTATCGGTAGAAACACTGTAGTTAATTACTTAACCACTCATCAAATTCTTAAACTGTGGAGGCGCGACCCGGAGTCGAACCGAGATCGACGGATTTGCAATCCGCAGCATAGCCATTCTGCCATCGCGCCATATTAAATTGGAGCGACATATCGGGTTCGAACCGATGACCTATACCTTGGCAAGGTATCGCTCTACCAACTGAGCTAATGTCGCATTTCAATTTAATCTGTAATCAAGTTCTTGCTTAGTTCGCTTCCCCTTGACTACGGAATGGCATTCTACCGATTTATGTCGAAGAGTCAACGCTATATTTGTAGATAAATAACTGCTTGCGCACTAATTAATCTTATCGGTTTTAAAACGAGCTACTCGGCGGTTAAATCACCCCATGCGGCTATTATGTAGCTCATCATTGACCAGAAAGTCAGTATCGCAGCGACATAAAACAAGCCAAATGCGCTATATATTATAAAATCGTTTGGTTGCCAGATTAAGCCAGTTATTGCAGTCATCTGTGCAGCGGTTTTATATTTTCCGATCCAAGAGACAGCTACCGCTCCGCGCTTACCTATTTCAGCCATCCACTCTCTTAATGCAGAAATGACTATCTCACGGCCTATCATAAATAATGCCGGTAAAGTCAACCAGACATTTTGGTATTGAGCGACGAGCAGTACTAATGCCGTCGTTACCATTATTTTATCCGCGACGGGATCAAGAAAGGCGCCAAAACGAGTTGATTGCTTGAGTTTTCGTGCAGCATAACCATCGAGAGCATCAGTTACTGCGGCTAACCAAAAGACAAAAGCTGCAGCGAAAAGTGCCCAACTGTCAGGCATGTAGAAAAGAACAACGAATACTGGTAACAGTAATAGTCTAAAAAGTGTTAACGCGATAGGAATGTTAAACGGCATCATAAAACCTAAAATTCAAAAGCAGCGCCAATCTTGCCTTAATTTTACTACCCTCGCAATGCATCATGTATTGTTTGTGCCATTTCTAGGCTGATCCCTGGTACTTTTACCAATTCTGTCACACTTGCGCTCTTCACTTCCTGTAATCCACCTAAATGTTGTAATAGCGCTTTTCTACGCTTTGGACCCACTCCCTCAATGGATTCAAGTGTAGAGGTGTTGCGGGTTTTCTGCCTTTTATTGCGGTGACCTGTAATTGCAAAGCGATGAGATTCGTCTCGTATCTGTTGAATAAGGTGTAATGCGCCCGAATCCGCAGGTAAAGTGAATGATTCTTCATTCTCACCGTAAATAAGGGTTTCAAGACCAGGTTTACGGCCCTCACCTTTTGCAACACCAATCAATGTTGGCGCATGATCTAATGCTACAAATTTTTCATCCACTACCTTTTGAGCAATACGTAGTTGGCCTATTCCGCCATCAATAAAGAGTATATCTGGTGTCTTACCGGCTTTAGCAACTTTATCAAATCGTCGACTTATAGCTTGCTTCATAGCGGCATAATCATCGCCAGGAGTAATGCCTTCAATATTATAACGCCGATAATCGGCTTTATTAGGACCTTCGCGATTAAATACAACACAGGACGAAACTGTACTCTCGCCCATTGTATGGCTAATATCGAAACACTCCATTCGCTGAATTTTATGACTGACTTCTATCGCCTCTTCTAATAATAAGAAACGTTGTTCAACAGTATTTCGATGTGCCAGCCTAGTATTAACTGCATTAGTGGCATTAGTGAGCGCTAAACGTAGAAATTGTGCTCGCTCGCCACGCACCTGACTCTTTATTTCAACTTTCCTCTGCTGTGCTGTATTGATCGCACCAGCCAGCTCAGCTTGTTCTTCAAAAGCATCGCTGACCAAAATCTCTTTAGGGGTCACTCTTTGGCTATCTGAGTTGAGATAGAATTGAAACATAAAAGCTCGTAAAACTTCAGATAATTCAGTATCAACGGGGACTTTAGGGTAATAGCTGCGACTACCGAATATTTTGCCTTCTCGAATAAACAATAAATGAAAACATGCCACGCCAGATGCAAAATGCGCCCCAATTACATCCATGTCTCCAGATGAGTGAGAGACTTCCTGCTGCTCTGCAACACGTCTTAAGGCTGTGATTTGATCACGATAACGCGCCGCTTGCTCATAATTTAATTCGACAGCAGCTTGCTCCATCTTTGCAACAAGTGCTTTGGTCACTTGCTGATCTTTGCCTTTCAGAAACAGCGACGCCAATGCAACCTGTTCTTGATAATCTTTTAGGGAAACGTTATCAACACATGGCGCACTACATCGACCAATTTGATACTGTAAGCACGGACGAGATCTCGCTTTATAATACAAGTCATCACATTGCCGAATTGGAAAGATTTTTTGCAGTAAATGTAAGCTTTCGCGAACTGCTCCGCCATTGGGGTACGGCCCGAAATATTGGCCTTTAGCTCTTTTCGGTCCACGATGGTAAGAAAGCCGCGGATGCTTATGATTACTTAATAGAATATAGGGGTAAGACTTATCATCCCTCAGCAGCACATTATACTTAGGCATGTACTGTTTTATGTAATCATTTTCGAGGATTAGCGCATCGGTTTCACTATGGGTAATCGTGACATCGATATTGGCAATTCTGGCGACTAAAGCCTGTGTTTTTACATTAGTGAGATTTTTACGAAAATAGGAAGATAAACGCTTTTTTAAATCTTTAGCCTTTCCTACGTAGATAACTATATTATCAACATCATACATACGGTATACACCGGGAGATGATGTTACCGTTTTCAAAAACTCGCTAGAATTGAACGTTTCACTCATACGGTGTTAGCTCACCTAATCGCTAATGTTGATTTAAAACTGACCAGTATCAAGCATCTTATACCTAATCGCTAGTCGAGTCAGTTCCACATCTCCGCCGATCCCTAACTTGGCGAATAGCCTATATCGGTAGCTATTCACTGTTTTAGGGCTAAGGTTCAATTGTTCAGAAATATCACTTACCTTCTAACCATTGGTGATCATTAGCATGATCTGCAGCTCTCGCTCTGACAAGGATTTAAATGGATTATCTTCAGACTGATTAAACTGACTTAAAGCCATTTGTTGCGCAATTTCAGGGGATAAATAGCGTTGACCATGTGCAACTTGACGAATAGCTTGTAACACTTCTGGAGAGGTTGCACCTTTGGTTAAGTAACCAGAAGCACCAGCTTGCATCACTTTCGTAGGAAATGGATCTTCAGTGTGTATAGTCAGCACGATTATTTTTGCATGAGCTTGAAACCTTAGAATTTTGCGGGTCGCTTCTAAGCCACCAATACCTGGCATATTCATATCCATCAAAATGACATCGGCTTCATTTTTACGGCACCATTGAACAGCCGTCTCACCGTCACCCGCTTCACCAACGACCTTTATTCCGCGTTCATCTTCTAGAATACGCCGAATACCAGTACGTACTAGCTCATGGTCATCGACTAAATATACTGAAATCAAAGCTGCCCTACCCTAAATTAAACCTGCTTGCTCTACACGTGTATCAAGCTATCTTATTCAGTCTAATTTAGCCCATAAAAGAAAATTTAGAAAGTTAAATCTTACTTAGAGCAATACTGGCAATATCCAATATTAGTCTAAATAACAATGACTTAATCAGAAAGCAAAAAGGCAGCCATTTAGGCTGCCTTCTTTAATGTGGCGGAGAGATAGGGATTTGAACCCTAGATGGGCTACAAACCCATGCCGGTTTTCAAGACCGGTGCATTCGACCACTCTGCCATCTCTCCTAACGAGGTAAATACTAGGCGTTTACATCCATGTTGTAAATACTAAATAGATGAAAACTTTGCTAACAGCAATCAAGTGGTGATCTTACAATCAAATTGATGATTGTTTACTCTCAGCAATCAACCCTATTGCTCTAAAAGCCGTCAGCTGGCCATCTATCACTGACATATTAAAGGCTAACCGCAATACTATGTTAATATCTCTCTAATTGAAAAACTTAACAGATATATATGAACTCAAATATTATTCCTGCTTCTGCACTCAAACCGCAGTTTACCCTAACGACAGCGGCCGCAGACAATAGTCCTTCAGAAGTCCGTTTAATTGGTCAATCTCGTGTTCGTGATGCTTTCAAATTATTGAGTAATACTCATGACCAACATATGTATTTAGCGGATTACTCGGGTTGTAATCGCAAAAATATTATCCGAGCCCTCGTCGAAACGGAAGGAGTTTTTGTCGATAAAAATCTGGTGTTAACTGGTAATGGTACGGCTTGGTGTGAGCAAAGTGACAAGCAACAGTTGCTCGCTGCTAAACAAACAACACATCAGTATCTTTCTGGCACGATTAAAAAACATGACCTGATCGGGCGATATGACGAGCGCACAAAACATTATAGAGCTGGCGCGCTTGCCAACTGCCATTATTTATTTATCTGTGCTGATTCCATTTGGAAAAGAGAAACGCTTTGGGAGCTACTGTTAGAAATACTTGATAAAAAGGAATATCAAGTACATTCCAGTCTCCCACCTATAGCACTAAACTGTAAGATTATACTTATTGGTTCGAGTAACCAATATGGTCATTGCTGGCTCGGTGAACCCATTTTTGCCAATTTATTCCCCTTATTAGGTGAATTGCTAAATGAGGTTGACCTCAATGAAGTGCCGTTGGCCCATTATAACCAATGGTTGGATTGTATTTTAGAGGACATTAGTTTAACCATTGATGATCCAGCAAGATTGGCATTACTGGAATACAGTGCAAGGCTTGCCGATCACCAACAACGCTTAAGCTTAATGTCAATTAATATTGAACAGTTGTTGGTCCAAGCAAGCACTTATTCTCAGCAAACACATATCGATGAAAAAGCATTTCGTCTCAGTATTGATATGTTTAATCAACGCCATAATGCCTCCGAAAAACTATCGGAGCAAAACTTCGATGACTTGTTTATCAACCTGCCAACACAAGATGAAATTATCGGCCAAATAAATGGCTTAACCGTCATTGAAAATGCCGAGTATAGTTATGGTGAACCCGCAAGAATAACCGCCTCAGTGCATTATGGAGATGGCGAAGTTGCTGATATTGAGCGTAAGTCTGAGCTTGGTGGTAACATTCATGCAAAGGGCATGATGATCCTGTCTTCGTGCCTATATCGTATATTTGGTAAAGATGCGCCATTACACCTCAATGCCAATATCGTATTTGAGCAGTCATACCAAGAGATCGACGGTGACAGCGCCTCTTTAGCAGAATACTGCAGCTTAATATCTGCTATATCTGAAAAGCCCATTAAGCAAAGTATCGCCGCTACCGGAGCAATTGACCAATTTGGTAATGTACAAGCCATTGGTGGAGTTAATGAAAAAATCGAAGGTTTTTTCAAATTATGTCAACGCCGTGGACTGACTGGTCATCAAGGCGTCATTATTCCCTGTTCTAATATGCAGCAGTTAAACTTGCACCAATCTGTTATTAATGCTGTTAACGAAGGGCAATTTACACTCTATCAAGTAAAGCACATCGATGAAGCGGCTGAGATATTAATGCAAACTCCCGCAGGAACTGCAGATCAAGACAATCAGTTCCCAAATGACTCCCTTTACGGCCTTGTACAAACAAGATTAGAAGGTTTAGCGGGATATCAAGAGGAAGAAAAGTCATTTTTTGTGAGGCTGCGAGAAAAACTGTCATTTTCTAGCTGATCGGAGTTGTTTAGCGTACACGTGTTCGCTAACCTTGGCGGTTCAAATTGCTGGAGAACCAAAAATAATGAGTAATGCTAACAGTTTTACAAAAGAAGACCTTGTTGCCTGCGGACTTGGCAACCTTTTCGGACCTAACTCTCCGAGATTACCGAAAGACAATATGTTAATGATCGACCGTGTACTTAAGATCAATGCAGATGGCGGTGAATTTGGTAAAGGTGAAATTGTTGCTGAACTCGATATCAATCCAGATCTTTGGTTTTTTGACTGCCACTTTGCAGCAGACCCTGTTATGCCAGGTTGCCTTGGCCTAGATGCTATGTGGCAACTTGTTGGCTTTTTCTTAGGTTGGGAAGGTGCTGAAGGAAAAGGACGCGCGCTTGGCGTTGGCGAAGTAAAATTTACTGGTCAAGTACTTCCAGAAGCTAAAAAGGTTACCTACAAGCTTACGATAAAGCGTAAAGTGTACCGTAAACTAGTTATGGGCATTGCTGATGCAACAATGGAAGTTGATGGCCGCGAAATCTATAGCGCTAAAGATCTAAAAGTTGGTATTTTTACAGATACCTCTAGCTTTTAAGCTTACAAAACATGACTAATGACAACGCCCTCTTAATAGAGGGCGTTTTTGTTATACTCGTTCATTTATTAAATAAACCGCTTAACCTACCATCAATACCTTCTCGCCAACCTCCAAGCCATTGTGACTTAGAGTCAAGTGTCGAATATGGACAAATCTCTTTAGAACGGCCCCCTATCCCAGCCTGAAAACCTTTCGAAAAAGCTCTATCTAATCGATCTCGTTTTTGTCTCTTCATGCAAGCGTCCTCTCTTCCATAATGGTAGAAGCTAATGCTTCATGACTATGAATAAAACTTTTTGCTCGAGAGATCAATCAAAAAAAACCGACATTTTACAGGTTAAATATTAAGCTATTGAGTTATGTCATAAAAATAAAAATAAAAAAAATCGAGGCAAATTGCCTCGATTTAGTCTACTCATCTAGTCAGCTACTTTCTTTTGCGTCGCAGCCAAACTAACGGCAACATTAACAACCATCCGAGGCTCGCTGCGCCCTTTCGCTCATAGTTACCGTTGTCTTCATTATCGTCAACACAATTATTGGCCGCTTTCCATTCATCTGTAGCGTCCTCACCCGTAGTTTGGATAACCATCATACGCGGTAAAAATGAAGTGACCGGATCGCCGTAGCCATTAAGTTCAAAAAATGGTAATCCGTTATCACCGATAATTAAATTACCGCTAGAATCGAATTGATACGAAGGCTTACGAATAAACGCTGTGCCCACAATCGTGCCACTATCACTAATACTGTTTGCTTCTACAATCTTGATTTCGCTCTCGTAAGTCAGTGTCTTTCCAGAACCATCTTCGACTGCAACTTTATTACGAACCCACTTGTCTGAATCATCCTTTACAAAACCTTTTGACTGACAAGTCAGTAGATCATTAAGATTCGAAAACTCATCTTCTGCGATGTTATACAAGAAGCCAGCTTTAGGTCTTGGCTTTTCCTTATCATGGGTAGTTTCGATATAGCCAACCACTTGCCCATTATTATTAATGCCTCTACCACGGCTTCCTAAGTCAGAAAGGTTGTTATAGAAATCATTAGGTGTGATGATTTCGGCGTTGGCATCACTCGTATCGATATAGAAGAACTTATCTCGGATATACCCTTCAATATATTTACTGTAACTACCAATCAAAATACCGCTGTCGTTAATATCGTAAGCGATAGATGAACGCACATCTTTAACCGTATCAACATCAACCCAGTTATATTGATAAGCACCTTCAGCATCTTGCTTCCAATAAGCAGCATCGAAATACAATCTGTCCTTATTGCCGTCACGATAAACATGCGAGCGACCAGCAACAACACCAGCGGCATTGATTCCAAGACCTTGTCCAGTATAAACGCCATCATTAGTCACTTCTAAGCCAAGAGGAAGCTCAAAGCTCTCTGTGACAGCGCCAGCTTCGTATTTCCAGACATAGCCACGAGTCTGATATTGAATGTCTCTAAAACCACTACTATTCGGGTACTGTCTATTTTGCACACAAATATCGGTAGGTGCAGTTTCACTATTATTCGAAACGCATGAGTCGATAATGTTAGCACTGTTTTTACTGATATCCGTACTGGCATAACCGGCAATCAGATTGTTGCTATTAACTGCTGTGCCACTTGAGAAGCCGCCAACGGTGACGGTCACGTCACCATCATCTTGCTCTGAAACATACTCAGTGTACGGTGGCGTCAAAGCGATTTCAGTATTGCTATCATCCTTAACGAAGCCACGTTGTTCATATTCGCGGTAGTACCAAAACTCTTGCGTTTCACTGCTACCAGAATAAGGAACTGTTTGTTCAACAGCCGTCATCGCACCGACTTTTACTTTTGCATCATTTATGCCGTAGTAAAAAGTATCGACTGAATTAACCGTATCCTCATCTTCAGGAAACGTTGGCGCTGTGGTGCCATTTACACTCTCAAAAGTCGGTAACCAAGGGGTTACAGGATCATTTTCGATTGAAGTGAAAGTGAAGTTATTAGCAATAATAGGTAGGTTTACTGAATAAGTAATTGTTTCAGCATCAGACACGCCATCTTCGATATCAATGACGCCATTATCATCTTCATCAACGTTTAGTTTCTTCTTACCTTTGGCAGCACCAACCGCTTCGTCGTTGTTGTTAACTGCCATACCATAACCGTTACGAGTATTGGCAATCGTACCGTTTAAGTTAAATGTCTCGGTATCGAGGTTTTTAATTTCATAAACAGGTGCAGCTTGTGCACCATGAAGGACACTTAATACACCAACGGCGACTAAGGATAGGGTCTTTTCCAACTTAAACTTCATGAATTACTTCCCATTTTTTATTTTTTAGCTTACTTCAATGACTCGAGCTCTTCCCATCGCTCAAAGTAACTCTCAAGTAGACCTTCCTTATCGGACAGAGCCTTTAGCTTTTCGTTAACTGTTTTTTGTTCCTGAGCATAAAAATCAGGATCACTAATAATACTTTGCAATGCTTCAATATCCTGCTCTAACTGTTCCATCAATGCAGGTAAAGACTCTAATTCTCTTTGTAGCTTAAACGATAACTTCTTCGCCGGTTTAGCTGCTACCGCCGGCTTTTTTTCAACAACTGGAGGTTGGACACTCTTTTGCTCCTGAGGTTCCTCAGAATAAAATTTAGCGCCTTGAGACACCGCATCTTGGTAGCCTCCAACATATTCACTCCAACCACCATTGCCAGTAAACCACCAACTACTGGTAACCGTATTGTCGATAAACGCTCTATCGTGGCTAACAAGTAGTAGAGTCCCCTTATAATCTGCGAGTAAAGACTCAAGCAGCTCTAGGGTTTCAATATCTAGATCGTTTGTTGGCTCATCGAGAATAATAAGATTTGCAGGACGAAGCAATAAGCGCGCTAGCAACAGACGGTTCTTTTCACCACCAGAAAGAGCTTTAACCGGTGTTCTAGCCCTTAAAGGTGAAAACAAAAAGTCTTGTAGATAACTCAATATATGACGGTCTTGGCCATTAATGGTAACGGTTTTCTTACCTTCGCCTACGTTATCTTCTACTGTTTTTTCAGGATCTAACGCTTCTCGGTACTGGTCGAAGTAAGCAATTTCAAGTTTAGTCCCCACTTTCACACTACCAGACTGCGCTTCAAGTTGACCGATAAGCAGCTTAACTAACGTTGATTTACCGCAACCATTAGGGCCTATCAATGCAATTCTGTCGCCACGCATGACTGTTGAACTGAAATTCTTAACCAAGTTTTTATCAGGCAGGTTATATTCAAGGTTCTCAATATCAAACACCAGCTTACCAGAGCGATCCGTATCAGCAACTGACATTTTAGCGCCGCCCTGACGATTTAGACGTGCCATGCGCTCTACGCGTAAATCTTTAAGAGCACGTACTCTGCCTTCGTTACGAGTACGACGAGCCTTAACGCCTTGACGGATCCATGCTTCTTCTTCGGCTAGCTTTTTATCAAAGTGAGCATTTTGCTCAGCTTCTACCCGTAACCATTCTGCTTTACCTGTTAAGTAAGCTTGGTAGCTTCCAGGCCAAGAGGTTGCAATACCACGATCCAAATCAACGATTCGGGTCGCCATTCTATCAATGAACCCTCTATCGTGACTGACAAATACAATTGCGCCACGGTAGCTGAGCAGGAATTGTTCTAGCCATTCAATAGTATCGATGTCGAGGTGGTTAGTCGGCTCATCGAGCAGCAGCAGATCAGGATCACTAACCAAAGATCGAGCTAAAGCCACTTTACGTTGCCAGCCACCCGATAACTCAGATAATGGTGCGTCAGCATCCAAACCAAGTAACTCACAGTTCTGGTTAATCCGATTATCGAGTTGCCATCCATTTAAATGATCGATATCGCCTTGTAGCCTTTCCATCTGCTTCAGCATACGCTCCATTTCATCTGGATTAGCGGTTGCCACGTCATGGGAAAGTTGGTGATAGCGCTCTAACTTTTCGCCTACTTCCTGTAAGCCTGCTGCGATATAAGCATAAACAGTTCCTTGTTCGGCTTTAGGTGGATCTTGTTGCAATCGGCTGACTTTAACATCGGTAGCAATATTAAACTCACCTTCATCAAGCAGAACATCACCGCTTAGTACTTTCATCAGGCTAGATTTACCTGCACCATTGCGACCTACTATACAAACCCGCTCACCAGGTTCAATGGTGAAATCTGCTTTTTGCAATAACGGGGTATAACCATAGGCTAAAGAGCCGTTATTAATACGTACTAAACTCAACTTACGCTCCTAAAAATTCTTGTAATGCTTTGAGGTCAAATGGCCAGCCCAGCTCGCGATTATCTGTTGTTTTTACCACTGGGATCCGTGTCGCGTAACTTTCAGCTAATAACTCGCTTTCACAAATATCTTCAGCAACAAAAACGACTTGTGCTTGTTGTAACAACTCCGCAGCGAGTTCACACAGATGACATGCATCTGTGTGATATAAAATAACAGCGTTAACTTTACTCGGCATGAGTGATAAGCCAAGTGTTATGGATTTGCGGGTTACGCTTATAATCCAATGGTAATGTTTGGTTATCGATATTCTTAATCGACAGGCCAGCAGCTTCTAATTGCTCAATTTCCATCTTAAATTTACGCTTGTTGTTTGAGAAAATAATTTCTCCGCCTGGATTAAGCAGTTTTATCAAGTTACTCAATAGAGGCACATGATCGCGCAACACGTCGAAAGAATCTTCCATACGCTTTGAATTTGAGAAGGTTGGCGGATCGATAAAGATAAGATCGAACCTATCATGGGTGCGCTTTATCCACTGTAAACAGTTTGCTTGAACAAATTGATATTTATCATCGTTTAAACCATTAAGCGCAAAGTTTTCTTTCGCCCAATTGATGTAGGTATTCGACATATCAACCGTCGTAACCGACGTGGCCCCGCCGAGTGCTGCATGTACCGACGCAGTACCGGTATAAGCAAATAGGTTACACACACTGCGCCCTTTAGACTTTTCACCTACCATTTTGCGGGTTAAGCGATGATCTAAAAACAACCCCGTATCCAAATATTCTTTAAGGTTTAGCTTAAATTTGGCACCATACTCAGTCGTAATAAGTTCAAGCTTATTAGCTTGCATCTTTTCATACTGTGAAATGCCCTTTTTACGCTCTCGGGTCTTCAACACAATATTATTAGGATCGATTCCTATTGCATGTGGCAGTGCAATCAACACATCCGTTAAACGGCGTTTTGACACCGACTCAGGGATCTCTGCAGGTGCGGCATATTCATAAACAACAACGTGATCAAGATATTTATCAATGGCTACATTATAATCAGGCAAGTCGGCATCATAGAGACGGTAACTATCGATTCCCTCTTTCTTAGCCCATTTTTGTAACTGTTTAAAGTTCTTCTTAATACGGTTAGCAAAAGGCACCGCAATGTCACTCACATCGCCATCGACCTTAATATTTGCAGGGTCTACGCGACGAGTGTTTTCAGCATGAACTGTATAAAGATTGAATGCACATTCAAGTGCACCATTATTCATCTTCATCTGTTTATCAGCTTTTAGCTTTAATGCTGACAATAGTTCTGAATCGCTATTTAAAATCGCTAAGTTCCAGCCACCGAACTCTGCTTTGAACTTATCACCTAGCTGATAATAAAGTTGCAGTAACGAGGTCATGTTACCTAAACGTTCACCATAAGGGGGATTCGAAATCAAATAGCCAGTCGGTGCTGGTACGCTTATATTAAGCGCGTTACTGACATTAAAATCAATAAACTCAAGCACGCCTGCGTTTTCAGCATTACGTTTTGCTAGTGCTACCAATCTTGAATCAATGTCAGACCCATAGAATTTGATTTCACATCGGGTTTTTCCAATCGATGCTCTAGCATGAGCTTCGTTTAATAATTCCTGCCAAACCTTATCGTTATGAGGTAACCACTTTTCAAAACCAAACCGTTCACGGTGAATACCAGGTGCAATGTCACAAGCCAACATAGCCGCTTCAATAAGTATGGTTCCGCTACCACAAAAAGGGTCTAGTAAGGTGACAGGAGACTTCTTCCAACCACTACGTACCAGCATATTTGCTGCTAAGTTTTCTTTTAGCGGTGCTTCACCCGTTGTACTACGATAACCACGCTTGTGTAGCGCTGGACCAGAAAAGTTAATCCCAATGGTTATTTCGCCGCGGCGGTAATGGGCATCAATTTTATAATCAGCATCGATTTTTGCAACGTTCGGACGAGAAAAGTCATCATCACGAAAGCGATCGACTATTGCATCTTTAATTTTCAATGCACCAAATTGGGTGTTGTTAATGAAGCCACCCATGCCATGAAAATCGACACTAAAAGTACTGCGGTTAGAAAACTGCATCTGCCAGTCAATACCGTAAGCGGCGTTATAAAGCTGCTCTGGTGACTCACAAGGACCTTTATGGATCACTAAAATGATTCTGCTGGCTAGTCGCGACCAAAGGGTGATCCGATAACCAAGTTCTAGAGAAGCAGTAAAATAAACTCCCGCTACACTTTCTTTGATATCTGAAGCGCCAAGCTCCGCTAATTCAAGCGATAACGCGTATTCGTAGCCCCGAGGAGCTGCAGCAAAAAAATTTAACATCGATAGATAGACACTGAATAAAAATTAGTTGGTTATTATACCCGTAAGCGCCAACAAATGATAAAAAGATATTGCCTAATAGCTGATAATTTCCTTTCTCTGTTAGAAAATCATTCCAATTTGCTTATTTTGCCCCCAAATCGACGAATGGACATCGGATATTTGCAGCAAACCATTCAGCTATACAAGCAGAAATAGTCGACAATTCTTGACATGATAACGTCCATTCTCGACATACGATTGTAAAAATTGAACTGCGACATTTTGTAACTTTGGCAAGTGAGCTATTGCGAGCCAACCCACAACATGTAAACTCAGCGCAACAAACACCCTACAAGTAAAAAACAAAGACCACACATTTACTGGATAATGTGCCAACTTTAAATGTTGGTTACAAATAATATAAAGGTTTAAATATGAAGAAGTTGTTGCCTCTATTAACTTGTCTGTCTATCGCTGCGTGCGGATCTGATAGCGCTGATTCGCCAACACCACCGACTCCTCCTGTCGAAGCTCCAGAGCTAAAAGCCGATATCTGTTATTTGATCGTAACCACTAAAGGGGACATGACGCTTGCAATAGATTTAACCAATGTTCCTGTCACTGGGCAGAATTTTAAAACTTATGCCGATAGTGGTTTTTATCAAGAGACACTCTTTCATCGCACTATCAGCAACTTTATGGTTCAAGGTGGAGGCTTAACGACAGGGCTAGTATCAAAGCCTGGAAATGATCCAATCATTAATGAAGCCAGTGTCGGTATAAGTAACTCACGCGGTACTATAGCAATGGCACGAACTAATGATCCAAATTCCGCTACTTCGCAATTTTTTATTAATGTATTAGATAATCCGCAATTGGACGCTAGCGCTTCTAATGATGGTTATGCTGTATTTGGCCAAGTCGTTGCAGGAATGGATATCGCCGACCAAATTAGTATTGTCGCAACCCATACAACGGGTGGTCGTCAAAATGTTCCTGTAGACGAGATTGTTATTAATTCACTCACTGAAATTAGCTGTCCAGTGAACTAATACCAATTGCATTAAAAGTTTGACCATTCAGCGGGAATTCAAAACGCTGTAGGCAAGTAGCGGGGTTTGAGCTAATAGTTATTCTATATCCAAACCCCATAGCGAAGTAAACAGCGTTTCGAAACCCGCACTACGTGAGCCCCTCAGTCTTTCCACTTCTGCTTTGCATTGGCTTAAAAGGGAATAACCATTTCTTTACCGATGCGCTTTGAATTGAAAAGACTGAGGGGTTCTGAACTGGCCAAATACTTAATGCAATTGGTATAAATATATTCATAAAAATCGCGAAATAAAAACGGGAGCAGTTAAATATCTGCTCCCGTTTTTATTTCGTCTTTATATCATTTGTTCAAAAATTAAACTTAAGCAACATTAACTTTCCTTTCTACTGTTAATGGTGCTAAACGATTATGCATCACTTTAATCGTTTCAAACTGAGCTAGCTTTTTAGTCTCAGTTAATCGGCATTCTTGGGATAAAATCATAACAAGTGATGCTTGTAAGCCTGACTCGATGACCATAGCTGATACACTATGCTCAGTCGTTCTTAGCTGAAAAATCTTGCCAATATCGCTGTATACACACTCATGAGACACATCGAAAAACCATGACTTTGGCATCTGTGGCTTTAATAAAAAGTGCGCGGCAGTTGCGTTTAACGCTATTTGCACAATGAGGGCATCGTTGAGGGAAAGTGTCTTTTGTAAACGATCAACCAAAGCAATATAGAACTTAGCGTGTTCAACACTAAATTCAGTTGTTATTTTGGCATCTGGTATTAGGGACTTTAATTTAAAAGGTGATAGAAATTCCATATCACTTCCTAACGAAACAGTTAATACACCATGTGTTTCATTATATCCCCATTGCCAATCCCTTTTTGGCATTAATAACATATCGTTTACCTTTATTAAGATACAAATGGATAATAGATGATAATTTCATCAATATCAAAATAAATTTAAAACGTTTTTTCAGATCCTATAAAATAAAAAACGATCATCTCGATCCAATATTAGATCTTAATGATCGTTTTATGATCTATATTATTAAATAAGATCGCTTTGTCTTTATTTTATACGATAAGCTTCAATAATATCTTTAATTAGCTGTGGCCCTTGATAAATAAAACCAGAGTAAATTTGAACCATTTGAGCGCCAGCATCAATTTTATCAAGTGCATCTGCAGCAGTGTTAATTCCGCCAACACCGATTATTGGTATTTGACCTTTAAGGCAGTCTGCAAGTTGTTTTATCACAATTGTTGACAATGAATTCAATGGCTTACCACTCAACCCGCCAGCTTCATTTGCATTGAGTAAACCACTAACACCATCGCGAGTCAAAGTCGTATTAGTGGCAATCGCTGCATCAAACTCATTACGAATAAGTGAATCTGCAATCTTTTCAATCTCTTCACTTGAAAGATCTGGTGCAATCTTTAACGCGATGGGTACGTATTTACCATGCTTTTCAGTAAGATCTTTTTGTTTTTGCTTTAGTGATCCTAAAAGATCATCAAGCAGATCACCGTACTGTAGCGATCGTAAACCCGGCGTATTAGGAGATGAAATATTGACTGCTATGTATGCAGCATATTGATAGACCTTGTCCATACAGATTAAGTAATCATCTTTACCAAGCTCTACTGGCGTGTCTTTGTTCTTACCAATATTGACGCCAACCATAGCATCAGATTTAACAGCTTTAAGATTTTCAACTAGGCTATCTACGCCTTTATTGTTGAACCCCATACGGTTGATAATCGCTTTAGCAGGCTTCAGCCTAAACAACCTTGGTTGTTCGTTGCCTGGTTGTGGACGCGGAGTAACAGTACCAACTTCGACGTGGCCAAAACCCATCGCATGAAAAGCATCAATACATTCACCGTCTTTATCCATACCAGCAGCTAAACCGACAGGGTTTGGAAAAGTCAGTCCCATCATTGTAACTGGGGCTGGTTTAATTTTTTGTGCATAAAAGCAGTTTAGTGGTGAATTACCAGTAGACTTTAAACTGCCGATAGCAAAATTATGCGCCAGTTCTGGATCCATCTGAAACATGAACTTTTGTGCGATTTTATAAAACATGTTTTCTCCTAGACCGAAAAAAGCCCCGGCAATTGCCAGGGCTTCTGATTTAAATCAGATTACTTTTGACCTTCGCAGTGAAGGATCAAAAGGTTAAGTTCACGTAGGGCAACTGAGAACTTTGCAAACTCATGGCTTTGCGAAGTCTTGAAATCAGCCAGCATATGGAACCAACGCTCCAACAAGCTTTGATTTGATTCAATCCATTCCGATATGATTTTGTTAGCATCACAACTTTCAGTACATGTTCTTAATACCACAGAACTGAGTGAACGCTGCTGCCAATCAAGCTCTTCTCTAAACGCCGCTCTTGCCAGTGCTTGCCAATGGTTTGATACTGGCTGCGCACTTATCTGCTCAAGGAACCAATGCAAGTCAACACTTGCACCTAACTTAAAGTAAGTCTCTGCAACTAACGGCACAGGCTTCGCTTCAAGATCACAGATTTGTGCAATATCTAACGCAGAGAACAACGTGCTCACATTAGCAACAACCATTGCTACATCTTCAGGCACACCTTCTTTAATCAGTGCATCTGATTCAGCTCGGATACCAGCTACTTCATCGTTATCCATATACTGATGAACGTTCGCCTTAAGTTCATCAAAGACTGGAGTAAAGAACTCAATAGTCTGTTCAATATTAAGATTACGATTGCGATGGCGCAAGAACCAGCGACTAGCACGACGAATATTACGTCGTAGTTGATGCAACATCTCACACTGCACTACTGCTGGAATAATACCGTTAAGATCGGTAATCGATTTAGTTAAATCAGCTAAACCAAATACTTCGCGAGCCATAGTATAACAAATAGCAGCTTCCGCAACTGAGGCACCTGTCTCATCTTGCATACGCTGCACAAAATTAAGTCCCATATCATTTACCAGTTCATTGGCTAATGAGGTGGCAATAATTTCACCGCGTAGAGGGTGAGCAACCATGTTTGCGATGTACTTCTCTTGCAGTTGCTTAGGGAAATACTGAACAAGTAGCTGACTCAAAAAGCTATCTTCAGTTATTTCTGACGTCAGTAGCTGCTCTTTTAAAATCATCTTAGCGTAAGCGACGAGTACAGAAAGCTCAGGTCGAGTTAATGATTTACCATTCACTAAACGGTCAGCAAGTTCATCTTCATTTGGCAAGAATTCGAGCGCTCTATCGAGTTTACCCTCTTTCTCAAGGTAATGAATAAAACGAATTTGCTCTTTTAGTTGCTCTGCACCGCGAACTTGAGTGACTGAAATCGTACGCGTTTGGTCTTTACAATCTTGTAGCACGATACGGCTGACTTCATCCGTCATCTCTTCGAGTAAACGGTTACGTTGTTTTATAGTCATTTCACCGTCTGCCACTAAGGCGTTAAGCAAAATCTTAATATTAACTTCGTTATCTGAACAATCAACGCCGCCAACGTTATCAACGAAGTCGGTATTCATTCGGCCGCCATTGGCGCAGTATTCGATACGCCCTAACTGAGTACAGCCTAAGTTGCCGCCTTCACCGATAATTTTAGCTTTAACTTCATCGCCATTGACTCGGATTGAGTCATTGGCTCTGTCGCCTACTTCAGTATGTGATTCGCTAGTCGCCTTAACATAAGTGCCGATGCCACCATTCCAGATCAAGTCGACCTGCATCTTAAGCAACTCTTTCAAAAGTTCTAGTGGCGGCATTGACGTCTTTTGGGTACCCAGCATTTTCTTCATCTCTGCAGACAAAGGAATTGATTTAGCTGAGCGAAGGAAGATCCCGCCGCCTTTAGATATCAATTCTTTATTGTAGTCTTCCCAGCTAGAACGTGGCAGTGCAAATAGGCGTTCACGCTCAACATAGCTAGTTGCCGCATCGGGATTAGGATCGATGAAGATATGCATATGGTTAAACGCAGCGACTAAGCGTGTATGTTTAGATAACAGCATACCGTTACCAAACACATCACCCGCCATATCGCCAACCGCTAAACAGGTGAAATCAGTTGTTTGACAGTTAACGCCCATCTCGCGGAAATGACGTTTAACCGACTCCCATGCTCCGCGCGCGGTAATCCCCATCTTCTTGTGGTCATAACCGTTACTACCACCTGATGCGAAAGCATCACCTAGCCAGAAGTTATACTCTTCTGCGATTGCGTTAGCAATGTCTGAGAATGTCGCAGTGCCCTTATCGGCCGCAACAACTAGGTAAGCATCATCTTCATCGTGTCTTACCACATTATCTGGAGCAACAACTTCGCCATTGATAATGTTATCGCTAATGTCTAAAAGACCACGAATAAACAGGCGGTAACACTCTTGTCCTTCAGCAAAGAAAGCTTCACGGCCTCCCTCTGTCGGCAACTGCTTACAAACAAAACCGCCTTTTGCACCAACTGGAACAATTACTGTGTTTTTAACTTGCTGCGCTTTCACTAACCCGAGAACTTCAGTTCGGAAATCTTCTCGTCTGTCAGACCAACGTAAGCCACCACGAGCGACTTTTCCGCCACGAAGATGCACACCTTCAACACGCGGTGAGTAAACAAAAATTTCGTACTTAGGTAAAGGCTTTGGCATCTCAGGGATCAATTCAGGCTCAAATTTGAACGAGATATATGATTTAGATTCGCCAGAGGCAGCAACTTGGTAGAAATTGGTACGGTTGGTCGCGTTGATCAAATCGAGGTAACGACGAATAATTCGATCGTCATCCAAGCTTGATACATCTTCCAATCGAATATCAATTTGCTCGATAAATTTGTTCAATGTACGTGTTTTCAACTTAGGATTGAATTTACGTATGTACATTTTAACGAGCAGATCGGCTATCTGTGGATAACTTGAAAAAGTCTCTTCGATGTATGCTTGGCTAAATGTTGAGTCAATTTGACGCATATATTTAGCGTAAGCACGTAAAACTGATACTTCACGACCTGTTAGACCCGTTGACAGCACCAAACGGTTAAAACCATCATCTTCTAATTCTTTCTTCCAAACTTGAGATAAGGCAGTTTGGAAACGTTCTTGACTATCGGCTAAATCATCCGTTGCAACACCTTGTGTTGTCATCAAGAAATCTAGGATCCAATAGGTATGGCCGTCAGCTGTTATCACTTCATAAGGACGTTCATTAATAACGCGCAAACCGAAGTTTTCTAGCATAGGCAAGACGTCAGACAGGTGAATTGGCTCGTCTTTATGGAATAATTTTAAGCGAACTTTGCTATTTTTCAGCGCAGTTTCTTGTGGCTGATAGAACAACATTCCAAGTTTATGGTCATCATCCAGTGCTTCAAGGTGCTGCACATCAACAACGGAGGAGCTTGGTAATACATCTTCTTTATAGCTGCGAGGGAATGCGTTCACGTAACGCTTAACAAGACTTGTTCCGACTTCTTCACCTTGGGTGCTAATTAATGCACTGCCTAGCTTATCTTCCCAAGAACGCGCAGCTTCAGTTAAATTATTCTCTATCGCGGCCACATCGACATCCATATTATTGTTATCAACTTTGATAATGTAGTGAGTTCTAGCCAGAGTAGACTCAGAGAAATATGTTGTAAACTCAACATCTTCACTACTATTAAAGTGCTGTGCCAGAATTCTTTGGGTATCTTCACGCAGCTTAGTGTTATAACGATCTTTCGATACATACACTAAGCAAGACAAGAATCGACCAAAACCGTCTTTTCTAACAAACAATTTAAGTTTGTCACGGTCTTGCATCTCAAGTACGCCGTGAGCGATACGAGCAAGTTCTTCAACATTAGCTTGGATTAACTCATCCCGTGGCAGCGTCTCAAGAATATGCATTAATGCTTTATAATCATGAGATCGTGGCGTTAGGCCAGAGTTATCAAGCACGCGCTGAACCTTCTGAGACAGTAGTGGGATCTCGCGCGGACTGCGGTTATAAAGGTTAGATGCATACAATCCAATAAAGCGATCTTCACCGACTACATTACCTTCATCATCAAAACGCTTAACACCAATATAATCTACGTATGCAGGACGGTGGACTCGGCTCTTTTCACTGCTTTTAGTTAATACTAACAAACTAGTATCTAGTGCTTCTTTACGGGCACTTTCTGAAAAATCAGATAACATCAAGCCAGTTTCAGTCTTTGCTTTTGCTGACTTGGTCATTAAGCCGAGGCTTGTAGTTTTATCTGCAACAAGTTCTAAATCACCTTCCACTTTACGTAAATCGTAACGTCTGTAACCTAATAAGGTAAAGTGGTGGTTATTGAGATATTGGAGAAAATTAGTGGCTTCGCTAAGCTCTTCTTTTGTACCTGGATATGGTCTGGTCGCTAGCTCAGAAATCGTCTCACCAAGCTTTGCTGACATTGCATCCCAGTCTTGCACTGACGCGGCGACATCAGCGATGATTGACTCAATCTCTTTAGTAAATGCTTTAATGTCGGTGTCGCTACTTTGACGGTCGATTTCAATTAAGAAGACGGCAACCTTGTCGACACCCTCTTTGTCTTCTGCACTATAACTGACATGTGTTACCGAGCCATTTTCACGCTCAATCGCCATTGGCGTATGCAACATCATGTGCGCCGTGATCCCTAATCGATTAATTGCCATCCCGACAGAATCAACTAAGAAAGGCATATCCGGCTGGATAATTTCGATGATGGAATGGCTAGACTCCCAACCATGCTTGGATTGGCTTGGGTTAAACACACGTATGTGGCCTTCGCCGACGGAAGTTTTGTTTAGGGCGTTCCACTGACTCAAAACAGCGCCATAAAGGTCACTGTCATTACGGGCATTGAGGTCGTCTTTCGACATATGCGCGTATAGGCAAGTAGCAAACTGTTCTACTTGTTTTGCTTGTGAATTCGGAACTTTAGAGTGAATAAGGTTGACTACATTTTCTAGTAGTACTGAAGGCATTGCATCTTTCAAGGCCATGTTGCTGTTTCCTTAGGGGGCTATGGCAGCGCTTTTAATTTTTATGGATGCTTCAAAATCTGACCTGAGCCTATTTCTGTGACCTAGGTCATAGCGCGAAGTCTATTACTAAATCTGCCATAATTCGAGAACTATTTTAGTGGTAGTGCCTCCAAAAAAGAATGCTAGGCTACATTTATTGCTTTGTGATGAAATAACAATCGCTGATAGCGTGTTTTTATGCAAAAAAAAAGAGAAGCTTATGCTTCTCTTTTTCGCCTATTTACTTGGGTTGTCGCCAAAATACTGCGGTAATGGCTGGAAGGATAATTATTGCCCCCAGCATATTTACTAAAAACATAAAGGTTAGCAATATTCCCATGTCCATTTGGAACTTAAGTGCCGAGAAGAACCAAGTACTCACGCCGATGGCTAATGTTAAACCGGTAAATATCACCGCACTACCACGCTCAACTAGCGCTTCATAATAAGCTTGCTGTACTGGCATACCATCTCTAAGTCTTACTGCCATAGTTGACAGAATATAGATACCATAATCAACACCAATACCGACGCCTAATGCGATAACTGGTAGCGTGCTAACTGCAAGACCTATATTTAGCTGGGTCATCAATGCTTGGGCTAGTGTAGAAACCACATATAGCGGCAAGATAACAGCAATGGTAGCTCTTAATGAGCGGAAGCTAATCAAACACAGTACAAACACCGCCCCATAAACATAAAGCATCATCGGTAGTTGTGCTTCTGCAACTGCTTCATTGGTCGCAGCCATAACGCCAACGGGGCCAGATGCTAGCTTAAAAGTAAGCTGGTCATTATTCATCTGTTGCTGCAGTTGATTAACTTTGTCGATAACAACTTCAATGGTCTCTGCTTTATGATCTTTAAGGAACAGGTACACTGGCATCACTGAACAATCACTATTCAATAAGCCTGACGTTGTTGGCACGCGTCCCACTGCCTGTACAAGACTCGCGGTGTTTCTAGGCAAGACTTGCCACTTGGGGTTACCTTCGTTAAAGCCAGCATTGACTCTTTTGGCAACCGAAGCAAGACTTGCCGTTGATTCTATACCTGCAGTATTACTGACCTGCCATTCAAATTCGTCGATCTGAGTTAACACTGAATGATAAGTACAAGCTTCAGGGAAAGCTTCAACAATAATGGTCATCACATCGGTAGTAATAGAAAACTTATCCGTAATGAAAAAAGTATCTTGGTTATATCTAGAATCAAGGTGTAACGCTGGCGCTCCGCCTTGAAGATCGCCAATTTTCATCTGATTAGCTTGCTGTAAACCAACCGCATATAAACCTGCGGTAATAAGTAAAACCCAAACTGCATATTTAGGCGTTGCAAACTTTGACAGCTTGACCCAAATATTATTTTCTTTAACAGGTGCAGTATTTTTTTGCGGCTGCACTTGTGTGTATGAGATAACAAGTGGCAACAAAACTAGGTTAGTTAAAATGATAACCGCAACACCAAGAGAAGCAGATATAGCGAGCTCACGAATAATACCGATATCGATCGCCAAGAGCGTCATAAAACCGATAGTATCAGAAAGTAACGCTACGCCACCTGGGATCAACAAGCTTCTAAATGCTAACGCCGCAGCGGCTTTTGTACTTTGTCCGTCAGTCACTCTTCTTTTGACTGCATTGATCATCTGTACACTATGGCTGACCCCGATCGCAAATACCAAAAACGGGATTAAAATTGACATCGGGTCTAAACCAAAACCAACAACGGTTAATAGACCTAATTGCCAGATAACAGCAGTTAAACTGCACAGCAAAGGTAAAATGGTAAGCACGATTGATTTAGAGAAAAAGTAAACCATTACTGCTGTTACAAGGATCGCAATTAAGAAAAATAGCAGTACTCCTTTTGCACCTTCAGCAACATCACCAGCCATTTTAGCAAAGCCAATAATATGAATTTTTATCTCATCAGTTTCGTACTGTGCGCGTAGCTCTTGCTCTAATTGTTCAGCAAACGCTAGCGTGTCAAGAGCTTCACCTGTTTGTGGATCAAAATCCATTAACTGCGCACTCACCATTGCTGCAGAATAATCTTCTGCAATCAAACGGCCTACAATGCCGGCTTTTTCAATATTACCGCGAACGATCGACAGCCCTTGTTCCGTAGTGGTGAAGTCTGCGGGGATAACAGGTCCACCGGCAAAACCATCTTCGACAACTTCAGTAAAGCGAGTTGATGGTGAGAACAGTGACTTAACTTGCGCTCTATCTACACCAGGAATGAAGAACAGCTGATCATGAACATTCTTAAGTGAATCAAAAAAGTTAGCATTGAAGATATTGCCACTTGTGTCTTCAACTGCAACCATAATGCTATTTGCACCACCAAACTGCTTTTGATGCTTTAAATAGGTCTTCATGTAGCTGTGATTAAGGGGAATGTTTTTTACAAACGCTGCGTCCATTTTTAGGTTACTTGCCTGTAAACCTAAAAAAAACGTGGTAAGAATAAATAAAAAGATTACGAAAGCGCGGTGCCTAAACAAATAGGTTTCAATGCCATTTACAAATTTATCTAACATACGTCAGGTCCTATTATTTTTGTTCTAACTTGATGAGACCTTTATTACCGGCGACCCAGAGCGCCCCAGCAGTGTCTTTAGCAATAGCGACTAAATTTTCGCCCTGTCTTTGTTCAACCAATGTTGCGTTACCTTGCGCAGTGACGTCAATAACGACCCCTGCGTTTCCAACAATGCGCAATGTCGACTCATCGATGGCTACGCCTGCATTTATTGTTGAATCGACGGGTAACATGACCTCTTGCCATTGAGCCAGTTGCATTTGTGACTTAAAGAGGTGTCCACGTAGGCCCATTACATAAACATTGTCACCGAATTCACTTGCATTAAATAAAGAGCCTTCATAAGGAAAGTTTTGCTTTTGCCAATGATAGCCATTATCACTGGAAACGGCGACAAGTCCGAGTTCGCCAACCATTATCAACTGACCGTTAGTTAGAGGGATGACGCGATTAAAATGCGGTAGCAAAGTACTACGTTCAGATAGATACAGAGCTTCGTCTTCAGCTTTAAGCTCTTCTAAATAAGCGACATCTTCTTCAAAGAGTAACTCTTGGTGATACTCACTTATCCAGTTATTTCCACCATCGGTTGTGCGGTAGAACAAACCATAAGCGCCAATAGCAATGCCATTATTCTCATCGAAAAATAATAGATCTAAAAAGGGTTTATCAACCTCTGCAGATTGCATCTGCAGCTGCCAGGTTTTACCGCCATCTTCGGTATGCAATATCGTGGCGTCATGCCCAACTGCCCAGCCTTGGGTTTCAGATATAAAGAATGCTTTGGTTAATTGGGCGGCCGTCGGTGTAGCAACTTGTTGCCATTGATTATCATAGATAAATGCGTGACCGCGTTCTCCAACCGCTACGAGTGTATTACCAGATTGCGCGATATCAAGCACAAGTGAATGAGCAGCAAGAGGTTGTATTTGTTGTTCTAATTTGTTTTCTTGAGCCAATACAGCAGAAGAATTAAAGATACTGGCGACACTCAAGACAGAGATAAACCGAAGCATGCTAAACGACATACAGACTTCCTTTCAAAATAAGAGGGGCATAACGCCCCTCTCTAAGTGGGTTAACGAATACCAGCACGTCTTAACGCTGCAGGAGTGAAGTTACCTTCACTCAACTTTGCGTCAAAATCGTACATACGGCCTTCATTATCAAGCCCCATTGCGATATAACGACGAGACTGTAGATCATGGAACACTTCTAACGTGCTCCATTGAGTTGGCACTTCGTAGTAGTTCAAACCATGAGCAATCGCCACACGGTAAAGTTCGTCACGGTTGTCATATAAGTCTGCAACCGATACTTGCCAAGAGTCTTCATCAATGTAGAAAGTACGCGCCTTGTAGATATGACGCATCCCTTCTTTAAGCGTTGCTTTCACAACCCAAACACGATGCTTTTCATAACGAACATACTCAGGGTTGATGTGACCAGGAGTGACAATTTGCTCATAGGAAAGTTTGTCGGAATGGAGCTTATAATCATTATAAGGAATATAAAGCTCCTGCTTACCGACCAACTCCCAGTTATAACGCACTGGAGAGCCGTTAAACATATCAAAATCATCGGTTGTTCTTAGGCCATCAGAAACTGTGCCTGGCGTGTCAAAGGCGACGTTTGGCGCTTTACGAACACGGCGTTGACCCGTGTTATATGTCCAAGCTTGACGAGGCAGTTTCTCTTGATCCATGGTCTCTTTAACAAGCAGTGCTGTACCGGCCAAACGAGCTGGCTGAGTTACAACTTGCTTAAAGAAGAACAAGGTATTCTCTTTTGCTAATTTATCAAGCGTCATCTCTGGGCGAGAGTATTGGAAACGGATCTCTTCTGCTGTTTCAACTAGTGTATAACTACCGCCCGCCGTCGGTGCAGCTTGGCTACGCGAAGTTTTGATATCTACACCACGGAAGCGAAGTATGTGGTTCCAAATAACTTCTAAGCCATTCTCAGGCATTGGAAACGGTATACCGATAGATGCACCAGTTAAACCATTACCGCCATCAATCAGCTCAGCACGAGTTGCATTGGCTTTAGTTGCATCATAGACAAATTGAGGAACTGATGCTGAGCGACGAGTTTCATAGACATTCATCTTGAAGGTTTCAGGGTATAGTTCAAACAGTTTTACCTGGCCGTCACTGAGAAACTCTTTGTATTTGTCTTTGTTGGCATTAGTAATAGTAAATTCAATTTTGTCACCAGGAAATGGATCCGGGTGATGCATACCTTTACTGTAACCAGCAACAGGCTTGGTGATACCGCCATCCCATGCTGGGATTGAACCATCAGCATTGCCAGCCTTTACAGCCCCTAGCGGTGTCAGTTCTGTGCCTAATTTGGCAGCATCTGCGTCAGAAACTTTAGCAACAGCGCTTGAAGCGCCTAAAGCCATCATGACTGCGGCAGACAATATCGCAAGATTCTTCATTATTATTGTCCTTGTGATTTAGATTGAGTACTTAATGTTGAACGACACATAGTCTCGATCAGCCATAGCATTCGTTGTTCCTACACCACCAAAGAATGTGTTGTAAGAGATATCTGCACCCCATTTACTTTGGTAATCAAAAGCGACGCCCAAGGCGACGGATTTCTTACCTTCAGTAAATAGGAACATTGGATCCGGCGTAATTCCGTCAACATCGTGAGAGAAAATAACTCGTGGTGCGACATTCACCCCACCCCATACGTTGTTATAGTCCGCTTTAGCAACTAGACGATAACCCCAAGCAAAATCAGTTGGGAATGGGTTGGTTTCAGGGCCATTATGCAGCGCCTCGATTATGCCCGGCATATCAGGGTTACCACCTGAACGTGCAGTGCCAGGACCGTTGAGACGAAGCTCGTCAAAGCTCGGCATATCATGGATCCATACACCACCAATCTCAGCCAACATAGTTAGGTTATCTGTACCTAATGTTGGACCGAATAGATGTGTGAATGTGGTTTGAGCTTGAGTGGTATCTAAACGAATGAAGCCTTCAGCATATTCACCTGGACCATAGTTTTCGACTTGTGAAATACCATCGAGATCTGGGCGAAGGCCCGCATTAGCCAATTGTTGAGGCATAGCAGCAAAAAGCAGCTCAACATCATCAATCTGCAACGGCTCATCCAAGCGATGTGCAACTTCACCAGCAAAAGAAGTGTCACCAAGTAATGTGTTAAAACTAAAGCCCATTAATTGAATATCTTCTGGGTAAACAATCTGCGCCTTAGAGAAAGTCTCTAATGCTAACAAATCTTCTCGAGTCATGGCTTCGCCAGACTGTGCTTTACCGCCTAGGCGTTGTAAATCTCGGCCAATCGCTTCTTGTGTAAAGTTCGCAGTTGTTCCACTGATCAATGGACGACGGCTATGGTAGTTCATGTAGTACAAGCCAAACTCAGTTTCACCAAGCTGCGGCGCGTAATAACCGACTTTCACACCCCACTGACCGTCATCACTTGCTGACGCATCGTCTTCGACCAACGTGGCTTTTGTTGGATACGCAAGTGCGAGTTGCGCTAGTGTCGCGCCATCAACTTGACCTGAACCAACCATACCCACTAATGCATTGTATTCAGATAGTAGGAAATCGAGATTCATATCTGGATTTGCGTTAAAACCTAACTGTGCATTTTGGTTGTAACCGCCGTAACCCGCGAAATCATTAGTAGAAAAAATAGAGCCCGGTGTTGGAACCCATACAGGCTGCCAATCATACTGGTAAAAACCTTCTACAGACAGATCGTCCGTGATCCCAAAAGAGGCCCAAACCATACCTTGTGGACGGAATGCTTCTTTAAGTTCTGCACCCGGTGCATTCAAGATATTTAAATCCACAGCATTGATCGAGCTAATACCATGGGCGATAAGAGTACTCTCACCCCATGAAACCACCTGATTACCAACGCGAACAGATAAAGGGTTTGCGCCATCATTAAAATCGAAATCCGCATAGACAAATGCATCTAGTAATCGGATATCTTTACATTGAACTTCCGATGCCTTGCTATCTTCACATGGGTCAAACTCTTTCCCTGTAAGAGGGTCGTTAAAGTCATAACTGCCATCGTTTAGCTTACGATCATAAAAGTACATAGCACGGGCAAACACACCAAAGTTCTGATATTTTAAGGATAATTCATGCAAACCTTTAAATATTTCAGAAGTCGTATCGCCTTGCGAATAAAGTAAGTTACTTAAATCACCATTACTTGAATAGGAACCAGGCTGAGCCCAAATTTCTGCGGAACTGTATTTGGTGTTGCCAAATGCAGAATAACCTGACCAGTCAAACTGAGGCTGATTCACCTTACCAATTTGATTTTCCCAATCTCGCCCTTCTACTCGCCAACTCGCACCAGCAGTCCAGGTTGAATCAAATGTTCCTTCTACTTCGCCCCAATTAAATGAGACTGCATTGGCACTTGTTGACATGCCAAAACCGAGCGCCGCGACTATCCCCAAAGCGAGCGTCGACTTATTAAAGCCGTTCTTAACCTTTTTCATTTTAGCTTCTCTCCGTAACCTGCTGGATTCTTTTGTTATAGGAATTGATAACCAACATACTGTTAGCTTACAGGTAACACCATTGTTACAGCATTTATACGTGGTGAGCAAGGATGAAATAGTGAAAATCTTTAAAAGATTTCGCTATTTTACAAGGATTTAGCAAGGTGGTTTGAGGAGTGTATTTAAATCAGATTTACATAATATAAAGAGATTGGCATTTAGTTAATATATATTATTTAATAACAATACCTTATCTAAATTAACAGATAGCTAAAGCACTGCGTTTAAAGTAATCGACCGTTTTAAGTAATTACTCTAAATCTTATTCAGTTGGATCAAGTTTCCTTGACTATCAACCACCATTTCGAAGTATGCTTTTATGCCTGAGCGAGTAAAAAACGGTCTAAAATGTCTTGCGCTTATCCACAACGTTCTTCCTGCTAAATCGACAACCTCCACTTTAGTGACTTGACCACGGTAGTAAGGTAAAAAATCTTCATAACTGATGTTAAGAGGGAACTGGAAAACTTGATTTGATTGTTGCACGTGGAGTTCTCGAATATTTATTAAATGCCAGCTTAAACAGGGCTACTGCCCTGGATAAGCTGAGATTTTACTTTTTCTTATGACATTATGAAAGTGCTTTGGTCACCTTCTCATAGAGGTCTTTAGACAGTTCATCTATTGCCAAAATACTCTCTAAAGACTTACGCATTAACGCCTGCCTTTCTAGATCAAACTTTTTAAATTGTATAAGCGGTGTAATAATCCTAGCCGCGACCTGCGGATTCACTTTATTGAGTTTGATAATCGCTTTAGTCAAAAAGTCATATCCTTTTGCATCTTTACGATGAAATTCAAAGGTATTGGCTGCTGCAAACACGCCAATCAAAGAGCGCACTCGGTTTGGGTTAGACATGGAAAAACCTTCGTGTTGCAAAAGCTTTTCAAGTTGCTCAATACAACCCTCATTGGCAAATGTAGCATGTAAACTAAACCACTTATCCATTGCTAATGGCGTCTCTACCCAGCGAGATTCATATGCCGTCATTAACGCTGTTCGCTCACTAGAGCAGTCACTATTCAACGCGGTTAGCGCCCCTAAAGTGTCAGTCATGTTATCAGCAGTTCCAAACTGTTGTTCTGCAATATAGCGGTAGCTATCATCCACCTTAAGCAATAAACTTAGGCAGGTATTTTTAAGAGCACGAGCATCTGCACTATCGGTGCTTTGTAGCTGCCTGACTTTAGCGAGCAGTTCATCTTCACAACCTTGTGCTATTTCATTGACTGCAAACTGACGTGCAATAGCAAGGCTATCTAGGTCGACACTCTCTGTTTGCTCTATCAGCGAACTTGCACTTGTCAGGGTAAGAATTTCAGCCATTAGTGCTTCATTTAACGATTCAGATAAAAGAACGCCTTTAAAGCCATCAACAAGTCGGCTATCTATATGCATCGCTTTGCCATTTTGCAAATTATCTACACACTGCCAAATTGACTGACTAAATAAAGATACAGATGCCTCCCACTTCGCCACTTCACTGTTAGCGAAACGCATTAAATGCAGTAACTGCTCAATTGAGTAATCAAATTCCAATTTTACCGGCGCTGAGAAATCTTGTAATAATGAAGCTACGGGTCTGCTTTTAATATTCTCAAAAACAAAATTTTGAGTTTGCTGTTTAAAATCTAATACCTGATTGACGAGACTGTTACCCTCGCTATCAATCAGCTCGATATCAAATGGAATATGCTGTGGCAATTTGTCCGTTTGGCCAGGAGTATCGGGTGTTTCTTGAGATAATGTTAAGCAGTAGCTATTAGTTGAATCATCATAAGATTCTGTAGCAGTGACTTGAGGAGTGCCAGCTTGGCTATACCAAAGGCGGAACTGACCTAAATCAACTTGACTGGCATCTTCCATTGCCGCGACAAAATCATCGCAAGTCACAGCTTGGCCGTCATGCCTGTTAAAGTACAACGCCATCCCTGCTTGGAACTTATCTTCCCCTAACAAGGTATGCATCATTCGAATCACTTCAGCCCCCTTGTTATACACTGTAACGGTATAGAAATTATTCATCTCTATTACTGATTCAGGGCGTATAGGATGAGCCATTGGGCCAGAGTCTTCAGCAAACTGCTGGTTTTTCATCACTTTAATAGCATGAATACGATTAACAGCTCGAGAGCCAACATCAGAACTAAACTCTTGATCTCGAAAAACGGTTAGCCCCTCTTTTAAGCTCAATTGGAACCAATCACGACAAGTTACTCTGTTACCGGTCCAATTATGAAAATACTCATGACCAACTACAGACTCGATCCCATGGTAATCATCATCAGTAGCAGAGGCTTTATCTGCCAACACATATTTGGTATTAAATACATTCAGCCCCTTATTTTCCATCGCACCCATATTGAAAAAATCAACGGCTACTATCATATAAATATCGAGATCGTATTCAAGATTAAAACGAGTTTCATCCCATTGCATTGATTTCTTTAATGATGCAATTGCATGGTGAGCTTTATGAAGATTGCCTTTATCGACAAAAACCTGCAGCTTAACGGCTCTATCGCTACGGGTGATATATTCATCTTCTAATAGGTCAAAATCACCTGCAACTAATGCAAAAAGATAAGCCGGTTTGGGAAACGGATCATGCCATTTAACGTAATGTAAACCGCCTTCCAAATCACCACTTTCAACAAGATTACCGTTACTTAACAAAAATGGAAATGCAGTTTTGTTTGCTTCTATGCGTACGGTATAAATAGCTAGAACGTCAGGTCTATCAAGAAAGTAAGTAATACGCCTAAACCCTTCAGCTTCACACTGAGTGCAGTAAGCTCCATCAGACATGTATAAGCCTTCTAGACTGGTGTTTGACTCAGGATCGACGACAGAGACTATTTCCAACTCAAAAGTTTGCTCTTCTGTATCGATAATCAGTTGACCGTTTTTCTCTGTATATGCGCTCTCAACACCGTTTATTTTAACTGACTTTAAGTTAATATCTTCGCCATCTAGTTTTAATGGCTGCTGGTGTTCACCCACTCTTTCGATTGAGCTAGTCGCTTGAATTACAGAATTCTCACCCGCTAAAGAGATATCCAAATCCAAGTGTGTGATTTGAAAAAGTGGTGCTTGATAGTCTTTTAGGTACTTAGCTTGTGGTTGTGTCATTGTAGGCCTACTAATTCCATTTTTAAGTTAAAAAAAACGCGCTAATAGCGCGTTTTATAATCTGCAGTGAGCGACTAATTTTGATTTTTAGCCACTTTCTCAATATCAACTAAATCGAGAGTGATGTATGCCGTTTCATCGAGAAATGCATCGGTCTTGTCAGCATCGTCTTCTATATCATCTAACGATTTAACCACTTCGAGGCCTTCACGGACTCGCCTTTCGTTTTCGCGATCGAGTTGCTTCTTATCGTTCTCATCACGCTCAGCAAGACGTTCACTTTCAACTAACGATACCGTTTTGTCGTTATGGTTAGCTTTAAACTCTTCGATATCTTGGAAGATATAGCCGAATTCAACGTCTGTTTTAATTCGCTGTTGATGCTTGCTATCAAGATTTTGAATCAACTGTGGATAGATCTCGCTTAACGTACCGTACTGCGCCACTGGCACCTTGTCCCATGGCAGTGCATTCTCTTCTTCTGCTTCACCGTACTCACCAGGCTCTAGAGCACTTGGAAATGGAATGTCCGGTGTCACACCTTTTAGCTGAGTACTGCCACCATTAATACGATAGAACTTCGCGATTGTATACTGTACATGCCCTATTGGTTTCTCATACATATCGTAGATTCTGCCAAGGCTCTTATGCTGTTGCACGGTGCCTTTACCGAATGTAGATTCACCTACAATCAGAGCACGATCATAGTCTTGCAGTGCTGCGGCAAAAATCTCTGACGCAGAAGCACTATAGCGATCAACCATCACCGTTAATGGACCGTCATAGGTGACTCGGCCATCATTATCTCTATTTTGAGAAACTCGACCATTAGCATCACGAATTTGTACTACGGGTCCTTGCTCAATAAACAAACCTGTAAGCAATGTCGCTTCAGTAAGCGCACCGCCACCATTACCACGTAAATCGATAATGATACCTTCAACTTTAGCCTCTTTAAGCTCTGCAAGCTCTTTAGAAACATCCTTTGAAAGGTTCATATAGAAACCTGGGATTTGAATAACACCGACCTTGCGGTTAGCGTATGGTCCCTCCGACGGCTCGACAACTTTTGAGGTAGCAGCACGGTCTTCTAAACGTATCTTGTCTCGTACGATAGTCAGTTCAAAAGGCTTAGCACTGGAACCACCTTTATTAGGCAAGATCTCTAAAACAACTTTACTGCCTTTAGGACCTTTAATTAACTCGACAACATCGTCTAAACGCCAACCGATAACATCTACAATTTTCTCGCCTTCTTGGCCTACACCAACAATTTTGTCTTCAGGCGACAACTTCTCACTGGTTGCTGCTGGACCGCCAGCAACTAGGCTTTTAATGACGGTGTAATCATCATCAACTTGAAGTACCGCACCAATGCCCTCAAGGCTTAAATTCATCTCCATCTGGAAACGCTCTGCATTTCGTGGCGATAAATAGCTGGTATGCGGCTCAACAGTTCTCGCAAATGCGTTCATAACACCTTGGAAAACGTCTTCGCTGTGAGTTTGACTTAGACGCTTGATTGAGTTGTTGTAACGCTTGGATAAAATAGTGACGATTTCATCCCATTTTTTACCCGTCAACGTTAAGTTTAACGCATCGTACTTGACGCGTTGACGCCAAAGTTCGTTTAACTCAGCTTCAGTTTTAGGCCAAGCGGCGTCTTTACGGTCGAATTCATAAGCATCGCCAGCCACATCAAACTTCATCTCTTCGTCTAATAAAGAGAGTGCATAGGCGAATCGTTCATAGCGGCGTTTTTGAATCACTTCGAACATTGCATAGGCTTGCTGCAGATCGCCACTTTTCAACATATCGTCAAATTGAGTGGAATAAGCCATAAAGCTGTCAACGTCTGACTGCAGTAGCACATTCTTACGATAATCCAACTGTTTCAGGTATCGTTCGAACACTTGCTTTGAAAACGCATCGTCCATTTCAAAACGATGGTAATGGGAACGGGTGAACAAACCAGTGACGCGTTTACTCGCCACTTTATGTTGGGGTTCCTGCTTTAAAGCAGGTAACTCGCTGAATTGAATAGTAGGGCTAACAGCCCACGCCGAGAATCCTACAAAAATACTGGCGATAGATACAGCCAGAGACATTTTCCGCATCAACAAGTTACTCCTTTACATGCTTTTAAACCATTACAGCAGTATGTATTCAGCTTTAACTTTTATCGTTAAACCAGAATCTAGCTGAACTTGAACATCTTCTTTTTTGATATCCAAAATAACACCAGCTACTGGCGCCTTACCTAGTTTGACGTTTACACGTTGATTTTTCTTCAACTCTGTCAGTACCGCAGGCGTTAAAACTACTTCTGCTACTTTTTCTTTAACAGGTTTTGCGCTTGGCGCCGCTTTCGGTCTTCTAGCAACCGGTTTTTTAACGGGTTTCTTAGCATTAGCTGCAGGTGCTGACGTTTTTCCTGCCTTAGCTATTCTTTTTGCTTTCGCTTTTTCCTGACTTTCTTTAAGTGTAGCTTGAGCATGGTCAACGTGCTCTTGTTCTAGCTCACCACAGGAATTACCATCTAAATCGATACGATGCGTACCGGCTTTAACACATTTAAGGTAACGCCAGCTGCTTGTGTATCTTCTTAAAGCGATTCTTAGTTGAGTCTTACTGACTTTAGAATCATCAGCTAACCTTTCCGCTAAATCTTGAAACAATCCGATTTTTAATGGCTTAGTTTCACCTTCAGCTATAAAGCATAAAGGAAATGTTTCATATAAGTACGCAAGAATAGCGTTGGTATCGGTCAACTTTTCTGTTGATTCCATCTTTACTTCCACAGTTTAAAAAAGGGACACCACCAAAAGAGTTTCTATCTCTCATCGATTTAAGTGTCGTTTATATTTGTCTGATTATGACCTAAAGAACAAATTAATAATGATTAACTTATGTTTTTTAGCGGCAAAATCAAACCTACCTTAGCAACAACCTATCATAAACGCTATTGCTTCGCTTTACCGAATAATCGCGATTTGAGATTTCATTGCTCAAACCGCTTATTATAGGGATGCATGAGATGATTGCGACCATCAATTAGCAAAAATTGGTCGTTGATTAACCAAATAGGCAATTTTCGAGACTTTTCACCAAAGTTTCTACGCCTTGTTGATCGATTTCATCAAATCTTGATAACGATGGGCTATCAATATCCAGTACTCCGATAACATCACCATTGCGTCGAAACGGAACAACCAATTCAGAAACGCTCGCGGAATCACACGCTATGTGGCCCACAAATTGATGAACATCAGCGATACGTTGTGTTTCATTTTTTTCAACCGCAGTACCACATACGCCTTTTCCTATCGGTATCCGAGTACATGCGACTTTCCCTTGAAAAGGGCCCAAAACAAGTTGCTCGTTCTTTAATAGGTAAAAGCCTACCCAATTAAGGTCAGTTAAATTATCATTTAACAGCGCAGAAAAATTGGCTAAAGCCGCTATTTGGTCATCTTCACCGCTCAATAAAGCGATAACTTGACGATTCAACGTGTCATAAAATGACGCGGTCATATACATCCCCTAAACAAAATCATCGATAAAACTAAGTAAATTTGCAGCATCTTATCAAGATGCAACATATTTAGAAGACTGATACTCTGTTTTTTTTAGTCTAAATTAGTCTTTTTCGACACTTTCTTAGCCGGAGCTTTACTTACCGCTGCCCCACCTTTAAGTAAAGATTGAAGTTCATCTTTATGCTGCGCTAAGAAAAACCCAAGCTTTTCAATATCATTATCTTCCAACCCTAGTTCAGGGTTAGTCAAGAAAGGAATTAAGTTGTCAGCGATATCAAGCATCTTATCGTAGGCATCAGCCTCCTTTTTCGATGTGAAAGTCATCTTTTCAACCCCTTCTCTAACTACGACAAATTTGGTTATAACGGCCATAATCAATCTCGCACTGTTTTTATATACAGTAAAGAGTCTCACATATTGAAGTTCTTATGCAAGTTTTCTTGAAAACCTGATACGCTTATAGCGATAAGGACTCTGTAATAATCAAATGCATACGATTATTTGAGCCTACGTTTATAGCAATATGTTTGTTTTATTCCTTAACGTTTTATTTGAGGCTTTGTTTCCTATGCCACCGGATACGCTAGACAATAGTGTTACTTTATGTCCGTCATGTGATTTGGTCATAAGGAAGCGTGCCTTGCCAACGGGCGTACGAGCGATTTGCCCGCGGTGCCACACGCAGTTATACGACACGCCATACTGCTCAATTAACGGCATGCTAGCTCTATGTGTGACAGCTATTATCTTTTTTTTCCCAGCGAACTTATTTCCAGTGCTTGAGCTTGAATTTTTAGGCAGTATGCGCACGACAACCGTTTTTGAAGGGGCCGCTGCGGTCTATCAGCAAGGTTATTGGGTTGTTGCGATCGCAGTTATGACGGCAGCGGTCATCGCCCCAGGCATCTTGCTCGCTTCAATATTGGTGCAGATCCTGATCATTAAATATGGACTGCAATCACCTTTATTAAGGTCGATATTAAAGCAAGCATTAAAGTTACAAGGGTTGCTTACCCAGCTAACTATGCTCGAAATCTATGTTATTAGCTTTTTGGTTGCCGCTTTTAACCTTGCGGATTTTGCTACTGTTTCTTTCGGTTTTGGAACTTTCTGCTTTACAATGTTGTTTATAATGCATTTATTTCTTTTAAGAGAATACGATTTAGAACATATGTGGAGTTTCCTTGAACGATAATCAGACAAGCTGCACATTAGGAAAAGAAGTAGGCCTAACTTGCTGCCCGACCTGCAATAAAGTCACCTGCGCTAATTCAGCCTGTTGTAGCCGCTGTGATGCCAAACTGATTGTTAGGGATTACGACAGCCTACAAAAGAGCTGGGCTTTACTGATCACCGCAGCTATTTTGCTGATCCCAGCCAACCTATACCCAATAACAACACTGACGAATCAAGGGCAAGTCACCCAAGACACCATTTTTTCAGGGATAGCACATCTGGTTAAAACGGACATGATCCCTATCGCTATTATTCTATTTACAGCGAGCATATTGGTTCCGGTGCTAAAAATTGTAGGTTTAACCATATATTTAACGGCAATTAGCTTTAAGTTACCTATATCCAAGAAAAAGCTAATGATGGGCTTTCATATTATCGAATGGATTGGCAGGTGGTCGATGTTAGATTTGTTTGTCATTTCTCTCACTGTTGCGGTCGTTAATATGGGACAACTTTTAGATGCAAAACCGGCACCTGCCGCTACAGCATTTGCCTTAGTTATTCTGCTGACACAGCTAGCAGCAAAAGTGATTGACACACGTTTACTCTGGGACAGATTGGAAATAAAAAATGACTCAAGTACAGACACCTAAAGTAGTAAAGAAAAAGCTCTTCTCTCCTATTTGGCTATTACCGATTATCGCATTGGCGCTAGGAGCTTGGTTAGGAGTTAAGAGTATCCGTGAGTCTGGCGTAGAGGTCAGAATACATTTCCCAAGTGCCACTGGTATGGATATTGGCAAAACATTAGTTAAGTATCAAGGACTTACGGTTGGCAAGGTTGTTGATATCAGTATTGATGATGATCTTCAGGGGGTGAATGTTGATGTTTTAATGGATTATCGCTCCTCTCCATTTCTCAACAAAGATACCAAGTTTTGGCTCGTGAAACCCAAGGCTTCAATTACTGGCGTTGAAGGATTAGACACCTTATTTTCAGGTAATTATATTGGGATTTTGCCAGGTGAAGGTGAGTCAGCTTCTTTTTTCGAAGCAGAGATCAGCGCACCAGTTATTACACCAGGTAACGAAGGTTTAATCGTTAACATTACCTCGGAAAAGTTAGGTTCTTTAGATGTCGGTTCTCCGCTATTTTATCGACAGATCCCAGTGGGTCAAGTTGTTGGCTACCGTTTAGATAGCAGCAATAAGATTATTGTTACAGCCTTTATTCAGCAGCAATATGCAAATTTAGTCAAAGTTGATTCACAGTTTTGGAATGTGTCGGGTATTAGTGTTGATGCTTCTCTTGCCGGTATTGAAGTTCGCACTGAAAGTTTAGCGGCGATTCTAGCAGGTGGCATTAGCTTTAGTTCAAATGATAAGTCTGCCCCTGCAGAAAATAGACACGAATTTGCGCTGTATGATAGCGAGAAACAAGCCTTCGGTGGTATAGAGTTTACATTAACGGCTAACGGCACAGAGTCAGTGGCCAATAATACCGCCATTGTTTTTCGAGGCATTAATATAGGCCGGGTTACCAATAAAATCCTAACTGATAACGGTATATCTTTAGAGGCTAAAATCGACAGTAAATATGCCGAGTTGTTAGCAGGAACATCATCATTTTGGTTAGAAGGGGCAGATATATCTCTCAGCGGCATCAATCATCCAGAGCGACTACTTACTGGCAGTGTGATTAACTTTATTACGGGTTCTGGCGATCCGCTACAGCAATATCCCTTGCTAACCACTAAACCCGAGCCGTTGAATAGTAACAAGCTTACGTTAACTCTGGACTCAGATACCAACCCAGGCGTTTCAGCCGGCGCTGAGTTACGTTTCAAACAAATAAAAATAGGTACAGTGCTGTCCAGTAAGTTAAATAAAGAACTGACTAAAGTTGAATATAATATCGAAGTCGATGCGGATTTCAGTAGTTTACTCACCAAGGGCAGCTATTTTGTCGCCGAGTCCGTACTTTCAGTAGAAGCGAACTTAGACGGTGTTGCGGTAAAAGCTCGCGACCTCAGCACCTTTACTAATGGCGCACTAAGTTTGATAAAAGGCGCAAGTAACCAGCAGTTAGCTAACGGGGCATTATTAAGAGTATTTGCCAGCAATAAAGAAGCAGATAGCTACTTTGAGAACTCGAGACTAATAACTCGACAACTTTTTAGCAATGATGCCGCTGATGTCGTTGATGGCTCACCGGTTTACTATAAAAAAATGCAGATTGGCCAAGTTAACAAAGTTGAATGGCAGCGGAAGAGTAACGATTTTATAATTGATATTAGTATTCAAAAAACGTTTGAATCGCTGTTAACCGACAAAACGGTTTTTTGGCGCAATAGCGCGTTAGCAATTAATGCCAGTTTAAGTGGCATTGAAGTAGAGATGTCGCCACTACAAGGCGCGATTAAAGGTGGCATCACTTTAGGGTTATTGGAGCAACCAGCACAAGGACACGAAAACCAGCTATATGCTTCTAAATTCCTCGCGTTAAGCCAATCAACAGCGATAACGATGACCTTCCCCGCCAGCGTAAAATTGGCTAAGAAGGCGCCTATCCGCTACTTGGGTCATAAAGTGGGTGAAGTGGAGTCAGTTGTACTGAGCAAAGATCTGACAGAGTTAAATGTCTCAGCTTATCTTTATGGTGACTACGCCGCTAACTTCAACCAACAAGACGCTAGCTTTTCCATTGTGGACGCAAAAGTTTCACTGTCAGGAATTGAAGCGCCTGAAACTCTGATTACTGGACCTTATATTTCAGTCGTTCCAGGGATCAGTACACAGACAGCTTCGCGCTTTGCCGGTTTAATAGACAAACCATTTTATAACCTAGATAACGCTCTTACCTTTATCATCACTAATAATAACTTAGGTTCTATCAATAAAGGCACTGCTATCTTCTTTCGAGGCATAAAAGTCGGTCAAGTAGATAGTTACCAGTTGATTGCTGATGGTACCGGTGTAGAAATGACCGCTCACATTGAGAGCCGATATAAACATCTAGTGAATAGCTCCAGTGTACTTTGGGATCTTTCGGGTGTTAAAGTTGATGTAGGACTATTTTCTGGTGCGCAGATTGAAACGGGCTCACTTGAAACTATCCTTACTGGAGGAATTGGCCTCGCGACCAAAGAGGTAACGTCAGTAGAAAATATGATTGCCCCTCAACATAAATTCCCGCTTAACGCTGCTGTCGACCCTATTTGGTTAGACTGGGCACCAAAGCAATCTGCGACTGACTGATTTCCTATTTAAAATTCCATATCAGGCGATTGCTTAAATACCTAAGTTATCGCCTTTTTCATAGCAATAAGATCACCCATTAACCATAAAACTGGTAACACACCAAGATCGCAGCCACTATACCCGCTAGATCGGCAAATAAACCGCAAGCAAGAGCATGCCTACCATTGCGTATTCCAACGGCACCAAAATATACCGCCAACACGTAAAACGTCGTTTCTGTACTGCCTTGCAATATTGCCGCAAGGCGTCCAGCGAAAGAGTCAACGCCATAGTATTGCATAGTCTCAAGCATCATTGCTCTTGCACCGGAGCCACTAAATGGTTTCATCATAGCGGTAGGCATGGCATCAACGAAGCGAGTGTCGCCGCCTGCAAATGCGACAATCCCTGCCAATGTATTTAATAGATAATCAAGCGCGCCAGAAGCACGCAGTAATGCTATCGCTAATAACATAGCAAGTAGATAAGGAATGAGCTTTATAGATTGGGCAAAACCCTCTTTTGCTCCTTCAATAAACTCATCATATACAGCAACCTTACGCAAACCCGCAACCAGTACAAAGCTGAAAATGAGAAACAGTAAAATACCATTACCCATTGCTGTACTCACCTCCCCGATAGCTGAAACTGTAAGGGTTGATAAGTAAAACATCAAAGCCGTTAACGTGGCCAAAATTCCTGCAGCATAGGCAATCACCACCGTATTTAAAATTGATAAACGCTGCACAATAGCAACGGCTAGTACGCCCGCTAACGTTGATGCTGACGTAGCCAATAAGATAGGTAGAAATATATCAGCAGGTGCTGCCGCCCCTTGCTGCGCACGATAAAGAAATACCGTTACTGGCACCAATGTGATGGAGGAAGTATTGAGTACCAAAAACAAAATTTGTGCATTGGTCGCAGTGTGCTTAACAGGGTTTAAAGACTGAAGGTCTTGCATCGCCTTTAAGCCTAACGGAGTGGCTGCATTATCAAGCCCTAGCATATTAGCGGTTAGGTTCATGGTCACGCTGCCATAGGCAGGGTGTCCTCTAGGCACCTCGGGCATCAAACGTGATAATAACGGCTCAAAAGCACGAGAGAAAAAAGCCACTACCCCAGCCTTTTCGCCGACTCTCATAAGACCCATCCACAAACAAAGTACCCCAATAAGGCCTAACGCTATTTCTGCGGCTAATTTAGCACTTGAAAAAATGGCTGTAACACTTTCGCTTAGTACGCCAAAGTTACCACTTAGTAATTGTATAAAGATGGCAGCCAATGCTACTGCAAAAAAGCTAAACCAAATCCTATTTAACACTCACTATCCCTCTGCTGATCAAGTGCTACGCGACACTCTTCCATACATGTGCTCCCACTATATCTATGTTTCAGTATATAATCAGACTACTTTATCGCATTACCTTCGGCATATGGCTCATTTTAATCAAAATTTTATCAATAGCATCAAACAAGATCTTCCTTCTCACCTCTGCATGGAAGATTTTATCAGCTACAGCAGTAAGCCACTGCGTCCCTCTATACGTGTAAATACACTAAAGATATCAAGCAAAAATTTTATCAAGCTAATGACGCCTAAAGGTTGGCATTTTGATCCCATCCCTTGGTGTGAAAATGGTTACTGGATTAAATTGGACCAAGAAGTCCAACTCGGTAATACCATAGAACATCTGCAAGGACTGTTTTATATCCAAGAAGCCAGTTCTATGTTACCGCCAACGGCACTTCTTTCCGTTGAGCAACATGATGCTCAACAATATGTATTAGACATGGCGTCGGCCCCCGGTTCTAAAACGACACAAATTGCCGCTTTAATGGGGAACAAAGGCCTACTTGTAGCAAATGAATACTCCGCCAGTAGAGTCAAGGTGCTGCATGCGAATATCGCTCGCATGGGCGTAGCAAACTGTGCGCTAACACACTTTGATGCTCGTGTATTTGGCGAGTATATGTTTGAAATATTCGACTCCGTATTACTCGACGCTCCTTGTAGCGGTGAAGGCACGATAAGAAAAGATCCTGACGCATTAAAGAATTGGGACAATAATGATGTAAAGGGAATTGTAGATACCCAAAAGGCACTTATTGACTCTGCTTTTCAATCATTGAAAGCCGGCGGTGAACTGGTTTACTCAACCTGTGCACTAAGCCGACAAGAGAACCAGAATGTTTGCGACTATTTAAAGCAACGCTACCCCGACGCTGTTGAGTTTATTAATCTGTCTTCACTGTTTCCTGGCGCAGATAAGTCTTGTACCGAAGAGGGCTTTTTGCATGTGTGGCCACAAATATATGACAGTGAAGGCTTTTTTGTAGCAAAAATAAAGAAAGTTTCTTCAATAGAGCGGGTATTGCCTGAACCTAAAAAACAAAAGAACTTTCCATTTGAAAAGGCGTCTGCTAAAAAAATTGCTGAAATAGTCGAATATCTAAAAACATCATTTGGCATTGTTTTACCAAGTGAAAACGGTATCTACGTTCGAGACGCAGAAGTATGGCTTTTCCCAGAAGACTTCCATAAACTCATCGGCAAAATGCGCTTTCAACGTATTGGAATGAAATTAGCCGATGTGCTAAAAAAGGGATTTAAAGTAAAGCATGAGGCGGTATTAGCCCTAACTTCCCCGAACACAATCGAGCTTACCGATGATGAGGCACAAGTATTTTTAATGGGCAGAGATATTACCTTGAGTGAAAAAGTAAAGCCTCAAGGCGAGACCATTGTCAGTTATGCTGGAGTATCTTTGGGAGTGGTAAAACACCTAGGCAATAAGTTAAAAAACAACCTTCCCAGAGACTTAGTTAAAGATAAAATAGCGCGCTACGAACAGTCGTAATCTTTAGTTACATATAGACAAAACATAGTTAAAAAAAAATATGCCGAAATGGGAATGCTCTACTACACTCTATAACATTGGTTTGAACAGATTTTGAGCAACCAACAGATTTTAACCTTAAACGGTTGACACCAGTAGCGCACGGCTCCTAGAGAGCCATTCCCCTAGACCCAGAACAATTGGAATAGTTTTGGGTCTTTTTTTGCGTGTTTTTTACTAGGTTACAGCTTACAAATCCTAAAACAGAGAAATAAGCATTATCTGCCCGCAAGGCGTGCAGCATCCTTAAACAAGTTGAAGAAGTTTTCAGTTGTGTACTCAGCCACATCAGGGTACTTTTCACCTCGAAGCTCAGCAACAAACTCGGCGACATCACGAACAAATGCTGGCTGGTTCTCTTTACCACGATGGGGAACAGGAGCTAAATAAGGCGAGTCGGTTTCAACCAGCAATCTATCTTTTGGGACCTTTCTAATCACGCTACGAAGTTCGCCAGCATTCTTAAACGTCACAATGCCTGAAACCGAAATATAAAACCCCATATCTATTGCTGCTTTCGCCATTTCCCAGCTTTCAGTAAAACAATGCAATACGCCACCGACGGTATCCGCATTGCCACGCTTTAAAAAGTTGAGCGTATCTTCTCGAGCATCACGGGTATGAATTATTAAAGGTTTTTTCACTTTAACGGCCAATTCAATTTGCTGTTCAAAGCAAGATTGCTGTAATGCTTTTGTCTCATTGGCATAAAAATAATCAAGCCCTGTTTCACCAATTGCAACCACCTTTTCATCACGGGCGAACTGCTCTATTTCTTCAACATTAAGGCCATCTTGGACATCTAATGGATGCACGCCGGCAGATAGAAATACCTCCTCGAATGAGGCCATTTTCTGCTTCATCTCTATAAAGCCTTGCTGCCTAACGTTCACGCAAAGGAAGTAAGCAATATCACGTGCTTTGGCAGCACTAATGATATTTTTTAGTGAGTCTTGATCTGGCGCCGTTTTAAGACGATCTAAATGGCAATGTGAATCGATTAGCACAGGTAAATCCAACAAGCAAAAAGGAGAGCAAGTCTACCGAGCTACATAGTGCAGGTCAAATCTGAAGAGGATAGTTCATGTGACAATAACTGTTCGATATGGTGTTTATGCATATCAGGTTCAGAAATAATTTTAACGCCTATGCCAGCTGGGCGGCCACCAGGAGCACCGAGAGGGTTTATCCAAACAACAGAGCCCTCAAACTGCATCTTTTCAGTCGTTCCAGGCAATCGATAAACCACTGACAATGATTGCCCTAAAACAAAGCTATCCGTGCTGCCAATAAATAACCCCGCCGGCTTTATAAAAGGCATATAAGCCCGATATAGCTGGTGCAAAGTGTCAAAATTAACAACAAGATTTGTCATAAAAAATTAGCGTTCCATTAATTGAGTATATTCCAGCACAATGCTTTCAAATAAGCCCAGTACATTAATTGTTGGCATTACTGAAAGCCGTGTTTCTTGCTGCATGATTTTAGCGGAAAATGTGACAATCGCTGAGCGTTTTAACGGCTCAATAGTGCTGTCTGTAACCAATTTTCTATGCAGTACGAGATATAAAACTTTAATAGCGTCAGAAACTTGCTTTTCATTTACATTTTGTAAACTAGCACAGAGCTGCTTTGACGACAAACTTTCAATCCAACCTTTTCTAAACGCTAAAAGGCTTTGGTAGCGGCCTGTTTCAATCGCCGACACAATGGCTAGCGGTCCACCAACGACTGGTAAGCTCCAACTATAATCAGCAGATGTTTTTAATTCATCGTTGAGCCAAGCCTTTACTTCAATTCGTGTTGGATGTTTCACCTGCACTCGCTGACAACGACTACTTATCGTCGCCATCAATCGACTTGGCGAGTTAGCTTGCAACAGCAATATCGTTTCTTTACCTGGCTCTTCAAGTGTTTTAAGTAACGCATTCGCTGAAGCCTGATTGAGTCGCTCACAATTTAATATCACAGCTACACGTCGACCGCTCTGCTGAGCAGTCGTGGTTAGTTTCTGGCATAAGCCCCTAATCTGGTCGACTTTTATCTGCGCGCCATCAGCCTCTATTTGATAAAAGTCTGGATGACTATTAGCCTCTACTAGCTGACACGCTTTACAAAAACCACAGGCACCTGTTTGCCCAAGCTGGCTACATAGTGCCGCTTTTGCCAGATCCAGAGCGAGGATTTCACCGCCATAACCAGCATCTAAGCCGATAAGATAAGCATGTGCAGCTTGTTGTCGCTTTAACTGTGCATTAAATGTATCACTCGCACTTTGCAACCAAGGTAACTGTTGCATGCTACCAAGCCTGATCTTGTAAGACGGCGATAATATCTTTGTGCACAGCAGCCATACTTTGGCTTGCATCGATGATCATGATTGAATCATCATTATCTGCATATGACAAAAATGTCGCACGGGTGCGATTAAAAAATGCTAACTCTTGTTGCTCAATACGATCCAACGCTCCACGATTCGCCGCTCGCGCTAAGCCCAACTTTGGGTCAATGTCGAGGTAAAGTGTCAAATCAGGCTTGAAACCTTTTAGCGTCGCTTCACTAATTGACGAAACTAGCGGCATTAGCCCACGGCCGCCGCCTTGGTAAGCAAGTGACGATAAATTATGTCTATCACCTAAAACCCATTTACCTTCTGCAAGTGATGGTTTAATCACATTGGCGACTAACTGCGCTCTAGCTGCGTAGAAAATTAAACATTCAGCTTCATCACACAAGGGATCTGATTCATTCGCAACCTTTACCAAGTCACGCATCTGCTCCGCAAGTGGTGTGCCACCGGGTTCACGGGTGCATACAGGCGCTTGACCTGTGTGCTTTTCAATAAAATCACGAACTAATGCTATGGCGCTCGATTTACCCGCCCCCTCTAAACCCTCTATAACAACGAATTTTGCTTTTCTAACCGTGGTTGATTCTATAGTCATCGATTTCTCTGATATTTATTCACTGCTCGATTATGCTCTTGCAATGTTCTTGAAAATACATGGCTGCCATCATTGCGAGAGACAAAATAAAAATAATCCACATCAGCTGGATTTGCTGCGGCCTGAATTGCTGCAAGACTCGGCGCAGCGATGGGCGTAGGTGGTAAGCCATTAATTCGGTATGTATTAAATGCTGTTTTTTCTCTTAGATCTTTGCGGGTAATATTGCCTTCATAGCGTTCACCCATGCCGTAAATAACAGTAGGATCTGTTTGTAAACGCATGCCTTTATTTAGTCGATTAATAAATACAGCAGAAATCCAAGGACGTTCGCTTGCTTTACCAGTCTCCTTTTCGATTATCGATGCAAGGATCAGTAGCTCATATGAGGATTTTAAAGGCAGGCCTTCTTGACGACTATTCCAAGCACTTTCCAATTCAACTTGCATTTTTCGATAACTTTCTTGCAATAATGTCAGGGCTGAATTATTTGCTCTGTAATGATAAGTGTCTGGAAAAAACTTACCTTCAACTAATCCTGAATTGTCGTCATTGTCGAGCAAAATTTGCGCGAACAGCCCTTCATTAAACTTAAGCTTGGGTTGTTCGAGTAATTGCTGTTGCCACTCTTTGACCGTTTGCCCTTCTAGTAAGGTGACTGCAAAAGATTTTTCTCGCCCTGAGACAATTTTTTCCAGTAAGCTAGTCACCGTATCCTCAGGCTCAGCATCATAAAGGCCAGATTTTATCTGTGCTAACTCAGGATTTAATCGTACTAACCATTTTAATTTCCAACCATCATCTTCAATGAGGCTTTGCTGCCTAAGAAGCTGACTAAACTGGTTAAATGAGGTGCCCCTTTGGATCTCTAACTCCTGAGTTGCGTCTATCTCTAGCGGTGATTGGGCAAACTGAGTTAACGTTTGGTAGCCCCAGTATCCCCCAAGCGCAGCAATAGTAAGTAGCGTAAACCCCGTCGCTAAAAAACCAATTAAAAATTTCTTCATAATGTCAGATTAAGTCGCTCTCTTAATAGGGATGTAAAAGGTGCTTTTTGCAAAATATGCTGGTCTATTAAATTGATATCAACAACGCCAAGTAAACTGTTGGTCATAAATGCATGTTTAACATTAGACAGATTACTCAGATTCATCTCAGTGATTGAAACCGTTAAGTTCATTTCCAGTAGTTGATAGATGACCTGCTCTCTCATCATGCCAGCCACACCAGCATAAGCAAGTTTTGGAGTCTCTATGCCAACCTCGGTTTCAAAAAACAGATTTGCCATCGATGATTCAATTATATTGCGCTTGCTATCGAGTACTAACCAGTCGTCATACCCATCAGCAAGTGGCACCGATTTGATCAGCACCTGCTCCAATCGATTACAATGTTTAATTCCAGCTAAACGAGGTTGCCTTGCCAATAAAACATCTGAAGATTGCAAGCTAAGCCCTTGGCTTTGCCAGCTTTGGTAAACATCAGGAAATGGATGAACCGATACAACTTCATTAATAGATTGATTGCTATTGGGTGGCGTATATCCTCGCCCCCCAACACCACGAGATAACAACACTTTAAGGCACGACTGGGGATTTTGTTGGGCACACTCTAACATTAATGCACGAAGGCTCTGGGACGGCTGCCAGTCAAAACCCAAGCGCTTTGCGCCTTGAGTTAATCGCAGAAAGTGAGATTCAACGAATTGAATCTCACTTTTGTTTACTCGCATAGTTGCAAATAGCCCATCACCATAGGCTAACCCCCTATCTAGAGGGTTAATCGTGGCATCAGGTTGTCCGTTAACCCAAATTGTCGACATTAGCTATCCTAACTAATTTTGCCTGCACGGCGACTGGTTGAATTTTTGATATGACACTATGCACCCTGAATATAGAATCGTGTTCAACAGACTGCTCTACGACTGTTAAACGCATAGTGACCATCGTTAACTTATTTTGCTAACAGGTGCTGTATACGCGCTTTAAGAATATCAGTCGCGATACGGTTCTTACCACCACGCGGAACAATAATATCCGCATACTGTTTAGACGGTTCAATGAACTGTAAAAACATTGGACGCACAGTTTCAGTATACTGAGACATAACAGATTCCATCGTTCTGCCACGTTCAGCCACATCGCGAGATAACCTTCGCATAAAGCAGATATCAAGAGGTGTATCCATAAACACACTCGCATCCATTTGGTCGCGCAGAGCTGGATCGGTAAGCAACAAGATGCCCTCAAGAATAATCACTTTTTTTGGGGTCAAGTTTACTTTTTCATCAGTGCGGGTATGTTCTGTATAACTGTAAACAGGAATATCAACTGGATTACCGTCTTTAAGCGCTTGTAGATGTTGACACAAAAGCTCATGGTCCAATGCTTTTGGATGATCGTAATTGGTTAGCACTCGCTCATCCATCGACAAGTGACCTTGGTCACGATAGTAGGCATCTTCGGCAATCACACCGATTTGGTCAGTGCCAAGATCACGGCATAACTCTTCATAAATCGTTTTAGCAATAAGGCTTTTACCTGACGCAGACGCACCAGCAATGGCGATTACAACACATTGTTTTGAATTCATTTTTTAAAACCTTACTCGTCGTCAGATATGCTTATAGATACTTTAGATTGCGCTTGGCATAACGCAAGTTGTGCGCCCACTTTTCTAGCTATTTCACGATAAACATTAGAAACTTGGCTTTCACTATCTGCAATAACAGTTGGTCTGCCCTTATCAACGTCTTCGCGGATATTCAATTGGAGCGGTAGCTGTCCCAATAAAGGAACATTGTAACGGGTTGCCATTTTTTCTCCGCCATCAGCACCGAATGGATGGTCTTTATGACCGCACTCAGGGCACAGGTGGAAACTCATGTTTTCAACAATACCCAATACAGGAATATTAACTTTCTGGAACATGCTGACACCTTTTTTAGCATCAGCGAGCGCAATATCTTGTGGGGTTGTCACAATAACTGCGCCACTAACAGGTACTTTTTGCGACAAGGTTAGTTGAATATCACCCGTCCCAGGTGGCATATCAATCACCATGTAATCAAGTTCTGGCCACTCGGTTTCAGTAAGCAACTGTACCAAAGCACCGGCAGCCATCGGGCCACGCCATACCGCGGCTTGGTCACCATCTAACATAAAGCCAATTGACTGTGCAGCAATACCATGTGCCTCAGCGGCTGTCATTATCTTGCCATCAGGTGAAACCGGTTTAAAATCTTCAACGCCTAACATCATCGGAATTGACGGACCGTAAATATCGGCGTCTAAAATACCTACACGCGCACCTTCAGCAGCCAGTGCTAATGCAAGGTTTACCGCCGTGGTTGACTTACCCACGCCGCCTTTTCCTGAGGCAACTGCAATGATTTGCCTAATATTCGGCAGTGGCTCTACCGCACTAATCGCCGATACTGTCTCAGGTTGAAAATCAATTTCACATTCAACTTCATCAATTGCATCCAGTACTGCAAGTTCTTTGGTTACTGCCATAACAATGTCTTGATACTGCGTTTGACAAGGATATGAATAACACAAGCCCAATTGCAGGCGCTTGCCTTCAATCGCAAGCTTAGTCACCATGCCAGCGCTTAAAAAGCTTTTGTTTAAATATGGATCTTGGAACGCATCAAGAATGGCTAAAACAGGACTGAGAAGATCATCACTGAGATGATAGTTTGGATGAGTTGAAGACAAAATGGAGACCCCCTAAATATGATTTGCGCAATTGTACCAGAAATTAAAACAAACATTAGTCTAGATTTACCACAGTTACGCTAGGATTTAATGAAACTATGCATTGGATCGGTTAGTATCTATTCCATTCTATTTAGGTTCCCAGCGATTTCGAGAAAAGATGTCAAATTCACAACGTAAAATCTTAGTCACTAGTGCACTTCCATATGCCAATGGTCCAATTCATTTAGGCCACATGCTGGAGTACATTCAAACCGATATTTGGTCACGCTTCCAAAAGTTACGTGGACACGAATGTCACTATATCTGCGCCGATGATGCTCATGGCACCCCTATTATGCTTAAAGCCCAGCAGATGGGCATTGCGCCAGAAGAGATGATTGCTCAAGTTCAGAAAGAGCATGAAAAAGATTTTGCTGATTTCAATATTCAATTTGACAATTTCCATAGCACTCACAGCGAAGAAAACCGCGAGCTCGCCAGTGAAATCTACGTCAAGTTACGTGATTCAGGTTATATTAAAACCAAAACTATTTCACAGTTGTTCGATCCTGAAAAATCGATGTTCCTACCAGATCGTTTCGTTAAAGGCACTTGCCCAAAATGTAAGAGTGAAGATCAATACGGCGATAACTGCGACAACTGTGGTGCAACTTACAGTACTACAGACCTATTAAACCCATATTCTGCCGTTTCTGGGGCGACTCCAGTGATGAAAGATACCGAGCACTTCTTTTTCGACCTACCCGCTTTTGAAGGTATGTTAAAAGAGTGGATCAACTCAGGTTCTTTACAACAGGAGATGGCCAATAAACTTAGCGAGTGGTTTGAACAAGGCTTACAACAGTGGGATATCTCTCGTGATGCCCCTTACTTTGGTTTCGAGATCCCGGATGCTCCAGGTAAGTTCTTCTATGTATGGCTAGATGCACCAATCGGTTACATGGGCTCATTTAAGAACCTATGTGATAAGCGCGATGACTTAAACTTCGATGATTTTTGGAGTAAGGACTCGACTGCTGAAGTGTATCACTTCATCGGTAAAGACATTGTTTACTTCCACAGCTTATTCTGGCCAGCAATGCTCGAAGGTGCCGGCCTTCGCAAACCAACCAGTGTTTATGCCCATGGTTACGTCACAGTGAACGGCGCTAAGATGTCAAAGTCTAAAGGCACGTTTATCAAAGCCCGTACTTACCTTGATAACCTAGACCCAGAATATTTACGTTATTACTATGCGGCTAAACTAAGCAGTAGGATTGATGACCTAGATCTAAACCTAGAAGACTTTGCTCAGCGGGTTAACTCCGATCTAGTCGGTAAATTGGTTAACCTTGCTTCACGTACTGCTGGCTTCATCAGCAAGCGCTTTGATGGCAAGTTGGCAAAAATCGCCGATAGCAGCTTAACTGACTGCTTCGTCGCCAAGCAGGAAACAATTGCGAACCTATACGAAACACGTGAGTACGGTAAAGCGATGCGTGAAATCATGGCTCTCGCCGATGTGGCTAACGCTTATGTTGCTGATGCAGCGCCTTGGCAGCTAATAAAAGACGAGGCTAAGCAAGAAGAAGCACATCAAGTTTGTAGTAATGCGCTTAACTTGTTCCGTATCTTAGTGACTTATCTAAAACCGGTATTACCTAAACTAGCTGCAGATGTAGAGACTTTCCTTAAGATGGAACTGACTTGGGACAACATCAATGCCGATTTAGCAGGTCACGAAATTGCTAAATTTAAAGCGCTTATGCAACGAATTGAAATGAAGAGCATTGAGGCGATTATTGAAGCTTCGACTGAGAACCTTCAAGTGGCCGCAAAAGAAGCTCCAAAAGCTGAACAAACGGAACTCGAGAAAGAGCCGTTAGCCGACGAGATTAGCTTTGATGATTTTGCCAAAATCGATCTGCGAATAGCACTTATTGCTAAAGCAGAGCATATTGAGAAAGCCAACAAACTACTGCGTTTAGAGCTAGATTTAGGCGGCGAAACTAAGCAAGTTTTCGCAGGTATAAAGTCTGCTTATTCACCGGAAGACTTAATTGGCAAGCACACCGTTATGGTTGCAAACCTCGCGCCACGTAAGATGAAGTTTGGTGAATCAGAGGGAATGGTACTCGCTGCGGGCCCTGGTGGAAAAGATATTTGGATCTTAGAACCACATGCTGGCGCAAAACCTGGCATGCGCGTGATGTAGTTATCACACTCTCATTAAAAAGCCGCTCCAATAGAGCGGCTTTTTTGTATCTTTTTATCAATAAGCATTACACAGGATTACTGATATCAACGAAGTGATGCGTTAAGCCAAATTTAGTGGCTAAATGCTTACCTAACGCCTGAATGCCATAAAGTTCTGTAGCATGGTGCCCAGCTCCATAATACTGAACATTCTGCTCTACTGCGCAGTGATAGGTTCTCTCTGACGCCTCTCCACTAATGAACGCATCAATACCAAGCGATGCTGCCACATCAATATAATCTTGAGCCCCCCCAGTACACCATGCAATCGTTTCCACCAAGCTTGACTCATCACCAAGATGTAAACATTCACGCGATAAAGTGTGTGATATTGCTTGTGTTAACTCTTTCGCTAAAACAGGAACACTCAGCTCACCGCGCCAGATTAACCCTTGCGCCTGTCCTTCAATGGCCCTAGCATTATCAATACCAAGCACTTTACCTAACTGTGCATTATTGCCCACATCAGGATGTGCATCTAATGGCAAATGGTAACCATAAAGGTTAATATCATTAACCAACAGGGCTTTTATTCGCTTTTGCTTCATACCAACAATAACTTCAGCTTCGCTTTTCCAAAAAAAGCCATGGTGAACCAAAATAGCATCGGCATCTAACTTAATGGCTTCATCGATCAGTGCTTGGCAAGCGGTAACTCCTGTCACGATAGTACCGATCTCTTTTTTACCTTCAACTTGCAACCCATTTGGAGCGTAATCCTTAAAATTTGCTACTTGAAGATACTCCGCCAAATACTGGCTTAATTCTGTCCGCGTCATCTGCTCATCCAAAAGTAAATCATTTCTTTGTATATATTGTCGCTTTTTCTATCCAAACAAGCCAATACAAGTTCAAATCAACCACCATTAGACTACAAAAATTGGAAATGGCTTTAATAACACAATCAACCTCGCCCAAATAGAGCCTACTTTGACTCACTTAATCGCTATGAAATGTCTAAATCATCATATAAATGAAGCCATTTGTGGTGAAAATTGGACTTTTTAGTGCATTAAACGATAAAATCACGCCAAACCTTCATGTAACACACAAAAACAAACAGGTTATTATTATGTCAAAACTGACCAAAGAAGAGGTTATCAGCACACTTGAGGCTGCACTTGCGAAGCAAGAAGGCCAAGCTGTTAAAATTGAACAGAAAGGTAGCTGGTACAAAATCGATGGCGGTAAATCATTACGCTTCAGCGATTTAGAAGCGATGTTGGCTGAAATGGGTGGCGATAGTGCCCCTGTGGCAGCTAAAGCCGAGAAAAAAGTAGCTGCGAAACCTGCCGCTAAAAAAGCACCAGCTAAAAAGGCTGCGAAACCTGCGGCAAAGAGCGGTGGCAAAACACCAAAAGAACTTTGGCGTGAAAAATTAGCCGGTAAAGGTCAACTACCTCGCGGATTCTAAGGTAATCGTTTAAGCAATTAGCAGTCTTCGTTTATTGCTTAGTTTGTATCAGCGCTCACCTAAGCTCTCATACAAGCATACATATCGAAACTAAAAACTCCGTTACGGTTAAAGTAACGGAGTTTTTCATTTTTAATAAGTATAAAGATTTGATCACTCAGCCGAAATTTAGCAGTTTTAAGGTAAAATCATTAATGACTCCACGGTAACGGCGCTTTCATTCTCTATCTAAGATTTTAGCAGTCGCTAAGTTCACACAATAAAAACAGCTTTAACGCTCAGGAAGAAAGCAGCTTCTGGTAGGTATAACCTTCTTCATTGTCTTATACCAATTGCATTAAGTATTTGACCAGTTCAGAGCCCCTCAGTCTTTTCAATTCAAAGCGCATTGGTAAAGAAATGGTTGTTCCCTTTTAAGCCAATGCAAAGCAGAAGTGGAAAGACTGAGGAACTCACGTAGTGCGGGTTTCAAAACGCTGTATGATTCGCTATGGGATTTGGATATAGAATAACTATTAGCTCAAATCCCACTACTTTCCTACAGCGTTTTGAATTCCCGCTGAATGGTCAAACTTTTAATGGAATTGGTATTAATAGATGCTTATACCAATTGCATTAAGTATTTGACCAGTTCAGAGCCCCCTCAGCCTTTTCAATTCAAAGCGCTTTGGTAAAGAAATGGTTATTCCCTTTTAACACAATGCAAAGCAGAAGTGGAAAGACTGAGGTGCTCACGAAGTGCGGGGGTCAAAACGTTGTATGCTTCATTATAGGTTTTGGATATAGAATAACTATTAGTTCAAACCCCACTACTTGCGCACAGCGTTTTGAATCGCCGCTGAATGGTCAAACTTTTAATACAATTGGTATTACAAATAGAGCGACTTTTTAGAATGATTAACACTGATTTTTGATTGGTTAAATGTTTTGAAAACGGTACTATAGTGTCGTTACCCACTCTATTGTCCCGCTATAGGTTTTAGGTGGGCTAATCCTAGCCAGCAGTACCGACAACTCTTTTCTTTAATACAGTCAAATCTTATCGACTTACGAGTAAGTTTGTCCCAGCTTTAACCATCGTATAACCCGCAACATCAAAGAGGTATAATTGAAAAACACGCCTGAAAAGCAAACTAGCCACGTTGGAATGCCAAACTTAGCTCTGCTCATCCCCATGCTCGCCGCAATTGTCGCGATTACGCCGCTCGCTATCGATATGTATTTGCCAGCAATGGCAACACTCGCAAACAGTTTTGATACAGGCATAACTCTAGTCCAGCAGTCTCTCAGTTTATATCTGGCAGGTTATGCGTTAGGAATGCTATGTTTTGGCCCGTTGGCTGACAGGTATGGTCGCCGAAAAATGGTCATAATAGGACTCACAGGTTTTATGATAACCAGCTTTGCATTAGCATTTGTGCAATCAATAGAGGCCTTTCTAACACTCAGATTCTTCCAAGCCTTTATTGGCGCAGCAGCAACTGTCGTTGTTCCAGGCTACATCAAAGAGGTTTATGGCAAAAACACCGCCAAAGGTATGTCTTATGTAAGCCTGATCATGATGCTAGCGCCGCTTATAGCGCCTAGTATTGGTAGCTTGATACTAGAGTTGGGCGAGTGGCACCTTATTTTCTTCATTCTCGCCTTCTATGCTTGTGCTTTACTTATCTTAGTGTGCCTTAAATTAAACATGCCAAGTGACTCTGACTCCATGAGCCGCAGCAGCAAATCCTTTTTTGGTGCCTATGCCACAGTATTCACAAAACCCGGCGTAAAGCTCAACATTACCTGTGGTGTATTAACCTCGTTCGCCTTTTTCTGTTATTTAACAGCTTCCCCTTTCGTCTATATGGAAGTTTTTGGTTTAGATAAGTCACTTTTTGCGATTCTGTTTAGCATTAATGTTGGTGCATTGATGCTTGCCAATGTCGTCAATAGCAAGATAGTTGGGCGCTACGGTTCAAAAAGAATGCTGCGAGCATCGACCATCATGGGCGTTTTCGCAGCAAGTGGCTTGCTGTTAGTTAATATGCTAGATCTTAACTATCTGTTCACCGTCATCATGTTGTTGCCGCTCATGGCATGTTTAGGTGTAATGTCTGTCAATGCTGACGCTATCGTATTGATGAAATTCCAACAAGAAACCGGCACAGCTACCGCTGTAATAGGTACACTCAGGTTTGGGTTTGGTGCTGTAGCTGGACCACTATTAGCACTGTTTTACACCGGTACCGCAGTACCATTTTCGGCCTTAATGCTTGCTGCAGTCATTTTGGTTGGTTTATGCCAATTACTGGGTAAGCGCGAACCTAGGGGTTAAATGAAATAAAGACTCAGCTTGGAATAAGCCACTGAGTCTGTTTACCCTTGCTTGTACAACTTTTTATCATTTCCCGCTTAAGTTATTCACTTATCTAAAGGCTTTCCTGTAAACGATATTGAAAATTCTTCATTTAGAACGATTTAATCCTATTCTCTGCTTGTAATCATTTGAGTATTTTATATGATGAACTTGGCTTCAAAAAGCCATTGCTGCACAGGTAGTCTGTGATTAATGTTTATCTTTGAGAGACACAGCAAAACGAGGCAAGGATCACCGTCCAAGCTTAATTATTAGAGCGATTACCGTCGCTGTAGCTAGATACTGCATACCGTAGCGGTAACTTAGAAAGGAAATATTATGGAGAAGCTATCAGGCGCCAGTATGGTTGTCCGTTCTCTTATCGACGAAGGCGTTAAACATATTTTTGGCTATCCAGGTGGATCAGTTTTAGATATTTATGACGCTCTGCATGAAAAATCCAACATTGAACATATCCTAGTTAGACACGAACAAGCGGCTGTTCATATGGCAGATGGCTACGCACGAGCAACCGGCGATGTCGGTGTTGTGTTGGTCACTTCTGGTCCCGGCGCAACCAATACCATTACAGGTATCGCAACGGCCTACATGGATTCAATTCCGATGGTTGTCATTTCGGGTCAAGTACACAGCAGTCTAATTGGTAATGACGCATTCCAAGAGTGTGACATGATCGGTATCTCAAGACCCGTTGTTAAGCACAGCTTTTTAGTCACAGATCCTCGAGACATTCCCGCGATTATCAAAAAGGCGTTTTTCATTGCAGCTAGCGGCCGCCCAGGCCCTGTGGTGGTTGATGTACCTAAAGATTGCATGAACCCAGAAATATTGCATGAATATCAGTACCCTGAAGATATTTCGATGCGCTCTTACAACCCAACTACCACAGGTCATAAAGGCCAGATCCGTAGAGGCCTAAAAGCCCTATTAGCAGCTAAGAAGCCGGTTCTGTATGTTGGCGGTGGTGCCGTTATATCAGGCTGTGACAGCCAAATTTTAGCACTTTCAGAAAAACTTGGGATCCCAGTGGTAAGCACATTAATGGGGCTTGGTGCATTTCCTGGCACTCACCCAAATAGCGTCGGTATGCTAGGCATGCACGGCTGCTATGAAGCCAATATGACCATGCACAATAGCGATCTTATTTTTGGTATTGGGGTTCGTTTTGACGATAGAACGACCAATAACGTTGAAAAGTACTGCCCTAATGCCACCATCTTGCATATTGATATTGACCCCTCTTCAATTTCAAAAACGATTAAAGTTGATATCCCAATTGTTGGTTCAGCCGATAAAGTATTGGACGAGATGCTTGCGCAAATAGAAGCTAATGATTTTGGCATTAGTGATCCTGCAGCCAATGACCATTGGTGGAGCGATATTGCACAATGGTGTGGCCGTAAAAGCTTAGATTACCAAACATCTAAAGAGAAAATTAAACCACAGCAAGTGATTGAAATGATGCACAAGCTGACTAATGGTGATGCATATGTTGCTTCTGATGTAGGTCAGCACCAGATGTTTGCCGCACTTTATTATCCTTTTAATAAACCACGTCGTTGGATAAACTCTGGCGGTCTCGGCACCATGGGCTTTGGTTTACCTGCCGCCATGGGGGTAAAGCTTGCGAAACCTGATGAAACCGTTATCTGTGTAACAGGAGATGGTTCTATTCAGATGAATATTCAAGAGCTATCCACAGCGCTGCAGTATGATATTCCAGTCAAAATCATTAACCTGAATAATCACTTTTTAGGCATGGTCAAACAGTGGCAAGATATGATTTATGCTGGTCGTCATTCACAATCTTATATGGATTCAGTACCGGATTTCGCTAAAATCTCCGAAGCATATGGCCACGTAGGAATGACTATCAGCGATCCTGCTGAGCTAGAGTCAGGCTTAGAGAAAGCATTTGCGATGAAGGACAAACTAGTATTTGTCGACATTCATGTTGATGAAACAGAACACGTATACCCAATGCTAATTCGTGGTGGTGCGATGAATGAAATGTGGCTGAGTAAAACGGAGAAAAGCTAATGCGTCGGATTATATGTGTATTACTAGAGAACCAATCGGGCGCACTTTCTCGTGTGGTAGGGCTATTTTCTCAGCGTGGCTATAACATTGAAACCCTAACCGTTGCGCCAACAGAAGATAAAACACTGTCTCGTTTAACGATAGCGGTCAATGCAGATGAAGCCATTCTAGAACAGATTGAAAAGCAACTTCATAAGCTTATTGATGTGCTGAAAGTGTCGAATATTACTGAGTCAGCGCATATAGAAAGAGAAGTTGCACTGATAAAAGTGAAAGCTAAGGGAGAATACAGAGAGGAAGTTAAACGCCTTGCTGATATTTTCCGTGGGCAAATCGTAGATGTCACTCAAAGCCTTTATACAGTACAACTCATTGGTACTAGCGAGAAGCTTGATGCTTGTATTGCTGCACTGACAGATGTTACCAAGGTGGTTGAGATCTCACGCTCAGGCGTTGTAGGCCTAGCTCGCGGTGAAAAATCGATGCGTGCTTAATATGTAACCCTCATCCATTAAAAAGGGAGTCGTTAGACTCCCTTTTTATATTCAGCTTTTCAATAATTAGCCAAGAGGGCTATTTATTTTGCATCTAATATTCTTGAACTACCTATCTCAATTTTTCTAGGCTTTAATGCCTCAGGGATCTCTCTTTTAAGATCAATATTAAGTAAGCCATTTTCAAGATCTGCGCCAATGACAGTAACATAATCTGCAAGCTGGAACGTGCGCTCAAATCCGCGCTCAGCTATACCTTGATATAGGTACTTACGCTCTTCGCTCTGCTCTGCTTTGGTGCCTTTTACCAGTAACTTATCCCCTTCACTGGTGATATCGAGTTCATCCATGGTAAATCCCGCAACGGCCATGGTAATGCGATAGCGGTGTTCATTGAGCAGTTCGATATTGTAGGGTGGGTAGCCTGAATTGCCTTTGTTTGACGCGGCATGTTCAGCAAGTTGTGCCAAACGGTCAAATCCAATAGCGCTACGGTAAAGTGGTGTTAGGTCGTAATTTCTCATGATATATCCTTTTATAAAGCAATATAGGTAATTTTATTGGCCGACTTATTCAACATATGAGTGGAGGTCGCACCGGGCTAATTTCACTAACTTTATCGACCCCGAAGGCATCGTAATTTGGTCAGCTAGGAACCTCTTTGAGCGTTCCATAATTAATATATGTAGCCAATATTTTGCTTTTCAAGGGACACTTAACAATTATTTTTAAAGTTTCTGCTATCTACAATTTTTTGCATTCAATGAGCAACTAGCATAAAAAAGCAGCCATTAGGCTGCTTTTCTCAATCGAACTTAATGCATTATAGCTGACATGCCATAGTGCTGTTACTGTTCAAGAACTGAATATCACCATCTACAGGCGCAAAGTCTGCAACTTTAATGTCACCGATATCTTTAATGTAGGTGTACATCACTTCAGCATCAACATAACCAGTCATTACAGGAGTCAGTTCAGGGTAGCCATCACCGCCTGCGGCATTGTAGCTAGGAACCGTGAAGCTATACATGGCGTCTGCAGCGTAGCCTTTACCGTTAATGTCATTGATTGTAACAGTCTTCGCTGCACAATCCACATCCATCTTAATACCAGCAAGTTGCGGGTAAGCACCTGAACCTTCAGCACCAATATCGACAGTAGCTACAACGTTTAGGTATTCGGTAATCTCAGCACCTGTAAGTGTACTCTTAGTGATAGAGTTGCCAAACGGTTGGACAGTAAGAACATCTTTGTAGGTAATTTCACCGGCTTCGATAGAGTCTCGTACACCACCAGAGTTCATCACTGCGAAATCAGCATCCACTTTAGAGCGTTGAGCTTCAGCAATTAGCAGACCAAGGTTAGTTTGTTGGGTACGAACTACGCCACGATCGCCTTCTAGCTTACCATCTGTAGAACCGATAATTTCAGATAGACCTTCCTGACCTTTATCTTGGTACTGTTGCAAAATTTCAAGCACTGTAGCATCTGGAGTAATTGCTTCACCAATTAATACGCGCTCGCCCTCTTCATTTTTCTTCTTCAAGTTTACAGGGATTAACTTGTAGCTTGCTAAATGCAGTTTGTCGTTGAAGTATTCAAAATTTGCTTGACCAACATACTTACCCCATTCATGAGCTTGCATGATAAATGTGCCGTTCTGAACGTCTGGCTTACACTCTGCACCTGCAGTAAATTCTGGATCGTATGCATCACCTTCCATACAAACAGGATTCTGAGAGTGACCACCTATGACGGCAGCAAGTTCGCCTTCAGCCATCGCACGAGCAAGTGCTACATCACCCGGCGCGTTATTGCCGTGAGCACCATCAGCATAGTGACCCATGTGAGTCGTTGCAAACACTAGGTCAGCTTCGTCAGCATCCTTAATATCTTTAATAACTTTCTTAAGCTCTACCTTCGGATCTGTAAACTCTAGGCCACTAACGAATTCTGGATTAGCAATTTTAGCAGTGTCTTCAGTTGTTAAACCAACAACTGCGATACGAATACCATTTACATTGAATACTTTATAGGCATCGAAGTAACGAGTACCCGACTCTTTATCATAGATGTTTGCCGCAAGCATTGGAAAGTCAGCCAGTTCACGCTGCATGTCAACCGTAGTTAAAGGATTGTCGAATTCATGGTTTCCGACTGCCATGGCGTCATAACCCATCAAATTCATTCCTACAAAATCAGGGCGAGCATCTTGCAAGTCTGATTCAGGTACGCCAGTGTTTACATCACCACCAGATAGTAAAATAGTTTCGCCACCAGCCGCTTCCACTTCGGCACGGATCTGATCGATCAATGTTTTACGCGCAGCCATACCATATTCGCCGTATTTGTTTTCGAAGAAACGGCCATGGTTATCGTTAGTGTGTAGTACAGTGAAGATAGTACAAGCTTCGCCAGCTTCTGCACACGTAGCAGGCAATACAACTTCTTTATTGTCATCATTATCGCTACCACATGCTGTTAACGCCGTAACAACAGCAGTCGCGATTAGTCCTTTAATTAAAGTCTTTTTCATTACAATCAACCCCTTGATTATTTTTATGTTTTTGCAACATTTTATATATTCGGCAGAAATAACCCTATTTACGCCGTGAATCATCTTAGCAAAGATTATGCTTTATTTGTGTCACATTCATTACATAAGATGATCCAAACCACTCTTTTTTAAGCATTTTGTTTCACAGGCTGTATCATTTACAGAACAGGGGGAGGGGGAGTGAATTAATTATCTACTACTAATAGATAGGTTGTTACCAATACTAGAAACTAAAACAAATAATTTCATTACGTTAAAGGATGTGGAATATAGAATCGATTGTTTCTAATTGAGAACAGGCGTTACCTTATTTGGCAACGCCGAGCTGTACAAATAACAAGCTATTAGTTTTCACTAATTTTAATTAAGTACCTTTTGCAACCATTTAGAGATATCTCGTAACTGTTCAGGTAACACATTATGGCCCATATCATAAGTCTGCCATTCAGTGGCATAACCTTCGTTTTTCAGCAGTTCGAATGCCATTATACCTGCATTTAGCGGCACCACTTCATCTTGGGTACCGTGTTGCTGCAATATTGGCGTTGAGCAATTCTCAATAGACAGATCTGCAGGCATTCGGTCGCCAGTGGGTAAATAACAAGATAAAGCCATGATCCCGGCGAGTTTTTGCTTAAGCCTTAACCCGCAAAATAGACTCATTACTCCCCCCTGGCTAAAACCTGCAAGCACTATCCGTTCTGGGTTAATTCCAAGGGCTATTTGTTCATCCACGAGCGCATTAATTAAGTTTTCGCTTTCAAGCACTCCACTCATATCCGCGCGGTCATGCAAGTCCATACTCTTTATGTCATACCAGGCACGCATAATGTAGCCACTATTGATAGTAACCGCTTGTTCTGGCGCATGAGGAAAGACAAAACGAACACTGTGATCACTAGGTAACCCTAACGCTGGCACTACTGGTGCAAAGCCAGCTCCTGAATCCCCCAAACCATGTAACCAAATAACACAAGATGTAGCTGTAACTGGCGGCTCAACAACAATTCTCTCTAACGGCTTATCTAGCATGACTTTCCTTTCGTTTTGATTAGTCCAAACATAATTACTGCATGATATCAGTCTCGCTAGAAACATCCTATATTGTTATTAAATAGAAAGGTTTGAGCAACAAAATGCACTTTAATCCTGCTAACGATGGAACTAAGCTGACTAAATTGAAATAGCAGAGAACAGGTTAATAAAATGGGATTGCTTCAAAACGGTCAGTGGGTCGATAAGTGGTATCCAACTGAGGAAACCGGTGGAAAATTTACACGTTCTGAATCAAGCTTTAGAGATTGGATAACCCAAGATGGTAAACCATTAGATGAAAATTCTACTGGCTTTAAAGCAGAAAGTAATCGTTATCATTTATATGTATCACTCGCCTGCCCTTGGGCTCATCGAACGCTGATATACCTACAGCTTAAAGGTCTACAAGAGATCATTGGTGTAACCGTTGTTGAGCCACATATGTTAACTAATGGCTGGGAGTTTTCTGGTAGCAAACAAAGCCCTATCGCCCATCATATTGAAGGCGCTGATGTTGATAAATTAAACGCTGCTGACTTTCTTTATCAGATCTACCAAAAAGCTGATGCTAGTTATAACGGCCGAGTGACGGTCCCCGTTCTCTGGGATATGCATACAAATACAATCGTCAGCAATGAATCAGCTGAAATCATACGCATGTTCAATAGCGCATTTAATCATTTAGTTGATAACAGTTGTGATTTTTATCCTCAAACCCTGCGTGCAGAAATCGATGAGCTTAATAGCTGGATCTATGACAGTATTAATAATGGCGTTTACAAGGCGGGCTTTGCCACAACTCAAGTCGCATACAATGAGGCATTTGAACAGCTTTTCACAGCTTTAGACACGTTAGAAAAAAGACTCGCGAGCCAACGTTTTCTGACTGGAGATGAATTTACAGAAGCTGATATTCGCTTGTTTACCACGTTAATTCGATTCGATGCCGTTTATGTTGGACATTTTAAAACCAATAAACAACGCATAGCCGATTACCCTCACCTCTTTGGTTATGTAAAAGAAATTTATCAAATGGATGGAGTGTCACAAACGGTAAACTTTGAGCACATTAAGCAGCATTACTATTTTAGCCATGAGATGATAAACCCTACTAGGATAGTCCCTACAGGACCGGACATTGATTTCAATCAGCCCCATGGTCGAACGCAAATTAATGCGCAAAGAGTTAACTTACTCCAAGCTCGGTTTTGATCTGCAGTAACTGTTGCTCATTGTCGAGCTTAAGATTCCAACGCACCGCGCCTGCGTCAGCAATCATCATTAATGCATCTTGGTGGAATTTAATGTCTTCCACCATGGCATATAAGTGACATTGACTATTTAGTCTGACTTGCACTTCAAATGCTGTGAGCACTATTTTTCCATTACTAAACTCAATGATCATTTATGGTCTCCATTTTTAGCGCTATATTAAAAAAGCCCAACACAGTTGGGCTTTTCTTACGACAATTCAGCTTAGTGCTGATGACCGCCCTTTCCATGTGCGTGTCCATGGGCAATCTCTTCAGAGGTTGCGTCACGTACCTCTGCAACTTCTAAGTCAAATGTTAATTCCCGACCTGCTAGTGGGTGGTTAACATCCACAGTTGCCATGAACTTGCCCATTTTAATAATGGTCACTTGGCGTTGACCTTGATCTGTGCTGATCAAAGCGCGCATTCCAGCCTTCCATACTTTAGCGCCTTGCAGGTGTTTAACTGATACACGTTGTTCTGCATCTTCGTTACGCTCACCGTAAGTTTCACTAGCAGGCAATGTGACAGAAAACTTAGCCCCCACCTCTTTACCAACCAGTGCATTCTCAACACCCGGCATCATATTGTCGTGACCATGAAGGTACGCAATAGGATCAAGACCTTCGTTGCTCTCTAAAACTTCGCCCTGTTCATCACGTAATGTGTAGTTAAATTGCACTACAGAATCATCTTTAATACTCATGGTAATCCTTAACTCAAATTTTGTTGCGTGAGCTTAACAAAAGTCATTCAAAGCCACTAGTGTTATCTCTTATTAGGATTGTGCTCCCGGCACAATGGCTAAATGTTCAATTTGGCTCAATACCTGATGATTGGCCAAAGCAAGTTGGCATACACCAGATGTGATCTTATGTTTCGCAGAGCAATCTACACTCCATTGGCGCAGTAAATATCCCGCTAACGATGCTCGGCATGTCAACATTAAGCGTTGGTTTTCCATTTGATAATCAAGTTCTATCGCTTCTGGATGAGCCAATGAAGGATGAGGAATCAGTTCAAGTTCAATTTCTTGCTGCCAGTATTTATCATTCTCACAATTCTCTAGGTACTTAACACTTGCATCTGAAAGCACTGCACTTTTAATACGTGTCACGACAAAGTCCGTAAACAGTTGGTTTGCTCTATCAAAAGCTCGTACATGCCAACGCTGGCCATTATTTACCAAGGCATGAGGGACTATCTCTCTGGGTTTATTACCTGATGACACCGACACGTACTCTATTGCTAATGCTTGTTTGGCTTGAATAGCCCGCATTAATGCCGCAATGATGTCTGTGTTTGGGTGAATAAGCTGTATCGCATCAATACATACTGCACTTGGCTTGACCGGGTGTGATAAGCCATCACCGAAACCTTTGGCTAGACCATGTAATATCGCTTCAGGCTCATGGGAAAATAGCGCTTTAAACTCTGGCAGGCGATGATAGCACTTAGTCTGGTGTACCAAACGCATGTTTGTCGGTGCTAGTGTTTTGTAACTCTGAAAGTCTCGAGTGGCCGCTGCTAGGCCTGTTGCGAATTTATTGATCAGATCTTGACGAGAAACTTGACCAAAGTACTGCAAACTAAAATCGATAAAAGCGAGACGCTGCCTTTGAGCGTGGGAGAGGTTGTCCATAGATTAAGATACCATCCAGTCGATAACTTTATTGAATAAATTCAATCTAATATATCAACCAAAAAGATGCAATCTTTTTGGTTGCATCTTTTTTTTGAATCGTAAATCTTGTATTGAGGGGAGCGCTTATTCGACACCGAGTGCTTTAAAGGTAGCTTCGTTTGGATAACCATCAGCCACCAAACCATTACCTTTTTGGAATGCTTGCAGCCCTTTTAACGATTTTGATCCCAAGATACCATCTGGTTTGCCAACATCGAAACCCAGCGCATTAAGCTGGCTTTGCAGTGCCTTTACCCTTGCACGACTCAAATTTGGCATTTTGGGTGGCTTAACATTAAGCCCTACAGCACCATTAATTCTATCAGCTAGATGCCCAACAGCTATTGCGTAAAACGTAGAGCGATTCCACTTCATAATGACATCAAAATTGTCATAGCCTAAAAAAGCGGGACCCGTATGGCCTGAAGGCAAATAAAGAGAAGCTTGCATGTCTGGTGTACTTAAAGGGTTGCCATTGGTTTGCGTTAAACCAAGCTCCGCCCATTTAGTTAAGGGTTGCGCTTCCGCTCGGCCAAGATAAGCATAGGAAAAGTCATTTGGCAGACTCACCTCTCTCCCCCAACGCTCGTCGCGTTTCCAACCTAAATTTTGTAAGAAATGGGCCGCTGATGAAAGTGCATCCTCGGTGCTGTTCCATAGATCCGCTTTGCCATCACCATCACCGTCGACAGCATACTTCGCATAAGCAGATGGCATAAACTGAGTATGACCCATCGCACCCGCCCAAGAACCCACCATCTGCTTTTCATCGAAACCGTATTGCTCTTTTAACTTTAATGCTTGCATCAGTTCGGTAGTGAAATATCGGCTACGACGAGGATCACACGCCAAGGTCGCTAACGAGTTGAGCACAGACATTTTACCTTTGTAAGAACCAAAGTTAGTTTCTAGTCCCCAGAAGGCTAACAAATACTGCGGTGGAACACCGTACTCCTTTGCCAAACGTTGCAGTAGCTCCTTGTGCTCTTTGTATAGCTTTCGTCCTTGCTGAACACGCCAGTCGGTCACTCGCTTAGTAAAGTAATTTTCAAACGATGAGCTAAATTCCGGTTGCTGGCTATCAAGCTCAATAACTCTTGGGACAAATTTAACATTTGCCAAAGTGTTATCGATAGTACTTTGCGATAACCCCTGAGCTTTAGCTGTTTGCTGAAGGTTAGCAACACATGTAGCCCAATCAGGGGAAGCGACAGAAGCCAATACGGTAGAACTACTAAAAATAAGCGTTGCTGCTAGGGGGATTAATTTAAACAATAGAAGACTCCCAAAAATGAATGACACTAACCGATGAGTACACATATTACTGTGAGGTTAAAAGATTAATCTTACCTTAAAAAAACGACTCTATAGATGATTTATAATTCATTAAACCGATGCAAAAAAGCCTTAGACCGATTAACGGATAAAACGCCATAGCTGTCGTCTAATATAGACTAAATCGAGACTGTTATAGCGGTAAATTTGCTAGTTTGGTTTGACTGCTCAATTTACCTGCTAAGCTTGCGCTGCTTAGGCATCAAATACGCAGTTAAACAATCGAAAGCAGTTAAATAACTTGCCAAATGTTATCCGCAGTTGCAGACTACTGCCAATAGAGATAATCAATATCTTTCATTAACCAAAAGAGATTAATCATGACTGAGATGACTCCAGCTTTAGAAAGCTTTATCAACAATGTAAAGCAACACCAAGTGGTTTGGGGCCTGCAAGATGAAACAGGTGAAGGTTGGGTTGTATGTGACTCATCTGAATTTGAAGCGACAGATGTGATGCCTTTATGGTCTGAAGAAGCACAAGCTAAAAGCCATTGCACTGATGAGTGGCAAGCATACAGCGCCGTGGCGATTACTCTTGAAGAGTTTTTAGAGTATTGGGTTGGTGATTTAAACGATGATGGCGTGCTCGTTGGGTTAGATTGGGTCGCAGAACAAGAGTGTCTTGAAGTTGATCCTATCGTACTGGCAACCTCACTGGTTAATGTTGAAGAAGAGTAAACATCACAAAACCCAAAACAAAGTTAAATTAAGCGCTAATCGTCAAGATTGAGCGCTTTATTTTTAAATAAAAGCTGTATTTAATAGGTGATGCATATTGTTTGAACTCGCCCCGCTAATAGACATACCATTTGATCGCAGGCATCAGTGCTGGTTTTGTGGTGAGCCTAGTTCGATGCAGCTTAGCTACACTAAAGAACATTACACTCCTCATCCCTCACTGATGGTTCCAGCCTGTAAGGAATGTTTCAAAATAGCTAAACAACACAAGCTAACCTCTATCTGGGATTGCAAAATGGCCGTTAAGGATGAGCTGATGCGGATCTATGAAAAGCATCTCGCTATTGGCGTGAACTGGACTAAACAAGAACTTGAAGAGTCAGAATTTGAAGATAAAGTTTTTGGTGGCTTTAAGAAAAGCGCATGGATGATGTATGAGATAGCGAGAGACAGAGTCAACTATCCTGCTTGGCCATTGAGTCTTAATGGCGTCCCCCTTGAAGACTTTGGCTATGGTGCTGACTTTAGTTTTGATGGGGTTAACTACAGTTCAGTCACCCAAGCGATTAAATTCTATGCCAAACAATTTGTACTCGATAAACGCTTTTTAGAAGATATTATTAGTATTGTCGGTAAACAACGTTTTGGCTTTGCAATTCGTGTCGCACAGATCAATATCGCTGCAACTCCAGAGCTTAAACGGCAGGTTATCAATGATTTAAAGCTAGAAAATCAGGATTAGCCGTTCAATTATTGCGTCAGCAAAGCCTCTGACTGGCGCAATTTATCTTGCACAACCTCAACCAGTAGATCTGGCTGGAACTTCGAAATAAAACGATCACAACCTACTTTCTCAACCATTGCATTGTTAAAACTACCACTTAAAGAAGTGTTTAACGTGATGTAAAGATCACTCATGCGTTTATCCTTACGGATCTCATGAGTCAGCTTGTAGCCGTCCATCTCAGGCATCTCAGCATCTGTGATCAACATAATAATATGCTCGGAGACGTTTATACCGCTATCGCACCATTGTTGTAATTGATTAAGTGCCATTAAACCATCAGAAACTTCAATAACTTCGAGCCCGAGTTGTTCAAGAGTCTCCCTCACTTGACGCCTAGCAGTGGCGGAGTCATCTGCGATAAGCACCTTTTTACCTTGCATTAATGGCAGCAGCTGTTCGTCTAACACTCCATCTGATAGCTTAATATCGTATTGAATAATTTCAGCCAAAACCTTTTCGACATCAATGATAGAAACCAGCTCCTGCTTATCTTGGTAATCAATTCGGGTTATCGCAGTGAGATAATTGTTACGGCCAACTGTTTTAGGCGGTGGCAAAATATCACTCCAGGTTAAATTGACGATGTGCTCAACTTTATCGACTAAAAATCCCTGAACAGAACGGTTATATTCAGTAATGATAAGATTGCTCTGCTCATACACAGCTGAAGGCCTGAAACCAATTGCTTTACGAAGATCAATGACTGGAATAGCTAGACCACGAAGATTAGCAACACCGATAATACTTGGGTGACTACCAGGCATGGCACTCAATGATGGCACTCTAACCACTTCTTTAACTTTAAATACATTAATCGCAAATAACTGAGTCACGCTGATCCTAAACAACAACAGCTCCAGCCGATTCTCACCGACGAGTTTCGTACGTTGATCTACACTTGCAAGCATTTGCGTCATAATGTTTTCCAGCTAAAGTACGTTTAGAGCAATGATTATAACGATATCGTCCACCAGATAACTAGGTCAAATCGACTTTAATTCACGGATTTTATTCAAGTTTACAACTGTTAGTTAAAACATTATGTTCGAAATCACAGCCAACTCAATGTGAATTGTAAATTATGTGATCCAATTCAAGCAGATTTGCGTACTGCATTACCAGAGCCTTTAAATCTATGTTTTGGCGATATTAAGAAGCAGAGTGGAAATAATGCAAAATATTCAATCACAAAGTGAACGGAGCAACTTCTTATACTGATTGGTATTACAAGTCGCTTGAAACTAAAAAGGCCGCATTCTGCGGCCTTTTTATCATCACTTTCAATTACTCTGGTGCGATAGGCACCACTGGAACGATCCGCGAACCATGTTTGACCACTATATTCATAATTCCGAAATGAAGCGCTTCTGAAACCAATTGGAACTCAGCAAAATCTGTTGTGCCTATATAAGCAAAAACATTCAGTTGCAGACCATGTAATCCAAAGCCCTTAAAGGTCACCCTTAATGGTGTTTCATCCACTTTTTCATGCTCTACAAGTAAGTTTTTTATCTCATCAATAATCCCATGTAACTGCTCAGTATTGGTTTTATAATCCAGCCTAATATCAGTTTTAAAACGAATTTTCTCCCGTTCTGATATATTTTCTATATCCATTTCAGATAATCGTGCATTTGGTACATTTATCACCGTTCTATCAATTGTCCGAATCCGAGTACAGCGCAGCCCAATCTCCTCAACTGTGCCAGTGATGGAACTGAACCGACCAACGTCTCCTACTCTTATTGGCGCTGAAGAATATAGAGTGATCGTTCCGATGAAGTTTTCAATAGATTGTTTAGAAGCAAGTGCAACTGCAACGCCTCCTATGCCTAACCCAGCAAGAATTGTTGATGCATCAAAGCCTAAATGCTCCAGCCAAATCAAGATAGTTAGCGCAACAAGAATCACTCTTATAAAATTAGCGAGTGGCCGCAACAGCGAGGCTGTTTGACTCTTGCCTTGATTTATCCAACGCAAACGTAAACTGTTTTGCAATACGTCGGTCAAGCTCCAAATAAACCAAATAACTGCAATAACTAATAAGAAGCCAGTATTGACGACCGCCATTACATTTGCCGAAAGTGTGGTGTTTGCCATCCATGCACGGTCTAGTAATAGTGCTAATAACAACCGAGAAGGTCCTACAACTAAATGGGCTAAATCAGCTTTATATTGGTACTGGCTGCGAAGAATCAGTTGTTTTGCAAGCCAAGTCAGCGGAATAACAACCAGTAATGCAAGAATAAGGTAGCTAATCAGTAGCGCCCATTCCCACAAGTTCAGTTTAAAAAGGTGCCCTTTAGGAATGTTCTGTACATACCATTCAACAATGGGGCCATAGCCGAGTTCGCTATATAGCATTGGTACTTTGGCGACGGTAGCATTTGAAATTTTCCAAATTTTACCTATTTGCTTATCGGGAACTTTTTGCAATAAAAGTGTAATTTGGTTGCCTTTTACTTCTACCCGGCCAAATGCGTCGCGATAATTTGGTAGTTGATCGTCACTTGCACCACTGGGTAAGTCACTTATCTCTTCAAGGTTAACCCAGATATTACGCTCAATAATCGCCACTAACTGCTTTGCATATTCAGGCCCGAGTTCCTTTGACATCCCGTCGGGCAGGTAACGTAGATCTAGATATTTTGCTGCTTTATCGAAGTTCTGCTCAAACGTCGCCTCAAAGAACCCTTCTATCGTTCCTCTCGGAGTGTCCCTAAACAAGCTGTCTTTATAATCATAGCTAGTGTTTTTTTCACTGCTCGTACTGGGTTCTTCTATCGATTCAGCATCTGTTTTAACTGCGCTTGCGAGCCCAGGTGCCACCGCATCTGCAGTGGAAATATTGATTGCTAGCAAGATCAGCACAATACATAAAATAATCCTTGTCATTAATAGACTCCTTTACAGCCAACAACGTAGAACTTAGGTTAAAACTAGCATGGTTTAACCTACTGTTAACACTTCATAATTAACTATATGTGTACTTTATGTATTGACAAGTAGTATTGACTGGATATAATGCAGCCTGTTTTAGAGATATACCCTTTTTTGATATACTTTCACCGCCTTCTGTAAAGTCCACGATTCGTCGTTCGATCCCCACATAAGCGTTATCACAACAGGTTCAATCATCTTAATCGGCAGTCATTTTACTGTCATATCTTTATGTTTTACTTCGTTGCAGCTTGAGAATAGTTCAGTATTTGTGATCTTAACGATATATTCGTTAACAAAACTGCCCAACAAGCCACTTGTAAAAGCATAAAAAGATGAGTAATCTCGAATGGAACTTAAATTCATCTTTCGCAAAAATGCTAAGGATATTCTATCGTTATAAAACACTACCAATATTGGTAGCATTAATAAAAAGGAGTGTGACCATATGTCATACCTAGTAAATGGACATGAAATTACCGTTAACTTTCCAGTAGACTCAATTTCTGTCAACAAATCATCAATCGCCTTTACTGACAGTCAAGGTAAAAATAGACAGACTTTTTCAAAGCGTACTGAAGCGCTTAAATTTATGAACTGGTTGTTGTCTTCAAGTAAGTAAGTTTTAAATCTGTAGTACCGACTTTTCGATACATTTCCTCTCACTCGTATCGATAGTTTGTCTTCATAGGCAAACGAATAGGACTGAAACATATTCAGCTATTTAGTTAACTTCATTTGGTTCAGGCTTTACCTCTTTTCAGGTAAACAGCCTAACCAAGTGGATACCCACCCTCTCAATGATAAACCACCTCATAACAGTATAATTATTGCATTAAGTTGCAGGATACTTACGTTGGTAACGCGGTAACATGGTCGCATTACCCAATAAACCACCTTGATGAATATATAGTATATTAGTGTCTTCAGAATCTGATAACAGCTTTTCTACGCACATCCAGCCTTTTGGGTCATACAACAGTTCAAACTCTATCCCTTGCTCGGTAACTTTTTGCCAAATCTGATAAAACTCTCGATACAGCTTTCCAAAATGATATTTCTTATCTGTTTTCACTATCTGAGGATGAAATGAAACATCTGTGATTAACTCAGAAAACTGCTGGGATAAATAAGCTTCATCACCAACACAAGCACAGGTTTTTACCGAAATACTGGGGGCATAAAGTACAAAGTACTCATTAAGAAAAACAGCCGTTGTACCTGTACCTGACGGTAAAAAGACAGTTAATTCTGTCAATTTTCTCTGCGAAAACCAGTCACTTACCTCCTTAGCCAGTTGATGTACCCCCTCTCTAGCATAAAGGCATCGCCCTCCCTCGGGGACGAACAGCGCTTGGTTATCATTGGGGATCACCACTTGTTCTATATATGCCCTACAACTTCTATTGTTCCTATCCTCAATAAGTGACAAGTCTATAACGTTTGCCCCATTAGAGACCGCCTCAACAAAGTTACCTTTCGAGGATTTCAGCACTTGTTCGGCGATATGGTCGGTATAGAAGTCAAGTTGCCAGCCTTTTAATTTAGCTAACGCTGACATTGAATAGAGTGAATTTGCCACAGGGGAACCATAGCCAACCAGTCGAGTGATATCTGGGAACTCATGATTTAAAAAATAGGCAAATTTACGCGCCTTGTTGCCTGAAAACTCTTTATGCAGTAAGTCATCTCTTTTAACAAAAACACGTCCCGCGTTAAATTCGATACTATCAATTGGCGTGTTAATCAGCACAGCTATTCTCTTCAATCTATTGATAATCAATTGTAGCGCTTAACAGCGCCGAGTTCAGACTCCAATGCGTAAAAAAGACTAAATTTTGGTAAAAGTCACAATCATAGACAATTACAAAACAAAAAAAACAGTTAATACAACACCTTAATTATTGGCATGATAATGGCATTATTGAAGTTAGCAAAGTCCTTTGGACTGTTAACTAATTACTTGAGGGTTTTTAAATGGCGGTATTACGCTTAGTGTTCAACATAGCTTGGTTCGTATTAGGCGGTTTCGTAATGGGACTCGCTTGGTGGCTAGCTGGATTACTCTGTTTTATCAGCATAATAGGCATACCATTTGGCAGAGCTTGTTTCGTTATAGGAGAGATGACATTTTGGCCATTTGGCCAAGATTCTGTGAACCGTCGAGCACTAACTGGAACTGAAGATTTGGGCACTGGTGCCTTTGGTATGATGGGCAATATTATCTGGTTCTTATTATTTGGTATCTGGCTCACTATTGGTCATATTATGCACGCTTTTGCTTGTGCAATTACCATAATAGGGATCCCGTTTGCACTACAGCATTTAAAGCTGGCTATTTTAAGCTTAACTCCTATCGGACAAACCGTAGTTGCAAAGGCTTAATACCAGTCATAGCAACGCTTTTTTCAGCTGCGCAATAAGCGCAGCTGGATTGTCTAAACTAATGTCATGTCCTGCATTATCAAACTCAACAAGCTGACATCGATAATGTTCCGCTATAGATTGACTGCATTCAGGGGAAACCAACTTGTCTAAAACACCACTAAACACAAAGATAGGCTGTTGCAAGCGATCACAGCACTTAAAATATGCACACGCACATAGTTGACGAACGGCATTGTGCAGGCGAACCCGATTTTGCTGCCTCAATTTACTCCATTTTTTTGCCATCGCAGGGCTAGTTCCTAAGTGCTCACTGGATAATTTAAGCGCTGTCGCTTCCGACCAATCGACCCCGTTATCTCTATTGCGGGTCCGATACGCATCTATGACGGCATAAATACTAAAGCGTCGATACCAAGGTGATAAGTTAGCGGCACTGGTATTAATAATAACGACTTTACTGACTTTCTTTGGCGATAAACGTGCCATTTCAATGGCTATCATCCCCCCCATAGAAAGCCCTATGATACAGTTATCTCCCTCTTCTATCTGTTCCAATAATGCACCTGCATACTCCGTAATGCTCAATGGACTTTTATCAGAACTGAAAACCCCATTCCCTCTACTATCAAGAGCCATAATATCAATATCGTGCGCCATCACTTGCGCCTGAAGCATTACAGCAAAGTCATGCCAGTGGCGTTTATCGCGCATCAAACCGCGCAGGAGTATCCACTTAGTTCTATGACTAACGCTTGGTTTACTCATCAGCGCTGAAACCACCTGTTAATAGCTGCTTGGTTTTGTAATTTTAACCCTTCTGCACTCATATGTTCTAACTCTCTGCTTGCTGCTAAATCCAATAAAAATTGCATAAACACTGTATGTTTTCGCAATGCTCTAACTTGTCGATGTTGTTTTTGTGGATTGAATAATCCTGCAAAATTAAACACCTGCCGTGGATTTTTCTTTACCCAACTCCAAGAGCCCATCTCCAGTGTTAATGGTAAAAAAGGCTTATCACTCTCATTGGCCGCGAGGTAATCCCAAATATCTCCATGCGTACGATATATTAAGCTTTGCGGCGAAAAGCTGTAGTGATTATGGTATGGGTAACTGGATTGATATAGCTGTTCTAAATAATAAATCTGCCCTAAACTAGATACTGGCTTACTAGAGCCTGCAAACGGAAACCATATGTGATCCGTCATACCAAATCCAGAGTGTGCATCTAAAGAGATTAGACTTGTAGAGCAAGCCTTAAGCAATTCAACATATTGGATCAGCGCCCGAGTTTCTTGCTCTACACCTTGATGCCCCCTGTACCATGGCAGATGAGATGATAGTTTTTGCCCACCCACAAGAAAAGTCACCTTTGACTCGGCCTCAATGGGTGCATTTCGCATTAAGTCCACTCGATGGCCATTACACCGAGTACTGCGAAGTAAACCAATAGGATTAACAATTGGCACGAAAGCGATCTTTATTTTGGTTAATAACTGCTGTAACTGACAATCCCATTCAAGTCGAGAAAGGATGCTTTCAAGTAAGGCAATGACCACTTGAATACCAATTAACTCAACACCATGTACTCCACTGACAAATAATACACAGGGGACATTTCCCCCCTTTGCCCCCAATTCAGCACAGATGACCGGATAGCTCTGTTTTTTTAAATTCACCTTTGTCAGCGTCTTAGCATGTAACTGCGGATAACTATCTATCAAATCTAGTAACGTTTGTAGCTCTGTCGGCGCTGCTTGCATGGTAAAGTGGTGCCATTTGAGAAGTTATGAGAACAAAATAAACGACGAATAAGACAAAGTGAGGTCAAGCAGATGACGAAATCTATTGCGCCATGTTTTCTTGCAGTATTTTGTCCACGTCAATTTTGCCTAGCCCTTGGTTGAAAAGGTCGCGCCATTTTTTACCTTCAGCATTGTTTTTAAAGGCGATATAAAGCTCTTTTTGGGTCAATATTCGCTTATTAAGTTGCACTCGGCTGGCGACCGACTTCATATCTGGTTGGCCAAGTAAATAACCCAGTACATGGGCATCGATTACAGCAGCATCAATGCGGCCTGAAACCACTTTTTTTATGTTATGAATATCGGACGCCACTGCTTCAGCCGGCTGTACACCTTGAGCAATCATGTTATCGAGTTGCTCGGTGTTGACGTACCCCTGGACAACGCCAATGGTGTATTGATTTAGATCGCTCTGGTTTGACCAACTAATCGGATGACGCTTTTGCTCGACTAACCCTAGGGGGCTACTGCCCATTGAATATGAAAAGACAAACTTTTCTGTTGGATACGCATACTCAGGCAAATAGCCAGAGTATTTTGAATCTTCCCTCGATGCCATTCTCACTGCGCGGCTCCAAGGATAGAAATCAACCTGAACTTCATGCCCTACGGCTGCCAATGCTGCACGAGTAATAGCAATACTCGCGCCTTCATTCTTCAACTGACTGCCAGCATATGGTGGCCAGTGCAAAGAGGTTAAGTACAACGTATCGGCATAGCATACTGGCAATGTACAGCTTAATATCAAAAACAGAAAAAGTTTTTGCCCTTTGCTAACAGCAGTTGTTAATCGTTGAATAATATTGAAAACAAAACTACACATGTTAAGTATTGATCCTCCTTCACCGCCTAGCTAATAGGATTAACATTCGCGAACCTATCAAAGATTCTAGTCAATCATAGCGATATAACCAAGATTAGGACTTGATACTATAAAAGTCAGGGTAAAGACATTAAGCACAGTAACGTTAACGATTCACTATTGTTTGCAACTAACATTTGGATGAGACCGTGAACAGGAATTGTTACAGTTGCTTTTACCTTTGAAGCGAAAACGGGCATATACTCAATGAGTACGATTAACATACAAAATCGCAGTTATATTGCCGTTTAATCAGTGAGAGTCACCATTGATAAGGCAAAGGAGGATCTAATGCTAAAGAAAACACTGATAACAGTCGTTGGTGGATTACTAACATTAACAGGCGCAGCCCTAATCATACTGCCAGGCCCCGCTTGGTTGCTACTCCCTATCGGATTAGCAGTGTTGAGTTTAGAATATACTTGGGCTAAGCATTGGCTTAAAAAAAGTCAAAACCACATGAGCAACACAGCTCGCTGGCTTGATAGAAAGATATTACTGCGCAGACTGAAACGATAATATCCCTAGTGTTACGTGGCTGTTTATGGCGTAACAGGCTCTAGGGATAAAAGTAAAACTCTACCACAGAGGAGTTCTCCTCCTATCAAGCCATCTTAATTCTTACTGCGACTAAGATCCCATAAAACTAATCCAAACAAGCGATAGTCCCAATCGAGTCAAGTCATTATATCTAATAAAAATAATAACTTAATATAACCCCCCAACAAATAACCACACATTAAGTAAGTTTATAGGGGCGCACCATGAGCACATTGACAAACCTTACTATCGCCATTGCCACTGTTTTTTCCGCAACTTCATTTGCTGCAAGCGAACCTATCGAGATCATACCCGCAGCAATAATCACCAACCCAGATAAAGTCGAGCTTGGAAAAATGTTATTTTTTGAACCTAGACTATCAAAATCGGGGTTCATCTCTTGTAACTCATGCCATAACCTCTCACTTGGTGGCGTAGATGCTTTACCAACCTCTATCGGACATAACTGGCAACAAGGGTCAATTAACTCTCCAACAGTATTAAATGCTGAGTATGGGTTGGCCCAGTTTTGGGACGGACGAGCTAAAGATCTTAAAGAGCAAGCAGGCGGTCCTATCGCTAATCCTAAAGAGATGGGCTTCAGCCACGAACTGGCTGTAGATACCATTCGTTCCATGCCAGCTTACCAAGCTAGATTTGCGCAGGTTTACCAAAAGGATGGCATTACGATTGAAGAGATCACTGATGCCATAGCTGAATTCGAAAAAACATTAGTGACACCGAATGCACCATTCGACAAATTTTTACTCGGTGATAAAAATGCTATCGATGCGGACGCAAAAGCAGGCTACCAACTATTTAAAGACAAAGGTTGTGTAAGCTGTCATAACGGCCCAGCAGTTGGTGGCACCATGTATATGAAGATGGGTCTGGTTAAACCTTTCCACACTAACAACCCTGCTGAAGGACGCAAAGGGGTTACCGGAAAAGAAGCCGACAAATTTGTATTTAAAGTGCCAACGCTAAGAAATATCGAACTCACCTACCCGTATTTCCACGATGGTAGTGTTTGGGAATTAGCGGAAGCGGTAAACACCATGGCAGATATTCAGCTCGGTCAGGCTTTATCAGAAAATGAAACTAAACAGATGGTGTCATTTTTGAATTCCTTAACCGGTGAGCAGCCTCAAATTGTGTTACCAATACTGCCGCCATCCACAGCTGACACGCCACGTCCTGTGCCTTTTGCTAACTAGCAAATCAAGCTAAATCTGATATATAAAAAAGCCGCTAAATGCGGCTTTTTTATTTGAAAGAGTCAGCAATAACCCTATACGGCAGGTTGAAAAGATAGCGTTCTAAAGCGCTCTACAATTGCGTTTAGTACACCTTGTTGGCGCATATTACTGAGTACACCAGGACTAAACCTATCTAAGCGAGACATTGCTGTGACTAACAACTGACATTCATATAATGTAGCATCGGCAATATACTCAGGGCGATCAACCATATAACTCTTGTTATACCACTCATCCCATTTAAAACTCTCGAGTAACAAACCATCGCGGTCTAGATCGGCAACAAACTCTTGCAAACGCTTATCCGAAACAAAATGGTTTCCAATAACAAGATCTTGAGCATACTCTTTATATAGACCAGTTGTGTGGCTCTGTATTGTTGAGTTGTTCATACTATACCTCCGTTCATAACTGGCCTTATGCTGCTCTTTAATTAGAGAAGACTATTTATGTAGATAATTGATATCTGCATAAGGCATACCAGTTTTCAATGAGGTTATTCTAATTGATGCAAACTGAACGCAACCTTAATAGCACGACACCGCACTAAGCCCATGTAATAAATATAAAAAATACTCAGTCAACAGCAATGAGATAAAATTAGATCTCTGAAATTCTAACCAGAATACACCTCAACAAATCTCCTCTAACCAAATGAGTTCAATCTGTTATCACTCTTTTACATCTTGGTTAGCAATATGCCAATGCAATATGCATTGACTATACTTAGGCGCATAAAATGGCAAAAAGGAGTACCTATGAATTTAGTTTTCAAAAATTATCTATTCGTTTTAGCTTTTGTCATCAATACAAATTCTATTTATGCCTCAGATAAATCCGCTAAAAGCGATAAATATAAAGATAAGAATAAGCAGCAAACCTTGCCCTATGGCTTGCAAAAGAAAATGGAAAGAGGAGAACCACTGCCTCCTGGCTGGCAAAAAAAGCTTAATATAGGTGACAAACTCAGTAATGATCTTTTTACACGAGGTAAAATGATTTCACCTATCGACTCTAATGGTAATCTTGTCATTGATATTGAAGATGTTCCAATCAAGATCAATAACAAAACTCGTGAAATCATCGATATACTAGTCAAAGACAATTAACCGTTCCCATCTAAAGTTGATGCTGCTAGATATTAACGTTTTAAGCGGTCTTTTCAGCGTTAAACTCATCCATAATCAACTCGGTAAATAAACGTCCCGCTCTGCCTAACGGACGCTCCATCGTCGATACCAGTTGTGGTGTGAAACTAAATCGATTTCCACCGCTAAAATCAACTTCCACTAACTGGCCACTCTTCAGTTCATCGGTAATCAAAAAATCAGGCATCCAGCCAAAACCTAACCCCATCATTAGTGCGTTTTTTTTCATTATAAAGCCAGACAAGTAGAACACTTTATCACCACCAAATTGCAGTTCATCTCTATGCAGCTTTTCAGGCGAAGAGTCCTCAATGGTGAGCTCTACATGACGTTGCAATTCAAAAAGGCTAATATTTTTCTCACTGGCTAATGGATGATTGGCAGCGGTAACTAAAATACTGGTGATTTTAGGCAAAGGCTGTGGCCGATAATTTGGGCCTGTACGATAATCTTTCACCAACATTAGATCTGCGCTGTCTCGCTCGAAACGTTCCTGAACTCCGCCTAAGAACTCCATGTTAAGTTGCACTTTCGTTGGGATCTGTTGTTCAGCCATTCTTTTTAGTGCGCGCATAATCGGCTTCATTGGCAACGCACCATCAACCACTAATTCAAGTTTGGGTTCCCAACCTTCACTAAACCTGCTGGCTAAATGTTCAATGTTGGTAAGGTACTGCAGCAACCTTTGCCCTTCAGCTAAAATAACTTTCCCTTCTGGTGTTAACTCTGCACGGTACTGATCCCGACAGAAAAGGTTTACACCTAAGTGTTGTTCAAGTTTTTTGACCTGATAGCTTACCGCTGACTGCGCTTTATGTAATCGCTCTGCAGCCTTAGCGAAGCTACCTTCCTCCACCAACACTTGCAGCACCTTAAATGCATCAACATCAATCCGCATATTGCTCTCCTAACGTAAACATAAATATACCATCTAAAAAATAGATGGTGTTAGGTTAATTATTATTCTTTTTTTTGCTGTTGTTAGCAACTAAATTGATAACAAGATCACATTATTAGAATAAGTGCGAACGCACACAGAAAGGAAAGCCAGTATGCCATTTTATGTGAAGCAGGGAGAGATCCCTACCAAGCGTCATATTACATTCAAAAAAGACAATGGGGAGCTTTATCGTGAAGAGCTGTTCTCTACCCATGGCTTTTCCAATATCTATTCGAATAAATATCACCACAACATGCCAACAAAAGCATTGGAAGTTGCGCCTTATAGCTTAAGCCATGGTGCAGACTGGCAAGACTCGTTAGTACAAAATTATAAGCTCGATACTAAACAAGCTGATTGCCAAGGTAACTTCTTTAATGCCCGCAATAAGATTTTCTTCAATAACGACGTGGCGATGTACACCGCTAAAGTGACTGAAGATACTGACGAATTTTATCGTAACGCCTATGCCGATGAGGTGCTTTTTGTTCACGAAGGTGAAGGGACGTTACTCAGTGAGTACGGTGCCTTAGCAGTTAAGAAATGGGATTATCTCATCATTCCAAGAGGGACTACCTACCAACTTAAATTTAATGACTATAAGGCTGCTCGCCTGTTTGTCATCGAGTCTTCGACCATGGTTGAAGTTCCGAAGCACTTTCGAAACGAATATGGGCAGATGCTTGAGTCAGCTCCATACTGCGAACGAGATATACGTACCCCAGTTTTGCAAGAGGCCATTGTTGAGAAAGGTAATTTTTCATTAGTGTGTAAATTTGGCGATAAATATCAGCTTACCGCCTTAGAGTGGCACCCGTTTGATTTGGTCGGTTGGGATGGTTGTGTATACCCGTGGGCGTTCAATATTCAGGAATATGCGCCTAAGGTCGGTAAGATCCACCTTCCACCTTCTGACCACTTAGTATTTACAGCGCATAACTTTGTTATCTGTAACTTTGTACCACGACCTTATGATTTCCATCCGCAATCTATCCCAGCGCCTTATTACCATTCAAATATCGACAGTGATGAGGTGCTTTACTACGTCGATGGTGACTTTATGAGTCGCACAGGCATCGAAGCGGGATATATGACCCTGCATCAAAAGGGTGTACCGCACGGACCACAACCTGGCAAAACTGAAGCCTCAATAGGCAAAACTGAAACCTACGAATACGCAGTGATGGTCGATACATTCGCCCCACTCAAATTGACTGAACATGTAAAGAACTGCATGAGCATCGACTACAACCGTTCTTGGATTGAAAATTAAACTTAACCAAGAGCAACAGCCATCAACGTAATGGCTACTAAGAATTGATAAAGGATATAACAATGGCAAGCGAACAAAACCCACTTGGCTTACTCGGTATCGAATTTACTGAGTTCGCGACTCCTGAACAAGATTATATGCATCAGGTTTTTATTGATTTTGGCTTTTCTTTACTGAAAAAATCAAAATCTAAAGAGATCCTCTATTACAAGCAAAATGATATTAACTTCCTGCTTAATACAGAACGTAAAGGTTTTTCTGCAGAGTTTGCCAAAAGTCACGGTCCAGCGATTTGCTCAATGGGTTGGCGTGTAGAAGATGCACAGTTTGCCTTTGAAGGCGCGGTTGCTCGCGGTGCAAAGCCTGCAGATGAAGACGCAAAGGATATGCCATACCCAGCCATATACGGTATTGGTGACAGCCTTATCTATTTCATCGACACCTTCGGTGAGAATGACAATATTTATGCCACTGACTTTGAAGATTTAGACGAGCAAGTGATCACCCAAGAAAAAGGCTTTATTGAAGTTGATCACCTGACTAACAATGTTTACAAAGGCACCATGGAGCATTGGTCAAACTTTTATAAAGATATCTTTGGTTTCACTGAAGTTCGTTATTTTGACATTAAAGGTTCTCAAACAGCACTTGTATCATATGCTCTGCGCTCACCTGATGGAAGCTTCTGTATTCCAATCAATGAAGGTAAAGGTAATGACAAAAACCAAATTGATGAGTACTTACGTGAATATGACGGTCCAGGTGTACAACATTTAGCTTTCAGAAGCCGCGACATAGTCGGTTCTTTAGACGCTATGGAAGGCTCATCAATCCAAACACTCGATATTATTCCTGAGTACTACGACACTATTTTCGATAAGTTGCCGCAGGTGACTGAAGATCGTGAGCGTATCAAGCACCACCAGATCTTAGTCGATGGTGACGAAGACGGTTACCTGCTTCAGATCTTTACTAAGAATCTATTTGGCCCAATCTTTATTGAGATCATCCAACGTAAGAACAATCTTGGATTTGGTGAAGGTAACTTCAAAGCTTTGTTTGAATCTATTGAACGTGATCAGCAGCGTCGTGGTGTACTCTAAACAGTAGCTTTGTAAACAGCTTTTCTCGCTGAGTAAACCAGCTTAAGTCTATATAATGACGAAGCTGGTTTTTTTATACCTAGCGTTCACTAAATTTCGATTTGCAACTGCAGTTATCTTCTCTACAATGGCGCTCAGTCTCAAGACTGACCCTCAGTATTTTAACTTAAGAGATCTGCCACCTCATGCCCGATATTGCACTACTCGCCGTATTTCTACCGACCTTCTTTTTTGTGTCTATTACTCCAGGAATGTGCATGACGCTAGCGATGACGCTAGGAATGAGTATTGGCGTTCGTCGTACAATGTGGATGATGGCCGGTGAACTTGTCGGTGTTGCTCTGGTGGCTGTAGCGGCCGTTATGGGCGTTGCCAGTATAATGCTGAACTACCCTGAAGCCTTTGCAGTACTTAAATGGGCTGGTGGTGCTTACCTTGCCTATATTGGCATCAACATGTGGCGCTCAAAAGGTAAAATGGCATTGGTGGAGGGCCAAACTACGCCAACTGTCGGGAATTTAGAGTTAATGTCTCAAGGCTTTATGACCGCTATTGCCAACCCTAAAGGCTGGGCGTTTATGGTGTCTCTATTACCGCCATTTATAAACGTTGAACGGGAAGTAGCGCCGCAGTTATTGGCACTTTTATCCATCATTATGTTTACTGAATTTACCAGTATGATGGCTTATGCCACAGGGGGGAAAAGCTTGAGAGTTTTCCTAAGCCGCGGTGATAACATTAAATGGATGAACCGTATTGCGGGATCACTAATGATAGGCGTCGGTTTGTGGTTAGCACTAGGTTGAAAAAGCAAAGTGTTGTTTTTTCAACCTAACCTATACAGACAAACTGTGTTAACGGCTTAATCAGCCACTTTTCGATAAGGCAATTTACTAGTGAGCTGCTGCATGTAGGTTTTTATGTTGTCAGCCTCTTGAAAGGTAAAACTTTCAATAGCGCTACGAAATTCGGGATGCGTGATCTCATGAGTTGAGTAGGTGGCAATAGGTTCAAATCCTCGAGCAACTTTATGCTCTCCTTGCACGCCAGCATCAAACACTTGTAGTTTCTGAGTGATGCAATAATCAATGCCTTGATAGTAGCAAGCTTCAAAATGTAAGCCATTGATATCAACTAAACTCCCCCAGTAGCGACCGTAAAGATGAGTTTTAGACTTAAAATAAAGTGCAGATGCTATAACCTGCCCCAGCGTATCTCGCACCAATAGCAAAAGCACATTATCAGGCATAGTACTAGCAATTGACTCAAAAAAAGCAAGATTTAAGTATCCGGCATGCCCTGAGCGTTTTGCATAAGTTTGCCTATAACAAGCATAGAAACCGTGCCACATTGCTGCCGTCGTATCTCTTGCTTCAACAAACTCAAAACTCAGCTCGTGTGGCGCTAGTTTAGCGCGTTCTTTATTGATGTCTTTACGTTTACGCGAAGTCAATGACATTAGAAAACCATCAAAGTCGTTATAGTCTCTGTTATGCCAGTGAAACTGAGTACTAAGCCTTGTTAGACATGCATCGCCGCCTTCTACGGGTTGGGACATATTGTTAAGCTGAGATACAGGCAAGAACAAACAGTGCCAGCTAGAAAAACCATCTTCAATTAGCTGCGTCTGAAGAGCCTTATTTATCACCTCCCATACCAGCTTTTGCTCAAGAGTTTGCTCGATACCAATTCGCATGCCTGTCACTGGAGTAAAGGGGATAGCCGACACAAGTTTAGGGTAATAAGGTATTTGATGTCGTTCGTATGCTTCAGCCCAAGCCCAGTCAAAGATATATTCGCCATAAGAATGGTTCTTTATATATAGCGGCATTACAGCAACAATGTCGGTTAGTTGGTACACTACAAGATGCAATGGTTTCCAGCCTGTACGCAGGCAAACACAACCACTGCGCTCCAATGCAGCCAAATAAGCATGATTATTAAATGGGTTACTATCATCCATTAATCGGTCCCAAGTTTCAGGACTGATCGCATCAATACTCTCAACAAATTCAACCCTGAGTTGAAAGTCACTCTTTAGATCTGCGCTTTCTTTGGCTTGCTGTTTATCCAAACTCTTTTATCACTCCCGTTATGTTTAGGCTCTTTCAATCTAGCCACCAACATAGATGATTAATCTATCGCTATTGCATTTATATCCGATAAGCGGCACATTGCTAGTCTAATTTAAGAGTTGAATGGGGTTCCCCCCAAGAGAATCAACCTCTACAGACAAATAAACAAAGGATTGAAAATGCGCACGTTTAAGGCCTTAGCATTTGCCATCTCAATGGCAATCCCTCTCACGACTCTAACACTAACTGCCAGCGCTCCGCTATCGGCGAGTGCAGCCGAGACTTCAATATACAGCCACATGGCCACAGCGCACCCAGTCTGGGCCGAGCATGGCATGGTCGCAAGCCAAGAATCATTAGCAACTCAAGCTGGCGTAGAAATACTGAAACAAGGGGGTAATGCCGTCGATGCTGCCGTTGCAGTAGGTTTCAGTTTAGCGGTCACCTTACCAAGAGCTGGTAATATTGGCGGTGGTGGCTTTATGTTAGTGCATCTAGCAGAACACAATAAAACCATTGCGATAGATTACCGTGAAATGGCACCAGCAAATGCTCACAAAGATATATTTCTTGACGAGAAAGGTAACGCAGTAAATAAGCTCAGCCGTGAACATGGACTCGCCGTAGGCGTTCCTGGCACCGTCATGGGCATGGAGTTAGCGCTTAATAAATACGGCACGATGACAATGGCGCAGGTCACTAAAGCTGCCATCAATATGGCAAAAAACGGCATCGTCGTTACCCCAGATTTGTCTTCTTCACTATCTGGACTAAAAAGGCGAATTGCCCAGTGGCCAAGTTCAGCTGAAATTTTTTACAAAAAAGATAACTCTGACTACCAAAGTGGTGAAATCTTAAAACAACCAGAATTAGCGAATTCACTGTCGCTAATAGCAAAACAGGGGAGCAAAGGATTTTACCAAGGTGAAACAGCCGAAAAAATCGTCGCAGCAGTTAAAGCCGCTGGTGGCATAATGACGCTTGATGATTTAAAACAATATCAAGCTATTGAGAGAACGCCTGTGTCTGGGAGTTATCGCGGCTATCAAGTTGTCTCTATGCCACCACCATCATCAGGTGGTATCCATATTATTGAGATGCTCAACATGTTAGAGCAATACCCGATAGGCCAACTTGGCCATAATAGCGCCGCCACTTTACACCTGATGACGGAATCAATGAAACGTGCCTATGCGGATCGCAGTGAGTATTTGGGTGATCCTGACTTTATAAATGTGCCGGTGGATGCGTTGACCAATAAAGAGTACGCCAAAACACTCTCGAAAAAAATTGTCATGAATAGAGCCACGCCTAGCAGCGAAATAAAACCCGGTAATATCGCACCCTATGAAAGCAACCAAACAACCCATTACTCTGTAGTCGACAAATGGGGCAATGCGGTATCCAATACTTATACCCTCAACTTTAGCTATGGCTCAGGCTTAGTAGCCAAAGGCACTGGCATATTACTTAACAATGAGATGGATGACTTTTCAGCAAAACCTGGTGTGCCCAACGGCTTTGGCTTAATCGGTGGCGTGGCCAATGCTGTAGAGGGCAAGAAACGACCACTAAGTTCCATGAGCCCGACTATCGTCATGAAAGACGGTAAACCGTATATCGTTACTGGCAGCCCTGGCGGTTCACGCATTATCACCACTACGTTGCAAGTAATTATGAACGTCATCGACCATGACTTTAACATTGCCGAAGCGACCAATGCAGCTCGAATTCACCATCAATGGTTACCTGATACCTTACGGGTGGAGCATACGTTGAACCTCGATACTCGTCAGCTGTTGGAAGAAAAAGGCCATAAGATAAAGGTCAATAACTCTATGGGTTCGACACAATCAATCATGGTGACTGAGCAAGGCATTTTCGGTGCATCAGATCCACGTCGAGCAGGCAGTGCTACCATAGGTTACTAGATAAACGGTTAGCAGTAATTATCAGGTAAATCTTTATCAAAAATGCGCTTTCATTATTAATGAAAGTGCATTTTTTAAAGGTAGAAAACCTTACCAATCAAGTTCATTTTGGGTAGCGCTCTTTCATTTTGACAATTGAGTCGGTGATTAATTCAGTCAACACCGCTAAATCTACCTCACTTAACCGCTTTATATACAAACATGACTTACCCGTTTTATGTTTACCAAGCTTAGGTAAAATGTCTTGGTAATCACCAAAACCATTCATGAAATACAACGTGATATCATTTTTTCTTGCTGCAAAGCCAGTTAACGGCCAATCTCCTTCACGACCAGATGCATAGCGGTAGTGATATTGGCCAAAGCCAATTATGCTGCCCCACATGACAGCTGGTTGCTTGGTTAAAGTGGAATACAATTTGTGCAGTGTTTGGCAGTCCTCAAGCTTTTGACCTTCAAGTTTCTGTTTTAAAAATAGACAAGCATCCACACTGTTAGGCTGTGTCTTTAAAGACTTACTTTTTACAGGTTGATCCTTTCTTTTGGCAGTATTAACGCTTTCAGCCATCATTACCCTCACTCTGTTTATAACCATAGCAATGCCAATATCTTTAATTAGTGTAGCTGCAACCATTAACAGTGTAATAAAAAGGGCAAAGCTTGCGCCCTGCCCGTTATATGAAATGACTCTAGCAATAACAGGTTAAAAGTCTTTTTCACCCTTGATTACTTCAGGGTAGCCACATATCGATCGAGATGTTTGCATCCCAGCCATGGTTGCCGCTTCAACGCAGCTGGCATTAATTCCGGTTTTAATCCAGTCACCAGTCACAAACAGGTTATCAATACCGGTACCGTCAGTATCGACTCGGTATTGAGTACTGCCCTTTACTGACATCACATAACGCTCAGAAGGATCAACATTAGCGCGCCAGTATTGACTGTCAAATCTAGCGACTCCGGTCGCATCGCTTTCATCATGGAGCCACTGCCAAGGGAATCCGCCTGTTATCGCTGCTGATTGACTGCCAGGAGTCGGCACATTATCCCAAAGCTTATAGATTTGGTTATCTAACTGACCAATAGCGCCAGCCTTTGCTTCTAATGTCTTTTGAGCTTGGAAACCTATTTCAGTGGCTGGCGGATAATGCTCTACAGGCAATGCAGAGCAAAAATAACTGGCATTTTTCGGTTGTTGCCCGTGCCAATCCTCTTTGTCAATCAAGTGAGTTAGCGATGCCCAAGTATCAAACGGCTCAGTAAAGCCTGAAAGCACTGGCTCTTCGCCATTATCAGGCCGCAAAAGCCAGCCCATACCAGCCAAATCTTGATCGAGCCACAGTTGATACGCCTGCGTGGCAACCGTTTTAACTTTCTCAACACTTTTGCTTAAGGCTTCACTTTGCTCCATGACCTCTTTAGCAACATGTGGAACGGAGCCAATTGACAAACCAAATATCACCTTGTCAAAGTCTTTACCTTTTATTAGCCGCTTTTTAGGTAGAGGACGCCCATAATGGGCCTGGTAAACCTCTTGCCAATTACTCCAAAAATGTTCCAAATTAACATCATGTTGCTTAATCAATTGCGCTTGAGTTTCATCGAGTTCCTCGAGCTTAGGTTGGCTTGGCCAGCAATCAAGGCCTTTAACATCGACAAGTGGAGAATATGATTCAACACCCTGTTTTAATGCCACTTGCTCGGTGATCTCTATCGCCTGAATACTGTGGTTAACACACTCTAAATTGTCGACTTTATTAAAGAAGTGAAAATTAACCCCACGGCGGTTAAGCACTTCATAGTAAGGCGTAAAAACGGTATCCCCCATGCCGGCCTGCATCTCCCACATGACCCCGCCTTGATAACACAATGCAATACGCATCATAGAGCGGATAATGGTTCCTGCTTCCAAGTTAGGATTATCAAAATTGCCTTTTTCATATGCAAATACTAAATCGTAAAAACCACGAACTGGCGCAGAATCAACAGTAAAGGTTTGATTTGCACCGTGCTTAGTTAACCATTCTCGGTAATCATAATCGTTAATAACATCAAAACCATGCTTAAATACATCATCAACGAACATGCCTTTTAAGATAGTTAAACCCAGATCGGCAGCAATATATAATCTACGCAGTTCATCATTAGTCTCTAACTTATCAACAAAACGTTCTTCTAAGCGTGACCTAAATGCATCGACTGCAGACTCAACAAAACCACCCTCATCTTCAGTATCATGATGATGCTCTTCGCAATCACGCCCAATCATTTGATTAAAGTGACATTCAAGCTTATCAGCCAGTGAAGACATGCTCTCTTTAGCGTCATCTATCGAGTCTTCAATTTTGTCATTCAACTCTTCAAACCATTCGCGGCTAAACCAGTGAACAGGTCTGGCTGATTCTTGTGTCTTAGCGGTGTTTTCATCTTCCAAAGCATCAAGCAAGTCATCCATCTCAGTTAGCCAATGACGGATCCAGCTAAAGGCTGCCTTGACGACTTTCCAAAGTGTTAATACTTCAGTGCTATCTCCTGGGATCCCGCTGCGCTCTGGAAATTGAATCGGCCAACTGTCTGAATCACCACCAACATCCTCTTGTAATACGATAAAATTGTGTGGTTTAAAGGCATCTAAGAAAGTGGCTAACGGCGTACCAGCGGGCCTATCAAGTTCTTCATAAGCTTTACGCATTAAATTGAAGGCATTTTGATAAAAACCGAACCAAATATGTAGGCCATGCTCCTCAATACGTTGACCTTTTTCAGCATTGCGCCCACTTGCACCTTTACCGCCAATACGCCAACCCATTTGATAAACATCAATCTCATAGCGATTCTGCCAACCCGGCTGTTCGGTTAAACATGCTGCCGCAGTCATCGCAGCTACGCCGCCACCCAAAATAGCAATTTTTTCTTTCTTTATGGTTGAGTTATCAACTAATACGTCGCCTTGGGGGACTTCAAAATCAAAGTTAACGTGATAAGGCAGTAATACGCTTTGTTCACCCAACTCAACGCCTAACGACTCTTTAAATGAGAAGGACGCATTATCAAACACAGTAGCAAGAAGGTCATTTTCTAATAATGATATAGAATGGACTTTGTTTACTTTAGCAGGGGCGGAGGTAATCGCTTGATAAACAGCTTTATCGCCTGCGCTATCAGGCAGTTGTTTTAAAAATATCTGGTCAATCGCAGGCTTAAATAACAAGCTAAACAACTGTTGCTCGCCTAACTTATCGAGCTCAGGTATAAAGTCAGTCTGCGCTTTAAATAGATCCCAAGTCTGTGTAATTGCTTCTAATGTTGATAACTGATGCTCCTCTGCGGCTTCGCAGTCCACACTCAATAACGGATGCATAGCCAATTCACTATCTTTTGAGAAATGCTTAAAACTCTTGGCTGAAAGGCTCAACTTAGTCAGTGGTTCTCCCACTTCAGGCATCTCATATTCACACATGTACTTAGGGTAACCAAACAACTCGCGTCCATTAATGAGTGCCATCGCATCATTAACAAAAATATGCAGCGGATGAAAATAGACATGACTGATATCATCACTATCACTGCTATTTTGTCGACCCACCATCACCCAAGTAACAATATCTGTCTCCTGGATCCAGCCTTTGTCCCTATCTTCAGGGTATTCAGAATAAGCTTTATCCACTCGAGTAAAACTGGTTAACACATAAGGCGATAGTACTTTAAAGTACATCGCACTACCTGCCACTTGATTAAGACACTTATCAATTGATCGCTGCAGGTTCGCCATTTTTCCTTTCATAAAAAAGCCGTACATATCTGCTTTGCTTAAAATGAGTGGCGAGTGCATTAACATTGAGCCTGGGGGATAAATAAAATTAGGGCGTTGAGCGTCCATTGCCTAGATCCTTGCTGGTAAAGAGTAGTGATTTCGCCCGTACTTTTCTGCGGGGCTTTTTAGAAAACAAACTTCTCAGTAAGCTAATTTATTTACCATAAAATAACAACGTTGAATGCTTATAAATATTCCCTTAACGCAATGAACATGAGTTAAAAATGCAGCTCAATGGCTGCACTTTTTATCGTTCAAGTTTCAAAACTCGTCACCGAAATCATCAAGCAGAATGTTTTCAGGCTCAACATCTAAGCTTTCTAGCAAGTTAATCACTGAAGAGGTCATAGTAATGGATGGGCTGTATTACGCTGCGCTCTTTTTTAGAACCTGATTATAGACACACACTTTGTTCTCAAAATTTAGATACAAAAAACGCAGCTAATATAGCTGCGGTTTTATCATTAAAGCTTCGAAACTAGTCACCGAAATCATCAAGTAGAATGTTTTCAGGCTCAACACCTAAGCTTTCTAGTAAGTTAACCACTGAAGAGGTCATAGTAATGGATGGGCTGTATTACGCAGCGCTCTTTTTTAGAACCTGATTATAGACACACACTTTGTGCTCAAACTTTAGATACAAAAAACGCAGCTAATATAGCTGCATTTTTATCATTAAAGCTTCGAAACTAGTCACCGAAATCATCAAGCAGAATGTTTTCAGGCTCAACACCTAAGCTTTCTAGCAAATTAATCACTGAAGAGTTCATCATTATTGTAGGGGCACACATGTTTGCTTACGCAGCGCTCCTTTTTTAGAACCTGATTATAGACACACACTTTGTGCTCAAACTTTAGATACAAAAAACGCAGCTAATATAGCTGCGGTTTTATCATTAAAGCTTCGAAACTAGTCGCCGAAATCATCAAGCAGAATGTTTTCAGGCTCAACACCTAAACTTTCTAGCAAGTTAATCACTAACGAGTTCATCATTATTGTAGGGCCACACATGTTTGATTACGCAGCGCTTCTTTTTTCGAGCCTCATTATAGACACACACTTTGTGCTCAAACTTTAGATACATAAAACGCAGCTACTATAGCTGCGGTTTTATCATTAAAGCTTCGAAACTAGTCACCGAAATCATCAAGCAGAATGTTTTCAGGCTCAACACCTAAGCTTTCTAGCAAGTTCATAACTGACGAGTTCATCATTATTGTAGGGCCACACATGTTTGCTTGCGCAGCGCTTCTTTTTTCGAGCCTGATTATAGACACACTTTGTGCTCAAACTTTAGATACAAAAACCGCAGCTACTATAGCTGCGGTTTTATCATTAAAGCTTCGAAACTAGTCACCGAAATCATCAAGCAGAATGTTTTCAGGCTCAACACCTAAGCTTTCTAGCAAGTTAATCACTGACGAGTTCATGATAGGAGGGCCACACATGTAGAACTCACAATCTTCCGGCGCTTTATGGTCACGCAAGTAATTTTCAAACAGTACGTTATGAATAAAGCCAGTGTATCCCGTCCAGTTATCTTCAGGTAACGGATCCGATAGCGCAACATGCCAGACGAAATTTTCGTTCTCAGCAGCTAACATGTCGAAATCTTCTTGATAGAACACTTCACGTGTTGAGCGTGCACCGTACCAAAAACTCATCTTACGTTGAGTCTTTTTGCTCTTTAGCTGATCGAAGATATGTGAACGCATCGGTGCCATACCCGCGCCACCGCCAACAAAGATCATCTCGGCATCAGTTTCTTTAACGAAAAATTCGCCAAATGGACCTGAGATAGTCACTTTATCACCGGCCTTAAGGTTAAAGATGTACGATGACATTTTGCCAGGCGCCACTTTATCATTAGGTGGCGTCGCAATACGCACGTTAAGCATGATACGCCCCTTTTCATCAGGGTAGTTCGCCATCGAGTATGCACGTAAAACGTCCTCGTCAACTTTTGAGACGAGCTTAAACAGGTCATACTTTTCCCAATCATCACGATATTCAGCGGGGATATCGAAATCTGCGTAATTGACTGTATGTGCAGGTGCTTCAATTTGAATATAACCACCCGCTTTGAAAAGAACATCTTCGCCTTCTGGTAGTTTCAGCAATAATTCTTTAATGAAAGTCGCAGTGTTATTGTTAGAGATCACTTCACATTGCCACTTCTTAACGCCAAAGATCTCCTCTTCTACCTCAAGCTCCATATCCGTTTTAACTGAGACCTGACAGGCTAAACGACACCCCTCCTTTGCCTCTTTCTTACTGATATGGTCACGTTCTGTCGGCAAAATATCACCACCGCCCGATTTTACCGTTACTCGGCATTGACCACATGTGCCACCACCGCCACAAGCTGATGGGATAAAGATATTTTTTCCCGCCAATGCGCCAAGCAGTTTATCGCCCGCCGCTGTTGAAATACTTTTTTCAGCGTCATCATTTATACGGATATTCACATCACCCGTAGAGACCAATTTACTTTTGGCGAATAAAATCACCATGACCAACATGCTTACCACTACGGTGAACATCCCGATACCAATTGCCATTTCCATCGAATTTACCTTTTGTTTAATTCGTTTTCATTAAGCTGTTTAACTAAACAGGCTTAAATAGAAATACCAGAGAAAGCCATAAAGCCTAGTGCCATCAAACCGGTGGTAATAAACACAATACCTATGCCTTGTAGGCCTTCAGGTATTGCATGGAATTTCATCCGTTCACGTAATCCAGCGAGCATTACAATCGCCATTGCCCAGCCAAAGCCTGAACCGGCGGCGAATACCACTGACTCACCCAGTGAGTAGTCACGGTTTGCCATAAAGATAACACCGGCAAAAATCGCACAGTTTACCGTTAACAAAGGCAAGAAAATACCAAGAGAGTCATACAATGCTGGAATGTACTTATCTAAAAACATCTCTAAGATCTGTACCAAGGCAGCAATCACGCCAATAAAAGTGATTAACTGTAAATAGCTTAAATCTAAAGCAGGGTAACCAGCCCAAGCTAACGCTCCAGGTGCTAAGACATTGGCGTAAATGATTTGGTTAAGTGGCACAGCTAACGTCATCACTACGATAACGGCAATCCCCAATCCGAAAGAGGTCGACACTTTCTTAGACACGGCTAAAAAAGTACACATTCCCATGAAGAATGACAGTGCCATGTTGTCGATAAACGCAGCCTGAATAAACAGGTTTATATAATGTTCCATATCGCCTACTACCCTCGCTTACGCTGAATGACGTTAATTGACCAGATCATCAAACCAATTAAGAAGAACGCACTTGGTGGTAGCTTGAACATCTCATTAGCCAAATACCAACCGCCGTTTTCAACGGTTTTCAAAACTTCATGGCCAAACAAGGTGCCGCTACCTAGTAGTTCACGAACAAACGCCACACCTAATAAGATCACGCCGTATCCCATTGCATTACCAACAGCATCAACCACTGCAAGGTGTGGAGGATTCTTCATAGCAAATGCTTCAGCACGCCCCATGATGATACAGTTGGTGATAATCAAACCAACGAATACTGACAGCTGACGGGATAACTCATATGCTACATCTTGCAATACCATGTCAACGATTATCACTAATGACGCTATGACAGTCATTTGCGCAATAATGCGAACGCTATTTGGAATAAGCGAGCGAATTGTCGAGATAATTAAGTTTGAAAATACCAGTACAAATGTCACCGCTAATGTCATCACTAATGCGGTTTGCATTGAGTTACTGACAGCCAGCGCCGAACAGACCCCAAGTACTTGCATCGCCACTGGGTTATTGCTAAAAATAGGACTGGTTAAAATGTCACGAGTTGATGCTGTTTGAGTACTCATCACTTAGCCTCCGACGCTTTTAGCTTATTTAGGAATGTTTCAAATCCTTCAGCGCCAAACCAAAATTGCACTGCTCGTTGGACACCGCGGCCTGTCATGGTTGCACCACTGACGGCATCAACACCATGAACATCTCCAGCCTTAGCGCCGCCTTTAACGACTTTAAAAGAGACTTTACCTTTTTCATTGAATAGCTGTTTACCGTGCCATTTGTCGGTCCACTCGGAGTCATTAAGGAAATCACCAATGCCTGGTGTTTCACCATGTTCATAGAAAACGACATTTTCAATGGTGTTAAAGTCTGGTTGTAATGCAATATAACCATAAACCATAGACCACAAGCCTTTACCGTAAATCGGCATTACGACAGCCTCTAGCTGGTTATTAGCGTCAAAGACCTTAAATACGCGCACTTGGTTAGCACGGGTTTTGATTTTGGCTTTATCTTGCTTTTTCTCAAGCTTAACTGACGTTTCTGGGTTAATTGCCGCCATTTTGTCATCAAAATCAAGCACGTTTATTTCTGAACCAGTAGCAATATCACCCGTTTCAAGGGTTATCAATAAAGGCTTAACACCCTTGTCGAATATCGCTCTAAAGTCTTTATCAGCAATGTCGACATCTGCTGCTATTAATACGTTGCGCTTGAGTTCGTCGCGTTTTTTGACCAACTTGCGCTCTTTCAATAGCTCTGCTGTTCCGGTGATCATAAATGAACACAATAGGCAGAGGGTCACGGTGAAAATCATCGTGCCCAAAAATGAATCTTTCTTAAATGCCATTACGCTTTATTCCCCGTATTGACCTGCTTTGCACTTTTAGGCATGCGATAGAGTAAGTATTCAAATATCGCTTCCCAGAGTTTGGCTAATAACATCGCTGGCATCGCCACAGCAATAGCATTAGTTTTTTGATGAGCTTTAAAGACCATTACGTTTCAGTCTCCGTTTAATATTGGCTTTCGCGACGAGGTAATCAAAAATTGGCGCCCATAGGTTAGCGAACAGAATCGCTAGCATGATGCCTTCTGGCATCTTTGGATTAACGACTCGAATAAGCACAGTCATAAAACCGATTAACAGTCCATAGGCCACCTTGCCTTTACGGGTATAAGATGTGGTGACAGGATCTGTCGCCATGAACATCAATGCAATTGCAAAGCCACCTGTCACAAGGTGCCAAGTCCATGGCATTGCGAATAGTTCATTTTTAGATGATCCAATAAGGTTAAATAGTGTAGCTGTCGCTATCATCCCTGCGAGTACACCCGCAACGATCCGCCAGTCAGCAAGACGAGTAAGGATTAGAAACCCACCACCGATGAGTAATGCCAGAGTGCTAGTTTCGCCAATAGCCCCAACCGTAAAACCAAAGAATGCATTCCACCAGTTAGGATCAGTAAACGCTTCGTACCATGCATAATCGGCAAAGCTCATCTTGCCTGCTGCAGTTTGCATTAACGTTGTTGCACCAGAGAAACCATCTACAGCAACGAGTTGAGTAACAGCGGTAACCTGTGATGGATAGGCAAAATAGATAAACGCCAGACCCGCTAAAGCGGGATTAAGGAAGTTATAACCCATGCCACCGAACACCTCCTTTGCCATTATAACGCCGAAGGTTATCCCCATTGCCACTAGCCATAGCGGAGTAGAAACAGGCAAGATCAAGGTAAATAGCAAAGCAGTAACAAAGAAGCCTTCGTGTAGTTCTTGGCCGCGCACCTTAGCAAATACCATTTCCCAAAACAGACTCACTAACAGCGCTGTAATGTAGATAGGTGCATACAAGCTTAAGCCGTAAATAACTAAACCAATAAAGCCTGTTTGCTCAGTCATGCCACCAAAAATGGCATTAAAAGGAATAAGCTGCCACACGCTTGAAGCTTCTAAACCTGATGCAACTGCAATCTGTGCTTGTAGGCCGATGTTGTAGATACCAAACAAGATGGCTGGCAATAAGCACAATCCCACAATTGTCATGGTTCTTTTCACATCAATGGCATCTCGAACATGTACTTTACCTTTAGTACTTCGGCCATGAGCCACAAGTAAAGAGTGCAAATAACCCTTTACTGAGTTGCCCGGTGCGTAATAATCCTCTTGGATATCGGGCTTTTTATCTTGTTGACTCATCAACCTTCCCTCTCAATAATTTCTAAACAAGCACGCAGTTCTTTACCAAAATCGTACTTGCCAGGACACACAAAGGTACATAATGCTAAATCTTCTTCATCAAGTTCCAATGCACCTAAAGCTTGCGCTTCATCAGTATCTCTAACAACGAGATCGCGTACTAACAGCGTTGGCAAAACATCAAGAGGCATCACTCGATCTAATTGACCAAAGGCCATCATTGCGCGAGCCGAGCCACCAGTATGGGTGGTTAAGTTAAATAGTTTCTTAGCGCCTTTAAGACGTGAGGTAACTGCACGAGTGATTGAGAATTTTTCAGAACCACCTCTTACCCATGGCAATAATTGGTGTTGTGAATCTTCTTGAAGCACACTGACTTGATTATGAAAACGCCCGAGGAAATCGTGGACACCAAAAGCAGTATGGCCCGATAAAACAGAACCTGAAACCACACGAGAGTTCCCCTCTTGTAGTTCACCAGCAACCACTTCTGATAAACAAGCGCCTATTTGAACACGAACTAATCGCGGCTTAATAACATCAGGTCCTGCAAGAGCAACAACACGGTCAGTGTAGATCTCACCGGTTAAAAAGAGTTTGCCGTATGCAATCACATCTTGATAACCCAAATGCCAAACTGGACGCTCAAGACTTGCAGGCAGCACAAAATGAATATGAGTGCCAACTAAACCTGCTGGATGTACGCCTTCAAAGTAGTGATTGCTGACATGAGGCAATTCGCTGCCAGGTAACTTCTCGCCTGGCGCTTGACTCAAATGAACTTTGCCGTCAGTAAGCTGACCTAAAACAGCAAGCCCTGCTGCAAATGCATCGGCTTGCTCTGCAATAACAATCAGCGGGTTAGCCGCCAATGGGTTACTGTCCATCGCGCTAACAAAAATACCTGCTGGAGTGGTGTCTAAATGGGGAACACGAGAAAAAGGACGAGTACGTAATGCCGTCCACAAACCGCTATCGACTAGCTTAGCTTGCACTTGGCTGCGATTTAGCGCTTGGATATCTTCATCAATACCAAAATGAATTGAGTCGCCTTGGCTGCATTCAATGACGATAGACTGAAAAAGCCTACGCTCGCCACGGTTGATAGCAATGATTTTGCCGCTAGCCGGTGCAGTATACTTAACGCCAATATTCTTTTTATCTTCAAAAAGAACTTGACCCTTTTGCACCTGATCGCCGATTTCTACTAACATCGTTGGTTTTAAACCAACATATTCCTCTCCCAAAAGTGCGACATGGGAGCAAGGTTTGCTAGCGTCAACAACCTGCTTAGGCTCGCCAGCGATTGGCACGTCGAGACCTTTTTTCACTGTTATAACTGGGTTTGAATAACCTGTCATCACAAACATCAACCGTTAAATAATTGGATGACTAATAGTAGTTGTTTGTTAACTAATATTCCACGTTTGACATCACACTTCCCTGCTGATTTTGTAACTTACATACAAAAACGCGCTTACCTAAGCAGCTAGAAGGCAATTGTTTCAAATCTCGATAACTCAAACGACTATTAATGTAATTTTACAACGAAAAAGAAGAGGGTTTTCAAAGATCAAATACTGGCTCTGACTAGCAAAAATGGTAAAAAACTTGAAGTGCAGTATGACCTCTAACGCTAACTCGCTTTCACAGCCCGGCGCAGTACTAACTGCCACCATAATAAGCATAACCAGTGCATATCACTATAAGGCTGAACAAGGTGCATTTCGCAACATCTAACAAAGCTACATCGATTTGACCGTTTAGCTATCAGTAACACTTAACAACTTTATGACAATAAAGCCTTAGCATTACAGCACCTATACCAATTAAAGGTTTGCGTTTTTCTAGAATACAAACCAGGACAACTTTAGCAATCGAGTCTACAACTGTTTGACGTTCTGTTTGGCTGCAATTTGACTCACTAAAGAGGTAACAAGCTGCATCACTTCTTCTGAATTACGTTGCCCACCTGATAAATAGTTTGGGTTTGCGGTGGTTACAATTGAAGTACTTAGTTGTGGTACATTTACGATATATTGTCCGCCAAAACCCGCGGCTTTATAAGCATCAAAGCCTGCAATTTTAAACCCCTGCCACAAATATCCGTAGTGATCGCCACCTGCTATCCTCTCCGTTGGAAAATCCCCCTCTAATGAGCGTGCTATCCATTGTTCACTGACAATCCGCTGCTGTCGATACATCCCCTTATTTAAATAAAGACGTCCTATCTGCAGCATTTCCCGCGGCGTTAAAAACATGTCGGAGCCGCCCATATAGATCCCTTTTTGTGATTTATACCAAACAACGCCAGTAATGTTTAACGGATGAAAGAGATACAAATTGGCAAAAGTTAATGTATCCATGCCCGTTGCTTTAGTTAGCACTGCAGATAGCAAGTGGGTTTGCACTGTACCCTTGCTATAGAGTTCTCCTGGTTTACCACTCATTTTGAGTTCAGATATCGCACGCACCCAATCAGTAGAGTCCCAAATAGGGTGCTGACCAAATTGAAAATCGGGCTGCTCATTGAATTCTAGTCCTGCTCTCATATTGAGCAGATCACGTACAGTGATCTGCTCTTTTAATTTGTTCTCACGAAACTCTTTATGGCTTGGCAAGTATTGAGCAATCCTTTCATCAAGATCCACGATAAATTTCTTTTCTATTGCGATGCCAACAAGAATGGATAATAAGCTTTTGTTAACCGACTTTATATTGGCCGTTGTATTTTTATCTAACTGATTAAAATATTGTTCGGTCAGCAGCTGACCGCCACTATAGACCAGTATCGAATTCAATTGGGGGAAGTGCTTAGCTCTGGCTATTAACGCAGCAAAGTCGGAAGAGTTACTTGTTGCTATGCTATCAAAGTCTTTCGCTAATTCTAGATTAGACAATTTTGAGTTATAGTTCGATGCTGAAGCTCGCGGCGCCTCAGCTATAGCATTTAACCTAATAGGAATCGGCTCTCCCTGCCACACAAACTGGCCTTCAATGGCTTGACCATCATCAAGCAGTTGACCGCTCAGCGACGCATCTATTGTAGGCATATCGATAAAGATCTGATCAGTATCAAATGTAATTGAAGCTGGGATCCTCATCCAACCACTGTCAGGTACATCAAGGTGCGCAGTTAAAAGCAGCTGTTTATTTCGCTTAATGGTAACAACGAGCCGTTGTTCCTCTCCATGTTCAACTATCGCGCCTTGCCAAATACCTTCTGCAAGAATGTTGGCATGTCCATTAAAACTAAATAACAGAAACGACAAAAAAGCCAAAATATATTGACGATAGTTGCTCATTATAAAATCCCTTTACTTGAGTCAAAGTTATATTGTTATTGAGTCATTGTTACTTTTTCTTTGGTCAGCAGGAAATGCAATTAGCGTTAAAACCACTGACTGCTGTTGCAGCAAGCAAAAACAGTAAAGTGAGTTCTATTCACTTTCAGCTATTGCCCTACCAAGAATAATCATTAGATCAGAATCAATAAAAGTAAACAAAGGGGAGTCATACCATTTCACCCCCCTTAGCTTTAAGCAGTTTGAAACAGCGCAGCTTAATCCCTTTGCAAAGCAACAATAGGGTCAAGTTTGGCTGCTTTTTTAGCAGGATATAATCCAAAACCGACACCGATGGTCATACAAACGCCCAACGCGAGGATAATAGCAAATGGTGACCAAGCTACAGGCCAACCTGCTGCAGAAGAGATAACTAGCGCCAACAATAGCCCAACGCCAATACCAATAATGCCCCCGGTTGCAGAGATTGCGATACTCTCAATTAAAAATTGTCGCGCAATATCCTTTCGTTTAGCGCCTAACGCTCTTAAGAGACCGATCTCACCTGTTCTTTCTAGGATGGTTGCCAACATAATATTCATAATGCCAATGCCCCCCACAAGCAAGGAGATCCCAGCAACACAGGCCATAACGATATTAAATATCTGTTGAGTCTTCTGATGTTGAGCCAGTAAATCGGCAGGTACAACAACATCAAAATCTTTCTCACCGCCATGACGACGATTTAAAAGGTGCTGCAAGCTTTTAGATGCTAACGTCGGATCGACTCCATCAACTAGCGCTAATTTAAAGGAATCCAATTCATCCTCTAAATGCTTAAATTGCATCTTTTTTAACGCTGTGCTCAGTGGGATAAAAACCTGATTACGCTCGCCGCCTAACTTAACGCCTTGAATCGTTGACTTGGTGCCCTCTTTTTCAGATAGCACTCCAACAACCGTAAACCATTGGTGATTCACTTTAACTAAGCTACCAATTGCATTGCCTTGTGGAAATAGACTTTGAGCTGCTTCAGGACCAAGTACTGTCACCTGTTGAAAATGTGATTCGTCTAATTGGTTTAGCCTGCGCCCTTCGCCTAGATCTAAAGCACTTAAATCGAAGTAGCTTGGCGTTACGCCTAAGACCTTAGCGTCGCTGCGCCCTTTTAGACTAAACAAACTAAATACTTTAACGTTCTTTTCTGCGCTCCAATTTTCAACAAAAGGTAATGTATCGGTCGCGCTATCAATATCCCTAAGACTTAATCCAACACTATGCTCACGCACTGACTTTAGCGCTTCCCCTTCAGTCGCTCTTGCATTAACAACAAGGTTATTCACTCCCATTGATTCAATCATTTTCAGCGCTTCGCGCTCAGCGCCTTCACCGACGCTGAGCATAGCAATCACCGCACCAACACCAAAAATCATTCCAAGAAGAGTAAGCAGTGTGCGCAATTTATGATGGCGCATCTCATCGAATGCTTGCTTTATACCATCTAAATATATCGAGAGGCTTACTGATGGTGCCGTTGGTCTATTACCCGTCATACTCGATTCCTTTTCGGCGGTGTTGTTAAGGCGATCGTGTCACCTTTTTTGAGCCCATCGTTAATAACCGTACGATTTAAACTGCGATTACCAGGCTGTACCTTTTGCTTAATAAATCCTGCAGATGTCTTTAGATAGACCCAGTACTTACCGGATTTTTGGAATAATGCCTGATTAGGTACAGTAATAACATTTTGAAGATCAAGCGCATGCACACTGGCCTTAACTTGCCTTCCCGGTTGCATAACTTCTACAATTGTTTTATCTATGCTGACTGTCAATTCAAAATAATTAACAGGACTGTCTTTCTCTTTCGCTTTAGACAATGCATCTAGCTGAGAGACTTCACCAATGATCGGCATATTTGGATAAGCATCAAGATACAGAGTCACCGGCTTACCTATTGCTAATCCCAATGCTTCAGATTCCAACACGTATAACTTCGCTTGCATTTTCGATGTATCAGGTAACGTACCGATGGTCATTCCTGACCACATCATATCGCCAGCTACTGGCGGCACGCCATTCCAACCTTCCTGCGCAACAAAGACTCCATCGTGAGGTGCGATGATTTGCATTTGATTGAGATTATTGGAGTATCGCGACATTTTAGCTTGATGACCCTTTTGCTTAAGCTTAATTAGCTCTTGCTCTGCATCCGCCTGAGAGCCATGTTGACCGAGCCCCCAATTATAGAAGGTCATTTTGGCTTCTAAGTAATCTTGATTACGCATTTGATCAATAATGTCTATTTTAGTATAAACTCGTTCATCCTCACTAAAGAAGCGGTCTGCGAGCTCACGCTCCTCCCCCGTCAGCTTAGTGTCCGTTGTTAGGGTCTTATCTATGGTTTTATCTTTTTCTGTTTGGATCTGACTGTCTAAGCTTAAGCGGTCAAAATCGAGCTTTTCCATTTCCAACCGGTAGCTTTCTCTTGTTGAGTCCATAGTAGCAACTACATCACCAGCTTTTACATTGCTAAAATTATCCATGATCCACGCTAAAGATTGCGGTCCCCTAAGGCCTGACGGTACAGTCACTGTCGTCGAATTAGCAGCCTCTAGTTCTCCAGATGCTGGTATATCGACTTTAAAATCAGCAGCTACGATTTCAAGCGTCAGCACACCATCACTCTTTTGTTGATTGCAGCCCATCATTATTACTAATAGGAAGCTGCTAACCACGGCACCTATCACTGTGCGTTTGTTTATTAGTGAATTAATCATGGTAGCAATACCTCATCGCCTTCATTTAAACCTGATGCTATTACTACCTGCTCTTTGCCCATAGCCCCCAAGGACACAAACTGTTTACTGTTACTAAATAACCCAGGCGTGTAGACGTATGCATTTCCTCGCTCATAATGCACTGCATCGAGCGATACCAGTAGTTGCTCGGTATTATTGGCGATATCAATACTAATTTTTGCCGTCATACCAGGCCTCATCAGCTCAGTATCCGTCTCTTGAATACTAGCTACAGCATCAAATATCACTAAAGGAACATCTTGGTTTTTGACTCTAAATACGGCGCCAAGCTCTTTTATTTCTCCGTTGAAGCTTCTTTCTGGGTTGGCATCTAAACGAATTTTCAGTTTTTGACCAACTTTAACTCTACCGGCTTCAACTTCAGGAATTGTCATATTGACTTGCATATGCTTAAGATCTGGAATGCTCAATAGGGTATCGCCATTAAACACATTCTGCCCCTCGGCGACTTTATTCCCTTGTTGGTCATTGCCGTAAACCACCATGCCGCTGCGCGGTGCGATTATTGTGAGAGACTGAATGCCTTTTTGAAGTGCTGCGACTTCCAGTTCAAACTTCTGTTTATCTCCTTCAAGCATTTTCACCCTTTGTTCTGCACTCAGGCTCTCTAGTTCGATCTTCTTATGAATTAAGCCCACTCTATCTGTAGCAATAATGGCATCGCGTTGGTATTTCTTCTTGTCGATTACAGAAACTGTTTCATCAGAGATATCGACTTTAAGTTGGCTTTTCTCTTGATTCATTATTGCTTCGGCAAGCTCAAGCTTTAACTCCTGTAACTTTTTTGCATTACGCAACTTTGAAGTTTCAAGATCTTGGAGTGTCGTTTCTAAATTCGCACTTTTAACTGATAGTCGCTGCGCAAGTTCCGAAGTATCAAGCTGAGCAACGCGATCGCCTTCGCTTACATCACTGCCTTCTGGTGCTAACATTTTTATTTGATATTGCCACACCCGCCTAATCGCTGGCGGTTTTAGACTAACAGTATTGGACGATACCAACTCGCCCGTCACCTCTATCTGCTGACTCAATACACCGGATTCAATTTGGGTGACAGCTGAGTCAGAGCAGCCAACTAACAAAGCGCTTATCAAGGATACCGCAACTAAAGTACGCTTCATGTTGTACTCCCAATAGGTTCGACTAACACACTCATTCCAGGAATGATCTTTACTCTGTCATCGCTAGTAAAGGTTATTTCAACTCTAAACCAATTGCTGCTGCCCCAAGCTGTTTGCTTTGTTGCTTGGCGGCTAATGCCCTGAATAGCGCCACTAAGAGAGGTGCTTGGCTGCGAGTCCAGTCTCAGACTGACTGCATCACCAATTTTCAACCTATCAACATCAACTTCATTGACCCAAGCAATCACCTCAAGTTCTTTCATCGCTGGAATAGTAGCCACCTGTCGGCCTATTTGCACCGAATCTCCGACTGCAAATTTTTTATCAGACCAAGGATCTCGTCCATACAGAATAGGACCATTGATAGTAGAGGTGATCTCTAACTGGTCTAATCCTTTAAGTGATTGCTCTAACTCTTTTAACGCGCGCGTTTTATCAATATGTAGCTGAGCGATTGATGCCACTCTTTTATCTGTTATCTCTTTTAAAGACTGGACTTTCTTTGACAGTTCAGAATTCGCCTTAAGTTTATTAAACTGATTGTCGGCATAGTCTTTAGCCGCGATATATTTGGCAGGGATCCCAGCATCCAAATCTGCTTTCTCAAGTTCTAATCTCGCTTGCTTTAAATCAAATTCGGCTTGTAAAATCTGTGCATCAAGCTCTATCGACTGACTTTGTTCTTGAGCGGTCACTCTTAATAAGCTCGCCTCTAACTGCTCTATTTTATTAGCGATGGCGCTCTTATCAAAAATGACAACCACTTCGCCTGTTTTAGCAATATTGCCTTCGGGTAACATCCACTGGATCTGATAACGCCAAGCATCCCCAGCTTTTGGCACCATAATAGCTTGCGATACTACCGACGAAACCTTGCCCGTTAATAGTAAAGGCGATAGCGTGGAAGCTAAGTTAAGCCGCGCATCACTTGATATTACTTCAGTTGTTGATGGCAATTCATTGGCAATGACAATATTGGAAGTAAAGGTCAACAATAAATAGAGTGCTGTTGAACCTATCATAGCTTTAAGCTGCATTGGTTGCCCTCTCCTCAATTTCAACAATATCACCATCTCTCATGCGGATAATCCGTTGAGCATAAGCCGCCACTTCCTCTTCATGGGTGACCAAGATAATCGTTTGTCCAGCCTTATGTAATTCAGTAAACAACGCCATAATCTCGACTGACGTTTTACTATCTAGTGCACCAGTGGGTTCGTCTGCGAGCAAGATTGCCGGATTGTTAACCAAAGAGCGCGCTATAGCGACTCGTTGTCTCTGCCCGCCAGAGAGTTGATTTGGCCTGTGGTCATGTCGAGTGCCAAGACCCACTCGCGACAACAATTCAAGGGCATAACTTGAGTCTTGCTCTGGGTTTGCGGAGAACCTCAACGGCAGTAATACATTTTGTAAGGCTGATAAGCGTGGCAATAGATGAAAACTTTGAAATACAAATCCAATCTCTTTATTTCTGACAGCTGACAGGGCGTCATCATCAAGATCTTCAACTTCCTGATTATTTAGGCTATAACCACCTGATGTTGGCTTATCGAGACAACCGATAATGTTCATTAAGGTAGACTTACCTGAGCCTGAAGGCCCCATAATCGCAACGAATTCATTTTTAGCGATACTAAAACTTACTCCATTGAGTGCTTTTACACATGTATCACCCATGGGATATTCTTTTTTTAATTCATGAACTTCTATCATAATAGCGCTCTTTTATAGCAAAAAACCTGCCTGACTAACGACCTATAATACAACTAAAGGCACAATAAAATAGCCAAGACTTTGACAAAAATATGTAAGTTAACGTGATATTTTCAAACTATCAAACGGTAGGATAATACTTGAGCATTGAAGGTGAGAGCTGCTGAAACTTTGGTAACAAAGGTAAACTTGTTTTAATCACTACTGGCATGGTTCATCCTGATTTTGTCGTTTCATTCCATTTGAAACAATTTTTATTATGCTAATAACCTACTGTTCTTGAATCTGAAAAACAAGAGTTTGGTGGATTAAAACAATGCAAATAATTCATGTTTTCTAACATATGGGTATTTGGTTCGCTTATGTTTTGCTCTCGGTAAATCTTTCACTAAGTTAAAATCGCACCGAGTATGGTCGATATTGATATACTCAGAAAGAATATCCATTGAAACAAATGTTTAAATGGTCTTTCTAGATCGCTCATAAAGCCAATATATATCTGCCAAATAGCAAATAAACCAAAGTTAAGTGCGATAAAAACCAACATGCCAAAGCTATGCATCTGCGACACGGCCTCAAAAGCACAAGCTAAAAGTATCAAAGTCGATAAAAGCAGGAAGATTGAAATATAGTGAAACACACAATACATGCTGGTTTTAGCAACGGGATCAAAATCAGCATGTAGCATCGGTGCTAAAAACTGGCGTTTGCCGTATGTTAGATGCCCGACACTGGTCAATGCCGCGAGTCCCCCTGCAAACAAAAAGTAGAAATTCATCCCACGTCCCAATCCTATTTAGTATGTAAAAGGCTCTGCTAGTAAAGATAGTTTACTATTTGGCACAAGTCTTAGTGTATAAGACAGAGAGTATCGCGCTAATCTTACAAAAAAAGAGAGCTTCAGCTCTCTTTTTTATTACATCGTTGCCATTGTCCAATAATCGAGCCGCTGCTCAGGCTGGCTAATCACCACTTTGCATTTTTCTTTATATTTCCCCATCAATGGCCCTAAGCTTTTTGAGTTAGGCATTGATGCTTTATGCTGCTTCGTCGCGGCAAGAACGGCTTCATTAACATATTCTTCAGTTTGATACTTATTAGCTATTGCAACCGCTTGTTCGCCAGAAACTTTTAATCTATCACCCACAGCTTGCATCTGTGGCGCATTCATTGCTGCTATCGCATTTGCAGCTATCTGATAATATGCTGCGCACTCTGTTAACTCTTTAGTAAGCGCATCTTCAGCATCTCCTGCGGCGGCGTTAAAAGCGAGGAGCCCAATGGACAGTGCCAGCATTTTTGGCGAAATTGTTCCTGACATTAAAATAATCCTTTTTTATAATCGTTCGATTTAACTATTTCTACTTTAGCTTTCATTTAATATCAAGAGGAACAGTAAAAAACATGCCAATTCATTATTGGTGAGAATGAGACAAATTTCTACATTATCAATCAACTATGACTGAACACCCACCTGAAGCTTGGCCTGTAACCCTTTTTTCACGTCACTCCATTCTGAATCAATAATTGAATAGACCACAGTATCTCTTATGGTGCCATTAGCTAATATCTGATGATTTCGCAAAATGCCATCTTGGTTAGCACCTAAGCGGCAAATAGCCTGACGTGACACTTCGTTATGTATATGTGTACGAAATTCAACCGCTATTACATCCAAAGTTTCAAACGCATAGCATAATAACAACAGTTTGCACTCGGTATTGACCGCTGTACGTTGAACACTTTTTGCATACCATGTATGGCCTATTTCTAAACGGCGATGACTTTGTTGCCAGTGGCAGATCCTCGTACAGCCTACAATCTCTCCGGAATGGCGATCTCTAACAGCAAAGGCAAGCGATTCTCCTTTTTGTTCATCAGATAGCGCTTGCTTGATATAGTCATTCATATCTTCGGGACTCGGGACCTTGGTATACCAAAGTTGCCACAAGTCACCATCACACACCGCAATACTCAATGCGGGGGAATGTGCTAACGTTAAAGGCTCTAAAACAACATGTTCACCCACTAGCGCGTTGTTTCTCACTTCTTGTGCGTTCACCTCAACCTCCTTTGTCTTTTTTTTCACTAACTTAGCATGATTAATCAAGCAAGATAAATACAATCTACAGGCCTACATTTTCGGTTTATTTAGCCTTAAGCGCATTAGTCACTATTTCTTTGCCTAATGATTTGCTAAATATACCGCGCAAAATTTGATCCGGCTTTTGTTGGCTTTATGTTTGCTTTTAGTGCCGCGGTACCTAGATATAAAAATCCAACAATCTGATCTGTTGCATCAAGGCTTAAGGATTGATGCACATTTCTATCGAAGGCTAACGCACCAGTACGCCAAATAGCACCAAGTCCTTGGGCAAATGCAGCCTGCTGCATTGCCATTGCTGCACAACCAGCAGCAAGATGTTGTTCAAATTCAGGAACCTTGGGGTGTTGTTTTACTTTAGCAATCACTGTGATGACCATAGGCGCTCTTAATGGCATATTCTTGGTCTTAGCGATAAGCTCTTCCTCAGCACCATTTAGCTGAGAGGCTTTTGCAAAAATAGCTCCAAGTCTCTCAAGCCCGTCACCAGTCGCAATAATAAATTCCCAAGGTGTTAAACCTGCATGATCAGGAACGCGTGCCCCTGCATCCAAAATATTCTTAAGTTGCTCATCCGTAGGAGCTGGAGCAATAAGGCGTGGGGTAGATTGTCTCGTCAATAAAAGCGTTAATGCGTCCAACAGATTGTCCTTAAAACTGTGAAAAATACCTAACTACGTTGAGAGTAGCAAGCCCATAAAAAAAATCCCACCTATTTGGTGGGAATTAATAAAAGGTTCAGTTTCAGCTATTAAACAATCTGGTTTCTCTTTGCGATATAATAATCAAGACTTGTATAGCGGCCTCCCCCCATAAAGATCAGCGCCATCAACATAAACAGGTACGTAATCGCAAACTCGATTCCGTTGTTTAATACAACAAAATTGCCTGAACTGGTCAACCATTCATAATTGCCATTCTGTTGTAAAATTTCCTTTGCTTTGTCGAGCTTCTCAGCTGACGCCAATACGCTTTCATTGGCGAGCCAAGAACTGGCATCAGCAATAGCTAACCAACCATTGTCCCAATGCACAGCAAAAGCGGCAACTAACATGGTAAACGACAACGGAATAGCAATCAGACGTGTCGCTAACCCTAATATTAATAGCCCGCCACCGACAAATTCGGTACCCGCTGCCAAGACGACCATTAACTCTGGAAATGGCAAACCGAGACCCCAGTCAGGATTACCAAACCATGCAGCCGTATCGCTAAAGTGTGATAGTTTATTGTAACCAGCCTGCATGAGTACTGGCGCCAAATATAACCTCAGTGCAAGTGGTGCAATCCCTTCTGCGTAGCGTATAGTGTTCAAAAACTTTTGATACAGTTGTGCAAGTTGCATGTCATTCCCTCTTATATTCTATTGAATCAATAGACCCTAACAACAATAACAATCTTTCATCAGTCATCAATTAAGCTAAACCATAACGATAATATGAGCACTAATCTTCTTGGCTAATTTCAGTAAGCTCTGTAATGAGTGTATTCAATTTTTCATTAAACCGCTGTTTTTGTTTGCTGCTTGCGAGTTTTTCTATATTGATTAAGAGCTCTCCAAAGTTTTTGGAGTTATTCTCAAGCACAGCTTTGTAAGCTTTGGATTTTACCGTTTCAGGTTGAGTCATTAATAAGCTTAGGCTATGAGAAAGCGCGACTTGGTTACGGCGATTTTTTAAAGCTTGAGAAAATAGACGGATCCAATCGTGGCGATACTCTAGCCACATGTCTAATGTGCCGCTGCGGGCAGTATTGTAATCGTGTATAGCCGCTATTTGAGTTGGAGTGAGCTTGCCCATCCACTTCTGAATTCGTTTCTCAATGCGCTCATCAGCCATCTTTACAAGTGCCGCTTGGTCCTTACCTAAGTACTTTTCATTAAGTTCTTTTTCTTCAGCTCTTAACTGAGCGATAATTTGCTCTACTTGTTCATCAGAAAATGAACTGATAATTGGCACTATCGATGGTTCAACAAAATCAAACACTCTAGACCAGTGTGATTTTGCAGAAACAACGTGGTCATTCCAAGATTGTAGGGTAAAGCTTTGATTATTAAATTCTGCTAATAACTGAGACAGTTGAGCTTGATAACGGGGGAGTTCTTGAGTGCGATGCCAAACTAAAAATTCATCTAGTGCGACTTCAAACTGCTGCTGTTGCTCAACATTTAACGTGACATACTCTTCTAGTTTCCACTCGATAGCCCAGTCGAGAAAATAGTAACCAACCTTAGTGGAACAGCCAGCAAACATAATAAGAATAAACAGCCATAAACATAGTTTTTTCACCGATTACTCCATTAGGATGCTTTCACCTAGCATAGAGCATGGTTTGGTTTATGGTCTAGTAACAAAATGTATAACCGTTTTAGGCTTTGTTAATCATGCCTAAGCAACCATTAAATATAAATGATGCCGCTCAAAAACGCTTAAGAACAGCTACCGATTAATGTCTGATATTGACTAGCACAAGCTAAATAACTCTTAGCCTGCTTAATTTTGACTGTGTCTGCATTGGGCTTTCCATCTAGCATCATGCTATCGGAGGCCATTTGCAGTGCCCAACAAACGGCAAATACCCAATAGAGATCAACCGCTGCTGGTATCGAATCTTGAGCATGATGGTTAAGATTTGGTTGATTATCTAAATAGCTTTCAATTAGCCATTGTCGCTGCTTTGATGACAGTGAGTGGCTCGAAATAACAGAAGCTAGATCGCATAACGGATGAGAGCTACAAGCATATTCAAAGTCGATACAATTGAGCCTGTCTTGCACAACCAGAATATTAAATGGATTTAAATCCCGGTGACTAAATTGGTTTTTAATTAGGCAGCGTTCATGCAAAGAAAGCATTTCTGAAATGACGTCCTCTTGTGCGAGCAACAGATCAAATTGGTGTAACCAAGCCACTGATAAGGAAGAGGAGCTACTGCGCTGAGAGAGCAATTGCTGTTGCATTTGGCTTAAGCGTGAATAATAGATCTGCCATTGTTGTTCTACTGTAATAACATTCTTAGGTATTGGTAACCTTTTTAAACCATTCAGTAATTGCAGTAATAGTTGTTCAGCTTTAGGCCAACTTTCCGCGACATTCGATATAGGGTGCGAGCCATTAGCACTGTTCAGATCACTCCAGCTCCGATTATTGTTTTGTACAAGAAACTGACTCAAATAGAAGTCTTTCTCTGGACTTACATAAACAATATCAGGCGCAAAACCTGCTTCACTGGCATCGCGCCAGGCTGCAATCTCACTGCGTCGGTCACAGATCTGCGTACTAGCCCAACTATTAAGCCTTAATACCCATTCAGACTCACTTTTTTTGCTCGCGTGTATCCCTCGAACATAGTAGTTACGATTGCTCAGCCCTTGAGTTAGCGACGCTATCACGCTTACCTGACTTAGCCCAGCAGCGATAAGATAGTGCGCCAACTCTTGCTTAAGCGATTCACTCACTTAAGCAATTCCTGGTGACAAAGGTATACGGCTTTGCTGAGTGTGCATTTTTTTCCGCCACATTAAGTAACCAAACACCACCATAACCACATAAAAAACAAAGAGTGCAGCAGTTAGCATCAAGCCTTTGCTGACATACAGATAGATAGACACTGCATCAATCACAAACCAGTAAATCCAGTTCTCAAGTACCTTTTTTGCCACTAAGAATGTACTCATTACGGCAAAACATGTGGTTGCTGCATCTAAATAAGGGAAAGAGGCTTGAGTTTGAGTTGCCATAAAGTAACCGATAACAACAGAAATAAAGCTCGTTACAGCAATCAGTTTGATGTGAGTAGACAAGCTCCAAGAAACAATACTAACCCCTTCATGAGCCTTCCCCCCTTTAGTCCACATCCAGTAGCCATAAACCGCCATCGCCATGTAATAAACGTTTAATACCGACTCCATCAGCAAGGAGACTTTCCAAAATAGCACAGTATAAATTGCCGTACTGGTTAATGCTGCAGGCCAACACCAAACGCTGCCTCTCATTGCGAATATGAGGTAAGCCAATGCCAGTAGTACCGCGATAGCTTCCCAGCCAGTAAGTGCTTGAGCATCACTAAATACAGCAGCAAACCCTTCATTAGTCAGTTGCCAAAAATCTACCATGAAACCATATCTCTCTATTAAAAATCTTTTAAAGTAAAAAGTAAAAAGCCACAAAGCATAATGAATACCCTGTGGCTCATTGTTTTTAATACGCTTGTTTATTCACTATGGCTCAAATCTAGCTCGCCACCAATGAACTTACACACAAATACGGCTTTACCCCATTTCTCATGTGCCGCTTCCATCTCTGTAGCCAACATTGCCATCACCTCAGCATATTCACCGCACACTTGAGTCGCCATCGCGTTAGTCACTCGATGGATATTGTTGTAGCTATCGACTCGACCAATAAACCACTTTATAGGATCTAAATAGTTGTCCTGTAATGGATAGCAACTAATCTCTGCTGTTAACTTCATATTGATGACCTTAATATTGATAACGTGTAACAAGGTTTATACTTAATACCCTGTAGTTACATAAACTTAACGTTTACTGTAAGTCCTAACTGACGCGGATCACCATAGCGTATATATTGCTTATCTGCCCAGCCTAAATCTGGTTCATTGCCAAAATAGAAACCTCGCACGCCATATTTTTCATCAAATAGATTACGCCCCCAAAGGTACGCCGACCACATATCAGCTTCATATCCTATTTTGGCATTAAAAATTTGATAGGCGTCAGACTTAGATTCATTACTGTCAGAGTAGTAGAAGTCACTTTTACCGCTTGCATTAACGTTAGCAAACCAACCAGAGTCAGTTCGATAAGTTGCACCGGCGCTGAAAGTAAAGTTTGGCGAATGGGCTAATTCACGGCCAGATAAGTCTACAATGCCACCATACTTATCTTCATACTGATAATCGCCATACTCGGTTTCCAACCAACCCAAACTAGTGTATAGATGTAAATTATCAGTTGCGTACCAATTTGCATCCAATTCAGCACCGTAATTAGATGATGTACCAGCATTCTCAGTGTAAAGAATAAATCGTTGTGGGTTATTTGGGTCTTGTTGTGAAGCAGAAACCTGCTGGTTCTTCCTATCCATATAGAATAACGCAAGGTTTGTGGTTGCATTCCCCTCTAACCACGAAGACTTTAATCCAATTTCATAGTTATACAACGTTTCAGTATCGTACTCTTTTTTATCAGATAATTCTGCCGGCAGAGACATGTTAAAACCGCCAGCTTTATAGCCTTTAGCGACTCTAAAATATGTTTCTTGAGTATCACTCAATGCTTTGCTAATAGCTATATGACCGCCCCACATGTTTTCACTCGGATCGAATTCATCTTTATTGCTGTCACTATACTCACTTTCACGTCGTTCAAGCCTTAGACCGATAGATAGCGCATAATTATTGCCTAAATCTGAGTCAGTTTGAGCAAATATGGCGTAATTTATTGCGCTATATTCTGACTGTAAAACTTCATCAGGGTAACCGTTATATTCCGAATAAAGGTCATTGTCTTCACTCAAATCCATCCCATATAGACCCACGAGCCAGTCTGTTGAATCATTAAAAATTCTGCCCGCATCAGTGGAACTAAACCGGAATTCTTGAGTGACGGTAGTTCTATCGCCTTTTTTGTCCCAAATATAATTATATTCACACGGTATCAGATCAGTTGTACTACCATCTCCGTTGGAGTCATAGTCATCAGTACACAGTTTGCTGCCCCAGTAATCTGGATTTGACCAATCACCATCATATGCGTGTTCATGATCTGTTTTTGCGTAGGAAGTCAGCGAGGTTAACTCAAACATTTCAGCACCTGAATAGGTGATCTTAAAGCCTGTTCCTGTTGTTTGCTGTGTATCCTTTCCAGGTTGATCTGTTTGAGTATCAAAGCCGTTATTATCTAAGGTCCATGCATCATAGCCATTATCATAATCAGCATACATTAGCGTTAAATCGACCTGCAGACTGTTCGTGGCATACCAGCGCAATTTAGCCCGCCCAGTAAACTCATCACGTTTATTGGTATCACTCTCGCCAAGATAGAGGTTATCTCTATAGCCATCTTGCTGGTGTTGTTGTAGCGACACTCGATAGAGTAGGTTTCCAGAGTCTGTCAGTGGACCAGAGCTAAACCCGCTAAAAGTTTGCAAGTTATCATCACCAAGTGAAAACTCGGCACCATTTTCAATTACATCAGTAGGATCGTTACTCTTAAGGTAAATAAGACCGGCTAACGCGTTAGCACCATACTGCGTACCTTGTGGGCCTCGCAGCACTTCAACTTGCTGCAAATCATACATGCTCGAAACCATGCCCAAACCTGATAAGTCAATATCATCAACAATGAAACCTACTGATGAGTTAGGTGCACCTTGATACTCTTCTTGTTCACCTACGCCGCGAATTTGGAAATACTTTGGACGTGAACTACCACCAGACCAGTTAAAGTTAGCAATAGAATTTAAGACGTCTTCGAAGTGCTGTGCACCTTCATCCTCAATCTGTTGCTGATCAATGACGGTTACGCTCGATGGCATTTTATCTAAGCTAGTACCACGAAAATCAGAAGTAACAACCATCACTTCCATATCGTCTGTAGCTGTATCTATGGTGGTTTCAGACTGTGCAGGCTGTGAAATTAGCGCAGACATAACAGCTAGCGCAACAGGAGAATAAACTTTTGGATATAACATAGGACCTCAAATTTTAATTTTGAGATCCGGCAACATAAAGAAGCGATCGGAAAATGAATTGTGGCCCATTCCTACGCCGGTATTAGCCGGATCAGGTTCAAAGGGTTTGTTTTTCAACATCTCAGTTAAGCCTATAAAATTACAACTTTCGCCCTATAGACTTAACACCCCTTGGCACCGCCGATTATACATGAATTTTACAAAACCATGACACCCTTCTTGCGTTACCTGAACGTTTCGCATAAAAAAACGCCAAACCTACTGACGTTTTATTAACATATGTGAGCTTGAGCTCTTAAAACCTAATTTGAAAATGCTTTTCTTACGTACAATTCAAATCGGGTAGCTTTAGCATTTGGTGCAACGGCAGATACTTGCAGTTGTTGCTTGCCATGAAGCTTTATCGACTTCCAACTGACACCTTCATCATCAATTGTCATACCGCTAGTATCGAACCAAGTAAATTTGTACTGTAAGCGTAAATCTGTAGAAACTTTGCTGATAATAGTACCACTCCCCTGAAGAAAACCACCCTCTGGACGAGCTATAACTCTTTGTACTTCGACCTCTTTACCAAAGGTACTGTTATCTATTCGCACTTCACCTTTAGAGCCTGCCATCAGGCCCGCAGTATGTGGTGCACACGCTGTAACAAATAAGACCGTGAACAAGCCTAGGATCAGTTTTTTCATGTTAGCCCCCTGAAATATACTCTTTGATTGTTAATACAAGAATAAGCTAGTTTAATCGATTAAGAAATGTGCTCTTGCGGTTGCGATTAAATGCTTGCGGTTAGTCTGCCAGCAATTAATACTCACATTCGCCACCCGTCGGCCTTGCCGAGTGATCTTACACTCTGCAAAGCTATCTTTATGGTAACCAGCCCTTAAATAATCAATTGAAAAGTCCACAACTTTAGGTACTTTACTGGTTTGCATAAACACCATTAATTGAACGATTGCGGACATCTCCATGAAGCCAGCTATAACGCCTCCATGAAGTGCAGGCAATACTGGATTACCAATATTGTCATCCTTTGCGGGTAGTTTAAATATTAACTCGTCACCAAAGCGATCGACTTCCATGCCAATGAATTTCGCGTAGGGGACATGCTCAAGCAGATGTCCAAAATCATTGAGCTCAGTGGCTTTACGAATAATACTTTTTACATCGAGCTTTGTTTGTTCACACTCATCTGCATTTGGGTTAGTCATTACGTGGTTCCCCCATTAAAGCCTGCCTAAACTCTTCACCCACCATTTCAGGGCTAATACGCATAAATGAACCCACTGCATGAGCGATGGGATCGTCAATTGAGTCTTGGTAAGCTATCGCTCGAGTAAAAGCAACGCTAGATGACAATTTATAGCACTGGGCAAAGCCGTATACAGGTTTAAAAGGCTCAGCAGGTTTCATGTAATCGACTCTAAGATCCAGCGTTGGAGATATCTCTAAAGAGCCAAACTTATCAAAAATAGAGCAAACAACAGCGCAACCACTAGCGGTATCCATTAAGGTTGTGATAACACCACCATGAATGACACCAGTATCTGGGTAACCGATAAGTTGAGTGTCATAAGGAAGTTCAATAAGGACATGTTTGCTACTCCCCTCCAGCACTTTCAGCTTTAATTTTTGGCATTGAGTGAGCTGCGCTACAAATCGACTTGCCATCTCCGTTAGCGGGAAAACATCGGCAGTTTCTTTCATCGATTTTTACTCAACATAGGCCCTAATGAGCGTCCTCCAACTAAATGCATATGAATATGAAACACCTCTTGTCCAGCGTGTTCATTGCAGTTCATAATCAATCGATAACCATCTTCAGCAATTCCCTCTTCTTGCGCTAGCTTAGCCGCAACCGACATCATTCTTCCAAGCGCCTTTTCATCAGATGCTTTTATATCATTTGCTGTAGGGATGAGATGGTTAGGAATGATCAGAATATGGGTAGGAGCTTGAGCACTAATATCTCTAAATGCGGTTACCAGCTCATCTTGAAATAGAATATCTGCGGGGATCTCACGTCGAATAATTTTACTGAATATGGTTTCTTCGGCCACTTTTCTGCCCTCGTTAACATAAGTTATGTACTAGTATACTCGAAAAAGTGCATCAAGCGATTGACGAATTTTTGGCGTACAAACAGCAAAGTAAACTTAGATAAGAGTCATTTTGTAGCGATGAAGGTTAAAATAAACGTCCTTAAAGTCGCCATACATAAAAGCGACAAAAAATATCAACAGCATTGATCAATTCAATCCAAACAGCGCCTTGGTGTAGCGCTGTTGAAACCAACCTAAATCATGCGAATTACAAGACAACTTCATGCATGTTTGTTTGAGCCCATGCGATTGCTTGTCCGCGGCTTGATACACCTATCTTTCTAAAGGCTCTATAAAGATGGGTCTTAATGGTGCTTTCACTTACAAATAATTGATTTGCAATATCAATATTCGTACTGCCAGATCGTAATACCTGCAATACCTCTCGCTCTCTCATTGTCAAAGTATCAGACTCTTCATCTTCTTCAACATCATTCAAATGCGCACGACTAAATTCATCAGGAATTGAGGTTTGTCCTTGAACGATTTTAGACATTCCAATACCGATGCTGTCTAAGGATGCATCAGAGTAGAAAACACCAGCAGTGATATTATTCTGCACCAAAAAACGAGCATCAACTTGCTGAGGGTAGTGTATGAACACAACCCTTACACCACTACGCTCTTTATCCAATTTTTTCTGGATTTGATATGCCTTTTGAATATCTACACTTGAAAGATCGATTAACACAAGACCAACACGATTTTCAGTAAAATTATCAATAATATTATCTGGTGCAACATTATGAATTTTTACTAAAAACTGTTGGGGCCAACGAGTATTAAGCAGATCAACTAATATTTGTGAACGGGTAACCATAACCCAGTGCATAACCTTAAACATCCGACTCTCCATGTTTATCGTATAACAATCCTTGTGTGCATAAGTGTAATACACATTAAAGATAATAAACGAACAAAAAGAATTAAATATTGAAATATTCTAATGTTCAAGATGCTAAGCCTACGTCAGCCTTCAATAGCTACATATGTAGCTAATACAACTATATAGATAGCACTAATGACTGATTCACTAAAATGAATAATATTAAAGTGAAGCTATATAATTACAGAAATAGACATAGAACACTTAGAAATACCAATCGGTCAAACTTAAAATCGATAGTGTAAAAGACAAACCCTACGTCGCAACTCATTGATTTAAACGAACTTACAAGACCGACAAAAAAACAAAGGAGAGATAGATTTATAAAATCGTACTATTCATACTCTTTTAATATATCTTCTGTAAAAAGTATTATTAACTGTATAATAATACTTAGAAACAAAAATATAATTCATACTTTAAGTTTTCTCGTCTCATAATCTCATTCCTTCATGCATTAGAACAAATAGTTATTAATTACAATCTAATTACAGAAGGTTTGCCATCACTTTTTCAGCTGCCGCAATTCTATTTACTATCGTTCAAAAATGTCGGTAAATACAAAAGTAGAGTATTTAATTTAAAAACTCTACTTCATATTAGAATTTGGTGTTAGTTGGAGCATAAGTTAACGTGACTTTAGCCATGCTAGCTTTGCTTGATAACGCTGCTGGTTCTTGGGCAAGTCCGTATAATCGAGTGCTTTGCGCAGGGCTTTTTTGGCCAGCTCCGGTTCATCAAGTTTAAAATGTACCTTTGCTAATTCAAAATACGCTCTATGAAAGTAATATGTGTTATCAATAAATTTGTTTAGGTACACTTTGGCACTTAGGTAGTCTGCAGCGGCTATCGAATCTTGTGCCACTAAATACCATTTATAAGGGCTGGAATCATCTAATTCAAGTAATTGTTTTTTCACTGCTAAGGCTTCAACTATGCGACCTTGGCGAACCAGTAAATAATGATAATTACTCAACAAAGTCACTTTATCTTCTGAAACCTCTAATCCGTATCGATACAAGTTCTCAGCAGTTTGTACATCCCCTAATCGTCGTAAAACAACCGCCAACATATTAATAGATGGCGCATATACCTTGCTAAAAGATAAACTTTTCTTAAGCAATAAATAGGCTAGTGGTAAGTCATCACTGAACAATGCATCCGCAGCTAAATTTCGATATAGCATCGCGAAAAACTCATCAGTATCGATCATTTTCCCACCTCTGTCATAACGATTAGGAAAGTAGTCAATTACTACGCTTTTGCGACCTGAAAACAAAGTGCTGCTTTCATTATTATTAGTCTCATAAAGGAATGATCTAACATGATCTGACGTGACAGAGTATCGGTCTGTTACATCAAGTAAAACAGGCATAGTATGTAAGAGTTGAAATGATATATCGACTTGAAACTCACTGGCAATTGCATAGGTTAAAAGAGCCAAAGACATACAGTTACCTTGGTTGAGCTCAAGCGCCTCTGCAGCACTGTAGTTTTTGCCTTCATAGTTAAAGTTGACTAAGCGTTTTTCAAGAAAATACTTCACCTGTTGAAACGGAAGTAATGTGTTGACGTCACTTTGTAGTTGAAAGCGCTTAAACTCCGCAACTTGCTCAGCAGTTAAAGAAATTAAGCTTTCTGGTTCAGGGATTTCATAATCGCCGACATCCGCTTCATACGCTAATATTGGCATCTGAGCAGGCTGTTTAGTCGGAACAGGCACTGTCTGGCAACCGCTAATAATAAAACATACTAACAATAAGTACTTCATAATTTCCATTTACATTGTTATGTCCATATATTCAAAGATATACCAAGCAGATACTAACTACAACAGTACGATAAACAACCTCAAAATAGAGCAAGTAGCACGACTGCTAACCCAAGAAATACGCTCAATGAGCGCCAAAATAGTAGCGGGTTACGTTCTATTAATGCAGGTTTAGCCATCGAACGTTGCCATGTGTTTACCGGTTCAGTCATTTCAAAGAGCCATTCACTGCAGTCTGCTTGGCGTTGTTGAGGTGTCACACTAAGCGCCTTTTTAAGAGCATCATCCATCCAGATGGGGATCAAAGGGTTAATCTGATAACTTGGAATATACTCAAGCCTTACAAAATCTAATTTGGATTTGCAGGCCTGCTGCTTACCATTAAAAGGTAACTGACCCGTTAGCATTTCAAAAGCGATGACGGCAATAGAGTAGAGGTCAGTGCTTTGAGTCACTTGATAACCAAGAATACTTTCTGGCGCAGAGTAATCGGCTGTTCCTAATAATTGGTCTCGCTCAAGAGGGCTGGAGATCTCAGCAATCCCTTTAATGAAGCACGAGCCAAAATCAATGATTTTAAGCTGGCCATCTTTGGTCAATATCAAGTTGTCAGGTTTTAGATCTTGATGCAAAGTTTCTTTACGGTGAAACGCTCTCACTCCAATTTCCAATTGTTTTAACAGAGCCAACACCTCTTGTATATCTGGCGTCGGGTTATGCTTTATCCATTGGCTTAACAATTGCCCATCGAGGTATTCCGTTAAATAATAAAGCGCAGATTTTTGTTTATCACGCTCAGCGATTGAAACCACATAGGGACTATTAATTCGTTTTCCTATCCAACTTTCTAATAAAAAGCGTTCTATATAAGCTGCATCATCTAGATAGTTAACTGAAGGCGTTTTCATACAGAGTAAATCATCTTGCTGATTGCTGACTAGATAGACTTGGCTTCTTTCGCTTTGATGCAAAACATCTACCACTGTATATCCGTCGAGCTTCATGCCAACACTTAATGGCGGTGGAAAAGGCAACCTAGACAAATGCTGATACACTTCATCAATAGTTTGCTCTGGTAAGGAGTCAATACATAGTAACTGACAACTAACATTGTCTTGGGAACCAGAATTGAGGGCTGAATCGACTAATTCATGGCAAAATCTATCACACTTTTCGTCAGTGGAATGCTTGCTGGAACGACTACTTTGTTGAGTTTGACTAAATAGCGCTAATTTCTGCTCTACTTCAAAGTCTGTTACTACATCATGCACACCGTCAGTCGTTAGCAGATATAAGTCCCCCTCCTCTAGCGCTAACATACGATAGTCCACCTCAACATTGACATCTAACCCCAGAGCTCGGGCAAGATAACGCTGATTATTTCCTACTATACTGGTGTGATCTTGACTTAGCTTGTCCAATGTACCATTACGGTAGCGGTAAACTCTTGAATCACCCACATGAAAAAGATGCATATGACGTGATTTAAAAACCAATGCACTTAAGGTGCAGACGTAGCCTCTGCGAGCATCTCGATAATCTTGTCCCAACCCATAAAGCCAACGATTCAGCGCTGTTAATACTTGAGTACTTGATTTCTGTACTGACCAGAGATCCGGTGTTGAGTAATAGTCAGCAAGAAAATTGCTTATGCTGATAGCGGATGCCGCTGCGCCTGCCTCAGCAGTACTCACCCCATCACTGATAGCTGCAACAACGCCCTTCGTCGTTAACATTAGACCACTGGGAATACGGATCCCAATGGCATCTTCATTGGCCGTTTTAACGCCTTTATCAGAATACTGACCAGCCTTAATGACTAAACAGTGCTTTGGCTTGTGGCCTTCAATATCATGACTCGTTGTCAATGATGATATTGTGTCATTTAAGTCATTCTCAACCATAACCTTTGCAATCATACTCACCGTTCCCCTTCTAATTCACGCTTATTAGGGTTACTTCCCCCTTTTCGTTCACTTCGGCAATATGGCCTTTTGGCTCCGTCATTAAAAACACGGTTAAAAAGCCAACTAGAGCACTCACCGCAATAACATAGAAAAAGGTTTGCGTAGATACCATAGAGTAAACAGTCAAGAAAAATACAGCGCCAACATTACCGTAAGCGCCCGTCATGCCAGCGATCTGTCCAGTTAAACGACGCTTAATTAGCGGTACAGCTGCAAATACAGCCCCCTCACCTCCTTGTACAAAGAAAGAACATGCCATTACCATAATAATGGCAAAGGGTAGCGCCCAAGTTGCATTAATTTGCGCCACACCAAAATATCCAATTGCTAGCCCAGCAGTTAATATCAGCAAGGTAGATTTACGACCAAAACGGTCACTAAGCCACCCCCCTCCAGGTCGGGACATTAAGTTCATAAAAGCATATGAGGATGCGACTAAACCAGCCTGAGCTAATCCTAAACCGAATGTTTCAGCGAAAAAAAGAGGTAACATTGACACCACTGCCAACTCTGAACCAAATGTAGAGAAGTACAGAACATTAAGAACCGCTACCTGCTTAAACTCGTAGCGTTCAAATTCAGGAACCATCCCCGCAAACACTTGCTTATTAACTTGATAGGTTTGATAAATATCGACGATTAAAACTAAGCAAAGTAGCGCATAGATACCATAAACGACTTGATGACTAAACATGCTAACTCCCGCAGGAGATAGCTTCCAACCAAGCAGTGCGAGCGTGGCGTACATGGGTAATTTCATCACCAATAAAAGTACAAAATCGCCTTTACTGGTTACTTCAAGTGCACCTGCTTTTTTGGGTTTGAAATAAGTTGATCCTTTAGGCGTATCTGTCACATTGAAATAGTAAATAAATGCAAAAGCTAAACTCAACAATCCAGTTAAAGCAATAGCATAGCGCCAACCGTCAGCACCACCAAATGCAAGTGCAACTGCGGGCAGAGTAAAAGCTGCGGCGGCAGAGCCAAAGTTCCCCCAGCCACCATATATCCCCTCAGCAGTGCCTAACTCTTTTGCCGGAAACCACTCACTCACAATACGAATGCCAACCACAAAACCAGCACCGATAAACCCAAGTAAGAATCGCGCTAGCGCCAACTGCTCAAACGTTGTCCCGAGTGCAAACATAAAGCACGGAATGGAGCAAATCCCCAACAGCAAAGAGTAAACAAGTCTTGGTCCATACTTATCAGTGACCATGCCTATCAGCACTCGTGCGGGAATGGTTAACGCTACATTAAGAATTAGCAGAGTTTTTATCTGTGATTGACTCAAACCAATACTTTCTGCAATAACGCTTAACAGAGGAGCGGCATTAAACCAAACCATAAAGGTGATAAAAAACGCCATCCAGCTCAAGTGCATCACTTTCATCTTTCCTGAAAAAGAAAAAAGGTTAAATCCAGCCTCAGCTGTATTCTTGCTAGTCATACTTTTCTCCTCATCCTTAAGCAAGTAATCGCGCTAAAATTTTGCCCGATTGACGTTTTATCTCATAAGTGTCAACGCTAAGTGTTTCATTTTCTAGACAACGACCTGTTGTTAAGCTGTAGTGCTGTTTATGCAGCGGCGATGCAACAAATAGCTCATTCTCAAATTCACACAGTAGGCCGCGTGAAAGCACACTCACCCCCGTTGCTGGATCGACATTATCAATCGCATAAATGCCAGCATCTCCAAGATGGAAAATCGCCACGGCTTTACCTGCTACCCATGCAGCAATACCTCTTTTTGAAGGTAATGCTTGTTCATCACAAATAGTTACCCAATTCATACCAACGCCTCCTCTTCATCCAACTGCGTAATTGCGATATCGCCTAGCGTCGATAGCTTGTGATTAACCGCACTAAATGTTTCTACTTCAGAACTAATGGGGAACTTTTGCGAGCGTTGATATTGATACTGCTTCGTATCAATTAGAGGTGCGTCTTTAGGGTTGATAAATTCGCTGAATCGCTGCAAGAACACATCATCTTGCAAACTGGTTTTCCATTCGCATTGATAATTGGCGGCGACTTTATGCATCTGGCTTTCTAACTCATCTGCTAGGCCTAAAGAGTTTTCAATCACTACAGATTGCAAATATTCAAGTCCGCCAGCTAATGACTCAAGCCACACTGATGTGCGCTGAAGTCGCGCAGCAGTTTTGCTGTAGAACATCAGTATTCTGTCAATATAACTAACAAGTTGTTCGGTAGAGAGATCGGTAGCAAATAGATCGCCATGTCTAGGTCTCATCCCGCCATTACCGCAAACAAAGAGGTTCCAGCCCTTTTCTGTAGCAATAACACCAATATCTTTACTCTGCGCTTCAGCACATTCTCGAGTACAGCCTGACACTGCAAATTTTATCTTGTGAGGTGACCTAAGGCCTTTGTATCGATTTTCTAACGCAATCGCTAACCCTACAGAGTCTTGTACACCGTATCGGCACCAGGTATTACCTACACAAGATTTAACGGTGCGTAGTGATTTACCATAGGCGTGTCCGGTCTCAAAACCTTCAGCTATCAGTTCTGACCAAATGGCAGGTAAATCAGACAGTGCAGCACCAAACATATCGATACGCTGGCCACCCGTAATTTTGGTGTATAGGTCATATCGTTTGGCGATTTGGCCCATGGCAATCAGTTTATCAGGGGTGATCTCTCCACCAGCAACTCTCGGAACCACAGAATAGCTGCCGTCCTTTTGCAGGTTACCTAAATAAGCATCATTGCTATCTTGAAGAGCAACATGGTTTTCATTGAGCACATATTCATTTTCCAAAGTGGCAAAAATAGAAGCGGCAACAGGTTTACAGATATCACAGCCTAGCGCTAATTCAGAAGAGCCATTTTTGGCATGGAGCTGATAAAGTTGCTCGAAATCATTTATATTTTCCACTTGGCACAGATGAAACAACGCTTGGCGATCATAGTCAAAGTGGCAGCAGATCCCTGACTCCGTTTCTAGTCCTTGTGCCTGCATAGTTTCATCAATGATCTGCTGCACAACAGCAGCGCAGCCTCCGCAACCAGATGCCGCTTTGGTACAACTTTTAATCTCAGCTAGTTGGTGATTTCCGGCAACAACTTGTTCAACGATATCAGCTTTTGTTACTTGATGGCATGAACAAACAATAGCGTTGTCCTTTAGTGCTAGTGGCGCAGAATCATCAGCCATTAGCAATGTGACGGCAGGCTCCTCTAACGCGTCTCCCGATAAGTATTGGCTAAGCAGGTTGGGATATTCGTCAACATTTCCCACCAGTACAGCCCCCCGCAGGTATTCTCCAGTTTCATCAAGCCACAGTTTTTTATAAACGCCTGCTTGTACATCACTGAGTTCAACATACTGCGCGTTATCAAAACCACGGCTTGCCCCAATAGATGCCACATCGACCCCAAGCAGTTTTAGCTTAGTGCTCATGTCTGCACCGGTGAACCTTAACGCCTCAGTAGTCGGCGAGACTATCGAATTATCAAGTAGATGCTTAGCTATTTGAGACACTGCGACTTTGGCCATTTGATAGCCTGGTGCCACTAAGCCGAAGATCTGTTGTTGCCATAGGGCACACTCTCCAATGGCGTAAACATCCTTGGCTGATGTACGGCAACAGTCATCTATGACTATACCGCCGCGTTCACCAATACTTATGTCGCTCGCTCTAGCTAATGCATCTTGAGGACGGATCCCTGCGGAAAATACAATCATATCCGTTTCTAACCAACTGCCATCACTGAAATTAAGTCGATGCTGCGCTCGCTCACCATCAACTATCTCTTGTGTTGCTTTGCTCAAATGCACTCCAAGCCCTAACGCTTCAATTTTTTGCTTTAATAGCTCACCACCTCTGTCATTCAATTGCACTGACATCAACTGCGGCGCAAACTCAACCACATGAGTATCAAGCCCTAAAGCACTCAGTGCATTGGCAGCCTCTAGTCCCAGTAATCCACCACCAATAACGACACCAGACTTGGCCGTAGTTGCGGCTTGCTCAATAGCTTCTAGGTCATCAATAGTGCGATAAACTAAACAATCACGGCGGTCATTACCCTTTATCGGTGGTACGAAAGGAAAAGAGCCTGTCGCCAATACAAGCGTGTCATATAAGACTGTCTCGCCATTCACGGTGAGTTGTTTCTTATGCTGGTCAATATTGTTGACCTGTTGCCCTAGGTGTAGCACAACACCTTGGGCGGCATAGTCAGCCTGAGTTGCTAACATAAGGCTATCGGCACTACTTGATTCAAAATACTTTGACAGTTGAACCCTATCGTATGCAGGCAAACTCTCTGCACCAAAAACCGTAACGTCATAATGTCGATTAAGCTGTTGCTCACATAATTGCTCCACAAAATGATGGCCAACCATGCCATTTCCCACTATGACTAATTTGGGTTTATCTACTCTCATACTTTGCCCCTTTTGTGTCTTATACTATTTATTTCAAACAAAAAGGCGCCAATCTCCCGATGGGAGATGGCGCCTTTGCCAGAAATTCAAATTGTTTAAAGCGATTAATAACGGACAAAAACCGCTGCTTAGTTACTCATAAAAGTAGCGAAGACTGTGCCAGTATTCACCGCCAATCAATAAACCTGCAATACATTGATTTTATTTATCTATTAGATAAATTTACGTTAAAAGTTACTTTTCTTTACGTTCCCAGTGGTATCGTTTGCACCAATATGGTTAGCAACTGATTATTTATGTGCATAAGAACCTTGCGAAATTTTTCCAATTACGGCGGCACTGTCAGGCAAACTAACGCCTTCATCCATAGCAAGCTTCTGAATAACCTTATGGGCCTGTTGCTCCGATAATCCCGATTGCTGTAAATCACGCTTAGCCAGTTGAATCCGTTTTTCGTCCTCGATTCGGCATTCAAGTTTCGCTAATTTAGTATGCAAACGGTTAGCCGTTTTAAAACGGACTTGCGCCAGTTCCCTTACTTTTGAAAGGCGAGAGTAATCAAATTGTTGTGGTACAAAAGTAACCCGACCACAATGCAACAAGGTTGATAATTGCGACGGTTCAATACTTGTCGCTGTGATAATTAACGGTACAGGTGCAAATATCATCAGCCTTTCAACAAACTGCAAATGCAAAGCAGTGATAGTGTCAACGACCATAAGCACGATATCTGTGGCATTGTTAAGTTCGAAACGTTCGAATTCAGATATTGATTTAAAGCTAACTAAGTCAAAATCATGACTCTTGGCAGCTTCATTCAGCCCGCGATTTTCTTTTACCTCAACCAGACTTACTAAGCGCATGCTTTACCTCCTGAGCCAATGGGGTCAGCCCCTGATTTACTACGACCATGTGTCTTTAGCTCAGTAACACCATTTATTGAATCACTCTGGTGTCGCTGTTGCCAAAGTGTCTTAGCTATTCTCTTAGCCACATCAATTTGAATATTGGAGTCCAGTAACATCAGAACAACCATCACATTAGTCATCACTGCTGCCTGTGCTCTGTGAGCTTCAGCTGAATCAAGAGCATCATCGCTATGGTTGTTAACAGACAACGAAAGTTTATGCCAAAGTAATGATAGCCATTGAGGAGACAGCTCTGACGCAGTTGCTTTACGACCAACTAAGCCATCAAGCTGTGTAGGCAAAGCTATTTGACGCTGGCCACTTAGACTAAAAATGTTAATTGCTGTTGAGATCCTAGGGCTCAATTCACACTCGCCTTGATACCCCTTAAATATGGCAACGTTAGAGTGATGCAGCTCCGGCTCATTTTCGGCCATTAAGCGAGCCACATTAAAGTGAATATCATCTAACCCCGCGTGAAAATAGCTTCTAAGACTAACTGCTGCATTTGACGGATTGATACAGCGAATAGCACTTTGAAACAGACTTCTTAGACCAAGCTCTTGATGTATGTTGCTAAATGAGTTCACCAGTCCTGACAACGTGTCAGCATTGACATAGCAGATCCCAGCAGAGCTTAACGCAACATTAGCTTCCGCCGCAGATGAAACAGTACTAATTCCGAGTACTTCGACGAATTTTGCAATATGTTGTCGATGAGGTAACGCCTTGTCATCCCCATGCAATAAAATCCGATATCCATGCAGTGCGAGTAGCTTGGCACTAAGCAGTAGGTACGGTAATTGATCGCGTTTAGCGCCATAGCAGGGCCAATCGATATCGACATCAAGCTGCTGCCAGCTACTATCTATTGTTGTTTTTAACGCAATAGCAGCGCCAGCAATCTCTTCAGCACTCTCCCCCTTAACTCGCATCAACATTAGCGCCACACTTAGCTGAGTCACGTTGCCATAATTGTCGTAAAAACCACGAATGAGTTGGTAGCTTTCGAGAAAATTTAACGAACGAGAGCCCTTCTTTCCGCGAGCAAGGGTTCTGACTAGCTGTTTATACTCATAAGGTTGAGTAATATTCACTAATCGACCTTCGGTGACGTGATTATCCATATGCACGCTCAAGTGGTAAGTTGCTAGTCATTTGACCAAGGTCAAGTCCACTCATACAGTTAGCAAGTTCCTGGCCTATAGCGACCACCTCACCGACAATCAACAATGTTGGACCTTCAACCTTTATCGCACCAGCCACATCAACCATATCTCTAATCGTTGTCGTGATTACCTGCTGATCGGTGCGGCCACCATTAGAGATAAAAGCTACCGGCAACGATAACTTGGCACCTGCTTTTAATAAACCATGTGCGATATCTGCTGCTCTCTCTTTTCCCATATAAAACACAAGTGTACTTTTTGATGCCAATAAACCGCCCCATTCGATAGCAGAGTCATCACAATGATGTCCGGTCACAAAAGTCACCGAGCGAGAAACTTTTCTGTGTGTCAAAGGGACCCCAGCGCTTGCCGCGCAGCCTAAAGCGGCCGTGACACCAGCGATAAACTCACTTTTGATACCATGTTGAGCGAGGAACAGAGCCTCCTCAGCGCCACGGCCAAATACATTTGGATCACCACCTTTAAGGCGAATAACCCCCTTACCTTGTTGGCTCAACTGAAGTAGTTTTAGGTTTATCTGCTCCTGAGTCGCACTAGGCTCCTCATAGCGTTTCCCCATATAATGCAATTCGCAATCATCAGCCGCTAACTGTAAAATATCTCTACTCACCAAATTGTCATAGACGATTGCCTGCGCACCGATAATGGCTCGTGCCGCTTTAATAGTCAGTAGATCAATATCACCGCAGCCTGCTCCAACTATCGCAATCCGGTTTTCATCAAAATCAACCGAATTCGGCATGGAAATTCTTTCATTAAACACTGAAAACAGGCCATTACTCAAACGTGGTTGAGCTAGATTATTCTCCAATTTCAATGGTTTATTTTTGGAATTCAGCATCATTAAGCAACCTCCCTGTTTGGTCTCTGCTTTTGTACAATCACAGCGTCAGCAATATCTTTAACTTGATTTAAGCAACTGCCGCAGACCGCACTGCACTTTAGTGTCTGTTGTATTTTTTCAATCAATGATGCAGCATTGTCGACCCCCATCGAGAGTTCCATATTCATCTGCGATTCAATGTCACACTGGGTGACCCCCGTACAGGCACACACTATTTGGCTGCGACCTGCACGCAGTATTTGATGTAATTTTTTTATTGAGTCGGCATTAAACAATTGGTTTATCAGTACCTGAATAGCATCGCTATCAACATCTAATTGCTCAGTAGCTGCGATAACTAGCGTTTTAAGACGCCCTTTGTTGACGAAGCATGTCACTAGCTTGTTTTGATGTTTCCACTGCATAACATGACTATTGGCGCTGGCTGATGATGAGCATTGTGTTGTATCAAGCTCTAAAAGAGGCTGACTAAACCCTTCATCTGCAGCGATGTGACGGCAAAACCCACCTTGAAGCTGCTGTTTAACATCCCAATACAGTCGCTTTGAATCGACTAAAGGTTGTCCCCACTCAATCCCCTGCTCAACAACTTTTATAGGCTTAATTTGTACCCATTGATTCTTAAACCCTGGTTGCTTTGAGTGGGGGTCTACAGCTACTGAAATAACACTATTTACGCCACCACTTTTGCTAAATTGTGACGACCAATGCATAGATAAAAAAGCACTATTACTCTGTATTGATTGATCGATTACAACTCTGGCAATCAAAGGGGCGGTTAAGTTATCACAGACAAACCCAGCGAATTCGCCCTCAACAAGTCTATTCTTAATCGATGTTGACACATTTAGCCTAAGCTCCGGCTGATAATCTGCAGCAGCCAGCTTGGCAATATGTCCTGTCTTCGTCATCGTATGCCACTGGTCCCGAGTACGACCACTGTTCAAACGCACTTTTTCAACGTTTAGAGAGCCATCATCAAAGGTGTGTGGTGCTATAGCCGATGTGAATGGCGTTTCGACAAATTGTGCCTTACCCGTTGGGGTTGCAAATACTCCATCATCAAACAGCCGTTTGTTTTTTTGCCCCATCGCGTCAATATCATCTATCGGCCATTGAGTCGGCACCAAATGCTGATATTGACTCGGTGTCAGATTTGCAAGTCCTGCAATTGAGAACTGTTTCTGTGGAAAGTGCTGTTTTACACTTGCGCTTAGCTGAGCATATTCCTTGAAAATTTCGGCGCTGTTTTTAAAGTCAAATTCCGAGTCAAATCCAAGCGCTTTGGCTACTTCACACAACGCCCACCAATCGGCCTTTGAATCACCTTGGGGCTGCGCAAAGCGCCGTTGTCGACTTATGGTTCGTTCACTATTGGTGACAGTGCCTGATTTTTCTGACCAACCCTGTGCCGGCAACAAAATATCAGCGTACTGTGCAGTATCGGTGTCTGCGGTGATATCTGATACCACGACAAAGTCACACTCAGACAGTGCCTTCTTGACTAATTGTGTATCAGGCAAAGAAACCACCGGATTCGTCCCTAGGATCCACACAGCTTTTATCTTTCCGCTCGCCATCGCAGCAAACATTTCCGTTGCTGTTTGGCCTTTTGATTTTGGTAATTTATCAGTACGCCAATACTGAGCGATGAGTTGACGCTCCTCATCAGAAAACCCAAGGTGACAGGCTAGTTGAGTTGCCAGCCCACCGACTTCACGCCCGCCCATAGCATTTGGTTGCCCTGTTAGTGATAACGGCCCACAACCAGCTTGGCCAATATCCCCTAGCGCCAAATGGCAATTGATAATCGCGTTACTCGTATTAGTGCCTAATAATGACTGATTAACGCCTTGGCTGCTGGCGGTAACCACTCTTTTATTTTGCAGGTACAAGGAGTAAAACTCTGTGATTTTATCAACCTCAAGACCTGTATGCTCTGCAACATCCGCAACTGTTAGGCTGTTTTGTTGCGCCGTTCTTAATGCTTGTTCGAACCCTTCCGTACAGTGCTCTATATATTGACAGTTAGTTTTATGATTACTTGCAATAGCACTAAGTAGACCGTTGAACAAGTGCAGATCAGAGCCTGGTGTAAGCTGTAAATGCAGATCGGCTTGAGATGCAGTGGCAGTCACACGTGGGTCGATAACCACCAGTTGAGTGCCATGTTCAGCCCTAGCTGCCATTATTTTCTTAAATAGAATCGGATGTGTCCAAGCTGTATTAGCACCGACTAATACCACAACCTCTGCAAGTTGCAGATCCTCATAACAACCTGGCACGACGTCCTCACCGAAAGCGCGTATATGCGCGCTTACCGCAGATGACATACATAATCTCGAATTAGTATCTACATTAGCGGTTCCGAGAAAGCCTTTTGCTAGTTTATTGGCAACATAATAATCTTCGGTGAGCAGTTGACCTGACAGGTAAAATGCAATTGATTCAGGACCATATTTAACCAAAGTGCTTTTGAGCTTTATCGCAATCTCTGATATCGCTGTATTCCAACTGATATTTTGATTATTGACAGTATTTTTTTGCATGCGTGGATATAACAGCTTGTTTGGCAAATTTAGGCTATCGATTAACGCTAAACCCTTGCCACACAAATCACCCGCATTTGCAGGGTGTTCAACATCCCCACTCACAGTAAAAAATTGCTTTAATGAAGAATGTTTAGCTTGCTCTTTAAAGACCTTCTCTACTCTGATCCCGCATCCAACACCACAATATGCACAGGTTGTTTTACAGCTTGGCATGATTTGCTTCCCCCCTCGTTTGCTTATATCACTGATATCGCAAATCTCATGCCATTCTATAAGCGACTGTTTTAAAAAGAGATAGGTTATATTGGACTCATATTTAAGGCGGTAATGTACTACAACAGGGCAAAGCTACGCACCGAAATCACGCAAGTCTTTGATAAATTTAAAAACCAAGCACTCACAAAGAGGTATTATGTTTAATATGATTATACCAATTGCATTAAAAGTTTGACCATTCAGCGGGAATTCAAAACGCTGTAGGCAAGTAGTGGGGTTTGAGCTAATAGTTATTCTATATCCAAATCCCACAGCGAAGCATACAGCGTTTTGAAACCCGCACTACGTGAGCCCCTCAGTCTTTCCACTTCTGCTTTGCATTGGCTTAAAAGGGAATAACCATTTCTTTACCAATGCGCTTTGAATTGAAAAGGCTGAGGGGCTCTGAACTGGTCAAATACTTAATGCAATTGGTATTAGTAGAGTAATCACGTTTTGGGAGGGTTAAAGATAAAATTGAGGCACAAAAAAACCAGCTATTAGCTGGTTTTTATAAGTAATATTTAAAATTACTTAAGTGTTGACTCTGCAGTACGACCATCGTCATGACAGCTGTCACAAGTTGGCTTATCACCCACGTTCATTTCATGTGGTGCGTGACAATCAGCACACATTAACATGCCATCGTGTGGTTGATGGACTGCATCCATCTCATCTAATGTACCGTGACAAGATTGGCACTGCTCAAATTCGTATTCGCCATCTGCAGATGGAGAGCCGTCAGCGTGACACGCTTCACAACCATCCATTTCAGCATGCATTTCAGCCAATTCTTGACCTTCAGCAAACACAGAAGGAGATAACGCTAATGCTGCGATTGCCGCACCAAAGATTGCACTTAGTAGTTTTTTGCTCACAATTGTATCCTCATTTGATGTTCGCATAGTGGAAACTTTATAATTAAGTTTAGTTTCCATCTTGCGATCAATATTATTAGCACGACTAAGCTTAATTTAGCTAAGCATTAGCTAATCCGCAACTAATTTAGGTTGAAGATCATATCATTGTGACTACTAGCAAAACGTGCGCTCCATCAAACTATGCCCCTCAATCGGGGCACGGAAAGTAACCAAACGTTATTTATCATCTTGATTTTGACTAATAAAAACACAATCCTTAACAACGTTACCCTAACTGTACTTCATTAGCTATCACTGAATTAACTTGCGCGAAGAGCAGCGATACGCTTATCAAGTGGCGGGTGGCTCATCATCAATTCAGCCATTGATTTCTTGCCATTGATACCCAGAGCTGACATAGAAGCTGGCATAGCGCCTGTTTCAGGGCCTTGCTTTAGTCTATCAAGCGCAGCAATCATCTTCTCTTTACCCGCTAAACGTGCACCACCTTCATCAGCTTTAAACTCTCGAATACGTGAGAAGTAAGCAACGATGATTGAAGCGAGAATACCAAATAGCATATCAAGAACAAACACCACTGCCATATAAGCAAACATGCCAAGGCCTTCGCCCTCTTCATCATTACTGGCAACGAAATTGTTGATTATGCCTGCAACGACACGAGCAGCAAAAATAACGAAAGTGTTCACAACACCTTGAATAAGCGTCAACGTCACCATATCACCGTTAGCGACGTGGCTAACTTCATGGGCAAGTACCGCTTCTATTTCGTCATGATTCATGCCATAAAGCAGACCACTACTGACGGCAACTAAAGAATTGTTTTTGCTCGGGCCTGTAGCAAACGCATTGAATTCCTGCGATTGGTAGATCGCAACTTCTGGCATTTTAATACCAGCTTGCTCTGCTTGACGAGCAACGGTTTCAACTAACCAACGCTCAGTATTGTCACGGGGGTTTGTGATGACTTCACAGCCCATGGTTTTCTTTGCCATCCATTTAGAGATAGCCAAGCTGATGAACGCACCACCAAAACCGAAGATTGCCGCAAATACTAATAAGCCACTCATGGTTGATGTGTTCACACCTAAGATAGACATCACGATTGATGCCACTAATAAGATCGCCATGTTAGTAGCAATCAGTAAAAATATACGCTTCATTTAAGCTCCTGTAGGATCAAAATAATCCTGATAAATACTCTTAAAGACATAATATGTCCGAATTTGTTTTTTTCAAGGGGAAGTGAGTAAAAAACAATACAACCGATTTAATTCTAGCTCAGTCGCTTTCTTTATCAGGTTTGGCTGATTTTATGCAGTTTTTATTAATCTAATCTTAATTAAGCTCAAAATTGACACTGATACGGATTAATCTTTTTTAACAGAGAGATAGCCCTAACAAGAATGCACAAAATTACGTCGTTTGTAGGGCTATTAAAGAGAAAGGCGTTACGCTTTAAGCTAGAAGTGATACATCAATATGTTCAGCCGCTTTTTCTGCAGTCGGATTTTCAAGATGAGGAATATGGCCAAGAAATGGGGCTGAGATCATCTGTTGCAAGGATGCTAAGTTTTCTAATTGGTTATCCATCTGAGAGTCAACTTGATTAGCGACCCAGCCAGCAATAACAAGGCCATCACGCTCAATCGCTTCAACAGTCAATAAAGCATGATTAAGACAACCTAACTTCATGCCCACAACTAAGATAACTGGTAATTTCATCGCTTGCACCACTTCAGACATATAATGCCCATCACCTAAAGGTAAACGCCAGCCACCAGCGCCTTCAACAACAACAAAGTCTGCACCGAGATGATGCGCCATATTAAGTTGAGCTTGAATGCGGGTAGGACTCAACGTGACACTTTGTTCGGCAGCAGCGATATGCGGAGCAATAGCAGCGGCAAATGCAAATGGATTAATATCATCATAAGGTAGCTTAATGCTAGATGCTGCCATCAATGCTAGTGCATCGCTATTTCTTAAACCTTGCTCAGTATTCTCACACCCAGAAGCCACAGGCTTGAAGCCAACCGTTTCACCTTTTACCGCTGTTAACAATGCTGACGACACTAATGTTTTACCGCAATCAGTGTCGGTTCCTGTTACAAAATAAGTCATGCATACTCCAAGGTTTTCAGCCTTTATTAACGCGTCTTTGTCGCTTTGATAAAACTGATATGATAAGTCAATGGTAGCCCTTCAGGGCGACGGTTTAACTCTGCCTTATTAACCAATTCTTGCCAATCTCCTCGCCCTCTCAATGTGACGTGGCGTTGATTAAGCTGATGTTTAGGGTCAACGGTTGACGCCCCAACACCTTTAATAGACTGTAAAAGAGACTTAAAATCACTAAAGTAGACCGTTATGGCACGAGTATCAATATCCACCCCCTCCCATAACTTTTTATCAAAACAGTGCTTAATCGCTTGTTCACTGTTAAAACTGTTGACGTTTAAACCTAAATTAGCCAATTGATATAGGCTGTTCTCTGCAACAATACTGGCATTAAGCTCGCCACCAGCCTTTAGTACTCGATTAGCTTCATTAATCGCTACGGCGAGATTGCTACACCATTGCAATGCAATATTGGAATAGATGGTATCTATTGAGTCACAAAGCAGCGGTAAGCTTTGTGCATCACCACGAAGTCCATGGTACCCAGGAAAGTCAGCTTTAAGGGTATTGAGCATACCTTGTGCGATATCAACCCCGATCACGTCCTTTATAGCATTAAACGAACTAAAGTCTGTACCAGGACCACAGCCAAGATCCAGTAAGCGTGCGGAGGGTGACATCCGCTTGAACAGATGCTTCGCCGCTATTCGCTGCAAGACATCGTGTGAGTGATAAGAAGATGCCGCCGCAGAAAATCTATTGGCGACATTAGTAGTTAATTGCTCTTCCCCGAAATTCACGTGATTACATCCTATACGCTATGGGAGTTTATAATCATGCAGTTAAACAAGACCGCTATTGGTCTTGTAATATACCTGCAAGTACGGCAACAAACGCGTGGATATCCTCTTCACAATGCTCTGCTGTTAACGTCACTCTTAATCTGGCGCTTCCCTGAGCCACTGTTGGTGGTCTAATAGCACCAACCCAAAAACCGTGTTCTTTTAGCCTTTTAGCAATTGCCAGAGTCCTAGCACTATCACCGATAATAATAGGTTGTATTGCAGTGGTTGACCCAGTTAATGCGATATTTGCAGCCTCACAGCTAGCAATAAAATTCACTACGTTAGCCTGCAGCTTTTCATTAAGTTGCGGCTTAGCAATAATGGTATTGATGGATGCCGTCACCGCTGCTGCGTTTGCCGGTGAAAGTGCTGTCGAGTAGATATACTGCCGCGCATTTGCCACTAGGTAGTCAATCAAATCTTGGCTTCCGAGTATCGCTGCTCCCTGTCCGCCTAACGCTTTTCCAAATGTAACCACCTGCGCATCGATATGTATGTCGCTGGCCACCGTAGAGGCGCCCATGCCATGTTCTCCGATAACGCCAAAGCCGTGGGCATCATCGACAATGAACCAAGCTCCCTGCTGTTGACACAGTGCTGAAAGCTCTGCCAGCGGAGCTATATCACCATCCATACTAAAAACACTTTCGGTGATGACAGCGCACGGAGCGTAGCGTTCAACATTTTGACAAGCTGAGGCAACATCGTTGTGTATAAATCGTTTTAATACCGCACCGCTATCTTGCAGGCCATCAATGACGGATGCGTGCACCAACTTGTCAGTGAGCACGGTATCTGAGCCATTAAACAAGGTTTTCATCAATGCATGATTCGCAGTAAAGCCCGAACAAAAAAGCAATGCGGCTTCATGTCCCGTTGCGTTACACAATGCTCGTTCGAGCTGTTGATGCGCTTGGTTATAACCAACAACCAGTGGTGAAGCGGCGCCGCCCACACCATAATCTTGCGCACCGCTATGCAGGGCATCAATCACTGTATGAGCTCTAGACAACCCGAGATAGTCGTTGCTGCTAAAATTAATATAGGGCAAGTCATCCACTTCAAAACAGCTGGCATGTTCGGGGTCTAGCATAACTTTAACCCGTTTTCTTAACAGCCCTTTGCCTGCCAAAGACCGATTAGCCTCCACCACTCTATCATTAAGCGGCTGTATTTTTTTCGTGGCAACATCAGACATAACATTACTCAATGTGAGAGCGAGACTTAACTACCGTTAACAGTCATCGCTGTTAACGGTATATTTCTGTTAAAGAAGTTTCTAAACTTAATCGCTTAGGTATTTACAATGCACCTGCATCATAAAAAGCGGAAGCTTTCTTATCTTGCTGCGCGGCCGCTTTAGCAAGCATCGCTTCATCTTGCTCTTTGGTCGCAGCAATGCCCTGCTCTGGGTGTAACCCAAGGCGTCTAAACAAACTCATGTCATCGTTTTCTTCTGGGTTTGGTGTGGTCAACAGTTTGCAACCATAAAAAATTGAATTTGCCCCAGCAAAGAAACACATCGCTTGTAACTCATCTGTCATATTCTCACGACCTGCCGACAAACGTACTCGCGATTTAGGCATGATAATCCTCGCAACTGCAATTGTTCTTACGAATTCAAGCGGATCCAGATCATCTATTTTCTCAAATGGTGTCCCTTCCACTTTAACTAACATGTTAATCGGCACTGAATCGGGATGTTTATCAAGATTGGCCAACTGCTGCAGTAATCCCGCTCTATCAGTGGCTTTTTCTCCCATGCCCACGATGCCGCCAGAACAAACCTTCATGCCTGAAGCTCGAACATTTGACAAGGTATCTAACCGGTTCTGGTACGTACGTGTGGTGATAACATCGCCATAATATTCTGGTGACGTATCCAAATTGTGATTGTAATAATCGAGCCCAGCATCCGCCAGTTCACTCGCTTGATCGGCTGAGAGCATGCCCAATGTCATGCATGTTTCCATGCCCAAAGATTTGACCTCTTCGACCATGGTTTTTAGATAAGGCATGTCACGCTCTTTAGGGTTACGCCATGCAGCTCCCATACAAAAACGAGAAGCCCCTGCCGCTTTTGCGCTGCGAGCTTCGGTTAACACTGTCTCCATCGCGAGCAATCGCTCTTTTTCAAGGCCGGTATCATAACGAGCACTTTGCGGACAGTATTTGCAATCTTCAGGACAAGCACCAGTTTTAATCGAGAGCAAGCGGCTGATCTGAACTTCGTTAGGATCAAACTCTTGGCGATGTACGCTGTGGGCCTGAAACAACAGGTCATTCATAGGTAACGCAAACAAGGTTTCAATCTCATCACGTTTCCAGTTATTTCTCACTTGTACATCAGACATCTCTTTTCCTTTTCTGGCTTAAACTAAGTTAAGTACCAACTCGTGCTTTTTAATCGACGCGAGCATTTTGTTAGTGAAAACAGAGTGAACAACCGCACAAATGCGTGTTAACAAAACAAAATACATCTAATATAAACAGTAAGTTAATTCAGTTTACTTGCGTGATTTAATTAATTTTTATCTTGCCTAGGATACCTGCAAGCCTTAACCTGTCAATGGCAATCAGCATAAAAGGTTTACTAGCGGTTAAATTATGAACACAACTAATCAAGTCAACAATCAGTTTATCGATTTAGATTTCGATGCAAAGCATCTGTGGCATCCCTATACGTCAATGAATAATGCACTGCCCACATATGGGGTAGTCAGTGCTGAAGGCGTTGAGCTAACGCTAAATAATGGCACTAAGCTGATTGACGGAACCAGCTCCTGGTGGGCTTGTGTTCATGGTTACAGCCATCCTAAAATTGTCGCCGCGATGCAACACCAAACAGCACAACTTAGCCATGTAATGTTCGGTGGCATCACCCACCGTCCTGCTGTTGAGCTGGCAAGAATGCTTGTCGACATGACTAGTGAGCGTCTAACCAAGGTGTTTCTAGCAGATTCAGGCTCCATCGCTGTAGAAGTCGCTATGAAAATGGCACTGCAGTATTGGCAAGGTCGAAATAATCCCAATAAACAAAAAATCCTAACTGTGAAAAGCGGCTATCACGGCGATACATTTGCAGCCATGAGCGTGTGCGATCCCGAGGGAGGTATGCACACCATGTTTGGTGAGCTCGTCACTGAGCAGTTATTTGCCCCAGAACCTAAAGCGCGTTTTACTGAATGCTTCGATGCGGAAGAACTGCAATCAATTAGTAATATGCTTGAAGATAACCATCAGCAGATCGCCGCAGTGCTAATTGAGCCTATTATGCAAGGAGCTGGTGGTATGCGCTTTTACCATGCAGAGTATTTGAGCGCGCTGCGAAAACTGTGTGACAAATATGATGTGCTTTTGATTCTAGATGAAATTGCCACTGGCTTTGGCCGCACCGGTAAGCTCTTTGCCTATGAGCATGCCAATGTCGAAGCCGATATTTTGTGTTTGGGTAAAGCACTAACAGGCGGCTATATATCATTGGCCGCCACTATGTGCAGCGATGAAGTTGCGCAAGGTGTGAGTGATTCCCCTGCAGGCGTTTTCATGCATGGACCGACATTTATGGGTAACCCATTAGCTTGCACTGCAGCCATTGCAAGCCTTGAACTTATCAACGAGCAACACTGGCAAACACAAGTCAGCAGCATTGAATCTCAAATGAAAACAGAACTCGCTGAAGCTGTTGATTACACCAATGTTGTCGATGTTCGTGTGCTTGGTGCTGTGGGTGTGTTAGAGATGAAATCAACCTTGAACACCGCTGCGCTTCAACAACAGTTTGTTGATCTTGGTGTATGGATAAGGCCCTTCTCAAACCTTATTTATATTATGCCGCCATACACCATCTCAAGTTGTCAGCTAACACAACTAACCAGTGCGATGAAGGCGGTTGCTAAGCAAATATCACTGCCAAGCAATGACACTAACTTTATCAGCCACGGTTAATCAACAATCCGGTTTAGGCACTCGTTTTCATGAGTGCCAGCCTGACCATTGCCGTTTTCTGACGGCTATGGTTCCCCTGAATAGTGCTGCGCTATAGCCGCTAACTGCTCTGCTTTAAATATGGGAAAGTCTAGCCTGTCACTGTAACGCAGGTAGGTTGAACTAAATAATGTGGTCTTTGCAATTGCATCGAGCTCTTCCATCAGTGCTTGGCCTGAACTCTCCGCTGCTAAGCAGCATGTGCCATATTGACGAATAACTGCCGCTAAGCTATTACCTTGTTGGAGCAACGCTGTATCCATCTCCATAAAAAACGCAGCACCAGACCAATACACTCGCATGTATGCGCGTTTGCGCCACATATCATTGGAAACTGTACTTAGCTTACCAGGTCGAGTAATGGTGTTAAGCCGCCCCCTTTCTAATCCAGACCGTAATTTTTGAATAAATGTTGCTTCATCAATCACCTTACTTTTAAGCATAACAATATTTTGCATGTAAGTAGCAAACCCTTCATTTAACCAAAACGAAGGAAAATCTAAATAGGGAATGTAGAGATGGGACAATTCGTGATAAAGCGTCCAATCATCAATAAAATCTTGTAAAGGCCAAGCGGTATTGACTTGTAGCTTTACTTTATTCGTTCTCCCCCTTATCACTTGGGCAAATGGCACTGGCTCACTAGCATAAGGCTTTGTTACAAGCTCAACTTTAATATTTCGTCCCGGTAGCGTGCCTAACGATAGCTCAACCGCATTTATGCCACCCGAAACCCACTGTTGCATTTTCCGTTGTTCATTGGCCGACGCGTCTCCCATGTCAATGTCAACTTCAGATCCATAAGCCACAGTGAAACCACTGAACAGCAATATACTAAATATCAATGGGAAAAAAGAGGGATTGGGCTGTCTGAACATTTGTTGCATATCGTCACCCTAGGCTGCCTGTAGGACAGTTAGCCTTGTTAGTTAACGTTCTCAAAACATCGCTGTTACCACTCTCGCTTTACTACGCTGAGCACCAGCCTGAAGATCACCTAATTTAGCTTTATAGATGCTAGCGTTATCTGAGCAAAACATAGCGGCTTAAACTGTAACCATCAGTGACTGAGCCATCAAATCATCTGCCAATTACCTTTCTATAACCAAAAGCAAAACATAATTTTGTCCCACTTAACTGTTATAAACTGAACCCCGAAATCTGTAACGCTAACCGTTGCGAGTCTTTTGCTAACGTTTTACCTATCGACGATGCTTCCTTAGCGGCAATTAGCGCCAAATCAGCGCCTTCTTTTATGGCGTGAGTACGTGTATCCATTGTTGTTGACACCTGACGCTGCGCTTCGACACTTTCAGTGATCTGGTCGCTAATAAGCACGATATCTTCAACATTGCTCGCCAAGGTGGCCATACTGTCACTAACTAGCCTAGCCTGCTTTACCCCGTCATTGGCCTGTGACGAGCCTGCTTCCATCGCTTTAACGGCTTGTCTCGCACCTTTTTGCACTAGCTCAATCATGGCTTCGATTTCTTGAGTAGACGATTGCGTGCGACTCGCCAAAGTTCTCACTTCATCGGCAACCACGGCAAACCCTCGTCCTTGCTCTCCCGCCCTTGCCGCTTCGATAGCAGCATTTAACGCCAACAAGTTGGTTTGTTCAGCAATAGCACGGATCACATTAACCACCTTACCTATATCACTGCTATGTAATGCCAGCTGATTAATGACGTCGGCGCCTGTTGCCACCTCTTCGGCAATTTTATTGATCCCATTTACAGTACTTGAAATCACTTTGTTGCCTTTTTGTACTGAATGGAGTGCATCTGAAGTCACTTGATTGGCATCATATGTACAGCGCTCAACATTATCTGCAGAGTGGACCATCTGCGTGATAGCCTCTGCGACGCTATGAGTTTGTGCTTGTTGACTGGTCAAAGTTGACTCTACATCTGAGGTGACAAGTTGCATTTTTTCACTGGCTTCAACCACATCAAGACTGACTTGCTTTACCCCAGTAATCAACATTCGTACACTCGCTAACATGTGATTAATCGCTTCTGCTATTTTAGATAATTCATCATTTCCAGTGACCTTAAGATCGGCGGTAAAATCACCTTTAGCAACACGAGAGGTCATTGCCTCAATTGCGTCCACTTTATCAACGATTGCTTTGTAAATAATCAGTAGAATCGTGACACTAAAAATAACAACGAACAACGCTGTAATAATAAGCCAAAACATATGTGACCGCTCTCTATCAAGGCGATTTTGGATCCGTAATTGAAGTATGTCCGCAGTGTCCTTGCCAAGCGAATCTAATGCTTCTGTTCCTGCATTTGATTGAGCATGAAAAGCAGCCAAATCAACACTGAAATTATCCGGAGAAATAATGCTCATCTCAATCCCTGATACAAAGCTATCTACAAATTGTGCCGATTCCACTAAAGCGGTTTTTAAAGGTAACATCTCAGTATTCCCAACTGTGGTATACAGTCGATTTGTACTCTTTTTTAGTAAAAGTTGTTGTTCCGCCAATCTTTTATTAAGAGCGACTATCTGAGTGTAAGACTGCGGAGTAAAACGACCTTGCTGCAATATGTTCGAAGCAGACGCTGTCACTAACGAGTAGTATTCAGATATTTGAGCAATGCGATTAATGTACAATTCAGCAAGATAGAAGCCACTGGGTTCACCGTCTAGTGCGAGCCCCGATAGTGCTGATATATCTTCCTTTGCACTCACTATACTGCTCGCCAATAGGTTCGCAGTATCTTGACTGCTTCTATTCAATTCAAGTGCCAATTGCCTTAAAACATTCATTGAATTTGACTGCAGCTTTGCTGTCTTTTCCAGCTGTTTAATCGTCGCCAAAACGAGGGATTTTGCCTCAGTATAGTTTTGCCAATTATTTTCTCGGCTGTGACGATATGTGCGTTCAATATCGCTTAATTTAGTTAAAACAGACAAACCCGCTATTCATCATTTAGCAGATTTACCGCTTCTTTTTGTTGCATAACAATGATGGCTGCACCAAATATAAGAGGCAAAAGAGTCACAAAGGCAAGAAGGCTGAACTTCTTCTTAAAGCTCAATCGGTTGGCTATATGCATTCCAGCAAATAAAAAAGCATTCATTCAATATCGAGTCCGTTCTGTTACGAGTTGATAACACATGACCCGTAGTCAATGAATTATATTTCATCTTGTTTCCTAATAACTCGAAGAAATAGTTCTGAACTTAATGTTCAATAATTTTGAGAACTCGTTTTTCTGTGACTATTTACAGCATCTATACAGCGCAATATTTATTCTAATTAGCCAAAAAAAGAAAAATATCACCGACTACATGGATAAACTAGCGTCCAGTATGAGCTAGAGAATGATTAGGAAATGATAATTTATGGCTCAAAATGTGATTTTTTCATGATATTTCGCTTAAATTAGCGCTGAATGATAAAAATCGATAAAAAAAATGGAAAAGTATTGCTATACTTGCGCGGAATTTTAGAACGTAACTCCAATAGAGTAGAAAAATGACTGATTTATCAAAGTACAGAAACATTGGTATCTTTGCTCACGTTGACGCGGGTAAGACCACCACAACAGAGCGTATCCTTAAGCTTACCGGTAAAATCCATAAGATAGGTGAAGTTCATGACGGCGAGTCAACAACTGACTTCATGGAACAGGAAGCTGAGCGTGGTATTACCATTCAGTCTGCTGCTGTTAGTTGTTTTTGGAACGACCACCGTTTCAACGTTATTGACACCCCTGGCCACGTTGACTTCACAGTAGAAGTTTATCGTTCTCTTAAAGTTCTTGATGGCGGTGTTGGTGTATTCTGTGGTTCTGGTGGTGTTGAACCACAATCAGAAACTAACTGGCGTTATGCGAACGAATCAGAAGTTGCACGTATCATCTTCGTAAACAAGTTAGACCGTATGGGTGCTGACTTCTTGCGTGTTGTTAAGCAAACTCAAGACGTTCTTGCAGCTAACCCACTTGTTATGGTTCTACCAATCGGTATCGAAGATGAGTTCTCAGGTGTTGTTGACCTGCTAACTCGTAAGGCTTGGATATGGGATGAAACTGGACAAGCTGAAAACTACAAGATTGAAGATGTTCCAGCTGACATGGTTGACCAAGTTGAAGAATACCGTGAAATGCTTATCGAAACTGCTGTTGAGCAAGACGATGACCTAATGGAAGCTTACATGGACGGCGAAGAGCCATCTATGGAAGACATTAAGCGTTGTATCCGTAAGGGTACTCGTACAATGGACTTCTTCCCAACATACTGTGGTTCTGCATTTAAGAACAAAGGTATGCAGCTTCTTCTTGACGCTGTTGTTGATTACCTACCAAACCCAGTTGAAGTTGATCCTCAACCTCTTACTGATGAAGAAGGTAATGAAACAGGCGAAGTTGCAACAGTATCTGTTGACGAGCCATTAAAAGCACTAGCATTCAAAATCATGGATGACCGTTTTGGTGCCCTTACCTTCGTACGTATCTACTCAGGTAAGATCAACAAAGGTGACACCATCCTTAACTCGTTTACAGGTAAAACTGAACGTGTTGGTCGTATGGTTGAAATGCAAGCTGATGAGCGTAACGAACTTGATTACGCACAAGCTGGTGACATCATCGCTATCGTAGGTATGAAGAACGTGCAAACTGGTCACACTTTGTGTGATGTTAAGCACCCTTGTACTCTTGAAGCTATGGTATTCCCAGAGCCAGTTATCTCTATCGCTGTTGCGCCAAAAGATAAAGGCGGATCAGAGAAAATGGGTATCGCTATCGGTAAAATGATTGCAGAAGATCCATCTTTCCGCGTAGAAACTGACGAAGACTCAGGTGAAACTATTCTTAAAGGTATGGGTGAGCTTCACCTAGACATTAAGGTAGATATCCTTAAGCGTACATACGGCGTTGACCTAATTGTAGGTGAGCCTCAAGTTGCCTACCGTGAAACTATTACTCAGGTTACTGAAGATAGCTACACGCATAAGAAACAGTCTGGTGGTTCTGGTCAGTTCGGTAAGATCGACTACGTTATCCGTCCAGGTGAGCAAAACACTGGTTTCACTTTCAGCTCTTCAGTTGTTGGTGGTAACGTACCGAAAGAATTCTGGCCTGCAGTTGAGAAAGGTTTCGCATCTATGATGGATACCGGTACTGTTGCTGGTTTCCCTGTACTAGACGTTGAACTAGAACTTACTGATGGTGCTTTCCACGCAGTTGACTCGTCAGCTATCGCGTTCGAAATCGCTGCTAAAGGTGCATTCCGTCAGTCTATGCCTAAAGCCGGTGCACAACTTCTTGAGCCAATCATGAACGTTGACGTATTCAGCCCAGAAGACAACGTAGGTGACGTAATTGGTGACCTTAACCGTCGTCGTGGTATGATCAAAGACCAAATGGCTGGTGTTACTGGTGTTCGTATTAAAGCTGACGTACCGTTATCAGAAATGTTCGGTTACATCGGTTCACTACGTACAATGACATCTGGTCGTGGCCAATTCTCAATGGAATTCGCTCACTACGCACCATGTCCAAACAGTGTTGCTGAAAAAGTTATCGCTGAAGTTAAAGAAAGAAACGCTAAGAAGTAACTATTACTGAATAGTTACTACTCTGAAGAGTTTTAAACTTTAATAAAAGCCTATAGGTGAAAATCTATAGGCTTTTTTATTGCCGTCAAACAATAGCAGCAAACCCTGCTCTAGCGCATAGTCAACATTCCATAAAATTAATCCTAATTTTGTTGCATCACTCCCATATTTAGAATGCTAAGTTGCTTTAGTCGTCAAAGCCGATAAAGTACGCGCTCGGTTTCTAGGCTCAACATTATGACGACTCAATCATTCAAACTTTTAGCACTTGTTTTCACGCTATTCAGCTCTTATTTTACTTATGCCAGCCAAGAACTCGATAGCACAGTTAACCAACAGCTCACCCCTAAGCATTGGAGTGGTCTGCCTCTGCTGGCAGATAAAGCGTCTGAACGTGGATACCAATTACCCATTCCGGTTGGGGTAACGCTGTTTTACAACGACATTGAAGCTGACTACATCGCCAGCGATGACTTTAAGGTTCAGGTAGATGGCGGTTTGCTTGGTCTAAGAGGGCCTAATGATTACCTCGTTCCAGCAGAGGATGTCACCATTACAGGCCGCGACAAGAGCGTGCAGCTGAAACTAGATGCGTGGGTCTTACCTTTCTGGAATGTTTATGGGATCCTTGGTTATACCGAAGGCAATAAAGATATAAAAGCAAAGCTAGATAATGTTGAGGGACTGCCTTGCGGCGAAAGTTGCGATGGTGTTGTGCTGCCAATCCCAATAAGCTATACCGCTACAAACTTTGGTTTAGGCACAGTCCTTGCGGGTCAAATAGCGCCTATAATTGGAGACACACCTTTTACCATTATGGCAATAGGTGCCGTCATTAAAGCTAAAACAGATACCACCGATAGTTCAATTAAAACCAAACTTGCTTCAGTGCGCATAGGGCAACGCTTTGATGTTGCTGGTGATAAATTAGCCTGGTTCTTAGCGTTTAGCCATCAAAGTGTTCGCCAAAATGTTACCGGTGAATACTCTTTTAAAGGGACTGAACTCGCCCCCTTAATGGAAAATGTAAAATTCGATATCGATCTTGCTAAGCAAGAAACTAAAAACATCTCATTTAGCTTAAACTATGATTTTGGGCCTAAAAATGAATGGAACCTCTATGCCGAATATGGATTCCTTAACTGGAACCATCTAATTATTGGCATGGGTCGTCGTTTTTAGCCCCTAAGTTAATTTCAGATAGGTTCAAACATCGACGCCATGCGTTTGATACTTTGAAAAGGCACACCGTGACGGTTTCTCTTAGCACAAAGTTGTTGATGTTTTACCGAAGCTGGGTCGCCTATTTGCTGGATACGTACTTCGTAACCTAATGCCTGTGCTGCTGCGCTATACGCTTTAAACTCCCAATAAGCTAGGTTGGTATTATCACAAATAACCAAAGGCAACCCGTCAGCCATGGCTTCGATAAATGCAGTTAAGTTTAACTGGTGATATTTTGGCAACAGCTTTTGGTTAAACAGATACACGCCCATGTTATAAAAAAGGCTGTCGGTTGAAAATATACCGTATTGCTTTTCAGTCTGAATCGAGCTGCCATTTTGTTGATAAGTAGCAACAAACTCTTTTGCCCAGTAGCTTTTACCACTACCGGGGAGTCCGCGCATAATAATCGCAAGCTTCTGGTCAGCAGATGCATCAAGCATATTGATTATCCAACCAGCATTTGATCATTAATGACTTTTCCTTGGAGGATTTGTTCGACCAATTTGGGCAGCAATTCACTCGCCTTTCCCTGTAAATGGTATTGGAACTGGCTATGCCGATCTGCTGGCATTAGATTAATATCGACGGTTTGTGCTCCATGATGATTTGCTGTGTCAACAAAACCAGCAGCAGGATATACGGTGCCAGATGTACCGATCGCAATAAACAGATCGCAGCTGTCTAAGGCATGCTGAATGCGATCTAAGCCGATTGGCATTTCACCAAACCAAACAACGTGAGGACGAAGCCTTTGCGCTGGAATACAACAAGTACAAGTATGGTCAGGACCAAAAGGCTCTCTCAGTAAAAAGGTTTGTCTAGAGCGAGGGCAACGCCCTTTCGAGAGCTCGCCATGCATATGTAACAAGCGCTTTGAACCCGCCCTTTCATGAAGATCATCAATATTTTGCGTGACAACGAGTAACTTACCTTCAAATTCACGTTCCAACTTAGCCAGAGCATCATGGCCAGCGTTGGGTTCGATGCAACCATTATGGAACTGCTGCCAGCGCTCATTATAGAATTGTTCCACTAATTGTGGGTTCTTCTCATAACCTTCAGGTGTTGCGACCTCTTCAATCTTATGCTCCTCCCACAAACCATCTTGATCTCGAAAGGTACGTAATCCAGATTCTGCCGAGATCCCGGCGCCAGTTAGTATTACTATCTGCTGGTACATCTACAGTCCTATTTCTTAGTATTGTTGTTTCCATTTTGCCAAGGATAGAATAATTTTTACATTAGGCATTAGTATAAACGCTAATAACAATACAAAAAGTACGCTTAAATTGCTTGTTTTATATCAGCTTTATCGCTTTTATTTACAATAGATGTCTTATTACTATATCAAAGGTTTAAGTTTTCTAATTGTGCACATATAATGGATTGAATACTCACATATGAACTGGCTCGCGTTGACAGGCCGTTCTGCAATCAAGAGAACAATAATGACAGATGGAAATCAAGCGCTAAAGAAAGCGGGTTTGAAAGTAACCTTACCACGAGTCAAAATTTTAGAATTGATGCAAGGACCAGAGAATCAGCATATCAGTGCTGAAGATCTTTATAAAAAGCTACTGGATTTGGGCGAAGAGATCGGCTTAGCGACGGTTTATCGAGTACTTAACCAGTTTGATGACGCAGGAATAGTCACACGTCACCATTTCGAAAGCGGCAAAGCTGTATTCGAACTTGCAACACAACACCACCATGATCATCTTGTATGTTTATCATGCGGTAAGGTCTTCGAGTTTTCAGATGATATGATTGAGCAACGCCAAGACGAAATTGCCATGAAGCACAACATTAAGCTGACAAACCACAGTCTTTACCTTTACGGTGTATGCACCAATGACAACTGCGAGCATGGTGAGCCTTAAGGTTTATTTAGTTAAAAAAACCAGCTAAATGCTGGTTTTTTTATGGGGCACAATTGACAAAATCGCCCTTGGCTAAAGATACTTGTGAAAAACATTTACCTTGTGTCCCATAAACTTATCCCTACCACGCTCTTGCATACCCAACTTTTTTGCCACACCTTCTGAGCCTTTATTCCCGATGAGGATTAAAGCAATAGCCTCTTGGATATCGTAATCAATGAATTTAGTTAAGGCGGCAGTCCCTGCTTCAAAGCCAATCCCCTTCCCCCAGTAGCTAGGAAGGTAACGGTAACCGAGCTCCACTTCATCAAACTCCTCAATATACTTTGGCCCGCAAAAGCCTATAACTTTAGCATCTGCTTTATGTTCTACAGCCCAACGCCCATAACCAAATTGCTCATAGTTACTTAGGATCATGTTTTCCAAAATCTCTTCGGCCTGCGTAATATTAGTCATTGGCGCACCAGGTATATAGGTGAGAATTTCCGGGATGCTGTTGAGTAAAAAAATTGCTTTAGTATCTTTTGACTCAAATCGTCGTATTATCAGTCTCTCGGTTTCAGCAATTATCACTTTAAACTCCTTGGTATTGCGCTATCCATATTACTACAACACACAATATTTCAAACATAGTATGCTTATCTGTATTCACGACTTTTTGACTATAATCGATACTAATATAACTAATTTCTACTTAAATTAGAAAGTATTAAAACAAGATTGCCTAATCGGCAAAAATGCCTTTCAATAAGACAATCCGCTATCAGGTGCATAATAGTAAGGAATATTTATGACCATCATGCAAAAGTTCTTTTGGATTATCGCTTCTTTAGGAAACTTAGTCGCAATAAACCTAGCCATTAGCCAAACCAGTATTGGAACCATTTTCTTACTATTATTGACAATCACTTACAGCACTATTGGCTACTTCGATATGTACCATAGTAAGCATACACTCAATCGTCTCTACCCTGTTGTCGCACATATCCGCTATTTTTTAGAATCTTACAGAGTTGAGATTCAACAGTATTTTATTGCTAATGATACCGAGGAAAAACCATTCAACCGTGAGCAACGCTCTTTAGTTTACCAACGAGCTAAAAATGTCAGAGACACCATCGCTTTTGGTACACAGCGTGATCTGCTTGAGGATAATTATTTAAGCCTTTGGCAATCTCTGCACCCAAGAGCAGTGCAAGCTGATGCTAAGCGAGTACGGTTTGGGGGGCCAGATTGTTTACAACCCTATGATGCGTCCTACCTCAACATATCCGCGATGAGCTTTGGTTCATTAAGCTCTAACGCTATTGAAGCGCTGAATTTAGGGGCATTGAAGGCCGGCTGTTATCACAACACGGGAGAAGGTGGTGCTAGCCCCTACCATTTGAAGCACCATGGAGATATTGTTTGGCAAATTGGTTCTGGGTTATTTGGCTGTCGTGATGAAGAAGGTAACTTTAACCCCGAATCATTCGCTGCGATGGCGACTCGCCCACAAATCAAGATGATTGAAATTAAGCTTTCTCAAGGGGCAAAGCCTGGACATGGTGGTGTATTACCTGCTGCAAAGATTACTGATGAAATTGCTACAATTAGGCACATTGCTAAAGATAAGGATTGTGTATCACCCGCGGTAAATCCTGAATGCACCACACCAAAAGATCTGCTTAATTTTGTCGTCAAGCTGAGAACACTAAGTGAAGGGAAGCCCATTGGATTTAAGCTCTGTATCGGTAATCCGGTAGAATTTTTAGGTTTGTGTAAAGCAATGTTAGAAACAGGGATAACGCCCGACTTTATTACGGTAGATGGTGCTGAGGGCGGTACTGGCGCTGCACCAGTCGAGTTTTCCAATCGTTTAGGTATGATGTGCTTAGAGGGAGTATATTTTACTCATAACGCGCTTATAGGCGCAGGGTTACGAGATAAAATTAATATTATCGCTTCAGGCAAGACAGCATCAAGTTTCGATCTTTTGGCCAAAATAGCGATGGGAGCCGATTCAGTCAATGCTGCCCGTACCATGATGATGTCACTTGGTTGCATTCAATCTCGCCACTGTAATACCAATATGTGCCCTACAGGTATAGCCACTCAAGACCCAGCTAGAAGCAAAGCCGTAAACGTTATAGAAAAAAGTGAACGGGTAAAAAACTACCACCACAACACCATAGAAAGTTTTTTTGAACTGGTTGGCAGTATGGGCTTGGACAATCCAGCCAAGTTACTGCCTCATATGTTGAAAAAGCGCACTCCATATGGGCTATTAATGTCAGTAGGCAGTCTCATCGAGCCATTAAAAGAAAACGAATTACTGCAAGAGAAACATATTGAGGGACCTTGGAGCGACTGGTGGCATATGGCAAGAAGTGATGATTTCTATAGTGAGGATACCTATATCCTATCGCCGGCAGAGTTTTCACGCGCCAAACATAGCAGTAGTAAGCTTAAGCCTAGATAAATGTTGCTTTAATCATAATAAAACCGATAACCAAAAGCTCATCGTAAACACACACAGTGCTGTGGAAAGAACCACAGTGCTGGCAATGACAGCCTGTTGAGCTTGAACTTGCATGGCAACAAGATAAGCATTAATGCCAAGCGGGGAGGCACTGAGCAATACCAATACAGCTAATAAATTAGCTTCTAGCCTGAACATCGAGCCTAGGGCATAGACTAGCGCTGGCAGAAAAATCAATTTGACCAATGAGGCCATTATAGCCAATTTCCAATCTTTAGCTATTTTATAAAAGCTCAGGTTAGCACCTAATACAAACAGCGCACATGCTAATGCTGGTTGGCTCAATAAATCAATACCACTTGCTAAGTTATCAGCTAAAGGGATTTGCAATAGATTGAATGCTAGACCTAGTGAGATACTCATAACAATAGGGTTAAACACGATGCCTTTTATAAATGGTCCGGCTTTAAACTCTGCTTTGTTTCTGCTTAAAGCCAAAATAAAGGTCAATGAAAAAAGCAATGCACTATGAAAGGTAATGATAATAAACACATTGCCCATCATCTCCTGACCTAGCGCGCCAACGATAATAGGTAACCCCACTAAAATAGTGTTTGAGTAACTACAACCTAACCCATAAGCAGCACTATTACCTATACGTTGCTGATGCCCTCTTCGCACAAAGTAGAAGAGTAAAAAGCCTATGCCGTAAGCAACTAACACTGGTAGGTAAAAACTAATTAAAGCATTAATATTAAAGCTTTTATTTAGGTCGGCCTGATACATATTGATGAATAAAAAAGCAGGAATGCAGAGGTAAAAAGTGAATAAACTTATCCCACCTATCTGCTCTTTTGAAAAAACGGATCTCGTGGTGAGTATATAACCTAATACGGCCATAAATAGGAGTGGAAAAACAATTGAAATAATGGCCATACAGGTTTAATTTTTCCTAGAAAAGATAACAGGAATTACCTTGATAGAATATAAGGTATAAAGATTAGTAATTATATCAAATTAATATGGGAAATCAGACAAGTTAAGAGATTATTTTAAAAAAAACGATATGATCTTTTATCGGTATGGCAGTCATTAACAAGGCTGGTAAATAAGCATCCGCTGCTATAAAAAAATTTTTAAAACCTGCAAACAAACGCCCTTTGTCGGACTCTAATTGCTAGAAATATTCAAAGGAATAATATTGCAAAAAATCTCTTTCTCAAACTGCTGCTCAAGCTTATCTCTCCATGATTGTTTATTAATCGGCACCAGAAAAAAATTCTCTCTAGATGTATCCGTGACAAAAGCCATATCATGACGCATTAGCTCAAAATGAATGTCGTTAACAAAATCGGCTGAAAAATTCTGCCGCCCTGTTAGCTGATTGATATCTTTACGTGTTAAAGATACCCCTTCATTGAGTCCTTCGAACCTTAACCTTAACCAATCTGAAAACTCTTTTGCGCTGACCATAGACATAAAATCTACCTACAAGTTCCTCTATAGATAAATTAGGTATAACAGATCGCTGTTACATCGCCATATTTTGGCGTTGTTTTTCGATTTTTATCACCAATCATTCTAATTGCTTCTTAGGTATAAACATTAAACTATAAAAAAAAGAGGGCAAATACTTAGAAACGCGCTAGGGGTTGTTGTTCTTTCATGGTTGTTTTTACCGCAGTTTATTGGTTATTTTGCCAAGGCAGAGGTTATGCGGTTTAATCATTCTCCACAAATCACCTGTAACGCAGTATAAATAGCTAAGCTGCGCGGCCTTTCGGGTTCGTTTCAATGCTTTTATCCTTGCGTTACGTGCTTTTCACTCAGCTCGCTATGCATCATCGCTCAAGACTTGCCCAAAAAGGCCATTGAATTTGAACAAAAAACAAGCTAAAACGCTCAACAACCTCTAGTAAAACTCGAGAGTTTGTCCTCATATAGCGATAATTTATACAACTAACGCCCTTGCGTTTACGACTTAAAGCGAGCCATCGCATTTATCAACTCTGAAGATTGAGATTCAGTCTCCTGAATGGTTACAGCTAAAGATTGTGTTTGAGTCACCGTACCGGAAGCCATTTCATCAATCTCTATAATCTCTTGATTCATCTGTATTGCCGTGCTTGATTGCTGGGTGATTGTTGAGGAAATATCGACCATATGCTGTTCAAGTTGCTCCATCGAGGTCAAAATAGTTTCAAACTCTGGAATAACTGCAAGCGTCGCAGCTTTGTTGACTTTAGTCTCTTCTAACCCTTGGTTCATTACATCTACCGCATCTTTAGCCGTATTTTGCAGCTTGGCAACGATATCGTGAATTTGAGTCGTTGAAGTCTGAGTTCTAGAAGCTAAGTTGCGAACTTCGTCAGCGACAACAGCAAAACCGCGCCCCTGTTCACCAGCTCTTGCGGCTTCAATAGCCGCATTTAACGCTAATAGATTCGTCTGCTCAGCAATTGCGCCAATAACATTAACCACTTCACCTATTTTGCTAGTATCTTGCTCTAATGCCGCAACGACGTCTGTTGCTTGTTGGATCTGATCAGCTAAAACGCCCATCCTTTCATTAACTGTTTCAATATTTGCTACCCCACTGACAACCCCTTGCTTAGTTTCAGATGCGATGGCAGAGATATCTTGTGCACGACCCGCTACATGTTCGCTAGTCTGTGCCATTTCCACAGATGCACTAGCTACACTCGCAAGTTGTGTTTTTTGCTGCCCTACAATGGCGTTAGTTTCAGTTGTAGATTGTAGGCTCTCCTGCGAGTTCTGATAGAACTTATTCGCCATAGAACTGGACTCATTAACCATCAATTGAATTTTGCTGACAAAATCATTAAAAGCATCTGACAATTTTCCGAGTTCATCTTGTCGATTGATATTAAGCCGACGGGTTAGATCCGCATCACCTTGACTGATTGAATGCATCGCTTGCTGCAGCTGTTGAAACGGCTTTAGCTGCCATTTGATGAGCAACCACATAAACAGTGCAATGACACAGCTGAAAACGATAGAATTTAAAATGTTATCCCATATAGCGGTATCTATAGGCGCAGTGATTGCGCTTTCTGGCAACATAACCGCGACGTTCCAGTGAACTTCTGGTAGCGCTCGCTCATAGGCTTGTATAAAAACGCGATATTGCTGGTTCTTCCACTGCACATGATGTTCAGTCATATTTTTATTCTTATAGTCCTGCCACATAAGGCCAAAGCCTTGTGCGCCTTGCTGGCTATAGTTTTGATCGATACCAGCCATATCCAATGTGCTTAGGCCATTAGTAACCATTTGATTGACCATGTCAGGAAAATTAACTAACAAGCCACTATCACTTACCACAAACACATCGAGTCCAGGATATACACTCTGTAAAGCCGCAAACTCTTGATTAACCTGCTCTAAATCCAAATCTAAGCCAACGGTTCCAATAAGATTACTCTGTTGGTCAAATGCTGGCGCTCTAAATGTTAAAAGAATTTCGCCATCAGCATCTAAGTAGGGATCATTAACATAATGATTCATTTGGCTAAGAAATTCTTGCCAAAATGGACGCTTGTTTATGTAGTAATCAGGATCTTTATTCTTACTATCATGGTCAAAATATTCCCATGTTGCTGTGGTAGTAAAAAAAAGGCTGACTAATGAAGGATCAAGCTTTATTAATGATTGGAAATACTTACTGACTGGTTTTAACGCTTGGTGGTCTTCATAATCGATGCCACGCTCTTGAATCGACTTTATTGCAGCTGTGGTACTGGGGTGGGTAAACACTGCATCTAACTGGTTATTGCGCGAATACAGCATATGATCGATTTTACCGGTAAGTTGTTGCAATACTCTATCAACTTCTTCACTCAGTACAGCCGCAGACTCCTGTCGAACCTGGTAACTTTTGAGTATTAAGCTACCAAGTGTTATCAAGGTCAGCGTTAGCAATAGTCCTGCGATAAACTGCCGCGCCATACTCTGTTGAAGAAAAACCATGCCTTTCGATCTCCGTCATTATCATTATTAGAATTCTTATTAACAGTGTCTAATGAGATGAACCGCTTGAACCATCTACAAACCTACCGCTATTTTGAATCTCGCTACCATCATGCAAGATTTCATCTTTACCTACTGAACGTACAATAAAAAAATACAACTATAGAATACAATATACCCGCTGTAGTTTTATGTTGCTAGTCACCAACCAAAATTGCTATACGATTGAATCTAAATCAATATTTAATGATTCCAGATGAAATTAAATCAGGTAACTGCGCTAGAGACTCGGTAGCGACTAGTGTTTTCCTCGAAAACCTCAGCAACAAATAGTGTGAAATAAACTAGCCAGTCAGTGCAAAGGCAATATTCAGACGCTGATGTTGTCAATTAAACTAAAAATACGCTGTATAAATCAGCCTCAGTTTGGCGGATCACAACGCAATTAATGTTTCTGAATTTAGAAGTGGAGGTATATGCTTAAGAATAGGCTCAGATAAAGGAAGCTTTGAGAACTTATGGGTTTAGTCTTTGGAGCGTTATACGTTCAGAAACGATTTAAATTTTAATCGTTTGATATAGAGACAAGTTAAGACGATAGCTCCAGCAAACCATAAAAAAACCGCTCTTAGAAGAGCGGTTTTTTTGAACTAAAAACAGTTACTACCAACCTGTTTTAGTACGCAGAGCTTTACCGATGTCAGCAAGAGAGCGAACAGTCGTCACACCTGCAGCTTCTAGAGCTGCAAACTTATCTTCAGCCGTACCTTTACCGCCAGCGATAATCGCGCCAGCATGACCCATACGTTTGCCTTCAGGTGCAGTAACACCAGCAATGTATGAAACAACAGGCTTAGTGACGTTAGCTTTGATGTATTCAGCCGCTTCTTCTTCAGCAGTACCACCAATTTCACCAATCATCACGATTGCTTCTGTTTGTGGATCGTTTTGGAACATTTCCAATACGTCGATGAAGTTAGTCCCTGGAATCGGGTCACCACCAATACCTACACAAGTAGATTGGCCAAAACCTTCATCAGTAGTTTGCTTAACCGCTTCGTACGTTAATGTACCAGAGCGTGAAACAATACCCACTTTACCAGGCTTATGGATGTGACCAGGCATGATACCAATCTTACACTCACCAGGAGTGATAACACCTGGACAGTTAGGACCAATCATACGAACATTAGTTTCTTCAAGCTTAACTTTAACTTGAAGCATATCAAGCGTTGGGATCCCTTCAGTAATACAAACGATTAGCTCAATGCCACCGTCAATTGCTTCTAGGATTGCATCTTTACAGAAAGGTGCAGGAACGTAGATAACCGTTGCCGTTGCGCCAGTTTCAGCTACAGCATCTTTTACAGTATTAAATACTGGAAGACCTAAGTGAACTTGACCGCCTTTTCCAGGAGACACACCACCAACCATCTGAGTACCATAAGCGATAGCTTGCTCAGAGTGGAAAGTACCTTGACCGCCAGTGAAACCCTGACAGATTACTTTAGTATCTTTATTAATTAATACAGACATTATTTGCTCTCCGCAGCTTTAACTACTTGCTCAGCCGCATCAGTCAGACTTGTAGCAGCAATGATGTCTAGATCAGAATTAGCAAGAACTTCACGACCAAGATCAGCGTTAGTACCTTCAAGACGAACAACTACAGGTACTTCAACGCCAACTTCTTTAACAGCACCAATGATGCCTTCAGCAATCATGTCACAACGAACGATACCGCCAAAGATGTTCACAAGAACCGCTTTAACATTAGAGTCAGACAAGATGATCTTGAATGCTTCAGCAACACGTTCTTTAGTTGCTCCGCCGCCAACGTCTAGGAAGTTAGCTGGCTTGCCGCCATGTAGGTTTACGATATCCATCGTACCCATAGCAAGGCCTGCACCGTTAACCATGCAACCAACGTTTCCGTCTAGTGCTACGTAGTTAAGCTCAAACTTAGCCGCGTGAGCTTCACGAGCATCATCTTGTGATGGATCGTGCATTTCACGGATTTTTGGTTGACGGAAAAGTGCGTTACCGTCGATCCCGATCTTGCCATCTAGACAGTGAATGTTACCTTCGTCTGTGATTACAAGCGGGTTGATTTCTAGCAGTGCGAAATCATGATCTTCAAACATTTTCGCTAAGCCCATAAAGACCTTAGTGAATTGCTTCATTTGAGTTGGAGTTAGACCCAACTTAAATCCAAGGTCACGTGCCTGGTATGGCTGGGGACCTGTTAGCGGATCAATAATTGCTTTGTGAATGAGCTCTGGCGTTTCTTCTGCCACAGTTTCAATTTCAACGCCGCCTTCAGTTGATGCCATGAACACAACACGTTGTGTTGCACGGTCAACAACAGCACCTAGGTACAATTCATTTGCAATGTCAGTACAGCTTTCTACTAAGATTTTAGCAACTGGCTGGCCCTTCTCATCAGTTTGGTAAGTCACTAAGTTCTTACCTAACCAATTTTCAGCAAATGCTCTTATCTCTTCTTTATCGCCAGTGACTTTAACGCCACCTGCTTTACCACGGCCGCCTGCGTGTACTTGACACTTAACAACCCACATATCACCGCCAATATGGCCTGCCGCTTCAACAGCTTCTTGAGCTGTATCACATGCAAAACCTTCTGACACTGGTAAACCATATTCGGCAAATAAAGATTTTGCCTGATACTCATGCAAATTCATGATGATCTATCCATTATACTTCTTGTCAATTTTTCAACAGGCCCTATTGGGCCTGCAACGAGGGTATTGTCTGCCTTAACCTTAAAGGTCAAGTAACAGACGAGTTGGGTCTTCTAGGAAGTCTTTAATGGCAACCAAATAACCAACCGACTCACGACCATCTACGATACGGTGGTCGTAAGAAAGTGCGAGGTACATCATAGGCAGGATTTCAACCTGACCATTAACTGCCATAGGGCGATCTTTAATGGCGTGCATGCCAAGAATCGCGCTTTGTGGCAGGTTCAAAATTGGAGTTGACATCAATGAACCAAATACACCGCCGTTAGTCACAGTGAAGTTACCACCAGTCATGTCAGCAACGGTTAATTTACCGTCACGTCCTTTAAGTGCTAATTCACGAACATTACGTTCAATATCGGCAAGGCTCATCTTATCGGTATCACGTAGTACTGGTGTTACAAGGCCACGTGGCGTTGAAACGGCAATGCTGACATCAAAGTAGTTGTGATAAACAATTTCATCGCCATCAATTGAAGCGTTAACTTCAGGGAAGCGCTTAAGTGCTTCAGTCACCGCTTTAACGTAGAAAGACATAAAGCCTAAACGGATGCCGTGACGCTTCTCAAAAATCTCTTGATACTGCTTACGAATATCCATAATTGGCTTCATGTTAACTTCGTTAAACGTCGTTAGCATCGCAGTTGAGTTTTTAGCCTCTAGCAGACGATTAGCAATCGTCTTGCGAAGACGTGTCATCGGTACACGCTTTTCGCTACGTTCAGCAAGCGGCGCAGCTACAGCAGCAGGAGCACTTGTTGGTGCAGGAGCTGCTTTAGCATTCTTAACGAAGGCTTCAACATCTTCTTTAGTAATACGCCCGCCCACACCTGTACCTTTAACCGCTGCAGCATCAATATTATGCTCAGCAATTAAGCGACGTACTGATGGGCTTAGCGCATCACTTGTCTCTTCAGCTTCTGCTGGTGTTGCCGCTTCAGCTTCTGCTTTAGTCACTTCTTGACCAGCAACAGCACCAGCAACAAAGTTAGCAATAATCGCTTCGCCTAAGACTGTATCGCCCTCTTCCGCAAGGAATTCAGCAATCTGACCATCTTCAGGTGCAACAACTTCAAGTACTACTTTATCAGTTTCAATATCAACAAGGATTTGATCACGAGAAACTTGCTCGCCAGCTTGAACGTGCCAAGTAGCAATAGTTGCATCAGCAACAGATTCTGGCAGTACGGGTACCTTAATTTCGATACTCATGGATAACGATCCTTTTTATATAATGTCTATTACTACAGCTTTAATGCGCTGCTAATTAACGATTCTTGTTGCTGAGCGTGCAATGCAGGGTAACCACATGCTGGCGCAGCTGAAGCTTCACGACCGGCATAACTCAGTTGAGCTCCTGCAGGTATTACGCTCCAGAAGTGATGCTGGCTACAATACCAAGCCCCCTGGTTCTGAGGCTCTTCTTGGCACCAAACGAAATCTTTAACATGGCTATAGTCAGCAAGTGCAGCGGCAGCTTCTTCATGTGGGAACGGATAAAGCTGCTCCACACGAATAAGTGCAACGTTGTCTTGGCCTTCTTTGCGACGACGTTCTAACAGCTCAAAGTAAACTTTACCGCTACAGAATACGACTCTGTCGACTTTACTCTTTTCTAGTTCATCAATTTCGCCGATAACATTCTGGAATGTCCCTTCAGCAAGCTCTTCCATGCTCGAAACCGCTAACGGATGACGAAGCAGTGACTTAGGTGACATAACCACAAGTGGGCGGCGCATAGGACGCACAACTTGGCGACGCAACATGTGATAAACCTGCGCCGGTGTAGATGGCACACAAACCTGCATATTATGGTTAGCACAAAGCTGTAAGAAACGTTCTAGACGTGCACTTGAATGCTCTGGACCTTGTCCTTCATAACCATGAGGTAATAGCATTGTAAGCCCACATAAACGGCCCCACTTTTGCTCACCTGATGACAAGAACTGGTCAATCACTACCTGTGCACAGTTAGCAAAATCACCAAACTGCGCTTCCCAAAGCGTTAGTCCACCAGGTTCTGCCGTTGCATAGCCATATTCAAATGCAAGCACTGATGCTTCTGATAACACAGAATCAGTCAGATCGATTGGACCTTGATCATCAGCGATATTACGCAGTGGCATGTAGGCCGTAGCGTCATTTTGATTATGCAAAACAGCGTGACGGTGGAAGAAAGTACCACGGCCTGAATCTTGGCCAGTAATGCGGATACGTTTCTTATCTTCAAGAATTGATGCGTATGCTAATGTCTCAGCAAAGCCCCAATCTAACAACTTCTCACCTGATGCCATCAATAAACGATCTTTATAGATTTTGGCAACGCGAGATTGCAGCTTATGGCTTTCAGGAACATAACTAATTTTGTCAGCTAGGTTCTTGATCCTGTCCATCGACATCTGCGCGTCGTAGTTATCATTCCACTCCGCGCCAATGTAAGGCGTCCAGTCGACGGAGTGTAACGTCATCGGACGCCACTCTTTAACGACACAATCACCATCATCTAACGCGTCACGATAAGCATTCACCATCGAGGTTACGTCATCGGCGCCCATTGCATTTTCTGCAATTAGCTTGTCGGCGTAGATCTTTCTTGGCGTAGGATGCTTCTTAATTTTCGCGTACATCAATGGCTGAGTCGCACTCGGCTCATCGGCTTCGTTATGACCATGACGGCGATAACAAACCAGATCAATCACCACATCACGCTTAAATTCGTTACGGTAATCAACGGCCAGTTGCGACACAAAAGCTACCGCTTCTGGGTCATCAGCGTTCACGTGGAAAATAGGGGCCTGTACCATCTTAGCGATATCAGTACAGTACTCTGTAGAACGAACATCTTCAGTTAAGTTAGTGGTGAAACCAACTTGGTTGTTGACCACAATGCGAATTGAACCGCCAACCTTAAAGCCACGAGTTTGTGACATGTTAAAGGTTTCTTGAACAATGCCTTGACCCGTTATTGCTGAATCACCATGAATGGTAATTGGCATCACTTGCAGGCCAGTATCACATTGGCGTCGATCTAAACGAGCACGTACAGAGCCAATAACCACTGGATTGACGATCTCTAAGTGAGATGGGTTAAAAGCAAGTGCAAGGTGGACATTTCCGCCTGGGGTTTCAAAATCAGATGAGAAACCTTGGTGATACTTCACATCACCACTGCCATTAAGCGCATCGCTGTGCTTACCAGCAAATTCATCAAACAGTTCTGACGGTTTCTTACCCAGAATGTTAACTAATACGTTGAGTCTACCGCGATGTGCCATACCGATAACCACTTCTTTGGTACCCGCATCACCTGCACGATAGATAATCTCACGCATCATAGGAACAAGCGCATCACCACCTTCCAGTGAGAAACGTTTTGCACCTGGGAACTTAGCACCAAGGTATTTTTCCATACCTTCTGCGGCATTAAGCCCTTCAAGAATTCGAGTTTTATCAGTTTTTGAGTAATTAGCAGAACCTAAAGATGGCTCAAGACGTTGCTGGATCCAACGCTTTTCATCTGTGTCCGTAATGTGCATATACTCAGCGCCAATCGAGCCACAATAGGTCGCTTTCAAGGCTTTAACCAGATCAACAAGCTTCATAGTGTCACCACCATGAGCAAATGAACCGGTATTGAATTCACGCTGCATATCGTCACTATCTAGACCATGGAAAGCAGGGTCTAATTCAGAAACGGTATCGCGTTTCCAAATATCTAGCGGATCCAAGCTCGCGTTCTGGTGACCACGAAAACGGTGCGCGTTAATTAGCTGTAGGACTTTAACTTGTTTTGCATCGACTTCATGATCGGTCACTTTTGGTGAGCCTTTCTGACGTCCGTCTAATGCAAGACTACGAAAATAGTCACGTACTTTAGAGTGGGCAGCTTCAGGCACTTCACTAGAGGTACCATTCACTAGAGGGAGGTTATCAAACACGACTCGCCAGTCTTCTGTTACTGACTGTGGGTCATCTTGATAGGCTTCATACATCTCTTCTACATAGGTCGAATTCGCGCCATTTAGATGAGACGATTCAAGCCAGGCTTTCATGATGCCTTGGTGCATTTCTATTCCTTTCAAACTTATACACGTGCTTAGCCAAAGTCATAAATACAGAACCTTCGAGCAAACCCAAATTTTCTGTAATCTCTGTAGCCCCTAGAGTTCCAGATTTATCTTTATATTGTCTTCCGTGACACAAAAAGAGTCACTTCCAATAAAGAAAGTGACTCTCATAGAGCTATATCAATATCGGCTCTTTAAACTGCATTAAACGGCTCTCTTCAGAAGCATAGACTTGATGTGTCCAATTGCTTTTGTCGGGTTAAGCCCTTTAGGACAAACATCAACACAGTTCATGATGCCGTGGCAGCGGAATACACTGTATGCATCATCAAGCTCCGACAAACGCTCTTCAGTCGCGGTGTCACGACTGTCGATCAAGAAACGGTATGCGTGTAGCAAGCCGCTTGGACCGATGAACTTATCAGGGTTCCACCAGAATGACGGACAAGCTGTAGAACAACATGCACACATAATACACTCATAGAGTCCATCTAAATGCTCACGCTCTTCAGGTGATTGCAGATGTTCACGCGCAGGCGTTTTTTCATCGTTAATCAGGTACGGCTTAATCTTTTCATACTGAGTGTAGAACTGAGTTAAGTCGACGATTAAGTCGCGCACTACAGGCATACCTGGTAGCGGGCGGATCTCAATCTTCTTGTTCTTGAAGGTAGAAACAGGCGTGATACACGCTAATCCGTTTTTACCATTCATATTCACACCGTCACTACCACACACGCCTTCACGGCATGAACGTCTAAATGACAATGTTGAATCTAATTCTTTCAGCTTCATCAGTGCATCAAGGACCATCATATCGGTACCTTCATCCACTTCTAAAGTGTAATCCTTCATGTATGGCTTAGTATCTACATCAGGATTGTAGCGATAAACTGCAAATTCCAATTTCATCGTCTCGACTCCTTAGTAAGTACGTTTGATAGGCGGGAATGCATCACGAAGCTTAGGCTCCATATTTACATCACGCTTAGTCATTAGCTCGGTAACTGGGTCATATACGCTGTGGCATAACCAGTTTTCATCATCACGGTCGAGGAAATCTTCACGTGAATGTGCACCACGACTTTCAGTACGGAAGTTAGCTGCGGTTGCAGTAGCAATCGCTGTCGCCATCAAGTTATCAAGCTCTAAACATTCAATGCGCTGAGTGTTGAACTCAGATGAATTGTCAGACAGCTTAGCATTCTCTAAACGAGTACGAATCGCTTTAAGTTCTTTAAGGCCTTCAGCCATTGCGTCGCCACTTCTAAATACTGAGAAGTTAAGCTGCATACAAAGCTGTAGATCTTTACGGATAACCGCAGGATCTTCACCGTCTTTGTTGCTTTCCCAGCGATTCAAACGAGCAAGAGATGATTCGATTTCAGCTTCAGATGCATCTTTTGGGTTAGGTGTCGCATCAAGTGCTTTACCTAAGTGTTGACCAGCTGCACGTCCAAATACCACTAAATCGAGCAATGAGTTACCACCAAGACGGTTAGCGCCGTGTACTGATACACAAGCAATCTCACCCACAGCGAATAAACCGACAATATCTTCTTCAGTACCATCGTCATTTTGACGAAGAACCTGACCACTGACTTTAGCTGGCAAGCCACCCATCATATAGTGACAAGTTGGCAATACAGGAATTGGACCATCAGCTGGATCGATATGCGCAAATGTACGAGACAATTCACAAACACCAGGAAGGCGTGCTTCTAGAGTTTCTTTACCTAAGTGATCCAGTTTTAATAAACAGTGCGGGCCTAATGGACCGTCAAGACCACGACCTTCGCGGATTTCAGTCATCATTGAACGCGCTACCACGTCACGAGATGCTAAATCTTTAGCGTTAGGCGCATAGCGCTCCATGAAGCGTTCGCCGTCTTTGTTAAGCAGGTATCCGCCTTCACCACGACAACCTTCAGTAACAAGTACACCTGCGCCAGCAATACCCGTTGGGTGGAACTGCCACATTTCCATGTCTTGCATTTGCACGCCAGCTCGCATCGCCATGCCAACACCGTCGCCAGTGTTAATGTGTGCGTTAGTGGTAGATGCGTAAATACGCCCTGCTCCACCCGTCGCTAGAATGGTTGCTTTTGCTTTAAAGTAAACGATTTCGCCAGTTTCAATTTCGATTGCAGTACAACCAACAATGACACCGTCTTCGTTTTTAACTAAATCGAGTGCGTACCACTCAGAGAAAACCTCAGTCTTATGTTTAACATTCTGCTGGTATAAGCAATGAAGAAGCGCGTGACCAGTACGGTCAGCCGCTGCTGCGGTACGTGCAGCTTGCTCGCCACCAAAGTTTTTAGACTGACCGCCGAATGGGCGTTGGTAAATAGTACCGTTTTCGAAGCGAGAGAAAGGTAGGCCCATCTGCTCTAATTCGATAACCGCTTCCGGTCCGGTTTTACACATAAATTCGATAGCTTCTTGGTCACCGATAAAATCAGAACCTTTCACAGTATCGTACATGTGCTGTTCCCAGTGATCTTCATGGGCATTACCCAGCGCTACGGTGATACCGCCCTGGCGCAGATACTGTATGAGAACGAGTAGGGAAAACTTTAGATAATAGCGCGCAGCTCTTACCTTCTTTAGAAATTTGTAGTGCCGCGCGCATACCTGCGCCACCAGCGCCGATAACAACCGCGTCAAATTCGCGAACTGGAATACCCACTTAAACACCCCACACTATCAAAATGCCTGCTGCCAAATAAGAAAAGGCTGCTACGACAAAAACAAACTGAAGTACACCACGTAGAGACACACACTTAACGTAATCGGTAAGTACCTGCCAAATACCAATCCATGCATGGACTAGAATCGCAACCAGTGCGAGAAGTGTGAAGACTTTCATTGGCAGAGCACTGAACAATCCGTGCCATGCATCATAAGTCAGTGGAGAGCTACATGCGATAAAACCAACCATAAAAATAGTGTAACAGGCTAGAATTACTGCACTTGCACGTATAAGAATAAAGTCATGGACACCGCTGCGACCAAGACTTGCTGCATTTGTTACCATACCCAAATCCCCGCAATGATTGAAAACACTACTGACAATGCAATAGCGACTTTAGCTGAAGCTAATCCTGAAGAGAGTTCTTCCCAGTAACCGGCATCCATCACTAAGTGGCGCAAACCCACTATCAAGTGATAACCCAGTGCAGTAAGAATTCCCCAAACGATAAACTTAACGATAAAGCTATCAAAAAGAGATTGGACGCCAGCAAAACTTTCCGCGGATGCTAATGACTCATTAAGCAACCAGATAAGGATACCGACAGCAAACAACATAATAACGCCCGATACACGATGTAGGATGGACGCGATGGCCGTTGCAGGAAACTTTACAGTCTGCAGATCTAAATGGACAGGTCTTTGCTTTTTCACGTTCTGCTCACTCTGCTCAATTGAGCTAATTTTTGTTATACGAACCGCTTCTGCTTGGATCTTCATCCGTGAACTAGGTCACAGTTTACGCCCTTCACAAAAGAAAACTTTAAACAAACATTTAACAGTTTAGTGAGCACTAATTAAGTATGTAAAAAAGTGATAACTATTCGCTAATGTCTGCAGCTCATCTGAGCCGCAGCAAGTATACGTGGGTGAAATGTCAAATACAAACATCACATTATGGAAATATAGTTTTTTTGGTAAAAAAATCTGCCAAGTGGCTGTTGCAACAAGTGGTTACACTTGAATAAGACCATGGTCTAAGAAATTTAAACGCTTATTTAAATTGAAATGTGACCCAGATCCACTGTAAAGTATTGGCGTTTGATAAGCCGCACTCAATAAGAATGAAGTAAGGAGAATGGGGTATGGCTGAAAATATAGCCAAGTTAGAACTACCAGGGAATGATTCAATCGATTTGCCGATCAAAAAAGGAACGGCAGGATTTGATGTAATTGACATCAGTAAACTAGGTAGCAAAGGGCACTTTACCTTCGATCCAGGATTTCTCGCAACAGCCTCCTGTGAATCAGCAATTACTTATATCGACGGCGCACAAGGGATCCTGCTTCACCGCGGTTACCCAATTGGCGAGCTGGCCGTAGATTCTGATTACTTAGATCTATGCTATTTGTTGCTTTACGGAGAGCTTCCGAACAAAGCACAGTACGACACTTTCGTACACACAGTTAAAAACCACACTATGGTGAATGAGCAACTTGCAGCCTTCTTCAGAGGTTTCAGACGTGATGCTCACCCAATGGCGATGCTATGTGGTGTTACAGGTGCCCTGTCGGCATTCTACCAAGACTCTTTGGATGTGAATGACGAACGTCACCGTGAAATTGCAGCCTTCCGTTTGGTTTCTAAGATGCCGACTATTGCTGCGATGTGTTACAAGTACTCTATCGGGCAACCGTTTGTATACCCACGTAACGATTTAAGCTACGCAGGTAACTTCCTAAGCATGATGTTCGCAGTGCCATGTGAAGAGTACAAGGTTAACCCTATCGTTGAACGTGCAATGGATCGTATCTTTATCCTACATGCCGATCACGAGCAAAATGCATCAACTTCAACAGTACGTTTAGCAGGTTCATCTGGGGCTAACCCATTTGCTTGTATCGCAGCAGGTATCGCCTCTCTTTGGGGACCAGCCCATGGTGGTGCGAACGAAGCTTGCTTAAACATGTTAGAAGAGATTGGCAGTGTTGACCGTATTCCAGAGTTTATTGCACGTGCGAAGGATAAAGAAGATCCTTTCCGTCTAATGGGCTTTGGCCACCGTGTTTACAAGAACTTCGACCCTCGTGCAAAAGTGATGCGTGAAACATGTCATGAAGTTCTAGCTGAGCTGAACGTAAACGATCCATTGTTAGATGTTGCAATGGAACTTGAACGTATTGCACTTGAAGACGAGTATTTCGTCTCTAAGAAACTATATCCAAATGTTGATTTCTACTCAGGGATCATCATGAAGGCTATTGGTATTCCAACTAGCATGTTCACTGTGCTGTTCGCCCTAGCGCGTACGGTCGGTTGGATTGCACATTGGAAAGAGATGCTAGATCAGCCTGGTCACAAGATCAGCCGTCCGCGTCAGCTTTATACCGGTGATGCAGAGCGTAGCTTTGTCGCAAAAGATAAACGCGGCTAATAGCCAGTTTCTTTATACTAAAAGGCACTCATTGAGTGCCTTTTTTATTGGCTAACATAGCCATGTTCACCCTGTTATGGTTCGCCCTTGCGCGTATAGTCGGTTGGATTGTACATTGGAAAGAGATGCTAGATCAGCCGTCCGCGTCAGCTTTATACCGGTGATGCAGAGCGTAGCTTTGTCGCAAAAGATAAACGCGGCTAATAGCCAGTTTCTTTATACTAAAAGGCACTCATTGAGTGCCTTTTTTATTGGCTAACATAGCCATGTTCACCCGGTTATGGTTCGCCCTTGCGCGTACGGTCGGTTGGATTGCACATTGGAAAGAGATGCTAGATCAGCCTGGTCACAAGATCAGCCGTCCGCGTCAGCTATACACGGGTGATGCAGAGCGTAGCTTTGTCGCAAAAGATAAACGCGGCTAATAGCCAGTTTCTTTATACTAAAAGGCACTCATTGAGTGCCGTTTTTATTGGCTAACATAGCCATGTTCACCCGGTTATGGTTCGCTATAGCGCGCAGTCGGTTGGATTGCACATTGGAAAGAGATGCTAGATAAGCCTGGTCACAAGATCAGTCGTCCGCGTCAGCTTTATACCGGTGATGCAGAGCGTAGCTTTGTTGCTAACGACAAACGCGACTAATAACCCAAATTAGTCGTTGTTCTTTAGTATTGACTGGATAAATATATGCTCGTTTTAGCATCCGCTTTACCATGCTTAACAGCGGTAGCATTAAGCCTTTTACCTTTTCAGAACCCCACAGATTCTCCATTTAAGACCCACTGATAGACAAATGGTTACTCCTTAATATTCTTATAAAAATCTTTAAACTCCCTCGGAGAATAACCAGTACTCTTTTTAAATGTACTAGAAAAAGTTGCCAAACTTTCATAGCCAACTTTGTAACAGCTTTCTGTTATTGAAAGACCCTCTTTAAGAAACAGTTTGGCTTTTGAGATCCGCATATCTCTCAAGAAACTTCGAGGTGTGATGCCGTAAACCTGCTTAAACACTCGAACATAATGAAATCGAGACATAAAAGCCGCTTCGGCTAGATCGTTTAGCTCAATTTTTTCGGAGTAATACGTTTCCATGAACTTCTTCGATTGTCGAATAAGCATAAATTGTTTGGCAGGGAGTGATATATCCCGATGCAAACGATCAAGCTCTAATTCATAGAATGTCTTAGGGGGAGACGGCATATCAAATCATCAGAATATTAAGCGGATGCATTTTATACTAACATGAAATCAAACATAGCGGTTTTGGTGATACCTTTGATACCACCTTTTATCCATATGTATGACTAAAACGCTACAGCTGCTGCATCAATTGAATAAAGTTACCACAGGTATCATCAAGGACTGCAATCATGACATTGCCAGCTTCTCTTGGGGTTATTGAAAAATGAACGCCTAACTCTGAAAGCCTTTGGTACTCTTTATTAATGTCATCAACGGCAAACGATGTCCACGGGATCCCCGCTTCTTTTAGGGCATTCTGGTATTGTTTAGCTGGCTCAAAAGCCATTGGCTCAAGTAGCAATTCAACACCAGATTGTTCTTGAGGAGACACGACTGTTAGCCATTTATACTCTCCTACAGGTACATCAGTTTTCTTAATAAACCCTAGTACATTGGTATAGAAGTCAAGTGCTGTGTCTTGATCTTCCACCGGTACACTTGTCACGCATATTTTCATTAATAATGACCTTTGTTGTTTGCAATAAACATATAGTAGCCAAGCTTTGGCGAAAAAACTTATTCTACCTTGCTTGAAATGACGACGTTTTAGGGTCATATCACCAGATTTAGCCATGCATTTAGTGCTCAAAATGGTGACTAATTTACTGAAGTAGGCAAATTATCACCTACTTCCCAAGTAAAATTAAAAATTATCGATGCCTAATAGCACGGTTTTTGGCATTTTTATTTACGCCATATAGAGTGATGTTGCTCACTTTTAATAATACCTGTTTAAACACAGTACAAGCTCAATCTACATGAGCATAGCTCAACCAGCTTTAACTTAAAGCCTACTCACTTAGGGCAGGAGCACACTCACAGATATAAAATGGACATATGCTGCGCATTCTGGTGTTAAGAAACGTCTGTTATTGGCTAATTTACGGGTTTTTATCTACGGCATTTGTTAGAATCGCCTGTTGATTTATGGCAGTCCTATTCATTGCCATACTTAATGACTCTTGGGCATGACTCAAAGAAACTAAGTTTTACTAATTAAAGGCAGGCTATGACCGTTCTTCTAATGACCCCTCCGATGACACAGCTCAATACGCCTTATCCGGCAACGGCGTATTTAACGGGATTTTTACGTTCCCAAGGCTATGAGGCGGTGCAGCGAGATCCTGCTATTGAACTTTTCTTAGAGATGATGACGGCCCCTGCACTAGAAATCATTCGCCAACATGTAGAAGAAAACTTCGAGCATTTTGAAGATAATGAACTGCCTGAAGCTATTTTTAATTTTTTAGCCGAGTTTGACCGCTATCACCTTACCGTTGAGAGCGCTATTCGGTTTTTACAGGGTAAAGATCCAAGCCTTGCGATGCGAATTAACTCGCGTCGTTTTCTACCGGAAGGTCCTGCATTCGATGCTATCAGCCAAATGGAAGCTGTATCCGGCGATGTGTTACAAGCAGCCTTTGGTAACCTCGGTGTGCAAGATAAAGCTAAATACCTGGCAACGTTATTTATTAACGATCTGTCGAGTGTTATTACTCAAGGTGTTGACCCTTACTTTGAAGTGAGCCGCTATGGCGAACAATTAGCAGCTGCCAACCCAAGTTTTGACAACCTTTATGACACCTTAATGGGTGAGCCGAGTTTTAGTTCGGAGATCTTAGAGCAGCTAGTCGAGCATTATTTGGAAGAAACTCAACCTAGCGTTGTGGCGCTTACAGTGCCCTTCCCTGGCAATATGCTTGGTGCGCTGCGCATTGCGCAGACCTGTAAAGCCATTAACCCTGACATCCCTATTGTGGTCGGCGGCGGCTTTATCAATACTGAGCTGCGTGCTCTTAAAGATCCTCGCGTGTTCGAGTTTATTGATTTTATCTGTCTTGATGACGGTGAGCGCCCTTTTATTACCTTGCTGGAATATTTTCAAGGCCAACGTGAAGTGGATGATCTAGTACGCACCTATTTTCTTGCCGAAGATGAAAATGGTGAGCCTTATGTCCATTTCAATGAGAATGACCAACTACAAGATATTCCACAAACAGAAGTTGGAGCACCAGTATACGATGGCCTGCCACTAGAAGATTACCTATCGCTATGCGAAATGCTTAACCCAATGCACCGCATTTGGAGCGATGGGCGTTGGAATAAACTCACCATTGCCCATGGTTGTTACTGGCGAAAGTGTAGTTTTTGCGACGTTAGCCTAGATTATATCGACCGTTTTGATGCCGCGAGTGCTGATGTTCTAGTCGATAGAATTGAGCAGCTTATTGAAGAGACTGGCGAGACTGGTTTTCATTTTGTCGATGAGGCACTGCCGCCAAAACTATTATTTACTTTTGCTAAAAGACTCATCGAACGAGGAGTTGTGATCAGTTGGTGGGGCAATATCCGTTTTGAACGCACCTTTAGTGAAGCACGCTGCCAGCTATTAGCAGATTCGGGCTGTATTGCGGTCAGTGGTGGTCTAGAGGTCGCATCAGATAGACTATTAAAGCTGATGAAAAAAGGGGTCAGTGTTGAACGAGTGGCGCAAGTCACTAAAGCTTTCAGTGACGCCGGTATTTTAGTACACGCTTACCTGATGTATGGCTTCCCAACTCAAACTGAGCAAGAAACCGTTGACTCGCTAGAAATGGTTAGACAGATGATGCAGCAAGGCTGCTTCCAATCCGCCTACTGGCACCGCTTTGTGGCGACCATTCATAGCCCTATTGGTTTAAACCCTGAAAATTTTGGTATTACCCTTGCTGAGAGACCAGAGATTTTATTTGCTGAAAATGATGTCGATTTTACCGATCCAACCGGCACCAATCACGACATGCTTGGCGAAGGCCTAAGAAAAGCTATCTATAATTATATGCACGGCATTGGTTTTGATCAGCCGATGAGCTTCTGGTTTAATCAAGATGTTAAACCAACCAGCATGAGAAAAGACTTTGTTTCAAGAGCGGTAAGTAACCTCATCACCTGCAATAATGGCTAAGCAGCACAAAGCAATCCAATAGCATTTACCGCTATAAAGGCCACTTTTTATTGCACTAGAAAGTGGTCAAATCATTTAATTTTTTTGAATATTACACCTTCCGCCACCTTTTACTCGATTGAAAAAGTGCACACCTTTATTTAACAACACTAATTTTCGCTCTACATGGCCGCTATAAGCTGAAATCAACCGCGAACACGCTGCATAGTCTGCGTTCCCAAGTCAATATCAAGCTTGATATCTTTGACTACCTCCTACAGCAAGTCAGTTCCACTACAAATTGTTAAAAACCGCAACAATTAAACCTTTTCACTACATTTGTTAATCAAACAACCAACCCAAGCATCACAAGTAAGTATAAGACACTGTATTTAAAGGAATATAAATATTGGCACACATAATGCTTTGTAACGGGGAATGAAACAACTTAAATGGGTTTAAAGACATGGAAGCACTTAATAACAACAAAATCATCCTACCAATCATTCTTGCTGCACTACTTTCTGCATGTGGTGCAGAAGAAGAGGCAAAGGAAGAAGAAAAATATGCCGTCCCAGTAGAAACCGCAACCGTTATCCAAGGCGACGTATCCTCTTTTTACAGCACTACCGCGACACTTGAAGCGCCTGAAGAGGCAAAAGTCGTTACTCGTGTTGCTGGACTTATCCAATCCATTAGTGTTGAGGAAGGTGACCGCGTTACTAAGGGGCAACTACTTGCAGTTATTGACTCTAAAAGGCAAAAATTTGATTTAGACCGCTCACAAGCGGAAGTTGAAATTATTGAGCAAGAGCTTAATCGTCTCAAAAAAATCAGCAATAAAGAGTTCTTCAGTGCCGACTCCATGGCAAAACTTGAATACAACCTGCAAGCGGCTATGGCTAAGCGTGATTTAGCGGCTCTTTATGTGCAAGAAAGCATGATCCGTTCACCGATTGACGGCGTTATTGCAACTCGATTCGTTAAGTCTGGCAACATGGCTAAAGAGTTTGATGAGCTTTTCTATATCGTCAATCAAGATGAGCTATACGGCATTGTGCATCTACCCGAGCAGCAATTGCAACATCTTCGCTTGGGCCAAGATGCGCAGATTTTTGCTAATAAACACACTCAAGACACCACCCACGCAACAGTTTTACGTATCAGTCCGATTGTTGATGCTCAAAGCGGTACTTTTAAAGTGACGCTGTCAGTCCCCAACCAAAAAGCCACGTTAAAAGCTGGCATGTTCACCCGTGTTGAACTGCGTTATGACACCCACAATAACGTCATTACCGTGCCTTATAATGCGCTTGTTAATCAAGACAATGAGTTTGCGCTATATGTCATTGACGGCACTAACGCTAATCGACGTACAGTGACCTTAGGTTACCGTGAGGCTGATACAGTTGAAGTTGTGGCAGGTATAGAGCCAGGAGAACAAATCGTTATCCGCGGTCATCAAAATCTTAAAGATCAGTCACTGGTTGAAGTGATCGGTTCATTAGATATTGCATCAGCTAAATAGACCGGAGCGCGCTATGTCGATAATAAAAACCTCGGTAAACCGTCCTGTCACAGTGTGGATGTTTATGTTTGCCGTGATTCTCTTTGGTATGGTCGGGTTTTCACGCCTTGCGGTGAAACTACTGCCTGATTTAAGTTATCCAACCATTACGATTCGTACTCAATATGTGGGTGCAGCACCCGTTGAAGTTGAACAGTTAGTCTCAAAACCCATCGAAGAAGCGGCTGGAATTGTCAAAGGCTTACGTAAAATAAACTCTATCTCTCGTTCAGGTATGTCTGATGTGGTGCTCGAATTTGAGTGGGGTACAGATATGGATATGGCCAGTCTCGATGTGAGAGAAAAGCTTGATACCATTGAATTGCCGCTGGATGTAAAAAAACCATTACTGCTGCGCTTTAATCCAAACCTTGATCCCATCGTTCGCCTTGCGCTCTCAGTTCCAAGCGTTGACGGTGATGTGGCTACATCAGCAAGCAATAGCGATCTTAAGCAGATGCGTACCTATGCGGAAGAGGAGCTTAAAAGACAGCTTGAGTCTCTATCGGGCGTGGCAGCTGTACGGCTATCTGGTGGGTTACAGCAAGAGGTACATATACTGCTCAACCAGCAAAAGCTGACTCAGCTTAACTTGAGCGCAGATCTCATTCGCAGCCGTATTGCAGAAGAGAACATTAACCTTTCCGCCGGTAAAGTTATCCAAGGCGATAAAGAGTATTTAGTTAGAACCCTAAACCAATTCAACTCGCTTGAAGAACTGGGACAAATTGTTATTTATCGTGATGCACAGACCTTAGTCAGACTCTTTGAAGTTGCTGAGATTGTCGACGCTCACAAAGAGCGCAACGATATTACTCGTATAGGTGACAGAGAGTCGATTGAGCTCGCCATTTACAAGGAGGGTGATGCTAATACTGTCGCTGTGGCACGTAAAGTCACAGAGGAGATCAGCAAACTTAATAAAAACAGTCCAAAAGCTGAACTGCAGGTTATTTATGACCAATCAGAATTTATCGAAAGTGCCGTAAATGAAGTCACCTCAGCAGCGCTTATCGGTAGCTTACTGTCTATGTTAGTTATCTATCTATTTTTACGAGATATTATACCGACACTGATTATCTCAATCTCTATTCCTTTCTCTGTTATTGCTACCTTTAACATGATGTATTTTGCCGATATCAGCCTAAACATCATGTCTCTTGGGGGAATTGCGCTAGCCGTCGGTTTATTAGTTGATAATGCCATTGTAGTACTTGAAAATATCGACCGCTGTAAATCACTGGGTATGAATAAACTCGATGCAGCTGTAACGGGGACGAAAGAAGTATCGGGGGCTATTTTTGCTTCGACATTGACAACGCTTGCGGTTTTCGTGCCTTTAGTGTTTGTTGATGGCGTTGCAGGTGCGCTTTTCTCTGACCAAGCTCTAACCGTCACCTTTGCGCTATTGGCATCACTTTTTGTCGCACTGACCACGATTCCAATGCTTGCATCACGTGAAGGTTTTAAAGCACTACCGCCGCTTATGGCCAAAACAGAGAAACAAAAGCCAGAAACCAAGCTTGGTAAGCTTAAGCATTACAGCGCTACCGTGTTCTCGTTCCCATTCGTATTGCTATTTAACTATCTACCGAGTGCCCTGTTAGCGCTAGCACTGATTATTGGCCGCAGCCTTTCTTGGCTTGTCGGGCTGGTTATGCGTCCACTAAGTAGTGCCTTTAATTGGGTCTATAGTGTGCTTGAGAGTGGCTATCACCGCTTATTAGCTGGAGCGCTTAAATTTAGAGTGTTGACCTTATCCATTGCTATCGCCATTACAGCTGGCGCAGCCCTGTTGGTGCCTAGACTCGGTATGGAGCTTATTCCACCGATGAACCAAGGTGAGTTCTATGTCGAAGTGTTACTACCACCTGGAACTGAAGTATCAGAAACCGATAAAGTTCTGCGTACACTGGCACTGTCTATTAAAGACCGAGCAGATGTTAAGCACGCTTATAGTCAAGCGGGAAGCGGCGGATTGATGACATCTGACACCTCACGAGGCGGGGAAAACTGGGGGCGTCTGCAAGTTGTGTTAGCCGATCACAGTGCATTTGATGCTGTCACTCAGAAACTACGCTCTACAGCGATGCGGATCCCAGAGCTTGAAGCTAAAATTCAGCACCCTGAGCTGTTTAGCTTTAAAACTCCATTGGAGATAGAGCTGGTTGGTTACGATTTGGCACAGCTTAAATCCACTGCAGATAACCTAGTGGACGCACTATCTGATTCTGACCGCTTTGCAGACATCAACACCAGCCTAAGAGATGGACAGCCAGAACTGAGTATTCGATTTGATCATCAACGTTTAGCGGCCTTGGGCATGGATGCACCGTCGGTTGCTAACCGAATCGCACAGCGCATCGGCGGCACCGTTGCTAGCCAATATACAGTCCGTGACCGTAAAATCGACATTTTGGTACGCAGTGAACTTGATGAGCGCAACCAAATTAGTGATATCGATTCGATGATTATTAATCCAAACAGTAGTCACCCGATTTCACTCAGTGCTGTCGCAGATGTCAGCCTAAAACTTGGCCCATCGGCGATTAATAGAATTAGCCAACAGCGAGTTGCGATTGTGTCTGCTAACTTAGCCTATGGTGACTTGAATGACGCAGTATTAACAGCACGTGACATATTAGCTAATCAAACACTGCCGACTTCGATTCAAGCTCGATTTGGCGGCCAGAATGAAGAGATGGAGCATTCATTCCAGTCATTACAGATTGCCTTAGTGCTGGCAGTGTTTTTGGTTTACCTCGTCATGGCTAGCCAGTTTGAATCTCTATTACACCCGCTACTCATTCTTATCGCTGTACCAATGGCGGTTGGTGGCAGTATTTTAGGACTTTACATTACCCAAACACATTTAAGTGTGGTGGTATTTATTGGACTGATTATGCTGGCCGGTATTGTGGTTAACAATGCAATTGTACTCGTCGATAGGATTAATCAGCTACGTCAATCGGGGCAAGATAAGCTAACCGCAATCACCAACGCCGCCGAGTCACGCCTGCGCCCTATCATCATGACCACGATGACAACGGCTCTGGGTCTGTCTCCTATGGCACTTGGATTAGGTGATGGCAGTGAGGTACGGGCACCAATGGCCATAACTGTTATTTTTGGCCTATCGCTGTCAACGTTACTTACTCTAGTGGTGATCCCAGTGCTCTACGCGCTATTTGACCGCAAAGATTATGCAAACAATGCAGTAGAGCAGGAAAGTGCTAATGAGCCCGCTATCGAAGGGGGTCAAGCATGAACATCACCCGCCTAGCTATCGCACGGCCAGTCACCACGGCGATGTTCTTTGTCGCCATATTACTATTCGGCCTCGCCTCTAGCCGCTTGTTGCCATTAGAGATGTTTCCAGGCATTGATATTCCACAGGTTATTGTAGAGGTGCCATATAAGGGTTCAACACCTTCTGAAGTCGAGCGTGACATCACTGCGGTTCTCGAAGAGACATTAGCCACTATGGGCGGCATTGAAGAGCTGCGTTCAAGCTCTTCACAAAATGGCGCCGAAATTGAGCTAAGAATGAAGTGGGGAGAAAATGTTGCCACTAAAAGCTTAGAAGCGCGTGAGAAAGTGGACTCTGTTCGTCATCTACTTCCTAAAGATGTAGAAAGGGTATTTATCAGGCAGTTTAGCACCGCCGATATGCCAGTTCTCAATTTGCGAATTTCGAGTGATAGAGAGTTATCAGGCGCTTTTGACTTATTAGATAAACAGCTAAAAAGACCACTTGAACGTGTTGAAGGTGTATCTCAAGTTACTCTTTATGGTGTTGAGCAAAAGCAGATAGAGATCCGTATCAATGCTGACAAACTGGCCGCCAGTAATATCTCGATTAGAGAATTGACACGCCGTATGCAACAAGAGAACTTTGTCATTAGTGCTGGCGTGTTAAAGACAGATTCCCGAGTCTATCAAGTGTCGCCTAAAGGAGAGTTTAGGAATCTCGATGAAATAAACTCGCTAATATTGACCCGAGGAATTACCCTCGGTGATATAGCAACAGTGAGTTTCTCGTTACCTGAGCGTTTAGATGGTCGCCACCTAGACCAAAACTATGCGGTAGGACTCGATGTATTTAAAGAGTCCGGCGCAAACCTAGTTGATGTCTCTACGCGGGTATTAAAAGTGATTGAAAACGCCAAGCAAGATCCTCAGTTTCAAGGCGTTAAGCTGTTTGTGATGGAAGACCAAGCGTACGGTGTGACCTCATCATTACGCGACTTGCTAACCGCGGGCTTGATTGGTGCCCTACTCTCTTTTGTGGTGCTGTATCTGTTTTTGCGTAACCTTAAGATGACCTTGGTCATCGTATCATCGGTACCGATTGCCATCTGTATGACGCTTGCTGCTATGTACCTACTCGGTTACAGCTTGAACATCCTTTCTATGATGGGGTTATTACTCGCCGTCGGTATGCTGATTGATAACGCTGTGGTCGTCACTGAAAGCGTACTGCAAGAAAAGCAGCTGCAAAAGTCAGATCCAAGCGCCAAGAAAACTAAAGCTGGTGATAATAGCGCGATACTAAACGGTGTTGATAAAGTGTCGTTGGCAGTACTAGCAGGTACCTTGACCACTGCTATCGTTTTCTTACCTAATATTTTTGGGGTGAAGGTTGAGCTAACTATCTTCCTTGAGCATGTCGCAATTGCTATCTGTATTTCCCTGGCGGCATCACTATTAGTGGCCAAGACGCTATTACCACTGATGCTTAGTAAAATGGAGTTCAACCTGCCGGAAAAAGTGCACATAAGTACGTTACAACAGCGTTATCTTAATAGTCTTAACTGGATACTATCCAAACCAAAAACCTCTGGGGTTATCGCATTAATTTTACTTGGATCTACCGCACTACCCCTATCAATGGTGAAACAAGACCAATCTGATGGCGAAGGCAACAACCGCCTTTACATCAATTACCAAGTTGAGGGGCGCCATAGCCTAGATGTCACCGAGAAGATGATCGACAAAATGGAGGATTATCTATACGCCAACCAAGACAAATTCTACATCGACTCGGTTTATAGCTACTTTTCTGCAGACAGAGGTCAATCGACCTTACTGCTAAAAGAAGATATAGAGATTGATATGAAAGCCTTGAAAAAAATGATCCGTGAAGGTTTCCCAAAATTTGCTATTGCGAAACCGCAATTTGGCTGGGGCGGAGAAAATAACGGCATTCGCATCTCTCTCACAGGGCGCTCAACCACTGAGCTCATTCATATCAGTGAGCAAGTGATCCCATTGCTTAGTGCTGTTGAAGGGCTAACCGATGTCCGCTCGGAGCTCAGCGGTGCACAACAAGAGGTGGTGATCCGAATTGACCGTGAAATGGCGGCAAGGCTCGATCTTAAATTGAATGAAGTGGCATCAAGTATCTCTATGGCACTTAGAGGCTCTCAACTGCGCTCATTCCGTCATGATCCAAATGGAGAACTTCGGATAGAAATGGCCTACGAGCAACAATGGCGCTTGTCACTGGAGAAGCTGAAACAGCTGCCTATCATCCGTATCAACAATCGCGTATATACGTTAGACAGTCTGGCTAATATCGAGATCCAACCTCGATTTGACACGATTCGCCATTACGACAGGCAAACCGCGTTATCGATTGGGGCCAACCTCGATGACCTCACCACCGAAGAAGCGCAAGAAAAGATCACCCAAGTCATGGAGACGATTAATTTTCCTGCTGGCTATGGCTATTCACTACGTGGAGGTTTCCAAAAGCAAGATGAAGATGAGGCGGTCATGGCAACCAACATGATTTTAGCTATCGCAATGATTTATATAGTGATGGCAGCATTATTTGAGTCACTACTGTTACCCACAGCGATTATCACCTCCATCCTATTTTCGATTACGGGGGTATTTTGGGCACTGCTATTTACCGGCACCCCAATGTCGATTATGGCAATGATAGGGATTTTGATCTTGATGGGGATTGTGGTCAACAACGGTATTGTATTGGTTGATCAAATAAACCAACTTAACCCTGAGCTCGACAAATTATCAGAAACCATCAGTCGAGTGTGTAATACCCGATTACGTCCTGTATTAATGACGGTGGGCACCACAGTATTAGGTCTGGTTCCGTTAGCAATGGGCGATACTCAGCTAGGGGGCGGCGGCCCGTCATACTCACCGATGGCGATTGCAATTATTGGTGGACTAACGTTCTCTACCGTTACCAGTTTATATCTGGTACCACTGTGCTACCAAGCGCTATATAGAATGCGTCATCAATCTGCCATTCGCCTCGGACAAGCAGATCGGTTTTCACGTCGCATGCTACCTTGGATGAACTAGCCAAACAGATAAGTACTTAACTTAAAAAATCGAGCCTTTTCACGGCTCGATTTTTTGTTCGCGACGCGCTCAATCAAGCCTTAGCTGTCATAGCAATCTCTGAAATTACCCCATCGCTTAATCCACCAAACTGTTCTTGTTTCTAAGCCTGAGGGCCGTTGATCTATACCGGTTGTTTTTGCCGCAATTTATTCGCCATTTTGGCAAGGCCAAGCTTAAGCGGTTTAGTTATTTTCCACTAAAACCTACCACTTAATAAAAATTGCCAAGAAGCGCAGCCCTTCAGATAAATACTAAGCTCCCACCCTAATAACGATTACAAATCACCCACTTTAAAAACCTAAGTGTCGCAATCATTCGACCTTAGGAAAACCCTATCAGCACAAATGTTACCAAAGGGATCAGCAGCTCAACATAAACCTAAAAACACACCCCGAATAGTAACAATAAAATGATGGATTGATTAATAAAACAGCCAATAAATTAAAGGTTCCCCTTGTCACAAATTGATACACCAGAAGTCAGCCTTAGATCACAAAAGTCACATAAATACCCTCTATAATCACAGCCGCTATCAGTGAGTTATGCCAAAAATAAACCTGTTAGCAGTTTAAGAAGCGCTCAATGGCTTCTTGGGGTCTAAACAAATATAAGAGAATGGATATGTTAAACAAAAAAGTTTTAGCAGTAGTTATCGCAGCATCACTTGGTCTAACGGCTTGTGGCTCAGACGATGATGACAACAAAGTCAGTGAGGTTCAGGTTGATCTTCGAATTCTTGAAACTTCAGATCTGCACACTAATATCATGGATTTTAACTACTACAGTGGTAAAGAAGATCCAACAATCGGTTTAGCCAAGAGCGGCTAGCTTGATCAGCCAGGCCCGTGCAGAAAAAGCAAACTCAGTGCTTGTCGACAACGGTGATCTACTGCAAGGCAGCCCAATGGGTGATTACATTGCTAGCGCAGGCCTAAGCGATACTCATCCTGCTTATAAAGCGATGAACACCTTAGATTACGCAGTTGGTAATATTGGTAACCATGAATTCAACTACGGCTTAGAATTCCTAGAAAAAGCCATTGCTGGTGCGGATTTCCCTTACATCAACGCTAACGTTATCTGTGCTAAAAAAGACGGTTGCTGGAATGAAGTAGAATTTGCAGACAACATGTTCACCCCTTACCTTATTACCGACAAAGTGGTTGTCGACAGTAATGGTAATGAACACACAATCAAAATTGGTTACATCGGTTTTGTTCCGCCACAAATTCTGCAGTGGGATAAAGCAAACCTAGATGGTGAAGTTGAAGTGCTTGGTATTACTCAGGCTGCGAGAAAGTTCATCCCGCAAATGAAAGCTGAAGGTGCCGATGTGATTATCGCCATCCCGCATTCAGGTATTGGTTCTAGCGATAACCCAGGTGATGCTTGGGCAGAAAACGCAACTTATGCTTTAACTCATGTTGAAGACATTAATGCCATCATGTTTGGCCATAGTCACTCGATCTTCCCTGATGCTAAGTACGCTGATTTACCTAACACTGACGTTGAAAAGGGTCTATTGAACGGTGTACCAGCAGTCATGCCTGGTCGCTGGGGTGACAACTTAGGTATTGTTGACCTTAAACTTCGCAAAGAAGACGGTAAATGGAATGTTTACCATGAAGAGTCGCAAACTGAAGCACGCCCAGTTTATGATACAGCCAACAAAGAAGAGCTAGTTACAGGTGAGCAATCAATCCGTGACGCAGTTGAGCTTGAACACCAAGGTACTTTAGAATTTGTTAACCAGCCTATCGGTGTTGCAACCTCTGACATGTATAGCTTCTTAACTCTGGTTCAAGATGATCCTACGGTACAGATTGTTTCTGATGCACAGATTGCTAAAGTGACTCAGCAAATTCAAGCTGGTACAGATGAAGAACTGAAGAAACTACCAGTATTGTCAGCATCAGCACCATTTAAAGCCGGTGGGCGTTATGAAGAAGGTGATGCTAGCCAATTTGTCATGGTTGAAGCAGGCGAGCTGACTTACAGTAACGCAGCTGACCTATACTTGTATCCAAACACTATGGTTGCAGTAAAAGCGACCGGTGCTGAGCTACAAGACTGGCTAGAGTGTAGTGCAAATCAGTTTAACCAAATTGATCCAACAAGCACTGCGCCTCAAAACCTCATTAACCGTGCAGGTCACCCAACCTATAACTTCGATGTACTTGATGGCTTAACTTACAAAGTTGATGTTACTCAGCCGTCAAAGTTTGACCGTAACTGCGCTGAAGTTAATGCTGATGCAAATCGTATTGTAGATCTAGCTTACACCGATGCCGATGGCAAAGTCTTTACCGGTGCCGAATTTAACGAAAAAGAGTTTGTTGTTGCATCAAATAACTACCGCGCCTTTGGCGGCGCATTTGCAGGAACAGGTCCTGATCACGTAGTACTTGAACTGCCTGATGAGAACCGCGAAGCACTATCTCAGTATATTACTGCAGAGTCACAGCCAGATGGTTCAGGCGGATACAACAGCGCTGTTGATCCTTCAGCTGACTACAACTGGGATTTCAAAACCATCACGACCAACGTAGCACTTGATGTTCGCTTTGAAACTCAAGATAGTGAACTTGCTGATACGTTCATCAAAGAAAACCAACAGCGTACAATGGTTAAGCTTGCTAAAGATGACAACACAGTTGCTGGTTTTGCTATTTACAGCATAGACTTAACTACAGAGCCTACTGCAAAGTAATCGCTAGTAACTAAGTTTTAATCCACTAAAAAGGCTCCTTAAAGGAGCCTTTTTTATTGCGTTATCTTGACTAGCTGACAGGGAAGAGCCATTGGTAAACCCAACGTGCGCCAAAAAAGCCTGCCGGTAAGCCTGCTATAATGCCTAACATTAAGCCAAAGAATCTAAGTCTTTTCCGATTAAGTTGAGACAACATCTCGATATCGTCATCGCAATCAATCTGATCCTGTTGATGGGTCACTTGATTAGTATCCATATTGATTTCAACTCCCTGTCGTTAACTCTAGATATCCTTATCGCCGAATTATGGCTGGCAATTGCGATTAACGCCAATGATTACTTGCTACAAAATGTTTACCATATACCATCAAATCGACAACGACCTTGTCTACATCCCAGTAAACTCAGAAAAACAGATAAAAAAACTGCAGATAATAGCATCTTTACAAAGAATATTTCGATGCACTCTATCCATTACGTTCGTCTGTATCGAAATGACATTGTTTAACAAAATTTTTAAGGTGAATATTCTGTTTAGCTAAAGCATTAGCCGCCTCTTTTGCCATTTCATCGGTTTTCAACGCGGCCTTAGCGCTTCTTAGGGATGCGAAAGAATCAAACATAAAGGTAATCGTTAAAGTCTGGTTTACATTGTTGAAATTCACTTTATGAGTCAACCATTCAAAGCCAACAACTTCCCCTTTTAACCGCTCACACACTTCAGTCAATACCATCCGGATAGTATTCTCTATTTTTTTGTCACTTTTTCTCACTACAACCTCAATATTAGCGCATTCAAATATGTCAGATGTAACGGTTAGCGCTTACGACTTTAACCTCAATCAACTCACCAAATTAGCCTTGATTTATAATGAGTAATTTAGCTATAAACCCTTTTACCGAATCGACATTGTCAAAACTGAACGCTAATCCATAGTGAATACCATTAACACTCTTTTGTACTCTCTTTGGAAACCGTGTCATTTCAGAATAATGGCAATATTGTTCTTTAGCATGAACCCCTTCAAGTGCTGCCAAATCAGCCTTAAACACTTCGTAAGCGGGCCTAATCACTAACTGAGCTTGCTTACCATCAACATACAGATAGAAAGGCTCCTTAAGTTTTGGCAACATATATTCAGTCACTTTTTTGAGAGTGAAGTTAGTACGACATTCAAGCTCGCTCAATACTGCCATCATCTCTTGTTGTTCAATCGCCACGTTACTTCCTTATTCATTATGGCCGTAAACACGGCATAAGATTTAGGCTTGATAATAGCGCCTTTCACAAAATCTTCCTACGACTATCTGCCTGTTTTAATTTAATATACAAGCTATATAGAGTTGTTTTTAGTTCTATAAAAGAGTAAAAATAACTGTTATAAATCAAACTGGCCCCGTCATTACCTATCAATTTAAATGGCAGCTTGTAACATTGATAAAAAGGATAAATTTTTGAGCTCTCTTCCCTACTCTCAATCATGTGAAAATAATAAGGCGGCAATTGCTGCAATATTACAAGACAGTTTTAGCCAATCATCACATGTGCTGGAGGTTGGTAGCGGCTCAGGTCAACACGCTGTGCACTTTGCCAAACTACTGCCCCACCTAACATGGCAGACTAGCGATCAGTTGGAATATCATTCAGGGATTAACGCTTGGCTAGCAGAATCTCCAAGTGACAATTTACGTAAACCACTTGAACTAGATGTATTGCAACCATGGCCCATCGATCAACTAGAGCAACCATTTATTGATGCTATATTTACCGCAAATACGCTGCACATCATGTCAAAGGAGATGGTTAGACAGTTTTTCTTCGGCGTTGGCAGACACCTAAGTGAAAATGGACAGTTATGTATCTACGGGCCTTTCAATTACCAAGGACAATACAGTAGTGAAAGTAATCGAAATTTTGACCGTTGGCTTGCAGACAGAAATCCGCAAAGTGCCATACGTGATTTTGAATGGATAATGCAGCTTGCAGAAGAGCAAGGTTTACAGTTAATAGCTGACTTTAGCATGCCAGCTAATAACCGTTTACTGCACTTTGAAAAACAGTGTTAGTCTGCCTTCAACAACTGCTGTAGCTCAGTTAAAGAACCAACCTCATAATGCGGGGTGATATTGTCAGGTTTATCTTCACCAAGTCGATTGAGCCAACAGGTATCAATCCCAGCATTTAAGCCGCCCTGTATATCAGAATGCGGATTATCACCAACCATTAAAATAGTGTCGCGTTTAGGCTGACCCATTTGTGAAAAGGCGTGGTCAAAAATACCAATATCTGGTTTGGCGACCCCCACTTGCTCAGATATCACCAGTGGAGAAAAACGATCGATTAAACCCACTCGCTCCAACCTCACGGTTTGCAGCTCAGTAAAGCCATTAGTAATGATCCCCATATTAACTCTGCCCGTTAAAGCATCAATCAACTCCTGAGCACCTGGTAATAATGTACAGATGTCTGCCATCGCAGCAAGAAATTCACTATTAAGCCGTTGAGTAGATACTCTAATTTTTTCTGCCCACATTTCGAAGCGGGTATTTTGCAACTGCTTAGCCGTTAGCTTTCCATCTTGATAATCAACCCACAAAGGTTTGTTCACCAATTGGTATTGCTGAAAATCCTCAGCAGTGAAATCTACATTGAACCGAGAAAACATCAGCTGTAAACCTTTAAAAGCATCAAAGTGAAACAAGGTTTCATCAGCATCAAACAATATCCAATCGTACTTCACGTAACTATCCTTTATATGGGTTTATTGCTTTCTTAATGCTGCGAATTTTACCCTAATAGACAACTAAAAAGCACCTTGTTGATTAGACAAGGTGCTTGATGAGCTGTTTGAATCACTTTTTCATGAGGTTATATTTTAAAACGTCTCACCAGATCTGTCAGTTTGTCGGTTTGTGTCTCAAGATCGGTACAGCTTTGCATTAAATTGCCAGCTTCACTTTGAGTTTGCTCACCAATATTATTAACCTCTTGCATCATATCTCGAATAGACTGGGAGACTTGATCTTGCTCTTGAGTAATATTTACAATGCCCTGCATATGCTCACTGTTCTCATCAACGACAACGGTAATTTCTGTAAGTTGAGTATGTACAACTTGAGTATCTTCCATGTACTGATTAACTTGCTCACGTGTTGATCGCATACTGCTTTCAGCTGCAACCGCTTTACTTTGCAAGTCATTAATACTGCTTTGGATACTTTCAGTCGATTCTTGCGTTCGTTTGGCTAATTGGCGCACCTCATCTGCAACGACAGCAAACCCGCGACCGTGCTCACCAGCTCTTGCCGACTCAATCGCTGCGTTCAACGCTAATAAGTTAGTTTGTTCAGCAATATTGCGGATCACCACCATTACTTCGCCAATCGATTGGCTGCTCATGCGCAGATCTTCAATGGTATGAACGGCACTATCAAAGTTTACATTCAGCGTTGACAGTCCCTCCATTGAGTTACTCAAGACTGATTGGCCTTGCTTTGAAGTGTCGCTTGCCACTTCTGCGGATTGGCGGGCGCTTGAGACCTGCTCTTTAATCTCGTGCGCTGTCTCGGCCATCATGTTGATAGTATTAACCGCTGAAGCCACCTCTTGCTGTGACGCTTGAATTTTATTAGAGGCAAGCTGACTAATGTCACTCACGTTGGCAGTTGTTTGTTTTAACTCGGCGCTACTGTCCTGTACATGACTGACAATATTTTGGATTTGGCTGACGAAACTATTAAATGCTTCCGATAGCTGGCCAATTTCATCATTATTTTTAACCGAAATGGTTTTAGATAAGTCCCCATCACCTTCTGCAATTTCGACTAAGGCTTCCTTTACCTGAGAAAGTGGCTTAAGCAGCATAGAGGTCATAAAATAAACCGCGACCAAAGTGACAACTAAAATGAGCAGCACGATCAGCGCTGAAGATTGTACAGACTCCTTCACTGGCGCTTCGGCGTATTCTAGCGGGATCATGATCGCCAGTTTCCAATCAAGGCCTAGCTGAGTAACCTCAACGTTACTAAACTGCACATAGTAGTCATTACCTCGCCAAGTGATCTGTGACTTGCCATAACTGTCGCGATCCATTTGCTTCGCAAGCTGCATAAAGCCTTCATTGCCATTTTGCCGATCTAATGTATCCAGTTTGATGTTTTCTGTTTCGCGATTCTCAACATCTACAATAGCTAGCTGCTCATCGGGAAATACCACCATATCGCCATTATTGTCTAACAAAAATGCTTGGCCTTGGCCTTTATAATTGATGGCAGAAACAATGTCTTTTACCGATGTAAGATAGAGATCTACACCACCCACTCCGATAAAATCTTGCTCAAAATTATTAATTGGAAAATTAATGGACACATAAAATTCGTTGTATCTTGGCTCAAAGATAATACGGCTAACATTCCACTTATTAGTGTCTTTAACTTCATTCCACCACGGACGTTCAAGCACGTTATAACCAGGTATGACAGACACCCCTTCTTCAGCAAAGTACTCTCCTGTAAATCCTGAACCAAAGAATATCGAGATGATATCGCTACTGTGCTTCACTTCTCGGTCCATGATTTTCACGACGCGTTCAAATTCTGGCGTCTGCAATCCTTCGCCGCTGACAGTATGACTATCAAACCAATCGATAAGACCAACGTTTCTGAATACTGTGTCTACACCATTTGCGTGTTGTTTAAAGTAACTTTCAATTTCGGTCGCATTCAGCTTGATTGATGCCGCCATCGAATCATCTAGTTCGCTGCTAGCTGATTGAGCGACGTAACGCACGGTAAAAAATGCGGTTAACAAGAGGACTAGAGAGACAACAATGGCTGTTGAAACAACTATTTTTGCTGTTATCGAATTTTTAATACTCATAGGATACCCAATTATCACGATTCCAATTCATTTATTGGTTTATTATTCTGATTTCTTTATAAACACAAGTGCCAAATTAACATAAACCAATATCGGCTCACTTACAAAAAACGTTAGCATAACAACTTGAAAATTATTAAGGATAATAATATCAAAAAAAACAGCAATTAAAAGACTCTGAAATTGAGTCCAAATAAAATTTTAAAATAATACGTTTTAAAACGATAAAAATGCTTAGCTAACGCCTCCCTATGGTTCATATTGCGAGCAGAGATTGGTTTTTAGCACTGCTCGTGTACCACTTTCCAGTTTATCCACATCAAATCGTTGCAAAAAGTGAATAATTATACTTTTATTTATTGAATTTCAAAAACTAACAATAAAGGTATACAATATCCCCGATATCGAGTATCATCCTCTATTGTTAAAAAAATGACAAAGAAACATTCCTGACAAAGGATTGTCAAATAGTATTATGAGTTGAACAAAACGATAAAATATATATTCCGAATTTATTATATAAGCACTAGAAAGTGCTTCATCCATTAATATAATAAATACCGTCACATTGTAAAATCTTTATAAGTGGCAACCTAGCATGCTTAGACTAGTTCTAATTAGCTTACGAAAAAGAACAACCAACAAGCTCTTATTTTAAACATGCTATTGAGTCGTTGCCATACATTCTAATATTATGGAACTGAATTGTATGAAAAAGAAATTAATATACGCGTTAACCTCCGCTATTATTTTGAGCGCTTGTGCACAAAGTACTCCCCCTCTGTCAGCATCTAGTTCAGATAAAGCAGTATCACGCTATTCTCTGGATATTGTACAGGCAATACCAGTCCCAACAGCAATGAAGGCAGAGGTGATCCATAATGCGAGAACGTCGACTGTTGTCGATATTGATGTGGCTTTTGTTGGTAAGCAAATACCCTTTACGTTTAGTGAGGGAAAAGTTGCCAATACAGAAGGTTTTGACTGGTATGTAAGTAAACATTTTGCATTGAAAACGGATTACCCTGCAGAGCGTGCAAAATTTTTCTTAGAACTACTGGAGTTATCCTACCCCTACTATGTCGAGTTTTTTGGGCTAGAGCCAGCAAATATTAAAAACCAGCGTATTGCATCTACCTATGCTACCAGTGTTGGTGAATTGCGTTTAGCCATGTTCGATGACGGCTTTAATCGCGGCGTGCATCACTATGCTGGCGGCGAAGCGATGTACTACAACCAAGTTGGCTATAGTTTCCCAACCGAAAGGCCTCAGCACCGTCGCTATATTGCTATCCATGAAACCATGCACTCTTATCAAATGGCCGTTGGTAATTACCCGTGGACACCATCATGGCATGGCGAAGGGTTAGGTGATTCATTAGCCAATCATGTGTTCGATAGTGAGAAGAAACAACTCGCAGTTTTTGGACATGATGTGCCTATTTTCGATGTAGTAAGCCAAGGCATCGATGTTTATTCAAAAGAAAGTCCAACATTAGTCGACATTCATAATCGAGCAAAATTTGACCGCGGCCTTAACGTACTGTTTGTACAATTCATGTATAACAACCCAGAATATTCGCAGTACATGAAGATCTATCACCAAGAGATTGTTAAACGTCAAACAGCTAGCCGAACTGAGTCTTTAGCTTTACTGCAAGAAATTGTTCCAGATTGGGATGGGCTAGAGCGTACTTTCAAACAGTGGGCTGAAAATATTGTTCAAACCCATGAGGTCGCCACCCGCGGTCAATGGGAAATGGACGGTAATATGTTCTACAAGCGCAAATCGAGCTATGAATATGGACCACAGCGCCTTGGTTTTAACATGACGCCAGCGCAAGTGCCTAGTTTCACCCCGTTCCAAATAGATTTTCCGCAAGCTACAGCAAGTACATTAACCTTACCCGTAAAGCGTGGCGTTGCTGAACCAACCCTTGCTTTTGTTATTGACTTCGACAAGACGCAGATTGACCAAGGCAGCATAGGGATGGCACTAGGAGCGCAATCAACCGCTGAAAACACCAAAGCTAAATTAGCGAGTTTCTCTGGATGGAAAGGTGCCAATACCGATACAGACCCGCAATTACGAGTCGAAATAGCAACCGGTAACACCTTGCTAATTAATGGTCTATCGCTTGGAATGGAGGTTAAAAAGATAGCCTTGCCTGCAGACATTGTAAAAAGCATAAATAGCCAAGACAAGCCGCAGCTAGGCGTTTCAATTCAAATTCAGAATGACCAAATTATCTATACCTTAAAGGCTAAAAATGCAAATACCTTTAGTGTAGAACAGCCAATCTCAGCAACGATTTACACAGCGCTAGTTGATAACCCGTTTGGCTTAATCTCAACGGACAACCAACATGGTATTACCCCTTTTATTGATGATGGTCGCGATTTAAACCCCGATAAAATTGACTACACAGTATCGGCACCAACAAATGCATGGGCATTTAAAGGCGATTCTCTGTCGCTTAGATTTGCTAGAGCGATATGGAAAGCAGGTGATAAAACACCTAAAACATGGAGAGATGGATTTAACGCACTCAATAGCGCTGCACTAAATCGTCACTCTGCCGATAAAGAGCTAGCGATAGTGGTAGCGCAATTGCCTGCACTTGCTAAAGCAGGCGCAGGGTTAAATGATGCACTTGCTGAACTTTCTGGCCTAGAGCTAAAAGTTGATTGGATTGGCCAAAGTCTAACATCTCTTGAAGAGGTGGTTATTTTAACCAACCGTAGTACAGACACGATAACGTTCAGCCTAACAGTTACAGGCGGTGATAAGTCCTCAGCAGCACAAACTATCACCATTGAACCTGGCCAGCGACTGGAAATCCCAGTCGAGAAAAGTTTGCTTAAAGAAGCTAGCACTATCACAGCCAATATCAGCTACTTATGGAATGAGCAACAGATCAGTCAATCTGTTACTCAAAAATCCAAACAGTATCGTGGTTTTGAATTACCGCAGATCAGTGCTCAATATGCTGAGGGTGAACTCACCATATCAGGTCAACTAAATGGTCCGTTCGCAGGTGCGACATCGGGGCACGTAATTTATGACCTGTTTCATGGCAATGAAAGTGAACGTCATACCGAGGCTTTTACTATGCAGCCGTATGAAGAAAAACCATTGAGCAAAAGTTTCGCTATCGATGCTAAGTTGATAAAGCATGATGCATGGTTTGAAGTCACTGTGATAGCCGACGTTGACGGTGAGCCTATTACGCTAAGAAAGCGTTTACCTTTCGTCGCTAAAAAATAAAGTGTTATCCGAAAGTAGCTGCACATCAGAAAGTTTTTGAAGCTTAGATAACAAAGCCTATTACCTCTGCGTAATAGGCTTTTTTTATACTGACTTGGAACTTACGACTAAAAATCAGCGCTGTCAAAATCACAAATAATCTGACTTGCCGAGTCTATTTGTTTAACTAGACCACGTGATTGTGGTGTCCAGTAAGCAATATAAAAGCCCGCAGTTTTCAATTTATTTTGGTAAAAATCGACATTTTCTGCGCCAGAGTCTATAGCAGCTAACGCTTTATTAGCCACCCTTGCCCACATCCAAGTTAAAGCTGTAATACCCAAAAGCTGCATATAAGCAAATGAAGCTGCACCAATCGTATCAGGCTTTTGGGCAGCTTCAGTCGCTATCAACCCCGTAGCCTTTTCAAGGTCATTTGCTGCAGCCATTAAAGCGGCAACAAAAGGTTTCATCGCTTCTTTGGCCTGATTAATTTGGATAAAGGTTTTAACTTCCTCAGACCACAACTTTAACGCAGCGCCTTTATCAGCCATTACTTTCCGACCGACTAAATCTAATGCCTGCACACCATTAGTGCCTTCATAAATCATCGAAATACGGATGTCTCTAACAAACTGCTCCATGCCCCACTCATGAATATAACCATGCCCACCAAACACTTGCTGTGCATCAACACAAGCCTTAAAGCCTTGGTCAGTTACAAACCCTTTTACAATTGGCGTAAATAACGCTGCAAGTTGAGCCGCTCTCTTTTGTTGCTGTGGATCGTTATGCCGCTCCGCTTCATCAAGCCAAAGCGCTTGTTGGCCCATTAGTGCTCTAGCGCCTTCATTAAAGGATTTTTGTGACAACAACATACGGCGTACATCACCATGGACCAAAATAGGATCGGCCGCTAAATTAGCATTTTTAACACCACTTAATGCTCGACCTTGAATACGATCTTTAGCGTAAGCCAAAGCATTTTGATAAGCGATATCAGACACACCTAACCCTTGAATTCCGACTCCCAATCTCGCTTGGTTCATCATGGTAAACATTGCCCGAAGACCTTGATGCGGTGCCCCAACAAGCTCACCAATAGCGCCATCAAAATTCATTACGCAAGTCGAGTTACCGTGGATCCCCATTTTATGCTCTAAACTTGCTGCACAAAGGCTATTGAGTTCACCTAAACTTCCATCTTCATTCACCATTACTTTAGGCACAGCAAACAAAGAGATCCCTTTTACCCCCTTTGGAGCATCAGGTAGCCTTGCCAACACTAAATGTATGATGTTGTCGGTTAAGTCATGATCTCCCGATGAGATAAATATCTTCTCGCCAGTAATAGCAAACGTATCCTGACCGGCAGGAACGGCTTTAGTACGCAACAGCGCAAGATCGGTGCCCGCATGAGATTCAGTAAGGTTCATGGTGCCGGTCCACTCCCCACTCACCAATTTTTCTAGGTACTTTTGTTTCAATCTATCATTACCATGCACATGAATAGCAGCGTAAGCACCATGAGTCAGACCTGGGTACATAGCAAAAGCCATGTTTGTCGCCGTTTTCATCTCAGTGGCAAAGATCCCAACAACTTCTGGCAATCCTTGGCCGCCAAATTCAGGATCACAAGTCAAAGTCGCCCAGCCGTTGTCAACATACTGTTGATAGGCATCAATAAACCCTTTGGGCGTAATCACTTTTCCATCAATTAACTTACAGCCTTCTACATCGCCAGAGCCATTCAATGGCAGCATAATATCTGTGGTAAAGTCTGCAACTCCTTGCAATACCGCATCGATAAGTTCAGGGTCGAACTCATCAAATCCTGCTAAATTATCTTGGTTATAAATATCCAGCAGTTCATTAAGTACAAACTGATAATCACGTAACGGAGCTTGATAAATTGGCATGCGTCATCCCTTTAATTGTTTTATTTATGGTCACTGCTCTGACCACCTTAACCAAATTTGAGCAAAAACTCAGCATTATTTTGGCTTTGTTTATCCATCAGAACAGCGTTACCGTAAAATCATTCTAAATAGCCCTTATTTAACCCTGCAAAACGGGGTAAGCTAAATCTAACTATCGCGTTTACACTCAGAGAGGACATCTCCCAATGGGTTCGGTCACCACTAAAAAGCACGCCAATGGTCTTGAATATGTTGAAATAAATACAGCTCAATGCAAGGCTAGAATTTTTCTACAGGGTGCGCAAATTGACTACTTTGAACCAGTAGGAAAAGAACCTCTGTTATGGGTTTCAAGTGCCGATGATTATCAAGTTGGAAGTGGTATTCGCGGCGGTGTACCAGTATGTTGGCCATGGTTTGGTATGAGCCCTAATCCAGGTTTTCCTCAGCACGGATTTGCTCGAACCAGTATATGGACACTCGACTCGGTAAAAATGCTAGATGAGGCTGTGGAGGTCAAGTTTACCCTACCAATTTCGGACTCAGATACGCAATACTGGCCCCACGATACCAGTGTAGAGTTGCTATTTCGCCTTAGCGAAACCCTGTCAGTGAGCCTAACAAATATTAACCATGGTGATTATGAAGTCAGTTTGACCCAAGCGCTGCATAGCTATTTCCCTATTGAAGATATCCATCAATTAACGGCAACTGGGTTTTCAGATTCAAAATACATCGAATTTGGCAAAGGCCCTTTTAATCAAGCGCAGGATGACGTTGATTTTAACCGTGAAACAGACCGAGTTTATACCAACCTAGGCCCAGTACAACAACTTCATACCCGTAAAGGGATTATAGAAGTCAGCCGCGAGAATAGTCATAGCGCGGTATTATGGAACCCATGGATAGATAAATCACAACGATTATCGCGCTTTAATGATGATGATTACTTGTCTATGGTCTGCCTTGAGGCTGCGAATGTGCTTGAAGACAAAGTGACACTTGCGCCAAAAGAAAGTCATACATTAACAACACACATTCGCTGGAAATAGCAAATATGAGTATCGACATCGAAAGTAATTAGACTTATCGATGTCGATAACATCAGGGCTTTTGAGCTTAGTTTTTGTTCGAATTCAATGCCTTTAGGGCAAGTCTTGAGCGATGACCCATAGCGAGCTAAGTGAAAGCTCGTAACGCCATGATAAAAGCATTGAAACGAACCCGAGTGTCCACGGTGCTTGGCTATTTATACTGCGTTACAAGTTATTTGTGGGGAATGACTAAACCGTATAACCTTTGCCTTGTTAAAATAGCCAATAAACAGCGGTAAAAACAACTAAGAAAGATCAACGCCCTCTAGACAATGGCAACCGAGACCAAACCTGCCTTAAAGCGAATACTAAACAAATTGCAGAACTCCAAAACCAAAATTCAATAGTGCGGCCAAGCTCGCCATCACGGCAATCTGCTCACCTGCACTGAAAAAGCGGTACCAAACATACATCAGAGATGTAATATCGCGGCTGTCACATTTAATATACCAGCCACCATTAACGCTTTATTCTCTTATCTATCATCCTTAAATTGTATCTATCCAACTAGAAGAAGTTAACACGCAAGATTTTTTGCGTCTTCTAGCACAAGCCTAAGACTCTATGTCGCTACTTCTGAAGCTGCTACATTCAGTTGTTCTATCGAGTCATATCGCTGTTAACAAGCTAAAATAACTCACAAAGCAAAAGCTGTCATTTCAATAAGTAGCCGCTTAAGTCATTGATAAACTGTTCATAGCTTAAGATAAGGTGCTAGAATCAGCCCAATAAACCAACGATACAAACCATATAACAATTCCAATTAAATCAACCTAAGAGAGTGCAATAAGTGCAGCAGGCCGCCACAAAAACATTTAACCATAAAGCCCGACGCTTATTACTGATTTTCTTTGGTATGATATTGTGCGTACTTATCATCTCAGCGTTCTACATTAGCTTCAATTACCAACGGTTAACTCTTTCGCTGGCAAATCACTTTCTGCAACCCTATCAAATAGAGCTTAAACAACTGAATATTAAGCCACTTTCGTTGACTCACTGGCTGGCGCCACAGGTATCATTAACAGTCAACGGCAGCGATATTAAGATAACTGAGCTAGAGGTAGCACTTTTACCAGAAACAAAGCTATTAGCTTTGGGTATTGATGATCTGCAATCCTTGTCGGCCAAAAATGTCGACGTGCAACTAAGCCCAAATATACTGCGCCAATCAACGGCCAGTAGTGATGTTTCAAACCCGACAATAGCACTTGATTTTGCCGCACTACCTGAAATTGAAATAGAACAAACCCAATTCACACTAAAAGGAATAGCAGCCGAAAAGCTAACCATGTCATTATCCAAGCTAACACTTGATAAAAGTGGCCACTTTAACAGCGAAATTGATCATAACAATGCTTCAGTGTTCAGTTTAGATGCGCAACTTTCGTCAAGCCTTTGGCAAGCTAAAACCCAAATTAATTTTAACGAATTACAAGCATTAACGGCAAATATCTACAGCGCGGAGTCTCAGCTGTTTCCAACAAATAGTAGCATAGCGGCAGAAAATGCTCCTCATACCAACAGTTTATTAGCTCCTTTATATCAACTTCAAGAGACGCTGCGCTCACAGCAGATTAACCTCAGCGGACACTTGGACTCAACGGTGAGTTTGGCATTAAAATCAGGGCAATTACAATCTACACATAAGTTGAGTCAATTTAGTGTTGAGCTCAAAAGCCTTGCTGCGCTAACTTTAGCACCTTCCACTTTGATAGATAAATCTTCGCAGATAAATAACAAACCTAAGCCGCTCCCCCTTAAACCAATACCCAATGACTCAATTCAATCGCTGGTTTTTGCTGTAAACGGTCACATCGCTGATCTGCAGCTAAGGGTTCAACCTTTTGAGCTCGTCGTCGCACCTTCTCAGCAGCAAATGACAGAAATATTGCACCGGCTTAATGATTCACCATTCGAAAATGCGCTGAGCAACCTTTATAAAGTGATGTCCTTTAAAGATGAACAAGCAAACGTCATCACACCGCAATTACGTATCGCAGTAAACAGCCCAATAGATTATAAGCTACAGGACAAGTCTATATCGACCAAACTCATGTCGATTAATTTATTGCAGAGTAAACTTGCTATAAATGTGGATATATCAAATATCAATTACTCTGTTCTCCCCCAAGACACCCAACACAAAAATGATTTTCAAGCCGCCTTTAATTGGAAAATACAGGCAAACCACCAGCAAAATATTCTGCTTAATTCCCTATGGCCAACATTAACGGCACTGCCCTACGACATCGCTATTGATAATGCCGCAATTAAACTTCACGGGATATTTACCGCTGCAGTTACCGATGGAAAACCAAGCTACAGTGTCAATATTGGTCCACAAGCATTGCAGTTGACTCAGGGAGTCAGCCTGTCTAACAATGCCTACAACATACCAGCTGCAATGCCTCGCGTTAACGCCAGCATAAAGAAAACGGAATTGGAGCTAGTGACTGCAGCCGAGTACCATTTCGAGAAAGGAGAAACGACACTAACCATTCCTGAAATTCGCTACAAGCTTGAGGATGCTCTTCTGACGCAGCAATATAGAGACTCGCAGAAAACTCATTATCAAATGAAAGTAGGCTCAGCCCTCGTGGCGTTACAAAATCCTACTACCTTGACAATGACGCCTGCTAAGTCACAAACTTTAGCCAACCAATTATTGCATCAAACACTGTCAAACCAGCTCAATTGGTCACTAGATCAAGTCGAACTCGATAAGTCTACGGTAATCTTCTCAGCTAAAAAGAAACGAAAGGTAGATAAAAAACTGTTGCACTTAGCGCAAGTGAACTTGACGCAATCTATACAACTTAAAACAGCAAAACTCTACACTGAGGAGGATTGGTGGATTAATGATATAAACCTTTCCAGCCAACACACTTATTCACCAAAAAATAGTCAGCTTAATCGCTTTAACCTCGAGGGAGATTGGCAATTTAACAATGAATTTGAACCGATCATCGCTTTCTTAAGCCAGACGAAGTCACTCCCAGACTCGATTGTTCTTAATGGCAATACTGCTCTTGATGTGCACTATCAGCTTAAACAAGATAACGATACGCAATTTTTGCTAACATTCGAGCCAAATGTTACCAATATAGAAGGTAGCTTTGCCAACTTACCCTTTGAAGGCGGCTCTCTAAATACTCAATGTAGCTATCAATGGCAGCGTGAGCTGAATAAAAATAGCAGCAGCTTTAAGTGCGACAATATAGAGCTGATTTTACAGGCGTTTAATCCTGGGGTGTTAATCACCGACATTGCAGCTGAAGCCACATTATCATTTAGTACTGATTCGAGTTTATCAACGGCTTCTATCAGCACTGATGAAGCCAATCATTTAGCCTTACCAGCTGAAATTTTTGGAGTTAAACAAGCCTCAGTGAGACTGACAGCCAAAGGTGATCTACTTGACGGACAATTACTGATCCCACAGTTTAAATTAAGTTTGAAAAAGCCCTCTTCGGCGTACTTCGTTCTGCAACACATCAACTTGGAAAAGCTACTCGAAATTCAACCACAAGTAGGCATATACGCGGATGGAATCTTTGATGGCGTTTTACCCATAACAATTGAAAATGGGAAAGCTGAGGTAAAAGGAGGCCAATTAGCAGCGAGACAGCCAGGTGGATTGATTGCAGTCTCAGGTAACCCCGCCGTTGATCAAATGCGCTTGAGCCAGCCTTACTTGGAATTCGCCTTCTCTGCGTTGGAGCATTTAGAGTATTCTCAACTTTCCAGTAGTTTTGATATGAACACGCTCGGTGATGCCATACTTAAGGTCAATGTAAAAGGTCGTAGCCGAGGCATTGAGCGTCCAATTCATCTAAACTATTCTCAAGAGGAAAACATGCTGCAACTTCTAAGAAGCCTACAGATTGGTGACAACTTACAAAACCAAATTGAAAACTCTATACAACAGCAATAAATTGATTGGCGAAATAGCTAAACCTGTTTACTCTAGGCTTCTATAATACGCTGCCATTACCACGAAGTAAGGATAAGTCATTGAAGATATTTAATATCCCGAAAAAAACTCTGAGCATGCTCATTGCAATATATGCCCTAATTGGCTGTAGCCCTACTGTTAAAATAGAGCCACCAGATAAGCCTATAGTGATAAACCTCAATGTAAAAATTGAGCATGAAATCAAGATTAAAGTAGACAAAGAGCTCGACGAACTTCTCGCCGATGATGAGTTGTTTTAACCCAAGGATAAGAAGGAGTGATTAATGAAATCTAAAATACTAGTTCTATTTGCTAGCCTGTTACTTAGCTTCAATGCCTTGGCTATTTCTCTGCAAGATGCCAAAGCACAAGGGTTAGTGGGAGAGCAGACCAATGGTTATCTTGGTCTTGTTCAAGCTTCAGCGGAGGCAAAGACGCTGATCATTTCGGTTAACGCTAAGCGTAAATCTCACTATCAGAAAATAGCGAAGAAAAACAATATTTCACTGAATGATGTTGCGAAACTAGCTGCTGAGAAAGCGATTAAGGGGACCAAAAAAGGCCAATACATTCAAACAACCAGTGGTAAGTGGGTCAAGAAGTAACCGAATGACTTCGGTTATCATATACCGTCATTAAAAAGCCCGTTAAATACGGGCTTTTTAATGCATCTATTTTGAAGACTACTCGTCAGCACCGCTATGAGCAGGTGCACTCACCATAGGTTTCGTTTCGCTGTTAGTTTCATCACTACTTAAGGCGTCCTTATCTCGACCGTCTTCGCTTTTAAGCCAAGTAATAAACAGCTCATACCAAATAGCAAGCACCACTGCGCCTAGAAATAAGCCGATTATCCCAGCGGTGATCATACCGCCTATAGCACCAATCAAAATTACAGGCATAGGTACATCGACACCGCGCCCCATTAACATTGGCTTTAAGAAGCTATCAGAGACACCTGCAATAATGACCCAAACGGTAAATATTGTCGCAGGGGTAGAGTCATGTGTTGAGAAAACAAAAAATATTAATGGTAAGACGACCAATAACGGTGGCAGTTGCGCAATGCCCAAGATAAAAACAATAAAGGTAAATAAACCCGCGGCAGGAATACTAAAGGTAAATAGTGCCGAACCAATTAATATCGCTTGGATAAACGCCACCCCAACAACACCTAATAACACACTCCGGATTGTCGCTGCAGTTAATGTTGTCCACTCTTCGCCATGCTTGCCAACGACTTTAACCGCCACGGTGCTCACTGCAGCAGCAGACTTCTCAGCATGTGCCATAAACCCACCAGCAATTGCTAACGAAACAATAAACATCACTAGTGTGCCAACACCGCTGCCTAAAACTCCGGCCATAGTACCAACTGCTGATTTAATTTGTGGTAAAAAGTGGATGACTGCTTTTTCAAGATTGGTTGAAAAAAGTGCCCAGGCATCAAACAGCTTATCGCCAATCAAAGGGATATCAGCAATTTTTTGAGTTGGGCCAGGGATTCTAATTTCACCAGATTGCAAAACAGCAATAGTATGACTAACGCCATCAAATATTGAACTAGATACTAATATAAACGGCGTTATAAGCAGTATAATACTGCCCAATGCCAAAATGGTCGCTGCGAGTCCCCGCCGCCCTTTTAACGCCCGCTCGAGCTTTTGAGTCAACGGCATTAATGCTACCGCTATAATCGCTCCCCATAAAACTGGAATAACGAAAGGTTTAATAATGTCATAAGTCCAAACGATTAAAATAAATAACAAACCGATACGAATGGCTGACTCCATCATATTAGTTATAAAAAGCTTGCTTTGACTGTGCTGCATTGGATTTTCCATATTAACGGTCCTGTTCTGAGACTTTTTGAGCCAGTCCAGCGCTCACCAAACTTGCCACCACAATTGCCATATAAAACACACCTGCAATTGCTTCTAAATATACAACAACCTGTGCAAAAGGCTTATCTGGGCTAATATCGCCATAGCCCAACGTCGTTAGTGTTACAAAACTAAAATAAACCATCTGTGAAAAGTTTTGCCCCCAAGGTACTTGCTCTATTCCGCCAAATGCACTTGGAGAAAAGGCTAGTATCAACAAATAGGCTAAAGCCCACTGTAATCCAAGTAATAGAAATAACGCTATCGACCCTACCACCTTGTTACTATCGACTGAGCCAGAAAACAAAATTTGTCTGCAAATAGAGCTAAATGTACCCCAAAAAAAAGCAAACATTAGCAGTAACATCATTAAGTTAAGGTGAGGAATGAACACTAATTTTTTAAGTATAACCAAAGCAATCCATATGACGATCAACATCTGCATAAAGCGCTTCCAGCTCTTATCAACCCCTAAACTCACCACACAGACTAAAAAAGTCACCGCAATGATCCCCTCAAGGATAGACTCCACCATCCCCGCTGCCACACTTTTAATTAGCGAAGCGCTCAGCAGCATGATCACCAGCGCAGCGGTCATATAGTAAAAATTGTTATCTTTATTTATTTTTCGTTCAATCAAGCTAAACGGTCCTTAAAGATTAGAGCAAAAGAGCCTACTATTGGCTTACCATTAAACATCGCACAAATATCTTATAGGTCAATGTTTAATAAACTTTTATGTAAGAATAATCAAAACAAACTCGATGGCAGAGATAGGTGGGTTAGCCTCCCCCATTTAACATGGGATCAGCTTTTAAGTTTAAGATAAACAACGAGTTGAGTATGAGTCCGTGTGAAAACCATATAAATTTAAATGGAAAGCTATTGCTCGAGCCCTAGTCACCACTAGGGCCGCAAGCAACCTTCTTATTAATTAACAGTGCAGCCAACAGCGAGTTCATCGGATACTTGTCGCCACACTCCCCAGGGCTCAGCCGCAAAGACGATACTCGGTGTACGACCTCCCGCAATATACCATTCATTGCGATATTGCTTGCAATCTAGGCCATCAATAACCACCTCTCCTGGATTACTGTAAAGTTTTGCACTATCCCAATACCCTTCTAAAGGGGCAACTGGGGGAGTGTGTTCTCCAGTGGTGAAGCGACATTGACCATTAGCATCAACCGTAAAGATCATTTGTGCACTCAGGGATATATAAGTGTTATCTTTAGCTGCGGCTAACGCCTGCAGTGCCGCCGTCGCTTCATTAGCACAACTTGCGTTACCATCACTGGTGTCTAATGTAACGAAACTGCCATTAAGATCGATTTTCAAGCTGTTTTGTGGCAATAGATATTCATTGACATCTGACTGAGACGACGCATTTTTCGTGACCACTAAGCTTGTCTTATTATAAAAATTATAGAAGTAGAGCTCTTTTTTGCTGCTGTTATCGTAAGGACCGCCCTCACCTAGCTCATAAACAGGTAATTGCACAATTACCTTTTCAAGTACTCTACCAAACTGATCTCGATAGGAAATCGTACCGTTAGTCGATAATTTGGCGAATTCGCTACTCGCGGCTTGCTTAGCCAACTCAATGATCCCAGCGGGGTAAAAACCATAGGTTTCTAATAGCGAGAGATAATTGCTGATATCAGCTAAAGAGAGCTGCGTGTCATAACTTGTCGATAACGATGTCGCTTTTTCAGTTAATTTATTGGTGACATCTGGGATCTGCCTAATATAGCGCGCACCAAAATCATTCTGCTTTTGGAAACAAGTCCAATCATCTTCTAGATCTTCCGTAATGGTGACACAATGATCGAAAATAGCTTGAGTTCTCAATAGCTGATCTTTAGCGGCGTATGGGCCACGGTTATACATAAAAGACATGATCATTGAAAGAGCATCAGGATCTTGCGAAGCTTGTAGAAAAAGGTGCATAGAATCTTGCGAAGCGTCTGAGCCTTGATTCCACGGCAGCGAGCCACTAACGATTGCTAATGCAGAACCATTATAAAATCCACTACTAATCGCAGAGCCAAGTATATTGCTAGCAGGACCATTGTTTGAGCTAAGCACCTCTTTAGGATCCATGTCGGCGTATGGGGTTGGAAAACCACCACCGACGACTCCCTGTAATTCCGCCCAAGCAGAACCTGGGTACTCTATCTGTAATACGCCATCGTCTTCAGCTTCATTACTCATCGGTACATCAGGTAAGTCATTACCTAACGAGCTTTCTTGTAGGCCCTTAGAAACAAAGTAATTGGGGTTCATCTGCCGTTCAAAATAATTACCAAACGATTCACCTGTCGCAAAATTGCGGGTTAAATCAAACGTACCATTGACGCCCTTTTTCAAACCGTGTTGCATCTGCACCCGACTAGATGCACTCGCGTGCGCGAAAGCAAGTGCCCAAAGCTTATGTTCTTCTATGGTGGCACTACTGCTGTTGTTAAGCACACTTAGGTTAATCGTACCGGCGTGTTCAGCTTTCCAATTGATTTCATAAAACTGACCTGAATTATTACACCCAGCCCTGTCAATATCGAAGCCACCGTCTGCAGTTTCAATAATCTCACAGTGGTAATTGACGGTTACATTATCGGCTAATCGAATCTGGTAATCGGGGGCTGCAGAGTTAATGGCATTTAAGGTTGGTAATAGCGCTTGATAATCCTCTTCGGTGATAAACTGTACCGCCATTGCCGATTGACAACATAGCGACAATATAACTGCCTGGGCCACTTTAGATTTCAATAGATTCATTTTGTCCTTCCTCTTATTTGTGAGTAACGCTCAAACGTAAACTGCTCATAAAACAATCAACCGTTCTGGTAGAGTTTCACTTTAAATAACAGCAAGACAAAAACTGACAAAATAACACTTAAGCAATAGCTAAATCATTATTTTGAATACAACCCCTTAATATTTAAAGGTTAATAAAGAGATCCCAACAATCCCTTGTACTCTCTATTAAACTGTTGCACAATTGTGACAGCGCTGTCAATTCAAAATTGTATACAAATTAGCGCAAATAATCTGGCGTAGTCTATGTCGGTTTTTGTTGTTGTATTATTTTCTTTATGAGGTAAATAAGGATTTAGAAAAACTGATAACGAGGTAATTACGTTCTCAAATTAATCGAATAATCAAATGGAACTGGTGATTCAAGATGAGATCTATAACATTAATTCGTTACCCTTTATTAACGTGTAGCGTGGTCCTATGCAGTAGCCTGTTTAGCCACTCGAGTCATGCAACCCCGGGCACACCGACCATCGCATGGATGGAAACCAATTATGCAGCCCCTGCAAACTACGCCATAAAATGGGATATGTGGTGGGGTACTAACGGTAACTCATGGTATCTATTAGAAAATAATAGTGTGATCCATAGTGCCACTATTACTGCTAACGGGCAAAATGCTCAAAATGCCCTGTTTAATGTCCAAAACTCTTCAGCAGGACAATATGACTACCAAGTAAAACTCTGTGATTCAAGTGTGACACCGGAATCATGCAGTGTTAGCAGTATCAAAACAATCACCATTACAGGTGATGCTATCAATCAAGCCCCAGTGGTCAATGCTGGTGCGGATCAATCCATTGAGCTCACAGCATCAGCGACATTAACAGCAAGCTTTAGCGACGATGGCTTATCAACGCCTATAACTCAAATTTGGTCTATGGTTTCAGGGCCAGGCTTGGCAAGCTTCACAGATAGTAGCGCAGCCACTACCAAAGTGACTTTTGATACCCAAGGCAGTTACACATTACGCTTTAGCGTAAATGATTCAGAGTTTTCTAGTAGCGATGAAGTCACGGTAACGGTCAGTCCAGAGCAACCCAACCAACCCCCTGTTGCAAATGCTGGTTTAGATCAAACAGTTACGGTAGCGAGCGCTGTAAATCTACAATCAAGTTTTACCGATGATGGAAAATCAGCTCCGATCACTCACCTGTGGAGCCAAATATCGGGCCCAGAAACAGTTAATTTCAGTGATCACACTGCAGCGAACCCAAGCTTTAATGTGGCAACTCTGGGCAGTTATGTACTTGAATATACGGTTAACGATGGAGAGTTAACCTCTTCTGATCAAGTTTCAATTACAGTTGAAAACACAAACAATATTGAAAAACCAGATGTGGTAGAAATTGCATGGAGGACACCAGAAGTCGCTCTTACAAACGGCAAAGCAGAAATCGCCATCACTTGGAATAAGTATTCGGGGATCAGTGGCACATCTTGGAGCTTGTCGCAAAATGACGCTAATGTTTACAACGCCAGCATTAGTCCTAATGGCAATAACCTACAAACAGCCTCGACTCAAGTAACCGTCACCAAAGCTGGTAGCTATCGCTATGTGGTCAGCCTTTGCAATGGCGTTAGCACCGAAAAAATATGTAGCCAGAGTAATCCATTGGTGGTCACGGTCACAGGTAGTGGCGGAGGCACCGCGCCATCAGCTTGTAATAATATCGAAGATTCAGATCCATGCCTTCCCAATAGAGCCGACCCTGTTGCTCTCGCGGTTAAGGGCTGGCCCAACTACCTTGCGATGGGATCAATAACCGATAACAATTTAGCGTTAAATCAACCATTCTCTAGCGCTAACTTGGATGCAATCTTTAAATATAGTGGTGATGGTATGGGTGACCGAGGCAGAGTTATTGAGCCTACAGTGACCTTACAGACCATCAAGCAAGCTCGGCAAATTGAAGCACTAAACGGTAGTAAGGTCATGCCCACTATGGTGGTTTATACTGCCAATGCTAGTGGCGGCGGAGTCGCAACCGAAGATATTACTGATTATGCCAACCTAGTCATGCACTATCAGAACCTTATTCGCCTAGCGGCGGTGATCCAAGCCCAAAAAGATAATGAGCACCCTTACCCAGCTTCACTCATCCTTAATGCCGATCTCTTTGGAGAATGGCAAAAAAGCCAAACGACACAATTTAAGGAAGCCTTTGGTGATAGCACTGGCTGGACAAACATTGCCGTTAAACAAGCATTAAAAGAAGCAATAACCAAAGAAAGCAATTATCAACTCAATCACAATAACGGCGGTACTGTCTCGCTAAATACATTATATGACCTACAACAACTCAAAACTGAAATAGACACTGCTATGGAGGATAATATTAAAGGCTGGGTGCAATCACAGAACTTTATTATTAAGCGCTTTAGCCCCGATGTATCCTTTAGTTGGCTAGTTAACCTATGGAATCCAGGAAGCGCCAATTGGGTGCATAAGGACTACTCTGGTCAACAAGCAGTCTGGAATGCTGCAGCAATGAGCGTAGCCAAATTTGTTGATTGGATCGGTGCATATGACAACAACGCTTATCAACCGGATTATCTCACTTTTGATAAATATGAACGAGACGGCTTCTCACCTATTGGCCGAGCAAACTATGCCTTCGGCGCCAAAGAGTGGCAAAACCTGCTCACCAACGTAAAGCAGATCACAGATCACTTAGATACACCCGCGATGCTATGGCAAATCCCCGGTGGACATATGCCAACCAATGGCGAAGATATTGGCAATTATGACCTTCAAAACAGCGCATCAAGTGCAGGAAGCTTTTTTATGGGCGATGCACAGATTGGAAGCCAGGTCAGTAATATCCGACCTGAAATACTCAACATAACCTTGAATCCAGCGGTATATGAGGGAGCCGTTTCTGTAGAGGCATTACTTAATCAATCTGCAAACTATGACTGGAGTCAAAACCAATTACGCCAAAGTGCCTATAGCAATGTGTTCTCCATCTTATGGGGCGGTGGCTCAACAACGGCGGTCGTACCGATCAATACCAATGGTAATGGAGACAACAACTGGCTACGGGACAAAATCATCAGTTATAAAACTGAAGGAAAAATTCCGTTGTATCATACTCAGTCAACAAGTAGTTCACAGCCTTTGACTGCCATTGCGCAATTGAATGCTGATTTAAGTGCAATATCTTCGAAAATGAATAACGAAGTGTTCTTGTATGAAACGCCAGAAAGTACTTGGATTCCATCGACTATTTACAAATGGGCTGACTTTTTAGCCGCACTAAACCCTATGCATAACGTCGGCATAGGCGACGTTAAGTTTTGGCTTACAGATCCTGCAGCCGACGACGCGACTAATATCCAATACGCAAAAGTCGCAATTGCTGCATTTCTGGCGCAAAGCATGAAGGAGACGATTCAATATAATGCTTGTGATGAGAATAACTGGTCTATTAATACTGGTGACCCTGTTAACTATCCTCTCTCTTCCTCTTGCGGCCAGCTAGGTCAGGTTTACGCCGACTACGGCACAAATGCCCAAGGTATTGATAACCCCTACTCCTGTCCACGCAACGACAAAATGGAGATCTCCGCACTCACTCACGCCAAGTGGTATGGAGCCCCTGCACCACTATTTACCGCTCCAGATGCGGTATTGCAAGAGCAAGGACTGCTGGTCAATGGCTATGTTGGTAGGTGGGACTATCAAACGCATTGTAATGTTTCACCTACCGAGATAGATGTTAATGCCCAAGTCTACCAACGTGAAGAGTGTAAAGCCTACGTCGGCCAAAAAGCGGGGAAATTTGTTTGGGATGGCAGCGCAGAAAAATCTGTACAGGGTTGTGGCTGGTGGGGCCGCGGCGTTATTCAAACCACTGGACGACTTAATTTTGGTAAGCTCAATCACTTTATTGGTCGAAGTCATGTCGCGGCGGACAAAGTTGGTCGTGTCATTGACGGTACGGTAGTTAAAGCAGCACCTAGTAACCCACTGTATGCCGATCTTGATTTATGTTCAAACCCTCAACTGATTTGCAGTACACAAGAGCACAAAGAGATTAAGTGGATAGCAGGTTTGTTTTTCTGGATGAATGAGGTTCAAGGCTACGATAATACTGGCGGCCCTTATGCATCATGGAACTATCATGAACAGCTTAAGGCGTATGTTGATGGTGGACTTAAGGGCAGCAAGTTTATTGATGATGTATCAGGCATTGTTAATCGTGGTTGTCCCGACTCCACTTGCCCCGTCAGTGGTGCGGTTGATGGGTTAGCTAAACGTAAAGAGAATTTTGTCAAAGCCCTCAAAGCAATGGGGCTTGATCCTCAGTAATCGTTACCAACAAAAATAAATGGGTCATTTATTTTGATCTTCTACGACAGACTCAAGCTGGCTTAGCAGCTTGAGTCTCATTTTGCTCAAATCACTATAGAACAACAGACTTTCTGCGAAATCTAACACTCTAGGTGTACCTGATTCATGCAAGGCTTGATAGTAAAACTCCTCTGCCGATGCAGGATTACCAAAGGACTCCGCCAATTTAGCCCTCAAAATATATGTCATGATTGTATTGTGAGTATGAGGGATTTGATTCAGATGCTGCACCGCTTCGATGGGCAGATCTTTAGATAATGCATGTAAGGCCATAGCTTCATAGACCTTAAAAGATTCAGGTGATTCAGATATCTGCGGTAAAATCTGTTCAAAATCACTGTTAAGTGAATTAATACTATCAATTGATAAATTTGACTTACCTAAATAGGCTATCGTCATGTTGTATATATAATTCATTGATAACAGGTAATGGCTCGTGGGGTCGATTTCTAACGCTTTCGCAAGTAAATCAATCGCATCAAACTGCTTATCATAACTATGTAAAGTTCCAATAGCTTCAAGTGACAACGCTAATGCTGCTGGCTCTTCGGGCATGTCACGTAAAACCAAATCTATTTCAGATTTAGCAATATCAATATTAAAAGCATCGAGCACATCATCTATCATCAATTTTATACTGTGTTTTAAGTGCTTTTCACTGATAGGGTACTTTCTATCTAAATGTTGATAATTAGAGATTTTGTTAAAGTATTCAATATTCACATAATCGATACCGTTTTCCCGAGTGACGATAAAAGAGAGTTTTTTAGCTGCTATCAAATGATCTTTCGGGTTAAATGATACCCTATAATTAACATTATACTTAAGATATTCAATTACTTTGAAGATAACTCCATTCTGCAATGAGGCATTAGCGAGTGAATTATCGATTGATGCTTCTATCACTCTAGGCTCTAAATCAGCATAAACAACATGCTCTACTGATGGTTGCTTGCCAATATCAGCCCGATTGAAAAAAACCACCAAAACCGCCACAGCAATCAAAGCGCCTACTATTGCCAATGAACTAGAAAATCGTACACTTTTTGCAGATTCTACTGCAGTAGTAGGCTCCTCATTTTCAGTAGCTTTCTTGTGTTTAGTCGCTTCTTTAGCAGCAAAGTTGCTCTTTTGTTCGGCATTGCTCTCTACTATTTTATGCGCCGCATTAAGGACTGTTGGTGCAGTTTTAACTTCGTTGACTACCTCCACGTCAGTATCAAGTTTATAGCCACGCTTAGGGACCGTGATGATGTACCCTTGTAAATGCTGATTATTAGTCTTAAGTATTTTTCGAAGTTCAAAAATAGCTTGGGTAATGACTTGATCTGTAAGGATAGAACCTTTCCATACATGATCGATTATTTCATCACGACTCAGTGTTGTTCTAGGATTGTCACAAAGAAAAAGTAGCAGGTTGGATAAACGATTGTCGATTAGGATCTCTTGCTCATCGAGAACAAGCCTATTTTCATGAGGCACAAAAAACCAATTATCGATTCTATAACTTTGCTTGTGCATCTAATGCCCTAACGTCCTGTCTCTTTAGGGTTATACTAGGCGGTTTTGAGGAAAAATCAATAACCTATCTAAGCCCCAGGAAGATAGAGTATTCAAACCTTTCCTGGGAACTCATAGTCTGCATGCTCGCTATTAAACGTTACCGATTAACCAATCCCTTTAATGAAAACCACTTCATTGCCTTTATCAACCACATCGACTTTGCCAGCTTCAATCAGTTTAGTTTCAACCACAATAGACTCTTTACCCTCAACTTTAGGCTGTCCTGTTGCAGCGTCAATTACAATTGCAGCGCCGACTACCGCCCCAAACGCAGCCCACGGGTTAGCTTGGTAACCAGGTGAAACCACTACGGCGTTATGATGATTGTTAACAACAACAGTATTGTTATTTCCACAATATCGACTGCCATTGACCCATCGACAACCAGCAAAACTTGAGGAGCTAAAAACAATAAGCATAGCGCTACATATAAATATAGATTTTTTCATAAAACATCCAAAATAAAAATAGTTGCAGCATTCAGTATGTTAGTGTTGAATACCGTCAATACCTGAATAACGATTAGAGGCTATATTCAGTGACCTTGGCAATATACTCACTAAAGCCATGATAGTATTTATCGCCTTTTAGTAATGTTGTTGAAAAATATGCAGGATGATTATTATTTAGGTGCTTTTCAACATTATCAGTCAAGTCTTTCAATCCATTAATGCTGTATATGTAATACGACTTGGCTTCATGTAAGTCTAATTCAACAGCCTCTTTATCAGTAACTCTCTTGATAATTGTATACTCAGACATATAGTCTGTTTCTTCTGTTATATCGTTAAAAGAATCAGATACTGTTGCAATATATATATTGTCGTTTATTTCAACCTGCTCAAGTTGATTCATCTCTTTATTGAAAATTTTTATATCACCTTTATCATTATCAATACTTGCAGCGTTAGCAGACAATGAAGTTATGGCAACTAATAGTAATGCAGCACTTTTCAATGTAAAAGTACGAGGATTAAGCTTTCTCATAATGTTTCCTGTTAAAGTAAATGACTAACCAGTTGTTAGTTTATCGACAATTCTACGCCACTAGCACTTTAATACATCAAAGAAGCATAACCAAAAAATAAATTCTGCGATTTATATATCAAGTTGCTGTATTAAAAGAACTTAAACACAAGCCACACTATAAGAACAAAAATGTAAATATAAAACTGATAAAGACCAATAACAATCTAAAACATGAACCAACATATCTTTTATTAAACTGTTATTTTTTACTAATTTTTTTCTTCTGCCATTCCATTAATCTCTCCCCCAAGTTATGAGTTCTGGAAATGAACAGAATCATTATCAACATCTTTATCTAAGCGAGAAAAAAATGTCTAAGAAAGCTACCCTCATAGGTGCAATATCAATGTTAACTATTCTTGTCGTTGTATTTGGCTTTAATACATTTAAGCAGAATATGATTAAAACAAAACTAGCAGCCTATAAACCAGCTCCTGCAGCAGTAACATCTGTTACCGTTAAAAACAGCAACTGGAAAAAAACTATTAGTGCTGTTGGCCATATATCAGCTGACCAACAAGTTAATATTACGCCGCAGTTATCTGGCCAGGTACGCAGCATTTCATTTAAGTCTGGTGATATTGTAAAACAGGGTAGCATACTTGTTCAATTAGATGATCGATTACTCCAAGCTAATAAAAAAACTAACATGGCTAATTTAAAACTATCGAAAATTGAATATCAACGCCAATTAAAGCTATTGAAAACAAATAGCACATCTCAGGATTCGGTAGATACTGCTGCAGCAACGTTAGCAACTAGCCAAGCTGATGTTGAATATATTAAAACTCAAATTGACTTCATGCAGGTTAAAGCACCTTTCTCAGGAAAAGTTGGGATCCGGAAAGTCAACAAGGGGGACTATATACAACCAGGCACTACAATAGTAGAACTACAAAACCTAACCGAGCAATACATTGACTTCTCCATTCCGGAAATACAACTAGCGAACGTCAAAATAGGTCAAAGGGTGACATTCACAACTGACACCTATAATGGCCAAAATTTTGTTGCTCACATTGTAGCAATTCAACCTTCTGTTGATAGCCAGTCACATAACTTAGATATCCGTGCAAAAGTAGAGCAAAGCGCAAAATTAAATAAAGTTTCTTTTATTTCAGGTATGTATGTGGAAGCGATTATTGATACGGCTTTAGAAGTCTCTCTGATCCCTGTCCCCAATATTGCAATTACCTACTCACTTTATGGTGATTCGGTCTACGTACTAAAGGCTGACTCTAAAGTCGCCAGCACTAATCATAAAGGGCTGTTTGAGTACCGTATCGAACGCCGCGCGATTACGACAGCAGATGAACATAATGCTTGGGTAGGCGTAACGTCAGGGTTGGCAGCAGGTGAGCAGGTCATCACCTCTAATACTCAAAGTTTGAAAGATGGCGCCACTGTACTTGTCAATAACAGTCGATCTATTAACCAAGCATCTACGCTTAACAAAAATAAAGCAGAGAAGTAGTAAGATGAATTTTACCGATCTATTTATCAAACGCCCTGTTCTTGCAACTGTGCTTAGCCTGTTTTTATTGGTGCTAGGTCTTAAGGCTTTTGGGATGCTGCAAATTAGACAGTACCCTGAACTAGAGACTGGTGTCATAACCATTACCACTCAATATCCTGGCGCCAGTGCGTCCAGTGTGCAAGGCTATGTCACCCAGCCTCTACAAGCTCAAATTGCGCAGACTGCGGGTATAGACTATATGACTTCAGAAAGTAGCTTAGGGACTTCACTGATTACGGTAAACCTCAAGCTAGATTATCCGTCAGATAAAGCATTGACTGAAATTCTATCTTTAGTACAACAAGTTAAATACCGCCTACCAGCAGGCGTTCTCGATCCAAGTATTTTAAAATCAACATCACAATCACCAATTTTGTACCTATCGTTCTCGAGTGACACCTTGTCAACTGAGCAGATCTCCGACTATATCAGTCGCGTAGTCAAACCCACCATCTCAACAGTTAGCGGCGTGTCAAAAATTGATCTGTTAGGGCAACGCGATTTTGCAATGAGAATCTGGTTAAACCCAACAAAAATGGCAGCTTTTGGCATTGTTGCAGCCGATGTACAAAATGCAATAAAAGGTAATAATGCTGTCAGTGCTGCAGGAAAAATAAAAGACAAATATATTGAAGTAGACATAAACGCCCATACTGACGCGGCCTCAGTGGAAGCGTTTAAGCAGATAGCACTAAAAGCCAGTGATGGCCGCATTATCCATATGCAGGATATCGCCACTGTTGAGCTTGGCGCCAATAGTTACGATGCCCTAGTAAACTTCAACAGCAAACCGGCGGTATTGACTGCTATAAGTAATACCTCAAATTCAAATCCGCTCAATGTAGCAGCAGATGTTTACAAGGTGTTACCAGGCATTATCGATAGTTTGCCTGAAGGTATCGATGCAAACGTCACCTATGACTCAACCAAATATATTCAAACATCAATTGATGAAGTGGCCAAAACACTCATAGAAGCAGCAATTATTGTAATTATAGTTATCTTTGCTTTCTTAGGTTCTATGCGCGCTATGATGCTGCCACTTGTTACCATTCCACTGTCGTTGATAGGTGCGATGTTCTTCATGTTGGCAATGGGCTTCAGTATTAATATTTTGACACTGTTAGCAATGGTACTGGCGATTTCACTGGTTGTTGATGACGCAATTGTCGTGGTTGAAAATACCTTTCGTCACTTAGAGGACGGAGTTGACCCTGTAAATGCAGCGATTATAAGTGCCCGTGAAATTGCTGGGCCTGTTGTCGCCATGACCATAACCTTAGCGGCAGTGTATGCACCTATTGGATTTATGGGGGGATTAACGGGTAAGTTATTTACCGAATTCGCGTTTACCTTAGTCGGCGCGGTGCTCATTTCTGGCTTTTTGGCGCTCACATTAACGCCAATGATGTGTTCAAAAGTGTTGAACAAAAGTACCCTTGAAGGCAAGCTCGTCAAAAAAATCGATGCCAGCATTGCCGTCATTACTCGCCATTATACGCACATGTTGACCTTGCTCCTAGAAAACAGAAAGCTTGTATGGCCCTTCGCCGCTACAATTTTGGTGGCATTGATATTTATGTTTACCCATACCGCTTCAGAACTAGCGCCACAAGAAGATCAGGGCGTCATGATCATGATGGGTAAAGGTCCAACAACAGCGAATACTGATTATCTTAATCACTTTACTCAGCCATTGACCAAGATTGTAAACGCTTATCCAGAGAAAGATATGGATATGATGGTTAATGGCTATCAAAATGATCAAACTTTCTTCGGGTTAGCCGTTCTCAAGGATTGGAGTGAGCGAGATGCTTCAAGCAAAGAGATCATGAAGCGTTTCCAAAGTGACATTAGCACTCTACCAGGGCTGCAAGTGTACACTTTTTCACCTCCCGACTTACCAGGCACAGCTCAAGGTTTACCGTTCCAAATGGTGATAAAGACACCGACTGGTAGCTATGAAGATCTATATCAATTCGCAGAAAAAGTTAAAGACTATGCGATAAAAAGCGGCAAATTTATCTACGTTCAAAACGATTTAGACTTTAGCAAACCACAGGTCGAAGTGAATATTAACCGCGATAAAGCCGCCTTAATGAATGTTGATACCCAGCAAATAGGATTAGTGTTATCACGCTACTTAAGTGAAGGGTTTGTCAATTACTTCGCGTTAAACGAACGCAGTTATCAAGTGATCACTCAAGTGCCACAAGATGACCGTCGTATTGCAAAAGATTTAAAACAGTACTACGTAAAGTCAGCCAATGGTCAAATGGTGCCGTTAGCCTCACTGGTTACCATCACTAAGAGCGTTCAACCATCAGCTGTTGATCAATTTCAGCAATTAAACAGCGCAATGATAGAAGCGAAAATGATGCCAGGCGTCAGTATTGGTGAAGCTTATAGCGTTATGGCTGAAGCTGCAGAGCAAATATTACCCAAGGCATACAGTACCGATGCCTCAGGTCAATTGCGTCAGTTTTTAGAAGAAGGTTCATCGCTAATCGCCACGTTCTTTCTTGCCATTATCATCATTTACTTGGTTTTGGCTGCGCAGTTTGAGAGTTTTAGAGACCCTCTTATTGTTTTAACCAGTGTACCCTTGTCTATTTTTGGAGCCATGCTTCCGCTGTACTTTGGTATTGATACGCTCAATATCTACACCGAAGTCGGTTTAGTTACCTTGATAGGTCTAATTAGTAAACACGGGATTTTGATTGTGGAGTTTGCTAACCAACTGCAAGCAGAAAAAGGTTACAGTAAACGCGAAGCTGCTATAAAAGCTGCTGCAGTAAGACTTAGGCCTGTACTAATGACAACCGCGGCTATGGTTATTGGTGTAGTACCGCTACTTATCGCAGTAGGCGCTGGCGCCCAGAGCCGTTTTGCTATTGGCTTGGTTATTACCGTGGGAATGTCAATTGGCACCATGTTCACGCTATTTGTATTGCCAACGGTCTATACCTTCTTAGCACAGGATCATAGACCAAGTAGCGATATTTCGGCGAGCCCCGCAGCCTGATATCAGTCAACAGACTCGCTTAGCTCCTAAGCGAGTTAGATTTTCCAGAGCCTAGAGCACTTATCTAGGCTTTGTGCTACCTATCTAAAGCATATTCAGCCGCTGAATTCTACTGCGTATAAATTGATTTTGACCTAAACAGCCTAACCGATTATGGTAGCGCTCTAATTAAGAATAATAATAAATATAGGGCGCTCCTGCTTTGCAGAAGCCGTGAACAATGCCATGTCATCATTTACATTAAAATCCATTTTTCAATCTAGCTCATCGTTGTTTGCCGTAGTACTGCTCAGTGTGGCTCCTTTAGCACAAGCTGCTTCTTCTTTTTATGCGACGCAAGAATTGCAATCTCAGTATCCACAAGCATTTGCACTTCAGCCCGAAGCGCAAGCCTTTGTGGAAACAGCACAAGCTAAAACGATTGAAGATGCCAATAAACTAGTTGAACTCATCCTCGCCGATGATGACTTAGTATCCGCCCTTTCTAACTGGCGCCAACTTTCTATCGACCAGCAGATCCCTCATCTGCGTAAAGTCTTTGCACTCGAATACCGCTCAATGGGGATAAAAAAGCCAAAACTTGTCATAGATAATCATAGTTACCCTAATAAGATGGTTTACTTTGATTTTAATCCATTAGATTTCTCACCATTAGTGGCAGACACCAATCAGCTCAAAACGGGCACAGTTTATTTAAACCCTGAGAAACTAGCCACTCAAGATAAATTTGCGAGTTTGGCGTTTTTGATCCACGAAACTCGGCATTCTTATCAATTCCAATTAGGACAGATAGCTCAAAAGAAAGAAGAGGATGTACTATTGGCTTCAGGGTACGTGGCAGCTTTTAATGCCCAGAAATCATTAACAGGTTTTGGCTTTAGCGACTTTTTAACCCTACTGAATGAATATGAAGCTTTCCAATATGGTAATTACGTTTTAGGGCGTTTAACCCACTGGAAATTAGATCTTACCAGCATGGGCACTTTTGCCAGCCAGTTTGATTCTCATGGTCAGCTAAAAATTGATCTATTGCAGCTTTCAAGCGATAAGCATCACGGTGATACAATCGCCCCGCAACCGAGTTTGCTTGAAAAATACAATCAGGCTGCTAAGGCCCAATATCAACAACGCCAAGCAGCTAAGACACTATGAGTAGCCAGCACTCGCTCGCCTTTATGTTGCTTGCGGTAATGTCTGCGGTATTAATGGCGACCATAGGTGTGTTTGCGCGTTACGCAGCCCTGCCCGCTGAACATATCACTTTCTACCGCTTAGTGATTGGTGCAGCCTGTATGCTTGCGTTTATGCTGTTAAGTGGAAAAGCGGTGCAAGTAAAACACAAACCTAGCAAACGCACTATTATCAACGGCGTAATGTTAGCGGGTTTTATGGTGTTTTATGTGCAGGCCATCAGCTATATCAGTATGGCCAACGCGGTAATGCTTATCTACCTCGCGCCTTTAACTTCCGCAGCCTTTGCTCACTTTGTTTATAAAGAGAGGCTCACGCAGATAAATTGCGCCCTTATAGTGCTCGCACTTTTAGGCTTTGGCCTCATGCTGCCCAATAATCTAGACAGTGATAACCAGCAACAAACGCTTGGCTACCTTTACGCTACTTTGGCGATGCTCAGTTATTCAGGCTTTATGCTAATTAACCGTAAGCCAAGTCAATCAACCCCCTACCAAAGTACCTTGATACAACTCAGTGTTGGTGCTATCTGCCTACTGCCTTTCGTTCTTCAGTCACCGATTATTCCTTCACTAAACCAGTGGGGCTGGTTGATCGCGATTGGTGTACTACCGGGCTTTTTAGCAATACTCTTCGCAGTTAAAGCACTTCGAGTCTTGCCTGCTATTTCCTTTGGCACTCTCGCTTACTTTGAGCCAGTCGCCGTCGTTATATTTGCTTGGTTTTTATTTGACGAAACTCTTGTTTCGATTCAGCTTATTGGTGCTCTGATGATTATATTCGCAGGTATCAGCCAAGGGGTTGTGATGCGGGAGCAGCAGTCAAATAAATCCATTAAGATGGAGTAAAACACCAACCTATAGGTCATTTATGGACTAGATTTAAACAAAGTCTTTATTGTTAAAAAATGGTACCCGCTATTCATATAGGAGGGATATGCGCCAGATCACCTTAGATTGGTTTCGACTATTTCGCTATTCATTACTGTTCATTGTCTTTAGCCTGATAGTGACAGCTTTTATGCTGCTCTACTTTTCAGCAAGTCTTGAGGAAGCCTGGCATAAAGGGCTAATGCTGACATTTGAAGAGTTAGAAATCTCTTTGGAATTAAGCTTAACCCTGTTTATCTATATCAGTTTCCCAGTGCTTTTATTCCGGTTTATGTATTATTTTTCGAAAATGCTCTATCGTGGCAGGCAAGAAGGAGTAGGAATTATTACTTATAAAACCCTATTTAACCCGCTAAACTTTCTGTTATTCCCCAGCTTGCTTAACTCTCAGGGACTTTTGTATCGACGGCGCTGTATTTTGGCGCTGCTGCTACTGGTGCTCATCTACTTGGTCATCATTTTAATCACTTAATCTGCTGTAAAAATTTAACGGCATTATTTAGTTCTCGAGTTCTTGCCATCGGTGGCAATGAATTTAAAAATGCTTGACCATAGGGGCGATGAACAATTCTGTTATCACATAAGATTAATACCCCTTTATCTTTCTCATCACGAATTAAGCGCCCAACGCCCTGATTGAGTGAAATAACCGCTTGTGGCAGCGAGATCTCGGTAAAAGGGTCTTTGCCCTCTCTGGCGACACTCTCGCTACGAGCACGATAAAGATTATCCTCGGGTGAAACAAACGGCAGCTTATCAATGATTACGCAGCTAAGTAGCTTTCCTCGTACGTCTACCCCCTCCCAAAACGCACCTGTTCCTAATAGTACTGCATTACCCAATTGGCGGTATTTTTTCAGCAAGCTTTGCTTATTAGCTTGCCCTTGTACTAGTAGTGGATATGAAACTCGACGCTGCAGAGCGACAGCAACTTGATTCAACATTCGATGGCTAGTTAAAAGGATAAAAGTTCGTCCCTGAGCCGCTTCAATCGCTTGCACGCAAACGTCAACAAACTGAGGTAATATCGTACTGTGATTACTCACGCTAGCCAGATGGCGTGGCACGCAAAACAGGGCATTGTTGGCGTAGTCAAAGGGGCTTTGTAGCAGTAACTGGTTACAATTTCCTATCCCGAGCTGCTTGGTGAACAGACTCAGATCTTGATTAATCTGTAGCGTAGCAGAAGTGAAAATCCACGCGACTTTTTCATCAAATAGCTTTTTGCACTCTTTTGCGACATCGATTGGTGCAATCCTTAACATCAAGTAACGATGCCCATAGTCAATACTATAGGCTGCTTGATTGTTCTCACACAAAAAAAACAGTTCGAGTTTAGCGGTTTGAGCATCCAACTTTTCGAGTGCATCATCTAAATTATCACTGCGACCGACATGGCCCTGTAATACACTTTTTAACGTGGTTAACTCTTTTAACAAAGACCAAGATAGTGTTGATAGCGCTTTGTTACTTAACATTCTTCGCCAGTCAGTCTCACCCTTTTCGAAAAGTGCTTGCTGCCAATCATTGAGCAAAGTTAAGCAACGGGCGCTTAGCAGTTCTATCTGCTTAGCATCGCGAAGTTCTGTGCGATAAATATCAGCAAATTGTTGCAGTAAATCCGCAATCACTCTAGTTGAGCATTGCTGTCCAAAATAGGTCACTGCAATATCTGGCAGCAGATGAGCTTCATCAAAAATAACCACATCGGGATCTGGCAACAACTCCGCAAAGCCTGTTTCTTTAATAATTTTATCAGCTAGAAATAAGTGGTGATTCACCACGATAATCTGGGCGTCCATGGCTCGATTTCGGGCTTTCCGAGTGAAGCAAACATCGTAGTGTTCACAGCGTTGACCTATACAGGTTTCCTTAGCACTGCTTACCAATGGCAGCGCCTGTGAGCTTTCAGATACAGCAGCTAAACCACCAAGATCACCATCGGTTGTTTGACCCGCCCATTGATTAATCCTCAATAGATCGTCAAGAATTTTAGAGTCCATTGAACTCGCACCCGACAGCTCTTTGTCCATCAAATATTGACAGAGGTAGTTATTGCGACCTTTCAATAAAGCCACTTTAGGTGACAATCCTAGCATTAACAGTAATGCGGGTAGGTCTTTGTAGAACAGCTGCTCTTGCAGGTTCTTACTGCCTGTGCTGACAATAATTTGCTTATGACTAAGTAGCGCGGGGATAAGATAAGCAAAGGTTTTACCAACGCCAGTGCCCGCCTCAACCACAAGGTTTTGACTACTTGATATAGATTGACTAACCGCTTCTGCCATTTGTTGTTGTACTAAACGCAGACTAAAACCTTTAATTGCTTTAGCTAATGCACCATCAGCTGAAAATGTCGCTAAAACCTGTTGTGTTAATCTCGCGCTCAAAATCACCTGTTCTTAGTGGTCTTAGTGGCCAACATCTTTGTCATTAAAAGGGATACCGCTAGAGTGTAACGTATGCTGCTTTAGGCTTATAGCGCTTCATACTCGAATAACACCAAAAAATGTCGAAAGCTGCTAGCTATCAATTGTTCTCTTCTAGAAACAATGTGCATACTCGCCTTGCCTAAAGTGAAAGAGTGACATTTAGATGAACATTACTCATCTGCCAAAATTAATGGTTGCAATCAGTTATAAAACTGATTAATTTAAATGCATCGGCAACGAAGAGTTATCTCAGTTGCAGATATTATGGCCATCAGGCCCAACAGAATATTAAGAGTAGAGAAAAAGAATATGATACAGCTTCTGAACACTATCCATCATCATCACCATATGCGGTAGCCTTCGGAAGCTCACTGCCGAAGGACTGATTCCTTCTGGCGGTTGATTCAAAATATCAAAAACCCCTGGAAGGAATTCCAGGGGTTTTTTGGTTTTAACTTAACAATTTGTTTTATATGAATTTTTGAATCAACTTAAAGGAAGTATCCATGTCAGAGTCAAACAGATTAAGAATCGCTATCCAAAAATCAGGTCGTCTATCAAAAGAGTCTCTGAAATTACTAAAGAGCTGTGGCGTGAAGTTTAATATCAATGAACAGCGCCTTATTGCCCACTCTGACAACATGCCTATCGATCTACTTCGCGTCCGTGATGATGATATTCCAGGCCTTGTAATGGACGGTGTTGTCGACTTAGGTTTTATTGGCGAAAACGTGTTGGAAGAGGAACAGATTGAACGTCAATCACTAAACAAGCCATCTGAGTGCATCAAACTACGAGAGCTTGATTTCGGCGCATGTCGTTTATCACTTGCTGTACCAAACGAATTTAATTACCAAGATGCCAGCTCGTTAGAAGGGGTGCGCATTGCAACCTCATACCCCAACATTCTACGTCGTTATATGCAGCAAAAAGGCATTAGCTACAATGACTGTATGTTAAAAGGCTCTGTTGAAGTGGCTCCAAGAGCTGGGCTGTCTGATGCCATTTGCGATTTAGTATCAACCGGCGCCACTCTGGAAGCTAACGGCCTGTATGAAACAGAGGTTATATACCAATCTACCGCTTGCCTTATCCAATCAACCACTAGTCAGCCAGATGATAAGCAAGCGCTTATTAACAAAATCCTGTCTCGCATCAACGGCGTAGTACGTGCAAAAGAGAGTAAGTACATTTTGCTACACGCACCAACTGAAACGCTAGAACAAATTGTCGCGTTACTTCCCGGCGCTGAAAACCCAACGGTATTACCACTCAATGATGATACCAATCGCGTTGCAATCCACGCCGTTAGCACCGAAGACCTGTTCTGGGACACCATGGAACAGCTCACCCAGCTAGGTGCAAGTTCAATTCTTGTCATGCCTATTGAAAAAATGATGGGGTAAGTTGATGGACATTCTCAATTGGCAAACGTTAACGGCAACGGCTAAACAAGACGCACTGGCAAGATCGCCGCTCATCGGCGACTCAAACCTTGAACAAACTGTTGCTAACATTATCGATGAGGTAGTGACTGATGGCGACAATGCATTGCGCAATTTTGCCAAACAGTTTGACGGCGTTAATATCGAGAACCTTAAGCTATCAAAGGAGCAAATAGCTCAAGCTTGCCAAGCTGTACCAGCGGAGCTTAAACAAGCGATAGCTCAAGCTAGAGCCAATATAGATAGCTTTCACCAAGCGCAGGTCTCTAGCCCTGTTGATGTTGAAACCCAGATAGGTATTCGCTGCGAGCTAAGAAGTGAGCCAATTGAGAAAGTCGGCCTCTATATACCCGGCGGCACAGCGCCGTTAATTTCGACGGTTTTAATGTTGGCACTACCGGCCAAAATTGCTGGTTGTAGCAAACGCATTTTAGTCAGTCCTCCACCTATTAATAATGCTATCGTCTATGCAGCAGATGCTTGTGGCATCACTGAGATCTATCAAGTTGGCGGTGCACAAGCGATTGCAGCCCTTGCCTTTGGCACTGATTCAGTGCCTCAAGTTGATAAAATATTCGGTCCAGGTAACCGTTTTGTCACTGAAGCTAAACGTGCAGTTAGCCAAGATAGCCGTGCAACGGTCAGTATCGATATGCCAGCAGGCCCTTCAGAGGTGCTAGTCATAGCAGATGCAAAAGCCAATGCCAGCTTTGTGGCAGCTGACCTGCTATCTCAAGCCGAGCACGGACCTGACTCGCAAGTGATGTTAGTGACAGACTCTATCGAAGTTGCCAATAAGGTTAATCAAGCATTAGAGCAGCAACTGTCTGAGCTTTCACGCGCTGAAGTTGCCACTACGGCACTAAGCTGTAGCCGTACGCTGCTGGTCAATGATATGACGGAGGCAGCACAGGTCTCTAACCTATACGGGCCTGAACACCTGATTATCCAAACCGAGCAGCCAAGGGCCGTATTAGCGAATATTCGTGCTGCGGGCTCAGTATTTCTAGGGGCTTATACGCCGGAGTCAGTTGGAGATTACGCCAGTGGAACTAACCACGTATTGCCGACATATGGCTACAGCAAAACGGTGTCAAGTTTGTCGCTAGCAGATTTTAGCCGCCGTTTTACGGTACAAGAGCTAACTGCGGACGGCCTCGCGAGCATAGGCAATGCCGTGATGACACTCGCCGCTGCAGAACAACTCGATGCTCACAAAAATGCAGTGGCGCTGCGTCTTGCATCGCTTAATATCGCTAACAACGATACTTCGGAGGCATCATGAATGCTCTTGCACAACGCTTAGCTAGACCAGAGCTTTTAGATTTGGAAGTCTATCAATCTGCAAGGCGTATTGGCGGTCAAGGTGATATTTGGATAAATGCAAATGAATCACCATTTAATAACACAGATTTAGTGGGCGTAAATCGCTACCCAGAATGCCAGCCACCAGCATTAATCGATGCTTATAGCCGCTATAGCAAGGTGCCAAATAACTGTATCTTGACCGGTCGCGGCGCAGATGAAGCGATTGAGATCCTCATACGTACATTTTGCAGTCCAGGTATCGATACCATCACAACTTTTGGGCCGACCTATGGCATGTATGCCATTAGTGCCAAAACAGCCAATGTTGCAGTCAATGCTTTACAACTGACGGATGATTTTCAGCTACCTACTGATTATATGGCACAGATTGATAAGGGGTTAAACAGCAAGATTGTGTTCATCTGCAATCCGAATAACCCAACCGGTAGTGTGATTGCAAGAGATGAATTAATTAAAGTCATCGATAGTAATCCCCAGCAGCTAGTGGTAATCGATGAAGCTTATATCGAATTCAGTCCTGAGTATTCTGTGGCAGATTTAGTCGCAAATAAAAGCAATTTGGTGGTGCTGCGTACCCTTTCAAAAGCATTTGCACTGGCAGGCGCTCGCTGCGGTTTTTTATTGGCAAACCCTGACATTATCGATATGTGCATGCGAGTCATCGCTCCCTACCCTGTACCACTACCAGTCAGTGAACTTGCGGTACAAGCTCTTAGTCCCGATGGTTTAGCAACCATGCAAGCCCAGGTTGATGAGATGAATCAACAAGGTCAACGATTAACACAAGCGTTGCAGGCCTATGGTGCCAAAGTGGAAAAAGCGCACGGCAACTACGTATTGGCGCAGTTTAATGACAAGCAAACTGTTCAACAAAAGTTAACTCTAGCTGGCGTTATTGCACGAAGTTATAACGACAAACGCTTAGCAAACTGTATTCGCTTCAGCTTTTCCAATCAGGCGCAAACCGACTACTTAATTGGCCTTTTTTCGGCGCCGAATGAATAAAAATAATCATGGCTTGGCAATTATGGTAAACGCCCAGTCCAAAAAATTAAAAAATCTGAAAGGTATTACCGCTATGAAACAGAAAATTCTCTTTATTGATCGTGACGGCACCATTATCGAAGAGCCTGTGACCGATAAACAGGTCGATACGTTAGCCAAACTGGTATTTGAGCCCAATGTCATTCCAGCACTATTGAAGCTGCAAACTGCCGGTTATCGCCTGGTGATGGTCAGTAATCAAGATGGATTGGGCACACCGTCTTTTCCAAAAGATGACTTCGATGCACCGCAAGATATGATGATGCAAATATTGAGTAGCCAAGGGGTAAAATTTGACGATGTCCTTATCTGCCCGCACTTCGATGATGAAAACTGCAGCTGCCGTAAACCCAAATTGGGGCTAGTCAAAGAGTACTTGACTACTGGCCGCATCGATTTCACCCAGTCAGCGGTTATTGGCGACCGTGAAACTGATATGGGACTGGCTGACTCAATGGGCATTCAAGGGCTGCAATACAACCCACACAGCCTAACTTGGAACGACATAGCTGAAAAACTACTCAGCAAAAATCGTGTCGCGACAGTCGTACGCACCACTAAAGAGACCGACATTAAAGTCACCATCGATTTAGATTCTGGCGTTAAAGGCTCCATCAATACTGGCATTGGTTTTTTTGATCACATGCTAGAGCAGATATCGACCCATGGTAATTTTAAGATGGATGTTAACGTTGATGGCGATTTAGAGATTGATGATCACCATAGCGTTGAAGATACAGCGCTCGCTATAGGCGATGCTCTGCGCCAAGCATTAGGCGATAAACGCGGGATTGCGCGCTTTGGTAATGCATTTGAGCAAGCTATTCCAATGGATGAAGCCAGCGCCGAATGTTTACTGGATCTATCGGGCCGCCCGTTCATTAAATTCTCAGCGGAATTTGAACGTGAAATGGTCGGTGCGATGGCCACCGAAATGGTGCCACACTTTTTCCGTTCATTCTCAGACGGGCTGCGCTGTACTTTGCACCTTAAAACCTTAGGCGATAACGATCACCACAAAGTAGAGAGCTTGTTTAAGGTGCTGGGCCGTACGCTACGTCAAGCCGTCGCCATTGAAGGTGATGCATTGCCATCGAGTAAAGGTGTGCTATGAGCCAGCTAGAGAGTGATAAGCTAACAAGTGATGCGTCAGTCGCCGGCACAACGGTGATTATCGATACTGGCTGTGCCAACTTAAGTTCCGTTCGCTACGCATTTGAGCGATTGTTATCTGCTGATGAGCGCAAAAACCTCAGCGTTACCGATGATATTGCAGCAATAAAAGCAGCCACTCGCGTCGTGTTACCCGGTGTGGGTACAGCAGGCGCGGCAATGGCATCACTGCGAAACAAAAACTTAGTTGAAGTAATTAAATCACTTTCTCAACCGGTGCTAGGTGTCTGTTTAGGCATGCAGATGTTAACCCGATTATCGAAAGAGCGCGGTGCGACAACTGAAGACTGTCAGTGTCTAGGGCTGATCCCAACCGAAATAGAAGAACTCGATAGCAACGGTTTACCTCTGCCACATATGGGCTGGAATCAAATAACCCCATCTGAACACCCTATTTTCGACGGGATCAGCGAAGGTGATTATGTGTATTTTGTCCATAGCTATCGAGCACCAATAGGTGAATTTACTATTGCCAGTGCAGAACATGGTGAGCAATTTAGTGCAGCGATAGCCAAAGACAACTTTATCGGCTTGCAGTTTCACCCAGAAAAAAGTGCAACGGTAGGCGCGAGAATGCTGAAGAATTTCCTCAATATGTCGGCAGATACTTGTAATCAAAACAACAATTCAAACCAGTGTGAGGCGTAAAGATGATCATACCAGCAATTGATCTTATAGAGGGTCAAGTCGTTCGTCTTTACCAAGGCGACTACAATCAAAAAACAACGTTTAATTTAAGTCCGTTAGAGCAGCTACAAAGTTATCAGGAGCAAGGTGCTGATTTGCTGCACATTGTTGATTTAACGGGTGCAAAAGACCCGATGAAGCGCCAAACACAGCTTATCGCCAGCTTAGTGCGAGAACTAGACACACCGATACAGGTGGGCGGTGGCGTGAGGACCGAAGCCCAGTTAAGTGAGTTGCTGGAGATAGGTGTGAGCCGCGTGGTGATAGGCTCTCTCGCCGTCAAAGAACCAGAACTCGTCAAAAGCTGGTTTGTAAAATATGGCAGCGACGCGATCTGTTTAGCACTCGATGTGAACATTAATGATCAAGGTGAGAAAATAGTGGCGGTATCAGGTTGGCAGTCTGGTGGTGGTAAAACACTTGAATCCTTAGTGGCTGAGTTTAGTACCGTCGGCCTTAAACACGCCTTAGTAACAGATATTAGCCGCGATGGTACTCTGAAAGGCGCCAACACCGAGCTTTATCAGGAGATAAGCACTGCATACCCAGAGATTAACTGGCAAGCCTCTGGTGGCATTGCAACCCTTGCCGACGTCAATGCAGTCAAGGAGAGTGGCGCTAATGGCATCATTATTGGAAAAGCATTGCTTATCAATCAATTTACCGTTGAGGAGGCTATTACATGTTGGCCAAACGCATAGTCCCCTGCCTCGATGTAAAAGAGGGTAAAGTGGTAAAAGGGGTACAGTTTCGTAACCACGAAATCGTCGGTGATATCGTGCCCCTTGCGGCTAGATATGCGGATGAAGGCGCCGATGAACTGGTGTTCTATGATATCACCGCTAGCGCCCATGACCGTGTTATTGATAAGTCTTGGGTAAGCCGAGTAGCCGAACGTATCGATATTCCGTTTTGTGTAGCGGGTGGTATTCGCACCATCGAACAAGCTCGTGAGAAGCTGGCCTTTGGCGCGGATAAAATTTCAATTAATTCACCCGCGCTCACCGATCCAAGTTTAATTGAACGTTTACAAGAAGAGTTTGGCCGCCAATGTATTGTTATCGGTATCGACTCATACTACGACCACATCAGTGACAGCTATAAAGTAAAACAGTTTACTGGCGATGAGGCAGCCACTAAAGACACCCAATGGTATACCCAAGATTGGGTGGAAGAGGTACAAAAGCGCGGCTGTGGTGAAATAGTGCTGAACGTGATGAACCAAGATGGAGTGCGTCAAGGCTATGATATTGAACAGTTATCAATGATCCGCTCTCTATGTGACGTACCACTAATTGCTTCCGGTGGCGCGGGCACTATGGCGCATTTTAAAGATGTCTTTGCCCTTGCTAAAGTCGATGCTGCACTTGCTGCCAGTGTGTTCCACAAAGGCATTATCGATATTCAAGCGTTAAAGCGTTATCTGCGTGACAATCAAATCGCTGTGCGCGTTTAAACTAGCGACACATAAATAAGTTCGAATTAAGGATGCAAAATGACATCGCTTTATCAAACAAATCAGCAAGACCGTGAATTGGTGAATCAATTAGACTGGGCCAAAACAGACGGTTTAATACCCGCCGTGGTACAGAATCACTTAACCGGCAAAGTATTGATGCTTGGCTATATGGACAAGGCAGCATTAGATAAAACTCTAGCCACAGGACAGGTCACCTTTTTTAGCCGCAGTAAACAGCGCTTATGGACTAAAGGCGAAACCTCGGGCAACACGCTCGACCTAGTTGCTGTCGATATGGATTGTGACAATGACAGTTTATTAGTTCAAGTGATCCCAAATGGCCCTACCTGCCATAAAGGCACTGAAAGCTGCTGGACGGACGGTAATAGCCATAGTTTCATTGACAATCTCAGTGCATTGATCGCTTCTCGTAAAGGGCAAGACCCGAAATCAAGCTACACAGCTTACTTGTTTGGGCGTGGCACTAAACGTATTGCGCAAAAAGTCGGTGAAGAGGGGCTTGAAACTGCATTAGCAGCCGCAACAAATGACAAACCAGAACTGATTGATGAAGCATCCGACCTCATATACCACTTACTGGTGTTGCTCGAAGATCAGGAGCTTTCACTCGAAGATGTCACTGCCAACCTAATGAAGAGGCATAAAGACGCAAAGTAAACATGCGAGTAAGTACCTGGTTAACTATACCTTTAGTGATCCTCATCATTGCTATAGTTAACCAGAATAACAATTTAAGTAATAACCTCAATAATGAGAACAACCAAGATGAAGGTTAATCAGTTTTCTCACAATTACAGTTACATACCACAGGAAAATCATTATACTCTAAGCAGTTTTAGTCCCAATTCAGTGGGTGGGTATTATCAAATATTTGCTGTTCACTACTTTAATAACATATGCCCTCACTGTTCAGGCTGCAATGGCTGAAAAACTAGACTATTTAATCATCGCCAACCAAGCTGAGCCTTTTCAAATTAATAATGATGCAGCTCAAACTGGGGTTATCACTGATATCATCGCTAGCCTCGCACAAAAAAAACCGTTAGAAATCTACCCACAAGTCATGCCATTCAAACGGTACCTATATGAAATTAAAAAACAAACCTATCTAAACTGGATAAGCTATGGCTCACCGACATGGCGCTCTGCCGACGGTAATTGGGCTCAGAATAAACGTCTTTCTAATCAATCATTGTTCAGTGCCAAACATATAATGGCCACCTTAAAAGGCAACGATCAAATAACCGGATTTAACAGTGCCTTATTAGGTAAAACGGTCATTTTACTTAAAGGTTTTAAATACTCTGGTTTAGAACCTATGATCGAGCAATACCAAATGAAAGTACTAGAGTCAAATAGTCATAAGAGCGCGTTGCTAGCACTGAAAAACTCAAGGGGGGACCTGTTTATCGAAATGAAGAGCCGAGTACTATATAGCCTTAAACAACAGCAGATAGACCCAAGCTTATTCAAGTTTACAGGTATCAGCGATACTATCGCGCCCGTTGACATTCATTTTAGTTATGGAGATGGGGTACCAAACGAGCTGGTTGAATGGATAGATATGCAGATCTTAATGATGAAAGCCAATGGCGAAATCACTGACATTTTAAACCACTATCAGTAAAACATTCCTAGAGGCTGTTAATTTTCTTTTATTAAGAACACTGTTTTTATCCGCCATAAAATAGCGATCACACTAGTGTTGCCAAATCTAACTTCTGATACAATCTGCGCCACTAAAATTAAGCTTCTCAATAATAAAAGTGTGCCCTATGAATCTTGCAGATAAAGTTTTAGTCGTAAATGACAACCTACCCATTCGTACCGACAAACCAGTTCATTCTGGTAAAGTTCGCAGTGTTTACTGGTTAACTCCCGAAGACAGTGCTCGCTTAATCAAAGACAAAGGCTATGACGTTCCCGCTGACGCACCATTAGCAATAATGGTTATCAGTGATCGTATCTCTGCGTTTGACTGCGTGTGGCAAGGTGAGAATGGCTTAAACGGTGTTCCTGGCAAAGGAACGGCGCTTAATGCAATCTCAAATCATTGGTTTAAGCTATTCAAAGAGAAAGGCTTAGCTGATAGCCATATTCTCGATATCCCACATCCTTTAGTGTGGATAGTACAAAAAGCCCGTCCAGTGATGATTGAAGCGATTGCTCGTCAATATATTACTGGTTCAATGTGGCGCTCATACACTAAAGGTGAACGTGAATTCTGTGGTATCACCATTCCTGAAGGCCTAGAGAAAGATCAAAAGCTACCTGAGCTACTTATTACTCCTTCGACTAAAGGTGTGCTAACGGGTCTTGAAGGTGTACCAGAAGCTGATGATGTCAACGTATCGCGCAGCGACATTGAACGTCATGTCGATGGCTTTAATTTCAGCAGTCTTAGCGATATTGATCTTTACGAGAAGCTTCTAAAAGAAGGCTTTGATGTGATTAGCGATGCATTAGCAGAGCATGACCAGATTTTTGTCGATACCAAATTTGAATTTGGCTATGTTAATGATGCTGCCGGTAATGAGAAACTTATCTATATGGATGAAGTTGGCACGCCTGATAGCTCTCGTATATGGGATGGAAGTTCTCATCGCGACGGCAAAATCATTGAGCAATCAAAAGAAGGGTTCCGACAGTGGTTACTTAATCACTTCCCAGATGCAGACATCTTACTCAATAAGAACCGCATGGAAGAACGCTTTGCCTTAGCAAAAGACAATAAGCTCCCTGAGTCAGTGATGATGGACATCTCTAACACTTATGTTGGCATTGCAGAAAAAGTGATTGGCGAAAAGCTACACATTAGCGAGAACCCTAAGCAAGAAATCATCGATATTTTACGCAGTGAATATCAACTGATCGTTTAAGAATGTTTCTTTGTTAGTAAAAAGCCGCAATGAATATTGCGGCTTTTTTAGTTTAATCTGCACTGCTTGCTAATTATAGATTGATTCTTCGCCCTCAGGGCGCGTCTTCAATACCCTAAGAAACCACATATATTGCTCAGGATAAGCCAAAATAACTTGCTCTACAGCCTTGTTCAGGGCGATAGCTTCATTTTCTTTACCCTGCATATCTTCAGGGGCAATAGCTGGCATCACCGATAATTGATATTGTCGCTTCACTTGGTCATAACCGATTTTGACAGGCATTACTTGTGCATTGCCTGCTTGGGCTAGTCGCCCAACCACAGGTAGTGTCGCTTTAGTCGTGCCTAAAAAAGGGGCAAAAACACTTTTGTCTGGCCCTAAATCTTCGTCGGGTAGATAGAAAAAACTATTATCTTGCTTAAGTTCGGCCAGTAAAGCTCTAATGCCTGCTTCACGCATATAAATGTTACCGCCTTGGGAGCTGCGCATGCGGTTATTAAACCAATTAAACAGGTCATTTTTATGGGCTTTTGCCATTGATACCATGGGCAGATCTAAGTTTAACCGCAGACCTGCATATTCTATCCCCCATACGTGGGGCATGATAAATATCACTGGCTGTCCGGCAGCTCTGGCCTGCTGAACATGCTCAAAGCCTGCAAGATGCACTCTATTGCGAATGTTCTGTCGCGACTTTACTAGCAGCTCGGATTGCGCCAGTAAAATCATCACAAAATTTTCAACGTTATCGCGGATCAAAGCCTCTATGTCGGCATTCGATTTTTCAGGGAAACAAGTTGTTAGGTTGGCTCTGGCAACAGCTATTGGTTTAGCGGCAATCTTAAGCACCAATTTTGATAACTGACGAGCAATAGGATCCCTAAACCAAGCAGGCATAAGGCCAAACAGCACCAATACTAAAATAGCAAACCATGTCAGCCAATATTTCGGATGTAATAACGATAGCCTGAAGCGACGGTCAAAATACTTCGGTTTTCTAGACAAGCGCAAACCTCTTTAGCAGATGAATAACAGAAAAAGCCACTCTATTGAGTGGCCTCTTCATCACGATGCTAGTGCAATTACTTCTTTGCGTTAGCTTCTTCGACGCGACTTTTCAGCTTCTGTCCTGGACGAAATGTCACAACACGTCTCGCTGAAATAGGGATATCTTCTCCCGTCTTTGGGTTCCTTCCCGGTCTTTGATTCTTATCTCTCAGGTCAAAGTTGCCAAAGCCAGATAGCTTGACCTGCTCACCACTTTCAAGAGCTTGACGAATCTCTTCGAAAAACGTCTCTACCATCTCTTTCGCTACTCTCTTATTGATACCTAGCGTTTCAAAAAGATGTTCTGCCATTTCGGCTTTGGTAAGTGCCATACTTTTAGTCCCTCAACGATGCGTTGAACTCGTCTTTCAGAGCAGAAACCACTACATCAACCATCTCTGCGATCTCTTTCTCTTCAAGTGTACGAGTGTTGTCTTGTAATAAGAGTGCGATTGCAAGGCTCTTTTTGCCTTCCTCTACACCTTTACCTTGGTATACGTCGAACAAGTTTATGCCAACCAACTGATTTTCGCCAACTTTTCTTATCAATTTTACAACATCATCGGCTGCAACAGCTTCATCAACAACGATTGCAATGTCACGTCGATTCGCTGGAAACTTAGATACAGTCTGGGCTTGCGGCAATTCAGCATGTAACAAAGCGTCCAATTCAAGTTCAAAAATAATTGTCTTGCCATTTAGGCCAAATGGCTTTTCAAGGGTAGGATGAACCGTACCTATGATGCCAATTACACGATCATTTCTTAATATTTCAGCACATTGCCCCGGATGAAGCGCTGGGTGAGTTGCTGCTCTAAAGCTAAATTCGTTGTCTGCAACGGTTAATCCGATGACGGCTTCGAGATCACCTTTTAGATCGAAGAAATCAACTGTATTTGACTCCATTGACCAATGCTCATCGTTCTGGTTACCGGCAATAACCGCAGCCAACATTGGCTCTTGAGCTACACCTGAGTCTACAGATGCGTTTGGCACAAAACGTAGACCTGTTTCAAACAATCTAACGCGGTTCTGCTGACGACTTTGGTTATAACCCACAGCCGATAATAAACCAGTAAACATAGACAGACGCATTGCTGACATCTCAACCGAAATTGGATTCGGCAAGATCATTGCTTCCGCGTTTGGGTGTATAAGGTTTTGCTGCTTAGGATCAACAAAGCTATAAGTTACTGCTTCTTGGAATCCACGTGCAACCAACATGCTACGAACACGTTTTAGGCTAATATCGGCCTCATTGTGATCAGACATGCTTAACTGCGCTATCGGCGCAATATTTGGGATATTGTTGTAACCGTAAATACGGGCAACTTCTTCAATCAAATCTTCTTCGATTGCCATATCAAAGCGATAGGTCGCAGTTGTGACACTCCACTGCCCTTCAGTCACTTCAACGGCAAAGCCAAGTCGTTCTAGGATTTCAGTTACATCGTTATCTTCGATATGGTGTCCCAAAGTACGATCTAACTTACTGCGACGTAATACAATTTGTACTGGCTTTGGTAGGTTGTCGTCAGATTTAGCTTCAACAACAGGACCAGCTTCACCACCACAGATGTCTAGGACTAAGCGGCTAGCACGATCCATCACTTTATGTTGAAGTTCTGGGTCAACGCCACGCTCAAAACGGTGTGAAGCATCAGTATGCAGACCAATCTTACGGGCTTTACCTAAAATAGCCAGTGGTGCAAAGAATGCACACTCCAGTAAAATGTCTGTTGTCTCAGTGGTCACGCCTGAATGTTCACCACCAAATACCCCTGCAAGCGCTAGAGGCTTCACACTGTCGGCGATGATCAACATACCTTCTGGGATAGTTATTTCATTGCCATCAAGCAATGTTAGCTTCTCTTCGCCAACTGGCTTACGTACCTGGATGCCGCCTTCCAATTTAGCATTGTCAAATGCATGCATTGGCTGACCGAATTCAATCAGTACATAGTTAGTGATATCAACGATTGGATCAATTGACCGAATACCACTACGACGCAACTTCTCTTGCATCCAAAGTGGCGTTGCCGCTTTCACGTCTACGTTTTTAATCACACGGCCCAAGTATCGAGCACACTCTTGTTCGGCCTGTAACTCGATTTTTACTGCATCACTAATGGTTGCAGTAACGGCTTCCCAAGTAGGCTCAGTCACCGTTTGACGGTTCAATACACCCACTTCGCGAGCCAGTCCAGCCATGCCTAGGCAATCGGCTCGGTTAGCGGTTAAATCAACATCAATAACGGCATCATTTAGATCCAGATATTCACGCACGTCTTTACCAATTGGAGCATCCGCTGGCAGTTCAATAATGCCATCACTTTCGATGTCGATGCCGAGTTCACCGTAGGAACAAAGCATGCCGAAAGATGGTTGACCACGCAGCTTGGCTTTCTTGATTTTAAAATCACCAGGTAGCACAGCGCCCACCATTGCAACAGCGACTTTAAGACCTAGTCGGCAATTTGGCGCTCCACAAACAATGTCGATCAGCTCATCGCCACCGACATTTATTTTAGTCACTCGTAGCTTGTCTGCATCAGGGTGCTGACCACACTCGACAACTTCACCCACCACAACACCGCTAAATTCAGCAGCGACAGCATCAATGCCGTCCACTTCCAAACCCGCCATGGTAATTTGATGTGCTAATTCTTCACGGTTAACACTTGGGTTAACCCACTCACGAAGCCAAGATTCGCTAAATTTCATGCTATACAGCTCCGTTTATTTAAATTGCTTAAGGAAGCGAAGATCATTTTCAAAGAAAGAACGTAAATCGTTAACGCCATAACGCAACATAGATAGACGTTCAACACCCATACCAAATGCAAAACCAGAGTACTTTTCAGGATCGATACCTACGCTACGCAGTACATTCGGGTGCACCATGCCGCAACCTAGGACTTCTAACCACTTGCCATTTTTACCCATTACGTCAACTTCAGCAGAAGGCTCTGTGAATGGGAAATAAGACGGGCGGAAACGCACCTCAAGATCCTCTTCAAAGAAATTGCGTAAGAAGTCATGTAATATGCCTTTAAGCTCAGCAAAGTTTACATTCTCAGCCACAAGTAAACCTTCCACTTGATGGAACATAGGCGTATGTGTTTGATCGTAATCGTTACGGTATACACGGCCAGGAGAGATGATACGAAGTGGTGGCTTTTCATGCTCCATGGTACGGATCTGTACCCCCGAGGTTTGGGTACGCAGCATTACTTTCGGGTTGAAATAGAAAGTGTCGTGATCAGCACGTGCAGGATGATGTTCTGAGATGTTTAGCGCATCGAAGTTATGAAAGTCATCTTCGATTTCAGGACCATCTTTAACGGTAAACCCAAGCTCGCCAAAGAAACTCTCAATCCGTTCAATGGTACGAGTAACTGGGTGTAACCCACCGTTTTCAATACGACGCCCTGGTAGGCTCACATCAATACTTTCTGCTTTCAATTGCGCTTCAAGTTCTGCCGCTTTCAATCCATCGATGCGTATAGAAAGCTGCTGCTGAACCGCTTGTTTCGCTTGGTTCACAGCTTGACCAAAGGCCGGCTTCTCTTCAGGAGGCAGTTTCCCCATCATCTTCATCATGTCGGTAATTTTACCTTTTTTACCAAGGTAATCGACACGGAGGTCATCAAGCGCTTTTAAATCTGTAGCGTCTTTGATGGCGGCTAAGGCCTGTTCTACGATCTCTGTTAACTGTGACATCATCTCTTCCAGTGCATGTAGGTCAAACCTACGAGTCTTCGGGCGTACATATTTTCTTAGGCGAAAATAGAAAAAGACACAAATTTTACGTGAGCAATCCCCATTTGACTAGGGTTAATTGCACCTTTTTACAGGCTAACTGCTTATTTTGTTTAGTCCTTGCCCAAGAACAAACCACTCACCTAGCCTCTTTCGGTAAAATATGTATCTTAAAGGTTAAATATTAATTGGTTATTCAGCTACATGATATGTACTATCTCGCTATTCAGTAAAATGCTATTCACTAAGCTACGCAAGGGTTTCAAGCACTTAACTGACATAACGAACAAAAAAACACAAACAGATATAAATCTGTAATTAATTGGTTAAGAAAAATGATTTTTAACCGATAAATAATAGGGTCGCAGTTCTAGGATTGAGAGAAAATTATGAAAGAAGTTAAGTTTCGCTGGGTCGATAAATACCTTATCCATATGACGCTAAAGTCAAAATTTGCTGTTATGGCAATAATTCCCATATTGACCTTAATAGGACTAACACTAGTACTAACCAATCATTTCGATGAAAACTTACAACGGTCGCAGCTCCTTCAAGCTGAGCAATATAATCAAAAAATGAATGAAGCTTTAGCAACAGCCTATCGATTCATTCCCGAAGAAAACAAACAACAGTTCATCAGTACATTAAGTGGAGATATTACGCTTCATGATGAAAATAGTGCCAGCCGCAATATTCAAAGCTCAGCTATTGCCGGCGGCGAATCTTATCTTCAAGGAAGTCGCATCGAGAGTGTTAGCCGCAGTCACAATGGCTTAATCACCGTTTCTAATATCCAATTGAAGACAGATAGTAGTAACGAATACTTTGTCTACGGCACATTGCTCGCACTGATTATGGTCATTTTTATCACCAGTTACTATATTTCAAGCTTTGTCGGTGGCGCGCTTTACACGAGTGTTATGGCGTTAAAGAAAGCAGCAGATGGAGACCTCACTGGTCGACTCAATTTTTTTGAAGTCAAAGATGAATTTAGCATTTTGGCTATTAGTATCGATACCTTGGTTGATAGACAGCATAAACTCGTCACGCAAATGACCAATGCTAATGAGCAGATCCGCAACGTAGTTCAATCTTTTAGAGATACAGCTCAAGAAGGCCAATCTCTGGCAATGAACCAAAGACAACATTTAGACTCATTAGCGACCGCAATGGAAGAGATGACGGCAGCAGTAAAAGAGGTTGCTCGCAATGCCGAGCAGTCCTCTACCGAAACTCAAGAAGCCAACAATCAAGTTGATGCTGGCTCTCGAGACATTGCTGTAACAGTAGATGCTATTGGCGGTTTGAGTAATGAGATTGCGGACGCCTCTGATGCGGTAAATAACCTCAATGAGAATGCAGCAAAAATTGATGAAGTCGTAACCACCATTAACGCCATTTCTGAACAAACTAACTTACTTGCGCTTAACGCTGCTATCGAAGCTGCAAGAGCTGGCGAACAAGGCCGCGGTTTCGCTGTCGTAGCGGATGAAGTCAGAACCCTCGCTGGACGAACTCAGGCTGCTACTGTTGAAATAAAATCAATGATCGAAGCGCTCCAAGCAGGTTCAAGAAATCTTAAGCACGTGATGAGCCGCACTGTTGAAAAGGCAGAGGAAGGCAAAAAACATGTGCTCGACACGGGTAACGATCTAAAAGGCATTGCTCATCATAGCGCCAAGGTCTATGAGATGAGTGTACTGATTGCTACTTCTGCAGATGAACAATCTGCTGTCGCAAATGAAATCGCCACGAATCTCATGGAGATCCGTAATCAATCCCATGATGTAGAGCAGTCAGCCAATCAATCGGTTTCAGGTTGTGACGAACTGCATGCAACTGCAGAGCAACTAGATACTTTACTGTTAGGCCTAAAAATATAATGTTCTAGCGACACGCTTTACAAAGGGTAGCACTTTAGTGCTACCCTTTTTTATGTCAGTATCTTAATTGTTACATTGCCAGTAGCGTATTGTTTTACAAAAATTTAACTAGGCTTGTATACTTAAGCAATCGTTTCAATTTTATCCTTAAACAGTATGGATGCTAATTAGGGTAGCTACTCACTATTTGAGCATAACTTTAGCATGATGAAAGGCAAGAACCGTCCACCAAAGCTGACCGACTGGCGCAAAAGTTTACCAATGAAATTCATGTTCATCCAACTCGCTGTGGCCACAATCATCATTCTAACGAGTGTTTGGTTTATTAAGTCTATCGAAATTAATCGACTAATAGACAACCAACAAACACTGAATGTTAATGTAGGTAAAGCGATCACCGCAAGCTTGCAGCAAAAAACCAATAAAATAGAAAACCTCGCGGTATCCATTAGTTCCCTTGGAGAGTTGTATCAACACTCCCCCTCTCTTCTTGATGGAAGCATACCCGCGCTATTAGACCAGTTGGGCCAAGAGGAGGTTATTCTTGGCGGAGGAGTTTGGCCAGAACCTAAACTCACTAACAAAAAAGACAGCCATTTTTGGGCCCGTAATGCTAGTGGCAAGTTGCAAAAAGTGAATGGCTACAATCAGGACAATGTTCAAGGCTACTCCCAAGAGAGCTGGTATATTCCAACTAAATATTACCCCGCCGACACTAGTTATTGGTCTAAGTCCTATATAGACCCAATCACACAAGACCCGATGATTACCGCCTCTGTTCCTATGTGGTCACATCATGAGTTCATCGGTGTCGCTACGGTTGATATCGCACTGTCTAGCATTGATAGTTTTTTCAGAACCGCTCTTTCAGGCCAAAGAGGTTATGTTTTTGCACTTGATCAACAAAATCGAATGCTTTCCTACCCTAAGCTTCCGCAAAACATTTCTGATGATGAAGCTCGAAGTGAATTATTTCAGCCCTTCTCCGACTTTAGCCAGCAACATGCAGCCTTTGAACCACTGCTACAAGTCATTGAAACAATTGATAAGGAGTTTATTAAACAAGCCAATATAGATAGTGCCTATACTCCAGAGCAACTTAACAGTGTTACCGCTAATGTGCCTTTGCAGGAACGCGCTAAGCTTACTGCGTTAATCAACCAGAATGCCAAAAGCAAATTAACAGAAGTACAGCTGCTTAGCAGTCTCGAATTGATAAGTGATCCACAATTTAAAGAGCCAGTCATCGTCAGTGTCTTTTTGATGCCTGGAACCTACTGGAAAGTCATTTTGGTGACACCACTTACGGCAATAGAAAGCAGTGCAAAATCGATAGCCAATTCTGTTGGCCTTTATTTAGTGAGTATCCAAATAGCCGCTCTCATGCTGCTATTTATCATCCAAAATAAGCTATTTATTTCTCCGATAAGTAGAATGGTTAATGCGCTTAATAACAGCAATTCAGCAATGATTGAACTTGAGAGTAATAGCAGAAAAGATGAGATTGGCATGTTGGCAAAAGCATTTAGCAGTCGTACGCACCAGTTAGAGATCGCACTCGCCAGCTTAGATGCCACAAATCTAGCATTAGAGAAACAGTTAGAAGTACAACAAATTGCCCAAGCTGATTTAAGGGAGAGCAAGGAGCACCTTAATCTTATTCTTAATTCTGCACATAACCTTATTTTCATCAAAAGCATATCGGGTGAACTTACACTCGTTAACGACCAGTTTTGCAAAACTGTTGCCTTAGAACGTGAAAATATAATCGGTGTGAGAGATCATTTGGTGCTTGCCAGAGACGTGGCGAAAGTAAATAGCGACAATGACCGAATCGTCATAGAGAAAAAACAGGAACTTAGTTATGAACAAACATTTCCAAGTGAAGGAAAATTGCATACTTACTTAGTCACCAAATTCCCTATTTTAGATAACGAACAGCAAGTGGTATCAGTTGGCACCATAGCATTCGATATCAGCAAGACTAAAAGCTTAGAGCTTAAGAAGAAAGCTCAGTTTGAGATCCTAAGACAAGAAAAATCGAAAAATATTCGATTCATCGAGAAGCTTGAAGAGACAAATAAACGACTAGAGTTTGAGTCTTTACAGGCCCGAGTTCAAATCAACAAAGAGTATAACTACGAAAAAGTTAAATTGGATAATCAAGCCCTTTACCCCACACTGGTGGCCAATTTAGTTCGCCCCATATTCAGACAGCAAGATGAGCTTGCAGCCAAAGCGTATCGTCTGTCTAATGGCAGTCTTAATGCCGCCGATTTTGGTGTAGAGCTAACGGCACAAACCGAACGATTAAGACATCTAGAGTATCTACTATCAGCGCAAGATTACGGCGCAAAACCCATCGACCTTGTGCAATTGTTAGAACATATTATTGCGCTTTTACGCCCAAAGTTTGTCGACGCAGATATAGACATCATGATCCAAAGTGACGACCGCCTTATCGTCGATGGGATCCATTGGCACTACTTGGTACTGTTTTATAGAATTATCAACAACACCTTGGCAGACGCTTTTGAACACCATCAAACGAATAAAAGCATAAAACTTATTTTGGCCAAGCAGCAAAATCAGCTGATCATAACCGTTTATGATAATGGTAAAGGATTTACGACAAATCAGTTAGATGTGTTGCAACAACAAATAAACGAGAGTGAGATTAATGGTGCTATTACAACATTGTCAGTGTGGTTACAAAGTGAGTTTAACGGTAAAGTTCAGATAAGAAGCTTACAACCTGAAGCTCAATATAAAACCCAGATCAGTTATTCTTTGTCTCTTGTTTAGAAGCCTATACAGCTTTTGTCGCCGTTTTGAGCACGGTTGTCTAATGGCGTTCAGTCACGAAGAAGGCACTCCTGGAGAGTGCCTTTAGTGGCTATAAATGTATTTTAATTAGGCTACATAGATACATCGACAATATAGTGCCCTTGCAGCCAGTTGCGGCCAATTAGCAACTTATAAGTCATCTTGCTTCTATCTCGTAAGTTAACTTTTACTTTATACTCTTCACCCGCCTCACCAATATTGAGTTCGACCATATAGCGAACTTCACTGCCTTGGGCATTACGAATAAGAGAGGTTTCTACAATACGAGATTTGACGACTTTAGACTCACCTTTCTCATTCTCTGTTGTAAAATGAATCACCTTGCCGACATTTTTCTCCATATCAGAGTCTTCATTGTCAATTTTAAAGTCCACTGCATGTAATGAGTTTTCTACCGCACCTGTGTCAATACGGGTCTTAAACATCATGCCGCTTTCAACAATGCTAATTGGAGCCACTGGGCCAATGTATTTTTTATCTGCCACATCGACTACATAACGCCCTTTTAGCCAATTTCGGCCAATCAACAACTTATAGTCCATATGACTTCTATCACGAAGGTTAACTCGTACCTTACGCTCTTTGCCTTTAAAACCGACATCAAGGTCAACCATATAACGCGTTTCGGTACCTTGAGAATTACTTACGGTAGATGTTTTAACGATCTTAGCCTGCAAACGCTTAGTCTGACCTTGACCATTTTCAGTAGTAAATGACAACATTTTACCAATGTTATCTTTCATGTTTTTAGCACTGCCACCTTCAACTTTAAGATCAATTGCGTGCAAAGAAGTATTTACCGCGCCAGTATCTATCCTTGCGACATAAGGCAGTTCAGCATGGCTGACATACATATTGGCAGTCGAGCCAATAACCGCTTTATCATTAGCTTGTACTGATAATGAAGTCATCAGGGTCAACAGGCACCATCCCATTTTTTTTAGCATTGCAATTCCTAAGTATAGTTACGTCAAAATCTAGAGCGTTAGAGTTATCATAGCAAGAAACATCAATCTTTGAAGCGGCACTCTTCTTTTGAAAAAAATAGCACAACCTAATACCAATCAGCTGACTAGATTTTTTACAATAGAATAGTTAGCGCATTAAACTTAGCAGCTCAACACTGACTGTTGCCTGAACAGAGAATGATATCAAGCCGGTAAGTTGTTGTTAATATACCCACCCGAGCTGAAAACGCAGGATTCATACCAATTGTATTAAAAGTTTGACCATTCAGCGGGAATTCAAAACGTTGTAGGCAAGTAGCGGGGTTTGAGCTAATAGTTATTCTCGGCTCTGGCATCCTGCTTCGCTCTCGATAATTGCTCCTGCATTATTCTACCTTCGACCATCCTTGGTCTCGTACCTCCTAAATCCATTTAGTCGTATATCCAAATCCCATAGCGAAGCATACAGCGTTTGCCAATTTGTTTAACCTCAGCCGCACTACGTGAGCCCCTCAGCCTTTCCACTTCTGCTTTGCATTGGCTTAAAAGGGAATAACCATTTCTTTACCAATGCGCTTTGAATTGAAAAGGCTGAGGGGCTCTGAATTGGTCAAATACTCAATGCAATTGGTATCAGTGGGAGTTTAATGGGCTTTAGTCACAGGTTCATTGCTCCATGCTGAACCTAAGCACCTACATCTGACCTCCAGGGATGGAGGGAATACCTTGAGCATGTCAGGAACATACTAGGCCATGTAGGCGAGACAGTGATTGCAGCTAATGGTCGCTCCCTCGGTAAAATCAATAACACAGAGTAAATCCCATGTTCTTTATATAAGAAACGCCCATCGAAGAAGGGCTTGTGCAAGCCCACTTCGTTGTTGCGGCAACTTAAAAGGGAATAACCATTCCACGTTAACGCGCCTAGCATTGAACTAGCACAACACCTCTGAAACGAGCATTTTCAAGTGGGATGAGTATATAGCGGGAATTAAAAGAAATGGAGGACAAAAAGAGCAAATAATATCGCCGTACAAGCGCAATGACCAGCATACCATCGTTTATGGTAGCTCTGCTTGTAGAGATTGAAATTTCGGAAAAACTGTACCCCTAACCATACTAGGATAAATGGTACAAAAGGCAAAGAGATAACAAGCGGGAAAAACCCCCAGCCTAAGTCGAAAGCATTTTGACTAAATAAACGAAGGAAAAACCAAAAAACAAACAAGCAAATATAAACAATCAAATGCTGCTTATTAATTGAGCTTTTAACGTTTGAAAACATCGAATTCCCCATACTCATTATTGAACACTAGGCCTTATTGCTACCAGCAACAAGAGCCAATGGGGATAATTCTGTAACGAAATATAAAAACAAGGTTAATCACGCAGCCATTAGCTTGGCAATCTCTTGATCAAACAAGTTTTTAATTAAACATGAAAACTCTGTAATAAACAGTGTTTGCTCAGCTGTAGCCTTATGATCAGCAATTCGTGCCAAGATCTCTTCTAGATCATACACAATTGAATCAACCTCCCTGATAACTAAATTCCGTTGAGCAAAACTTAGCGAAGGATTCTGACCACAAACCATAATTATTTGAGCGGCGAGTTGCTCTTCAAATAGCTCCATCACCGTATCTTCTGATACAGCTTGTTGTTGCGAGTTTTCAAATATACCTAAATGCTCAGTCAAATACTGAACCAGGTGCATATACCCGTCTTTGTCGGTAACCATATCACATCCGAAATATGCAATTAGCATAAATGACAAAGCGGCTCAAAGGCAGCCGCAAAAATTCTTTGAATAAGAATATTATCTGAGTTTAAAGCGAAATGATATCGACTATCTCTATTTCTTGAGGTTCAGAATAAATGAAACTGGTACCGCTTTACTGATTGCAGATAACCCAGCTATCTCACGCAGTTTTTCAATACCTTGCGTCAAGCCAAAACTGTCTGAGTTGACAATAACAGGCACAGCACTAGCAACCAATAGGTTGCTATTAGATAGCTTAGCAATACTCACCGTAAAGGGAAGCTTCACCTTTTTTCCATGCAAGTCTACGACTCCTTCGACTGTGGTAATAGTGGAGTCTCCGACGCTCAGCTTTTTAAGCAACTTAGTGTCGACTTGAGCCGTTAACGTTAGCTTTGGAAACTTATCTACTTCAAACAATAGCGAGCCCATGCGCTCATCTCTTATCTCAATATTGGTATCAACGCTTGCTAGCGATACCGTCAACTTAAACTCGCCTTTTTCATTGAGCATGCCTGAAATGGTTTTAAAATGATGAACCTCGGCAATATCGCCTTTTTTAATTGATACAAAATTGACCTTCGACTCATCATTGGCGACGTTCCAATCAGCGGCTGACGTTATAAACGATAACGGAATAAGCAATAATCCAGCAATGACACTTTTCATGTGTAGCTCCCTCTAGAGAAAATAGTGATAGATATCAATGTACAAAAACAGCAATTGACGCTAATTTAGCACAAGCTACTATCCAGTAGCAGTAATATCTATTTCTTATGACATGAAATTATTCTAGTACAATGGCCAGTTTTGCCTAATTTAAAACAACAATGCCACTGTTTTAAAGTGGCATTGTTAACAAAATAAACGATTTCACGGCGCTAAGCGGCTTTTAGCCCATTGCTCATCTGCTGACCTTTCATAGATAAATCGGTCATGCAAACGGTTCTCACCACCTTGCCAAAATTCTATACTGGTAGGCTTAACAATGTATCCTCCCCAAAACTTTGGTAGCGGCACATCACCTTTAGCAAACTTCGCTTTCATCTCGGAAAATTTTGTTTCTAGCGCTTTTCTAGCTGAGATTGGGCTAGATTGCTTAGATACCCAAGCAGCTATCTGGCTATCTTTGGGGCGAGACATAAAATATTTTAACACTTCAGTTTTTGACAAGGGCTCAGCGACACCGGTTATCGCGACTTGTTTCTCTAAAGTATGCCATGGGAATAACAAGCTAACTTTCGAGTTTATGGCGATATGTTGAGCTTTTCGGCTTTCTAGGTTTGTAAAAAAAACAAAACCATCATCGCCAAACCTCTTCAGCAGCACAATTCGCTGAAAAGGTTGGCCGTGCTCATCAACAGTAGCCACTGACATGGCTGTAGGGTCTTTTATCTCCGAATCCTTTACCACTTCAAGCCAGGAGTTAAAAAGCTCCATCGGATCATCAGGAACGTTCTCACTATGCATCTCTCCTAAAGAGTACTCTCGCCTGATATCACTTAACTCTGACATTGACCAATCCTTAAATATTACCTGTAAAAAAGCTGTTCAGTTACTTGCGGTAAGTTTACTTAACTTTGCCATTAGAATCAGCCCAAACATGTAATAACTCCAAGCCTAATGTTGCCCCAGCTAAAGCAGTGATCTCTGCACTGTCGTATGCTGGCGCGACTTCAACAACATCCATACCGACTATATTCATGCCATTCAAGCCTCGAATAATTTTCATTGCTTTATCGCTGGTTAACCCGCCACATACTGGAGTGCCAGTTCCAGGAGCAAAAGCAGGATCTAAGCAATCGATATCAAACGTAACATACAAAGGCATATCACCGACTCGCTCTTTAATCTGAGCAATTATTTGGGCGGCACTTTGTTCATTGGCGGCTGCGGCATCAATGACTTGAAACAGATGATTGGGTTGATCGTACTCAGTTCTTATCCCAACTTGTATTGAATTTTCCGCAGCAATAATGCCCTCTTTCGGCGCATGATAAAACATTGTCCCGTGGTCATACTTGCTACCTTGGCTATAAGTATCAGTGTGGGCATCAAAATGAAGCAACGCCATTTTACCGTGCTTCTTATAGTGAGCTCGTAGCAGCGGCAAGGTCACGAAATGATCACCACCAAAGCTGAGCATCGCTTTGCCTGAGTCGACGATAGCAGTCGCAAAATCTTCAACTCGCTGAGTAAAATCAGCGGAGTCGCCACAGTCATAAACAAGATCGCCGGCATCAACAACTTTAATATGGTCACTGAGTTTAAACGGCCATGGCCAACGTGACTCTTCCCAAGCAAGATTCACTGATGCTTGACGGATAGCGCCAGGCCCCATACGGCCTCCCGAACGCCCGGTTGTAGCCATATCAAAAGGCAAACCTAACACAACAACATCAGCATCACTCTCTAACGGGCTAAAATTCAAAGGTAGCCTTAAGTAGCCAAATGCATTTGAGTAAAGCGAGTAATCAGGTTTATCTGCGATAGTGGTCATAGAAACTCCATAAAAGGTCAAACTTTAATTACTGCAGCCGTTAGTTCTTCCCTAACAGGCTGAATATAATGTTTATAATTGAAAGAATTAGCTGCATTAAGCGCAAGTTCACAACACGCCACTTCGATATGTAGAGGGTAGCTATCTGCCGATAATTGTTGATTGACGCTAATGATATCCCAGCTACAAGGGGTCAATATTTTTAACATGCTGGAGAATATATTGAACGATGATTGTTCAAAATTCAAGTTAGTTTCTATGCTTACATAAGCGCTATGTTCTTGTGGGGTAATATGCATGGTCAGGAAATGCTCACCATATAAACCGTTTATTGAGTAGCCACACGGTTCAAACAAGTGATCATCAAACACAAACTCTGGCAGTAACTTAGGTAACTGCAACAATGCTAATATTTGTGCCTTAGTTTGATTAGGTTGCCGTAAGTATTCTGCTATATCGCCCTTTATATGGTACATCAGTAAGCTAGTGCTACGGCTTAACATTTCCGTCGTCTCACTGCAGAAAAGATAATGATGATGACCATCTAAATGACCGACTCGGTAGGCTGTGCCGTTCAGTCTCGATCTTAACAACTGGCAATCATCTTCGAATCGAGTAGCCTGCAAGTGAGACAGAAACTCACTTTTCCGCTGGTAAGTAAATGAAGCAATATTGTCAACATTAAGCTCATCAATAAGGAATACTGCCGCCTCGATCAGATTAGTGTTGCCACAAGTAATCAGCAGTACCTTACTATCCCAAACGAACAGGCTAGACTCACTCAACACATAAGCATCGCATTCGCCATTTGATAAGACCGAAAGTATATCAGCGCCTGCTAGCGCTAACCCTTGCTCCCAAAAGTCACGACTAAAACCACGAAGCGAAGCATTGCCCTGCTTGACTCGAAGTTCGATTTTCTTTTCTGAACCTTCAAAAAACATCTGACTACTCTGCTCAGGATAAAAAATAAGACCAGTGCTGATGGGGCTCAACACTGGTCTGGCAATACTCAATCATACTCTATGCTAGGAGAAATCTTCTAGATAGGTATAGCCTTTCAGCCCTAGCTGAAGCTCTTCAAGTATATTACTTCGTTCATCTGCAACGATATGCTTATTAACTAGCTCTTCATAGGTCCTCATAAAAGAAACTGCTTCCAAGTTCACATATCTAAGCACATCAGCAACGGTGTCCCCTTCCAGTACCGAATCAATATTACGACGACCATTTTCATCAACTCGAACGACTGCAGAATTAGTATCACCAAATAGGTTATGCATATCCCCCAAAATCTCTTGATATGCCCCTACCAGGAAAAAACCAATAAGATAAGGGCTTTCTTGGGTCCAAGCAGGTACCGGCAGCGTAGTCTCAATGCCTTGTCCATCAACATATTGATCAACAATACCATCGGAATCACAGGTAATATCAAGCATCACCGCACGGCGTTCAGGTGCTTTATCTAACCCAGATAAAGGCATTACAGGAAATACCTGATCAATCCCCCAAGCATCGGGTAGCGATTGAAACAACGAAAAGTTAACGAAGAACTTGTCAGCTAATTTTTCATTTAGTTCATCAATGATTGGTCTGTGATAACGATATTTTGAGCTCATACTGCCTTGCAGTTCATGACATACTCGTAAATTAATCTGCTCAGCCCACGCTCTATCAGCCAAACTTAATTGCCCGAGAGCGAAAAGAGAATGTACCTCTGTTAAGTCACTTTGGCAGTCGTGAAATATTTCAATCAGTGCTCTTTGGTCAGCCTTTCCACTCACTTCAGTCCATGACTGCCACATATTCTGCAGCAATAGCGGTGCATCTTCGCTTGGCGGTAAAATAGTTTCAGGCTTATATGACTCAGTGCCAATTACATCGGTCAGCAGCACGGCATGATGCGCAGTTAAATAGCGCCCCGATTCTGAAATAATTCTCGGCATCGGCTGTTCATACTCTTTGCACATATCAGTAAGCACACTTACGATGTTATTTGCATATTCAGTTAAGCCATAGTTCATAGAGTTATTGCTTTGGCTACGTGTGCCATCGTAATCAACCGCTAGTCCACCACCCACATCGAAACATTTGACTTGTGCGCCGAGCTTCATCAGTTCACAGTAAAACCGCCCAGCTTCACTCACGCCTTGACGAATATCTCGAATGTTGGCTATTTGAGAGCCTAAATGAAAATGTAGCAATTCTAAGGAGTCCAACATTTCTTCATGCTGTAACAGCTCTATAACTTTGAGTACCTGAGCAGCAGATAGTCCAAACTTAGACTTTTCACCACCACTTGCTTGCCATTTCCCTTTACCTTGAAACGCCAGTCTCACCCGCAGGCCAAGCCTTGGTGTAACCCCAAGCTCTTTAGCTTGTTCCAATACAACTTTAAGCTCTGACATTTTCTCAAGTACGATATAAACTTTGTGCCCTAGCTTCTCACCAATCAATGCTAAACGAATGTACTCTTTATCTTTGTAACCATTACAAATAATGACCGAACTGGCCTTTTGAGCCATCGCCAATACTGCAAGTAATTCAGGTTTACTACCCGCTTCTAGTCCAAGCTGCGGCACCTCTTTTTCGACCTGGCTAGCTAATATCTCTTCGACAACAGTTTGCTGTTGATTCACCTTAATAGGATAAACCAACAGATAATCAGCTTCATATTTATACTTCTGAATCGCCTGATTAAACGCCTGACACAGGCTATTGACTCTATGATGCAGTATTTGCGGGAATCGAACTAAAACAGGTAGAGCAACGCCCGCCTTAACCATATCTTTCGCAAGTTCATTTAAACCAATCTTGCAATCAGGACGGTTCGGATCGGGGGAAACGGTAACCTCACCTTCATCGCTGATCCCATAAAGTCCCTGACTCCAGTAGTTTACATTGTAGCTCGCTCTTGCATCATCAATAGACCAATTGTTCATACTTTTCCTAACCTGCCTATCTAACCTATGAAATTCTAAACAGAGCTTATCGCTCCATTTTATTATCTTATGATTCTGTGTCATTCAATTAAGTAAATGACTCTCTTATATTAGCGGAGCACTGTACGTTCTCTAGCTATACGCATCTTGGTTTCGCTTGTTAGCAAATAAACATAGCATGTATCAGCTAATGATTAAAATTCACTCTAACTTTGGCTCTACAGTTTGTGCTTATAAACACCCTACAAACCTTACTGAATATCAGTCTATTAGCGTCATGTTTTAGGGCGCGCAATTAAACCTTGAGACGCACAAGAAATCAAGCTTAACATTGAGAATCTTAGCGATGTAATGACTATCGCATCAAACTGCCCCCAATACGTCAAAACACGACCTTTAAGTCGTCACTTTCAGTTAACCAAATTCAAATCTTCTCTTTATTATCGCTATGTGGCTAAAGCATATTTAAGTTAATTCCACTATAATCGCTGCAGAAGTTAGTCGTCCCAGTAAAAAGTAGAGATAAACATGATAGAGATAGGAAAAAGCTGCAGGCTTGAAGTCGTCAAAGAAGTTGAATTTGGCGTTTATTTAGATGCACAAGACTTAGGCCAAGTGTTGCTACCGAGCAAAGTAATGCCAAAAGAGTGCCATGTTGGTGACATGGTTAGTGTATTTCTCTATCTAGATTCACAAGACATGATTATTGCCACTACGCGCCGACCTCTTGGCCAAGTAGGCCAATTTGCCTTTTTAGAAGCCAAAGTTAATGGGCCATACGGTGCATTTTTAGATTGGGGATTAGACAAGGATCTGCTGTTGCCATTCGGTGAACAGCATAGAGAGATTGAGGAAGGAAAGTCTTACTTAGTTCATATCTATACCAGTCACGTTGATGACCGCATAGTAGCCTCTTCTAAGATTGATAGATTTTTAGACTTAGAAGAACCTAATTACGCAGAAGGCGAAGAGGTCAGTCTTATTATTGGTGGTACAACCGATCTTGGCTACAAAGCAATTGTTAATAATAGCCATTGGGGCGTACTGTACAAGAATGAAGTGTTTACACGCTTGAGTTTTGGGCAAAAGATTAAAGGCTTTATCAAACGAGTAAGAAGCGATGGGAAAATAGACCTTTCGCTACAAAAAGGGGTAAAAGAAGAGCTAGACAAGCACTCTATGACCATCATGTTTAAACTAAAACAAGCTGGCGGCTTTTTACCTCTCAATGATAAAACCGATGCTGAAGTTATCTACGCTAAACTTTCAATGAGTAAAAAAGCGTTTAAAAAGAGTATTGGCGGTTTATATAAGAAACAGCAAATCACTATCACTCCAGACGGGATCCGTTTAGTCGAGTAACTTTTTGTTTACCTAAACGGCTATAAATACCACAGTTATAGGCAACCGAAGCTCAACCCCTTTGCATTAAAGCATGGCTCTGTTATAACAAAGTCATGCTTTTTTATTAAGGGATCAATATGGAACTCACGCAACATGAAGCACGTGTTATCGGTGTTTTATTGGAAAAAGAACTCACCACCCCCGAGCAGTACCCTTTATCTCTCAATAGTTTGACCTCTGGCTGTAATCAGAAAACGAGCAGAGAACCCGTGCTTAACTTAAGCGAATCCGAAGTGCAAAATACGCTCGATAGCCTTGCTAAAAAGCGTCTAATTTCAGAGCAGTCAGGCTTTGGCAGCCGCGTAGTAAAATATAAGCACCGTTTTTGCAATACAGAATTTAGCGACCTTCAATTAAATCCTGCACAGCTAGCCACTATTTGCCTACTGCTATTACGCGGTCCACAAACACCAGGCGAACTAAGAACTCGCAGTAATCGACTGCATGAGTTTAACGATGTCAGAGAAGTTGAGCATGCACTTGATGAACTGGCCCGCAGGGATTCTCCTCTCGTCGCACTCTTAGCAAAACAACCAGGTAAGCGAGAAGCACGCTACTGCCAATTGTTCACAACCGAAGAGTTAGAGCTCACCACTAATCCAATACTGCACAAGGATGCAGAACCGCAGACTTCCTCTCGAGCAGAGCTCGAGGATAGGGTGTCTAAGCTCGAAGTTGAAGTCGGTGAACTAAAGGCGCTTATTCAGCAGTTTCAGAATAAAAGCCAATAAAAGATCTAAATAATATTTAATCCATAAGCACTAACTAATGGTTAACGCCCGTCCACTGAGGTGTTAACCTGTTAGCCATTTTAAAATCCATTGATTAAGGGATTAGTTTGGAAAATAGTAAGCAAAGCAGTAACATGAGGAACATGTTGTTACTCGCACAATTCGAAGTAAAAAAAATGCTTTTCAACCCTCGAGGAGTTATAGCCCTCGCTGCATTTTCCCTAGTTTGGCTACTTATATTACTCTACCCTATCCGCGGAGCCTCAGAGTTTCTTATCAGCCCTGACTACGAAGCCCTTATCGAAGGTTTATTTGGACCTGAGGTTGTCAGTGAATTATTTAAGTGGTCAGTAGCTGAGCTCGCCATCTACTGGATTGCAGCGCTATACCTATTTCCGTTGTTCAGTATCTTTATTGCCGCCGATCAATTTTCATCCGACAAAGCACGTGGGACCTTTCGCTTTCTGACACTTAGAACGAGTCGAGAGAGTATTTTCTTCGGCCGCTTCATTGGTCATATGACCATTCAAACCATGTTGGTATCTCTGACTGTATTAGCCACAATAGTTTTAGGCGTTAGTCGAGAGGCGACTCTGTTAATGCCAGCTATCGGCAGTGGTGCTTTGGTCATAGTGAATCTAGTCATTGTGCTACTGCCTTATACAGCATTAATGGCAATACTATCTCTCTATGCCAACTCTGCAAGACAAGCAACCATCTATGCCATTCTTATCTGGGCGGCCATGTCGATAACGATCGCAATCATCAACAATTACCTACCCATAATTAGTGAGCTGAAATGGATCTTACCTGGTTCACAGATTTCACTGATGATTAATACCCAAGGCCTAGGGAGCTTTGCTTATGCGCCAGTTGCCTTATTACAAACATTAGTGCTTCTGATACTTGGACGTATTTATATTAAACGGAGCGCGATATGAGACTCATAGAATGTAAAGGTTTATCTAAATCTTATGGTAGTAAACAAGCATTAAAGCAAGTAGATTTAACCTTAGATGCGGGCACCCCCATCGCATTAGTTGGTCCTAACGGTGCCGGAAAAACAACGCTGTTTAGCTTATTGTGCGGCTATATTACACCGACTTCTGGAGAAGTGAGTTTACTTGGGCATAAGCCTGGTGACGCCGCTCTTCTCGGTCGTATGGCTTCGTTACCTCAAGATGCCACGCTGGATCCTAACTTTGATATCCTCACTCAGCTGGTATTATTTGGTACTTTACAGGGCTTATCCAAAAAAGAAGCTAAATTAGAAGCTCTGCGAGTTTTATCATTAGTGGACCTAGCGGACTGCGCTTCTCAAAAACCAAAGTCGTTAAGCCATGGTATGGCGAAACGCGTCGCTATCGCTCAATCACTGATTGGTTCACCAGAGATAGTATTGCTCGACGAACCTACCGCAGGGCTAGATCCTGCAAATGCAAAAAAAATCCGTGAATTAGTCAGAGAGCTTTCCGGCAAGACCACATTCATCATCAGTTCTCACAACTTAGATGAGCTTGAAAAACTTTGTGGTCAAGTGCTCTATTTGGAGCTTGGCCAACTGACACAATCAGTGTCCATGGATGACAACCAACAAAGCCAGTTCCTAACGTTAACGATGCAGCAGTGTGATAGCGAAAAATTACTAGATGGGGTTATGGGGCTAGCAGATATAAATTCAATAGAAAAAAAGCAGCATAACGAGTTTTTAATCAAGCACAATAGTGAAGAAGATTATGCTATAGAAAGTGCATTATTTACCTTGTTCAAACAAAACAGTTGGCAATACAAAGCTATACTTAAAGGTCGCACTCTAGAAGATAAACTATTCTCTTAAATAAACACCACTGCATCGCTGGCTCTCTGGGCCAGTGATGCTTTCTCCAGCAATCCTCTTTGTTTAATCAATCTAAAACTCCGATAAAAAGCAGATCCAGTGCAGTAAAATAAATCCCGTAACGCCTATTTCAATTAGCGCTGGCGGCGTGTGATAACCATTTATACCAATCAGTATAAAGATTTGATCGCTCAGCGAAAGTTTAGCGGGTTTAAGATAAGGTTATTAAATGCTCCTCGGTAACTGCTCCAGCGAGACTCTCAATCATCGCACCTGCATTATTCTAGCTTCAGCATCCTTGCTCTCGTATCTCCTATATCAAGCCTCCAAGGAGGGAATGCCTTAAGCAGGTCAGAACATGCTAGACCATGTGGTTAGCAATGAATGAAGGACATAGTTAAGCTAGGATCAATTTCATTAGCGCTGCATCAAAGCCGCTAAAACTCGCCTGTAAGGAGTGTTTTTGACTGCCTACTCCAGCAACAAATAAACTCATAAGTGAATTATCATTGTGCCATTACACACCTTGGATAGCCTGCCTTGAATTAGCTCGCCAAAACACTCTGAGTAGATCAACTTATTATATTGACTGGTATTAGTTGCTCGTAGTATGTCCACTTTCTATACTGACAGGTAATACAACTTTATAGTGGCTAATTTGGCTGTTTATCGCGGTGTCAGTGAGTGGTGTTTTAATACCAATTGCATTAAGTATTTGAGCAGTTCAGAGCCCCTCAGTCTTTTCAATTCAAAACGCATTGGTAAAGAAATGGTTATTCCCTTTTAAGCCAATGCAAAGCAGAAGTGGAAAGACTGAGGGGCTCACGTAGTGCGGGTTTCAAAACGCTGTATGCTTCGTTATGGGATTTGGATATAGAATAACTATTAGCTCAAATTCCACTACTTGCCTACAGCGTTTTGAATTCCCGCTGAATGGTCAAACTTTTAATGCAATTGGTATAACTGATATGTAGCTCAGTTCGCTAAAGGTGTTACAAGCCTACAAGGATGAAGCTACAACTGGAACGAGTAAAGAAATTAGAAACGATAGAAGCGACTTTGTAAGAGCATTAGCTGAGGCAGCTAAATAGACCGTTAAGGCCAAGTGTGGCGACTGAAAAATTTTAAAAATGACACAAAGAAAAAAGAGCCGTGGTAAACCACGGCTCTTCGAAATCTTTTTGCGATTAGCTAGATGCTAATCAAGCTGGTAACTTAAACTACAGTTACGTTCTCAGCTTGTGGGCCTTTTTGACCTTGAGTAACAGTAAACTGAACTTTTTGACCTTCGTCAAGAGTTTTGAAACCGTCAGAGTTGATAGCGCGGAAATGTACGAATACATCTGGGCCAGACTCTTGCTCGATAAATCCGAAACCTTTATCAGAGTTGAACCACTTAACAACGCCAGTAACTTGAGACATAATATTGAATCCTGTAAATATAAATTAAAGCCTTAACGGCGGTAAAGCTGGAAAATGCCGGTTTACTTAATGTTAACAGGACGAACATTGTCGTATTGAACACATAAAAATAAGCCCTAACCTTCAAGCTGCAAACACTATAAACCATTCTCAGGAGATGTCAACACACTTTCTAGACAATATTTTTAGTGTTTTTACTTAAATATCTGGCGGTTGTAGATTTAGTGATTAAATCTTTTCTACAAGCTCGACATACAAACACAGCAAAAGCTATCAAAACCAGCTCATGAACGCTGATAGCTGCTATAAAGCCCTAAAAACCTCTATTTTAAAATCGAGTTCACACTCAAAGCCAGTAATCGATAACGTTTGTTTTTGTTCATCGGTTAGTTTCCAGTTATAGGGTGTCATCTGCAAAAAATGGCGAATATCATTTTCGTCTGACAAATGTAGTGTACTTTCTAGCCGCTTTTGCTCGATTAGCTCAAAACCTTCGATACTCGAAGCTTCTTGGGTATGTTCTTTTGGCGTATCATAAATCAGTTCTTTTAATGCAAAATGGTGTCTTGGGCCTGCACACACGGTAATGAGTATTCCACCAGATTTTATTACTCGCTTCAATTCAGTCTCTAACGACGGCGCGTAGATCCTTAGCATAAAGTCAAAACTATCATCAGCGTATGGCATATCAAAGGAGCTCGCGACACTGAACGCAATATCAGGATAGCGTTTTGCAGCATATTTAAGTGCAGACTTACTAATATCTAACCCAAACAAAGCAAAATCTTCACCCAACTCTTTTGCCAATCGACTTGAGTAATACCCCTCTCCACAACCAATATCGAGACCATACTGTGCTTCTTTAAGAAAGGTTTTAGCCAGATTGTTAACATTATCACTCAGCTCTTGATAGTACCCTTTATTGAGAAACTCTCTTCGAGCAAACATCATCTCTTTATTATCACCAGGGTCGTTCGACTTTTTCTTCTGCACTGGCAATAAGTTTACATAACCCTCTTTTGCTCTATCGAATCGATGATTCGATGCACAAAACCACGTTTTGTCTTGTAGTGTTAATGCTTGTTCACATATAGGGCAACGATAAATCATTGTTTATTCTCCAATGCAAAGGAACCGTTTGTTCCGTCTGCCATAAGTTGTTCTACTATTTCATTCAGTTCAATTGGGGCGAGTACTTGATAATACGCTAACTGCCTAATTAACTGCTCCTGCTCTATAGATTGATTAGCAGGCTGGCTTAAACTTGGTCGTTCCGATATCTGCGAATACTGACGGCTCAACAATTGCCTTTTTCTGATAAGTTCGGCATCGAGTTTACTGAACTCTTGTTGATCCCACTCTTTACTTACCCGAGTGAGCTCAAATCGAACACTTTCCAATTCGCTGATTTCAACCAACAGGCTTTCAGCGCTGTGCTCAACATCTATCGAGCGAGCAATGATATGTTTGGCTAACAAAATCTCTTTAGCGATATGTCCAATTCTAAAATCCGCTTCCAAAGCTACAAGGTTCCACTTAACTGTCTCAACAATATTAAATTGGCACATATCATTAAATTTAACCGCAACCGTCAATCCAGCTCCAAGTTGCGCAGCGCAAAGTTTTGGCGATGTCCCTAGGGCTGAGAACAGTCTCCAGCCTTGACCAACAGTACGAGTAAGACAATCTGTAGCCTCAACCGCTGTATTCAAATCATAAACCGATAATGACAAGTAAGGGTGTATTCTAACCATCAACGATGCTTTCGTTGCAGATACCGCCACAACCACGACTTCGACTATCGGGCCCGACTGCAATTGCAGCGCGCTAAAGTCGCCAAATTGTTTGGAGAGAGAAAAGACTAATTTAGATTGATGACTAATTTCGATAATTTGCGGTTGGATTAACAGCGGTTCAAACATACAGCACCTCATAGACCAGTGCATATTGTACTTGCTTTAACTTTTCGGTGCTAGTTATCAAACTGACGTTAATTCAAGCAAGTAAAGCACTCTAATGCTGAAGTTAAGACAATCACGCTAACACGGTGCTATGATGAATCCACTTAATAGAAGTTGATAGCCACTATTTTATGCCTTCGAAAAAACAAAACACCCTCTTCTGGCACGATTATGAGACTTTCGGCGCAAACCCAGCAAAAGACAGACCATCGCAATTTGCTGGTGTTAGAACGGATATGGAACTCAATATAATAGATGAGCCAGTGACCTTTTACTGTAAGCTGGCAAACGACTACCTCCCTTCGCCAGAAGCCATATTGATTACCGGGATCACTCCGCAATTAGCGAATCAAAAAGGTACGCCAGAAGCCGAGTTTATGGCAAAAGTTCACCAGCAGTTTAGCCAAGAGAACACCTGTGTCGTTGGTTATAACTCTATTCGATTCGATGATGAAGTCTCGCGTTACGGCTTTTATCGTAACTTTTTTGACCCCTATGCAAGGGAGTGGCAAAACGGTAATAGTCGCTGGGATATTATCGATTTGGTTCGAGCTTGCTATGCATTTAGACCAGATGGGATTAATTGGCCACAAAAAGAAGATGGTTCCCCAAGCTTTAAGTTAGAGCAATTGACTGTTGCTAATGGTCTTAGCCATGAAAAAGCACATGATGCGATGTCTGATGTTTATGCCACCATTGGCATGGCAAAACTAATAAAGTCAGTACAGCCTAAACTGTTCGATTACTACTTTAGCCTGCGCAAAAAGCAAGAAGTGTCGAAGTTAATCGATGTACTAGCAATGAAGCCTTTAGTGCATGTCAGTTCTAAAATCAGTGCACTAAATGGCTGTACAACGCTAATAGCCCCTCTGGCATATCACTCCACCAATAAGAATGCAGTTATTTGCGTTAATTTAGCGATGGATGTCACGCCATTGATAGAGCTTACCGCTGAGCAGATCCGTGAGCGCATGTATACACGGCGCGAAGACTTAGCGGAAGATGAATTACCAATCGGTTTAAAACAGATCCATATCAACAAGAGTCCTTTTCTTGCTGGAGCCAAAACACTCACCGATGACAATGCTGCTCGATTAGATATCGATAAAGCATTTGCTAGAGAGCAATACAAAAAATTAAGGCTGCACCCAGAAATCCGTGAAAAACTGGTAGCAGTGTTTGATCTGCAATCTGATCGTGAAATTGCAGACCCTGATCTTCAACTATACAGCGGTGGTTTCTTTAGTCAGGCTGACAAAGCGAAGATGGAGATGATCCGTAATACTAAACCGATGAACCTTGCAGCATTAGAGTTAACATTTGATGACGAACGCCTACCTGAGATGTTATTTAGGTACCGTGCTCGAAATTACCCTGAAACGTTAAATGACTCAGAGCTATTGCGCTGGCGAGAGTTTTGCCAACCAAGACTCAATGATCCTGATTACATGATCAGATTGGAAAATATCATTGAAGAAACAGAGCAAAATGAGTCAAAACAAAAATTACTCCAAGCTTTATGTCATTATCTTAGAAGCATTTAGGGTTTTCAGGTGATAAAGTGCGATCTCTGTCGCATTCTAGATGTAATAAGCTTACTAGAATGACATTTCATTAGCGTTAAATAAAAGGAAGTAGCATATGCAAGACCGTTTTCTAAAAAGCATAGCTAATTTACCAGAAGCTTTAGCGAAGGCTATCGTGCCTATGCTAGATAAAGACTTTGCTGGGCATCTCGATGCACAGCAAATTGAAGAGCTTAAAACGGCATCACAGTTAACAGAGCAAGATTTGTTACTAGCACTGCTACCAATAGCTGCAGCGCTTGCAAGAGTACCTATCAGTGAATTTTATGTAGGCGCTATTGCTAAAGGCAAGAGTGGCGATATCTACATGGGGGCCAACCTTGAACTTGCCGGTGAGGCACTATTTCATTCCGTTCATGCAGAACAAAGTGCAATTAGCCATGCTTGGTTAAGTGGCGAACGCCAAATTGAAGATGTCATCGTTAACTTTTCACCATGTGGCCACTGTCGCCAATTTATGAATGAGCTAGTTGAAGGCCAGAAGGTGAACATTCACCTTCCTGAACAAAAAACTCAACCTCTATCACACTATCTACCCTATGCCTTTGGTCCAGGCGATCTCAATATCACAGAGCCCTTGCTAACCAAGCAGCAGCATGAGCTGAGCCTTGACAGCTCAGACCCGATGATAATTGAAGCTGTCGATCATGCGGGGCTAAGCTACGCACCTTACACTAAGAACTATGCGGCTGTGGTATTAGAGACTAAAGATGGGGTGACCTACTCAGGCCGTTACGCTGAAAATGCAGCGTTTAATCCATCGATGTTACCGATGCAAATGGCATTATCCAATATGGCTCGCCATAACCGTGATTTCAGCGAGATAAACCGCGCAGTGTTAATAGAATCCTCAAAAGGCAGCGTTTCTTTAGTGGGTGCGACTATGGATGCATTACATGCGGTTGCCGCAGTTGAACTCGAACATATTGTTGTAGAATCTGAATAGTTGCTTATTGAAGTTTACAACTGAAAATGGACTGCCTAGGCAGTCCATTTTTGCATTAAACTAAAAATTAGCTTCTATTCTTCTCTAGCTTTGCAAGTAAGCTAGAGGTGTCCCAACGATTTCCTCCCATCGCTTGCACTTCAGAGTAGAATTGATCGACTAATGCAGTAAGCGGAAGATGTGAACCGTTACGACGCGCTTCTTCCAGCGCAATGCCTAAGTCTTTGCGCATCCAGTCGATAGCAAAACCGAAATTGTATTCGCCCTGCCACATGGTTTGGTAGCGATTTTCCATCTGCCATGACTGGGCGGCACCTTTACTTATCACTTCAACCACTTTCTCGCCATCAAGTCCTGCACTGCGAGCAAAATGTAGCCCTTCAGAAAGCCCCTGTACTACACCTGCTATACAGATTTGATTAACCATTTTGGTTAACTGTCCAGCCCCTACGTCTCCAAGAAGCTCAGCGCAGCGAGCATAGGAATCTATTACAGGTTTTACCTTTTCAAATACTTCAATGTTGCCACCCGCCATCACGGTTAACACACCGTTTTCAGCGCCGGCTTGTCCCCCCGAAACTGGGGCATCGATAAAACCAATGTTCATTTCACTAGCGGCTGCACCTAGCTCTCTGGCGACATCGGCAGAAGCAGTGGTATGATCAACTAAAATTGCACCACTATTCATACCAGCTAATACACCGTCTTCGGTCAATGTAACTTGCCTTAAGTCATCATCGTTTCCAACACAAACAAATACAACATCTTGCCCCTGTGCTGCTGCTTTTGGGGTTGAATAATATTGTCCAGAAAACTCTTCGCTCCAAGCCTTAGCTTTAGCTTCAGTTCGATTATATACCGTTACTTTGTGGCCATTCTTAACGAGATGCCCAGCCATGGGATAGCCCATGACACCTAAACCGATAAATGCAACTTTAGCCATTAGTGTTCCTATTTGTAGGGAGTTATATTTGTATATTGTTTTAAAGCATTCTACTGTGGTTGGCTTAAACAAAAAAGTCTCTAAACAATAATAAAAAAAGCCAGCAAGATGCTAGCTTTTATTATTTAGTCGGATTGAGCAAAGCTTATAAAGTGACGTGGGCTTCCATTTCTGCGCCAATTTTCTTACGCATTTCCATTAATCGTACCGCTGATTCACGTAGCTCTATGTCAGCAGCGGTAGTGGGAACCCACTCAGGCACTTGCGTGGGTTTTCCTTCATCGTCAACGGCAACCATAATCAAAACACAGTGTGTTGTAAGGTGTCGGTCAGATCCCTTTGGATCGCCAGCTTTAACATCAATGCCGAGATGCATAGATGATCTACCAGTATAAATCACCTTAGCCGTGACCTCGACTATGTTACCGACGTAAATAGGCTTTACAAATCGAATACCGCCCGCATAAGCGGTGATACAGTACTTACCACTCCAGCCAGCCGCACAGGCGTAACCCGCGAGATCGATCCACTTCATTACCGCCCCGCCGTGGACTTTACCACCAAAATTTACATCTGCAGGTTCAGCTAAAAATCGTAATGTGAGTAGTCTATCAGTTCCAGCCATATCGACCTCATAGGGAAGTAATTTAAGCCGTCAGTTTACACCCTTTTACCTAGCAACACATTAATCGAATTCTATTATATTATCGCAATCCTTATATGCTGGATGGAGTGTTGAAACCAGCAATGCGACGACTAGCTAAGCAGTTCCCGAGCTCAAAATAGTAAAAGAATACCGATAATACTAACCGAGCTGAGCGACCAGATAACAACCAGTAGCCATAATTGGTACCGATAATCGGTAAAGCCATAATTGCGCATTGCTGCCTATGAATTTGCCTCCTTTAATCAGCCCATAAGCTAAAATGCCTGCTAAAAATAACCCCAGTACAAGTACGCCAGATACCACGCTATATTCATCGCTAATAGAAATAGCAGTGATTAGCAATCCAAACCAAATAAAAGCAAAACCAGCTGCTGCGGCATTGAAAGTTTTTACGCCAATAACGAGCTTAGGGTGCCAATGAGCACTCTCGCCCCTGACAAGTTCATTTAGGTTTGCAGTCATCATCCCCAATGCCGACATGACAGGGAGTACAAGTGGGTTTATCAATTTGAATCCTTAAATTGTGTATGGCTATCTAAGTGCGCAGTATCTACCTAGCCAACTGGTTATACCAGTAACAATTTGCAAGGTTAAGTAAGGTTAATCTGCAATATATTCTCTGTTAACCTAATACTAATCAGTATAAGAAGTTGATCTACTCAGAGTGTTTTTGGCGAACTAATTCAAGGCAGGCTATCCAAAGTGAGTAATGACATAATGCTTGTTCCCTTATGAGTTTATTCAACACAGAAGTTGGCAGCCATAAACGCTCCTTAGCAATGAGTTCTAGCGGCTTTGATGCTGCGTTAATGAACTTGAAGCAAGTCTCACTATGCTCGTCATTCATTGTTAACCACATGGCCTAGCATGCTTAAGGCACTACCTCAAAACCGCTAAACTCTCGCTGAGCGATCAAATCTTTATACTGATTGGTATAACCTCAATAATTCTGGTTCTTGGGAGAGATTTTGGCATAAAAAAAGCGCCTAAAAGGCGCTTTCTAACTAACATATTTTGACTAGACTTTTTTAAATAACAGTGAGCCGTTAGTGCCACCAAAACCGAAGGAGTTACACAGACCATAGTCAAACTTAAGAACTCGCGCGGTATGCGGTACAAAATCTAAATCGCAACCTTCATCTGGATTATCTAGATTCAAAGTAGGCGGAATGACTTGGTCTTTAAGCGCCAATAACGTCACAATGGCCTCAAGCGAGCCTGCAGCTCCTAGCAGGTGCCCTGTCATCGATTTAGTCGAGCTAACCACTAAATCATAGGCATGGTCGCCAAAAGTTGATTTAACCGCAGCAGCTTCAGCCTTGTCACCTGCTGGAGTTGATGTGCCATGGGCATTAATATAGCCAATTGCTTCACGAGCAATTTTTGCATCATTAATAGCATTGACCATAGCAGCGGCTGCGCCCGCACCGTCACTTGGTGGTGACGTCATATGAAATGCATCACCGCTCATGCCAAAACCAACGAGCTCACCGTAAATGGTCGCTCCACGTGCTTTAGCATGCTCATACTCTTCCATGACCATCACACCCGCACCGTCACCAATAACAAAACCATCGCGGTCTTTATCCCACGGACGGCTGGCAGCTTGTGGATCATCGTTGCGAGTTGACAGTGCCTTTGCAGAACCAAAACCCGCGACAGCTAATGGGCAAGTCACATCTTCCGCTCCACCTGCCACCATAACATCTGCATCGCCATAAGCGATTGTACGCGCCGCAAAGCCGATATTGTGAACACCAGTGGTACAAGCCGTAGTCACCGCAAAGTTAGGTCCAGTCATGCCGTATTTAATCGACAGGTGACCTGAAATCATATTGATAATCGTGCTTGGCACGAAAAATGGTGACACTTTACGCGGCCCACCTTTCATCAATGCTGCATAGTTTTGCTCTATCAAAGGCATTCCGCCCATACCTGCACCAATAGCGGTTCCGACGCGAGTAGGGTCCAGTTTATCCATCTCTAGACCAGAGTCATCCATCGCTTGGATCCCTGCTGCCATGCCATATTGGATAAAAAGATCCATCTTTCGAGCATCTTTGCGTGACATGTACTGCTCGACATCGAAGTCTTTAACAGAACCGCTAAAGCGAGTCGTGAACTCGCTAGCATCAAATTTGGTAATGGGTGCGATCCCACTTTTACCTGAAACAAGAGACTTCCAGGTAGAATCTACTGTATTGCCCACAGGGCTAACTAAGCCTAAGCCAGTTACGACGACACGACGTTTAGACACGCTATCACCTTTATCTTATTAAAAATGAATTGTTATGATAGTACTTATCGAATTGAACTACCAACAGCTTCATGAGCCTAGCCTGATTGGTATATTGTAGCGGAAGCGAGGAGAATATTGCTTTAAGACTTACATCAACCAGCGGCTTTCAGAAACAAAAACAGGCGGCATAAATGCCGCCTGTTTTCAGAAATTCTAGATTACTGATTCTTAGAAACGTAATCGATCGCTGCTTGAACAGTAGTGATCTTTTCTGCTTCTTCATCAGGGATCTCGGTATCAAACTCTTCTTCTAGAGCCATAACCAATTCAACAGTGTCTAGAGAATCTGCACCTAAATCGTCAACGAAAGATGCTGCTGATTTAACGTCTTCTTCTTTAACACCTAGTTGCTCGATGATGATTTTCTTTACACGTTCTTCGATGTTGCTCATTGTTTTCTTTCCTATTCAAATTACGCACTTGCGCAAGATTTCGAGTAGTTTATTGAATTTGACAGACATTGCAAGCTTAACCTTTGTGGTCTAACCACAAAATTGGCTCACTATTGATGCAGATCACCTCCCTAAGGAGGCAATAGCCTGTCGTTCCCTTTAAACCATGTACATGCCGCCATTCACATGAAGAGTCTCTCCAGTGATGTAAGCGGCAGAGTCTGACGCTAAAAAGAGGACTGCGTTAGCAATTTCCTGCGCCTGACCAAGCCTTTCCATTGGCACCTGCGACATAATAGCTTGTTGCTGGTCTTCTGTCAGCTCATCTGTCATATCTGTCTGGATAAATCCAGGAGCAATAGCATTCACTGTTATTTGACGAGATGCAACCTCTCTTGCAAGAGATTTTGTAAATCCTATCAAACCAGCTTTAGCAGCCGCATAGTTAGTTTGGCCTGCATTGCCCATGGTGCCTACCACAGAGCCAATATTAATGATGCGTCCGTGACGTTTTTTCATCATAGGTCTCATGACCGCTTTTGAAGTACGGAACAATGAAGTCAGATTCGTGTCAACGATATCTTGCCACTCATCATCTTTCATTCGCATCAACAAATTGTCACGAGTTATACCGGCGTTATTAACTAAAATGTCAACATCACCTGCTTTTTCTTTAATCGTTGCGAACAAGGCTTTAACAGAGTCGCCATCGGTCACGTTTAAAACAAGACCATGGCCGTTATCACCTAAGTAAGCTTGGATCGCTTCTGCGCCGCGCTCACTGGTTGCAGTACCGATAACTACAGCACCAGCAGACACTAATGTTTCTGCAACGGCTCGGCCAATACCACGGCTAGCGCCTGTTACTAGGGCTACTTTACCTGTTAAATCAAAACTTATGCTCATCAGATTTCCTTATTCGGTCAATGCAGCGAAAGACGCAGCATCGTTAATTGCTTTTGCTGTTAGTGAACGATTTATACGTTTACTGAGCCCTGTTAATACCTTTCCAGGTCCAATTTCAAACAGATCGGTTATACCTTGTGATGCCATCAGTTCAACAGTTTCAGACCATCTTACTGGGCAATAAAGTTGACGAACTAATGCATCTTTAATCTCTTGCTCAGCAACTGGGCTGGCAACATCAACATTATTCAACACTGTTACTGAAGGAGCGCTGAACTCAATATCATTAAGTGCGATCGCAAGCTTGTCTGCAGCAGGTTTCATTAGCTGGCAATGAGACGGTACGCTGACTGGCAAAGCAACCGCCATTTTTGCACCGTTTTCTTTACATAATGCCGCCGCACGTTCTACTGCTGCTTTTTCACCCGCTATGACAACTTGGCCTGGGCTGTTGTAATTTACAGGGCTGACCACGTCGCCTTGTGAAGCTTCTTCACACGCTTTAGCAATCGCATCATTGTCTAAGCCTATGATTGCAAACATGGCACCCGTACCCGCTGGTACCGCCTGCTGCATGAGCTGACCACGAAGCTCTACCAATTTAATTGCCGCTTCAAAGTCAATCACACCTGCACACACTAGCGCAGAGTACTCACCTAAGCTATGTCCAGCCATTACTTTTGGTAAAGTCTTACCAGAAGCTATATAAGCACGATAAATAGCGACACTTGCCGCGAGTAGAGCGGGTTGTGTCTTATCGGTTTCGTTAAGTGTCTCAACGGGGCCTTGTTGAACCAGTTCCCATAAATCATAACCGAGAACCTGACTAGCTTGAGCAAATGTCTCAGCAACAACAGGTTGGGACTCAGCCAATTCAGCTAACATGCCTAAAGCTTGGGAGCCTTGACCTGGGAATACAAAAGCGGTGTTTTCCATATTCAAATACCTTCCAATTTACGTCTTGCCGTTAATACGGCAGTTAAAACTTCACCAAAGCGCTTCCCCAGGCAAATCCTGCACCAAAGGCTTCGAGTAATATCATTTGACCACGCTGGATACGACCATCTCTTACGGCCTCATCAAGTGCAATAGGCACAGAGGCAGCGGACGTATTACCATGTTTAGCTAGAGTCAGTACAACTTTATCAAGACTCATGTCCAATTTCTTTGCGGTAGCTTTAATAATTCTAAAGTTTGCTTGATGTGGCACTAGCCAATCAATATCAGATTTTTCTATGTTGTTTTGACGTAATGTTTCAGTCACGACATGGGACAATTGCGTAACAGCAACTTTAAACACATCGTTACCTTTCATTGTCATATAACCCACAGCTTCAGAGGTTTCCCCTTTGCGCGGCGGTATAGAACACTTCAGCAAATCGCCTTGGCGGCCATCAGCATAGATATGTGTAGAAATAATACCTGGCTCAGTTGCTGCGCCAACAACTGCAGCGCCAGCTCCATCACCAAACAATATAATTGTTGATCGGTCTTCTGGCTCACATAAGCGTGATAACACATCAGCGCCAATCACCAGTACATTACGCGCCGCACCTGATTTTACATATTGATCAGCAACAGATAGTGCATAAACGAAACCAGAGCAAGCTGCTGCAATATCAAATGCAGGAATGGTATGGATACCTAGCATTGCTTGAATTTCACAAGCTGCTGCAGGGAAAGCATTACTCGCACTGGTTGTGCCGCAAACAATCATATCGATTTCAGTTGCATCAATACCAGCCATTTCAATAGCTTTGACAGCTGCTTGATAACCCATTGTAGCCACTGTTTCATCAGCAGCTGCAATGCGGCGCTCTGAAATACCTGTGCGCTCGACTATCCATTGAACGGTGGTTTCAACCATTTTTTCAAGATCTTGATTACTGCGCACTTGTACCGGTAGATAACTACCAGTACCGAGAATTTTTGTATGCATAAGGAATTTATCAGCTATTAATGTCTAAAAGAATCGACTCAAGACGGTCTTCGATCATCTGTGGGAGTCGACGTTGTGCTTCCGTCACTGCCAAGCATATCGCTTGTAAAAAAGCAGCTTCGTCTGCACACCCATGACTTTTTACTACAATTCCGCGCAATCCTATCAGACTTGCTCCATTATAGTGGTCGGGGTTCATCTGATTTAGCAAAGAATGAATACGTGGTGCTATTATTTTGGCGAGAATTCGAACAAAGAAGCCTTCCGTCAGACCTTTTTTCAATTGGTGGGTAAGCAGCCTTGCAATACCTTCTGACGTTTTAAGGGTAATATTACCGACAAAGCCATCACAAACAATAACGTCAACATTACCAGAATAGATCTCATCGCCTTCAATAAAACCAGTGTAGTTTACTTGGGGAATTTGTTGCAGTAATTGACCCGCTTGTTGAACCTGGTCATTACCTTTTATCTCTTCAATACCCACGTTAAGCAACGCGACTTTTGGCGAAACTGTTTTATCAACCGTTTCGCTCAGTACCGAACCCATCACCGCAAACTGAAATAACGTTTCAGAATCACAAGAGACGTTTGCCCCCAAATCGAGTAAATAAACAGGCGTATTGTTAACAGCAGGTAAGCAGCTAACTAGCGCAGGCCGGTCTATACCTGGTAATGTCTTAAGCAATACTTTAGACATTGCCATTAACGCACCTGTATTGCCAGCACTTAAGCAAGCTTGTGCTTTACCGTCCCGCACTAACTCTATTGCTATACGCATTGAGCTTTGTTTACGATTTCTTAAGGCGTGAACAGGTCGATCAGACATAGTCACCACTTCGGTTGTATGTTTAATCTCAATTCGGCGTTTGATTTCTGGTTCAGCAGGTACTAGATATTCGTCGATCTGGACTTGATCGCCCACGAGAATAACTTTTAAGAGGGGATTTAAGCGAAGTGCCTGCAAAGTTGCAGGCACTGTGATGCGGGGACCAAAGTCGCCCCCCATCGCATCTAACGCAAGCGTCAGATTTGTCATCAGGGTCTCAACAAATTACTTGTTGATAACCTTTTGACCACGGTAGAAACCGTCCGCAGTCACGTTGTGACGACGGTGAAGTTCACCACTCGTTGCATCCACTGATAATTGAGCTGTGCTCAAAGAATCATGTGAACGACGCATACCGCGCTTTGAACGAGATTTTTTGTTCTGTTGTACTGCCATGGGACCTGTCTCCTAGATTACTTGCTCTTCAGTTTTTCTAACACTGCAAACGGATTTGGACGCTCCTCTTGAGCGGGTTCAATCACGCCTACGACTACATCTTGTTTACCTTGATGACAATTTTCATTCTCATGCATGGCAATCAAAGGCATAGCAACTATCAATTCATCTTCGATCAATTGATGTAGACGGACTTCGCCAATTTCATTGCACTCAATTGGCTCATACGCATCCGGGAGCTCATCGATTTCAGCTTCAGTCTTACAAAGACCAAAACTAAACTCGACCGTAACCTCAGTGGTAAATAGTGTCATACAACGTTGACAATTCAGAGTGAGCTCCGTCACAGCCTTCCCGTTAAGGTAGACTATCCCCTGTATATCTACGCCACATTCAAGCGACACTGCCACATCAGAACAGTCGCCGGCACATAATTCATTTAATCGCTTTAACTGCTTACCGGGCACCAAACCTTCATAAGAAAGTTGACTGGCGGAAGCGCGAACGGGATCAATTGAAACCGGTATCTTTACTGTTTGCATAAGGCGCGCATTTTAGGTGAATTTTAGCAGAAGTCAACACCCTTATACTTCCAAGGTGATGAACAGCTGTTAGATTCAGCTAACGTGAGTTGTTAGGTAACCACATTGTACAAGAAACCCAAGGCCCATGACATTAAATTTCAGCGGGAAGTGAGTTTAAGTGTTCGTAAATTCGTCGGCCACGCTATTTTTGTGATAACAATGGCAGTCTTGTGCTGAATTTAGCTATTTACTCAACTGCATAGGCTTTGTAATAGCTATCAGGCATACGATTTAATCAGCCAATCTGCAGCGGTTGCCTAACGCAAGCTAACGCGACCAAACCTAGATAGATAAAACTAGCTTCACAATACCATCGTTAAACTACGTTCCGCTCATCTTTACCAGCATTAGATACCCAATTAACAATCGTATGATCAAGCTTTGCGATCCCCTCTCTAGCCACAGCCCCTAATACCATTGCAAATAAGATGGTCGGGTAAAACGGTCTGCTAACCTCTCCACTTAAGTGAACCACAACGCTGAGCATGATTAAAATAGCAACCCATAACTTAAACATATTGATCTCCAATGTAGCTGTTGAATACCGCCACACAATAGCGTGTGCAAACTGTACAACTGCTGACTATGACACCAATACATCATTAACCCGTAAATATTGACACAAATAGACCAACACTAGTTACTTAAGTGACCATGAACTTCAGGTGCAAGTTCCTATTTGTCGTAATAACGCTTGCATATACTTGCTTTTTTTAGCGAAAATCCCAATTAACTTTTATAACGTACCTATAGAAAGGCAAATTCATGTCAAAGCCGCTTATATTGGCTTCAACTTCACCATTTAGAAAACAATTGTTAGAAAAGCTCAATTTGACTTTTAGTTGCTGCTCGCCTGAAGTAGATGAAACAGCTTTAGAAAATGAAACACCTGTTAACTTGGTCCTTAGGCTGGCAAAACTTAAAGCCGCAGCTGGTGCCGATAAATACAAAGAAGGTGTTGTTATTGGTTCAGACCAAGTTGCCGTGATTAACGATAAGATTATTGGTAAGCCAATGAATCGTGAAACTGCAATAGAACAGCTCAGTCAAGCCAGTGGCCAGGCAATAACCTTTTATACAGGCCTTGCAGTACATAATATTGAAAGTGGTGAAGTAGAGGCTATAGTCGAGCCGTATGTCGTCCACTTTAGAACGCTTAGCCAACAGGCTATTAACCATTATATCGATATAGAACAGCCATTTTATTGCGCTGGTAGTTTTAAGAGTGAAGGCTTAGGTATTGCGCTTTTTGAAAAACTAGAAGGAAAAGATCCAAATACATTAGTCGGTCTGCCGCTAATTTCACTTATCGATCTGCTGCAGCGACAAGGTATTACAGTACTGTAATACAACATACTAAGCTTTAAAACTTAGTATGTTGCAGTCGAAGCATCTGTTTTCTAGCCAGTGCTTCGATATACAGCTTTAAATGAGCATTAAGATAATAAGACCACTACTTCAGTAGAGTTAGCAGTCCCAACGGTTCAGTAATAATGGCTTTAGGCTTTGCAGTGATTAGCTTTTCAACGCTATGCGCTCCATAGCTTACCCCTACTGCATCTATGCCCGCATTATTAGCCATGTTTAAGTCATGTAGCGAATCCCCGACCATCACCGCTCGCTCTGGTGCTACTTTCAGTTGCTCTAAAAGCTCATGCAGCATATCTGGGTTGGGTTTGCTTTTTGATTCATCGGCACAGCGACTAGATTCAAAATGATGACCCAAGCCAGTTTCTGCTAGCACACGATTTAAGCCATTTCGGCCTTTGCCTGTCGCCACCGCCATGCGGTAGTTTCTTGCTGCCAATTCAGTTAGCAGTCTCTCGCTGCCATCAAATAGTGGGCTCGGAGTGGTATTGAGCGTTAAGTAATGATCTTTGTATGATGCAATCATTGGAACAAAGTCGGCTTTGTCTAACAAGGGGTAAAGCGTCTTAAGAGCTTCATCCATCGACAAACCAATAATGTCACGCACCGCTTGCTCGCTAGGAACACTCAGTGATAATGAGCCTGCCATTTGCTGCATGCAGGTAACAATTTTACTGACAGAATCCATTAGGGTTCCGTCCCAATCAAAAATAACTAACTCGTAGGGTTTCATACTTTTTTAAGCTTACTCAAGGTTGATTCTAAGATAGGGTCTAGAGGTGCCTTTACCTGCATAACTTCATCAGTGTCAGGATGAATAAACCTTAGCTGAGCTGCATGTAAGAACAAACGATTTAATCCATGCGCGCGCATAGAATCATCGAATTTCTGCTCACTGTATTTCTCGTCACAAGCGATAGGATGGCCTGCATATTGGCAATGCACACGAATTTGGTGAGTACGACCGGTAATTGGACTTGCTTGTACCAGCGTTGCATCACTATAGCGCTGCATAATTTTAAAGCGGGTTTCAGATTCTTTCCCCTCTTTATTCACTCTAACAATACGTTCACCAGACTTAAGCGTTAACTTTAATAGTGGCGCTTTGACGGCTTTGTCATGCTTTTGCCATTCACCTCTCACAAGTGCAAGGTAATCCTTTTGCATTTTTTTATATCGAAGCTGGTCATGCAGGTGCTTAAGTGCACTGCGTTTCTTGGCAATCAATAAAAGACCAGATGTATCTTTATCCAAGCGATGTACCAGTTCTAAAAATTTTTGCTGGGTTCGTAGCGAGCGCATTGCTTCAATCACACCGAAATCAACACCACTTCCACCGTGCACCGCAATTCCTGATGGTTTATTCAGTACGATAATGAATTTATCTTCGTAGATAATTCGATTTTCAAGCTGAGAAACCTTAGTTAATTTTGCTGACGGTCCAGGTCGACCTTCAGACTCAGAGACTCGCACAGGCGGGATTCGAACGACATCTCCATCTTGTAATTTGTACTCAGGTTTGATGCGTTTTTTATTAACCCTAACCTCCCCTTTTCGTACAATCCGATAGATCATACTTTTAGGGACGCCTTTCAACTTAGTTAATAGAAAATTATCTATACGCTGTCCGGTATGGTCCTCATCAATGGTAACCATTCGAACTTCTACTTTTGGAGATGGAGTATTCATGCTGCGCCGCTATGTGTTTCGTTGCGACGTATTGTACAACAAGTGAAAAGAATTGTGCCTTTTCAATTGCTGATTTTATCTATTATTGCTATATTTCTCCCGCTAACTGGGATAATTAGTGGATAAAGTGTTCACAAGTCCCCGAAGCATTACGTTAAAGCATGAGACTAAAAATGTTTACTGTTTGATAGTAAATAATTGATTTACAGGTCGTTGTATTAATCAAAAGGTCAATAAATGGACCTTCACGACTAAATCAAAACGTAAACCCAACTTACAACTGGTTTCTCTGCTCTAAACGTCCCAATTTCGAAGAATAATTTTAACTCGTCGTCAGACGCTACCATTTCGAATTGGCATTACTGGAAAGTATTTTAAGAATTTATGGGGTTGGTTGACGTTTTTACAACGAATTCCTTGTTTTTGTAAACATTAAAAAATAAGCCATAAATAGGATGCGACACGCAGCGAATGCGTCTAACAGCAAATGCGCACCTTGCCTAGAGACTGACCGTGAGGTCCTGTTTTTTAATCCTAGGCCCGTAATGCAGTGAAAGAAGTATCGTTTGATGACCTTTATAAAGAAGAATTAAGTCATCATGAAACGGATGTTAATCAATGCAACTCAATCTGAAGAGTTGCGCGTAGCCCTTGTTGATGGGCAACAATTATACGATCTAGATATTGAAAGCCCAGGTCACGAACAAAAGAAAGCAAACATCTATAAAGGAACGATCACTCGTGTTGAGCCGTCTTTAGAAGCTGCTTTTGTTGACTATGGCGCTGATCGCCATGGCTTCCTACCGCTTAAAGAGATCGCTCGCGAATATTTCCCAAAAGGTTACTCTTTCCAAGGCCGTCCTAACATTAAGGAAGTGGTTAAAGAAGGCCAAGAAGTCATCATTCAAATTGATAAAGAAGAGCGTGGCAACAAAGGCGCTGCGCTAACAACCTTTATCAGCCTTGCTGGTTCTTACTTAGTCTTAATGCCAAATAACCCACGTGCAGGCGGGATTTCTCGTCGTATCGAAGGTGATGAGCGCACAGAGCTAAAAGCTGCACTATCAGAGCTTGATATTCCACAAGGTATGGGCCTTATTGTTCGTACTGCAGGTGTTGGTAAAGACCCAGCAGAGCTAAAATGGGACTTAAAAGTTCTACAACATCACTGGGCTGCAATTAAAGAAGCGGCTGAAAGTGCACCAGCGCCATTCTTAATCCACCAAGAAAGTAACGTGATTGTTCGCGCTATTCGCGACTATTTACGTCGTGATGTTGGCGAGATCCTTATTGATCACCCTCGTATATATGAGCAAGCCAAGGAGCACGTTTCATTAGTACGTCCAGACTTTGTTGAACGTATTAAGCGTTATGATGCTGAAGTTCCACTATTTACCCACTTCCAAATTGAAACGCAGATTGAATCAGCATTCCAACGTGAAGTGCGTTTACCTTCTGGCGGTTCAATTGTTATCGACCCAACAGAAGCGCTAACTTCTATCGATATTAACTCTGCCCGAGCAACTAAAGGTGGAGATATTGAAGAGACGGCACTGAACACTAACTTAGAAGCCGCTGACGAGATTGCACGTCAATTACGTTTGCGTGATCTAGGTGGTTTGGTCGTTATTGATTTCATTGACATGACGCCCGTTCGCCATCAACGTGAAGTTGAAAAGCGCATGCAAGATGCCGTGCACCACGACAGAGCTCGTGTTCAACTAGGCCGTATCTCACGCTTTGGTTTGATGGAGATGTCACGTCAGCGTCTACGCCCTTCTTTAGAAGAGTCTGCCGCTCACCTTTGTCCTCGCTGTCATGGACAAGGCACTATTCGTGGTACTGAGTCACTTGCACTTTCCATCTTACGCTTGATGGAAGAGGAAGCAATTAAAGAGAACACATCACAAATTGAAGCGATTGTACCTGTTGATGTTGCAGCCTTCCTACTGAACGAAAAGCGTAAAGCGATTCGTATCACCGAAGAGCGCCACAATGTTGAAGTGTATGTGATCCCAGATCCAAACATGACAACACCAGATTATCGAGTTGTTCGTCATCGTAAAGATGATCAGATCAGCGAGTCTAGCTATAAGCTACTTGAGCAAGAAGAGGCTAAGCTATACGAACCTCGTAAGCTCGAGCGCGCAGCACCACCGCAACCAGCTCTTAAAGGTTTCTCTTCACCTAAGAAAGTCGCTCCAGTTGAAGTCGAAACAAAACCAGCACCAGCTAAAGCTGCCGAGCCAGGTCTGTTTGCTAAGATAGCTGCTGCAATCAGTTCGCTATTTGCTAGCAACGAAGAGCCTAAAGTTGAGCCTAAACAGCAAGACAAAGGAAGCCGTAACGGTCAGTCTCGTAACAATAACCGTCGTAACAATAATCGTCGTAATGACCCTCGTCGCAACCGCAGCGAAGGCCGCAACGAAGGCCGCAACGAGAATCGTAATGGCAACGAGCAAAATAAAGACAAGCGTAATAAGAGCAATCGTAATGACGCTAATGACAACCGTTCAAAAGCTCAAGATGATAATAAACGCCCACAACGCAATGAGAAGCCTCGTAAGCAAGCAGAGGCTAACAACGAAAATGCTGAGCCTAAGCAAGAAGCTGCACGAGAGCGTCGTCAACGTCGCAACATGCGTCGTAAAGTGCGTGTAAGTAATGAGCAAGAAGAAGTAAAAGAAGTTGTAGCGAATACTGAAGCACCTGTACAAGTGAAAGCTGACGATAAGCCAGCCCGCCCTAAGCGCCAGCCTCGTAAGCCAAGAGCAAAGGTTGAAGCAGTTGAAAACGCTGAAGTCACTGCAGAGGTTTCAGCTAATGTCGAAACCGTTGCAAATGATAAAGCAACTAGTACAGAAGCAAGTACAGTAAAACAAGCAGCGCCTAAAGCAGAATCAGTATCGACGCCAGTCGAAGCAACTGAGTCAGCTGACGCTGAACAAACGCCTGCCGATGATAAGTCTCGTGAGCCTCGTGAAGGTCAACGTAGAAGTCGTCGTAGTCCTCGTCATCTTCGCGCTGCTGGTCAACGTCGTCGTCGTGATGAAGACACTCAGCAAGGTGATGAAAATGCCGCAGAAGCTGTATTTACACCAAACGAAGACATTGAATCTATACAAGCGATAGAAACTCATGTTGAAGCGCCGGTAACACCAGTCGTTGAAGCTAAAGTTGAAGCAACTGCAACAGCTGAAGTTGTTAAGGCTGATAACGTAGAAGTTGTTGAAGCTAAAGTAGAAAAACCACAGCCAGCAAAAGCAAGCTCTGTTGCAAGCTCTTCTGCGATGAACACTTCACCAGCTTTTAAGCCAACAGTTAACGTTGAGCCTAAGCCAGTAGATGTCCCAGAAGTTAAAGCTGTTGAAGCCGCTGTAGTGTCTGAGCCTGCTGTAGAAGTTATTGTTGAGACGCCGGCTCCAGTAGCTGCAGCTCCTATTAAAGCTGAAGCTGTGAAGGCTGAGCCAGTAGCAGAAGCTGAAGCACCAGTTAAAACAGAAGCAGTGAAGACTGAGCCAGCAGAAGCTAAAGCGCCAGTTAAAACAGAAGCTGTGAAGGCTGAGCCAGTAGAAGCTAAAGCGCCAGTTAAAACAGAAGCTGTGAAGGCTAAGCCAGCAAAAGCTAAAGCGCCAGTTAAAGCCAAGCCTGTAGAAACAGCGGCCAGCTCAAAGGCGGCATCGGCACCGATGGCAAAACCTGCTGCAATTAAGCCTACCGAAGCAAAAACTATCGAAAAGGTTGTTGCGGAACCCGCTGCGGAAGCAAAACCAGCCACTAAAGCTAAACCAGCGAGTCGATTCGGTTCTATGGTGATGTCAGAAATGACTAAACCTGTTGTTGAAGTCAGAGAAAATATTGAAACACCTACAGGTCGTCAATATGAAGCATCTGAAAAAAATAACGACGTGAAACCACGTGTTGCAAATAGCGCTAACTCAGATATGTCTCGTACCTAATCTAGAGTAAAGCAGTATCGAAAAAGCCATGCTGAAGAGCATGGCTTTTTTTATGTTAAAATTAGCTTAATTTTGGTAGTATGCGCGCCCAGACATATATCAATCAACAAACAATTAACAGAGGCTAAATGTTCGATCTCATTCGTCACAAAACTGCCAGTTCAAGAGCTGACTTACTTTCAGGCTTAACCGTCGCCCTTGCTTTAGTTCCAGAGGCTGTTGCATTTGCATTCGTTGCAGGTGTTGAACCTATGGTTGGCTTATATGCCGCCTTTATCATGGGATTAATTACCGCACTCATTGGTGGTCGCCCAGGCATGATTTCAGGTGCTACTGGCGCGATGGCAGTGGTGATGGTCGCCCTAGTTGCTGAACATGGCGTACAGTATCTTTTTGCTGCTGTCGTGCTAGCAGGTCTTATACAAGTCTCGGCTGGTGTACTAAAGCTCGGTAAATTTATCCGAATAGTGCCCTACCCGGTAATGATAGGCTTTGTAAACGGTTTAGCTATTGTCATCTTCTTAGCACAGCTAGGACAGTTCCAAACTCCTGACGCAAACGGTGTAATGAGCTGGCTACCACAGGATCAGTTATTACTGATGTTAGGGCTTGTTGCGCTGACGATGGCGATTATTCAGTTCTTACCAAAACTGACCACGACAATACCGTCATCTTTAGCGGCTATTTTAACGGTAACCTTATTAGTCACATTCTTGAATCTTGATACGCGTACCGTATTAGATTTCTTGAAATCAATGAGTGGTGATGAGCACGCAACCATTGCTGGTAGCTTACCAACATTCTCTATTCCAGCGGTAGAATTTAGCCTGGCAACACTTTACATCATCTTGCCTTACTCACTAATCCTTGCTGCTGTTGGTCTTATTGAGTCACTACTAACGCTAACTGTTATTGATGAGATGACAGGTACTCGTGGCCGAGGTAATAAAGAGTGTATTGGTCAAGGCGTCGGTAACATCACGAGCGGCTTCTTTGGCGCTATGGGTGGTTGTGCGATGATTGGTCAGTCAATGATTAACATTAATTCTGGCGGACGTGGCCGTTTATCAGGAATAACCGCTGCAGTGGCACTGCTTGCGTTTATTTTGTTTGGTTCATCACTGATTGAAATGATCCCACTCGCGGCACTTGTCGGCGTAATGTTTATGGTGGTTTTAGGTACGTTTGAATGGGCTAGCTTTAAGGTTATGCGCAAAGTACCTAAGCACGATGCTTTTGTGATTATCCTAGTGACAATCGTAACTGTATTTACCGATCTCGCGTTCGCCGTATTTGTTGGTGTCATCGTATCGGCACTTGTGTTCGCATGGGAACATGCAAAACATATCAATGTAGAGATCAGTGAAGACAAGAATGGCTGGAAAGTATATAAACTTAATGGCCCACTATTCTTTGGTTCAGTCGCTGAGTTTTTAGAGCTGTTTCACGCCAAGACAGATCCTGAAGATGTGATTGTTGATTTCCAAAACTCACGTGTATGTGACCACTCAGCACTTGATGCTATTGATACCCTTGCAGAGCGTTATGTAAGCGCGGGTAAAAAACTGCACCTGCGTCACCTAAGTAACGACTGTAAAGAGTTGTTGCATAAAGCAGGTGATTTAGTTGAAGTTAACTTAATCGAAGATCCACATTACAAAGTAGCGGACGATAAGCTCGATTCGTAAAAATCGAGTATATTAATCACACAAAAAAGACGAGCGTAAGGCTCGTCTTTTTTTATCTATAAATTTGTCGTGATTAATTACTTTTAAGCAACTCAGCAAACAATGCCTTCACTTTATCCACTTTGGGTTTTACCACTATTTTGCAATAAGGCTGCTCGCCGTTAAGTTCGAAATAGTCATTGTGATAATCTTCTGCTGGATAAAAACCATCGAAAGCTGCGACTTCAGTGACTATAGGATCTTGCCAGACACAAGCTTTGGTCAATGTATTAATCATCGCATTAACACTCTCAGCTTGCTTATCGCTGTGAATAAAAACAACCGAACGATACTGCGGCCCGCTGTCGTTCCCTTGTCTGTTTAAGGTGGTGGGATCGTGACTTTGCCAAAATACTGCCAGTAGACTTTCATAACTAATAACATCAGGGTCGAATTCGATATGCACCACCTCAGCATGACTTGTCATACCACTGCACACGGCACGGTAATTAGCGTCCGTAGCGCTCCCACCCGCATAACCTGAAACGACACTGTTTACACCTTCTAGAGTGCTAAAAATAGCTTCCGTACACCAAAAACATCCGCCACCAAATGTTGCCAGTTCAGTTTTTTTAACCGGTGCAACTACCTCTAAAGCAGACTTAAAAACCATCGATACTGAATTAACACAGTGTCTTACGTTTTTAGGGGTAAGAAACTCTCCTTCAAAAACGTGGCCAAGGTGCCCTTCACACTCAGCACACACAATCTCAACACGGCGGCCATCTGCGTCAATATTGCGTTTTACCGCGCCGCTAATCTCGTCATCAAAGGCTGGCCAACCACAGTGAGCATTGAACTTGCTCTCAGAGCGATATAAAGGAGCATCACACTTTTTACAACAATAGACCCCTTTTACATCATGCTGATAATACTCGCCGCTATAGGGTCTTTCAGTGCCCTTTTGTTCTATTACCTGTTTTTCAAAATCTGTAAGTTTGCGCATGAGAACTACTCTATCTATACCGAATGACTTGATCATATAGACCTTAGATAAAACAAATTACATTCATCTATTGCCAAATTAGTTTATTAACCCGATTAATTTCAGCGAGCAGATAACATAAAGATGAACTATTTCGGTCAATAATGCTAAAAAACAATGTGATTACTCTTCATTAATTAAAAAAACTTCAAATTATTTGGCAGTATAATAGCGGGGGGTGTTGATTGCTAACGCATTAATATCTATTGCAATAACCTTTTCCCACGGTTCACTTTTCACTGTGAAAAACAATAACGAATGTGATCTAGCTCACAGGTGATTGCGTCGATATAGCAGCGCCGCTAAACTTGCCTCGGGTTAACTAAAAATAAGAATAGAAAATATGAAACTAGAGACGATTGATTATAAAGCGGCAGACAGTGCTGAAAAATTTGTAAAATCACTGCGAGACACGGGGTTCGGCGTGTTAAGCAACCACCCCATTGACAAACAACTGGTTGAAGATATCTACAGCGAGTGGCAAGCCTTCTTCAATACTGAAGAGAAAAGAGCTTTTTTATTTAAGCCAGAAACTCAAGATGGATTCTTCCCAGCTGAAATATCAGAAACAGCCAAAGGCCACACGGTCAAAGATATTAAAGAGTACTATCATGTCTACCCTTGGGGCCGTATTCCAGAACAGCTAAAAGCCAATATATTGAAGTACTACGACAGTGCCAATAGCCTGGCTGCAGAGCTTCTCGATTGGGTCGAGCAGCACTCGCCACAAGAGGTAAAGGATAAGTTTTCGATGGCATTGCCAAAGATGATAGAAGACAGTCATAAGACACTGTTACGTGTTCTGCATTACCCGCCCATGTCTGGCAATGAAGAAGTCGGTGCTATTCGCGCCGCAGCCCATGAAGACATAAATTTATTGACCGTATTACCGGCGGCAAATGAACCTGGGTTACAAGTACAATTAAAGGATGGCTCTTGGATTGATGTACCTAGTGATTTTGGTAATATCATCATCAATATCGGCGATATGCTGCAAGAGGCCTCTGGCGGGTACTTCCCATCAACCAGCCATCGAGTGATAAACCCTGAAGGCAGCGATATGACCAAAGCACGCGTCTCTTTACCGTTGTTTTTGCATCCTAAACCTGAGGTTAAACTATCGGAAAACTACACTGCCGATAGTTATTTGATGGAACGTCTGCGTGAATTAGGTGTTATTTAACGCTTAAACGGCTAATAAAGCGCTTTAGGGCGCTTTTTATTTGTTAAAATTAACCGCAACAAGGTAAAATCCCCTCCATATCGTTATTCGAACAAAGAGCAAGCAGATGGCAATTCAGTGGTACCCCGGGCACATGCATAAGGCACAAAAAGAGATCGCAGAGGTTATGCCTCAAGTGGATCTGGTCATTGAAGTGCTAGATGCTCGTATTCCATACAGTAGCGAAAATCCTATGGTGTCCTCACTACGTGGTGATAAACCATGTATTAAACTACTGAATAAATCTGATCTGGCTGACCCTATCGTCACTCAACAATGGATTGAATACCTTGAGCAAGAGCAAGGGGTAAAGGCCATGGCAATCACCACGTTGCAAGCAGCTCAGGTAAAGAAGATCCCAGATCTTTGTCGCAAGTTTGTCCCTAGTCGCGACAAAATTGAAAAAGATATCCGCACCATGATTATGGGGATCCCTAACGTAGGGAAGTCGACCATCATTAATACCTTAGCCGGTCGTACCATTGCAAAAACCGGTAATGAGCCAGCAGTTACGAAAACCCAGCAGCGTATTAACTTGCGCAACGGTATCGTGCTCTCTGACACCCCAGGTATTTTATGGCCAAAGGTCGACAACGATAAAAGCAGTTACCGCTTAGCTATTACTGGTGCTATCAAGGATACCGCAATGGATTATGAAGATGTCGCTATTTTTGCGGCTGAATACTTCTTAGCAGCATACCCAGAAGCGATTAAAGAGCGTTATAAGTTAACAGAACTGCCCGATACTGATATCGAGCTGCTTGAAGCGATTGGTCGTCAACGCGGTGCAATGCGTCCTGGTGGACGTATCGATCTGCACAAAGCATCAGAGTTAGTATTACATGAGTTCCGCTCAGGCAAAATGGGCTTACTATCACTTGAAACCCCGGCGATGGCAGAGATTGAGAAAGTCGAAGTCGCTAAAATCATGGCTGAGAAAGAAGCGAAAAAGAAGGCGCGTAAAGAAAATGAAGCGCTTAAGCGAGCTGGTAAACGCCATAAATAAATGGTTTATTATATTTATAAAAAGCGCCCTCTTGGCGCTTTTTTATTAGCCATTATTTAGTACCGACAATACTAACCACTATGCCTCTCGCAAAAAATGGGGGGCTTACCTCATACCCATCAATGCTAGTAACACTCCCTAACATGCCATTAATGCTTGTAATATGTTTGCCAAGCTATTGATGTATATCAATTTATACATCATAAATGTGGTGTAGATTGCAGCTGTCTTTCTCAGTCCATCATATAAAGGATTATTATGATAATGCGTTTTATAACTTTGTTTTTCCTTGCACTTTTCTTTGCTCTACCTGCACAAGCCCATGAGGTTCATGCTGGCGGCGGTTTTATCTCTGGATTTAATCATCCAGTTCTCGGGTTTGATCACATGCTAGCAATGATATGTGTAGGGATCTTGAGTACTAAACTTGGCGGCAGAGCCATCTGGGCGGTACCTGCAGTATTTGTGCTATTCATGCTTTGTGGCGGGATCATAGGCCTGCTTTCACTTCCTATTCCATTGGTAGAGTTTGGAATTGCAGCATCTGTTTTACTTTTAGGTCTTGCTTTAGCAATCGATAAAAGAATACCTCAGTGGCTGGTAATGGCATTTGTCGCTACTTTCGCCATATTTCATGGTCATGCTCATGGTGTTGAAATGCCGCAACTTGCACAGCCAGCCCTTTATGTTCTAGGGTTTATCTGTGGTACGTCAGCAATACATGTTGCTGGGGTTTATCTGTGGTACGTCAGCAATACATGTTGCTGGGGTGATACTTGGTATTGCGATGCAGGACAAAGATCCGCGAAACCGTTTTGTTCGTTCATCTGGCGGAGTGATAGCAGTTGTTGGTGGATACCTGCTGTTAAGTGTTTAAAGTGTCACTGAATTAAATACCAGGGATTGCGTTACCATCAGTAAAAATAGGCGTTTTTAACGCCTAATGATGATGCTTATCCTCTTTCGAATGTTGATGCTCAACAGTCTCCTCAACACTATCTGTTTTTATTAACACACCGTCGAAAATATCACTCAAGTTAATGGTTTTAGGCGCCTCCAGATTTGGCTGTGCAGCCGCAAGCAGTAACGCTTCGTGATCATGGATATGTGGCGTAGAAAAATCAACGTGATTACCACATGACCAAGTAAAAGTGCTGATAAAAAGCGTAATGACTAAAACGATAACCTGTCTCATAATGCTGCCCTATAAATACTAAAATACCTAAAAAAGATAATGCCACTCTTAATGAGTGGCATTATCCAATCTAACGATTAGCGTAACGTCACCTTTGGATTTTCGGTTGGCTTGTCAAACAAACTGAAGAACTCCGGCACGGCGTTCGCATCGCCATCTAGTTTGATGTAACCCTCTTTAACCGCTTTAGTGAAGTCAACTTTACCCACTAGCATCCCTAAGAATACAGTTTTGGTTAATCTAACCGTTGCTTTAGCTGCACCTTCAAAGTCTTTGTGGAACTGGGCAACACTGCGACGTATTTCAACTGCGTGCGTTTCTTCTGTATCTGTAAACTCAAACGCTACGGTGAAGTGCTTATCTTGGCTACGATCAGCGTTTAGACCAAAACGAAGTGCATTAACCAGCTGCGCTGGCTGGAACTCAGCCATTAGATCCGGAGCTTGAAGGTTAATTTTCTTCGAATAATCAATCGTACCGTCAAGTTCTTGAGCTGAAGTAAGGTACTAATTACGCCAGTTGTTGTTTGTCTCACGATAGCCGAGCTCACGCAAAGCCTTAGCTTTAAGTAGTCTTGGTTCCATATCTTCAAGGTCGATTCGGAATACAAGGTGAAGGCATACTCGGTCAGCGCAATGTAGCATGGCAAGCCAGCAGTATTATGGAGATGCTCCCGGTGATTATGCGCACCGATTATATCGGCTTGTTACCAAAAGCCGCAGTCGCGCAATACACTCAGATCCACAACCTTAAGCCTCTTGAAAACCCATTCTTAACAGATCCTATTGAAGTGGCGATGTTTTGGCACTCATCTCGCACTAATGATCCCAGTCATCGCTGGTTTAGAGGGCTATGTGCTAAAGCGGCGAGCTTATAAACAGGCTAATAGTATTACGGCCTAAATCTGCCATGTATTCATATTTTCAGGCCCAATTGATCATAATTGTTTTAAATCTAGCATTAGATTGATCATTGCTTGAACTTGTCTAAGTAGAATTAGCCTATCTGCAATGCCGCAAAGCCATTACAAACCAATATGAATAGTAAGTTACTGCGAAAAATACACATCTATCTGTCTCTCATCTGTTTCTCCTTTCTATTCTTATTCTGCTTTACCGCTATCAGCTTAAATCACCCAACATGGTTTTCGACTGAAGCAAGCGTAAAGCAGCAGCACATTTCAGTCACTGAACATAAACCAAGTACCTATATCATTGCGCTTACTGCAAATAATATCGAACTGTCTCAATCACAAGCGAAACAATTACTCGCTAATAGCGAGCTGACGATCGCCAGTCCAGGTAAGCGAACAGATCTTTACATTGATAATGAAAATAGTGTCATAGAAGTCATACATACAAATTTTGGGGTAATCGCTATGCTCAACGAGTTACACCAAAATAGGCATACCCCTGCATTATGGACGCTAGTTTCAGATGTAATAGCAGCGATTATCATGCTTATCTGTATCAGCGGGACTTGGTTGAGTTTAAAACACAAAGCGCAACGCAGACGTTATTTATATCTATTAGCAGCAAGCACTGTTGCACTCATCACTATGGCCTAAAACTAATGAATATCAAACCGCTAAAAATACTCTGCACGCTCTATTTGCTCCTGTCCCCAGCGGCGTTGTCTGCACAGCCACAGCAGTTTCATAGACTCAGTCTCAGCGATGGCACAAATAATAAATTGTCGATACAAGTCGATGTAATCCAATTTAATACCCTGACTGAAAAGCCCTACCTTGCCCTTTGGTACAGTTTACCCAATAAGCAATACACACCGCTAAAAGTACTACGTGCAGATAGCAAATGGTTAAGAGATCTCAAATCTTTCTGGCGTTTTATCGCACGTTACCAACGTGAAAAGCTCGATGGAATAACCGCTGCAACTGTAAAACCAGGCCTACACCAATTTGTTTTTGAACTACCCGATAAAGCAATGACTCACGTACATCAATATTGGCTCGAAGTCGTGAGAGAAAACGGTAAAAGAGAACTTCTTAACATCAGCATGCCACCCCAACAACAAAACAAAAGCTGTGTGAACGGCACTACAGAAGTCAACATCTTCTGCGTCGAATATCACTAAACGTCATTGTTTAAACCCAATTTAGCTTAAAAAGGAGACTCAGTGATATTTGGTTCACGAGCCTAAACATAGAATTGAGGAGGTTAATCACTCTATGGAATTAAAATGAAAAAAGTATTAATTACCGCCCTCCTCATCACTGGCGCAAGTAGCGCAGCCAATGCACATGAAGTTTGGATCAACAGCGGCAGTTTTGAACTCAACTCTGACGAGCAAACTGTGTATAGCCTTGACGTAGCGCGCTCTGCAGATGCATTTATTGCCGAAGCAAACCACCAAGTAAAATACTTAAATGTGCTTTCCCCAACTGGAGTACAAGCTAAACTCGACGCTGCTTTTAGTGGTCAAAACAAAGAGGTATTTGAGCAAGACTTTTCAGAAAAGGGAACATATTACTTCAGAAGCCCAATGACGCAGGTATTTCTCACATTTTATCGAGATGCTGACGGTAAGAAACATAAAGTTAACTTGCCAAAAAGTCGCTACAACGAGCTCCCAGAAAATGTGAAAATTGAGAAAACAGTAGAAAAACAGATGATAACTGAAACTTACATCAGTTATAACGGTTTTTCAGATCCTAAAATCGTTCAGCAAGAAGAAGGCATCACTCTAACCAGCTCGAAACATCCTAATATGTATCGGGTCGGTGACGAAATTAGCTTTGCTATAAGCTTGAATAACCAACCATTGAACAATGCCGAATTTTCAATTAAGAGCTTGAATAATATTTATGATAGCGAGTTTGAGCAAATTGAACTTTTCACCGATGATAACGGCAAGGTCGCATTTACCCCCTCAAGTACAGGCCGTTATATTATCGCTGTTGAACATTCAATTGAGTTAAAGAATGACACTGGTGCAGACCAGCGCTCGATAGAATTATTTAGAAGCTTCGATGTAGTGCAATAATATTAACGCAAGGCCTCCAAGCTTATTTAAAGCGCCATCTTCCCGGGGCGCCTTAATTCATTAGTAACAGTCGTCTAATAGCGCTTTCCACTCTCTGCTTGGCTGCTGACCCCCCTTATAGATTACCATCAAAGCAATGGTCATTTTATGTTAGGCAGATGAAGTTTACTTCACAGTTGCAACACTATACTCACGCAAAATTCAAAATGGTAACGATTATCATTTACATTAGCGGGAGTATAACAAACAATGAAACCATTAAGAGTCACCCATATCGCCAGCTGCATCGCCTTAGCAATTTCTTGCCAATCGGCACAAGCACAAAACAGTCAGGACAATGCAGAAACGGTCTATCGTCTCGATAACATCACGGTCTCTAGCCAAACTGAAGAGCAACAAGATCCGTTAACCATGACCCAATCAGTCAATGCTATATCAAGAGAAACGATACAGAATCTAAGTCCAACCAATATCCCCAATGCGCTTGAAATCATTCCTAATGTTGATGTCCAAGGCGGCCCGTCATCAAGTAATCAGAATATTACCATTCGTGGCTTACCTCAATCACACGCCTATGTCGTGATTGATGGGATCTATCAAAGCAACTACGCCTCAAAACGCGGTAGTTGGTACCTAAACCCAAACTTGGTTAACAACATACAAGTCACTGCAGGCCCCAGCTCTGGAGCCGCAGCGGGCAAAATCAGTATCAGCACAATCTCTGCATTAGACTTACTCAAAAACAATGAGAAATTTGGTGCAAAAATCGATTTAGGTTATCGCAGCAACAATGCACAAAAGGATAGCGGCTTAACAATATTTGGTAAAAGTGGTGCAACTGACTACCTATTGTCAGGCAACTATGTCGATAAAGATCCTTATGAGATCGGCGGTGGTGGCAGCTACTACAAAACATCTGGCCGTCAAAAAAGTGGATTATTTAAAGTCGGGCATCAGTTCTCAAACGATCAACGCTTACAATTTACACTCAACCTCGACGATACGCACGGCCATCAAGTCCGCAATGACATTGGTTACCGTGACGAACAGTACACAGGTGCATCACTCGTGTGGCAAGACAGCGGCTCTAATAATCCATACCTGAATTTAAATACCTCGATTTACTTCAATGGCGTCGATTCCTATAGTGCAGAGCAAGGACGTTCCGCTGAAGGAGTGCAAGACATTAAAGATACTAGTCTTGGCTTTGTCGTCAGCAATGACAGCATATTTAGTTTTGCCGCTACCGACACATTACTGCACTACGGCGTTTCAGGTCATTTCACCGACCATGACGGCCTTGTCTACGATAAAGATTATGATACTGGCAAAATCATTGACGATAGCGCCACAGATGAAGCAACTACCACCAGCCGAAAATTAGCTGGCTGGGTCAATTATCAGATCCCAATCACAGAGTCACTAGAGATTATCCCTGGTTTACGATACGACCAATTTTATATCGAATCTGCCAATGCCGTTGATGCAGACGGCCAGCCTCTTTTGCGCGATGGTCGCAGTGAAAGTCGCTTATCAAAATCCATTAACCTCAATTACTACTTGAGCGATGACATCACCTTATTTGCCTCTTACGCAGAAGCGCTTAACGCCCCTAGAAATGGCGAATTATTTACTTCAGGACGAGGTTTTAAACCTAATCCTTATTTAAAATCAGAGCGAGCAGATAACAAGGAGGTGGGTGCAGTTTGGGATACACAAGGCTTATTCAGCGAGCAAGACAGTTTTACCACTCGGGTTAACCTCTTCAGAAATGACATTAAGGACTATATAGGTACAGCGTACACTGACAATGAAAACTACCCAGACGGGGTAAAGGTTAATATTGGTGAAGCCAGACTAGAGGGATTTGAATTTGTTTCAAGCTATAGCCTTAATGATTGGAATATGAGTTTAAGCTATGGCCAGACTCGTGGCACAGATATGACAACAGGCTGGTATTTAGCGGATATACCTTCAGATAAATTCAACCTTGTCCTTGATACAAATATCAGCGATAGCTTGTTAGTTGGTACTCGTGCGACTTACGCATTAACCCATGACAAAGTCCCAACACAACAACTGGGTGAAAATGGGGTTATCGAGGATATCCCTGCTGCAGGTTTTGATGCTTGGTTCACCTTGGATCTCTACGCAAGTTATAGCCCGGAGAGTATTGAAGGCCTGGTAGCAAAATTATCTGTTACTAACTTATTTGATACCGCCTATGCCCACCAATTGGAGTTTGAACGTGATGGCGCAGAAAAAAGCCCCAATGAATACTATGAAGAGGGCCGCTCAATCAACCTACAACTAAGCTATCAATTCTAAGCGATTTAGCTTCTACCTTAATCGCGTATTAACTTCCGCCGGTAACCGCTATTTGTTACCGGCTCTAATGCAAATAAATATCATTTCTGTTGACATTTCATTGACAAGCAAGCTGCTACCTTCTCTTTTAATGCAAGGCATTTGTCACAGAGTTAAAAGTGCTTTACCCATGTTTGCCGGCAATCAACGCTTCAGGGAGCAGCCTATATGTTTGAAAAATCGCAAGTACTTCTGGTTGAAGATAATAACGAACTCGCAGGTTCTGTTGCCGATTATCTGAGCGCACTTGGCTATGGTGTCGATTTTGCTTTTAATGGCGCAGCAGGCCTGCAATTACTGGAAAAGAATAACTATGACATCGTCATATTTGATGTTGCGATGCCCAAAATGAGTGGACTAGAGTTATGCCACAAACTACGGCATGAACTATTTAGCCCCATCCCGGTTATCTTTTTAACTGCAAGAGACACCCTCGAAGATAAAAAAGCGGGTTTTCAAGCAGGTGCTGATGATTACCTTGTAAAACCTTTCGCATTAGAAGAACTGCATTTGCGATTGCAAGCATTGTTGTCTCGTGGGCCAAGGCGCGATATCGGCATTCAACAAATTGCCGGTTTAACCATAGACCATAACCAGTCTTTAGTTAATTACCAAGGTAAACAGGTACGCTTATTAAGCCTACAAATGCATATATTAACAATTTTGTTGAAACACTACCCTAACGTGGTTTCAAGGCAGATGCTTGAGCAAGCCATTTGGGAAGGCTCTCCTCCTAATAGCGATCCACTGCGTACCCATATTTACCGTTTACGAGCGACATTAGAAGTCGCATTCCAAAAAACGGTCATCCGCACGGTCTATGCAAAAGGCTATCAAATTGTTTAAAATTGACAAATTTAACCACGTGTTAACTGCAACATTTTTGGTCTACACTAGTCTCTTATGTGCAGTTTATGCTTATTTGCTTTTTCAAGCCGTCCATGAAATTGAGAATCAAGCGGCACAGATCTATCTGCAGAATGCGCAAGTGGAAGTTCTCAAAGAACTCAATACGATTGAGTTACCACTCAGCTCTAACCTAGCCGAAGATTTAACCAGTGTGTCTGATGACGAACTAATCAAGAAACTCATTGAGCACTTCAAGCAAAGTCGACCAAAGTTGCGTATTTACAGTTCAATAACGGCCAATAATCCAGAATATCTCTCACCACTAACGATAGGCTTCCATGAGTATCAGCCTGAAGATGCGCAGATTCTAGTATCAGCATTGCCCGAACGTAATATCAAGCTCTATTTAGTTTATGACGAAACCAATGCTTCAAATTTAGATGAAAACACCCCCAATTTAATTGCTGGACTCAGTACGGTGGCGATACTGATTTGTCTATTCGGTATTATGGTCTCAATTGCTTTAGGCAAAAAAATAGCTGAACCGTTGAAGAAATTGACGCAGGAAGTAAGCAAAGAACAACCGCAGCTGCCACTAATTGGCCATAACCGTGCGGATGAAATAGGCACGCTCAGCCGAAGCTTTACAGCCTCTATAGCGCGAGCAAAACAGTTTCTCTATCGAGAAAAGCAGTTCTCGCGTCATGTTAGCCACGAGTTACGTACACCGCTTGCGATTATTGGTAATTGCGTTAGTTTAATGAAGCTTGAGCATGCCACTGATGGCGCTAAGGCAACAGCACTTGTTCGCATAGAAAGAGCCGCTGGCAATATGGCGCAATTGATTGAAACCTTCCTTTTACTGGGAAGAGAACACCAAAACAACAACCTAAGTAACATCAATCTTCGCCAAGCTATACTTACCGAGTTAGACAAAATCGACTCAACAAACGCCCGTGACGCGACATCAACAAAAATCCTTATTTGCCACGACAGTATCGTCCAATCAGATCAAGCATTACTCGGCATCTTACTCAACAACCTGCTGCGTAATGCCCTGGCCTCCTCAAACCGTTTAGTGCGGCTCACTCTTAGCGACAATCAACTGTTGATCGATAATGACATCGTTAAAAACCAAAGCACTTCAGTGTCTGGTTTTGGTTATGGAACTGAAATTATGACGCGAATTGCCGAATGCTTGCACTGCAAGTTAACCATAGAGAAGAGTGAGCAGAGATACAGAGTCATCGTGACTTTCACATAACGCTCAACAACCCAATTCATCCACCATTACTTTAAAACATAAACAAGGACATGCTGTGAACACTCCTGACTGGCTCATTCAAGGCGGTTGGTGCCTGTGGCTACTAATCTCATTGTCGCTGATCTCTTTAAGCCTCATATTTTTTAAACTGATTAATTTCTTTAAACTTGGGATCAATCAGCGTAATGAATATCAGTTTTGGTTGGCGTCACTGCCTACCATCGACAAAATGACTTTTCGTGGCAATAATATCCGTTTAAATCATCCTGCAACCAGATTGATACAGTTCTGTGTTAACGCCTTACCTAAGGCACTCGATCGACAAGCATTAGAAGACAAAGCCACCCTTAAAGCTGAACAAGAGATAGCACAGCTCAAACAGGGAATGCGAGCACTAGAGGTCATATCGGCATTAGCACCACTCATTGGTTTACTTGGCACCGTGCTGGGAATGATCGATGCATTTCAAAACTTACAACAAGCAGGCACAAAAGTTGACCCTGCAGTGCTATCCGGAGGCATATCACAAGCATTGCTCACGACTGCAGCAGGGCTCATTGTCGCCATTCCAACCACTGCAGCCTGGCACTTTTTCGACACTATCATTAGCCAACACAATGCAGCAATGGAACATCTACTAACTGATTATTTTTCTCTGCCATCGACACGTATGGCGTTTTCATGAAGTTGAAGACAGCGAGCCGAACTCGGCCGCAAATAGGCCTAACGCCGTTAATTGATGTGGTGTTTATCTTGCTCATCTTTTTTATGTTAGTCACTAAAATGGAAACATATCAGTCTTTAGCGCTAGCGTTATCTCCTTTAGCTGGCGAGAACCATGGGGAAAAGGATAAAAAAGAGCTGCCAATAACGCTAACGGCAAGTGGTGAAATTATCCATCAAAATCAGCGTTATAGCTTAGCTAGTTTTTGCCAACTAGTGCCGCACAGCAGCGTCAGTAAATTGAATTTAAAAATCGAGTTTGCAGTAACTACACAGCAGTTCGTTTCAGCAAAAGAGACGTTATTACGCCACGGTTATAGCAATATAGAAGAATGGATTACCCCTAGTGAAAATTAACAATGACATTAGTGCTCGCCCAGTTATTGAACCTATGCTATCGCTCATTAATGTGGTTTTTTTATTACTAATTTTCTTTTTAGTTGTTGGCCATATCACTACTGAGCAGCAGATTGAAATACAGATGTTAGCCTCAGAAAATCAACATAAGTCGCTCAGCGAACCCAGTGAAGATTGGCTTTACATCAACCTTGATGGTGAGTGTTTTTACCATGATAAACCGCTAAAGACTGTGGAATTTGGTCAAGTATTACCCGTGCAACAGACTTTATATGTCGCGGTTGATGCTTCACTGCCAATGGGTGATCTCCAGCCTATTATTGACGAGCTAGAACAGCTCGATATCGCTGATATCTCTTTGATTACTCGCTTAGAAGAAAGTCACCAATAATGAAAAACTGTCAAACAACAATCGCAGCAGTAGTCTTAGCATTAATCATTCACCTATTGGTGTATGTGCAATTAGTTTGCCCACCTAGTGTTACCTATGCCGTTAATCAACCTGCCGCCTATTCTGTGGCAAGAATATCTTTCAATCAGCAGCCCACGTCTATTGATAGTCAACCAACTCAGCAAGTAAGTAAAACAGCAGTAATAACACCAGCAATCGATGCGCAAGCAATTAAAAAACAACCATCTAACGACACTATAAAAAAAACACTGAAAGATAAACCGACTAACTCAGTCGAAAATAAAACAAAGCAAGTCACTATAAAATCGGCGGCAGTAGCAACGCCAATTGAGCGGTCAGCAACGATGCAAACCGCTGCTCGATCTACGGAGACTCAAGCAAAAAAGGTAGCAAAAGCCGTCGCCTCTCATGCCTATAATACTCAAGCACATAGGGTTGACCCTATTGAACACAAAACAAATCAATATATAAACTTTGTTAGAAGCGAAATACTCAAACGTAAACACTACCCTAAACAGGCAAAAATCAGACGCCACCAAGGCAATATTACCGTGGCTTTCACATTGACTGCAGACGGAGATATTGAAAATATAGAGCTACTGAAAAAGTCACCCAGCAAATATCTCAATAAAAGCGTCCGAAAGTTACTCAGTCGCCTGCGCCTACCTGCTGCAGAAGTGCAAATTAGGCCCGCCTTTCCCAAACAAATCACTGTGACACTTGAGTTTTCATTAGAGACATTGAGTAGTTAAAGCAAAATCAATCTTAAACGGCCCACACTGAACTTCTGCCTAAATCTGCCATTTCAGACCTGTTATTTTGACATTCCATTCACACCAACTTAGTTAGTTTACCTGTTATTGGATAATGAGATATATCGAACTCATTGCGTCTGTAAAAATAATAGCGATTAACCTAGGTAGCAAAATGACAACCAAAAACAATAGCAAAAAAAATCAACAACTCGCTTCCCAAGTGATAGTTAAAAAGTATCTCCCTCTCTTGGTGGTTACCTTTGCCGTCATTGTCGCCTATGTTTTGCAAATCACCTCTCCTGTAGCAGCTGTGAAGCCAGAGAGCGCCCCCATCATTAATGTCAATGTCATTGATATAAAACAGCAGCAATTTACCCCCAGCTATGCAGCTTACGGAACGATTATAGCGAAAAACACCCTCAATTTAACCGCTCAAGTTGAAGGCCTACTCACTCATCTTTCGCACAATGTTATTACAGGTGGCGTTGTTAACATTGGTGAGAGTGTATTCCAACAAGATAAATCAGACTTATCCGCAAAGTTTGCACAACGACAAGCAGAAGTCGCAATTGCCAGTGCGCAACTATCTTTAGAGCTAGGACAACAACGTATCGCTGAGAAAGACTATAAAATGATGCAAAAGGACTTTGATGAAAATGAATGGCAACTGGACTTAGAGCTTCTGCTTAGAAAACCACAACTCGCCCAAGCTAAAGCCCAGCTCAGTATCGCGAAAAATGCACTAACGATTGCAGAGCGGGATCTAAAGCGCAGTCAGTGGCACAGCGATAAGCGTTACTTTGTTCAATCTAAAAGTGTCTCTTCTGGTGACTACCTAGCCAAAGGTGATGAAATTGCTAAGTTAGTCGATATCAGTGAGCTGAGAGTACCAATTTATTTACCTCGCGAGTTAGCAGCAAAAGTCAGTATTGGTCAAACTATTTCACTCTACCAACCTGACACTCAACGCACAGTAAGTGCCAATATCAGCCATATTTTCCCAATGCTGGATAATCAGGTTCAACTGCAAAAAGTGTTTGCACAATATCAGCCAGCAACAAACGATATAAACCCACTCATTATTGGCGACTTTGTCGAGGCAAAGCTATTCTTTGCCCCTATTGCCAACACATTAACCGTACCACTATCAGCCATTGATAATAAGCATATTTGGTTAGTCACCTCAAAAAGTACACTCAAACGTGAGCCTGTAAACATTGTTTACCAAGACAAACACAATGCCGTGATCATCAACACTCTCGCCGACAGTGAACAGATCATCAGTAATAAGCTCCATGCCCCACAAGCAAACATGAGCGTTAACATTGTGGAGGTACTCTAATGAGTCACCCTTCCCTCACCGAACAAGCCCTGGGTCCAAAAATGTCATCTTCACTTATCAATCGACTCATCTGCTGGATGATCGATAATCCCGTCGCAGTTAATTTGCTTACAGTGGCAATACTCATATTAGGGATCTACAGCTTTGGCGATATAAGACAAGAAACATCGCCTTCATTTAAAGTAGATGAAATAGAAATTACAGCCAGCTTTCCAGGAGCGACACCACGAGAAATCGAACAAGGTATAGTGCTGCCCATCGAGCACAGCCTCAGAGAAAACGTCCAGATTGATCGACTCTCTGCGAGCGCCATGGAGGGAGGAGCAAGAGTGGTACTCACACTGAACGATGGCGTCGATGCTAACAGTGTTATAGCTGATGTTAAAAATGATCTTGATGCCATCAACAGCTTTCCAGCCAGCATGGAGCCATTACAAATCTCTTTGGTTGAAGAGCTCGATTCCCTAATTGAGTTTGGCATTTATGGCAACCTTACTGAGACCGAATTACGTAGCCAGGGAAGTACACTTAAAGATGCCTTGTTAGCCCAGTTCGATATAGCAAAAATCGCAATCGTCGGTGTCAGAGAACCAGAAATCATTATTGAGATCACCCAAGATAAGCTATACCAGTATCAGCTAACGTTAGCCGACATCACCCAAAAAATTGCCACTGAAGTTAATGATATCTCCGCTGGTAATATCAGCACCGATGCCGGCGATGTACTCATTCGTACGCTGGGAAGGAAAGATCAAGTTAGCCAATTTAAGCAGATAGCTATTAAAGCCCAAGCTGATGGAGCTGAGATAAAACTGGGGCAAATTGCCGATGTTAGCTTTAGCTATTCTCAGCAAGAAGCACCGTTCTTAATTAATGGTAAACAAGGCGTTATGCTGGTTATTTACCAAAGTAAAAATGCCAAGCCTATTGAGCTGAGTGGTGCAATACAAAATTTTGTTAGTCAGTATCAACAAACCCTTTCTGCAAATACGAAAATCACTGTACTCGATGACCAAGCGCATTCATTTCAAACTCGTATTGATCTGTTATTAGATAATGGCTTAATAGGGATGATTTTAGTCATCATTGCATTGTCGTTATTTTTAGATATGCGCTTGGCTTTTTGGGTCTGTATGGGCGTACCGATAGCCATAATTGGTTCTCTGGCGTTCATGCCTGCCTTAAATATTCCACTAAATATGGTCACGCTTTTTGCGTTCATTATCACACTTGGGATTTTGGTTGATGATGCGGTGATTGTTGCAGAGAATATTTATCAAAAAGTCCAACAAGGCTGCGACATCGACATTGCATTAAAACAAGGCGCTTCAGAGATGAGCGTCCCGGTATGTTTCTCCGTTGTCACTAATATCATTGCCTTCGTGCCATTACTATTTGTCCCCGGAGAGCTTGGTGTAATGTACAAACCGATGACATTGCTAATCTTTGCAATTTTCATCGTCTCTCTCATTGAAGCCTTATTAATATTGCCTCATCACTTAAAGCAACTTAATAAACCGCAAAAGCACAACTATCTCAATAAAATACAACAAAAGAGTTTCACAGCATTCGAAACGCTAAGGGATATTCATTTCAGTAAAGTATTGGGTTACGCGTTACGTCAGCCGTTAACCATTTTGGCTGTTTTTATCTCAATCACTTTAGTGACCTTTAGTTGGGTTAATTCTGGCCGAGTTGATGCAGGTTTTGTCCCAAAGGTTGAATCACAGCGTATTGATGCCGAAGTTGAGTTTCCAGCGGGTTCAGCTCTGATTGACAAGAAAAATACCATGGCGCTTATACAAGCAGCTGGAATACGTGCTTTTGCACGCTTAAATGCCCCAGACAGCTATAAACATATCATGGTCGGCATTAGAGCAAACTCCGCATCAACGACTTTTCAGATTGTTGAAGATAGCAAACGTAACTATACCGCAAGAGAGTTAGTAGATATTTGGCGCAGCGAGATTGGTGAGTTGGCCGGTGTAAAGTCACTATTCTTTGATTTTGAAGTGGGCCCTGGCGGTGGAAAAGAGCTTTCAATAGAATTGGGCGCCAGCGACAGCGAAATATTAGAAAAAGCCAGCTTTGAGTTAATGTCACAACTGAGACATATAGAAGGCGTTACCGATATTGATAGTGGACTAATTGATGCACAACGTGAATATACTTTGAACATCAATACCCGTGGCAGCATGTTAGGCTTTGATAGCGAAAGTTTGGGGGCGTTAGTTCGCAATAGCTTTTATGGTGATGAAGTTAAACGACAGATCCTAAACAGCGAGGAGCTAAAAATACGCGTTATGCGCCACCGTGACGAGCAGTTCAAAGCCAATCAACTCGGAGAATTACTCATCACTTCTCCAAGTGGCGAACAGGTTTTACTTAAACAAATTGCCACCATCACGCCAATTTTATCTGCAACACAAATTGACCGAGTCGATGGTATTGTACAAGTCGAAGTCAGTGGCAGTTTTATTCGTAGTATTGCCAATGTTGCGTTAATAACAGCGCAACTTTCGGACTCCATTATTCCTAACTTAATGGAAAAATATCCGACCGTTGAAATTGAATTGGGTGGCAGTGCCCGTACTGAGCGCAAAGTCAATAACCAATTGATGACAGGAATACTGCTCGCTTTATTTATCGTATTCTCTTTTCTTGCTATCTACTTCAAAAACGTGATTGATGCAGTTTTAATTCTTAGCGTGATCCCGCTGTGCTTAGCCGCTGCGATGCTTGGACATATTATTCTAGGGCAAACTTTTAGTGTGATGAGTCTGTTCGGGATGATAGCTTTGTCAGGCTTAGTGCTGAATGGCTCATTTGTGCTCTTACTCGAAATAAAGCAGCACATACGCCAAGGTCTTGATATTGAAACCGCAATAATCAAAAGCAGCCTAGGCCGCTTTAGACCCGTAGTTATTACTGCAATGACCACGACTCTTGGTTTAGCCCCTATGTTATTTGAAACATCAACTCAAGCACTATATTTAATTCCAATGGTGATCAGCTTAAGCTTCGGAACCTTCTTCTCAATGGCGACAATTTTAATTTTTGCACCTGCCGTCTTTTTACTGAGTGAACGTTGGCATCAAAGACAGACTCCTGAACAGTCAAAAGCGCAGCAACTCGAACTTGGAGGTAACTTAGCGCGATAAAAGGGGCAGCTAAAAGATTATAAATGACCTGTAAAACCTGAGATGAAGTACTTTTGCTTGAAGTACTTGCAACTAAAGTACTCCATCTCAGTGTTAATCAATCAACACAACCACTAAGGCGCACTTAAAAGGTCTGGCTTGGCTGAATTAGCGCCACCGAGTCTTACACCTTGGTATACGTACCAAGCTCTAAATGACGACATGCCATCTTGTAAACAAACCTCTTTAAGAATTTCATCAGCGCGTTTTCTCGCCGATTGCGGTAAAACCTCCTCCCGCATAAGCTGATACAAGGCATCATGTATTAATGAGCCCTGCATAAAGTTTTTACTGTCAATTGCAGGGCTGCTCGGGCCATCCCAGGCATAACCAGGCTTTATAACCAAGCGCCCACCGGCGCTGATCTCAAGAAAGGAGTTGGCAATGGGTGCCTTAACAGATAACCCAGTGTCGTAGACTAACTCTGAATGTAGATTGTATTTGTAACTCCTACGTTGCTTATATTTAATCAAAGCGACTCCTAAGTATTCTGCTTTGCCATTGATGATTTTTGTTGAAAAAAGCGATAAAACAGCTAAATAATAATGCAGCTAACATACTGAAATAAAGCCAACATATACATAAATAAACAAAACAACAGGATGGTAAGCAAGCTAAATGGGATCTCTTACCCGCAGGAAACTTGCAAATCGAGGCGTGCCTTTTTGTGTTTCACCATAATACTTAAATGTAATCGTGCTACCCACTTTTGGCGGGTTACGGCGATCTTCATCACTAAAGCCGCTGCCAATGCTAAATTGTTTGCCCTGCTTAGTTTCCACCAACAAAGCCCCCATCATACCGATGTATTTCCCCTTGCCCTCTTTATGAGCCAGTACTCTAGCTTCTGCGTCATAGAAGGGTTTTAACTTTACAATATCGCCGGTGCGACCAACCTGATAAAGCGCAGTTTTTCTATGTAACATCAAGCCTTCACCATTATTTTCAATAATATCAGAGAGTCGACGATCTAACGTTAATTTATCTCTAACTGAAAACTGCGGGATAACCTCAATATGAGTACTAATATCAGACAGCTCAGCAAGCGCCTTTTGATACCTTTTTGCAAAATGAGATGTTTCCCCAGGCAAGTCAAACACCATAAATCTAACCTGCTGCCATTGCGCCTTGGTGGCATGAGTCTTTCGAATAATCGCAGACACCTGCTCAAACTGATTACGACCTATCCATAACTCACCATCAACTGGATAATCGGGAAACCCTTTAGTAAACCAATCAGGCAGGTTAATCTTTCGCCCCGATCGAGATCGCATGCTACTACCATCCCAATAACCTCTTACACCATCAAGTTTTTCACTCACTAAAAAGTCATCTAACTGAACCGTACTCTCAGCTATAAATTCAGTAGCAAGTTGCAAGGGTGGCTTTGATATTTCACTCGCTTTTAAATTCGCGGATATAGAAATAAAGCTAATGAACAGTAGAAATTGCCAATTCAAAAACCGTAACAGCTTTCTATTTGAACTTCGCTTTCTAACTTTTGTCATATATTGCTCCAAGATGGTGACGATAAATAGTAAAAGACTATTGTTCGTTTTGAAGCCTAGTTCTGTGCTTGAAGTTCGCCATCGGCTAAATGACTGACTTATTGAAATTATACGCTTGGTCAATTGTCGTTGAGCCACTCAGTAGCGAAAGCGTGATATGTAATAAGATTGTTGTTTAACTTGCCTTCAATTGACTACATATTTAGTAATATTACGATTATACTAGGCCGCTATTTTGGGGAAGAACCGCAGTAAAACAATAATCAATCATAAGATGGGGATATATGAAACCTGCTAACAATCACGGTATTAAACGCGTCATCAGGGCAACTGGATTTTCGATGCAAGGGCTTAAACTTGCTTGGAAACATGAAGCAGCATTCCGACAAGAACTCATTCTGGCTGCAATTATGTTGCCTGTCGCCTTACTCGTGGACGTGACGACTGTTGAGCGTATTCTTTTAATTCTAGGGCTTTTTGTAGTCCTTATTGTTGAACTGTTAAACTCAGCGATTGAAGCTGTAGTAGATAGAATTAGCGACGAAATCCACCCTCTCAGTGGCCAGGCGAAAGATATCGCATCGGCAGCCGTATTTATGAGTCTGTTCTTTTGTGGTTTAACATGGTTGCTTATCCTAGTACCTAAGTTTATTTAGTCTAAGTTTTGCTTAAACACTCTTTCACCACTCATCTGAACTCGTCGCTTTAATTTTCATATGACGGCCAGTTCAGGTGATATTACCTAAAACAATAACATTCACCCTACTTCAAACATATATCCGTGCGACTTAAAGAAGCAGGGGGCAGTGGGAGCTTAATGGACTTTAATCACAGGTTCTTTGCTCCATGCTAAACCTAAGCACCTACATCTGACCTCCAGGGATGGAGGGAATGCCTTGAGCATGTCAGGAACATACTAGGCCATGTAGGCGAGGCATTGATTGCCATTAATGGTCCTTGCCATAGTAAAATCAATAACACAGCGTAAATTCCATGTTTTTGCTATAAGAAACGCCCATCAACGCAGGTTTTGTGCCGCCTACTTCGTTGTTGCACTCACTTATACCAATTGCATTAAAAGTTTGACCATTCAGCGGGAATTCAAAACGCTGTAGGCAAGTAGTGGAATTTGAGCTAATAGTTATTCTCGGCTCTGGCATCCTGCTTCGCTCTCGATAATTGCTCCTGCATTATTCTACCTTCTACCATCCTTGGTCTCGTACCTCCTAAATCTGACCGCCAAGGAGGGCCGGAATGTCTTATTTTGTATGGAACAAAATAGACCATTTAGTCGTATATCCAAATCCCATAGCGAAGCATACAGCGTTTTGAAACCCGCACTACGTGAGCCCTTCAGTCTTTCCACTTCTGCTTTGCATTGGCTTAAAAGGGAATAACCATTTCTTTACCAATGCGCTTTGAATTGAAAAGGCTGAGGGGCTCTGAATTGGTCAAATACTTAATGCAATTGGTATTAAAAGGCAATACCATTTCTACGTCAATGCGCCTAGAATTGAACAGGCACAATGCCTCTGAAACGAGTATCTTCAAGTAGAACGGGGATATACACCCATAACGAACTATATACCCTCTACTGGCTAGCATAAATCTCTCCCCTAAATCGCCAACTCAACAGCAAATGCCATCAATAATGGCCAAAAACTACAGCTTGCTTGCATTAGATCAAACAAATCAGACATTTTTTGAAACATATTATTCACATTTCTACATATACTGTTATGCTGTTGCTGATATCCATAGACTGTTGACTCGATTCAACAGCTAAAAAATAAAAATTATAAGAGATTGCGGAGTTACTTTTAATGCTTAAAAGTTCCACATTTATCACTGCCACGTTATTGGCCTTGATGACTAGCTACAGCGCTTATGCCACGAATGACACCGTCATTCGTGTAGGCGGCTTTTACGCTAATACAGATTCAAATATCGATGTAAACGATCCTCTTCTAGGCAATAGTTTCGCGTTAGACTTTGAACAAGACTTAAAACTTGAAGACTCCCAGTTTTTGCCTTTCTTTGAGTTTATCCACCGATTTAACGATAGACACAATATTTATATTGATTGGAAACAACTTCACCGTAGCGCCCTAGTACAATCCGTTGAAAAGCCATTCCAATTCACTTGGGACAATACAACCTACGATGTAAAAGCAGGGATTGAACTCGATACTACGCTCAATATCGATATCGCCCGCATTGGTTACGGCTACGATATTTTGCAGGGTGACAATTATGAACTGGGTCTTTCAATAGGCCTGCATGCCATGTTTATCAAAACAGCCTTCAAAGGCGATATCGGTATTTGTGAAGTCGAAATTGAAACCCGCTGCCCAGACACCATTACCATTCCTAAGGTTGTTGATGAAAAGCTAACTGCACCGTTACCAGATATAGGGGTATATGGTAGCTATGAGCTTTATCCAGGCTTTAGATTTAATGGCCATGCACAATACTTTTATATCAAATTAGACGACTTGAAAGGTGGTTTGGTTGATATTAGATTAGGTGTTGAAGCTGCGATTACCGAAAACTGGCATATGACCGCTGCATTTAATTACTATGAAGTTGACGTTGAATATACCACCAACTTAAAGAATACAGACATAAAGCTTGCTGATTACAATATGTACTACAGCTTCACAGGCCCCATGCTATCAGTCAGCTATCAGTTTTAAAGCGTTAAATTAAGGCGTTACTCCACATAAAAAAGACACCTCTCGGTGTCTTTTTTATTATCTCTCAGGCTAACTAACGTCCATCTTGTGCTCGGCGGCTTTTAAAGTCTGATTCTTCGAGCCATTTAGGCCAATCTTCATTATTTGCCAGCGTTGCCAGAATGTCTGAAATAAGGCTGATGTCCTGTTTAACACCACCTAAACTCCAGCTTGGATCATAATCATCAGCTTCCTTATGATATTTATGAGCAATATAGTCTGGGTCTGTGTCACCTAAACTCATAAACAACAATCCCGGCACGCCTTCTTGCGCTAACGCAAAGTGATCAGAACGGAACATAAGGCCATTTTGTGGTAATGGATCGCCTTTCACATAACGCTGCTGATGCTTAGCGGCATTGTTAAGGTAATACTCCATCTCCGATACGCCCTTTCCATAACGCAATATGTAATCAACGCTGTCGTTAACGTTCATACCGTCGATATTTAAAAAGGAAACAATCTGCTTGGTTGGAATTGGTGGCTGCTTGGCAAAATGCTGTGCGCCGATTAAGCCGGTTTCTTCAGCGGTAAATGAGGTAAACAGAATAGAACGTTTAAACGGCTTTTCTTTAGCACGTAAACTAAACATTCGCGCAAGCTCCAGCACACCAGCAACACCGCTAGCATTATCGACTGCGCCATTGTATATATGCTTTACGCCCTTCTCGTCAACTCGTGTTCCAAGGTGATCCCAATGCGCGTGCATTACCACCATTTCATCAGCTCTATCACTGCCAGGCAATAGTGCCATGACATTGTAGGACTCTGCGCGTTCAATACTATTTTTAAGCTCTAGTGTAGCTGATGTTTTTAGTGATACTGGCTTAAAGCTAGATTTAGCAGCCAACGCTTTTTGCTTTTCATAATCGAGCCCTGCAGCCGCAAAAACTTGTTTGGCGTTGTCATGTTGGATCCAACCCATCACCCCCAATTGGTCTCGATTATTATTGTCATCAACTAAAGTGAATTTACTGCCAGTATTTGAGTTTTGCACTACTCCCCAGCCATAAGCTGCAGGTGCTGTTTCATGCACAATAAAAACAGCTTTCGCGCCTTGTCTTGCCGCCTCTTCATATTTATAAGTCCAACGCCCATAATAGGTCATAGCGTTGCCTTTAAATACGGCAGGATCTTGAGTTGCAAAGCCAGGATCATTGACCAACACAATAACAGTCTTGTCTTTAACATCAATGCCTTGATAATCATTCCAGTCATATTCTGGCGCATTAATACCGTAACCAACAAACACAAGTTCACTGTTTTCAAGCTTGACGCTATCACTAATTCTCTGGGTTCTAGCGGTAAACTCGCTGCCATTTTTAAGTGTTAACTCTCCAATTGTCAGCGACATATTTTGATCCGCTGTTACCTTGGCTAATGGCACCGGCTGCAAGTACTTATCGCCAAAACCCGGCTTAAGTCCAATCTTCTTGAACTGTGCCTCTATGTATTCCAGAGTCAGCCCTTCACCAGCTGACAAAGGTGCACGTCCACCGTATTCATCACTAGCCAGCGTTTTTACATGACTACGGTATTTATCAAGATCGATACTGATGTCACTTTTTTCTGAATGAGCAAATGCCGGGAATGCTAATGCCGACACCACGCTTGCGAGTATTAGTTTGTTCACTGCCTGTCCTTTATTGTTATATTTTCTTTCTTTATTGTATTTATTCGGCATCTTTGTGGCTGATTTTCATTAAACAGATGTATTCACAAAGGCAAATCATAATAGAATGGCGTAGTGAAATGTACAATGATGCCACCACTCATTTGCATAAAAATTACAAAGTGGCTCCATAGATAAAACCAAGGCTAATAAATGTCGAATGAATTGCTCCGGGAAGCTGCTGCTAAATTGAAAAAAGCGGTACCTTTAATGCTCAAACACCAAATACCAACCACTCCTACCAATTACGCTTTATGGTATGCGTACGTAGGTCAAAGCAGCCCAGAGCTTAATCGACAGCTAGATGAAGTCGTGAACCAATATAGCACTTGCCCTCCGAGTCAGGGAGAGCGACTCTATCAAGCATATTTGTCTGATCCCATCGAGCTAGACGTGATTGAATTACGACAGAATCTCGACGCTATGGTGACCGATTTATCCCAGTCTTTAAAAGATACTAACGTTGATGCTAACCAGTTTCAGAGCAAAATTAACAGCAATGTTGAGCGCTTAAACAAAATAGAAAATGAAGGGTTTTCCATTGATGAGGTATTGTCATTGGTAAAAAACCTCGTCAGTGATGCTGCCGATATTAAAAACAGCACATTGCACTTTACCGAGCAGCTCGCTCACGCACAATCAGAGATTAACCAGTTAAAAGTACAGCTTAAAAAATCTGAACATGACATGCATTATGATGCGTTAACGGGCGCATTAAACCGCAGAGCATTTAATAAAGATATCAAAGGATTAGTGGAACAAAATCCACAGGGCTTATGCCTCATCATCACCGACATTGATCACTTTAAACTGTTTAACGATACCTATGGCCACCAGCTTGGCGATCAAGTATTGAAAGCCGTTGCTAGAAGACTCGGCGAGAGCTGTCATGAGGGGAGTAAACTGTATCGTTTTGGCGGTGAGGAGTTTGCACTTTTAGTCCCCAAAAGCCAACTAGGAAGAGCGAGACAACTGGCAGAATCTATGCGTCGAAGCCTCGAAAAACTAGTATTAAAAGATAAGCGTAAAGATCAACGGGTCGATAATGTGAGAGCCTCTTTTGGCGTTGCTCAGTACCAAGATAAAGACAGTGATTCAACATTAATCGAGCGGGCGGACAAGCAACTCTATGAAGCTAAAAGGCTGGGTCGTAACCGAGTAATGCCCATTACTTAATGGGCACTTAAAGCAGCAGTTATGATGTCTCTGCTGCTCAATAATTTCAGTTAAATCGCTTCAACTTTGTCTATCGGCACCGCGGTCACTATATAGCGCAGCGCCCCTCCTGCGACAGGACTATTAAACGGATAGCAAGTCACCAAGGTCAATTGCTTTTCACCACCATCCGTCATCACCGAAGTATCGGTTTCATGGACCACTTGAGTGTTAATCACTTTATAAAGGACCTCCAGCCCTTGGCTGTTTTGCAAGGTTAACATCTGGCCCACTTTAACCCTTTTTAACAGTGAGAAATGGGTGTCTCTGTGGCCGGCTATTACTGTGTTTCCGTTGCCATTAACCACAGCAGATGACATTACGTGCGCAGGGCCAAACGCTAAATTTCGACCCGAAGCCCCAGCCAGCACGTATAAACTTGGATTCTCAACTGAGCTATTCGCGCTAATCATTTTTCTATCAGGTACATCGCCTGCTCCATGCTCTGCATTGATAAATTTCAACTTGGCAACAGGATGCGTATCAGCCCATGACCAAGGCTTATGCTCCTGTTGATCATCTAAAGTTTTTTGCCACGCTTGCTGTATCAAAAACTGTGCAAAATACGCTTTAGCCTGCATATATCCTCCTTGAATGACAAAAGATAAGCCAACAATGAACAGTAACGTTGTAAACATAAGGTGAAAACGTCGTAGACCATTCTGCCTCGCGGTCTTTCCATTAACACTATCAGTTGATATTTTTGAGCATATAACGCTCATAGCGCGGCCTTTTTTGCTCTGCGGCCAACGCCACTAAATGAGCCCCAGTAAAGTAGCGATAATAGTATTAACATGCCGCCAAAAATCAGCATCGCATAACTACTCGTCGCGGTTTGCGGTAAACGTTGCCAACCTTTAGGTGTATGCGGTAGCACACGACCATTAACCAATTTATCTCCAATAGGCCTAACAGGGGTTTTATCAATCGCAACCAAGCTAGTATAAGCACTCATCACATGGTAATTGAGCGAAATAGCGGTGACTTGCTTCTCTATTCTGTCGCGATTTGCAGGCTCTTTTGATAGCTCAAGCGCGGCAATCTGTTTTCTGGCCCATATAAGATCTAAGCCTTTAGCTTCAGCGCTATTTTCAATCACTAGCGATTGCTGCCAATACTGTCCAGCGAGTTGTCCGCTCACCACCAGCTCTTTGTCACTAAAGCTTGGCAGTTTCATCGCCACCATTATCGGCTCATGGGCATAGAGATCAGGAATACTTGCAGGCCAATAGTCTGGAACACTGCCATCGGCAAAGTGAACTTCGACATCGGTCACCGTGGGCTTCTCTAGTTTATCTAGCATCGCTACCATTTTACTTTTGACTTCAGATTGCTTACCAATATAGGTATAGGTGCCACGACCAAGTTCAGCTGCTCTTTGCATAAAGTGCGCGTTAGGGGCGTCGCCAATGCCAATGGTGAATAGCCTGCTTTGTTGCAGCTGATTACGTATTTGTGTAAATAGCTGTGGCTCATTGCCTACTGCGCCATCGGTGATAAATAGTACCTGCCGTAACCGCTCACGATTCGCATCCTGCTGAGACAGCGCTTTATCGAGAGCCAACGACATCTCAGTGCCACCGTTTGCTTGCAAACGCTGCACATAAGCTTGTGCTCTGCCGATGTTTTTCGCACTGGCGTTTAATGGCGTATCAGACAATGCATAAACGTTGGAATTAAATTGCAAAATATTGAAACTGTCTTGTGCAGACAGACCCGCCAATGCGTAAATGATGGATGCTTTGGCCTGCTCAATTGCCTCACCTGACATAGACCCAGAGGTATCTATGACCAAAATAAGCTCTCTTGGCGCTAGTGCTGACAAACGCATTTTGTCTTGCGGTGGCAACAACATTACTAATGAGTATTGTGGCTGCGCGGCAGTGGCTTTGCTCTCGAGATCACTAACGTGGGTTTTTCCTTGCTGGCTAAAAATGGCTGCCTTCGGCGCACTGCCAACAATTGGCCGCCAGTTAAGTACAAAGTCGCTATTAGCCTTTGCAGCGGTTAACTGGATCTGTGCTTGAGAATCGCCATTGCTGCTAACTTCTATCTGATGGTAAGGACTGTTAATTTCACCAATAGGCATACCAGCGTCGAGTGTCACCTCAATGTCGACTAAATTAACGCGCTCTGATTCAGATCCTTGCAGATCACCCAAAGTGGAGGCCACATAGCTATTAACCTCTGCAGCCATATTAGATAGCGCTGACTTTTCACCTCTAGGCTTGTATCGCGGCGCGACCACCATTGGGAATCGTAAGCTAAACTCACCGTTATCATAGTGGACTAGTTCTTGATAATTAAGCTCTACAATAAGGGTTTCGCCGGGGGCTAAGTTGGCCACTTCAGCACTAAATATATTGGGCCTTTTCTGTTGCAGTAAACTCGCTTTTTTACCCTGCTTCTTAGCTTCATTAAATAGCGCATTGGCTTTTGCTTTCGGCTTTATCTCCCCTTCTATGACCCGCTCACCAATATACATTCTCAGGCCGTCAACGGCCGCTTCATTCGGCAGCGGAAACAGATACTCGCCATTAACCCAAACAAATTGATTGTTACTAAACTCATGACGCAATGAAACCCTATTCACCCAACCTGAGACTTGCATATTCACAGTGGTTTTTATTGGCAAAGACACACTAGCCTTGCCGGCTGAATCATAAGTAATCAAACTGCCTTGTGCTATGGCATTAACCATTTCAACTCGACTCTCCGCACTTTTAGTCGCTGATGTTGGCACTGCGGCGGTAGCACTGGTATACATTGGCAAGAACGCTGTACTCAACAGCAGCACAGCTTTATAGCAATGCCTAATTAAACCTTTGCCTGCATCTTGTTGGCTCACCATCTTTATCTCCTTATAAACAACTTGCGGTCTGACTAACAGCAGACCGCAAGGCTGAGTGGTACCCGTCATAGATGGATTACTGCGCAGGATTTGCTGCAAGTGCGCTGTCGTGAGATTGCAGCTTTAGGGTCACACGGCGATCAAAAAAGTCATTTTCAAAATTTTGTTCTGCAGTTAAAGGCGAGCTTGCGCCATAGGCTTGGTAGTTTAAGCGTTCGTTAGCGACACCCTGTGCGACTAGATAGTTGGTGACTTCTGCAACCCGCTGCTCAGATAATGCTTGGTTATAATCACCATCACCACGTCTATCTGCATAGCCTGTTAAGTCCAAAGTTAGTTCAGGCGAAAGCGACATCGCGTACGCAACATCATCAAGTTGTTGTTGAAAGTGAGGCTCAATAGTTGATGAGCCAGTCTTGAACTGAACATTTAGCCCCAACGCTAGCTCTGTTAACTTCTGTTCTTGCGCCATTTTCAGACTGGTTAATTGTTGCTGTGCATCTTCATATTGGCTAGAAAGTGCGATTAATGACTGATTCTCTTCATTTAATGCTGCAAGTTCACTTTGCTTGCTCTCCAGCATTACCTGCTGCGTTTTAATCTCATCATCATCGCCAACAGATTTACCCAATAAGCTACCTGCAAATGCACCAATGATTGCGCCAACAGGGCCACCAACAACGGCGCCAACAACAATCCCTGAGCTCAAACCAATTAACTCCTCATTGTGGCTACGCTCCGTATTCTCCACATTTTCTGCAGCGCTGGCATTTGATGAAAGAGTGATAGATGCGATAACCAGTGACGCGATAAGATGCTTTTTCATAATATTTCCCTTTAAGTACTCATTTAAATTAAGTCTCAGCTTGAGGCTTAGATTAAGTTGCCGAAGTCCGGCGTCATTTCAATAACGCTATTGAACCTCAACCAAATGGCTGTAAAAGGGAGCAAACGTGGCAATTTAAATATCAAATGTGGCAACAAAATGGCAATCGCTGTCAGCGCCTTTAAACACAGGTAAAATCCTGTATAGTCACAATCAATTACCGAGATAACGCTAAAATTAATCAACCATGAAACGAATCGCGATAGTAGAAGATGAAGCCGCCATTAGAGAAAATTACAAAGACGTTTTGCAACAGCAAGGCTATAGCGTGCAGGCTTATGCAAATCGATTAGAGGCGATGCGCGCTTTCAATAGTCGTTTGCCAGATTTAGCGATTATCGATATCGGCTTAGAAAATGAGATCGACGGCGGCTTTACGCTATGCCAGTCACTAAGAGCCATGTCCAGCACACTGCCCATCATCTTTTTAACCGCCAGAGACAGCGATTTTGATACCGTATGTGGCCTGCGTTTGGGCGCAGATGATTACCTTAGTAAAGAGGTGAGTTTCCCCCATCTTATTGCTCGATTAGCCGCGCTATTTAGACGCTCAGAACTTAAAGATGCCAGCAATGATAACAGCCCGTTGATTGAACATGGATTGCTTTCTATTGATATCAATCGAATGCAGGTTTACTGGAACAAACATCATATCGAACTGACCGTGACTGAGTTTTGGATGGTACACGCACTAGCAAGACGACCAGGACACGTACGCCAGCGCCAAGAACTGATGCAGGAGGCAAAGATATTCGTCGATGACTCTACGATTACCTCCCACGTTAAACGGATCAGGAAGAAGTTCCTCGCCCAAGACCCACAGTTTGATTGTATCGATACCGTTTACGGCATGGGCTACCGCTGGGATGCTCAGAGTTAATGTTTAATCTTCCAATTGGCCTGCGCGCAAAAGTCGCGGTTTTATCGCTGTTTTTACTTTGCCTGCCTTGGCTTGGGTACCAATATGTGTGGGAGATGGAAAAGTATCTCAGGCTGGGGCAAGAGAAAACCCTCGAAGGCACCACCCAAGCACTAGCAACTGCACTGCACGAACGACCCAGATTATTCGATAGCCAAGCCAGTTTTCTAACCCAAGTTGAGCAAGGTCGTGACCTCTATGCTTATCCTCTTGCAGGCCCAATTCAACTTGATGGTAAATTGGGCGACTGGCAACCCTATCGCCACCGTGCGTTGCACTACGGTGAAGATTATCAGATCTATAAACGCGACCAAGCAACACCACTCGCTATCGACTTTACCCACATGGTGGGGAAATACGCTGGTTACCTATACGGTTTTTTTGAGGTTACTGATCCTCAAGTGATCTACCGCGGAAAAAACAGTTTAAGCATCGACCGTAACGACCATATTGCTATTGCAACACTGGCGCCAGATGGTCAGTTTCGCCGCTATATCATCGCCACCACAAAAGATGGTTGGATAAGTGCCTTTGAGCTGCCTGAAGATCCTGCGCTAACCACTCCGGTTACCCCTGAAGTAAAAATCCAAGGTAAGTGGCTGAAAACTGCTAAAGGCTATAATGTCGAATTACGGATCCCACTTAGCATGGTCGGAAGTAAGCTGGGCTTTGCCATCTATGATGTTAACAACCGTAACACTCGACAGTTAGATGCCATCGTCGGCACATCGGCCATTGACGATGTTAACAAGCTTGGAACAGTACTGGTACCCTCACCCGAAATCGAAAGCATTATCAAAGGTATGGCACACAATAGCTCGCGCATTTGGGTGGTCGATAAACATGGTCGTGTGTTGGCAAAATCCGGTGATATACACTCCGATAATAGCGTGTGGTCGCGCTCTACCATTGAAAACGAGGGTAAAAGCAGCTGGGACAGATTTAAGCAGCAATACCTGTACCCGCTTTACTACAAAATACTAACCACGCCACCGAAAGATTTTGTCGACTCCTTACAAGACTCCACTGTGCTACAAGGGAGTCATATCAGTAAAGCGTTGCAGGGCAAGCAAGGCTCTACCTGGCGATTGACTCCCGACAGTAAAGCTGTCGTGTTAGCCGCAGCCAGTCCAATTTGGATCGACGATAAAGTGATGGGGGTGGTGATTGCTGAAGAGACCACACACGGGATCCGTACCTTGCGCAATAAAGCCTTAGAGAAGCTGTTTAATGTGATCCTTACCATCATGAGTATGGGCACATTAGCACTATTCTTTTTTGCCTCTAATATCTCCAGTAGGATCCGTAAACTGCGTGATGAAGCAGAAGAAGCTATTGATAACCAAGGCCGAATTAAAAAGTCGATCCAAGGCTCAAAAGTGCGTGATGAAATTGGAGACCTCTCCCGTAGCTTTGCCAGTATCGTCAGTCGCCTAGGGCAATACACTCACTATTTAGAGAACATGTCATCGCGTCTATCCCATGAACTGCGTACTCCTGTCGCTGTGGTGCGATCCTCCTTAGAGCATTTAAGTCTGCAAACCCTTAATCCAGATAGCCGCAAATATGTTGACCGGGCGCAGGAAGGAGTTAACCGCCTCAATATGATCCTCAGCAATATGAGCGAAGCCACCCGTCTGGAAGAGAGCCTCACTCATGCAGAAAAATCCCTGTTCCCGTTAGATAAAGTGGTGAGTGGCTGTATGCAAGGCTACCAGTTGACCTACCCAAGTCAGCGCTTCAATACCGATATTGAGCCGCAAACCATCCTCGTTGAAGGTGTACCTGAGTACATCGCCCAATTGATGGATAAGCTGATTGCTAACGCTCTGGAGTTTAGCCATGCAGACAGCGCGATTGAGGTGAGTTTAGTGGTACAAAGTAAATCAGCGCTGCTAACCGTTGCCAACTATGGCACGCCGTTACCCGAAAATATGTCAGAGCAGATATTTGAATCTATGGTTTCTGTTCGGGCGCAAAAGGCGCAAGATAAACCGCACTTAGGGCTAGGGCTATATATCGCTCGTTTAATTAGCCTGTTTCATAAAGGGAAAATTAGTGCACAGAACAGAGTCAATGATCAAGGTGCTGTTTCTGGCGTTGAAATTGTCATCCAGCTGCCTATTAGTAAAGAAAAGCCCGTTTAAGACAACCTTGAATATATTGACGCTTCACTTTAGCCGTTTAGATGTTAAGATGGCTAAACAAAAGTATGCCTTTATTGTGGAAGTAGAACCCTATGAAAAAAGAAACGCAGATAATTAGTCTTGGCCGTGACAAAAAATGGACTCAAGGAGTGATCAATCCACCGGTTTACCGGGCATCAACCATGGTGTTTGATACCATGGAAGATCTGCGTTTTGCTGCAAAAAACAAAGCCAATGGCGAGATGTTTTATGGTCGTCGTGGCGGCCCTACTCACTTCGCCTTTCAAGCCGCTATTGCTGAACTTGAAGGTGGTGTAGGCACAGCGCTGTACCCATCGGGTAGCGCGGCGATAAGCAACAGCTTACTGTCATTTTTAAAAGCGGGCGATCACCTATTAATGGTTGACAGTGCCTATGAGCCTACTCGCGATCTGTGTAATAAGTTACTGGCCGGATACGGTATCGAAACCACCTATTACGATCCTATGGTTGGTGAAGGCATAGAAGAACTGATTCGCCCCAATACTAAGGTGTTATTTTTAGAATCTCCTGGCTCTATCACCATGGAAATTCAAGATGTCCCCACCCTTAGCCGCATTGCCCATGAACATGATATTGTGGTGATGCTAGATAACACTTGGGCGTCGCCAATCAATTCACGCCCGTTTGAGATGGGCGTCGATATCTCAATTCAAGCGGCAACTAAATACATTGTCGGTCACTCCGATGTCATGATGGGCACCGCCACCGCCAATGAAAAGCATTGGGAACAACTAAGAGAGAATAGCTACCTGCTAGGGCAGTGCACCTCACCAGACGATGTATACCTTGCCAGCCGCGGGTTGCGTACACTGGGTATTCGTTTAGCCCAGCACGAACAAAACGCCTTAAAAGTGGCTAACTGGCTCAATAGTCGGCCAGAGGTCGATCATCTGCGTCACCCAGCCTTTGAAACCTGCCCTGGGCATGAGTTCTTTAAACGCGACTTTAGTGCATCAAATGGATTATTCTCATTTGTATTAAAACAAGGCAATCAAAAATCGGTCACCGCTTTTGTGGAAAACATGCAGCACTTTAAAATGGGCTTCTCATGGGGTGGTTTTGAAAGTCTAATCCTAGGTGTGTTCGGCATTGATAAACTGCGCACAGCCACTAAGTGGGATAGCAGTAAGCCGCTGATAAGACTGCATATTGGTCTTGAAAACGTCGACGACCTGATTGCCGATCTCGACGCCGCCTTTGATCGCTTTAATGCCGAGCTAAAGTTAACGGCAAAATAACCGACGTTAGCAACCAGCCATAAAAAATCCGAGTTTAGTAATAGGCTCGGATTTTTAGTATTAACGTATAACTAAAGTCGCGACAGAGTTAATCAAACAGCTGATCAGCAACAAATGGATTTTGTGCGCGCTCTTCACCAAAGGTCGACAGCGGTCCATGGCCCGGAATAAATTGTACCTCTTTACCCAGCGGCCACAGCTTTTTAGTGATGGAGTCGATGAGATCTTGATGGTTAGACTGCGGAAAATCAGTGCGGCCGATTGAGCCTCTAAAGAGCACATCGCCGACCCAGGCAATAGCAGCCTCTTTAGCAAAAAACACCACGTGACCTGGCGTGTGTCCAGGGCAGTGCAACACTGATAACACCTGCTCCCCCACAGTCACTTCATCACCCTCTTGCAGAAAGCGGCTTGGTGTAAACGGATCACAATGTACAAAACCAAAATGTTGGCTCTGCTTAGGTAAGCTTTCTAACCAGAAACTATCAGCTAAGTGAGGGCCCACAATAGGAACATTTAGCTGCTCAGCAAGAGTTTGCGCCGCACCGACATGGTCAATATGGCCATGGGTCAATAACACTTGCTCTATCTGGACATGGTTCTTAGCAGCTTCTTCCAAAATGCGTTCAAGGTTTCCACCAGGATCAACCACAGCCCCTTTCAAGCTTTGCTCACACCAAATTAAACTACAATTTTGCTGAAATGGCGTGACTGGTATTAACTGATACTTCATCGAAACTCACCTAAAGATTATTTAGCAGTGCAATGGTTAAAGATTACGCCAACTTACGCATTTCCTCTATAAATAATTGGTAGAACATGAACTAACGCTCACAAAAACGGCATATTATACCAATTGCATTAAGTATTTGAGCAGTTCAGAGCCCCTCAGTCTTTTCAATTCAAAGCGCATTGGTAAAGAAATGGTATTCCCTTTTAAGCCAATGCAAAGCAGAAGTGGAAAGACTGAGGGGCTCACGTAGTGCGGCTGAGGTTAAACAAATTGGCAAAACGCTGAATGGTCAAACTTTTAATGCAATTGGTATTAAAAGCAGCTAATAGAAAAATGAGTCTTTATTCTGTTATCAAGTCGCTATTTTTAAGTTCAAGACTAAAGTTGGCTAATCGCTAGTCGCGGATTAAAATAGGTAATAAACAGATACAGGCATTAGTTAAAGCAAGTTAGCTGCACCCAAAGCAAGCTGAGAACTGAATAAATACCCCGTTCTCAACCAGTTTACCTGTGATTAACAGCCCTTTGGAAATATCCAAACTTCAACAGCGCCATTTTTACTGCCAAAGTCATCACCTGATGATCCAGGCGTTGAAGGTGCAGTCTCTTTAGTCGGAGCGCTATTACAGGTAGTGGCTGGAATAATCGACCAGCTTCCACCACCAGCTCCAGCAGCATCATCGCCAGCACCACCGCCACCATAACCACCACCACCGCCGCCACCGCCAGCGCCGCTAAAGCTATCATCGGCATTGCCGCCCCTGCCGTTTGAGCCGACCCCAGGATCGCCATTAACCCATTCACTGTTAACCCCTAAAAACCCTTGTCCACCTTGACCACCAATACCGTCTTTACCGTCATCAGCGCCACTTCCTCCATCTCCCCATTCATCCGTGCTGCCGCCATCGGCTCCACTGTCAAAGCTTTGTCCTACACCAATGGTTCCCTGACCTATGACCGATGAGGCCGCAACGCCACCATCGGCGCCATCAGTGCCATCATTAATCCATCCAGATGAATCACCGCCACCGCCACCGCCTGCAATAAGAATGACATCATCTTCCAGTGAACTGGGACTACTTTCTGCAATCATGACCAGTGTAGAGGAACCACCGTCGCCATAAATATTACTTAGTGTGCCATTTTCACCGATGAAGAAATTGAATGAAGTTTGTCCATAACTGTCTAGGAAATGAGATAGAGTGGTGACGGTTGATGCAAACCCAGCCTTACCTCCATCACCACCAGAGGTCCAAAGCCCGCCACTAGAGCCTATGCCGCCTTCTCCCCCCCAAGCTAAAATGGCCATAGGAGTGTCGTTGTCCAGAGTGGCATCAAAAGATGAGCTAACCTGACTGAAGATATCAACAAGATTGACAGACGTAACCAATTCTGAAGAGTCAATAGCTTCACAACTTGTTATTGGTGTGCCACCATCAACCCCACCATACTCTGTGGTACACACTTGCTTATCAACCGCTGGCAATAAACATTTATAAACGGTGTTGCCATCATCGGTAACATCCTGCTTAACGGAGTCGCACGGGTCTGACTCGGCAACGGCTGTTGAATTACAAAAGCCAACAGAGGTGATATCGCAAATACCTCCGTCAGTCCAGGTAGCGCCCACAAGATTGGCGTTATCAAAATCCGTATCTGTGACGGTCGCATTATGAAGGTCAGCTGGAGATAATTGCGCGCTGGAAAAATAAGCTCCAGTTAGGTTGGCGTCACTGAGATCAGCATAAGTCATTTCCGAACCACGAAAGTCACCCTTGCTCATATCTGCGCCACTAAAGTTGGTTCCGGTGAGCGTTGATTCGAAAAGGTCGACATTGGTTAATATGGCATCGGTTAAATCAGCGCCAGAAAGATCAGCAAATGTGAGTGTTGCATTATCCAAGTCAGCATCTGACAAATCACAATTCTTACAGGCATTAGTAGAAATAAGCGTGGTCACATTGTCATCTGTAGTCTCAGCATGAGCAGAGCTTATTAGGATATTACCGATGTGACTGAGAAGTCTGGAAACAATGGAATAGTGAGTGCTATTTATTGCTGACAACGAACCACTATTAGGCTGTGTCACTAAGAAGGTTAGATCTGTGCTTTCTACGTGTTCACCGTGGGTCAGTACCAACTGAAATTCGCCAGCAGGCATTATTGCCGATACACACTTGTCATTGGCTGACATGCTAAGCACTTCTTCTCCATCGCTATTGTTAAGCACCATAGAGTGATTTGAATCGCTGTTACCATCTTCGTAGCAAAACGTATGATTAAGGGTACGTGAATATTGGTAAGGTATAAGATCAGTACCTGATTCGCCATTGGAGTCATCCGCTGTAGTTGCCGAGCCAGGCTCAAGAAATAATGCAACGACTCCTTGTTCAGGGTTGGCACGCAAGCGACTATTATCTGCAAAGTCCTTTTCGAGTAAAAAATCTGATTGTATTTCCGTATCATCGTTGCTATTGCAAGCTGACACGAAAATGAGAGAAAAAATAAATGCCAACAACATGTTAAAGTTGCTGCGGTAATCACTGATAGTCTGCACGTTACTTTCCTTATAATGGAACAGATTTTTCTTTAGTTGTTAACGGCTATTAATTCCATATCTATTAATTAGATCACAGCCCCTAATCAATAGCATAGCGATCCTCATACTAATTAACAACGGCGAGCGCTAACCAAGGCAAGAACTTGAGATATATTCAGCAATGGGTAATAGGTAAACACTGGATATTAATCGAAAACACAGTCAAACCGAGAACGGTTTAATCAGCTAAGTAGTCAAATACATGTTATACCGATCGGTATAAATATTTGGTCGCTTCGTGAGAGTTTAGCGGTGTTGAGGCAAGTTCATTAACCCAGCATCAAAGCCGCTAAAACTCGCCAGTAAGGAGTGTTTTTTGCTTGCTACTTCTGTGTTGAATAAACTTAAAAACAGTCAGTAATACTGTTTAACGAATGAGATTTTTGCTCAAGCTCAAATCATCTCTTTAGCTTAGCTCTACAGCTTAAGCTCTGAATACCACAGGGTAAAATCACGTCTTTCTTGGTTGGGAATATCTAGGCATATTACCCCCTCATAGCGATGAGGTGGTGGCCACCAAACTGAGGAAGAACAGTCTTTCTTGGTTGGTATATCTAGGCATATTAACCCCCTCATAGTGATGAGGAGGTGTCCACTAAACTGAGGAAGAGCAGTCTTTCTTGGTTGGTATATCTAGGCATTCTAGCCTGCTCAAAGTGATGAGGAGGTGTCTACTAAACTGGGGGAAGAGCAAACTCCCTCTCTAATTGCTTGTGATTAGTAGCTGTACTAAACCTATGCTTGTTGAGGGTATGCTTGCCCATCATCTTGGTTTGAAGCTGGTGAAGAAGCATGTCTATGCAGCCATACCCACCTATCTGTTTTTCTTAATGCCACACTCCAACGAATTGGTATTTCTATTTTACTCCCTTGATATTCAAGGTGAATGATTAAAGAAATGGCAACTACAGCATAATCATTTGAAATATTAATCTTCGACCATTGCCATTCAAATTCACTTGCGGTGGCTTCAGCAAAGTTTCTTAGAAACAACTCCTTAACCGAATCTCTTCCTATGCAAAGTTCATCAGCACCAGTACCAATGATAGAAATATCATCGCTGTCTTCAAAAATATGCATTAATGAATCAATATCTTTAGCACAATATGCTTTGGCATAATCCTCTAAAGTTGATCTGATCTCTTGCTCTACTGTCATATAACACCTTTATCAACTTTGATTACAGGGGGCGAAGTACTTCAAACAAATGAAATGGACTTCCCTTACCAATTGGCGGCACTCTTTTTTAAATCAAAAACTGCCAAATTAGTTGTTGGTATTCATGGTTTCGACGAATACGGTAAAACTAAAGTAAACAGTTATAAGAAACAAGCTGTTAGAGACAATCGCCAAAATGAAAAGAACGATGTCAATGATGCCGAAGCAATATGTGAAACTGTGACCAGAGCTAAAACACGCTTCCTCAGTATCAAAAGTGAAGAGCAACAAGCTGTTTTATGCCTGCACCACATTAGACAAGGTCAGGTCAAAGACCGCACGGTCATGATTAATCGACTTCACCGCTTACTCTCAGAGTTTGGCATTATCATTCTTGGTACAGGTGAAGTCACAGCCCATACGTTTAGACATTCAATTGCGACTAGCGTACTAAAGGGTGGTGCAGATATAAGAATTTTACCAGAAATGTTGGACTTCAGAGTGATTAAAACAACTCAAACATACATTCACACAGCAGGCCTCCATCAACCAGGGAGCATTAGCCATTTTGATAAATAGCCACTGATAAGTAAACGTGTGATAACGAGACTTTCTTCTTTAGCTCTGCCCTATTATTGTAAAAACTGTCAACGCGCCAAAAACTTCTATCACTCGATAATTTGTCAACTCTCCTCAACGACCCAATTTCGGTATACAATCTCCAGTTTTATTGCCCAAAAATAGTGAACAACAAACAAGGCGAAAATCATGACACCAGAACTCAGCTTTGCCGGCATGCTTGCCTACAAACATCGTTTCACCCTACCCCTTGATTATCAGCAACCTAATGGTGAGACCATTGAAGTCTTCGCTCGTGAATTAGTCAGCCCTGAGAATCAACACAAACAACTGCCTTTTATTGTTTTTTTTCAAGGAGGCCCAGGCTTTGGCGCAGTGAGACCAGCCGCAACGGGTGGCTGGATAAAACGCGCTTTACAAGAATTTAGAGTGCTACTACTTGATCAACGTGGGACAGGCTTGTCGACTCCTGTGAGCTCTGCCAGCCTAAGCCATTTAAGCGCCGCCCAGCAAAGTGAATATTTGAGTCACTTTCGCGCAGATAACATCATTCGCGATGCTGAGTCTATTCGTCAGCAATTAGTGGCTGATGACAAATGGTCGATTTTAGGCCAAAGTTTTGGTGGCTTTTGTGTTCTAAAATATCTCAACGATGCGCCTCATGGCGTTGCTGAAGCTTACATAACTGGCGGTATTCCATCCCTAAGCCGCAGTGCCGATGAAGTCTATCAAGCGACATATCAACGGGTTATCGCCAAAAACAACGACTTTTTCACTCGCTTTAGCGATGCTCAAGGTTTAGTTAAATCGCTAGCGCAACATATCAGCGATAATGAGGTAAGGCTGGCTACCGGCGAACAACTTACCGTTGAGATGCTACAACTACTGGGAATAAATATAGGTATGGAGCAAGGCCCTGAAAGCGTCTACTATCTGCTTGAGCATGCCTTGATATCAACGCCTAGTGGCACCATAGTTAATCCACTATTTTTAGCTCATTTCTGTCAGTTACTTGATTACAATACCAACCCTATTTTTGCCTTGCTGCATGAGTCCATCTATTGTCAGAACAGTGCGTCAAACTGGGCAGCCCATAGAGTAAGGCAGCAGTACCCACAGTTTAACTACAGTGCCGATAAGCCGTTTCTTTTCACCGGAGAGATGATCTACCCGTGGATGTTTGAGCAGTTCAATAATCTTAAGCCGTTAAAAAGCACAGCCAGTACGTTGGCAGAAAAAGACAACTGGCCAATGCTTTATGACCAAACGAAACTCGCTAGCAACCAGGTGCCTGTTGCAGCTGCGATATATAGCGAAGATATGTTTGTTGAGATGCGCTATAGCCTAGAAACCGCTGAAAAAGTGGGCAATTTAAAGTACTGGTTAACCTCTGAATATGAACACAACGGTATTCGAATGGATGGCGAGCATATTTTAGATAGATTAATTGCAATTAACCGTGGGGAAAAGTTGCGTTAATTAAGAAACACTTAAGCTACACGAGACATAATGTAATCTGTTCCTCACCTGTATCACCTTTGGCAAGCCTACTTTAGGCTTGCTTTTTTTTACCTCAAAATCCATATTTACAAGACCTATACCTTATGGTTACTACTCATGGATATCACTCACCTTGAACAACTTAGTTCGGAGACACTGCTTGGGATAGTCAACGAAAAGCTCAGATTAACCTGTAGCTCCCAAGCCGCTCTTTTCTATGAACTCGATATTGATAAACAGCTGTTAGAGTCAAAGCTTGGCGACATCGGTTATCACTATGATGCAATCAGCAATCAATACAAAAATCCAAAATAGACGATAGAGACGCTCACTATGCGTAGCGTATTGAATTCAATGTTGAAAATAGTTCCTGTTGCATATCGTTTTTATGATTGAGTCAACTATAAAAAGCATGTAATTTGTGCAAACGAAAAAGTTGTTACCGCAGCAATATGAATATATTTCAAGGAGGGTATTGTGATAAACAAAGGAAGTTGTTTGTGCAACAAAGTTAAATATGAAATCGATGGTGAACTTAAAGATGTATTAAATTGCCATTGCAGTATGTGCCGTAAACTGCATGGCGCAGCATTTAGAACTCGCGCTCAAATTAATAGCACTGATTGGCGCACGATTGAAGGCAAGGAGTTCATTAAATTCTATGAATCATCACCAGGTGAGCATAAAGGCTTTTGCTCTGAATGTGGCTCCAATCTATATACAAAGTTTGATGCAAAACCCAACGTCCTCGGTTTTCCTTTAGGCACATTAGACACCGATCCCAAAGTTACTCCCTCTCGTCATATCTTTGTCGGCAGTAAAGCACCTTGGCACGAGATTGCAGACGACTTACCGCAACAGCGCGAGTATGAATAACCCCATTAAATAATTAAGAGACGATAAAACCACTGGCTTTACCGTCTCTTATATTTCCTAACGTTAACAGAGTTGCTGCTAGCTATAGCTTAGCTCATTGCTGAACTCTGCTGACGACTATAGCGATAAACCAAAGAGTACAATACAGGTAAGATCACTAGCGTCAGCAAAGTCGACGAGATAATTCCGCCAATCACTACGGTTGCCAGTGGTCGCTGCACTTCAGCGCCGGTGCCCACATTGAGGGCCATAGGCACAAAACCTAAACTGGCTACCAGTGCGGTCATCATCACCGGGCGCAAACGTTGGCTTGCGCCCTGCTTAATTGCCTCAATGAGCTCAAGCCCTTGCAGTTTCAGCTCCTTAATAAAGCTCAGCATCACCACGCCATTTAGCACCGCAATGCCCGATAGCGCGATAAAACCAATCGCCGCAGATATCGATAGTGGCATATCTCGTAACACCAAGGCCAATACCCCGCCCGTAAGTGCTAACGGTACCCCGCTGAAGATAATGAGTGAGTCACGCACTGAGCCAAAGGCGCTATATAACAAGCCAAAAATCAATAGTAGTGTTAATGGCACCAAAATCATTAAGCGATTTGACGCAGACTCTAATTGCTCAAACGTGCCGCCATACTCACTCCAGTAACCACTTGGCAGCGCAAGTTCATCCGCCATCACCTGTTTGGTATCTTGGATAAACGAGCCTAAATCACGTCCATCAACATTGGCAGTTACCACAACGTGGCGCTTACCGCTTTGACGATTGATCTGATTTGGCCCCACTTTAAAGTGCAATTCAGCGACTTCGCCCAAAGGTACATAGCTTAGATCAGGGTTAAGCTCCGCTGGTAACGCTATCGGAATATTAGCCAGTTTGTCGAGATCTTGGCTGATATCATCGTCCATTCTCACCACTAACTTAAAGCGTCTATCACCTTCATAGATTAGGCCAACAGGTACGCCAGACACCGCGGTTTGCAGTGCTTGTTGCACATCGACAATGGTAAGGCCAAGTAATGCTAGGTGATCACGGTTTGGCTCTACCGACAATGTGGGTAGGCCCGACATCTGCTCAACGCGCACATCGGTTGCACCATCAATCCCTTGGAACAACCCAACGGCGCGATCGCCGGCATCTTTCAATGTATCGAGGTCATCGCCATAGATCCTTAATGCCACATCGGCGCGCACACCAGCGATTAACTCGTTAAAGCGCATCTCGATAGGCTGGGTAAACTCATAGTTGTTACCAGGTACCTGTTCAACATGCTCTCGCAGCTCCTCAATAAACTCAGCTTTAGTCTTACTTGGATCTGCCCACTGTGAACGTGGTTTGATGATCAAAATAGTATCGGCAACACTTGGTGGCATTGGATCGGTTGCAACCTCTGGCGTTCCTACTTTTGAGAACACCCGCTCAACTTCATCAAGCTCACTAATCACCAATTCAAGCTTCTTTTGCATCTCTATCGATTGCTCAAGCCCGGTGCCAGTGATCCGCATGGCATGCATGGCAATATCACCCTCATCGAGCTTTGGCAAAAATTCAGAACCTAAGCGGCTTAGTTGAACACTGGTCACTGCCATCAATACAATCGCGCCTGCGATAATAATAAAAGGACGCTTGAGAGAGAAAAACAACACAGGTTCATAGGCTTTGCGAGCATTTGCCATCAACCAATTTTCTTTCTCGTTGACTTTACCTTTTACAAACAGCGCGATGGCTGCTGGAACAAACGTCACAGAAAACAGCAGTGCACCGATAAGTGCAGCCACAACAGTAAAGGCCATAGGGTGGAACATTTTGCCTTCGACGCCACTCAGTGCAAAAATCGGCAGGTAGACCAACATAATGATCAACACGCCAAACACCGCGGGACGAAATACCTCTTTAGTCGCTTCTGCAACGACCTTAATGCGCTCTTCGAGCACCAATAATCGACCGTACTGCTTTTGCGCCATGCCTAGGCGACGTAGCGCATTTTCAACGATGATCACCGCACCATCGACAATAATACCGAAATCAATTGCGCCGAGACTCATCAAGTTACCCGACACGCGGTTAGCCGTCATTCCAGTAATAGCAAATAGCATACTCAGCGGAATAACCAGCGCGGCAATAAGCGCTGCGCGGAAATTACCCAATAGTGCAAATAACACCACGATAACCAATACTGCACCTTCGAAAAGGTTTTTCTGTACTGTTTCAATCGCTTTATCGACTAAGGTGGTGCGATCATAAACCGCTTCAGCCACGATACCTTCTGGCAAGCTTGCATTCACTAGCTTGAGCTTTTCACCAACCTCTTTTGCCACCACGCGGCTATTTTCACCTAGCAACATAAATGCGGTGCCAAGTACTGTCTCTTTACCGTTTTGACTGGCCGCGCCAGTACGTAACTGCTTACCATAAAACACATCGGCGACATCACCGATACGAACTGGTGCGTCATCACGTTTGGTCACGACCACTTGGCGAATAGACTCTAGATCTTTTAGCTGCCCAGGCGAACGAACTAGCCATTGCTCGCCGCTACGCTCGATATAACCAGCACCTGCATTGCGGTTATTACGCTCAAGCGCAGTAATAACATCATCGACCGTGACTTTAAATGCCAGCAACTTTGCTGGTACCGGCGCCACTTGATACTCACGCTCATAGCCGCCCAAGCTATTGATTTCAGTGACACCTTTAACTTTTACTAACTGCGGACGAATGATCCAGTCTTGAATAGTACGCAAGTCTTCTGCGTTATAGGGCGTGCCATCCTCTTTCACTGCGCCCTCGAGTGCGCGAATTGAGTAAGTAAACACCTCACCCAAACCACTACTCACAGGTCCAAGGGCCGGCTCTGCTTCCAGAGGCAGCTCGCTACGTACACCTTGTAAGCGCTCACTTATCTGCTGGCGAGCCCAGTAGATATCGGTGCCCTCTTCGAAAATGACGGTCACTTGTGACAAACCATAACGCGAGATAGAGCGGGTATAATCTAAACTTGGGATCCCCGCCATAGCATTTTCAATCACATAGGTCAGCCTTTGCTCTGACTCAAGCGGTGAGTAGCCTGCAATCGCGGTGTTGATCTGTACTTGTACGTTGGTAATATCGGGGACAGCATCGATAGGCAGTTTTAGGGTGTTATAAACCCCTAATAGTGCTATTAGCAGTGTAATCGCCAATACCAATAATCGCCGTTTAAGGGCGAATGAGATAATAGTATCCATATTATTTCGTCCTTAGTGTACGTGCTTAGCAGCATTTTTCATGATGTCTGCTTTAAGCAAGTAGCTGTTTTTGGTAACGTATTCAGCGTTTGGTTCTAACCCTTCTAGCACTTCAACAAACTCACCATCTGATTCGCCAAGCGTCAGTGGACGAACTTCAAAAGTGTTGCCATGTTTAACAAACACCGCTGGCTTGTCGTTGAATGTTTGCAGGGCATCCGCGCGAACCGCGAGAGCAACATCCTTTGAACGCGTTTCGATATTTGCCTGTACATGCATACCAGGGCGCCAGTGGCCATCAGGGTTGGCGATAACAGCACGTACGCGGGCAATATGACCACCGGTCATCACTGGCGCAATATAGCTGATCGTACTCACCGCTTTACCTTCACTGTGTGTTTCTTCGCTATTACCGTGCTCATCATCACCAATCGTCACCTTTTGACCAAGTGCGACTCTGGCTAAATTTTTAGGAAACGCCGACATATCTATCCACACATTTGAGAGATCGCTGACTCGTAGCAACGCTTTATTGAATGTGCTATCGCCCACAGACAGCATCTGCTCAGTCACTTGGCCATTTGCCGGGCTTTTAACTGTGTAACGCTGTAGAGTCGATGAGTTACGAACAGTGGCAATCACTTGCCCTTTTGCTACAGTGTCGCCTACAGTAACGTTTAGCTGCTCAATAACACCGGTATAGGGTGCAGAAACACTAAACTGCTTGTCGGTTATTGCACTGACAACGCCAAACAATCTGTCCACAAAGTGCAACGTTTGTGCGCTGCTACTCTCAGTTTCCACCCCAGAGAGTGCCAATAATCGATCATTAATCGTCACTCTGCCCATGTGGTTTTCATAGTGCCAATCATAATCAACGCCTTTAAAACCCGCATGTACTTCAACGTCAAAAGAGTGCGGTTCGCGTACACTATGCTCGCTAACTAGATACTGCTCTTCAGCAGTAAAGCTGACATTGTCGATAACGCCGCCTAAGCGCGCTAATGTCAGGGATAAGTCAACTTCAGTTGGGTTAACAGGCTCACCTTTGTAGAAAGCATAAATGCGCATTTCTGGCGGGATCCCCGCTTCGGCCATAGTGACCTCTATTGCAAAATCTTGTTGCTCAAGAAGTCGTCCACCGTGGGGTCCCTCCTCTTGGTGCTCCTCCTCTTCTTCATGACCATGACCGCCACTGGCATTTGCTACGGCAATAGGCGCCAATGTGCCTGCAGTTAATAAAGAGAAAGACAAAAGAGTGGCAGCCAACTGTGCAGGTAAAGTATCAAAATTTAGTTTCATTATCGGTTTTCCATTGCCACAACAGGCTTCATGTTAGTGTTAGCGACAGTCATTGACTGTCCAGTAATGCGCTCGATGGCAAGCAGTGCCATATATACCGCCGTTTTCGCTTCAATCAGTTCGCGCTCAACGCTAAAAAGTTCTGATTGTGCATCGGCAAGTTGCAACACATTGACTTGACCTGTTTGGTAAGCAGATTGGGTATGCTGTTGTAATTTTTTGGCAAGTGGTAACACCTGCGCTTTCAACATTTGTGCCTGTTTAGCGTTGTTGAGCATTGATTGATGCAGCTCTAACAAGGTCAACTTCAACTGCTCACGAGCAAACCTTTGCTGTTCATGGGCTTTATCCTCTTCGGCCTTGGCCGCGAGAATATTACCTTCGTTTGGATTAGAAAATTGCAGCGGCATTGAGAAATTGAGCATCAATGCCCCATCATCAAAGCCATCATAACTCTTCACGCCAACACCTAAGGTAATATCAGAGGTGGCTTTTGACTCCTCCATACGACGCTTGGCGATAAGTAGCCGTTCAACACTCAGTAACTGCAGATATTGCGGCGCAGTTTCAATCGCATTTAGCACACTTGCCGCCGTGGGCAACACATTAAGCGGCTGCAGTTCATCGTTAGCTCGAGCGAATTTAACCTCGCTTGACCACATTGCAGATAACTTTTTCTTAGCGACATTGAAGTCACCATCAATGCGCTGTTTTAAAGCATTCGATCGTACTAATCGCAGCTGCATTTTACTAACATCAGCTTGGATCACAGCCCCTGCACTTGCGCGATCCTTAATTGCCGCTAACGAGGCTTGCTCAAGCTCTATACGTCGTTCAATCCAAGTTTGCAGAGCCTGTAAACGCAGCAGTTGATAGTAGCGCTCTGTGGTTTGAGCCAACACTTGCAGCCGTGTGGACTCATAATCACTCAGCTGTTGCCTTTGGCTGGCTTGGGCGTAATCGATGCGGCGCTGTCGTTTGTCACCAAGTTCTATAAGTTGACTAAGCGCTAAAGTTATTTCTGCGTTATCAACGCCCTGCATATCACCCGTGCCCAGAATATTCTCCACACTAACCGATAGTTCTGGGTTGGGGGTTATTCCAGCTTGCAAGCTTAGTGCTTCGCTTGCCCGCAGCGAATAGGGGAATGACTTAAGCGCAATATTGTTAAGCAGGGATTGCTCTAACGCCCATGCCAGCTCGATGCCGGCATCAGTTTTAGGTGCTAAAGCCTGTTGTTTTGATGATCCCTGCTCTGTGGCTATACTCTTGGCGCAATACATGCCAGCAATACTGATAACCACGGTGATCAATGCCCGCTGGCACGCCACCAAGAAGATACTTTTATCTCTAATCACGAGATGAAACTCCTGTTAATAAAGTCTTTACCTGTTCAAGGCGCTGTAAAAGGCGACACAAACGGTGCTTAGACTCTTTGACTCGAGCTTAGGTTATACAGGCGTGGCATTAGACTTTGAGCAGTAATCTACTCAGATAATCAGTGCCGACTAAAACAGCAACCGATCTAATAGAACAAAAGTTCCGACGCACGGCTTAACCTAAAAACTCAAAAATAATTAAATGGAATGGAACAGGAATTAACAATAAGGAGGGGGAATCGGTGGTGCGTAACTGCGATTTTGATAGCTAATTGCAAACAAAGCACGATCTTCTACACCTGTCGATTTAGCCACAGTGCCTAATTCGACGGGTGGATGACAAGCAGTATGAAAATCATCGCTATGCTCATCTTGCTCACTCACATCAACCATGTGGCTACATGCATTTAATGCGCTGTCACAACAAGCTTGTTGCAATTCAAGGGGTAGAGTGTTTTCAAAGTGATGGGTTTCACTCATGCCCAGTTCCACATTATGGATGTCTGCAGCGACACAAGTCGGAAAAAGTTGCGACACAAAAACCACCAGTAACAAAACTAGTGTCAATTTAGATTGGAACATCTGCATTGAGATCTGTGAATTAAACAATCATCTTCCTAATAGCGTAAATAGACATCTACCGAACAACTGCAGATGATAACCGCTTTTATCTCAGCGAAATAGCCCTCGATACAAAATGTTTTGAGAAATATGACCAAGATCGATTAGCAAAGTACTTTTCAAGTTCTTGGTTAATTTAAACTAACTTTTAGCCATGCGGGGTTTTCCGACATTTTTCTTAGTCGTTGACTGACCTTTTCCGCCTTTACGTGCATAGCTTTTTTTCTTAAACGGTGTCGGGCTTTTCACCCCTTGCAATGCGGTAGGTAGCACTGAGCCTGCTTGAGTGATGAGTTCATCAAGTTTGCTGATCAGTGGCTGCATAAAGGCTTGATATTGAGTTTCTTTTCGGCTCATTGAATCCAAGTTGTTTTCCCAAAGTGCGGTCATATCAGGGGTTGTGGCGCTAAGGGGTAAGCTGTTAATCAATCCCTTGCCTACATCAGTGGCAACAATTGTTTTGCCCTGCCTGACTAGAAAGCTGCGTTTAAACAATAATTCAATTATGCCTGCACGGGTTGCTTCAGTGCCCAGACCGTCGGTATCTTTAAGTATTTTTCGGATCTCAACATCAGTAACAAAACGGCTAATGCCTGTCATTGCGCTTAAAAGCGTCGCGTCAGTAAAATGCTTTGGCGGCTGAGTTTGCTTCTCTAACAGCTGGCCGCGATCACAAAAGAGCTTTTGCCCTATAGTTAAAGGCGGAATTGTCGCTAACTCATCCTCATCTTGCCCGTTAGAGTCTGAACTGGTGCTCGCTTTACTCTGTTTTAGCAGCAGCTTCCAACCTTTAGCTATTTCCTGTTTGGCTTTGGTTTTAAATAAGCCGCCAGCAATAATGATTTCAACCTGCGTTTCTTTGTATTGGTAAGCACTATAAAACTGCATCAGATATTGCCGAGCCACCAGCAGATAAACTTGCTTCTCTGCTGGGCTCAAACTGCTTAAGTTAGCCACTTTTTCCGTTGGGATAATCGCATGGTGAGCATCGACTTTTTTATCATTCCAGGCTTTTGATTTAAGCTTGGCGTTGGGTGCGTCAATGCCTTGTGTTAGTTCGGGAGCGCCTTTATTAACAGTGTTGATCACACTCGGCGCCATGCCATGTTGCTCTTGTGGTAAATAACGGCTATCTGAACGTGGGTAAGTGATTAGCTTGTGTCGCTCATATAAAGACTGACAAGTATCTAATACTGTTTTTGCACTCATGCCAAAGCGTTTAGCGGCATCAATTTGCAAGCTTGATAAATTGTAGGGTAATGGTGCATTTTGTTTCTTGTCTTGCGCATTCACTTTTTCAACTGTTGCTGGCTGACCTGTAATACGGCCGACTACATTTTGCGCCAGCCCTTTAGACAATACCCGCCCGTCTTCATCCATATAGGGCTGGCAAGCCTCACTAGGTTGCCATTTAGCAGTAAATGTTTGCTGCGGCTCTGCAGTTAAATGGGCAATGACCTCGAAAAATGGCTTAGAGACAAAATGAGCAATCTCTTCGTCTCGGCGCACCACTAAACCCAATATAGGAGTTTGAACTCGACCAACGGAAAGGACACCTTGATAACCGACTTTGCGGCCTTGAATAGTATAAGCACGCGTCATATTCATGCCATAAAGCCAGTCAGCGCGTGAGCGTGCTAATGCAGAAGTTGATAGCGGAATAAACTCACGATTAAGCCGTAACTGCCCCAAGGCGCGCTTTACTGCTTGCGGGTTTAAATCACTTATCAGCAGTCTTTTAGCTTGTGTTAATTTATTACCTTTAACCCCTAGGTGAGCAATGATCTCATCGACTAGCAGCTGCCCCTCTCTATCGGGATCGCCCGCGTTAACCAATTGTGTCGCTTCTTTAACTAACCCTCTAAGCACCGAGATCTGGCCACGCATCTTATATTTTGGCTTCATCTTCCACACATCAGGCACGATTGGCAGATGTTCAAATTTCCACGATTTATACTCAGGCGAGTATGCATCGGGCTCAGCTTGCTCCAACAGATGCCCAACGCACCAAGAAACACAATCGCCATTAGCTGCGCGTATAAACCCTTCACCCTTTTTTAGTGGTTTAGGCAATACGTCGGCAATGGCTCTACCTAAACTGGGTTTCTCGGCAATATATAAGATCATCGATGCAGATTCTTATCACTGTATAAATTAACAGTAACTGTAACCTGAGGCGAGATTAAGCGCAATGAAAAGGCGTTTAACTGCTCAAAGATTGTAAATTTTATTGAGAATCATTCTCATTTAATGCTTAAATTAGCCATCGTTAAAGGAGGACTTTAGTACCGTTAAAGGAGGACTTTAGTACCGTTAAAGGAGAACCACTATGCTAACCACAATGACAAACCCTGGCGTCAGGCTCGATAGGTTATTACTATTCCACTTTTTACTTATCACCGCCTGGGTCATTCTTGCGGCGCCGCTATTGTCGCAGAATCGAACAATCGAGCCCTTGGTCCTTGCCAGCCTGACAATTACCCTTAGCTGCATTAGCACATTGATAGGTTTGAAGTTAGAGCACGGTTTTAGCAAGGTAGCATATACCCTGTTGTTCGTAAGTTGGATGGCAGTTTGGGCGCAACAGCTCTTTAACCTTTAGATACAAAAAAGCCGAGTTTTCACTCGGCTTTTTGGGTATTTAGGTTAGGCCTATGGATGACAAACGTTATGCATCTCTAAGTTAGTACCGATATCTTTGCTGCGGTTAGCTTTAGCATCATCATTACGCAATTGAGTAATATAATCTAAATACGCTTGGTCAACATCATTAGTCACATACTTACCATCAAATACTGATGTTTCAAAACGCTTAATCGCAGGGTTTTCTTTACGTACTGCTTCAATGAGATCTGGCAGTGATTGGAATATCATTCCGTCAGCGCCAATCAACTTAGTGATCTCTTCAACGTCACGACCGTGAGCAATAAGCTCATTAGTCGTTGGCATATCGATACCGTAAACGTTCGGAAAACGAATTTCTGGAGCCGCTGAAGCAAAGTACACTTTCTTAGCGCCAGCATCTCGTGCCATTTCGATGATCTGTTCTGAAGTCGTGCCTCGAACAATCGAATCATCAACCAATAAGACGTTCTTACCTTTAAACTCAGCACCAATGGCATTGAGCTTACGACGCACTGACTTCTTACGCTCTTGTTGTCCAGGCATAATAAAGGTACGACCGATATAACGGTTTTTAACGAAACCTTGACGATATGGCAAGTCCATATGACGTGCAATTTCAAGGGCGATATCGCACGAAGTTTCAGGAATAGGAATAACCACATCGATATCGTGATCTTCCCATTCTCTCTTGATCTTCTCACCTAACATAGTGCCCATGTTTACGCGGCTGCTATAAACAGAGACATTATCGATAGTTGAGTCTGGGCGAGCAAAATAGACAAATTCGAAGATACACGGCGCGTAGCTTGGCGTGTGAGCACATTGGCGAGTGAAGAGCTCACCTTCTAATGTGATATAGACCGCTTCACCCGGCGCAACATCACGCATAAACTCAAAACCAACAGCATCAAGTGCAACACTTTCTGAAGCAACCATGTACTCAGTGCCTGTTTCAGTTTCGTGCTTACCAATAACTAGTGGACGAATACCGAACGGATCTCTAAATGCCATTAGGCCATGACCGATGACCATAGCTGCAACCGCATAAGCACCTCGAGCGATTTCGTGTACTTTGCTGATAGCTTTGAACACGTCATCAGAAGACAGGTGTTGAGTCGTCGTATGCTGTAACTCATCCGCAAGTAGGTTTAGCAATACTTCAGAGTCAGAGGTAGTGCTAACGTGACGACGCTGCTTATGCAAGCGTTCATGCAAATCTACCGTGTTGGTTAGGTTGCCGTTATGCGCTAATGAGATCCCAAAAGGTGAGTTAACATAAAACGGCTGAGCTTCTGAAGCACTTGAACTTCCGGCCGTAGGGTAACGCACGTGACCAATACCTGAATGACCTTGCAGGCGTTGCATATGCTTGGCTTCGAAAACGTCTTTAACTAAGCCATTGGCTTTACGTAATCTAAACGCATATCCGTCTACGGTCACAATGCCAGCAGCATCCTGTCCACGATGCTGAAGCACAGTCAATGCATCATAAATGGTTTGATTAACCGATGACTGACCAACTATTCCGACAATACCACACATGGGTAAGCTTCCTCATTGTAAGATGTTCTATTATTTAAATATTTTTGCTTCAGCCATGTTAATTTTGGCCGAAGTCCAAATAATGCTTTAGTGCATTTTATATTTTGGGTACAAAGCTTGAGGTGTTTTCCAAGTAGTCAAAGAACCACTGAATAACAACTCCAAATTCGGGCACGAGTGTTGAACTCTGCCACCAATCTGTATTGGGCGCTCCAGTAAAAGCGTCCAAGAAAAATAGTATTGCGCTTACGATTAGTGCGCCTCTGAGGGCACCGAAGCATAAACCGAGCACTCTATCGGTGCCAGACAATCCAGTTTTAGAAACCAGTTGGCCAATTATATAGTTAACCAGTGCGCCTAAAATAAGCGTAGAAATAAAGAGAATAGCGACGGCAACGCCGTTACGAACCATTTCATCTTGCATCTGGGTAAGATGAGTGGCGAGTTTGAGGTAAAACTGACTGGCGATGAAAAATGCGGCGAACCACACGACAAGTGACATCGCTTCTTTAACAAAACCTCGCACCAAACTTATCAGTGTCGATAGTCCAATAACGATGATGATGGCGTAATCAATCCAAACCATTGAAGAATATATCCGGCATAGGGTTTAAGACGGCGCGATTCTATCAGAGACGGGGTTATTTCACACGCTTTGTAGACGAAATAACGATTTCTCAGAATAGGACAATCACACCTTGTTATTTTTCGACTGGGTTGTATGCCACAATGCGGCCTTTCAACTTCTCCAAGTTTTCAATATCTGACTGCACTGCAGTCAATTTATCTTTGGAGATGTTTGGCCCGACAAACACTTTAGTCAGCTGACCATCAACAGGTTTTGTTGGTAATGTATAAGCACTAAAACCTTTAGCCCTTAACCGTTTCACTAACGCTTGTACATTTGCTGCGTTTTTAAAACTACCGAGCTGAATAGTCCATGCTTTTGAGTTGGCAACAACCGGCTTTTTGTTAGCGGCAGCCGCAACTTTTTCTGTTTCCACGGCCACGCTTTTAACCTTAGGCTCAGTGTTAACCACTGCCACGGTTTTATCTTGCTCGATGGCAGGCTCTATTTCCCAGCTATCATCGCCAGCAGCAGTGTTAGACGCTTCAGTGTCGAGCTCTAGCGTTTCTATCGCTTGCTGAGGTAATTGTGCTTGCTCTACTTCAGGTCTTAGTGGGATCTCGGCAAACTGCTCCTCTTCGCGCTGCTTTTTACCATCAAGAATATCGGGTAAAAAAATCACTCCGAGCGCGACAATAACAATCACACCAACTAGACGGTTTTGGAAATGACTAGACAAAACTCTCTCCCTTAAGCAACGCTTTAAATCCTGCGACAGTATAAAATGAGCCAAAAACGATGATCACATCGTCGGCATTTGCTTGCTGTTGTGCAGCATTCCAAGCTGATTCTATATTGTTGAAGCAACTCGCACCACTTTGTGGCGGCAGCAACGCCTTTAATGACTCAGCATTCGTCCCTCGTGGTACATCTAAATCAGTAAGATACCAATGTGTTACATCGATTGACAGCTCTACAAGTACCGCAGCAGCATCTTTATCTTTTAGCATGCCACAAATCGCAAATAGGCGTGCTTTGTTAAGCTTACTTAAGCGCGATTTCAAATAACGAGCGGCGTGAGGATTATGAGCAACATCGACTATCACACAAGGCTTATCACAAAGCTGTTCTAAGCGTCCTGCTAGCTGTGTATTCCCCACCACGTCAGCAAGCAAATTAGAGTCAATATTTGGGCATAAGTGCTCTAATACCGCGATAGCAGTTGCCGCATTGGGCTGGGGTAATTTAGGTAAAGGTAATGGGTCTAAATCAAAAGATTGCCCGTGATAATTCCAGCTTGTATTGCTGCAGGTATAGTTAAACTCTTGCCCAACTCGATATAAGTTGGCGCCAATACTGTGCGCATAATCAATAAGTGGCTGTGGACAGTCAGGCTCGCCAACAATGGCTGGGCGACCCGCTCTGAAAATGCCTGCTTTTTCAGCTGCTACTAATTCGCGGGTATCACCTAAATACTCTTGATGATCCAGATCGATTGAGGTGACTACACTGATATCAGCGTCAATAATATTGGTGGCATCAAGGCGACCACCGAGACCCACTTCAAGCAAGATAACATCGAGTTGCTCACGCTTAAACAGCACTAAGCCCGCCAATGTCGCATACTCAAAAAAGCTCAAAGATATTTCTGCTCTTGCAGCTTCGATGGCTTCAAATGCACTGACTAACGCAGCATCAGTAGCATCTACACCATTAATTCTCACCCGCTCATTATACTTAAGCAGATGTGGAGAGCTATAAACGCCAACGGATCTACCTGTAAGCTTGAGCGCCGCTTCTATCATAGCGCAGGTTGTTCCTTTGCCATTTGTGCCAGCCACCGTGACCACTTTGGTCTCGCCCAATGCAGTTAGTGATAAACGTTTGGCGACTTCAGAGACCCGCGCCAGCCCCATATCGATTTCGGTAGGATGAATAGCCAACAAATAGTCGAGCCAAACATGCAGCGGTGAGTTTGCTGTCGGTGCAATATGTTTCATCGATTCCATCACTGGATTAATCCAACATAAACAGTGGACCTAAAGCTAGCTTAGGCAATTGAAAATGCTCAGGGTAAGTAACATCAACCAAGTACAAACCATTTGGCTGCGCTGTAGCAGCTGCTTTTGATCTGTCTTTAAGTGCTAATAATGTATTAACCCATTCCTTTGGCTGATTACCCTTACCGATTTCAAGTAAGGTACCGACAATATTACGCACCATATGATGTAGAAAGGCATTGGCTTTAATATCAACACAGATATACATTCCCTGACGCGTAACATTGACTTCATGTATTTCACGAAAAGGGGTTTTAGACTGACATTGCAATGCTCTAAAGCTGGTAAAGTCGTGTTCGCCAACAAATAGCTGCGCAGCTTGATGCATTTTATCTTCATCAATATTGCCGCGATAATGGCTCACGCCACTACGTAAAATACCAGGCCGTAATTGATGGTTATAGATCATATAACGGTAGCGTCTTGCGGTCGCTGAAAAACGAGCATGAAACTCCTCATCGACGACTTTGACCCAACGAACGGCAATATCGTCGGGCAAATTGACATTGACGCCAAGTGTCCAAGCGGTCTCTTTTCGAATAGCATTGGTATCAAAGTGAACCACTTGCCCAGTACCATGCACACCAGTATCGGTTCTGCCAGCACATTGCACAGTGATTGGCTCATTGGCAACTTTAGAGAGGGCTTTTTCCAACTGCCCTTGCACAGAGTCGACATCAAGCTGGCGCTGCCAACCATAATAGCGACTTCCATCGTACTCTATACCTAACGCAACCCGCATCACACACCTCTTAACTCTGTACAAACATGATTGCCACCGCGACGTTTACTTAAAACGCAGCTATCGGCAATCAATAATATTTAATAGCCGGCGATTCTAGCATATTCATACCGAACGATAAGCATAAAAAAGGCGCCTTGGGCGCCGTTTTTAACTGAATATTTTACACCAACTCTTTTATCAAACCTGACGCTTCTTCTTGCTGTCTCTCATTGCCGTCAAGTTCCACCTCTTTGAGTAAGGCGCGAGCACTATCATTGTCATCAATTTCAATATACGCACGGGCTAAATCAAGTTTGGCATTGATTGAATTTTCAGCATCATCAACATCGACCATAGATGTATTACCCATCAAAGAATCGAGTTCGCCCATATCAACATCTAACTCTTGATAAAGATCTGTCTCTACGGTCTCTTCTTCGGCTTCATTCAATAATCTATCGATATCGATAAAACCGTTATCCTTTTGAAAAGTGGTTAAATCGTGCTCTGGAATATTGTTAGATTGATCACTGCTTTCATTAGCATCAAGTGCGGCTAAAGCTTGATCGACGGTTAATTTACTATCATCTTCAATAATAAATGCATCGAGTTCCTCATCTTCTGCTGCGACACTCGAACCGCCGCTTGCAGCTAACTTGCTAAGCAGTTCATCATCACTGAGCGCTGTGGGGTCCAGTTCAGAGGCGACTGAATCCCAATCTAGCGCTGTGGGTTCTGGTTTTTTTGTCCCTTTTAAATCATCAAAAAAACCGCTGTCTTTGTCAGCTTTAACACTCGGCTCTATTGGCTCGGAGCTAAACTCAAGCATATTGTCATCAGCACGTTTAGTATCAAGCTCAACACTTTCTGCAACTGGATCTAACTCAGTACTGACATCTTCACTATTTTCATTTGAAATGGCATCCGAGTCGCAGAGCTCGAAATCTAAACTAAAGTCACTATCAGTAGTTTTCAGCGGTTCAGTATTAGTCTCTTCGCTAACGTTAAGCTCACTTAGCGCTTCTTCAGCAGGGGTATCAGACAAATTGAATTCAGCTAATAAGCTGTCTAATTCACCCTCTTCGACCACTTCTTTTGGTAGTTCGGTTTCTAGCTCTGCTGCAATATCATCAATGAGTGCAATCGACTCTTGTGGGAATTTTGCAGCATTTTCATCAACTGGGGCTTCAAGATCAGCAAGTAATGTGTCTAGCTCATGATCGAGCTCAGCTTCGTCTGTACTTACATCTTCAACGTTAAGATCTAACTCTGCAGCGATCTCTAGCGGCAATTCTAACTCTGCAGCGACCTCATCTGAAAGCGCATCAATATCGCTATCATCCGCTTGTAATTCCGTTTCATCAGCCTGAATATTAAACTCAGCGAGTAGTGAGTCTAGTTCATCACCATCAGAAACAACTTCTTCAGTGACTGAATTGTTTGCATCTAAAAGTGCATCTAAATCATCTTCCGCTACGGTGTTAACTGCTTCAGGTGTTTCATCAAAACCTGATAATAGTGCATCTAAGTCATCATCTGCTGCGGCTTTATCTTCTGCAGGTGTTTCGTCAAAACCTGATAACAATGCATCTAAATCATCATCTGCTGCGGCTTTATCTGTTGCAGGTGTTTCGTCAAAACCTGATAACAATGCATCTAAGTCATCACCTGCTGCGGCTTTATCGGCTGCAGGTGTTTCGTCAAAACCTGATAACAATGCATCTAAGTCATCATCTGCAGCGGCTTTATCGGTTGCAGGTGTTTCGTCAAAACCTGATAACAATGCATCTAAGTCATCATCTGCAGCGGCTTTATTCGTTTCAGGTTCCTCATCGGCTCCAGTTAATAACGCGTCAAGATCATCACCTTCAGCTGCAAATGATGCTAAATCATCGGTAGCCTCTATTTCATTATCTTGTTCGCCCATAGCTTCAGCCCACAAATCATCTAATGATTGGCCCTCATCTGCAGCTTCTTCAACCACAAGGTCGACATCGTCCGCCTCTGGAGCACTAATCACATTGATACCGCTAGCATCACCAGCTTGTTCAGTATCTAAATGCACAGCGAGGCCAAGATCCTCTTCATCTATATTTTCAGCAGTGACTTTCTCATCATCAGCGGCATCGACGGTAGCATGACCTGTTTCTTTGACATCCATTGACTCTGCTGACGCTTCACTTTCATTGCGACGCCTGATAAACAGCCAGAATAAAACAAGTACAAGTAATGCAGGAACCACGGCACCAAGAACAAGTAATAATGGATTATCCATTAAGGAGCGCCAGATAGTTGAAGTCGGCTCCTCTTTTGGTTGATTTAATTGGTCGATCACTTTCTGTTTGGCTGCAACGTCACTCTTAAGTGCTTCATTTTCGACAGCACGATCTTGCAACGCTTGTTTTAACAGTGCATTTTCTGCTTGTAATTCTGCTATCTCTTCTTGAAAAGATTCAGTATCAGTTGAACCTATTGTTATTTCATCACTCGCACGGGCTAACTCATCTGTTAGTGACAGATTCAATGCTTCTGCTTGTTCAAGCTTTTCGGTGAGTGATTGGATTTCAGCAGATGACGCTTCGGAAGCCACCTCAGACTGTACTGTGGGTTTAGCTGCTGGTTTGACTATTTGCTGTGTTGTTTGAGTCAGCTCGACTTTTTTCGCAGAATTATTCCAGCCACGATCGTTATTTTCAGCCCGTTTTTTTGCATTGCTTTTGGACACCTGTTGCATGACGTCTTTTGACGGCACTAACAAGATCATTCCGCGCTCTAAGCTATTATAGTTCTTGCCGCTAAAGGCATGGGGATTAGCATCATATAAGGCTGACATCACTTGATAAACGGTTACGCTATTATCGGGTTTAACCGCTTGCGCGATACTCCAGAAGGTATCGGATGATGTTGTTGGCCCATATTGTCGTTTAACTGCTTTAGTTTGACCTTCAGGACCAGTAATTTTTAATGGCTCTGCAGTTGCAAGGTTAATCGAAGGAGCAACAGCAAAAACAGTTAAAGCAGCGGCAAAAATGCCAGCAAAATGCGAAATGCGAAAGTTCATCAATCCTTCCCTTTGAAGCGTAGAAGTCACTCTTTAGCGACCAGCTTTAGGCAATTGTATTTATTGAGATTACTATAAACTAGATTAAGTTGCCCTGCTACTGTTCACAAGTCTAAAACATAAAAAGCCCGCATTGTGCGGGCTTTTTAAGCAATTAATCGAGTACTAAATCAGTTTAGTAATAATCTCGGATTAACACTTCAGCTATCTGTACGCTATTTAATGCAGCACCTTTACGGATATTATCAGAGACGACCCAAAGGTTTATGCCATTGTCATGAGAAATATCTTTTCTAACGCGACCAACATAAACGGGATCTGTTCCAGCGCCGTCATCAACTGCCGTCGGATACTCTTCATCTGACTCAAACAGTTCAACACCAGGTGCCCCACGCAACACTGCTTTAACATCTTCAGCGTCGACAGGTTGCAAGGTTTCAAGGTGAATCGCTTCTGAATGACCGTAAAACACAGGTACACGCACAGCGGTAGGGTTCACAACAATATTTTCATCACCGAAAATTTTCTGTGTTTCCCACACCATTTTCATCTCTTCTTTGGTGTAGCCATTGTCCATAAACTTATCAATTTGCGGTAACACGTTAAACGCAATTTGCTTTGAGTAAGTTTTTGGCTCAACGGGTAAACCTTGAAGCAACTTAGAGCACTGTGTGGCTAACTCTTCAACTGACTGTTTACCAGATCCAGATACCGACTGGTATGTCGCAACGTTAATACGCGAGATCCCGTAAGCATCATGGATGGGCTTCAACGCTACCAGCATTTGGATCGTTGAGCAGTTAGGGTTAGCAATAATATTGCGATTTCTAAAATCTGCAATAGCTTCAGGGTTAACTTCAGGAACCACTAATGGCACATCGATGTCATATCTGAAGTGCGAGGTGTTATCGATAACAACACAACCTTGTTCGGCGGCAATAGGCGCCCACTTTTCAGAAACATCCCCACCTGCAGAAAAGAAACCAATTTGAGCTTGTGACCAGTCAAAGGTATCTACGTCTAAAATCTCGACCTGTTTACCATGGAAGCTTACCGTATTACCGGCGCTACGACTGCTGGCTAAAGGGTACAAATTTGCAATCGGAAAATTGCGCTCTTCGAGGATCTCAATCATTGTTTGACCCACTGCGCCCGATGCACCTAATACGACAACATTATATTCCTGCGACATAATTACAGCTCGACTCCTGAAAACCCTAAATTGGATAACCAATTTACATTAGTTTGGCCTATGTTGCCTACCTTTAATGCACTAAATTCACGCCTATGCTTGTGATTTTTTCTCATATGATCAAACCCATGGTTATTAAGAAAGTTATTTCGAAATAACTCGTCATCATCGCGCAGATCATAAACAAATCGAGCTAACTGTAATAATGCTCTTTCATCGGCTATTTCGATAGCTGAAACTTGTTCACTCCATAACGGCGGCAATAGCGATTCCATCTGCTTATCACCCTTTATTGCTAGCACTTTAGTCAGTTGCTGATACAGCATAAAAGTGCCGCGGGCTTTACCTTCTAATGAGTAACCAGCGATATGCGGCGTACAAAACTCGATGTAAGGTACCAGTTCCGGCATAGGGTTGGGTTCCCCCTCCCATACGTCGAGTACCACCTTGACATCATCTCGTTGTTGTTTAAATCTAAGCAGTGCACGATTATCAATCACCTCACCGCGACAACAATTCAGTAGCCAAGTGTTTTCACGCAAACTATTTAAGCGTGCTTCATCGAATAGATACCAAGTTTTATGTTCGCCTGTTTTTGTAATGGGTACATGTAAACTAACTACATCGCACTTATCGATAAGAGTATTTAGAGAAACAAAACTTCTTGAGTCACCCTTTTTCTCAAGGACTGGATCACAAAGCAGCACTTCAATGCCATATGCCTTTAGGCACTTTGCAACTGCGGTGCCTGTATTGCCTGCACCAACTATTCCAACTACCTTGCCCTTTAAAGGGCTTTTAAAGCGTTGTGCCAATTCGAGCATAGCAATAAAGGCAAATTCACCGACAGCGGTTGCATTACAGCCTGGTGCATTGGAGAACGGGATGTTTCGGCAGGCTAGATATTCCAAGTCAATATGATCTGTACCGATAGTGGCACTACCTACAAACTTAAGTTTGTCATTGTTTTCAAGTAATGCTTGGTTCACCTTCGTCACGGATCGCACTAACAGCACATCAGCGTCTTTAACTTGCTCTGCGGCTAGCTCTCTGCCATTTACCGTTTCTATGGTGCCTAAATCACCAAATAACTGTTGCACGTACGGCATGTTCTCATCGGCTAGGATCTTCATTGTGGTTTCCAAAAAAAAGTGAGCTGAAGGCATAAGGCAGGCATTCTAGCAAGATGGTGATGACTTGAGAATCAAGCTGCAGCAATTTTCAATCTTGAGCCTTAAAATAGCAGAGCTATATAAACTTAAACTCGAATCCGTTAACAATTGTTAACTAACAACAATGAGTTAACAGTGCTATTTTGCTTTTAGCAGGGAATATGACGAACAAATTAGCGTTAATACTAACTAGCAGCAAACAGGCTAAACAATGAATAAACTCATTTCAGCAATAGCCGCCGCCTTTTTCTCATTCATTCTATGGATTATCTATCAAGCGAACACTGGAAACCAAAACCTACTTTTTAAGATGGTTGGCAACATTCCATTTGGTGACAAGCTGGGTCATTTAGTACTGTTTGGCGCGCTAACATTAATTGTGGTGGTTGCGAGTCAATTTAAGTATTTCTCACTAAGCGGTTACAATTACTACTATGGGGCTGTTGCCGTCACGCTATTTGTGATTATCGAAGAACTCAGCCAAGCCTTTATCCCTTCACGAACCTTTGATCTCTGCGACCTATTAGCAGATATGCTAGGCATTGTATTGGCAATTAAGTTATACCAATTGCATTAAAAGTTTGACCATTCAGCGGGAATTCAAAACGCTGTAGGCAAGTAGCGGGATTTGAGCTAATAGTTATTCTCGGCTCTGGCATCCTGCTTCGCTCTACCTCCTAAATCCATTTAGTCGTATATCCAAATCCCATAGCGAAGCATACAGCGTTTGCCAATTTGTTTAACCTCAGCCGCACTACGTGAGCCCCTCAGTCTTTCCACTTCTGCTTTGCATTGGCTTAAAAGGGAATAACCATTTCTTTACCGATGCGCTTTGAATTGAAAAGACTGAGGGGGTCTGAACTGGCCAAATACTTAATGCAATTGGTATTAGCACAACTTTTGAAGAGACAGATGACATGAGAGCAAACAGTTTCTGTGCAGACCTTAAAATTCAGCCACAAAAAAGGAAGCCTCGGCTTCCTTTTTAGATGACAAACTGTCGTTTACTTATATTTGCGCATAACTAACGTTGCGTTTGTACCACCGAAACCAAAGCTGTTGCTCATTACAGTATTGAGCTCTTGCTGTTTCATTTCAGTGACAATCGGCATACCTGCCGCTTTTTCATCAACGGTATCGATATTAATGCTTGGCGCAATAAAGCTGTTTTCCATCATTATCAAGCTGTAGATGGCTTCATGAGCACCAGCTGCACCTAATGCATGACCAGTAAGCGACTTAGTCGATGCGATAGCTGGTAAGTTATCACCGAAGGTTTCACGTAAAGCTTCTAGCTCACGCATATCACCAACAGGTGTTGAAGTACCATGGGTGTTGATGTAGTCAATTCGTGTATCGACGTCAGCCAAAGCCATTTGCATACAACGTACTGCGCCCTCTCCTGATGGAGCAACCATGTCGTAGCCATCTGATGATGCGCCGTAACCAATCACTTCAGCGTAGATTTTAGCGCCACGAGCCAATGCATGCTCAAGCTCTTCAACCACAACGATTCCGCCGCCGCCTGAAATGACAAAGCCATCACGGTCAGCATCGTAAGTACGTGATGCTTTTTCAGGTGTGTCATTGTACTTAGTAGACAATGCACCCATTGCATCGAAGCCCATCGTCAGGGTCCAATCGACCTCTTCAGAGCCACCAGCAAATAGCATGTCTTGCTTACCCATCTGGATAAGTTCAACGGCATGGCCGATACAGTGCGCACTTGTTGCACAAGCTGAACTAATTGAATAGTTCATGCCTTTAATTTTAAATGGTGTAGCTAGACAAGCACTGGCTGTGCTCGACATGATGCGTGGCACAATATATGGCCCAACGCGCTTCACACCTTTTTCTCGTAACGTATCAGCTGCTTGTACTTGGTTAGCAGAAGATGCTCCACCGGTACCCGCAATAATACCGACCCGTGGATCTGAATATTGTTCTTCGGTCAGTCCTGCATCTTCAATCGCTTCAGCCATTGCTATGTATGCGTATGCTGCAGCATTACCCATAAAGCGTAATGCTTTACGATCAATGTGCTCTTTAGGATCTAACTTGATATCGCCCCAAACATGGCTGCGCAGCTTCATTTCTTCAAACTGATCTGAGTGGGTAATACCACTACGACCCGCTCTCAATGATTCAGTGACTTCTTGCTTGTTGTTACCGATGCTTGAGACAACGCCCAAGCCGGTGATCACGACTCTTTTCATTATTAACTATCCATTCTATACAGGTAGTACCCATTTTGCTGCGCTAATGGTATCGCTTTTAATCCATTTAAGTGGTCAGCTTTCCATAAAGAACACAAAAATAGTGCCTAAATTGAGACATAGCGTAAAAACCTCACCTAAATTGCAGCATAAAAATGTACAATTTAGCTCAAGTTATAAATATCCTACCCTGTTTTTGTGAGGGTTTAATTTAACATTAAAGACGAAACCATGACAGTCAGTGACAATATTAGGTCTATCTTAGCGACTAACAACAGCGAACATATCTCCATTGCGATGTTTGGATTAGGCTCTGTAAGCCAGATTTTGGCGCTGAAAAAACTGCATTCAACTAAAAACGGTTCGCTAACATTAAAGATTTTCTGTGCTGTTGATGATCATATTGAACAGATATTTAAGGTCTTATCACAGACTCGTCCAGAAATTCATCTCGTCTCGATAGAAGGCTGTCAACGAGTGAAGCTTAACCATGGCCGTTTCATTATTGATTTCCACTTAGGTGATTATGGGCAGCAGTTACGTCAGCTGCCACTCTGCAACAGCTTAATATCTCATTGGTTGTGCTCCTCTGAATTTGAAACACAATCGATGTCGCAAGCGTTATTCTGGCAAATGGCCAAACACAGCCAAGATAATTGTCACTGCCTAATATCTGCTGAGCTACCCATTGAGAGTCAACAAAAGCTGCTAGCACTATGTGACATGGTTGGATTTACCTCCGAAAATTCAATGGTAAGTTCAGCTCAAATTGATAATGTTCTGTTGATGGAGCGGCACGCTTTGCGAGCTCAGCAGTCAAGTCAACAAGCTCCCTACCCAATTAAAATAGCGGAAAGTACTACTGAAATAGCCGTAATAGGTGGTGGAATTGCGACTGCAAGTTTAGTTTTATCGCTGGCAGAACGACAGAAAAAGATCCATGTATTTTGTGAAGATAGCGAGTTGGCTCAAGCGGCATCAGGTAACAAACAAGGCGCTATCTACCCATTGCTCACACCTGATAATAATAGCTTAAGTCAGTATTTTCAGCTGGCCTATCTCTTTAGTTTGCATCGCCTAAACGCACTTGCTGCTACCAAGTACCCGATAGACTTCGATCTCTGCGGCGTACTGCATACTGGTCATGATGAGCGAAGCCGAAAGCGAGTACAGAAGATAATCAACGGACATCCGTGGAACACTGATATCGCCCATGCCGTTAATGAAAAGCAATCAAGCGAAATTGCTGGCTTAGAAATTAATGAAGCTGGGATTTTTTACCCTTTAGGTGGCTGGGTCGCACCACAAGATCTCACCCAAGCATCATTTGAACGGGCTCAGCAATTATCTGATGTTACTGTGCAATTAAACACGCAAATAACGGCACTTGAAAAGTCTGATGCTGGCTGGTTTTTAGTTCATAAACAACAACGCCTAGGCCCCTACAAAACGGTAGTAGTTGCCAACGGTAAGTCTCTTACTCGCTTTGAACAGACTAAACATCTACAAGTCACAGGTTTTAGAGGTCAAGTTAGCCATGCACCAACAAGATCTAAGCTGTCTAAGCTCAGTACGGTATTATGTGCACATGGTTACATGACCCCAGTGAACAATGCCTTACACTGTTTAGGCGCGAGTTATGTTAAAGATGCCGACAACTTAGCTTATAGCCCGCAAGAGCAAGTCGATAACCTGCACAAAATACAGCATAGCTATTTGGATAAAGATTGGAACCGCGACATAGATATATCCAAGCATAGTGCCCGAGTCGGCGTACGCATGGTGACTCGCGACCATGCGCCGATGATGGGACCGGCCCCCGACCAGGATGCAATTATGGCGCTTTATCACAACCATCAACTCACACCTGCAAGCAGAACGTTTTGGCAAAACACACCAGCGCCAGTTCACAAAGGTTTATATATCCTAGGTGGGCTAGGCTCTCGAGGATTAAGCTCTGGCTTGCTCGCTGCGGAGGCATTAGCCGCTCAGCTCTGTGGTGAAACCATGCCACTCAGCACCGACTTTGTCGCGCTTTTAAATCCGAACAGAATGTGGATGCGAAAGCTGCTTAAAGGCAAGGCGTTAGAGTAATATGTAGCCAACTTAGATCAAAAGACACTTAGTAAGCTGTCTTCAGTTTAAACTACTCTGCACCTGCCATCATTAAGGCATTCTTAAAGTCATTAACCCAACGACGATAGACGGTTTTAACGTCACCCCAATTGAAGACCTGAGTATTAAGTTGCCATTGGTCAAATCCTTCACCACGATCGGCAGCTTTGGCTAGTACTTCTCCACTCGGGCCATCTTTCACTACAGCAAGCAACATCATTGAACCGGAATTTTGTGTGTAAGTTTTGCCCATCGAGCTATAACTACGCCTAGAACTTTCTACCGGTGCGCTTAGTCGAATATCAGTGACAGCCACTTCAATAACCAGAGTGTTAGGCCCTGCTTTATCAACAAGCTCAAACGGCTGGTCTTCATTGAACACACTGGCGACAATAACACCAAACTCAGTCGACATCTTGTTTAGCGCTTCGGTGGGGAGATCATAGGTGGCATTCAGTCCATCAGCTCTTCGATCTATTCGTGGGGGTTTATAATCTGCGGGGTGGTCATTGGTTACGGTAGCGGCCTTGAAATAGAGTTTTGTATACTGCCCCCAGTCAACATTGGGTTTTGCAAAAGAGAGATCCAATACTGAATTATCAATTTTAACTAAACCTTCTTTGGTCACTTGAGCATCTGGGCCGGTCTCTAATGTTGGCGTTTTTGCCGCACAACCAGCTGTAGATACGATAAACAGTATCAAACACCCCTTTAAAAATAGCTTCATTTAATCAGTCCTTTAATAAACGAGATTCAAATTAAATATGGTTGCTATTTTCTACTAGGTCAATGTTGCATTGAAAACAAATAGCCAATGAGTACAGTAAATTAAAACCACAAAAAAACCACAGTTTTAGCTGTGGCTCATTTAGGTTTAACACTCTCTGAGTTAGCGTTTTACTCTAACTCGATTATTGGTATCACGACTAGTACGGATCAACTCATCACCAGTGAGAGTCGCTGCTGATTTAGCCAGTCTGTCATACAGTAAAACGTTAACTGATGCAGCTAAGTTCATACAACCCACAGTCGGCACATATACAACGGCGTCGGCGCGATTAATCACTTGTTGGCTGATAGTGCCGTCTTCTGGACCAAAGATGTATATTGCTTTGTCTGGATGCTCAAATTCAGGTAGTGGGGTAGCTCCCTCTACCAAATCAACGCAAACTATAGTCACATCGGCAGCAACGGCATCAACAAGAGACTCGACCCCTGTCAGTGGGATTTGCTCGCTCGCCGCTTTAGTGTCGGTATTATACTGTGCGTTACCATTACTCGCGGCTAATGGATAACGCCTGCCGGTATAAAAAACCGCATCAGCGCGGTAACAACCCGCTGCGCGCATTATGCCGCCGACATTGGTAGGGCTTTTAGGGTTTAATAACCCTATCGCGCTATATCGCTGGATACTCATAAGCTTAATAACTCAAACATGATTGGCTCAAGCGGCCAATTTACTGCTTAACTGTAACCAAGCATCATTAACAAGAGCGTAGTCATTATCATCAAGCTCTTCTCTAGCAAGTGCTAAACATTCAACCATCTGCAACGCTAAAGCTTGAGTGCCTTGATCGCTTTCATTTTCAAGTTTTGATAACACTACAGCAAAGTGTCCCTGTAGGTATCCGCTGGCAAAAAGTGCATCATCGTCGCCTTCAGCAACAATGCTTTCTATCCAATCTTGAAGGGTTTGCTCATACTTCTCTATCATTGAGTGCTCCACAATCTCAAACTATTGGGATTATTCCAATAAGTAATAATTAACGGTATTTGACGCAATTCATGCAGTCGTGTTGGCTAGGCTAAATCAGGGTTGGCCACTTGATACATCACATAATCGTGATAGCCAGTCACCACTTGATAATAACCTGTTAGCTCTTTATCTAATTCAGGGTCGCCACTATCCACAATTAGCGGCCGTCCTTCAAGTGCTTTTAGCTTTGTTTTTGTCGCTAAAATAACAATATTACTCTTGCCTACTCGTCTTATCAGCTCCGGTGATAACTGTTGATTACCTCGGCCCAATATATGTCCTTGTCCCCCTATAAGGGTTATAAACAACTTAACCGACTGGTTTTCTGTAAGTTTAAGTAACTCTTCAGCAGATAGATCGCTGGCAAGTAATTGCTGCTGTTGAATGAGATCAACACCGAGTAAGGTGTTATCGAGTCCAAGTTCTTCCATGACAGCAGCAACAGTGCTACCAGAACCGATGACAATAAGCTCATCTTCCATTAGCTCAATAGCCTCCGCTGCAATATCAGCAAGTACTAGCTCATCGGTTTCTTTGCCACCCATTTTAACCGCTTGCACATAGCGTGGCTCTGCGGGTACCAGCATTTCGCCAAAACACTTAGCTTTAACAACTCCCGTTCTAAAAGCCGCTTCGTCAATATCCATCACGTCAGCGCTCATCAAGCTCACTAACTCACCTTCCAAAAGCATTTTCAGCACCATGCCTGATGCATGAGGGGTGATCCCATAAACACCGGAGTGGATCTTTACCCCAGCCGGCACACCTAACACAGGGATGTTATCGTCAGCAATTGCGTAAACATCTCGTGCAGTGCCATCACCACCGGCAAACAACAGCAAATCTAATGTTTCGTTGAGCAGTTGAGCCACAACAGCCTGAGTGTCTTGCGCTGCGGTATTGATAGGTGCCTGATAAACGACACGAACATTAAAGCCCATTTTTCGCGCCAACGTTTCTCCCATATCACCAGAAGCCGTTATCACCTCTATTCGGTCTCGATAAGGTAATACTACGTTTAAGGCTTGCTCCATTCTCAGGTGAGACTTTGGCTCAGCCCCTTTCGCTAATGCTATCTCCGCAACGTCATCACTGCCTTTTAAGCCAACTGTTCCACCTAACCCCGCAAGTGGATTAATAATCAAACCAAGACGAAACTTACTCACTTTGACAAACTCCATTTAAAGCCAAAATCACCGTTATAAAAGGCTATTAGGCAGTGCTCATTTCACGACTAATCTCAGGTTTCGATGAGGGAATAAACAACACCGCAATCATTGACAGTACTGCACAAAACGCAGCAAATACCCAAGTCGTCACAGCGCCAGTGCCATCGCCCCAAATAATACCGCATAACCAAGTACCTAAAGCACCGCCAACACCAAAGCTAAGGCTCGCATAAAGCGCTTGCCCTTGACTACGTCGACTAATATCAAAATGTTTATGCACAAATTGAATCGACGCTGCGTGGGTCAAACCAAAGGTAAACGCATGCAAAACTTGGCTCAAACTTAACCACACTAAACTGTCTACCCCAAAAGCGAGCAACAACCAACGCACAGCAGTCAGTGCGATACTAATAAACAGTAGGAACTTGACTCCAAAACGGCCAAGTAGCTTGGGGGCGTACATAAACATGATGATTTCTGCAACCACACCTAAAGCGACAAATATCCCTGCAACCGCTTCGGTATAACCCGCCTGTTTTAGGTATAAAACAAAAAAGCCATAAAAAGGACCAGCACTCATTTGCAGCAACATGGCTGAAATGAGAAACCAAATAACTGCTTTGTTAAATGCGATAGGTTGCCGTTTTACTTCTTTCTCTACCTTTGCTCTGTTTGCCGGTAGCGGTAATGCGCTAGCTAACATACCGATAAAGAGTGCCATGCCGATATAGGGGAGAATTTGTGGCCCCCAATGGCCAATAGCAAAACCACCGCCAACCACTAAAACGATATAACCGACACTGCCCCAACTACGAATTGCACCGTAACGTGTTGCGTTTTCGCCAAGGGTTTCTAAGGTTATAACCTCTAATTGCGCCAAAATAGCGTTCCAAAAGAAGGTATAAATTGCAAGGCTGATTGCAAGATACGTCAAGCTGCCATCGTAGAAAAAGCTAAGGTAAGAAACAGCTGCTGCGCCAGCACCGATCTTAATGAGTTCTGAACGCATACCCGTTCTATCGGCAACGATGGCCCATAGATTAGGTGCAATGATCCGAGTGCCCATTAAAATGGCGAGTAGAAAACCGATCTCTTGGGCATTAAAGCCACGGCTATCAAAAAATACGCCTAAATAAGGCACCATAACGCCAAGAATAGAAAAAAAGAAGAAGTAACAAGCACAGAGCCAGCGTAATTGCTGCTCTGTGTTTTTGGGCTGAAACATTAACGCATTCCGATAACTGGTGTACTGCTATTCACTTCCATATTTTGTGCACGGTGACGTAGTAAATGGTCCATTAATACTATCGCTAACATTGCTTCTGCAATAGGTACAGCACGAATGCCTACACAAGGGTCATGTCTGCCTTTGGTGACCACTTCAGCTGAGTCGCCTTGTGCCGTCATACTTTCGCCAGGCACGCTAATACTTGAAGTAGGTTTCATTGCTATGTGGGCAACAATTGGTTGGCCTGAAGAGATCCCACCGAGTATGCCGCCTGCATGGTTGGAAGCAAAACCTTCTGGTGACATCAAATCACGATGCTCTGAACCTTTTTGGTTAACCACCTCAAAACCATCACCAATTTCAACACCTTTAACCGCATTAATGCCCATTAGAGCATGGGCAACTTCAGCGTCTAACCGATCAAAAACCGGCTCTCCTAAGCCAACAGGAACGCCAGTGGCTACTACGGTCACTTTAGCGCCAATTGAGTCGCCACTCTTCTTAAGGTCGCGCATATACTCATCTAAAGCATCAAGCTTTGATGCATCAGGGAAGAAAAACGCATTTTTTTCAATTTCTTCAAAATCAACAGCTTCAGCTTTTATAGGCCCAAGCTGTGATAAGTATGCATTTATCTCTACGCCATGAACTTGTTTCAAATACTTTTTGGCAACGGCCCCTGCAGCCACTCGCATAGCCGTTTCTCGCGCCGATGAACGACCACCGCCACGATAATCTCTCACGCCATACTTTTGCTGGTAGGTGTAGTCAGCATGACCAGGACGGAATAGATCTTTAATGTTAGAGTAATCTTTGCTGCGCTGGTCAGTATTTTCAATTAACAGACCAATTGAAGTTCCTGTTGTCTGTCCTTCAAACACCCCAGATAAGATGCGCACTTCATCGGGTTCACGACGAGCAGTAGTATATCGAGAGGTTCCTGGTCGGCGGCGATCTAGGTCGTGCTGCATATCTGCTTCACTTAACTCAACACCTGGAGGACAACCATCAATAATACAACCTAAGGCGACTCCGTGGCTCTCACCAAATGTAGTGACGACAAAATTTTGCCCAATACTGTTTCCCGACATCGGTTTTCTACACCTCAATTTTCATAATTAGATTAATACCTACTCCACCAAAGAAGTAGGTACTCACATATAACAGCCACATTAAGCTAGATGGCTAACCGTGATTATTCACTATCTTTGTAGATAACGAATAGTGATTCATTCTCAACTAGCTGTTCGCGCGACAGGATAAACACTCCGTCACCACCATTTTCAAAACTCGCCCAAGTGAATGGTACATCTGGGAACTGCTCGATGATATGCACCATAGAGTTACCCACTTCAACCACTAACAAACCATCTTCAGTAAGGTAATCCGCTGCATTAGCCAAGATACGCTTGGTTAAATCCAAACCATCACGACCAGATGCTAAACCGATTTCAGGCTCATGATGATACTCATCTGGCATATCACCGATATCTTCAGCGTCGACATATGGAGGGTTTGATACAATCAAATCATACTGCGGACCTTTTGGAATCGCAGAAAATAGATCCGACTCCATTGGGAAGACTCTGTCCATAACGCCCAGCGTCTCAATATTAATCTGCGCCACTTCTAAAGCATCATCGCTGATATCCAATGCATCCACTTCTGCATCTTCAAACTCATAAGCACAGGCGATGGCAATACAGCCACTGCCGGTACATAGATCCATCACACGATTAACTTGCTTATTATATAACCAAGGGCTAAAGCGGTTAGCGATCAGCTCTGCGATTGGTGAACGAGGAACCAGCACTCTTTCATCAACATAAAACTCTAAACCGGCAAACATTGCTTTATTAGTAAGATATGGAACGGGTAAGCGCTCCCTTACTCGTCGAATGATTAACTCAACGATTTTGTGTTTTTCACTGATCGTCAAGTTAGAGTGAATGACTTGTTGGCCAAGCTGTTCTGGCAGGTGTAGTGCATGAAACACCAATGCAATGGCTTCATCCCAAGCATTGTCAGTACCATGACCATAGTATATATTTGCATCATTAAAACGACTGACCCCCCAGCGCAACATATCACCGATAGTTCTTAATTCATTAACGGCTTCATCAACAAAAATCTTATCCAAAATTCACTCCAACGTTTTTATTCCGACTCATTGTAACTGAACTCTATTCATATGGCATCGGATTCAATAAAATACCCTCATGAATAAAAAAACAGATAAAGATGAATTGGCACTATTTGCCGAGCTGACAAAGGGAATGAAACCTTTGGAGCAAAACAAACGCCACTTCAAAACAGCCCCTAAAGATCGCAAAGTGGTTGAAGAAAAAGAGCAACAGCTACACGCTGACAGCTTCTTTTCAGATACTTATCAACCTTTGCTGCCAGAAAATGGTCCGATGAAATGGGCAAGAGATGATGTTGACAGCTTTGAAGTTAAACGTCTGCGACGTGGCGATTACGCTCCAGATCTTTTACTCGATCTGCACGGTATGCGACAATCAGAAGCAAAGCTAGAACTTGCAGCACTTATCCAAGCTTGTGTAAAACAGCAAAGTCACTGTTGCTGCATTATGCATGGACATGGAACAGGGATTTTAAAGCAGAATATTCCGATGTGGTTAGCACAGCATCCCCATGTAAAAGCATTCCACCAAGCGACTAAGGAATGGGGCGGTGATGCTGCTTTACTGGTACTTATCGATATTGGCGACCTTCCTTATCGTCGCTGAGAAAAATGACTTTAAATTCATAAAAAAATGAGTCCATTAGGACTCATTTTTTTAGCAAGATATTAAACTATTACTAACCAATCATATGCGGCGCATACTGCCACTCTAATGACGTACTTCCCGCAGTTTTAGTGATCAGTGTTGTACCTGAAGTCGCAAACAGTGGTGGCTCAATACCTGGGACCAATTCACTCACTAAATAACCCAATAACGGCATATGCGCTAAAACCAGTATATTGTCTGCCTCATAATGCTCAGCATAAGCAACAATAGTATCGGCGACAGTCGCAGGATCCCCAGCAGGAACAAGTTCATCAAGGGTTAGCCATTTCCCAGGCTTTGGAAAGTGCTTCTGCACCTCCTGCCAACTTTGTTGTGCGCGTAAATATGGACTGACCAATACTAAATCAAACTCGGTAACGCTCTGAGCTAACCAATTACTCATCATGCCAGTGTGCTGGCGGCCTAGGTCAGTTAATGTGCGTTCTCTATCTGAGTGGGCATTGAAGCCCGCTTCACCATGTCGCATTAAAAATAGCTGCATACTTCGTGGCTACTCCCAATTTTTATTGTTATTAGCTAATTGTAGTCTGAATATTGATAGCAACATACCGTTTTTTGTTATTAATTAGTCGAATAGCACATAGCCATGCTTTAGGATAAATACCTCCGTTACCCGCTCCTAAGACTACCCAGCTAAAATTGCACCAAATTTAGCCAATCAGAAAGGTTTATTTACTGTTTAGCCAGCTTGTGTTTGAAGATAAGTAAAAATGATGGCAAGTTAAGTTATTGCAGCAAACTTAAACACCTCCCTATCCGTGCTTCGGCACCTAAGAAATCATGCAGCTGCTTGATAGGAATTAGGTTTTACACGTGCTTTATCTGTAAGAGATTACTAAAGTAAGTGTCTAGGTTTATGCTGTTCGATCAATTGGAGCAATGCTTTTGCCAACAAATAAAAAAGTTATCACCAGTCCAAATGACCACCGCAAGTACCGTAGCTTAACCTTAAAGAATGGGTTAGCAGTGCTATTAGTCGAAGATAGTCAGTCAACCGAAGCTGCTGCATCAATGGCAGTAGCGGTAGGTCATTTCGACGATCCAGTCGCTCGCCCTGGCATGGCTCACTTCCTTGAACATATGCTTTTTTTGGGGACAGAGAAGTTTCCTGAAGCTGGCGAGTACTCTGCCTTTATCAATCAGCATGGCGGCAGTAATAACGCCTGGACAGGCACTGAGCACACTAACTTTTTTTATAGCATTAACGCTGCACAATTTGAAGAATCACTGGACAGGTTTAGTCAATTTTTCATCGCACCGTTATTCGATGTAGCGCTTGTAGAGCGAGAGCGGCATGCCATTGAATCCGAATTTAGCATGAAGTTAAAGGACGATATTCGTCGTGTCTATCAAGTGCAAAAAGAAACCGTCAATCCAGCTCACCCATTTTCAAAATTCTCTGTAGGCAATTTAGAAACACTAGCTGGAGATGAGTCAGATTTAAGAGCAGAGTTAATCGCTTTTTATAAAGAGAAGTACAGCGCAAACAAAATGACGTTGTGCATTGTCGCGCCAAACAAACTAGATGAATTAACCAAACTAGCTAAGCTTTATTTTGGCCAAATAGAGCATCGTGAATTAGCAGTACAATATCCGGACACTCCTATTTATCTAGCCGAACAGCTTCAATCAAAAATCAATATCGTCCCGCTAAAAGAGCAAAGACGAATTGCGATTACATTTGCCTTACCGGCCCTTGAAGCTTTCTACAAACACAAGCCATTGACGTTTATTAGCCACCTTCTGGGCTACGAAGGAAAAGGCAGTTTACTCTCTTACTTGAAGGAACAAGGTCTCGCTAATAACCTGTCTGCAGGTGGTGGTGTTAATGGCTACAACTTCAAAGATTACAATATCAGTATTCAACTGACAGACCGAGGTTTAAACAATCTTAAGCTCGTTATCGACTGTGCTTTTGAATATATTGCCTTGATTAAAGATCATGGTCTTGAACATTGGCGTTACGATGAAAGAGCTGCGTTACTCAAAGTTGCCTTTCAATACCAAGAGCAGGTAAAAGCCTTAGATTTGGCCAGCCATTTAAGCATAAACATGCACCACTACGATATTGAAGATGTTGTATATGGTGATTATCGTATGGATGGTCTCAATGTTGTCGAAACAAAGCAGCTTTTGGCATTAATGCATCCTAGTAATATGCGGTTACAGCTTATTGCTCCTGAACTTGATACTGATAAACAAGCTGCTTGGTACCACTCTCCTTATCAAATACGTCCAATACCTTTAGATGACTTAGCGCGTTGGTCTAAGCCTAATGTACGCCCTGAATTAACACTACCAGCAGCAAACCCATTCATTATTGATCACTGCGTTGCCAGAGCAGAGAAAAGCAATGCTGCAGTGCCCATAGTCGTTGCTCAAGAGGACGGCTATCGGATCTGGCACAGAAAAGATGATGAGTTTAATGTCCCTAAAGGGCATTTGTATCTATCATTAGACTCAGCTCAAGCTGCTGCTTCGCCAAGACATGCAGCACTAACAAGACTTTACGTGGAGATGCTGCTCGATTACCTAACCGAATTCACCTATCAGGCTGAAGTGGCGGGGCTTAGCTACAATATCTATCCGCATCAAGGTGGTATTACGCTTCACTTAACCGGATTCACCGGCAAACAACAAGCGCTGTTATCACTTGTGATTGAAAAAGCACGAGAACGAAACTTTACTCAAAGCCGTTTCGAATTAATCAAAAGACAAATATTACGCAGTTGGTATAACCATACTCAAGCAAAGCCAATATCCCAGCTCTTTACTAGCTTGACTGTCACGTTGCAAAAACGCAGCTTTGAACCTGCCCGTATGGCTGAATTTCTCGAAGAGATAACCCTCGAAGATCTACATGCACATGTCAAAAGTTTTTATGAAAAGGTGCACTTAGAAGGGTTGGTTTACGGTGACTGGTTGGAGAGTGAAGCAAAGGTACTTGGTATTAAACTTGATAAAATTCTCTCGCTAGTAACCTCTCCAAGTGCTGAGTCTTCCAGAGAGTTAATTGATCTCACTAATAAAGGTACCCTGTTAAGAGAGATCCCAGTCGAACACCAAGACAGTAGTATTATTGTCTATTATCAGTCTGATACCGCGACTCCTGATAATATGGCAGTGTTAAGCCTATTAAATCACACTATGTCTTCTACTTTTTTCCATGAGTTGAGAACCCAAAGACAGCTAGGCTATATGGTAGGAACGGGATACCTACCTCTAAACCGCTATCCTGGTATCATTTTCTATATCCAATCACCTAGCACGGGTCCACAGATTTTGCTCGAGGCCATTGACGAATTTATCGCAGACTTTACCTACGCCATTTTACAAATAACCAATGAGCAATGGGAAGCGACAAAAACAGGTCTAATAAACCAAGTTATGGAGCACGACTCAAACCTTAAAACGCGCAGTCAGCGCTATTGGTCAAGCATAGGTAATAAAGATTTTCAGTTTAACCAACGCGAACTAGTGGTCGCGCAAATTGCAACGTTAACGCGTTCTGATTTAATCAAGTTCATTATGAACAAAATGCGTACTAAGCACTGCGACAGATTGGTACTGTTTAGCACCGGAGAGTCTCATCAAGATCAAACTCCACTAGAGTCCAACAATATGATTCTAGATCTTAGAGCCTTCAAACTTAAAGCAGAACAATTTGATTACTAACGACTATAATTTCAATGATAACTTGTGGCCTAGATGAAGCTTCGCTACTTCGTTATCCAGAGCTGGGGGCTCAAAAAGCAATAAAAACAAGCTAAACGGACAGATATCATACTGAAAAGGACACAGATAATGATAATTAGCTACAAATTACACGAAGGTTTTTGACAATGACTTCACTTTCTGAAAAAGTGAGTATTATCCCCTGTTGCCTTATGACATTGACTAAAAATAAAATTAAAAATATGCCTAAGACATTACTAAAAATTGTACTTTTTCTACTCGTTTCTTTTGTTCCAATACAGTCCTCTTTAGCATTTACGCTAAATGCTGTTTCGTTAGGGGTGCCTGAAGGGCTCTCCCAGAGCAACTTAACTTCAATCGTTGAAGACGATGATGGCTACGTTTGGATTGGTACTCTAAATGGCCTAAATCGATATGACGGTAAACACTTTCGGCACTACTTTCCTTCAGCAAGAAACGAATTAGCAAGTGCATTTATCCGCAGCTTGTATATCAGTCAATCAGGCTCTATGTATGTTGGCACAGATAAAGGTTTGTCAATATATGATTCGTCTCTAGACAAACTAGTTTCGTCAAAAAATCTGGGCTTTGAGATAAATGACGCTATATGGACGATCAACGAATATAACAATAATATATTTATTGGTACTGAAAATGCTATATATATTTTGAGTGAATTAAATAACAAAAAGCTATCACTAAAGAACAAATACTCTGGTGACTTTGGCACTGTAAAAAACATAATAATGTTTGAAAACACAATGTTTATTCGAAACTACTCTGGTTTCATATATTCCATTTCGGATCGAGTTGACTTAGTTACAAATAACGCCAACGCTATAAAGGTTATTAATGGCAAGCTAATTATATTTAAGAATAATGGCGCATTTGAGTATTCCAATGGAAACCTGGTTAATTATTCAGCCATTGAGCTTATTAGTGTTACAGAGCAGTCTGATTTCAATTTGGGTTTAGATAAAAACTCAGTATTTATGATAGACAATGTTAAACAACCAGTTTTCATTGGAAAATTAAATGTATCAGAAAAATCATTAGAACACCCTCAAATCATCAGAGGGCGTACAAAAACATTTATTCTAAACCAAAATGATGGTTTTTTCATAATTGATGACGATAGTAACCTAATAAAAACAAAAATAGTAAGCGGTGGTAATGTTTGGTCCATTTCTCCAAATAGTAAAAATAATTTAGTTGTTGCTTCTGATGACCAATTTATTCGGCTATATGATAAAGACCTTAATATTATTGAGCTGTATGATTCTAAAGTTAAAGGTCCTAAATCTGCGGTTAAGATTGGAAATCTGATTTATGTCGCGAGTTCAAAAGGTTTCTTCTCAATAAATGTAGACAATGGCATTATAAATGACATCCTTGAAGGCACATTTTTTATCGCTAAATCTAAAAAAGACGGTGGTAGTATTTTTATTGGTTCAACCTCTGGAACTATCTTACAATATTATGTTACCACAGGGTTTACACAGGAGTACATAATCGACAAAGGTAACCCGGTCTTCGACATAAAAGAAAATAACAACTCTTTATTCGTAGCAACACAAGGTGGTTTGTTTGAGCTTGCAAATGACTTAGTTACTCCTGTTTATACAAAGCAGATGGTGCTTAGTATTGATATTTACAATGAGGAAATATTATTCGGCACCAGTTCAGGGTTGGAATCACTATCCACAAAAAGTGGAGGTCCCGAATTAATATATAGTAAAAACAACCCTATATTTTCAATAACACAAAACAACAACTTTATTCTAGCCTCTTCTGTTAACGAAGTTATCTTAAAGGACAAGAAAGATGATAAGTTATATAATCTAACAAAAGAGTTGGGTGTTCAGGAAGAGTATAACACTCATGCAATATTAAAAGGAAATGAAGAAATATACATAGGCGGAATATCTGGAGTTAGCTTTGTATCAATAAATAGGATGATGGAATACTTATCCTCAAGAGAAACACTCGATGTAACACTTGATGAGTTATTAATATTCAACATACCTGAAACACCTAATGGTGGAGTGTTGAATAACAAGCTAAGTAAAACAGAAAAACTTAAATTAAAGTATTCAGACTATCCATTCACAATATCTTTTCATAGCCCTAGAAGTCCACTTAAAGATATTAATTATATTTATCAGATGCGTGGTCTATCAGAGTCTCTAATTAATTCAGAAGGAATAAACTCTGCGACTTACACAAACTTGTCTCCTGGAGATTATGAGTTTGCTGTTTATGCTATTGATCCCGTTTCGGGTAAACATGGTTCCGAAAAAACCTTAAGCATCGAGATAACCCCACCATGGTGGTTATCAACTCCAGCTAAAGCTCTATATTTCTTAGTAGTACTTTTAATATCTATTGCGACAATAAAAATTGCGATGAGAAGAAGAGTGGTTCAGAGACAGATCGCAAAAAGTGAAGAGCGGCTGAAACTGTCACTGTGGGGTAGCGGTGATGAGATGTGGGATTGGGACATTGAGACAGGACAAATTTATCGCTCAAATATTTGGGGGTCACTAGAATTCCCAAGAGATGGGCAACGCTCTGGTCAAGAAGGCGAAGAGAGTAATATCCACCCTATGGACCAAATTCGAGTGCGCGATGCCTTAAACAAACATTTCTACGGTGAGACCGATCATTTTGAAGCCGCATACAGGGTTAAAGGAAAGTCTGACGATTGGGTGTGGATTTTGGATCGTGCAAAAATTGTAGAGCGCGACGAGAATGACAATGCACTGCGTATGACAGGTACTATCAAAAACATCAGTAACTTTAAGCAAGCTGAAGAGCAGCTGAGACTTTTTGAGCGGGCGATTCAGAATATTTCTGAAGGCATGTTCATTTTAGATAACGAGTTCTGTTTTGTAGAGGTGAATGAAGCCTGTTGTGACCTTTCAATGCTAAGTAAAAAGGATTTTATTGGCACACTGTTTAATTTTGACCTATATCCCGATAGTTATTCAGAACAGATCCGCTCCATATTAAAACAGCAAGGACGATGGAGTAATGAAGTCGAATCAGCAAGAGGCAACGGTACTAGCTTTTTAATGGAATTAACTATCGATGCCATTTACGACGAACAGGGTGAATTGTCTCATTATGTTGGTATTTTCTCTGATGTCAGTCGACGTAAGCAGCAGGAAGAGGAGCTAAGAAAGCTCACCAATAACGACTTGCTAACTAACCTTCCCAACCGCTCTAACCTTATGGTGACGCTCGGTAACTTGGTGAAAAGAGATTCTCACCACACCTTAATGGTTTTGGATCTCGATAATTTTAAGAAAATTAACGACTCCTTAGGTCACCAAGTGGGTGACGAGTTACTGATATTAGTCTCTGAACGAATTCAAGCAGCCGTACCTCATCACACCAGCATTTATCGTTTAGGCGGTGATGAGTTTGCTATATTAATCGACAAAAATCCTGATATTGGTGTGAGTGCTGTGATTGCAAAAACAGTCATCCACGCTTTTGAAAGTGCTTTTCAATTGTCTGCAGAAAAAGTCGTGGTTGGGGTAAGTATCGGTATCGTTTTATATCCTGAAGATGACCAAAATGAACAAGCCCTGTTGCGCAAAGCAGATATTGCGATGTACCACGCTAAATCGGCTGGCGGTAATCGCTACCAATTCTATTCAGAATCACTTAATAAGAACGCGATTAGACAGCTAGAGGTGGAAAACCTAATCCGTGAAGGCATTAAAGATGATCTGTTTGAAGTGTACTACCAACCAAAAATAGATTTAAAAACAGGTAATATGGCTGGTATGGAAGCTCTGGTTCGCTTAAACCATCCAGAGCATGGCTTAATTCCACCTAATAGCTTTATCCCGCTAGCCGAAGAAAACGGACTCATTGTTGAAATCGGCGATATTGTGCTTAAAAAAGCATGCTTTGCAGCCCAAAAATGGCGCTCGCAAGGTTTGTTTAATGGTCGTGTGGCTGTTAATTTGTCGTCAAAACAGTTTGCTCTGCCCGATCTTCAACAACGCATCGAATCTGTGTTGCGATTAACTCAGTTGCCAGCTGCAAACTTAGAACTTGAAATAACCGAAGGAACAGTAATACGTGAACCGGAAAAAGCGATAAAAGTGATGCAGCAGCTATCAAAAATGGGGGTAAGTTTAGCCCTCGATGACTTTGGTACAGGCTACTCTTCGTTGTCATATTTAAAGCGTTTTCCAATCCACACTCTTAAGATTGATAAAGCATTCGTTGATGATATCGATAAATCCGATCGCGACTTGAAAATGGTCGATTCAATTATCACTATCGCCCACAATATGGGGCTTTCAGTGGTTGGTGAAGGCGTAGAAGAAACGTCTCAACTGAGTATTTTACGAGCACTAAAATGTGAAGAGATCCAAGGCTATATTTATAGCAAGGCTGTAACCGAACATGAGTTCACTAATCTTCTGCACAATGATACGAATGCTAAACCATTAAAAGCAATCTCACTAAATAAAGCGCAATAACTTAACCATGTAAACATTGGCACAACATCTGCAATAACCTTTTCAATAGTCAAAAAAATGATACTTTGAGAAGGTTAAGATGAAAAAGATAATTAATGGATTAGTTGTTTCAGTTGCATTTGCATGTTCACTTCCAGTTATGGCTTCTAGCCACACGTCAATAAAGAACTTCGAGAGCAGCTACCTAGCGCTTGAGCTACAAACGGCAGGCGTGCCGCATATAAAAGTAAAGCCACTACAAACAGCTGGCGTGCCGCACATCAAAGTAAAGCCACTGCAAACAGCAGGTGTGCCGCACATCAAAGTAAAGCCATTGCAAACAGCAGGTGTGCCACATATCAAAGTAAAGCCATTACAAACAGCTGGTGTGCCGCACATCAAAGTTAAGCCATTACAAACAGCTGGCGTACCTCACATCAAAGTTAAGCCACTACAAACAGCAGGTGTGCCGCATATCAAAGTAAAGCCACTACAAACAGCTGGCGTACCTCACATCAAAGTTAAGCCACTACAAACAGCTGGCGTGCCTCACATCAAAGTAAAGCCACTACAAACAGCAGGTGTGCCGCACATCAAAGTTAAGCCACTACAAACAGCTGGTGTGCCACATATCAAAGTTAAGCCACTACAAACAGCTGGTGTGCCACATATCAAAGTAAAGCCATTGCAAACAGCTGGTGTGCCACATATTAAGATGAAGCCACTACAAACAGCTGGTGTGCCACATATCAAAGTAAAGCCATTACAAACAGCTGGTGTGCCACACATCAAAGTTAAGCCACTACAAACAGCTGGTGTGCCACATATCAAAGTAAAGCCATTGCAAACAGCTGGTGTGCCACACATCAAAGTTAAGCCACTACAAACAGCTGGTGTGCCACATATCAAAGTAAAGCCATTGCAAACAGCTGGTGTGCCACACATCAAAGTTAAGCCACTACAAACAGCAGGTGTGCCGCACATTAAAGTTCTTAACCAAGCTGCGGCATAGAGGAGAATAAATTATGTTTGATTCAATTATGCAAATTCTAGGTCTCGCAAAACCAGCTCGTAAGAAAGTTAAGTTACCTGAAGGTTTAAATCATCTAGAAGTCATCCCAGCCAAAGGTTGGTGGAACTAAGTATCAGCTGAGATATTTGGCTAGTGATAAAAACAAAAAAAGGAGCTTAGCTCCTTTTTTTGTTTTTATCCTTGACTTCAGTTTACATGTTGATCGAAGCGCCCTGCTTGCCCATCGCTTTACGATAAGCCAGTTGCTTATGGGAATTAAACAACGGATATGCTGCTGGCCCCAATAATGCACCTGCAACAACCCAGCGCTTTACTGGTAAGCCAGCGTTAAAAGCAGCCTGTCCAAGTAAAAAACTGGATAAAACTAAAAATAAAACAATTGGGAATACCACTTACCTACACCTCACATCAAATAAGTTAGCGTCCATACCTTAAAATCATTCAAGTTGGGCATTATATCCTCTCCAACACCTAAATGAGAGTGTTTTTTAGTCAATTTTTTGCCACTTAACATAAAAAATGCGGCTAAATGTAGCCGCATTGTTAATTTTTTGACACTTTTGAGATTATTTAAGCATTACTTGAAGAAGTAACTTTGCTCATTCGCCATCTGCTTTAGCAATTCTGCAGGTGCAAAACGATCACCAAACTGAGATTGATATCCACTTAAGATCTCCACCAACTTGGCAGGGCCGAGCGTATCAATGTAATGGAATGGACCACCCAAGAAAGGTGGGAAGCCAATTCCAAATATCGCCCCAATATCTCCATCTCGAGCTGAGGCAATAATACCCTCTTCCAAACATCTCACTGCTTCATTAAGCATTTGAACCACACAGCGTAGAGCAAGCTCATTCGCATCACTATTTTGGCCCGGAGTTAACCCAAGTACTGCGTACACACTGCTGTCGACTTCCTTTGCTTTCTTCTTACTTCCATATTGATAGAAACCCTTGCCGTTTTTACGTCCTTTACGGTCATCGGCTAACAACTTATCAAATGCCGACGGAGCCTTAAACCGCTCCCCGAGTTCAGCTTCTAAAGTAGGAGAAATCTTGGCACCAACATCAATACCAACTTCATCAAGCAGTGTCATTGGTCCGACTGGGAAACCAAATTTAACCAAAGCTTTATCTAAATGCTCAACACTCTGCCCCTCTAACAACAGCTGTGCAGCTTCATTCATATACAGAGCAAGAATACGGTTTACGTAAAAACCTGCGCCATCTTGAACCACAATAGGCGTTTTACCTTGCTTGCGTGCAAAAGCTACTGTTGTTGCTATCGTCTCGGCAGAGGTTTTTTCATGGGCAATGACTTCGACTAAAGGCATTTTCTCAACCGGTGAAAAATAGTGCAAACCGATGACATTCTCAGGGCGAGTTGCTGCCTCAGCAATTTGTGATATTGGCAGCGATGACGTATTTGAAGCGAAAATAGTATTCTCACCACATTCTCGTTCTACATCTTTAACCATTTGATGCTTAAGCGACAAATCTTCAAAGACTGCCTCAACGACGATATCGGCATCTTTAATCCCTTTATATTCTGTCGTTGTCGTCATCAAAGCCATTAAATTGTCACGCACAGCAGGCGTCATATGGCGGCGCTTAACGCCTTTATCGAGCAACTTGTATGCGTAAGATAGCGCGTTGCTTAAACCCGTCTCACTAATATCTTTAACCCGAGCCGGAATTTTAGCTTTAGTCGTCGTAACAGAGGCAATACCGCCTCCCATCAATCCACCACCAAGGATCATCGCTTTTTTGACTTTACGAGGCTCAACATCTCCAGCGCCAGTCTCTTTTTTCATTTCTGTCGTGGCAAAGAAAATACTTCTCAAGGCTTCAGACTCTTTCGATATCACTAGATCAGAGAAATGACTTGCTTCCACTTCTAAGCCTTTGATTAGGCCCTTAGTCATGCCTTGGCGTACACAATCGATTATCTTGGCTGGAGCAGGATAATTTCCCTGGGTTTTCTTAGCGACTTGTTTGCCAGCTTGGTCAAAAATAATATTTCGACCTGCACTAGTGCCTTCAAGCATTTTGTTAATAAATGACTGTTTTTTCTTTTTGGCTGTGCGTTTACCCGCCAGCGCCATTTCAATCGCGGTGCGCATTAATATCGACTCAGGTACCGCATCATCGACTAAGCCCATTTTTATCGCTTGCTTAGGCCTAATCTGCTTACCTGTTAGCATCATATCTAGTGCTGTTGTAATACCAACCAAACGCGGTAAACGCTGAGTACCGCCACCACCAGGAAGTAAACCCAGTTGCACTTCAGGTACACCCATCATTGTTTTGCTATTTAAGCTACAAACTCGCTGATGACAAGCTAATGCCAACTCTAAACCACCGCCTAAACACGCACCATTAATCGCAGCAACGACTGGGATAGATAAGTTTTCTAACTCATTAAAAACCACATGCCCTTGTTGAGAAAGTAACTTCGCATCCATTGCGGTTTCGCATGCATCTAACATTGATATATCTGCACCCGCAACAAAGGAGTCCTTCTTGCCTGAAACTAGCACCAAACCTTTTATACTGCTGTCTTGCTTTATTTCAGCAAGCATCTCACTGATCTCTGGACCAAATTCACTGCGCAGCGTATTCATCGTCTCACCAGGTACATCCATGGTTAATATGGCAATACCATCTTCTCGGCGAGCTAAATTAAATGTCTTTTCCATTTCCATTACTCCACTTCAACTATCATTGCTGCGCCTAAACCACCAGCTGCACATGCAGTCGCAAGACCCGTTCCGCCACCACGACGTTTAAGCTCATGACAAACCTGAGTGATCAGTCGTGTACCTGTTGCAGCAAAAGGATGCCCATAAGCAAGTGAGCCGCCTAATACATTGAATTTGCTCATATCGATTTCACCAATCGCGCGGTTACGACCCAGTTTCTCTTCGGCGAATTTCTTTGAACCAAACATCTGCATATTGGCTAATGTTTGTGCGGCAAACGCTTCATGCATCTCAATAAGCGTTAGATCTTCTAATTCCATACCTGCGCGCTTAAGTGCCATTGGAGTGGCATAAGAGGGCCCCATTAGCATATCTTCCCACACATCTATGGCTGTAAATGCGTAACTCTTAATGTAACCAATTGGGGTATAACCTAACGCTTTAGCTCTGCCTTCACTCATTAGCAATACCGCAGATGCTCCGTCAGTTAACGGTGTACTGTTTGCCGCTGTAACTGAGCCATGTTTACGGTCAAACGCTGGTCGCAGTTTTGCGTAAGACTCAAGCTTAGAGTTCTCACGGATATTGTTATCACGATCGATAAATGCTTTATATGGTGGTACATGAGCAGCCATCACTTCTTCGGCTAGTTTGCCAGCGTTCCATGTTTCAGTCGCAAGAGTGTGAGAGCGATGTGCCAATGCATCTTGATCAGCACGGCTAATATTATAAGTTTTTGCCATCTGCTCGGCAGTTTGCCCCATGGACAAACCAGTTGAATACTCGGCAACAGCTGGCGGCACAGGCAATAAATCTTTTAAACCTAAACGGCGGAAAATTGATAACTTCTGACCAAAGCTACGTGCTTTATTGAGATCAACAAGCGCATGTGCGAGCTTTTTAGATACGCCAATTGGCAATACTGAAGATGAATCTGAACCACCAGCAATACCTATTTCCATATTACCGGTCAAGATTGACTCTGCAACATTCACCGTTGATTGGAAGCTGGTTGCACAAGCACGAGTGACACTATAAGCATCAGTGCTGATATCCATGCCAGTACCCAAAACGATTTCACGCGCAATATTTGGTGCAGCAGGCATTTGCACAACTTGACCATATACAAGTTGTTCAATGAGCTTAGGGTCGAGTTCTGAACGTGAAATTAGTTCATTCACGACCATTTTGCCCATATCTAACGCAGATACACCATGAAATGCGGTCGCTTGTTTGGCAAATGGCGTTCTTAATCCCGATACAATCGCGATTCGTTCGCCTCTAGCGTTAGTTAATTGCTGTCTTTCACTCATTTTTCACCCTCTTGTTCTGCGTCGCTAACCCTTGAAGTTGCTCGCTTTTTTATATCCCTGAGAAACCTGCAAAATAACCTACAAACAGGTCTGACCATTAAAGTGTGATCTGATTCTAACTTTTAAATGAAAAATTTTAAACACTTGTTTGTTTTTTAACACTAGCCAAAACCCAATTGAATTATTTACCATAGAGGTTGTCCATAGTCTTTATACATAATAAATTGAGTACCATCATGCCTTTGAGTCGATTTCATGCACTACGCGAATACTTAAATACCGTTATTCTCGGACAACCGACATTAACTGAGAATTTACTGATAGCGCTCATCGCCGATGGACACTTACTGGTAGAGGGGCCTCCAGGCCTTGCTAAAACTCGCGCAGTCAAAGCACTGTGTGATGGCGTTGAAGGTGATTTTCACCGTATTCAGTTTACTCCTGACTTATTGCCAGCAGATTTAACGGGCACAGATATCTATCGCGCTCAAACTGCTACATTCGAATTTGAAGCAGGTCCGATATTTCATAACCTCATATTGGCGGACGAAATAAATCGAGCCCCTGCAAAAGTTCAGTCTGCGTTACTTGAAGCAATGGCTGAAAACCAAGTGACGGTCGGCAAGAATAGCTACCCACTGCCAGAATTATTTTTAGTAATGGCTACGCAAAACCCACTTGAGAATGAAGGAACCTACCCGCTTCCTGAAGCACAGTTAGACCGCTTTTTGATGCACCTTAATCTTGACTACCCGAGTGCAGAAACTGAATTTGAAATTTTGCGTTTGTCTCGTAATGAAGCATTAAAGCAAGAAATCCCAACCATGACGCCGATTATTCAAGGGGATATTTTTGCCGCGAGAGAGCAAGCATTACAGATCTACCTCGCAGAACCACTTGAAAAATATATCGTCGATATTGTAATGGCAACTCGTCAGCCTGCAGCTTATAGTGCTGAGCTTGCAAGTTGGCTTGAATATGGTGTCAGCCCACGCGCAACCATCTCTCTTGAGCGCTGCGCCAGAGCACGCGCCTATTTATATGAGCGCGATTTCGTGTCACCAGAGGATATTCAGGCTGTTGCCCCTAATGTATTACGTCATAGACTGCTGCTCAGCTATCAAGCACAAGCGGACGGTGTATCTGCAGATGATGTGATAAACCATATTCTTTCTCAAGTTGCGGTACCTTAATGCTCAAATCAGATCTGCCTCTTTTTTCTGATGGCATCAACATCACAGAAAAAGAGCTACTTGCTTGCCAAAACATAGCACGAGCCTTACCTGAGAAAAGGGCTAAGGCTAAAGCTAATTTGGCCGGACACCGCTCTAGTGCAATCAAAGGCCGCGGCATGGAGTTTGCCGAGGTGCGGCATTACCAAAGTGGTGATGACGTACGCACGATAGATTGGCGCGTAACAGCTAGAACAGGTAAAGCCCACACCAAGCTGTTTGTCGAAGAGCGTGAACGGCCAATCATTATCTTGCTGGATTTAAGCCATAGCTTGTATTTTGGTTCTAGCTTATTGTTGCAAGCGGTGCAAGCTGCTCATGTTGCTACCACCCTGGGGTGGAACGCTATATTACATGGCGATAGGCTCGGCGCTATCATCGCCACCGAGCAGGAACATATTGAGCTAAAACCTCGCAGCCGTCAGCAGGGAATATTGCAATTAGTTTCAGCGATTAAGCAGTTACATCAACGTCAACTTAATGCTATCGCAGCGCAAGAAGCTGACCCAGAGCACATGCTAAATGCCTGTAAGCGATTAAGGCGTATTGCTAAGCCAGGATCATTAATTTGGATAGTCTCCGATGGTCGTCACTTTAGTGCCGCCTGTTTAGCCATGTTATCAGATCTAAAACGCCACTGTGATATGGGCGCTTTTTTAATTACCGACCCTTTGCGGGAAGGTAATCTTGTGTTGCCAAAACACTTTAAACTGCCTGTTAAAGACGGTGGAAAAGAGCGCATTATCGATAGGCACAGCTATGAGCATTGGTTGCAAAACCAACATAAGATCAAAGCAGAATTCACCAATATGATGCAAAAAATCAGCGTTGAAACTCGCTTTATTGATGCAGGTAAACGTCTAAACCAGCAGCTCGGAGCATTAAGATAGATGGCGCTACAAACACCAGCAGCAAATCCTGCGTTAGCATCACTGCGAGATATCCAAACTCCTGTTGAAATTGGTTTATGGCCAATTGCCTATGGCTATTGGATTCTCATAATCATCGCTCTTATGTCATCCATAGCGATATTTGTCTACCTGAGTAAGCGCCGAAAACACAACGCTGCCAAACGAGCTGCGTTAATTGAGCTCGCTGAACTCGACCTTAAAGCCACCCATTATATTGCTAACGTCAGCGCAGTGTTAAAGCGCGCGGCAATGAGCTATTGCGAGCGAAATTTAGTTGCGAGTTTATCTGGCAGCACGTGGCATAAATGGCTTAGCCAACAAGTTAAACAGCCGCCGACTGAGCTCTGTGAATTACTCAGTCTTAGTTACCAACAACAACCATTAACTGAGTCACAAGCTATCGCTTTGAAGCAGTGCGCCGAGCAGTGGTTGAAAAATGCATTACCTCTCTCAACCACTAAATCAACTTCTAATAGACTATCTCAAATGGAGGCTAAATAATGTTGACCTTAGCACTCCCTTGGTTACTACTGCTGTTACCCCTACCCCTATTATTGAGAAAAAAGCAGCAACAGCAGGCTAAACTGGGTGGACACCTTTATCTTCCCGGTAGCGATGTTGAAGTACAAAGCTTACCGAATAAAGTAGAGACATCTTCAAATAAGGGCTATTGGCTGGTGTGGGTTCTATTAGTCTTAGCTGTGGCAAGACCATTATGGATGGGAGAACCAATAGAGTTGCCTAGTAAGGGCCGAGATCTAATGTTATCGGTGGACTTATCCGGCAGCATGCAGATTGAAGATATGGTCATTGACGGTAAAGTCACCGACAGATTTACCCTTATTCAACATGTGATAAGCCAATTCATCGAGCGCCGAAAAGGCGATCGCATTGGCCTTATCTTGTTTGCTGATCATGCTTATTTGCAATCACCCCTCACCCAAGACCGACGTACAGTTGCTCAGTACTTGAACGAGGCCGAGATCGGTTTGGTAGGCAGACAAACCGCAATTGGCGAAGCTATCGCGCTGGGTGTTAAGCGCTTTGACCAAGTTGAAAATAGCAATAGAGTGCTTATTTTACTTACCGATGGTTCTAACAATGCAGGCTCCATATCCCCAGAGCAAGCAACCGATATTGCAGCCAAAAGAGGGATCACTATTTACACAGTCGGTGTTGGCGCCGAAGTCATGGAGCGACGTACCCTTTTTGGCAAAGAAAGAGTCAATCCGTCAATGGATTTAGATGAGACCCAGCTTAAACAGATAGCAGAGAAAACTGGTGGCAGCTATTTCCGCGCTCGCAATACCGAAGAGCTCGAGCGCATCTATCAAGAGATCGACAAACTAGAACCAATCAGTCGAGAGCAACTCAGTTATCGACCACAATCAGAACTGTTTTATTGGCCGCTTGGCTTAGCGTTATTGCTCACCATATTTAAAAGTCTTGGGCAGCTAACTGTATTCAGTAATAAACCCAAACAGCCATCGAGAGGTCGTTAAACATGCATTTAATACGTCCTGAGTGGCTATTAGCGCTTATACCGCTGGCTATGTTGTTAATGTTTATTAAAAAGAATCACGGTGCGAGTTCCAGCTGGGATCAATACATTGCCCCTCACCTAGCAAGTGTATTGCTTAGTCGCACAGATAAAAAACGTAGCCATTCTATTGCATACCTTGCAATGGCATGGTGTATCGCTGTTGTTGCCCTTTCTGGTCCCGCGATTGAAAAAACGGCACTGCCAGTTTATGAGTCTGCACAAGGTCGAGTCATTGTGATGGATATGTCCCTGTCTATGTATGCCAATGACCTTTCACCCAACCGGTTGACCAAATCAAAGTATCGAGCAACAGATCTGCTAGGATCGATTGCTGAAGGTGAAACAGGACTTGTTGCTTACGCTGGTGATGCATTTACTATTAGCCCGTTAACTCGAGATAACGCCACGCTATTAAACCTACTGCCGACATTAACGCCAAGCATCATGCCAACAAAAGGCTCTAATATAGAAGCCGCGCTAGAACACGCAAAATCCCTGCTAAGTCAAAGCGGACATATTAGTGGCGACATTATTTTATTTACTGATGGCATTTCTCCTTCCCAGCTCAGTGCCGCTCAATCAGTGTTAAAAGGCAGTGCTTATCGGTTGGGAGTACTAGCATTTGGTAGTGAACAAGGTGCGCCAATTAAACTACCTGACGGCCAACTGCTACGTGATAATGCCAACCAAGTGGTTGTTGCAAAAACTGATTTAGGATTGCTAAACTCATTAGCTTCTTCGAGTCACGGTACTGTCATCTCAACACGTGCAGACGGTCAAGATATTGCTCAACTTTTCGATTGGCTTGCCACCACTAAAGATACAAAAGAGAGTGATAGGCAAGGTGAAGTTTGGCAAGATCTTGGCGGTTATATCGCATTGTTACTGCTGCTGCCTGCCCTTCTCAGTTTCAGGCATGGATTGCTTGGTGCAATCGCTTTGGTCGTCGTTTTACAGCCGACACAACCCGTTTACGCTAACAGCTGGGATGATTTGTGGCAGACTCAAGATCAACAAGCTGCTAAAGACTACCAAGCCGAGCAGTATGAAGCGGCAGCACAAAAGTTTGAGCAAGCTCAATGGCAGGCAAGTTCTCATTATAAAGCGGGACAATATGAACAGGCACTAACAGGGTTTGAGCAGGACAACTCTGCCAATGGCCTCTATAACCAAGGCAATGCTCTGATGCAGCTTGGTCAATATGATAAAGCCGAAAAACGCTATCAAGATGCACTTGAGTTAGCACCCGATATGGATAGCGCACAGCAAAACCTTGCATTGGCTAAGCAATTACAACAGCAACAGCAACAAGATTCTCAAGGCGACGGTGACAACCAGAAAAATTCAGATGAAAAGCAAAACTCAGAGGATCAACAGCAAAAGAGTAATGAGCAACAATCTGATGACGGTCAGCAAAGTGATAAAGAATCCGATGACAGTAGTTCTGACACTGACAGTGGTCAGGGAGAACAAAAGCAACAGCCTTCAGATGACACCAAATCCGGCGACGATGCAAACGATACCGCTGAAGAGTCGCAGCAAAGTGGAGCCAGTGATGCTGCACAAAATGAGCCCAACAGCAACGATGCTCCCATGGACGCAAAAGCGTCTGATCCTCAAAAACCAGAAGACAAGCTGCAGGAAAATGCGCAACAAGCTAATGCCAAACAAGCTAGCGACAATGAAGACCCACAACAGGGAGATGAAGCAACCTCTATGGTACCCGCGACTTCCTCTGATGAGCCATTGCCACCAGAAATGGAAAGAGCTTTAAGAGCAATTGCTGACGACCCACAAGTATTACTGCGTAATAAGATGCAGCTTGAATATCAAAAACGACGCCGTCAAGGCATTAACACCAAGGAAAACCAACAGTGGTAATTCGACATATACTGGTACTCTTTATTCTCGTAATTACGGCTACAGCCCCCGCCTATGCAATTACGAGCTTACAAGCATCTGTTGACCGAAACCCGGTCATCGAAGGTGAGTCTCTCGTATTAACTGTAGTTGCAGATGACGATTTAAATAGTGGCGAGCTCAACACCTCTGCACTGCTTAAAGATTTCATTGTTGGCCGAACAAGTATCAGTCGCAGTAAACAGATAATGAATTTTGATGCTCGAAACGAAACTCGCTGGCAAGTACTGCTTTCGCCTAAATCTCGTGGCAATGTCACAATTCCAGCCTTTCAGATAAAAGGAGTCAGCTCAGACCCAATTACTCTTTCAGTTGTGGATAGAAGCAGCCAACCGCAGCAAAAACAAGATATCTTTATGCGTGCGAGCTTATCGTCTGAAGAAGCTTATGTCGGGCAAATGCTGACCTATAGAGTTAAGCTTTTTCTAGCTCTTGAGCTGCAACGTGGCGTTCTGAGCGCCCCGGTGCTACAAGGCGCGCAAATAAAGCAACTTGGTGAAGATAAAGACAGCAACGAGATAATCAATGGTAAACGCTATCGAGTTATTGAGCGAGCCTATGCCATTGTCGCCGACCAACCAGGTGAGCTCACTATCAACGGTGCTAGCTTTTCCGGTGATGTATTGGTGCAAGCCAAGCGAAATGGCGGCATGTTTTCCTTCAATGAAAGTCGACCAACACAAACACAAGCACCGAAATCAGTGATACTTATCAACCCAGAGCCTGTTGAATATCAAGGCCAATGGTTAGTGTCAGATCTAGTGGTACTAAAAGAGGACTGGCCAGAATCACCTGTCGAATATAAAGTTGGTGACCCGATAACTCGAACCTTAACCTTGCTGGCTTCCAATGCAGATGAGACCAGCTTGCCAGAATTGCAGCTTTCGATGCCTTCAGCGCTTAAATCATACCCTGAAAAGCCGCAGAGAAAGTCATTTGTTCGTGATAAGCAGATGGTGTCACAACTGACACAAACAACCGCTATAGTCGCCACAAAGGCAGGAACTTATACGTTACCCGAAATTAACGTCCCATGGTGGAATCCGCACCTAAAACAACAGCAATATGCGACTTTGCCAGCGCGCACAATAGTAGTGACAGGTGGCACAACAGAAATCGCTATCGCTCCATCAGCCACCAATACCGCAACCATTACAGACGCAGGCTACTGGCCTTGGGTAAGCGCGATTCTCGCCATCTTATGGTTAGTGACATTAGTGCTATGGCTAAATGCAAGAAAGCAACAGTCGTCAAACTCAAAACCAGTAGAAAATGATAACATCTCACAGCCTGTAAATAGCCGTAAGATACTTGAGAGCAGCTGCGCAGCGAAGGATCCTACCGCCGTGATTAATGCATTAAGTGCTTATTTTGCTGATCTATATGCAACGCCAATGACTCTACAAGATATTGGCAAGCAATCAACTGAGCTATCAAACATGGTTATCGCTTTACAACAATCGGCCTACAGCGAACAGAACACTAACATCGATTATCAGCGACTGTTAAAACTGGCATTATCAACAAAAGCGACCAATAAGCAGCGACACACTTCTGCGCTTAACGCTTTAAACCCAAAATTATAACGGTTTAGATTGACCTACTAAAAAATATGAAAAGATGCTCCTTAGGGAGCATTTTTTATAAAAATGGCTTCTTTATCAGCTAATTTAGACTTTATTTACCTGCAATTGGTATTCGAAGTTGAACAAGGTTAAGCTGTGAAATATTGATCCAGTTAGAAAAAAGTAAAAATGTTTGATAGTTGGCGAAATAAAAAGTCTAGCTCCACGGTCTCTTCAGACATGGTTAGCAAACAAAGACGATACGATAGCCTTGTCAGGGCACTTCATTCCGATATATACCGTTATGCCTATTGGCTATGCGGCGATAAACATATCGCTGAAGATATCACTCAAGAAACCTTTCTGCGCGCTTGGCGCTCGCTTGATTCATTGAAAGATGAAAAAGCTGCAAAAGCATGGCTGATCACTATCCTTCGTCGTGAAAATGCACGCCGGTTTGAACGTAAACAATTTAATTATTCAGATGTCGAACAGGAATTTATCGAAGATACGTTCTCCGGAAGCACTGAAGACCATGCAGAACAACACTTATTGCAGAGACAGATTTCAAAGTTGGAACTTGAATATCGTGAACCACTATTACTACAAGTGATAGGCGGTTTCAGTGGTGAAGAGATAGCTAAAATATTAGATCTCAATAGAAACACCGTAATGACGCGTTTATTTCGAGCTAGAAACCAGCTTAAAGATGTACTCGAACAACCGACTATCAGAGGTCAATCCAATGGATGAACTTAAATTTCGCCGCCAAGCTTATGGTGAGCCAAATAACCAAGATCCCGAGTTCCTTCAAGCAGCAATGGAATCGGCTGAAAGAGAAGCTTTTTTAAATGACTTAAAAGGCTTAGATAACAAAATCGAAAATGCGCTTAAGATTGATGTTCCTGACGATCTCGCAGCTAAACTTTTACTGCGCCAACAGTTGCAGCATCATCATTCACAGCGCCGTAAAACTGGCTTTGCATTTGCCATGGTCGCCTCAGTTGCATTTTTAGCTGGTATTACTTTTACCTTATTAAGAATGGGACCCGTCGATTTAGGCCAGCATGCATTAGCTCATGTTTATCATGAAGATAAAGCTTTGCATGTTGATCAAAATGTTCAATATCAAGATGTTAACTTTCAGCTAGCCTCTTTAAATAGCGGCAGTAACATGAAGTTCACCCAGCAACCCGGAAAAGTATTTTATAGCACCTACTGTGATTTTCAGGGTGTTCAAAGTCTGCACTTGGTGATGCAAGGTGAATCAGGAAAAGTGACTCTGTTCATCGTGCCTCTAGAAGATAGAATGGTGCTTGACGAAGCTTTTGCTGATAACAAGTATAAAGGAATGGGCTTTGAAACAGACAATGCCTACATGTTACTTGTTGGTGAGGGAAGCGAAGATCTTAATTACGTAAAAAACGAGATTAAGCAAACTTTCATCTAAACCGTTCACAACCAGTAGCGCTTTCTTTGCGCTACTGGTTAGATCTCAATCACACTCCCATCAATTATTGAGCTATAGCTCAAATATCTGCTAGCATAGCGCCACAACCAAAAATGATAAAAGCGTAAATATCTCATGACCATAGAATTACCCATATTAATTACCTTCATTGGCTACTTAGCTTTAATGATGGGGATTGGCCTTTGGGCTTACAAAGCAACAGACTCAGTAGACGATTATATTTTGGGTGGCCGTGGCATGGGGCCTGGCGTAACAGCGTTAAGTGTCGGTGCTTCAGATATGTCTGGCTGGCTACTGCTCGGATTACCTGGCGCGGTCTACTTAGGCGGTTTGGGTGAAGCTTGGATCGGCTTTGGGCTGGTTTTTGGTGCTTGGCTTAACTGGCTCTTTGTCGCAAAAAGATTACGCATTTATACCGAGTTTACCGATAATGCTCTTACCCTACCCGATTTCTTTGAAAAACGATTTGAAGACAGCAAAGGCATACTCAAGTTAGTTTCAGCGGTAACTATTTTAGTCTTTTTCACCTTTTATGCATCGTCAGGTATGGTCGGTGGCGCTATATTATTTGAAAAAGTTTTCGGCCTTGATTACACCCTAGCATTGATTATTGGTTCTACCATTATTGTCGCTTACACTTTCGTTGGTGGCTTCTTTGCTGTGAGCTGGACTGACTTTTTCCAAGGTAGCTTGATGTTAGTAGCCTTATTAATCGTACCGATTGCTATCTTCAGCCAACCAGAAGCTCAGCAAGGTTTTGAAACTTTAGACCCTGCAATGTTGTCACTGTTCAGCGAAAATACTACCTTTATCGGATTAGTCTCTCTGCTGGCTTGGGGTCTAGGTTACTTCGGTCAGCCTCATATTTTATCGCGTTTCATGGCGATTGGCTCTGCTAAAGATATTACTGTTTCTCGCCGTATTGCAATGAGTTGGATGGTTGTCGCACTATTTGGCGCTTTAGCAACCGGCCTTGCAGGTACACTCTATTTTGCAGCTGAACCATTAGAAAACCCGGAAACGGTATTTATTCACTTAGCCCATGCCGCTTTTAACCCTTGGATAGGCGGATTACTGATAGCAGCAATTCTGTCAGCGATTATGAGCACCATCGATTCACAGTTGTTAGTATGTTCAAGTGTGATTACGGAAGACTTTTACAAGAAATGGCTACGTCCTCAGGCAGAAAGTAAAGAGCTTATGCTCGTGGGTCGTATCGGTGTACTCGCCATTGCCGTCATCGCGGGGGTTGTAGCACTTAACCCTGAAAGCAGTGTGCTTGGTCTGGTCAGTTATGCATGGGCAGGTTTTGGCGCCGCATTTGGCCCTGTGGTTTTGATGTCGCTTTTCTGGCGTGATTACAGCCGCAATGGTGCAGTAGCAACAATTATCGTTGGTGCGGTAACAGTGGTTGTTTGGAAGCAACTTAGCGGCGGAATATTTGACCTCTATGAAATTCTCCCAGGCTTCCTATTTGCTACCATCGCAGGTGTACTTACCAGTAAATTACAGGCTCCATCTGATAAAGTAAAAGCACAATTTAGCGAGTTCGAAGCTAAGCTGTAATTGAGTAAATTAGCATTACTACTAAAAAGCGTACATCTGTACGCTTTTTTTTATCCTTCAATTCACATCGAAAAAAAAGCCCGCGTTACATACTCTTAACCATAAGTTAAACCTTAATTATCTCCCAAGCCTTTATGCTATATAGCTTCTTTATCCATATTCAATCGAAAGAATGATTTTCTAAACTTCTAAGCGTCTCAATTAACTAATAATTAACAATTTTTTAGCTCTGGTCGGAGTTGTTAGCTTGCCCTTACCTACCTAAGATGCACTGGTCTAACAAGTGGATCTTGCAGTTAATTTCAAATTAACACCTATATAAGCAAGACCAACAATAATAGAGATGATAATAATGAAGTATTTCAACAAGACTCTTATCGCTGTATCAGTTGCTTTAGTAAGCACACAATCAATGGCTGCTGGTTTCCAACTTAACAGCCAATCAGCAACAGGTATCGGCCGTGCTTTTGCCGGTGATGCTGTCATCGCTGATAACGCATCAGTGCTATCACGTAACCCTGCTGCTATGGCGTTGTTTGATGAAAAGCAATTATCAATGGGTTTAACTTATGCTGACGTAGAAGTAGAAGTTAAAGACGTGGCTATGGGTGATGTGCATTTTGGTAGTGTACCAGATGCTGCAGAAGCAAAGATTATCCCTAATTTTTACTATGTCAGCCCAGTCAATGACAAGTTCGCCTACGGCGTTGCTATGTTCAGTAACTTCGGTACAGGTACTGATACAACTGAACTTTCAAATAATATCATTGGCGGCGTAATACCAGCACCGATTGATTTGCTTGGTAAAACAGAAGTAACAACCATTAACTTTAATCTAAGTGCTTCTTACCGCATTAATGATAACTTTAGTGTAGGTGCTGGTGTTGATGTTATTTACGGTGAAGGAACGCTTACACGTGGTGGCGCTACACCATCGCTATCAGATCCTCAGCATACCGAACTTGTTGATGTAGACGCTGATGGTGTTGCATTTGGTGGTATCGTTGGTGCTGTGTACGAATTCAATGAAAACCACCGCATTGGTGCCAGCTACCGCTTTAGTCCAGACTTTAAAGCAAGTGGTGATATCAGCATGACAGATCCGCAAGCTGGTCCAATCATGTTTGATGAAATCAATATCCCAATTCCTGATATCTTCCAAGTAGCTGGTTTTCATCAGCTAACTGAAAAGTTTGCTCTGCATTACACTGCGCAATTGACTACTTGGGGTGATTTCCATGAAATCAGTGTAACTGATGGCACAATTGGTGGCGCTCCAGTTGCTCCAGAAGCAAGTCTTAAGACTTATGCTTGGGATGACTCTTGGTTGTTCAGTGTCGGCGGTACCTATACTTTGAACGACAGCTGGACATTACGTGCAGGTTACATGTTTGACCAAGGCGTAGTTGGCGAAATCAGCTCTATTTCCATTCCTGATTCAGACCGTCAATGGTATACAGCGGGTGCTACCTACAACTTATCTAAGCACACCAGCTTAGACTTCGGTATAGCATTTGTTCGAGGTGAAGAGACTGACCTTGTTGAGTACAGCGCAATTTATGGTGCTAACCCAACTCCAATTAACGCAACAACATTGTCAAACGCAACGTATTACTCAATGCAGTACAACTACAAGTTCTAAGTTGATTATTGAGTAAACCGAAAGCCGCATTTTTGCGGCTTTTTTATTGCCTCGATGAACTGCTTTTAATTTTACCAATTTAATAATCCTTGCTAACGTTAAGCTTGTTCATATTCATCTCGCTTTAACTTGCAACATGAGTATATCTATATAGATGGAACTATCTGTTATGACTAAAAACAATGCTGTTTCTGCCTTTATTCTTGGTGGCTTACTCTGCCTAGGCATGGTGTTACTTGGCAATACCATTGGTGATAAGCTAATTAAAATGAAATCGATGGAACGTACGGTAACCGTTAAGGGGTTAGCCGAAAAAGAGGTACGTGCCAATATTGCCATCTGGCCAATCAGGTTTACCGAAGTCGATAACGATCTCGATAGCCTCTACGTAAACGTACAAACTAAGACTGATAAAGTCGCCGCATTTTTAAAACAGCAAGGTTTTGATGAGTCAGAGATCACTATCTCACTGCCCGCTATTGATGATCGATTAGCCCAAGGTTACTCAGATCCGAATGTGAAGTATCGCTACTCAGCTCGAGTCTCGTTATCACTCTATACCGATAAAATTGACCTGTTGTTGTCAGCTCGTACAAAAATGCTGTCGCTTGCCAAAGAAGGCATAGCGATTTCAGATCAAGACTACAACAGCAAAGCTCAGTTCCTATTTACTAAACTCAATGACGTTAAACCAGAGATGATCCAATCGGCGACTCAAAATGCACGGCAGGTGGCGGAAAAGTTTGCAAAGGACTCTGACTCTAAATTAGGAAAAATCAAAAAAGCCGCACAGGGACAATTCAGCATTAACGATAGAGACAGCAATACGTCTTATATAAAGAAAGTACGTATTGTGTCGACATTGACTTATTACCTAAACGACTAATTCCGATATTTCAGCCATTTAGCACAATGTTCTATTGTGCTTTTTTTTCTAAAAATCATTCCATCGCATTTTTCTAATGAATAGTTATTGCACCATAGTTTCACATCCATTAGAATAATCTCATGGATGTATTTACGGTTGAACAACTATGACGGCTTACCCTACCCCAACATTTACAGTTTTGCTTTTTTCACTGCTATTAAACTTTTCCTATACTGCAGTAGCGGCAGAACAAGCTCAAGAAAGCAGCGAAACCACAGTGACAGTTAACTACCAACACTATCCAAACTGGGTTGCTTTAGATGCCGTTATCGAACCAAGTAAAGCGGCAACCGTATCAGCACAAACATCGGGACGGATCATCAAGCTTAACTACGATGTTAATGATATTGTTGCTGAAAATGCCGCGCTACTGGAAATCACCAGTAAAGAGCAAGGTGCACATTTAGCGAGTGCAGAAGCCCAGTATGCCAAAGCCAATGCGCAAAATATCGAGGCTCAAGCTCAGTTAAAACGTTATAAGACCTTATTCCCACAAGGCGCAATATCTGCTGGCTCAATGGATGAAGCACAGGCCAATGCGAAATCAGCTCAGCAAGCAGTCAGTGCAGCGAGAGCGGGTATCGTTCAGGCCACTGAGTCACTGAAATATACCGCAGTCAGTGCACCATTTTCAGGTATTGTGACCAAAAGGCATGTCGAACAAGGCGAAACGGTCAGCCCTGGGCAGCCACTCTATTCCGGTTATTCATTAACACATATGCGGGCCGTTACTCATGTACCACAGCGCTATATTGACGCTTTGAAACAGCTGCCACAATTCCAATTAACTCTTGCCGATGGTACACAGATAGTCAGCGATAAGCTCAATATGTTTAGCTTTATTGATCAAGTCAGCCACAGTTATAAAGTGCGTATAGAACTTCCAGCAGATACCGCCGGCTTGATCCCTGGTAGCCTAATAAAAGCTCGCTTTATTAGCGGGCAACGCCAAACGATGTTCATTCCTAAATCATCATTGATCACCATTAACGACCTAACTGGCGTTTACCTGCTGCAAAATAAGCAATGGGTGCTCAATCAAGTCAGACTCGGTCAACAAAATGGTGACGACGTTGAAGTGCTAGCAGGCCTATCCAATGAAGATGTTATTGCCAAAGACGCCTATCAAACCTTATTGCAGGTTCAAAAGCAGTCAAAGCCATAGGAAGTTAGAAGAAGATGAATAATAACAATAATAGCTTAGGGATCTCCGGCAAGATTGCTGCTAGCTTTCAGCAAAGCGCTATCACCCCTTTACTGGCGCTACTTGGCTTACTGCTTGGCCTCTTTGCCGTACTGGTTACACCAAAAGAGGAAGAACCACAAATAGATGTCACTTTTGCCGACGTTTATATTCCGTTTGCTGGCGCAACACCCGCTGAGGTTGAAAGTTTAGTCACCTTGCCTACTGAGCAAATAATTTCTGAACTTAAAGGGATTGATACTCTTTATTCATTCTCGCAGCCAGATGGCGCGATGTTCATCGTCATCTTTGAAGTGGGTATAGCCAGAAACGACGCTATCGTTAAGCTCTATAACCAGATCTATGCCAACTTGGACAAACTGCCTTTAGAATCAGGCGTTGGTGAACCACTGATTAAACCTCGTGGCATTGATGATGTACCGATTGTTAGTTTAACCCTTTGGTCAAAAGATACTGCGATATCAGCTGAGCAACTCACTCATGTTGCCAACGGTTTAGAAACTGAGCTTAAAAGGATCCCCGGAACGCGAGAGATAAACTCTGTCGGTTCACAACAGCTAATCGTTAATGTTCGTATTGACCCGATTAAAATGAACTATTACGGCGTCTCATATGATGAAATCAATAATCGGTTAAGTAGTAACAACCATGTCTCTATGCCAGCTTCTCTGGTACAACAAAACCAACAGATTAAAGTGCAAACAGGCCAATTCATCAACAATCTTGATGATGTAAAACAGTTGGTAATTGCTGTTCGCAAAGACAGCGATAATCAAGCTGCGCCGATATTTCTCGCCGATATTGCAGACATCACATTAAAAGCAGATATTCCCAGCCAAACTGCTTGGCATGGCGATAAAGACAATATCTACCCTGCCGTCACCATTGCCATTGGCAAGCAACCAGGCGTTAACGCCGTAGATATTGCTGATGCCATTCTTGAGCGCGTCGATAAAGTCGATAATATCTTATTGCCAAATACGGTCAATATTTCAGTGTCTCGTAACTACGGCGAAACGGCTGGTAACAAAGCTAATACACTTATTCTAAAGCTGATTTTTGCAACCTCTGCAGTGGTCATATTAGTGCTACTCACCATGGGCTTTAGAGAATCATTAGTAGTTGGAATCGCCATTGTCATTACGCTTGCGCTGACGCTATTTGCCTCTTGGGCTTGGGGGTTTACCTTAAATCGAATCTCCCTGTTCGCACTTATCTTTTCGATAGGTATTTTGGTGGATGACGCCATTGTTGTGGTTGAGAATATTCACCGCCATATGGCAATGGGTAAAAGAAGCTTTAGCGAGCTCATCCCCATTGCCGTTGACGAAGTCGGTGGACCAACCATTCTGGCAACCTTTACAGTCATTGCAGCATTGCTACCGATGGCGTTTGTATCAGGGCTTATGGGTCCATATATGAGCCCTATTCCTATAAATGCCAGTATGGGCATGCTCATCTCTCTTGCAGTCGCCTTTATGGTCACCCCTTGGCTCAGCCGTAAACTGTTAAAACACGATGTAAATCAGGCTGACAATAAGACGGCGAAACAAGAAATGGAAAACGGCGGTGTGATGGTACGCACCTTTAATCGACTAATTGGACCGTTTGTAACAGGGAAAAATGCTAGAAAGGCACGCTTTGGCTTAGCCGCTGGGATCTTCGTTCTTATCGCTAGTGCCGTTGCACTGCCTATTGGTAAGTTAGTAGTACTCAAAATGCTGCCTTTTGACAACAAGTCAGAATTTCAAATAATGGTCGATCTCCCTGAAGGCACGCCAGTAGAGCAAACCCAGAGAACGTTGAAAGCACTCGCGCAGCACCTAAACACCGTTGATGAAGTTGATAACTATCAACTTTATGCGGGTACCAGCGCACCGATGAATTTTAATGGCTTAGTACGCCACTACTTTTTACGTCAAACTCAGGAGCTTGGTGATATTCAGGTGAACCTAGTTGATAAACAACATAGGGACAGAGACAGCCACAGCATTGCTTTAGCGGTTAGAGGGCCGCTGCAACAGATAGCCAAGCAATATAACGCTAATGTCAAAGTGGTTGAGGTTCCGCCAGGGCCACCTGTTTGGTCGCCTATTCTCGCTGAGGTTTATGGCCCGAGTGAAGCGATTAGAGAAAAAGCAGCCAATCAATTACAAGCGCTATTCCATCAAACTACCGATGTAGTAGATATTGATATCTATCTACCTGCAGCGCAGGCCAAATGGCAAGTTAATATAGATAGAAGCAAAGCGAGCTTGCTTGGTGTTGAATATGCTCAGGTGGTCGATCTCGTGGCCACCAGCATTGGCGGTAAAGATATTAGCTACTTGCATATGCCCAAGCAAAAATACCCAGTGCCTATTCGTATTCAGCTCAAAGAGTCTGACAAGTTCAACTTAGAACAGGTAATGAATCTCACGATTAAAAATAGCGAAGGCCAAGCTATTGCAATGTCTGAGTTACTGAATATTCAGCACGGTACCATCGATGCGCCAATAATCCACAAGAACATGATCCCGATGATAATGGTAGTTGCCGACATGGCGGGTCCGCTCGATAGTCCGCTATATGGCATGTTTGATATGGTCGGCAAAATAGACGCCGCTAATGGCCTTGGATTTGAGCAACACTATATTAATCAACCCACAGGGCTCGATAGTGTCGCGGTGCTGTGGGATGGCGAATGGAAAATAACCTATGAAACATTCAGGGATATGGGGATCGCGTATGCTGTCGGCATGATTGCAATATACTTGCTGGTCGTCGCACAGTTTAAGTCCTATACCGTACCACTCATCATCATGGCGCCGATCCCTCTTACGGTTATTGGCGTTATGCCTGGTCATGCATTACTCGGGGCACAGTTCACTGCAACGTCGATGATCGGCATGATTGCACTTGCTGGAATAATCGTTCGAAATTCAATCCTACTCGTTGATTTTATCCACCAAGAAACTGCTGCAGGCGTACTGTTTGAACAAGCCGTTATTCACTCCGGCGCCGTTCGAGCAAAGCCTATTATGTTGACGGGAATGGCAGCGATGATCGGCGCGCTTTTCATTCTAGACGACCCTATTTTTAATGGCTTAGCGATCAGCCTTATTTTCGGCATTCTCGTATCTACACTGCTAACGCTAGTAGTCATCCCAGTGCTTTACTATGCGGTGATGAAAAAGCGCTATCAATAATCAGTTGTCATACCGCGTGCTGATAGTCGGCACGTTTTTAATCAAATGAACTTAACACTGTGAGAGGTAACACTATGTCTTTAGAACGCGCCATTATGGCTTTTGCTGGAATGATGATTTTGCTTTCACTTGCTTTAACTTTATGGGTCAGTCACAACTTTGTCTGGTTAACAGCGTTTATTGGGGTAAACTTAACCCAGAGTGCCTATACTGGGTTTTGTCCTGCAGCCATTGTTTTTAAAAAGTTTGGTTTTAAGTCAGAGGCCCAATTAGCGACTGATTAGATAATTGTTTTTGCATTCATAAAAAATCAAGGGCTGTTAGTTAGCCCTCATCAATACCAATGCGGAGCAACATCAAAAGTCGCCAAATAATAATATTAAGGAAAATTGATGAGTTACATGCATAAACTCCAATATAAACGATCAAATGTCATCGTTTTTACGGCACTAACTTTTGTGCTATTTATGTTTAGCAAATTTGCACTGGCAGTAGATAAAGATGTTGAGCAAGCATGGCAAAAAATTGATGCTGGCGCCTTGATTGTGGATGTGAGAACCGCTGAAGAGTTTGCACAAGGCCACCTACCGAACGCAATCAATATTCCTTTTGAGCAGATCGCAAAGGCTTTTGCTGAGAGAAAAATCGCAACAGATAAGTCTGTGGTTTTGTACTGCCGCAGCGGCCGTCGTAGTGGTATAGCTAATGATGCCCTGATCAGCGCCGGGTATAGTCATACATACAATGGTGGCGGTTACCAAATGCTCATGCAGCGACAACCAAAATAAGGCTAAGTAATAACACCCAAACCAATTGTAATATACTATAAAACTATAAGTGTTAACTGTTTTTACTAATGATTAATTCAATGACAGAGGCCACTCTTGCGTGGCCTCTTCTTTCATCTTAATGTAAGCATTAAAAAGTTACACAGTTAGCATTTTCAACTGCAAGCACTCTATTAAAATGCCTCAATCGACTCTTTAAACCCAAACGAGCGATATATCAGTAAGATCCACCTGTAAACAGGCAGGGCAAACATTTCCCCCCTTCAAATTAAGCACTAATAAGAATAAGTTATTACTAAATTAAAAACACAGTTAATACTCTTTAATATTAGTAACCTACAAGTAGCTCCCTTGACTCAAGCACAAACGTATACTTAATACCATCAATATCTACCACTTAGCCACCCGAATGAAAAATCAACCAAACCGACTAACAACCCGATAAACAGCTAAATGCAAGTATAACTATTCACGTAAAGAAATCTGTCCACCTAACTAAAAACACGCCATCAACAGTTAACATCTATTTTACAACTGTAACAACTATAGATACATTCTTTAGCGCAGTAAGTGATCACGAGATCCTCTACTGCAAATACTATAAGAAACAACCAAATATCCTGATTAACATGGAAGACAGTTATGACTACAAGTAAAGTAACAACAGCATTAAGCCTGTCCGTTCTTGCACTTTCGATCTCAGCAAGTGTTAGCGCGGCTCCCTCTTTCACTCCTGGTTTACACAGCAGTGCAGCCCAAATTAATAGCGAAAACCCGCTGCCTAAGCGTTATATCGTAAAGTTTAAAACTGCAGACGCTGCCGCTGGCTTTTCAATGGCAACAAATGCTATTGATGACGCAGAGTATCAACCAAGAGCCAACGAAGTCTTTTCTCACTTCCGCGCGCTTAACAGCGTCTCCGCAAAAGAGATGAAGCGCATTGGTCGCAGTAACAGCTATACCGTAAAGTTAGATAGTAAGAACATTCAAGCGCTTAGATTCCGCGCTGATGTTGATTATGTTGAAGAAGATGTGCCACGTCGTCTGCTAAGCGAAACAACTCCTTGGGGGCAAACTTATGTCGGGGCAACAACATTAAGCGATAGTCAAGCAGGCAACCGTACCATTTGTATCATTGACTCTGGTTACGATCGTGGACATAACGACCTTAATGCTAACAATGTAACAGGCACAAACAACTCCGGAACCGGAAACTGGTTTGATCCAGGTGCGGGTAATGCTCACGGAACACATGTTGCGGGCACAATTGCAGCTATTGCAAACAATGAGGGCGTTGTAGGCGTAATGCCAAACCAGAATGCCAACATTCATGTGATTAAAGTATTTAATGCTTCAGGCTGGGGTTACTCATCCTCTTTAGTCTCTGCAGTCGATACCTGTGTTAGCAACGGGGCCAATGTAGTAACAATGAGTTTAGGGGGTTCTAGCTCAAGTAATACTGAGAAGAATGCCCTCGCGGCGCATGAAAGTAATGGCGTGTTGCTTATCGCTGCTGCGGGTAACGCGGGTAATAGCACACACAGCTACCCTGCATCCTATGATGCTGTGATGTCTGTCGCTGCAGTTGATAGCAACAAAGATCATGCAGCATTCTCTCAATTTACCAACCAAGTTGAAATCTCTGGTCCAGGTGAAGCCATTCTTTCTACCGTCACTCGAGGCGAAGGTCGTCTAGCAGACATCACGATTGCTGGTCAGTCTTACTTTGATAACGGCGTGGTTCCACATAACCGTTACGTGCAATCAGGTTCGAGTCATGTACCTACCCCATTGATTGGTAGCGTTACCGCGACACTTGCTGAATGTACCGTTAACGGCAGCACTTTCAACTGTGGCAACATGGCAAACAAGATCTGTCTTGTAGAGCGTGTTGGTAATCAGGGAGCAAGCTACCCTGAAATAGATGCTGTGAAAGCGTGTAACTCTGCGGGAGCAAGCGGCGTGATAGTTTACAGTAACAGCACACTGCCTGGCCTACAAAACCCATTTCTAGTTGATAGTAATAACGAAGCGCCTATCGTTTCGGTCTCTGTTGACCGTGCTACAGGTCTTGCCCTTCGCAATCAAATTGGCGCGTCAGTTACGGTTGCCAACACTGATAACGAAGATTACGAATACTACAATGGTACTTCTATGGCGACCCCCCATGTATCAGGTGTAGCAACACTTGTGTGGAGTCATCATACGCAGTGTAGCGCAGCACAAATTCGAGCAGCACTCAATGCTACAGCGGAAGATCTTGAGACCGCTGGCCGTGATAACAACACAGGCTATGGCCTAGTTGACGCTGTTGCAGCAAAAGCGTATCTAGATGAGTCTTGTACGGGTCCAACCGATCCAGGTTCTGGCGGTGGCGATAACGAGCTAGTCAATGGCGTAGCTAAGTCTAACCTATCTGGCGCTAAGAATGATGAACTGCACTACTCTATCGACGTACCCGCTGGTGCAACAGACTTAAGCTTTAACATGAGCGGTGGTACTGGTGATGCTGATCTGTACGTTCAGTATGGTGCAGCGCCAACGACTGATAGCTATGATTGTCGTCCATGGAAAGGTGGCAATATTGAATCTTGTCCAGTTACAACTGCACAAGCCGGCACCTACTATGTGATGGTGCAAGGTTATAGTACGTTCAGTGGCGTTAACCTCGTGGCAAACTTCACTGAAGATACGGGTGGCGGATCAGGCGGAACTGGTGGCGCTGCAACCTACACCAATAACAGCAGTTACAGTATTCCCGATAATAATAGCGCTGGTGTCACCAGTACTATTGCAGCATCACGCACAGGGGATTCTGGAACCGTGACTGTAAAAGTAAACATTAGTCACACCTATATTGGTGACTTACAAGTCGAATTGCATAGCCCTACGGGCCAGATAGCCATACTGCATGACAATACCGGTGGCAGTGCTAACGACATAGTAAAAACCTATACCGTCGATATGTCTGGAGCCGACTCTGCGGGTAATTGGCAGCTAAAGGCCGTAGACAGTGCAAGGCGTGATACGGGCACAATCAACTCATGGGAGCTAAGCTTTCAGTAACCCCTGACCTTTGTTAGAAGTGAACTTTGAGAGCCTTAGTTAAAGGCTCTCTTTTTTTGCTCTGCATTGATAACATTTTCGCTGATAAAACTGATATAATTACTGCAATAGCATCTGCAATGAACATACACCATGACCCAAGTAAACAACCCATTACACGGTATTAAGCTAGAAGCCTTACTGACTGACCTCGTCGAGCATTATGGCTGGGAAGAGCTTGGCGAGCGTATTAACGTGCGCTGCTTCAAACATGACCCAAGTATTAAATCAAGCCTAAGATTTCTACGTAAAACCCTTTGGGCGAGAGAGAAAGTCGAATACCTCTACCTTAAGATGAACAAGCTACCTTTGCCCGCTAGAAAGCCTAGAGAAGATGGCTATCAAGCCAGTGATAAAACATTACGCACGGCGAAGAACAAAGCAGCAGATAGGCCTAGCAAAGACTCAGATGATAACTCTCAAGTAAATGCCAATATCTGGGGCAATTAACATCTATTACAGACAGTAATAAAAAGGCTTAACAATTAGTATTGTTAAGCCTTTTTATTTAGTCGTTTTACCCGTTCAACCTGCACAATTTAAGAAAAGCTATATTGGGAAGTCAAATATAAGTCGCCAAACCTGCACTCCATCTCCCGCTCGATAGCTAATACCAAACCGGCTCATATTAAATAGATCCCAGCCAATTGGCTTTGAAAATGCCAGCGTTATACCAGCCTCAAGGCTATTGGTTACTAATACATCTTCCTCAAACGGTGTGACAAACCTAAGCTTATCAAAATACCAATAACCCGCGACAAAAAATCTTGGTTCAATACCTACATCAGCTACTTGGAAGTGATAATTAGTCCCTATATCGACCCCTGATTGAATGGCTGAATAGGTCTCGCTTTGAGCATCATCAAGGCTATTATAACCAGCAAAAAAAATGCGGTTTACCCAAACAGGGTCAGTCTCCCTTAACTCAAAATCGAGCAAACTCGACATCCCAGCAGAGTATATAATGACGTCGTTACCATTAGTGGTATTTGTTCCGAAACCTAAGTCAGCGTAAGTTTGAAATTCATGGGTATCGGTAGTTTTTACTCGATACTCGATCCCAGGTGTAAACGTTGCCGTTCCGACGCTGTCAGGAAAGTCTCCATCAGGAATATCGCTCCAGGTAAAATTGAAAAATCCCAGGGAAATTGGCGTCCGAAGTACTAGGGACTCCGTCTCCGACCGTTGTAGTTCGAAACTCAAGGGGATATTAACAACAGTGGCATTTTGGCCAGAGGTTTGATAAACACCGCTACCTAAATAGTTAGCAAAAGCATAATGACTGTAATCCGTTTCAGCATTAACAGGGGGGATAAAAAGCAACAGCAAAACAGAAAGGGAACGCACAAGGGCCATCATTAAAAATTAACTTAACTGGTCTCTAATAGATAGCCCTGAATATAGCGGTATAACCTTGAAAAATCCACGGTTAATGTAGCTTAGTCTTTACCTTCTTCGGTAAAATGATGCTCAGACATCATATGACCCAATTCAGTAGATTTGGTCTTTAGGTAACCTTCGTTATAACGATTTTTACCGACCTGCAGTGGAACACGCTCAACGACCTCTAGTCCAAAGCTTTGCATCGCTTTTACTTTTCTAGGGTTATTGGTCATCAGTCTGACTTTACTGATACCGATCTGCTCCATCATCGGGATGATCATGTCATATTTACGCATATCTGCAGCAAAACCAAGGCGCTCATTGGCCTCTACGGTATTTGCGCCACCATCTTGTAGCTCGTAAGCACGGATTTTATTGAGTAATCCAATACCCCGCCCTTCTTGGCGTAGATATAGGATAAACCCCTGTCCTGCTTCAGCGATATTCTGCATTGCTGTTTGTAATTGGAAACCACAATCACAACGCAAACTGAAAAGCGCATCACCCGTTAAGCACTCAGAGTGAATACGGCCTAAAATAGGGCTTTCGGCATCAAATACGCCTAATGTCAGCGCAACATGCTCTTTACCTGTCTCGCTATCTTCAAAGCCATGCATTTCAAAAACACCCCAAGGTGTTGGCAATTTAGACGACGCGATATATTTAATCGACATGATAAAACCTTAACGACTACTCTCATTCCCTGAGACTGCTGAAATCCTAGTAACGATATTATTTTCAAACCAAACTTGCTGAAGAATTAAATCTAATGTTAGACATTACAATGAACAGGAATACGTTAGACAAATTACAAAGCATTTCAGCGCAGCATAAGCTGCGCGTCTATACATAACCTTGAAGCGGCTCACTAAATGAATAACTTAATAGGCATTTAGCCTAAAATTCTTTCGGTGCAAAGCCTGTTACTTGCTTGATGCCCATTTCTCGACCAAGTGCGGTCATTGGATGCACAACCACTAAACCACGAACAGACTTCTTCAACTTGCCCATGTCAGCTTGCTCGGCTTTGGTCAATACACGGCTAAATTTGAGGTCTTTAACCGACGCACCTTCTTTACCTAACTCACGACTCTGCTGATTTTTAACATTAGCTATGCGCTTAGTTAACGTAGCAATTTCACGTTTAAATTGGATTATGACCCCAGGATCATCACGCTTTTCAGCTGCTGCCAACTTACGACGAAATTTGTCGAGCTTATCGTTGAGCGTTTGCAGCTCCTGCTTTAAATTCATTTACAAACCTTAAATTCAAATCTAAATAACTTATCTAGAAACAAAAACAGCCTCAAAATATTTTGACGCTGTTTATCATTATTGCCTTATTATAACAGCATATAGGCCAATATTACCTAGTGTTTATGCTTAGCTTATCTTAGATAATGGATCACTTGGTTACTACTACCTTTAAAAACTAAGCTAGGATCGGCAAGAGATTGCTCAAATTTGCCATCAACTACCACATTAACCAATTCAACAATGGCTTGCTGCTCGGCGGTTAACTCATCAAGCAGATAGCCTGTCCACAACCAAATATCTTTACCTGGACATTGTTCTTTAACTCGCGTGACAAGCGCAAGTATGGCGCTGAGGTTACCAGGAAATAGTGGATCACCGCCTGACAAAGAAAGACCACGTCTTTTAATGCGACTATCATTGAGATCGTCAATAATGGTTTGCATCATCTGCTCATCAAACAAGTGACCAGAGCACGGATTCCAAGTTGACTGATTATAGCAACCACGGCATTGATGCTCGCAACCAGAAACAAATAGCGTCGCTCTAGTACCTGGACCATTAATCACATCAGTTTGATAGTATTGATGATAATGCATAAAAATCTCTTTCTAGATAACAAAAAGGTGCCTATGAGAGCACCTTATTGGATTTGCCGCACACGCTATATTAAAGGTGCTTAATACGGCGCTTAACCTCTTCTTGCTTACCATAATTAAATGGTCTTGCATCAGGGCTACCTAAATAGCCGCAGACTCGGCGTGTTACCGATACTCTGCTAGGTTCATGGTTGCCACATTTAGGACAGGTAAAACCTTTGCTGGTACAGCTAAATTCACCGGTAAATCCACAGTCATAACACTCATCAATCGGTGTATTCGTGCCGTAATAAGGCACTCTTGAATAGCTGTAGTCCCAAACATTTTCCAATGCTTCAACATTGTTCTGCATATTGGGGAACTCGCCGTAACAGATAAATCCGCCGTTTGCGATTTCAGGGTAAGGTTGTTCAAAGTCAATCTTATCGTACGGGTTGACTTGCTTTTCAACATCTAAATGGAAACTGTTAGTGTAATAACCTTTAGCAGTTACTCCCTCTACAACACCGAATACTTTGGCATCAAGATTACAGAAACGGCTACACAAGTTTTCACTAGGGGTGCTATAAAGGCTGAAAGCGTAACCAGATTCCGCTTTCCATTTATCGGTTGCCGCTTTCAAGTATTGAATCACTTCAATTGCTTTAGCACGCAACTGCCCGTTGTCGTATAGATGCGTTTCGGTGCCATAAAGTGCATTAATGGTTTCATGCAAGCCAATGTAACCGAGCGAAATTGAAGCGCGGCCATTTTTAAATATCTCAGAGATATCATCATCAGCGCGCAAACGAACACCACAAGCTCCTTCCATATAAAGAATCGGAGCGACTCGTGCTTTTACGCCATCTAAACGCTCTATACGAGTATCTAGTGCCTTGCGAGCAATTGCTAAGCGCTGATCTAAGATGCGATAAAATTCAGCTTCATCGCCTTTGGCCTCAAGTGCTACTCGCGGTAAATTTAAGCTTACCACGCCAAGGTTATTACGCCCTTCATGTACTAGCTCACCCTCTTCTTCAAACGTACCAAGGAAGCTACGACAACCCATTGGAGTCTTAAATGACCCCGTTACCTTCTCAACTTGTTCGTAGTTGAGGATATCTGGGTACATACGCGTTGTGGCACACTTCAATGCAAGTTGCTTGATGTCGTAGTTACAATCGCCATTTTTGTGGTTAATACCATCACGAATGGCAAAAACTAGTTTAGGAAATACCGCAGTTTTACGATTCTTACCTAAGCCTGCAATACGCACTTTCATCATCGACTGTTGAATAAGTCGAGACTCCCAAGACGTTCCCAGTCCAAAACCAAAGGTAACAAATGGCGTTTGACCATTGGCGGTATGCAATGTGTTTACTTCATACTCAAGTGACTGAAATGCATCATGACACTCTTTTTCGGTCAATGAAGTCGCAAATGCTTTGGCGTCTGTAATACCCCAAGTTAGCGCAACTTGATAATGCTTGTCGTAACTTTTGGCAACGAAAGGCGCTAACACTTCATCAATACGGTTAATCGTAGTGCCGCCATATATATGGCTAGCAACCTGAGCAATAATCTGCGCGGTAACAGCTGTCGCCGTAGAAATTGATTTAGGTGTTTCAATTTCAGCGTTGCCCATCTTAAAACCTTTGGTCAACATGCCACTGAGATCAATCAACATACAGTTGAACATCGGGAAAAATGGCGCGTAATCTAAGTCATGATAGTGAATCTCGCCTGACTCATGCGCTGCTACAACATCTTTTGGCAATATATGACATTTGGCGTAGTGTTTAGCCACAATGCCAGCTAATAGATCGCGCTGAGTTGGGATTACTTTTGAATCTTTATTGGCATTTTCATTCAAAAGCGCAGCATTACTCTGCTCAACAAGACCACGGATCTCTTTATTGAGTCGACTGCTGACTTCGCGCTTTATATCTCGATCGTGGCGGTATTCAATGTATACCCGAGCCAATGATTTATAAGGGCCTTCCATCAATAAGTTTTCGACGGCATCTTGCAGATCGTGGATGTTTATTTCATCTAGCATAGCGACAGAGTCGGCAGCATTTTTTGCTACTTTTTCTGCATAGGCGCTATCATCAATACCTGCCGAGTTAGCAGCTGCTATCACTGCATCTTTAATCCTTGTTTCGTCAAAAGGCGTGCGGTAACCATCCCGTTTAATAACCACTGGCATTGTAAAGCTCCTATTTAGCATCATCCACAAGCAACACTACATATAGTATTACTTTAAATCAAAATCACAATATGTGGCGCATTAAGCTATAAAAAGACAACGAGTACTTTGATCCAGATCATTATTTTACACAACGAAGATAATAAGAAAAAATAACTGGGGACGATCCCGCTTATCTAAAATTATGCCCTTGACGATGGCAATTAAGACCGCTAGTAGCAGGATAAAATTGGGATAAATTGTGGATAAAAACCAAGATGACATTAACGCCTTAGTTTAACTCTTTGCCATGGCGGCAGGAAATGAGTTTAAGCCGCTACAAAACGCTATTATCACGCCGTAAAGTCGACACAATAATAGCCTGATTAGTGTTAAATACTATTTCGTCTTTTTAACAGGGAATGCCTTATTTTGTATGGAACAAAATAAACCATTTAATCGTATATCCAAACCCTATAACGAATCATACAACGTTTTGCCAATTTTTTACCTCAGCCGCACTAAGTGAGCACCTCAGTCTTTCCACTTCTGCTTTGCGTTGGCTTAAAAGGGAATAACCATCTCTTTACCAAAGCGCTTTGAATTGAAAAGACTGAGGGGCTCTGAACGGGTCAAATACTTAATGCAAATGGTATTAATGCCGTTTTGCCAGTGCCAGATAACTGTTTAGCTGACCAGTTGCCTGTTGATGCTCACCCGTCATTGAGGCTAGCTGCATTAATGACTTAATGCCTTGATATTGGTTTTTCTGTTGATCGGTAAGTGTTCTATCTGACTCCAGCAGTGCTGTAATGTCACTTGCCACTCGATTAGCTTTTTGGGCTACCACTGGCGATTGAATCGCATCCATAGTACGCATAACCCACTTTGCTTCATCTAAAGTACCGGCCAATTCACGATCTTCACTACTGTTGGTGAGTGTCGCACGCTGCTCATCAATAAAATCAGCTAAAGATTGCTCTTCAGTCGGCGGAATATCAAAGCCACTATTGGTCAAGCGATTCAATTGTCCATCAGACAGAATGCCATCTTGATATAAGCGTTGAATAAGGTTGGGGAGCTTTTCAGTGCTAAAGCTACCATCTTGGAAGAAATCTTTCGCTATCGCTTCGATTTTTTGCGCCCGCTCTGCACGGCCCGATAACACAAGACCGTTATCGTCTTTACTCGGAGCATTTGAAGCTGATGTTTTAGCACTCGCATTAACGCCTTGAATGCCATTAGCACTATTAACACTTGATTGGCTGCCAGAAGCGCCGTAGGCATCGGCGAGAACTGCACCGCTATTAACAGGGTTATTGATACTACTTAATGGGTTCATCGTCAAAAATTCGGCGTTAGCTTAATCATGCAGCGATTAAAGCAGGAACTGTGCCGCTTTTTAAACGATCAAATTGACTGGTTACTTTTGGTTCAATTGCGTGGTCAAGTTTAAGCATAACACGCGCAGAGACTCAATCTCCTGCTCGGTCATACTCACCTTCTCTAATAGTGTTTGCTTTTGTGACAATGCATCGGCTTGCAGCGACAAGCCGGTGGTCGTTAATGCGATCACTTTTTTACGTTCATCGGTTTCATCAGGTAGTCGCTGCAGAAACAATTTTATCTCTAATCGCTTTACGATTGGTGACAACGTTCCCATATCCAAACGTGTAGCTTGAGATAATTGCGTCATGCTCGCTCGATCTTTTAGCCATAGCGCTTGCATAACCAAATATTGTGGATAGGTCAATTCATACTGGTCCAACAGGGGGCGGTATGCACGCATAAGTGCATTGCCAGCGGTATACAGCGCAAAACATACGTTATCTGATAAACATGCTGGGCTATCATTATTTGACACTTTGTTATCCGCCACTAGTTTCTCCCTCGATTAAGTGTGGCAATTTTACCTGACTAGCATTAACAACACTAGCCAATCCGCACTTTACTTGCGCAAAAATAATTTGCGCGCAAACTATTTACATCGCTCTTAATCTTTAGTTATGATGCGAGCAATTACTTTGTGCGCAAACAAAAATAAAGGATCACTATGAACGCTAAGCAAATTCAACTGAAATCTCGCCCTGAAGGCCTGCCTAACGCCAACAATTTCGCTGAAGCTGAAGTGGCATTAGCTGCGATTAAAGACGGTGAGTTTTTAGTTAAGAATCTATGGATGTCCGTCGACCCATACATGCGTGGTCGCATGATTGATAGAAAAAGTTACATTGCACCTTTTGAAATAGGCGCTGTACTTGAAGGTGGCGCAATTGGCGAAGTAATCGAATCGAACAATAGCGAGTTCCCAGTTGGCAGCAAAGTTAACAGCATGCACGGCTGGCGCAGCCATTATGTTACTGACGGTACAGAGATCACTCGCCTACCACAAACACCGATCAGCGAGTCACATTTTTTAGGTGTGCTTGGCATGCCAGGTATGACCGCTTGGACAGGCCTTAACCGTATCGCGGAGCTAAAATCGGGGGAAACCTTATTTGTCTCTGCAGCATCCGGGGCCGTTGGTAGCGTTGCGGTACAAATAGGCAAACTAATGGGCGCCCGAGTGATTGCATCGGTTGGCTCTGATGAGAAGGCTGAGCACATAAAATCACTCGGTGTAGACGCTGTTATCAACTACAAAACCTGTGGCGATCTTACGGCAGCACTTGCCCAAGCCGCGCCAGAAGGGATTGATGTCTATTTCGAGAACGTCGGTGGCGAACACCTAACTGCTGCACTTAACAATATGAAAGACCATGGTCGTATTGCAGTTTGCGGCATGATTGCACAATATAATGATACGGTGCCGACCCCAGGACCGGCAAACTTAGCACAAATCATTATGAAAAAGCTGAAAATTGAAGGCTTTATTGTGTTTGAACATTGGGCACATTACCCAGAGTTTGCCAAGCAAATGGGCCAATGGTTAGCGGAGGGCAAAGTCACCGCTGAACAAACGGTTTATGAGGGGCTGTCAAATGCACCAGAAGCCTTTATCGGATTGTTCGAAGGTAAAAACCGCGGCAAAATGATTGTGAAGTTGACTTAATTAATACTTGATAACGGCAATAAAAAAGGGCTTTAAGCCCTTTTTATTGCCCCATTTTTAAGGTTTATTCGGTTATTCGATGTGGCGCTAAAGCAGCTTCAATAAGATGCGCAACTTGCTCTACAGCCGCCTCTCCTGCCGCAATAGCTTCTTCCGCGCGATGAAACTCCATAGTACCAATATCACCTAGATCCGGCACAATACAAATATCAGGCGGATCACCCATTAATCGAGCTCTTTTATGCCGTTGCTCCAATATATCCATAGACTGCGACATTACCGCTAACATTCCAGGGTTTGGGCTTTGGCTATTTTCGAGCTTTTGACTCAATGAAAGCTTATCAGTCAGGCCGCTAATATAGTCTCTTCCCCGAGCTAACAGATCAGTAAAACCTTTCTCTTGATGCTTTTCAGCTTCCGCTTCCTCCTCTGTAGTAGGCTTGTTACTCTTCATATTAACGGGTAATACTTGCAATCGGCCACGGCGCAAACCATGAAGATCAACCGCAATCACAATATCGACCCCCATTGCACGACTAACTGACACAGGAACAGGGTTCACTACAGCGCCGTCCACCAGCCAACGTTCGCCGACTTTGACGGGCGGTAAAATACCGGGCATAGAGCATGATGCTCTCACCGCATGGCGTAAATCTCCCTCTGTAAACCAAATCTCTTGTCCTGAATAAAGATCGGTAGCGACTGCTGCAAATGGTTTTTTAAGCTGCTCAATCTGTATATCGCCCATGCGTTTTTGCAGTACATCAAACACTTTTTCACCACCGATTAAGCCGCCTTTACGCCAACTCAAATCCATGAGTCCCAATACATCCCAGCTACTAAAGCTACGCACCCAGCCTTCTAGCTCAGCCAAATTATCATTAGCATATGCGGCGCCTACCACAGCACCAATAGAGCAACCAGCAATTTTATCAGGGTAAACACCCAACTTAGCCAGCCCATTCAACACACCAATATGCGCCCAGCCCTTTGCTGCACCACTTCCAAGGGCTAGCCCTATTCGAACCGAATGATTTTTTTCTGACACGATTTTTGACTCCTACAGCCAATATTAAGCTCAACCTAACAATGCTAGTGTTTTGATCGACGCCGATTTTACCACTCTAATGTGCTCTTCAGCTACACTCAGCCTATCCTAAGCGTTTAATTCAACTTCTTTAAAATAAACTTAATCGCTAGTCATAGCCCTGCTCTATCTATCTAGGCTATAATACGCGGTCAGATTATTTAAGGAGTTCACCTTTGCAATTCACCGATTTTTCACTGGATCAACGTCTGTTACAAACATTAAAGCACATGGGAATAGACACCCCAACCGAGATCCAGGAACAAGCCATACCTATTGCCCTTGCAGGCAAAGATCTAATGGCATCATCTAAAACAGGTTCAGGCAAGACCTTGGCATTTTTGCTACCTGCAATGCAAAGGATGATTTCGTGTAAAGCATTGAGTAAGCGCGACCCTCGCGCGGTTATTTTGCTACCCACTCGTGAGCTGGCAACCCAAGTTTATAGTCAACTGCGTTTATTAGTTGCTAATACTCAGTTTAAAGCCACTAAAATTCTTGGCGGTGAAAATTTCAACGACCAAGCAAAAGCACTGGCTCGTGACCCACATTTTGTTGTGGCCACACCGGGTCGCTTAGCCGATCACCTGAAACAACATCACTTGCACCTCAATGGTCTTGAGCTACTTATCTTCGATGAAGCCGACCGTATGTTGGACTTAGGTTTTGCAGAACAGCTTAAACAAATTAACAATGCGGCCGATCATAAACGTCGCCAAACACTGATGTTTTCGGCAACACTTGATCACGGTGATGTCGATGAAATCGCCGCTGAGCTGCTTAAAACCCCAGAACATGTTGCTATTGGCGCTGGTAACTTAGAGCACAAAGATATTACTCAGCGTATATTCCTTTGTGATCACCTTGATCATAAAGAAGCGTTATTATCGCGCATTTTAAAAGACGAACAGCAAAAGCAGATCATCATCTTTACCGCGACTCGACAAGATACCGACCGCCTAGCGAAGAAACTTGCTGATGATGGCTTTAAAACGGCCTCACTCAGTGGCGAGCTAAAGCAAAGTGCCCGTAACCAAATCATGGATGAGTTTAGCCGAGGTTTACAACAGATATTGGTGACTACTGATGTCGCATCTCGTGGTCTAGATTTACTTAACGTATCTTTAGTGATCAACTTTGATATGCCAAAATTTGCCGAAGAGTATGTCCACCGTATTGGACGTACTGGACGAGCTGGCGCTAAAGGCGACGCGGTTTCATTAGTCGGCCCTAAAGATTGGGTTAACTTTACCCAAGTACAAACCTTCCTTAATAAACAGTTTGCTTTTAGTGAACTTGAAGGGTTGAAAGGTAAATTTACCGGCTTGAAACCAAAAGCAAAGAACAACAAGAAAGCAAAACCTGCCGCAGCAAAGAAAAAAGCAGCAACCGCCAAGAAAAAATCTTCGGCTAAAGCTACAGCTAATCGCGATAGACGCTTTGCAACAGGCGTCGACGTCGGTGATGCACCTATGCTTAGAAAGCAAAAAGCTAAGCTGCAGGATACACCTGAAGATTAATAAGCTGCTTATATAACGCTTTATAGCCGCTGTGATAAAATACTATCACAGCGGCTTTTTATTAGGGGCTGTTGACCTTTCGAGCATAGTTTTTGTTCAATTATTTACCGTCAGGAATAATTTATTTTAATACAAGCCTTGAGCGGTGCTACTTAACTGGCAAAGCGAAAGCTCGTAACACATGCTAGTCATAAAAGAATAAAAGCATTGAAACGCCCCCGAAAGGCCGCGCTTCTTGGCTATTTTGACTGTGTTGTAGGTTAATTGCGGACAATAACTAAACGACGTCGCGTCCGCCTTGTCAAAGTAGAAGATTTATTTAGCAATCTTTTCTAACCAGTTTTTGTCTGCACGTTTTATATACAAAGCGGTATCTTGTAACCATGTCTCCCGCACGCCAAGGCTATAATTTAAGTAAAGCTTGTTGTTTAATATGGTAAAGGCATTTGGATCAGTATCCACCACAAAACCTTTCGACATGCCATAGGCACAGTAACCACCGTATTGTGGTAGGTATTGTTGTTGGTTTTGTTCAAACAACAATTTATGTTCTTCACTGCTAAAAAGCCATTGGGTATCTTTATAATGGCTGCTAAATTCAAGGTTACCCTTAACTGGTTCCTGCTCAGTAAAATAAGCAACCACGTCGTAGCCATTAACTGCGATGCCTTCATTTTGAAACGTAGGTTCACCGCCTAAGCTAGTACAGCCAACTAAAACCAAACTCAACAAAATAGCCGTTAGATTGTAGATCCGTTTCATAATTTCCCTCTCTCCCATTACACATTACATAACCAACTAGACCGAGCGACGGCATAACGTATTTCATTACTACTCATTTAAATGAAGTTAGCTGAAATGTCATACAACAAACCAAAATATATTTGCAATATGCCAATGCTAAACGCTGACCACTGAGCAAAATAACGCTACAATATGCGCAATATTGTTATTGTTAAGGTTTATCATGAGAGTTTGTGGCGTAGAGTTAAAAGGTGGCGAAGCCATCATCAGTTTATTAAGTTATGAAGGCGAAACCTATAATGTGCCTGATTGCCGTCAGAAATCATTCGCTATTTCAAACTCAGCGCAAACCGAAACGATTCGGGAGTTTCACTTTGCCTTTGGTAAACTACTAGAAGATTATCGTGTTGATGAAGTTGTCATCATTGAACGCGAACAAAAAGGTAAAGGTGCAGGCAGCATAACCAGTTTTAAACTTGAGGCTGCTATTCAAGTATTATCACTACCTGTAACCCTCATCTCCCCTGTTATCGTTAAAGCACAGCTTAAGCGTAATCCGCCGCAAGTTGACTTTGAAGGTCTTGGGCTTAAGCGTTTCCAAAAGAATGCTTTCGAAGCGGCTTATGCTTCTCATAACTTAACCATCTTCAAGGTAGAAGAAGAGTAGTTAAAGAGAAATACAGCTAGGGACGTGAACCTTGATGCAAAATTAATGCTAAAAGGTTGCAACTAAATGCTACCGTCCCTTTTATAATATCTCCCTAATTGACTAACCTCATTATGCAATCTCTTCCTTATCTAAACGGCTACCAGAGTGAAATTCAACAGCAAGTTCAAACCTTATTATCGCAAGGTAAATTAGCCGATTTTCTAATTAAAAGACATCCAGAAATCCATTCGGTACGCACAGACAAAGCACTCTACGACTACACCATCGCGATAAAGAATCAATATCTACGTAAATCTCAGCCACTGTCTAAAGTTATCTTTGATGACAAGATATCCCTTAAGCATCAAGCGCTGGGTTTACACTCCTATGTTGCACGTAAACAAGGCTCAAAGATAAAAGCGAAGAATGAAATTCGTATATCTTCACGACTAAAGAGAGTGCCAGAAGGACTGCTAAGAATGGTGGTCGTGCATGAGCTTGCACACCTAAAAGAGAAAGAGCACAACAAAGCTTTCTATCAGCTATGTTGTCATATGGATGGAGATTATCATCAACTTGAGTTTGAATTAAGGCTATTGTTAACCCTAATCGATGCCGATCAAAATCCCTATTGCTAAGTTTGCCACTTTAATTGATAACGATTTTCATTTACAATATACGTAGTAAGGTCAAACTGTGAGTTGTAATGAAGCTAAAGCAGCAAAGTCATCAACAAAAATATCAAAGCAAGTTAGCTAAATCACAGCGTAAACTTAGGTTTTACTCCTCTTTGACAGCAACAAACTGCATCGAACGTGCTTTTTCTCTGAATAAGCGCCAACAAAAAATAGAGAAATATCAGCTTAAAATTCTTAAATATCAAGCTAAGCTTGCAAGCCACAATAACGTAACCTCACATCCTATTGCTTATAAAAGGCTTCACAGTGCTAACGACAACGGTGCTTTTACATCACTGAGACTCATCAACAAATTAAGCCTCAACAGTGCAAGCATCCATCGTCCCTACAAGGCTACTCCCTGTAAAAGTTGCCCAGCACTTAGAGGCAAAGCCTGCCTATGTGCGTTAAAACAGCAACAACGCCTGCAAGCTTTAAAGGTTAGCTTGTAAACAGGCAAAATAAAGGCCATCAGTTGATGACCTTTATTTTAACGAAGATTGGCTATATTCGACTTTGAATTACCAAATTTAAACTTGTCCCATCATCATCTTTCTCACCCGAACTAATTGCTCAAAGGCACCCATCTGCTTTTTAGATAATTGATTTGCCATTGGGATCTTGGCTTTCATTGGATCAACCGCTCGGCCATTAATATGGAATTCATAGTGTAAGTGCGGCCCAGTGATCCTGCCTGTATTGCCCGATAGCGCAATGACTTGGCCACGAGATACTCGCTGACCTTTATGCACCAAAGATTTCGACAGATGTAAATAGCGAGTACGGTACTTATTACCATGCTCTATCACCACATACTTACCTGCAAATCGATGATCGGTAACCAATGAGACAATACCATCACCTGGCGCAATAACTTTGGTGCCTATAGGCGTGGCAAAATCAGTACCATTATGTGGGCTTGTACGGCCTGTTACTGGGTGATGACGATGTGGGTTAAATCGAGAGCTTATACGATAATTTCGCTGCAGTGGGATTCGCTGAAAGGCGCGCGCTAAGCTTCTGCCCTGCTCATCGTAGAAATTACCATCGGTGAATTGATAAGCATTAATACTGCTGCGGCCACGGTCGATGGTGACCCCCAAGATATCACTCGACCCCGTAGCTACGCCGTCAATGTATTGATCATTGATCAATACAGAGAACTTATCGCCTGCACGTAAGTCACGAGCAAAATTGAGTTTCTCTTTCAATAATGACTCAACCCGTTGGATCTGGGCGGCATTTAGCCCCATTTTCTGCGCTGAGAGATAAAAAGAACCATTTATCTCACCCGCAACACTGCGATTACGCCAAATACCTTCAATGTTGACTTCATTTACATTAAAAGAACCATCATCAAAACGACTATAAGTGACCTGTCTAGCTGCGCTAAAGTAGAGTGTTAACTTCTCAAGTTTATCAGCTTCGTCAAGCCAAAACTGGATCTCATTACCAGGTTGAAGTGTATCTAGTGCAAGTACGTTTAGATCTGCTTCTAACACGCGATACATGGTTTGCTGATCGACGCCACCTTGTTCAAATAGGCCACTTAACGTGTCCCCTTTAACAATCACTTTTTCAAATCTAGGTTTATCTAACAGTGTATTGATTACAGGAGTCGGGGTTGACTGAGAGATCAAAGCATCAATATCGAGCTCAACCGGGATCCTTTGTGATAGTAACTGTTGATTCTGTGGCAACATAAATGCTGCGCCAAACAGTAAAACCGAACCAATTAGGATTTTCCGATGCAGAGAAGGCAAAGCTGCAAAACGAAAAAGCGACATTTTAAAAAAAGAAATTTTACCTGACTGCAACCTAAGTCCAACCTTGAATTATTATTTGTTTCATTCACGCCAAACGCCCCCTATTATTGAAGGCTAGCGTCAATTTATACCAAATAATCTGCCTGTAAAAAACTATTTCAGCGCACAAAACAGCAATTTTATCGCATGTTTAACCTGAAATTAGTCAGTCATAATCCTGCAACTAGGTGAATTCACTTGAAATGTAACGTCCGAACAAATTATTAATCGGTACAAAAAAGGCCTAAATCGAATATTTAGGCCTTGTTAAAGTCTTAAAGCAGGTTGCTAACTACAAGGACTATTACCTCAAGGCAGCACAATAAAAATTTCACTACCAACAGCACTCTTGTTGATATCGATGCGGGTGCCAATCTGCTCTTTCATTTCAGAAACGTGGGAAATTACCCCAATCATTCGCCCTGCCGATTGCAAGTCCATCAAAGTACGAACCGCCAAGTCAAGCGAGTCTTGATCTAAGCTACCAAATCCTTCATCGATAAATAGAGTGTCCAGTTTAATACCACCAGCATAAGCCTGAACCACATTCGATAATCCCAATGCCATAGACAGAGCAGCCATAAAGCTTTCTCCACCACTAAGTGTCGCCACCGGCCTTACTTTTGAGGTGTAAGCATCTTCCACTTCAAGCTCTAGCCCTGATGCTTTATTGCCTTTGGCACGTTCCTCTTTGCGGATTAAGCGATAACGTCCCTTACTCATCAGCTGCAGGCGTTCACTCGCCTCGAGTAATACATCATCGAGTAATACGCTCAATACAAAGCGCTGTAAACTCACCTTGTTACCCGTTTGACCATTGGCAACATCTGCTAACGTACCAACGATTGCGTACTCATCTTCTAATTGTTTAGCTTGAGAATCGGCATCGTTAAGCTGCTTTTGAGTATTAGTTAACTGCGTAACCCGCCCTTGCAACGCTTGCCACTCCTGCTCAGCTTGTTGTTGCTCTGTTTGTAATAGGTTCAATTGAGCTGCAATGTCTTCCAATTCAGGTTTCGATTGCTGCTGCAGTTTTTCATGTAACTGAGCCAAATTAGCTTGGTTTGCTACACAATCCTGTTGATATTGATTTATCTCGGCAGCAAGTTGCTGTAGCTGCGCTTCCGGCAACATGGCTTGAATTAATGCCTGTTGCTCACTAAAGCCTGATGATGCTAACTGTTCGCTAAGTGATATTTTTGCGTTATCTGCAAGTTCTGTCGTTTGTGACAGATTAGCCTCAGCACTCACCAACGCCGCTTTGGCTGATGCATCTTGCTCTAGCGCATTAGTGTGAGATTGACGAATAACATTTATCGATTGTTGTTGCTTGGCAAACAGTTGTTCAGATTGAGTGATTGCGCTATTAAGCGAATCAACAGTGCGGTATTGCTCTGGAATAGCAACTAAAAGCTGCTCTAACTGTCCTTGCAATGTGGCAACTTGTGTCTGTACGCCTTGGTATCGCTCACGCTCTGTATCTAGTGCTGTTCGCAGCGTCTGCTCTTTAACTTGCCAGGTTTGTAGCTGCTCTCTTAATCTCGCTAATTGTTGTGTTGCATGGCTCGCGGTTTCAACCAGCTTTTTCAACGCCTGTTGTTGCTCGCGAAGCTGCTCAACTGATAACGCAGCACTATCGGCTGCTGTCTGCTCTATTTTTTGCTTTAATTCATCAGCAACTTTTATTTGCTCTTGCAGTTTAGTCGTGAGTCCAGAGTATTTTGCTCTAGCTTGAGTAAGCGCCTCTGCGGCCTGGTCCTCAGCTAGTTGGGCTTGTTGCAATTGCTCTTCAGTCGGCAATTGTTGCTCACTTTGAGCAAGGTTAGGATGCTCAGCACTGCCGCAAACTGGGCATGGCTGGCCCACGGTCAACTGTTGGGCCAACATCGCTGCCTGCCCACGGTGCCAAACTAACTTTAGTGTTTGATGCTGAGCCTGTGCTTGGGTAAATACCTGCCGAAGCTGCTGACCTTGGGCTTTTGCAGCTCGCAAAGCAGTCTCTGTGGTTTCAACTTCAGATTTGGCTTTTTGCCAATGAGTAAAACGTTCAATTAATTCACTGTGCCCACTAAGCGCTTGTTGAGCATTCACCAACTCGGCTGCAGCACATTCCAACTGCGGCACTTGCTGCTCCGCCGTTGTTCTTTCAGCTAATAGCCCATCAAGCGCTGCTTTTGCTGCCACACCTTTTTCTTGCGCTTGTTCGCGTTGGCTGCTTGCTAATGCCAAGGCGTTTTGCGCACTATCTAGCCCTTGAAGTTGAGGGACAAGTTGAACTAATTGTTGTTGCTCACTTTGAGTTTGTTGTAGCTTTAGTTCTAATTCTGCCAAGCTGCTATATTGAGTTAGGCTAAGCGCCAAGGCATTTTCAGTTTGCTGCTTGGCAAATCGTGCCTGCGACACCATATGTTGAGCTTGCGATGCTTCGGTATCGCGTGCTAAAGACATCTCAAGCACAGGTTTAAGCTGTAATGCCTTTTGACCAGCGTCTAAACTTGATTGCTGTAGATCAACAGTCTCTTTTCGCGTGGCTAATTCAGTTGCGGTTCGCTTAAGTTTATCTAAGTTTTCAAAATCGTTTAGCAGTAATTTAGCCATTTCAAACTGCTTATTGACCTCAATAAGAGCCAGCTTTGCGGTTTCTTTTTTTTCGGCTGCTACAGCAAGTTTTGGTGCCAGGTTATTAAGCTCATTTGACAGCGCTTCATCAGACTCTACTGCGATATTGTGCAGCATACCGTCACGTTTATTGCGGTGATCCCGCACAGCGCCTTTTATTGCCGCAGCCTTAAACTTAAGTTTATCTTCTATTTTTCGATAAATTTGCGTCTGGAATAACTGGCTAAATATCTTCTCACGATCTTTAGAGTCTGCCATTAGCAACTCTCTAAATTTACCTTGAGGCAATACCATCACTTGCCGAAATTGATCGGCATCGAGTCCGGTGAGTAACTCAATTTCTGTTGTAGCTTCAGACACTTTACTCGGTACAAGTATATGTTCTGTGCCATCGGCATCCAGCTTATAAAGCTGCGCTTCAGGTTTTTGTACTGTATAACCATCGCCACTCTTCTTCGCTCGCGGCTGCTCAGGCACTCGGCGAATACGATATTGATTGTCAGCCAATGCAAACGTAAAAGTGACCTCTGTTAACACATCATCATTGGCTATATCGCAGCGCATCTGGCTGCCTTCACGCTCATCACCGGTGGTTTTTCCATAAAGTGCAAAACAGATAGCATCGAGCAAAGTTGTTTTACCCGCACCTGTTGGGCCATTAATCAAAAACAGTGGATGAACGCCAAGCGCTTCAAAGTCTGTTACTTGTTGGCCACCAAAGGGCCCAAATGCAGACATGGTTAACTTAATCGGCCTCATGCTTGCTCTCCCTTATGCAGGGAATCTATGGTATCGACTATCGCACTGTGCTGCTTTTCAGTTAAAGACTCGCCATACACTTGAGAGAAGAAGTCGCTGAACATATCCAGTTCACCTTTTTTGATATGCTCTTTACCAATATCAAGTTGTTGATTTTGAGCCATTAGGCCAGTTCGCTCAAGGTGTAATACATTGGGGTACACCGCGCGTAATTTCCCCATCGCGTCGAGAATGGCACTTTTATCAAGAAGGCGAACCATTAAGTAATCATCTCGGTTAGGATCAGTTTGTCCCGCAACTAAGATATCCGATAACAGTCCTTCAACGATGCGAACATCTCGCTTGCCATATAGGGGTAACAAACTAATATCTGCTTTGCCAGTCGAGTCAAACTCAACCAAAGTGACTGACTTTTTCTGATTTTGCTCACTAAAGGAATATTTCAACGGCGAGCCTGAATATCGGATCTGTTCACTGCCTTTATATTGAGGTCCGTGCAAATGCCCTAAAGCCGTATATTGATAGTCTGAAAATAAACTTGGTGATATTTTATCGGCGCCGCCGATGCTTATTGGCCTTTCTGAATCGGATTCACTGCCACCATCTAAAAAACAGTGGCTGATCACCACTTTAGGTAGCTCTTTAGCATCATGTTCAGTCACTTGTTCAAGCAGCTTTATCATCGCCTCTTCATGAGTACTGACTTCACATTCAAACACGTGGCGCACCGTGGCTGGATCAGCATAAGGAAGCGGGTAAAACATAGCGTTTCCTTGCTTTCCTTTCAGCTCAATGGGATTTAGCGAAGCGCTTAAAGGCCCAATAATGTGCAGTCCACTGTCCTGCATCTGTCTTGAAGCAAAGCCTAATCGCTCATGGCCATCATGATTACCGGCAATCATAATTACTGATATTTTAAGCTCGTTAACTAAGGTATTTAACACTTCATCGAGTAATGCTACTGCACTTGCTGGCGGCACTGAGCGATCATAAATATCACCTGCAATAATCAGTGCATCAACATCTTGCTCTTTTGCTATTTCGATAATTTGCTGCAAGACATAGCGCTGATCGTCTAGTAGCGACTGATTATGCAGTTGTCTGCCAATATGCCAGTCAGAAGTGTGGATAAATTTCATGCATTCTCGTTTAAAAATGAAGGAGATGAGAGAGTCTTCTATAGTAAGAAAAGCCTCCTTGCTATACAAGTGTGATTGCCCGTCTAGGGGCTATTGGTCTTTCAAGCTTAATTTTTGTTTGAATTCAATGCATTTAAGCCAAGACTTAAGCGATGGTGCTTAGCGAGCTAAGTGAAAAGCTCATCACGCAGCAATAAAAAGCATTGAAACGAACCCGAAGGGCAACGCTTCTTGGCTGTTTTTACTGCGCTGCAGGCTATTTGTGGAGAATAACTAAACGGCATAGTCTCCACCTTGTTAAAATAGTCAATAAACTGCGGCAAAAACAACCGTGAAAAATCAACATCCCCTAGTACGCTTATAGTGTGAAACCGGTTTAGAGCAATAGGTTTCTATTAGATCTTACTTTCGCATTTGAGAAAGCCAATTAACGATTAAGGGGGAGAATTTGGTTATTTGGGCTATTACCCGCATTAACTTTTTGTAATGAATCATCCACGTTGGTGCAAGGAGCGCAACGTACAATTCAGTTCTCAGCAAACAACTCATTAGGATAACAAAATGAAATGTACTAAATTAATCTGTATTGCACTGGCTTTCACACCACTAGCAGCCTTTGCCGACAAAGAAGATGATGCTCTAGCAACATTAGCACTGCAACGGGCGAATTTTAGCTTAGAGCAGGCAGTCGATAAGGTTACTACCGATTACGCCAAGCATATCGTCGAGTTTGAAATTGATGATCATAATAATCAAGCAACCTACGAAATTGAAGCGGTTAACCTTAAAGCGGAAGAGAAACATAAGATTGAATTAAGCCTTACTGATGGTGCCGTACTAAAACACAAAACTAAAAATAGCTTAAGCCGTTTAGACGATGAGGATCTTTTAGCTTTACAAGAGTTACAAGCCTCGAGCTTTAACTTAAGCACAACCATTGCCCAGTTGAAGCAAAAATATGCTGCCGATGTCATCGAATTTGAATTAGAGAATAAAAAAGGTATTACGTTCTACAAGTTTAAATTAATGGGTGAACAAGGCCTAACTCGTGTCATTGTAGATGTCACAACAGGTAAAGTTATACCTGTCATGAAGCGCTAATTCAGTCTATTTTATGGGGGAGAGGCACTCCCCTTAGGAGTATTTTTGCGAATTCTTGTTATTGAAGATAACCTAACAACTCGTCAATACTTACAAAAAGCCCTTAAAGAACAGGGTTATGAGATTGATTTGGCTGAAAATGGCCAAGATGGTTTATTTTTAGCCCTTGAAGGCGACTACCAATTAATTTTACTCGATCGGATGCTACCTAAACTAGATGGTTTAACGGTATTAACTACGTTAAGAAATGCGGGAAAACAAACACCCGTCTTAATTCTAAGTGCTTTAGACAGCGTTTCAGAACGAGTAAAAGGGCTGCGTGAGGGCAGTGATGATTATCTGATCAAACCTTTTGCTCTTTCTGAACTGCTGGTACGTATTGAGATATTGATTCAGCGTAAAGGTTCGAATAGTGACAAACAAACCAACGTCTTGCAGGTCGCAGATCTAAAGATGGAATTACTGTCTCGAAAAGTATTTAGAGGGAAAAATGAAGTTATTCTTCAACCCAAAGAGTTTAAGCTACTACGTTATTTAATGGAGCATAGCGGGCAAGTCGTGTCTCGCTCATTACTGTTTGAAGCCGTTTGGGATTATCAATTTGATCCACAAACTAATGTGATTGATGTGCATATGGCAAGATTACGAAAAAAGGTAGAATTTGATGGTCTTCCCTCCCTTCTTGAAACAGTACGTGGCGTTGGTTACCGCATGGTGGAACAGGGTTAAATCTGCTCACTCAGTTTGGCGTTTAACCCGCTTATATACAGGCTTATTACTATCAGTAGTCGCCATTTTGCTTGTTGTGTTGTACCAATTAAGCATTGGTCAAATGAACCGGCAACAACAATTACAAATGGCGAATATTATTGCTCAACAAACATTACTTGCTGAGCAATTGACGACTACGCAATTTGTTGAACAATTTGAACTACAAGCTCACAGCTCAAGACAATACATCTTAAGCTATCAAACTGAACAACAATCTATTGGTAGATTGAGTGAAGCCCCAACATTACCTCAATGCCCAAGCCTAAGTCGCTTCCCAATTTGGTTAGATCAATACGATGAAATTAGACTGGTTTCTGGTTGTGCACAGCCTTTAGGCTCGGGAACACTCATCGTCGCCGTTGATGATGAATCATTATATGAGCTTAAAGCACAATTCATAAGCGCATCTGCGATAGCTTTGTGTTTGGCCATCTTGTTAGGCCTAATAACAGGCTTAATTTTCTCCGTACGAGTGTTAAAACGCATCAATGGTTTTAACCAAGTGGCGTTGCAGGTTGAAGCAGGTCATCTTAGCGCGCGGGTTGCTATATCAGAGCAAAATGATGAATACGACCACATGGCCTCACATATCAATACTATGCTTAGTCAATTGCAACATTCTTTTGAAACTATAGCAGGAATAACTGATGCGATAGCCCATGATTTACGAACCCCACTTAGCCATTTAAGACAGCAAATTGAATCTGAAATATTAGATAAGCAGCTTGAAAACCTGCCAACTGAACAATTGGAATCGATGCTGCAGAAACTTGATGAAATACTATTCACTTTTAGCTCAATGCTTGAGCTTACCCGTTTGCAGCAGCAACGCGAGGACAATAGCCAAAATTTCACTAACGTTAATTTACAGCAAGTCATCATCGACGCAGTGGACTTAATCGAGCCAATTACTGAGAATAAGCACCAATTTATTGCTCTGCAGCTACCATCGCCTTTATTTATCCAAGGTGATGCCACTTTACTGTTTCGCGCCGTATACAATTTATTAGAAAATGCCAGTAAATATGCCGGTGATAATGCACAAATTGAAGTGAGGTTGACGCCTAACGGATTTACCATTAAAGATAACGGCCCTGGGATCTGCGACAGCGAAAAAGAGAAAGTCTTTCAACGTTTATATCGCATTGAAAAAAGCCGTGGAGTCGCAGGTTTTGGCCTAGGTTTAACCTTAGTGAAAGCCATAATACAACTGCATAATGGTACCATTGAATTGTTGGATAATAACCCTGGACTCACTGTTCAAATTACATTCGCAAACTAAGCGGTACATAGAATTTTCTAGCTGCCGCTTATACCCATCCGACATAAAAATGCAGGATTCAGCGGGAGTTTAATGGGCTTTAGTCACAGGTTCATTGCTCCATGCTGAGCCTAAACACCTACATCTGACCTCCAGGGATGGAGGGAATGCCTTTAGCATGTTAGGAACATACTAGGCCATGTAGGTGAGGCATTGATTGCAGCTAATGGTCGATCCCTTGGTAAAATCAATAATACCAACCAGTATAAGAAGTTGATCTACTCAGAGCGTTTTTGGCACGCTAATTCAAGGCCGGCTAATTCAAAGTGAGTAATGACATAATGGTTATTCCCTTATGAGTTTATTCAACGCAGAAGTAGCAAGCCAAAAACACTCCTAAAGGCGAGTTTTAGCGGCTTTGATGCTGCGTTAATGAATTTGAACGTAGAATAACTATGCTCTTCATTCATTGCTAACCACATGGATGTGGTGAATGTCATTAATGCAGGAGCATTTAATGACCTTACCTCAAAGTCGCTAAACTCTCGCTGAGCGATCAAATCTTTATACTGATTGGTATAACACAGAGTAAAGCCCATGCTTTTTATATAAGAAAAGCCCATCGAAGAAGGGGTTGTGCAAGCCCACTTCGTGGTTGCGCCAACTTTAAAGGGAATAACCATTTCCACGTTAACGCGCCTAGCATTGAATTAGCACAACAGCTCTGAAACAAGCATTTTCAAGTGGGATGGGTATATACAGCACTTTTATTGTGCTTTGGCATTAATCTCCAACCGTCCACCAATGGAGAATCGAGCGCTATAGTGACGGGTTGTCCCTAAAATAGTAAAAACATGCGCCTTTAGAGTTAGCAACAAAGAACAATCCCCTCAAAAATGGAAATGATGACCACAGATAAACGTGCAATGATAAGCGCACTCTGGAGCACAGTAAGCACTTTCGCAGTGCACTCCAGAATTAGAATTTATCAATTAATTTCGTTAACAAAGTCAGCACAGTTAAGGCACTCAAGCTTAGTTGTTAACACTTATCGCTTTAATCGCTAATGCTGTAATGTGGACAAATAATTTACGATTTATTTAACAAAACATGACCCATTGCAAATTAGTCACTATTAAATAAAAAAATCAGTGCGTTTGTCGGTGAATATTGTTACTACAGGCTCAGGTAAACTCTTTCGTCATTTTCAGGTATCGTTTTCATGCAGTATTCAAAGTTTGGTGAGAAATTTAATCGTAACTCCGGCATTAATCAGTTAATGCAAGATCTTAATGACGGACTGCGCACACCAGGTGCGATTATGCTGGGAGGCGGCAACCCAGCCACCATTCCAGCGATGCAGGATTACTTTCATCAAGCATCAGCAAAGATGTTAGCAAATGGCGAACTTGTAGCAGCTTTAGGTAATTATGATGGCCCTCAAGGGAAAAATACATTTCTAAAGGCGTTAGCAAACTTACTTAAAGAATCTTACGGCTGGGAGATCAGTGAGAGAAATATCAGCCTAAGTAACGGTAGCCAAAGTGCCTTTTTTAATCTATTTAACTTGCTTGCAGGCAAGCAAGTCGATGGCAGCCACAAAAAGATCCTTTTGCCTCTCGCACCTGAATATATTGGTTATAACGATGCGGGTCTCGATGATGATATTTTTATCTCCTATCGTCCTGAAATAGAGCAACTCGATAACCGCCTATTTAAGTACCATGTTGACTTTGAGCAATTAGAAGTTGATGACTCCGTTGCCGCAATATGTGTTTCCAGACCGACAAACCCAACCGGAAATGTACTCACTGATACTGAAATAGCTAAACTCGACGAGTTAGCTCGCGATAATGACATACCACTCATCATCGACAATGCCTACGGTACGCCGTTTCCCAATATCATATTCGAGGAGGTTACTCCTTTTTGGAACAGCAACACCATATTGTGTATGAGCTTATCAAAATTAGGTTTGCCAGGCGTTCGCTGCGGCATAGTGATAGCTAATGAAGAGATCACACAAGCGTTAACCAACCTTAATGGCATCATCAGCCTAGCACCAGGAGGCTTTGGGCCTGCGCTAGCAAAGCACATGATTGACTCCGGTGACCTATTACGCTTAAGTGAATCGGTTATTAAGCCTTTTTATCAGCAAAAATCTGAGTTTGCTCTTTCACTGCTACAACAGTCCATCACAGATAAACGATTCAAGATCCATAAACCTGAAGGCGCTATGTTTCTCTGGCTGTGGTTTGATGAGCTGCCGATTACAACCAAGGAACTTTATCGCCGTCTAAAAGAGCGCGGTGTATTAATTGTGCCAGGTGAATACTTCTTTTTTGGTCAAAAAGAGGACTGGGCTCACGCACACCAGTGTCTACGGATGAACTACGTGCAAGACGAAAAACAAATGCGTGCAGGAATTGCAATCATTGCTGAAGAGGTGAATAAGGCATATGAACAAATTTAATGAGCTCAGAAAATTAAGATAAATATCATCTCCGCATAGTAAACAACTAAGCTCAATCCATAAAAATCCAGTACAAATAGTCTGTACTGGATTTCATTAACGCATTCTAAACCAAACTATTTTGAATGCTTTCGTGACGACTAAAGCCCGTAACCATATGGAGGTTAACTAGAACTTAAAGTTTAAACTCACATGCATAAAGCGACCAAGCGTGTCGTAAAAACCTGCAACAGTATTTGCATTCGACGCAATAGTATTACCTACCATTGGAGGCTCTTTATCGAAAATGTTATTAACACCTGCTGTTACTGACATATAGTCAGTAAAAATATAGCTGCCATTCAAGTCAAAGTAGTTATACGCATCAATACCACCTTGTTCTACGAGGCGCTCATCCGCAGTACCATCATAATCAATTTCACCATAGTAACGCCATTTTGCAGCTAATACCCAATCATCTGCACTGTACTTAGCTGTCAATGTATGTCTCCATTTAGGAGATGCAAAACAGTCAGAGTTAACAGTTCCTGCACAGTCATAGTTGAATTCATCTTTACCAACGACTGGCCTTATCTCCTTTTTCATTGCATATGAGCCAATCAGATCAAAAGAAAGATCACCACTTGCCAATTCAAATAGATAACTGGCAGAAGCATCTACTCCTTCCCATGTTCGACTGCTTACATTTCCTATAATATTTGTAACATAACCACTTTTTCCTAACCACAAGCTTCCTGACGGGCTACGGTTCACATTGCTACAGAAATCAGATTCACCACTAACGGCACAAATATCTAGAATTCTTTCAGCGCCTATATAGTCAATCACATTTTCCATTTCAATATTAAAGTAATCAATAGAAAAACTTAGGTTATCTATTGGGTTAGCAACCAGCCCTAGCGTTAATGTCTCAGCTTCTTCTGGTTCAAGATCTGGTGAGCCACCTGAGAACTCGTTGTATTGTCCTGCATCATTAGGGTTTAAGTTACCATATTGAGAAGCCGTCACCCCGGTGTTAGCACATTGTGCTGCGGTGTACTTAGTATTGCCTTTATCATCGGTAGTACAACCATCAGAGCCATCCCAAAGTTGAATCACTGGACTACCAAATAATTCATTTACATTTGGTGCTCTAACAGCTCGGTTAAAACTTGCACGGAACATATAATTATCAGCTAATGTATAATCGGCACCGACTTTATAAGTCCAGTCTCCACCTGTAGTTGAATAGTCTGAATAACGAGCGCCCAAATCAAATGCTAAATTATCTAGAACAGGAATTTGAACTTCCGTGAAAACTTCATTCACATCTATTTCACCGAATAGGCTTGGGTTAGGGCCACCTTGCCCCAATAGTTGACCTTCTGAATATATAGTATCCGAAATTCGTTCATAGTTTTGTTCACGACGCTCGAAACCAAATACCATCGCGATAGCATCGGAAGCAGAAGGAACTGTAACCCCGATATCGCCAGTAACATAACCATTATAAATCGTTTGGGTTACCAATCCCGTTTGCGTTCCTACACCAGCCAGTTGTTCTGCTTGCTCAGCAGTGACTCCATCAGGCTCAAATACGTTGTAATACAGGCAACCGTCTTCTTCAACGCATTCAGTATCAACAGCACCAACTCTTGGCGCTATCTTCGGTGACAGCAAATCATTTATGTAAACAGATGATGATGAAGTTGCGGAGTAATTAAAACTCACATCATAAGTCCAGTTATCATTTATATCGCCTTCAATTCCCGTCAAAATACGATATGAATTATGCTCAAGATTATTAGCACGAGCACCGCCTTCGACATTACGCTTACCGATATAGGCAACGAACTGATCTGCATCAGTTTGATTAAACTCAGCCTGCAATTGCTGCTTCTGTAAGTCTGTCATTAATGGATTATTGTAATCCATCAAAATCTCTTCATCGTAGAATGTCCCAGACTCAGCAATTTGACCAGCAGTCCGGTTTTGCATAAACGAAAGTTCCACATACGGACGAGCATGATCGTTTATTTCATAATTTATAAATGAACCAAAAGAGATTCGTTCATTGGGACGCATGAAATGATTTATTGGTGCATAGTTATATCGATAACCATCATCAGGCTTAAACCCATTGCCATTGGGATCGGTATAGCCCCAATAATTTTGATCATAATCAACATTGCCGTTGACTACAGGATAAATATCAAAGTGTGCTAAAGGCGTTGTCGAAGAGCCAGCACATTCCGATTGTTTTGCATTCAATACACAAGAAGCATAGTCACGTGAGCCTTGCAGTAACTCATCATTTCGACGCCAAACTGCATAGGCTACAGCGTGACCTTTTCCATCACTAAACTCACTGCCAATCGTGAGGTCGATATTATAGGTTTTACCATCAATATCCGTATTGCCAGATGGGTAGTCATAACCTTTCTCATCCATTAACCCTTGAATGTAACCGTTATCATTATCATGTTGGTAACCTGAAGCGCCAACATTGATTGAGATACCATCAAAGCTCTTATCCATTATAAAGTTAACGACGCCTGCAACTGCATCCGCGCCATAAACAGCCGCTGCTCCGCCAGTCATCACTTCAACTCGCTTAATTAAAGCCGCTGGGATCTGGTTAATATCCGCATCTTGAGATGTAATACTGCCGGCTTGCATTCTACGACCATTGATTAGTACTAACGTGCGGTTACTGCCTAGACCACGTAAATCTAGAGACGAGGTACCAGTTGCTCCATTTGAAAGAAATGAATTTTCTCCGGCTTCAAGTTGTGGCAGCTGATTAAGAATGTCTTCGACATTAGTAAACCCGCTCATTTTTATCTGCTCCGCATCCATCACGTGAATGGGAGAGGAAGTCTCCATATCAGTTCTTTTAATTCTTGAACCTGTGACTTCAATGCGCTCAACACTATCCTCTTCGTCTGCGAATACAGCAGGAGCTGCGAATGCGGCAGTCATAGCGCCACTGACGAGTGCTAAGCGTACAGAGTTGGTGAGTAAGTTATTCTTATACAATGTAAATCTCCCTATATACTGTTTTTATCTACCTAAGTAGGCTGATTAATTACAAAGACGCCAAACTAGCGCGTTTACATCCTTGCAACATCCGGGATACAATATACACAGGTAAAGTTGACTTACAACGACCAAAAATTTAGCTACTAGAAACCTAGAATTAAGTTTAATTGTAATAACAAATAAACGAGATTTTATGCTTTCCTTATTCCAATTAAGTTGAAATTTTAATCGAAAACAGTGCAACCTGAGTGCACTTGATATGAAAATATGTGCATGAATTATTAGTCGTACTGACTAATTAACACATTGAATAACATAAGGTAAATAGAGACATTACAAGATATTCCTTTACCGTCATCAATAATTCGACGCTAACAAAACTTTTCATTTACTTAATGGTGAAGAGTTAAACCTATAGGCGTTCATTTTGCTGATTTTTAAGCATTGCAATCTTATTGAAGAGTGCATAAGCCTGAGTGGCCTTTAATCATAATTAATACTAGAAATGGAATGGAATATGTTTTAAATGTTTGTAATTGTTATAGTAAAAGACATAACAGCAACCTGTAACGCCACTTTTTCTTCCACACTAATCAGCTATAGCAAAATCAGCTAATTTCATACTTATTGCTTACTACTATTTTGCTGTATTACATTTGAAGTGACTACATTGGGTAATCCACTCCACAATAAGCCAAATATCTAGTTAAAAGCATTCATACAAGCGGCGCTTGACCGCACTGCCAGCGAGATAAATTGAGCGCTTTATGCAAAGATTGCAGATTATATCTTGGGTTAATCGAAAGGAGTGCGTAAGTTCAATCCCTGTAACTTACGCATACTTAAAGCATAAGAAGCTATAGCTTAATGCGCATGCCCATGGCTTGTTTTAAAGTTGTCTCTGCGCTCAACGGCTGTGACTTTGCCACTTTTATCAACGGAAAAATATAGCGTCTGTTCAATTTTGGCGTTATAGCCTTTAATAACATATCCATCGCCAACCTCTTCAGCCATAACAAATTCTGACGTGGCAACAAGCGACCAGCTATCATCGAGCTTGCCTACAGACATTCCGTGATCTTTAACTGCGAGCATTTTTGCCGATGTTTGCGCTTGCTTGATAGCCATGTCGGCATTGATGGTGCTATGACTATCACCATGGGCAAATGCTTGCGTTGATAGCGCCATGAGTCCGGCACAGATTAATACTGATAACTTATTCATTTTCTCTCCTAAATCGAGTTTGTATTGAGCTAATAAAGATTACTTCAAACCTTCAACGATATATTCACCGCTAAAGCTGAGCTGAATGTTGATACTTTTGTCCGTTTTGTTCTTCCAGTACCAACCGTGTGAGCCGTCGAACGGGACGGTAAAACTGCCCTTCATCTCAGGCAATGTGCCGATGGTGTAACTCTCAAAATAGCCCGTGGTATCGCCCGCCGGCTCACCGTGCAAGTCAACATAAAGATCGCCGCCATCTGTTTGCCATTCATAAGTGACTTTTTCAAATTTGTTCATCGACAGCTTGTATTCAATGCCCTTACCCGCTGGCACGGTGAGTACCACAGATTGATTGGCACTATCGCCGCTTTGCTGAGCCCCTTGAGTCACCTCACCTTGCTCGTTAAACACGGTCAGCCCTAACGCCTTCCCCACACCCGTTGGATCGATGTTGTACTCAGCTGGCAAGATAAACAGCACTAATACGATGCCGGCAACAATTGACGAACCTAAAGTCGCTTTAGTCAGCGAACCGTTATTTTCTGTTGAGCTCATAAAAATATTTCTCTTTTTCATTAGTTAATAAAGTATCCAGTCAGCTGCATGCCAACTAGCATAAATCCAGCACTCATAAGTGCAATGTTGGTGACGCGAGCAAACTTGTTAAAGCTGCTGTGTCTACGCCAGTAATTAATCCCCAGTAATATGAACATCAGCGCCATAAATTGACCGAGTTCAACGCCAACATTAAAGGCGATTAAGTTAGCGACGAGTCCATCAGACGGCAGGTGAAACTCCTGAATTTTGGTGGCTAAACCAAAACCGTGAAACAGGCCAAAAATCAATACTGCGGCCTTAGGGTTAGGTTGTACCCCGAACACCTTTTTAAAGCCGCCTAAGTTATCAAAGCCCTTATAGACCACCGACAAACCAATGATTGCATCGATAAGATAAGCATTAACCTGTATGCCACCCAGTACACCCGACATCAGCGTTAAGCTGTGGCCAACAGTGAACATGCTGACGTACAGCAACACGTCCTTACTGCGACGTAGGAAGAATAAGACCCCGACTAAAAACAGTAAGTGGTCGTATCCGGTAACCATGTGCTTAGCGCCGATATACATAAATGGCAGGATCTGCACCCCGGTGTTACTTTGTAAAAAATTGCGCGTACTATCATCAACGCCATGGGCAAAGGCTTCTATGGAAACCAATGCCATTAACATCAATAATGGATACAGCAAATGCGTGAGCTTAAATCTACCTAGCATTTCGATTTCTCTTCTATTAATTGTTGAGTTGGACCCGCTTTATTCGCCGCCTTAGCGTGGAATATGCGATATAAAGCAGGGAGAACAAATAGCGTCAGCAGCGTTGACGAAATTATTCCGCCAATGACCACCGTGGCCAGTGGCCGTTGTACTTCTGCACCTATCCCGGTATTTAGTGCCATCGGCACAAAACCTAATGAAGCCACCAATGCCGTGGTAATAATTGCGCGCAGACGCGTAAGTGCACCGGCAATAATGGCACCATCAAGGCTGAACTTATTGTCTTTACGCAGATCACGAATGAACGACACCATGACTAAGCCATTAAGGATTGCGATCCCCGACAGTGCGATAAAGCCCACCGCCGCCGATATTGAGAACGGTATGCCCCGTAGCATTAACGCAAACACCCCACCTGTTAATGCCAAAGGTACACAGGAGAAGATAATCATTGAGTCTCTCAACGAGCCTAACGCTAACAGTAGTAGGCCAATGATCAGCACTAGAGTTACTGGCACGACAATACTGAGCCTCTCGGTTGCAGATTGAAGCTTTTGGTAAGTCCCGCCATACTCCAACCAGTAACCAGCAGGCAGTTCAACCCGCGCCTCGATAGAGGACTGGATGTCTGCAACAAAGCTACCTAAATCGCGACCACGAACGTTAGCACTCACCACCACTCTGCGTTTACCGTTCTCTCGATTGACTTGGTTAGCGCCAGCAACGAGTTCTATCTCTGCCAGCTCCTGCAAGGGCACAAAGCCATTATTCGCGGTTTGGATCGGCAGTTGATGCAGATTGTCCACATCACTACGCTGACTTTCGGGCAAGCGCACCACGATGTCGAATCGTCTATCACCTTCATAGAATTTTCCTGCTGTTTCACCTCCTATTGCTACGCCAACCTGGCGCTGTAGCTCTGCTTTAGTTATTGAATATGCCGCCAGTCTGTCGTCTTTTGGCTGTATGGTTAAAATCGGTAAACCTTTTATTTGCTCAACTTGAATATCTGCCACGCCGTCAACATCGCTAATGGCGGCTTCAATTTCAGCACCTAGACTGGCTAAGGTTTCAAAATCATCACCAAACACTTTAATTGCCAGCTCTGAGCGCACGCCGGCCAAGAGTTCGTTAAAGCGCATTTGAATAGGCTGTAAAAATTCATAGCGGTTACCCGGAACAGGCGTAACTAACGCTTCGATTTCAGCCACCAGTTCTATCTTGGTTTTACTCGAGTTTGGCCATTCATCGCGTGGTTTAATGATAATAAAGTTGTCTGCAACGCTTGGCGGCACCGCATCTGTGGCAACGTCAGCGGTGCCCACTTTGGCGAAAATACGCTCGACTTCAGGCAAGGTTTGGATCCGCTCCTCAAGCGCTTTTTGCATCGCAATTGATTGACTAAGCGAGGTGCCTGGTATGCGTAGTGCATGCATGGCAATATCGCCTTCATCCAAGTTAGGCACAAATTCACTGCCCATTTTGGAGGCCATAAAACCAGCCGATGCCATTAACATGGTTGCGGTAATCACCACCAGCCAACGCGCCTTAAGCGCAAATATCAGTGCAGGGCGATACAGCGACAAACTGGTGTTAATAAAGATGTTTTCACGCTCGACGACAGGACCTTTAAATAGCAATGCAATCGCCGCAGGCACAAATGTTACCGACAACAGCATTGCGCTTAGAAGTGCGATAACAACGGTAATTGCCATTGGGTGGAACATCTTGCCTTCAACGCCTTCGAGCGCAAAGATGGGCAGATAAACCGCGGTAATGATGAATACGCCAAACATCGCTGGACGAATCACCTCGCGGGTGGCTTCAAATACCAAATTAAGCCGTTCAGTTAACGGCAGCGTTCTATCCTTTGCTGCGTGACTTAAACGGCGCATACAGTTTTCGACAATAATGATCGCGCCATCGACGAGCAGACCAAAATCCAGCGCACCTAAGCTCATTAAGTTTGCACTTACACGGGTTTGCACCATGCCTGTCACAGTCATTAACATCGCAAACGGGATCACGGCTGCGGTTAACAGTGCCGCGCGCATGTTGCCTAACATTAAGAACAAAATAACCGTGACGAGAACGGCACCTTCAACCAAGTTCATTTTTACCGTGTTGAGGGTTTTGTCCACCAGCTTAGTACGGTCGTATACAGCGGTGGCGACGATCCCTTGCGGCAAAGTACTATTGATCTCAGCTAACTTTTTACCAACATCGCGCGCCACTTTCTGACTGTTTTCGCCAATTAGCATGAACACCGTACTCATGACCACTTCGCGGCCATTTTGAGTGGCTGCGCCGCTGCGAAGCTCCTTACCTTCTTGGATGGTTGCCACGTCGCCCACGGTCAACACTTGATCAGTGCCCGTTTCGAGTGGAATACTGGCAAATTTTGTCAGATCTGCCACTTGCCCAGGAATACGCACTAGCCACTGAGCGCCATTCTTCTCAATAAAGCCAGCACCTTTATTTTGGTTGTGCTCACCGATCGCGGTGAGCACATCTTGCTGGGTGATCCCATGAGCCAGTAGCTTTTCAGGTTCAATAGCGACCAAGATTTCACGCTTGAAGCCGCCAATAGGGTTAACCTCAACCACCCCCTCAACTTGCATCAATTGCGGTCGAATAATCCAGTCATGTACGGTGCGAAGATCGGTTGGGGTAATCGTTTTGCCGTTCTCATCTCTGCCCCCCTCTTCAACATCGACGGTAAACATGAAAATTTCACCAAGACCACTTGAGATAGGCCCCAGCTGCGGCTCTAACCCTAATGGCAGATCTGCTTTAGCAGCGCCAACACGCTCACTAATAAGCTGACGGGCGAAATACACATCGGTATCATCACTGAATATGGCAACCACTTGCGATAGGCCATAACGAGAAACTGAGCGGGTATTCACCAAATTGGGCACACCCGCTAAGGCGGTTTCCAATGGAAAGGTCACCCGTTGCTCAATTTCAAGTGGCGTATATCCTGGTGCATCAGTGTTAATCACCACTTGTACGTTAGTGATGTCTGGCACCGCATCAATAGGCAATTTAGTGAAATTCCAAATGCCTAATGCAGCGACGGCTAACACCATAACCATGATGAGTTTGCTGCGCTCTATAGAAAATTTTAAGATCGATTCCAACATATTGGACCCCTAGTGATCGTGTGACGCACCCGATTTTTCGATATCGGCTTTAATGAGGTAACTATTAAGCGCGACATATTCTGTCCCTAAAGGGATCCCGCTTAACACTTCTACCCAAGGCCCCGCTTTGCGCCCAAGCTCCAGCATCCGCACTTCGTACTGCTCACCAATCTTGGCGTACACCACGGTAAAGTCTCGAAAGCTCTGCAGGCCATCAGCTTTAACCGCCATCGGCACTTGGTAACTGTCGAGCTCTATTTCTGCTTTGAAAAATTGTCCAGCATTTAGCCGCCCTTGGCGGTTGTCGACTTCGGCGCGAAACACTTTGGCTTGGTCGCTATTCAATTCAAACAGTGAGTCAGTGATATAAGTCACTATCGGCGCGTCTAGCCCAGTAATATTGAGCAATACTTTGGCGCCGACTTGCACTTTTTGTACATCAAGCGGAAAGACACTCAGCTCTGCGACTAACTTGCTGGTATCGCTGATGGTAAGTAGGGTTTGCGCATTCGCTTGTTGGCCCAAAGTGACATTTTGCTTGGTCACTTGGCCATCTATTGGCGCGTAAAGGGTATAAGGCTGCAGGCTTTCATTGCTCTCTATGGTCATCAAAAGCTGCCCTTTTTTGACCTTTTGTCCAAGCTTCACATGAAGCTCCTTCACCTCTCCGGCAAAGCGAGCGCTGACATGGGTCACCGCGTTAGGCGCTAGCGTCATCGTCCCAAAAACAGCTAGCGTTTCATTGAACTGCTGAGGCTCAACATTTTCGGTGATGATCTGCATTTTGTCGGCTATCAAGGAGTTAATCAGAGTACGTCCTTCAAAATTGTCGTAGTCCCACTGATAGGTTTTTCCGTTATATTTAGCCGTTACCGTGACAGCGAAAGAGTGCGGCTCGTAGATCTCCATGTCACCACGAAGGTAGTCATTTTCGGCATAGAAATTAATATCATCAATACCATCTCCCAGACGAGTGAGTTTGACGTTGATATCAATATCTTCAGGCGCTATTGGCAAGCCATTGGTTGTTGCAAAAACGCGGAACTCAGGTGGCATACCATCTTCAAAAATAGCCAGTTCAACGGTTAAATCTTGCTCTTTTAGTAAGCGGCCGTTATTGGGACCTTTCTCTTCAACTTGGGGACTCACCTGCTCTGCACTCTGAGCTATCGCGGTATGTGTTGCAAAACTGCCTGCCGCTAAATGCGCCAACAAAATGGCCTTAACTATTGGTTTTAATTTCATAATCTTCTCGTTCAATTATTAAGAGAAACACCGGTTAAGCGTTCAAATTCAATGTTATTGATATGGACATCGGTATAGGCTTCAATCAGCTCATACTGGGCACTGATCAGTTCCTGCTTGACGCCGTACCAATCGGTAAAGTTGTATCCACCCAGCAAATAAGCACGTTCGGCTTTTACAGCTGCACTTTCTAACAGCGGCACGGTGCGACGATTGAGACTTTCGATGACATGACGGCTGTGACTTAACTTGCTGTTAAGCAGCTGCAAGTTAGTACTTACCCCTTTGACCCATGCATCTGACTCTGCCTGTTGCTGATTTTTCTGGGCGTTAAGCGCGATAATCTGCCCCTTGTTACGATCGTTACCGCCGAGTGGAATTGAAACGCCCGCGATAAAAGAGAAATCATCAACTTGTTCATCACGCTTCATGCCAGCTGTTACCTGCCACGCAGGATTTTGGGTTTGACGGGCGAGAGCTATTTCAGACTGCTTTATCTTTTGTTGCTCAATAAACAGCTGCAACTTCGGGTTACTGCGCAAATTTTCAATACGCTCAGCAGACAAAGTTTGCGAATTGGGGATGTTAAGCAGGTTGCCATCGACGATAAAATCGGAGCTACCGTTCCACTGTGCGGCTAATGCCAGCTTGCTAGCAGCGATCTCATGGGTAAGATCTTCAGTCACTAGCAACTTCTTAGATAGGTCTGCTTCGGCACGTAGCTTATCGATGGCATTGGATTTGCCAGCTTTTACCCGTTCGCCGATACTTCTAACCGCAGCAGCAGCCTCAACTTGGGCCATTTTGGCGAGCTTTAATTTTTCCTGTTGAGACAAGAGCCGAACAAATATTGTCGCGGTATTGGCTGCAAGCTCGATGGCCTGCAGGTCTCGATTAAACGTACTTAGAGTCGATTGAGCGCTAGCGACCTTCTGTCGAGCATCGACGATATCGCCATCGAGTAGCCAAGATAGACTCAAGGTGGTTTGCATTGCAGAAACCCCTGAACGATTACTGCCACCAAAGGCATCCTCGATACCAACCCCCATAGTCATAGGGCTAGATACGCCCGCTTGCTCTATCCTACCTTCAGCCGCTTTTGCCTGATAAATATAAGTTTTAAGCTGTGGATTTTGCGCAAACGTTAACCCAATGGCATCCTTCAACGTGACCAGCTGTTGCGCCTGGGCGATAGGTGAAATAGCACTAATACTTAGCAAGCTTAGTGTGATCCCAATATTAAACCGATTGACGATCGGTTTTAAGTTTATGTTTTTACAGCGATGCATTAACCTTATCCTTACGCCCTAAGACGAGAATTTATGTATTAAACCGAGAGGCTATCGGTTTTATGGGTAAACAAAAGCCTGAAGCTTTGCCAAATTTAGTGGGTAAAAAGAGTCTCGATTAAATGATGAATTCCATCAATTGAATAAGCCGATACCGCAGTCACTATAATCATTAGTGTGATAGTTAACGGGCTACTTATCGGTTTAAGCGTTAACTCACCGAGCAGTGAATATACCCGCTGCTCTAGAATTTCAGCACCAAAGCTACTTACCATTTCGTTATCAACCAGGTTATGACTACCGGCATTCAAGCGGGCAACTTTGACCAATGTTGAGGCGATAAATGTTGAAGAGTATTTGCTGCCTATCACTGCATTGTCTGCAGCTTGCTCCATGGCTAGCACCATTTGTAGCTTCAATCGCTGCGCTATCGGGATGACAAAAAAACTTGCTAATAAATTAAACAGCCACTTTTTGAGTGGATCTCTGCTAGCCATATGCGCTCGCTCATGCATTAAGATCACTTGCTGTTCATCTTCGCTACTATTTGCAAGCAAGCCCGAGGTGATATAACAACGCTGTTTGATAAAGCCGCTTGCAAAAGCACTTAATTCAGGAGTTTTAAGCTGATAAACGCCATCACTGAGCGGCGTTGATAACCCATGTAAAGATTGCATTGATTGCTGATGTTGACGCAAAGCTCGTAGCTTTTTCAGTACAGTAAAACTCAACCCTAGTAGAGCGAGGATCAAGGTCACAGCGTGCCAACTTGCCAGCTCAAATGTAGTCATATGATGCCAGTGCGCATAGGCACCCGTTTGTTGAACAAAGGGAGAGCTCAGATCAGACAGAGAAAAGTACAAAGCGACAACAAACGCGGCGACCCAAGGCAAAGAGACCACCAACCACAAGGCAACCTTTCGAGATTTCAATTCAAAACGGGCCACTTTAGCATCAAAAATAGCGACTAATATCGACACGATAATATTTGCAGCAACAAAGCTAATAACCGCAATCGCGCTAATGTTTAGCCACAAGGCTAAAGTGCCTTCAATCATTATTTACTTTCCTGTTCAAGCTTAAGTCTTTGCTTTTCTATCATCAGCTCTAAGGCATCGAGCTGGCTGACATTGAGATCGTTAGATATTGAAGAAAAAGCAGCGACGAGACTGGTTTCGCCTTCTGCGACGAAATCACTGGCCACTGAATTTATCAATTGCCCTATCAACTCATGTCGCTCGATTTTCGCTTGATACTGAAAGGCATGCCCTTCTTTATATCGGGACAGCAAACCCTTTTTATAAAGTCGGTCTAAGGTACTTTGAATGGTATTGTAGGAACCGCCTCGCTGCTTCTCAAAATAGGCGTGCACCTGTTTTGCGTCAGCTGACTTATTTTCCCACAAATAGTGTAAAACAAGCTTTTCTAACTCCCCTAACTGCATATTTTCATCCCCTAAATTCTATCCGACATAACATTTTAGCTAAAAACCTATCGACGATAGGTTTAATATATAGAAAAGTAAAACCCATTGTCAATCGGTTTTATCCATCTCGCTCCTTAATGGAGTCGCTATGATTAACCAAACCAGCCGTATTGTTGTGAAAGCAGTTTAAGACTCATGGCCACTGACATAGTCACGACCAGTGGCTTGATGATTTTCGTCCCTTTAGTCACCACCATCTTAGAGCCTAGCGTCGCGCCAATGGCTTGACCAATAAGCATGATAGCGCCTAATAACCAAAAAACCTTTCCGCCGATAGCAAAGAAGATCAGCGATGCGATATTGGTCGAGAAATTTAAAACCTTGGCATGGGCAGTGGCTTTTGCTAGGCCAAAGCCAGCTAGAGATACAAAGGCTAAGGCAAAGAAACTGCCTGTTCCTGGCCCAAAAAAGCCATCATACAAGCCCACACCGAATGCGGCGGTAAAACCAAAGAGAGTCGGTGTCATCACCCTATGTCTATCCTCTTCACTTATCTTTTTCGAGAAAAGAAAGTACCCGCCGATCGCTAAGATCAAAAATGGCAAAAGGGTTTCTAAGAAGGCGGTATCTACCATCTGCACAGCTATGGTACCCAGTGCTGAACCGAGAAACGCACAGCCAATGGCGAGTTTCATTTCACCAAGTTTCACCATCCCCTTACGAATGAAATAAAGACTGGCAAAAAAACTTCCCCCACAGGCCTGTAACTTATTCGTGGCAAGCGCTGCCGTAGGCGGTAAACCAGCCCACATCAAAGCAGGTATCGTGAGCAATCCACCACCACCTGCGATCGCGTCGATAAAGCCAGCTAATACAGCGACTGCAAACAGAAGTGCGATAAGTTCATAGGTGATTTCAAATGCCATAGATGTTTCTCAAATTGATGAGTGCTTAAAGTGAGGGTATTAAACGCTATTTGCACAACTTGCACAAAGGAGTTATCGTACTATTAATGTGAGATAAACTCACACTAGTTTTTAAGGCCTTAATAAATGTACTCCCATCTTCCACCACTTAATTCGCTGCGTGCATTCGAATCTGCAGCCAGACTTATGAGCTTTACTCTTGCGAGTAAGGAATTATTTGTCACCCATGGTGCTGTTAGTAAGCAAGTAAAAATATTGGAGGAGTATGTCGGCACACCACTATTTATTCGCCAACATCGTAGCCTAAAACTCACTGGTGAGGGAGAGCTGTATTTCGCCAGTGTTCAATCTGCATTGCAAACGATAAACAGTGCGACCGCTGATTTAATCGTTAAGCCGTTACAGACTCAATCATTGGCAATTAACGTATTGCCTAGCTTAACGATTAGCTGGCTTATTCCCAGAATGGAGGAATTTAAGTCACGCTTTCCACACCTATATGTTGATCTCTCAATTGGTGACTTCGAGGTTGACTTCACCAATGCCAAATACGATATCGCTATTCGAAGTGCGACATCTACGCCTAAAGGCGCAAATGTGATGAAACTAATGGATGAGGATCTATGCCTCGTATGCTCACCAGAAATAAGCACAAGGCTTACCTCTCTAGAGTCAATCAACCAAATGACGCTACTGAAACATACGACTCGCCCAGACCTTTGGCAAGTCTGGGCTGATGATGTGGGCATAAAATTGACGACCGAAAATAAGTTTGGTGTAGAGCACTTCTATATGTTGAGCCAAGCCGCTGCGAGTGGGATGGGAGTCGCTCTTATTCCACGATTTTTTATTGAAAATGAACTAAAAAGCGGCAAGCTGGTTATTCCCTTTGAAGCAAAATATACCAGCCCTTACAGCTATTACCTTTTAACGCCAAATTCGAGAAATCGTTCGTTAAAAGTGCAATCTTTTATAGATTGGTTATTAGAGTTATTTAGCCCCTATCGGAAAAAGTAGGCCTTTATAACCAGTAAAAGACCTACAATTTGATAATTGATAAACCACGATATTTGGATTTAGTAAACATACTAGACGGGTAGAGGCTAGAGATCCTCTTCTAGAAGATCAAACAGCTCTAGATAGCTCATACCAGGTTGAATACTGATCTCAAAACGTACCACTTTTTGGCACACATCATAGAGCGCTTCACCGAACCATTCTCTATCAAATGCATCAAGTGCTTGAATAATTCCCGTCTGACCAAGATCGCCTTTTAAACTACCTGGAGTCAATGCATCGATAAAGCTTGCAACTAGGCCATAAAGATCCTTCTCTGCTTGCCCTTCAACCTCCCACAGCGTTGGGTCTGCATACTGACTCGCATAATGGCTCGCAGCGATATCAAGACCAATACCAAAGTTAACCAAAATGGCTTTATTGGGGTTACAGATGATGTTCTTAGGACAAATTGCACCATGATAGATGTCCATTTGATGCATATACTGCAAACCTGTGATTAGCTGCGTAAACCACCTTATTGGCTGACCTAGCTTTATATCGTTGAGCTCATCAATAGACACCCCATATTCCCAAGCTCTAGCAATAAATAACTCTTCACTTTGTGGCAATTGGCCGAAACCGAGTACTCTTTCAATATGAGGATGATATACCTTAGCTAGGCTTCGATAGATATTACTTAACATCGGCCAGGTTGCTTCAACACTACTGTATATTGATACGCCGCACTGATACTGACCTTGCAGATGCTTTGCACGCCAAAACTGGCTAGTTTGGGTGGCTGCAATAAATTGTTCTAACACAAAGTGATGATCAATAACCGCACCTTTTGTCACTGCTATTTTTTCAGGTACTGTGTCGCAAACCCCCAGATCAATCAACGCAGAAAGATCGCACCTAAGTGCGTCTAAATCTGTGGTTTCGCCTGCGATGGCTGCCCGATACCATTGATACACTCGAGGTTGCTTAGTTTGTTCTGCAATGGCTAAAAATCCTTGCGCATAGGCTTTAATATCATGACTAACGCTTAATGTATCTTTGATATCGATAAATTCAACATCTCCCATATCAGAGACAAAGACACAATTGCTCGTCCAGCCCCCAACCGTATAACCTCTACGATGGATTTGCTGCAAGCCAGATACGCTTCGACGCAGTATTTCGAGTAATTGATAAGTGGTCATTTGTGCTGACTCGAGCACATTAAGCGGTACACCACGTGGCATACGGATAGGAAGTACTAACTGCTCACCATCTTGGATCAAAGGCGCACAGTATGGCACACCACTACAACCAGACAATGACTGTAAACGTTGAAACTCAGTTCTTAATTGCGCTTCGTGTTTTTGTGACTCGTCACTGTCTTCAAATTGAGTTGGGATCAGCACTTTTAACAGCCAAGGAGCCGTCCACTCTCCTGGATTATACTCTGCTTGCCAAACTTCTAACCCACTTTGAATAAACAGGCATTTTAGTTTGGTAAAATCTTGAATTTTATTATTTCGTTGCTCAACTATCGCCACTTGCCCGATAGTTTCCAGTACCAGTTCCTTTTGGGTATCAGTAACTTGGTGCTTTCTTGGTGCGGTCAGCCCCCACTCTTTGGTAAGCGCGGCAACTATCTGCTTAGGCGTGTAGATACTTAATGAACCTTGGTGTTTTTCAAGCTCAATCTCTTCACCCTTGCGACCCGTAATAAACACCATACCTTGACACCAAGGCGCATAAACGCCGACAGGGATCTTATGTTTGACGTTACCTGCCAACACACGCGCAACATAGTTAGCTTTAGCTAAACTGTTATCAACCTCTCGTCCATCAAGGGACCATGCATGCAACCCTGCATCTAATCGGCCTATATAACCTTTAACATCGACCACATAAACGCCCCACTCACCAATTACGAGTGCATCAACTTCCATTGCTTGGCCCGATTTAGTCGGGATCTCAACATTGGTCAATAAAATATAGTCTTCTGGAAGTTCATCGGCCAACAGGGAGAATGCCCAACGTTCGGCATCATTTACCGGTGTTCCAAAGCTAATCATTCTTGCCATTCTTATCTCCTTCAGTGGCAATTATATTATCTTCAACATTCTCAACGTCTGGACACAAAAAAGCCACTTATTTAAGTGGCCCTTTTTAAAACTAATATCTTGCGCTTAATTTATACGCAATTTAATGTTTACAGTCATCGCTGCATTCATGGTCATCTTCGGCGAACTCATCGTCGCCCTCTTGATGCTGCATCACACCCCAGCCATCAGTCACACCACCAAACTCTTGTGCAAACTCATGTAGGCTAAGCTCTTGCTCTACAATCGTATCGTAGGCAGGGATCATATTCAGACATACGATCAATTCCCACTTACCAGAGTCATCATTCAATAGAAGTTCGATCTCGCCTTCTAAGTCTGATTTACCTAACTCTTCAATCGCAGACTCGGCATCGCGTTGATCTTCAAATACCAAGAAAAAATCAACATCAAGTGCAACGGATAGATCGATACCTGCATTGGCCATCGCTTCAAGCATTTTGCCGTTATCATCATCTGGAAATTGCATATTACCCTCTATTCGCTATTAAGACGCTGCAATAATCTGCACAGATTCACCGTTAAAGCTTATCACTTCACCAGCAATCACTTTTTTACGTTTACGGGTTTCAACTTCACCGTTTACCGTAACCATTCCTTCAGAGATAACGTGCTTGGCTTCTCCGCCACCACCTATCATCCCTTGTACTTTAAGTACCTTGTATAACTCTATGTATTCTTCGCCTGACTTCAATGCCAGCGTTGGAGTATCTGAACTCACAGTAATTCGCCTTTAAATGCTAAACTGACCGCATTATAACACTCTATTGAGAAACGACCTGAACGCTTTTTGTTAGATCACACTCTTTCTGAGACCAGCAAGCCGTACAACCGCTCGTCCAACCAGGTATCACCAACTTTCCAGTTCTCTCTCAAGAGACCTTCTTGGATGAAGCCACACTTATCAAGCACCTTAGTCGAGGCCACATTATCATAAGCACAATGAGCAATCAGTTTATGTGGCTTGTGCGCTAGACACACCCAATCAACTAAGGCGTTAAGTGCTTCACTAGCATAACCTTGACCATGAGCTCTGGTATGCAACATATAACCAACCTCTAATTGGCCCAATGCTTCACTGATATTATGTAGACTAATAAAGCCTACAAATAAGTGTTGATGAACGTCTTCTATCAGCAGCAATAATGTATCGTCTTCAGCTAATTGATTCGGTTTGATAATACGCTCGAACTTTTGTCGTATTTCCGATTCAGGTTGAGGTTTACGCACATACTTATTCAACTCTTCGCTTGAGTGCGTATAGAGAAAATTGTCCCAGTCGCTGGCAACAACAGTCCTTAACCTAAGTCTATCGGTATACAGTTCGAGCATAATTCGTCCTACTTAAATCAAAAACAAACAAACGGCTAATTAGCCTCTGCTTGTTACTTCTAATAAGTGATATCCAAACTGAGTCTTAACAGGACCTTGAACTTCATTTAAAGGCGCGCTAAACACAACTTCGTCGAATTCTTTTACCATCATACCTGGGCCAAATGAACCTAGATCGCCGCCTTGAGCTGAAGATGGGCAAGAAGAATTAGCTTTTGCTACATCAGCAAAATCAGCACCAGCTATGATCTGTTGTTTTAGCTCTTCACATTTTTCTTCTGTTTCTACGAGTAAGTGTCTTGCAGTTGCTTGTACCATGAAATAACTCCTCTAAAATAAAAATTTATTGCCAATTAGACAAAATAAAACCCAGCCAGTATATACCATATATTAACGGTATAGCCCAGCCGGGCTGTCAAACAATCGACGGCTACTTTTGACTAGCAATCCATTCGTTCACTTTTAGTTCCATCACTTCCATTGGCAGTGAACCAGAAGTGAGTATTTGATCATGAAATGCCTTCAGATCAAATTTATCACCTAAGGCTTGTTCCGCTTGCGCTCGAAGAGAAAGGATCTTTAACTGACCAACCTTATAGGATAAAGCTTGACCAGGAATAGCCATGTAACGTTCTACTTCAGCAATGATGTCCGACTCAGCCATAGGAGAGTTATCCATCATGTACTGAATCGCTTGTTCACGAGTCCAGCCCTTTGCGTGTAACCCTGTGTCTACAACCAGACGCATTGCACGTAGCATCTCATCCGATAACTTCCCAAAGTACTGATATGGATCTTCAAAAAGTCCCATTTCAATACCTAAGTATTCAGCATACAAAGCCCACCCCTCTTCAAAGGCGGTGTAGTTACCAAAACGTTGAAATTCAGGAACACCGGTTAGCTCTTGCTTAATCGCAATTTGGAAATGATGCCCGGGAGCAGCTTCGTGCAATGACAAAGTCGTCATCCCCCACTTTGGCTGCGCTTTTAGATTATAGGTATTGATATAGAAGACGCCAGGACGTGAACCATCAACAGCAGGTGACTCATATGATGCACCAGCTGCTGATTGTTCTCTGAAACTCTCTACAGGCTTTACAACATAATCAGCTTTAGGCATAACATTAAAGTATTTAGGTAACTCAGCATTTATTTTATCTTTTAACACCATATAACCATCTACAAGGCCTTGGCGATCGTCAAAGAAATATTGAGGCTCAGAAGAAAGCGATGCAAAGAAATCGGTCAAATCACCTTTAAAGCCAACCTGCTGACGAACCTTGTCCATTTCAGACAGTATTCGGGCGACCTCATCCAGTCCGATTTTATGGATCTCATCGACAGGCATAGTGGTCGTTGTGTGAGTATTTGCTAAATGTTGATACCAAACTTTACCATTAGGTAGCCCCCACCAACCATCACTCGCTCGGGCTGATTTAAGATATGTGTTTTGAAAGTAGTCTCTAAGTTCAGTCAATCCAGGTAGCAATTTATCAGCGATTAGCTTTGTGTACTCTTCCGTTAACGTCGCTTTTTCTTCGGCAGAAAAGGACGCGGGCATTAACGTAATTGGCGTGTAAAACAGGCTTTTCTCAGGGTTAGTCACTAGCTGTGCAGATAACTGCGGAATAATCCTATCAACGAGGACTCTAGGCAACACAACTTTGCTCTCAATGCCTTCATTCATACGCACTTGTGCTTGCTTCATCCACTCAATAAAGCCCAAGAGACGTTTCTCCCAGTTACGATAGTCTTCTACCGTTTTAAATGGTTGTGCGCTTTCACCGCTCCCCAACTGAACCATACTAATCACAGTGCTATAAAACTGGTTCATCGGCATAAAGTGGTTCGGAAAAGTTTCATCAGCTAGGGCGACATTACGATCATAAGTAAACATGTCATAACTTAATCTAAGATCTGCAGGTAACTGACTGCGATCTAACTTTTTAACTTCAGCCAAGTAGCGCTTATTTAAATTGTGACGCTTAGTAAGGTACTCGTCTGACAAGCCATCACCGAATTGGTCATTGAAATCATTAACGCCAACAAAAGTTGCATAGATTGGCTCAAGTTCTAGTTGGTCTTTGAAAAATTTATCGACTAATAATAGATACTCTTGCTCCACGGTCTGCTCTTGGCTGGCAGCAGGAGTTTTTACTGTATCTACTTCATTTAATTGACTGTTTGATTTATCACCACAACCTGTCATAGCAAGTGCCATGCTGATGGACAATGCGACTATCGCCTTTTTCATTCCAAATCTTCCTTTTATTCAATGTAAGTGAGCGATCTTTTCTATACTTAACCATAAGTCGTATAGGAGTGACTCATGATTTACTCTTTTAGTAATTCTGGTTTTAGAGATCCTGAAACTGGCGTATATAACCAAACCTATTTCATGGAAGTATTTAATCGTGAATGGCATCGCCATATACGCGACCACCAAAGTCTGGCCTTATTGTATCTATGCCCGCACATTCATGAAACTATTTCCCAACCTCAATTGTTAGAATTATTCATGAAGCAAGTTCAACAGGCGTTAATGCGCACCACAGATCTGCTCGCTAGGATAAATAATCAATCATTTGCGCTAGCTATTTTCGAAACAGATATTAATGGTGCCAAGGTAGTTATTGAGCGTGTAGAACATAACATAGCCGACTTCAATAAAACCTATCAAAGCCAAGCGCATACGGAAATATCCTATGAGCTAAATGGTTGTATCTGTCTGCCTTCAGCCAATAAATACCCAGAAACACTCTTTGAAACAGTCGAACAGCAAAGCCTCAGCATGCGTGATAATCACTCTAGAGCAGGTCAACTCATTAAACTTTGAGTCCTGCGCTGCGCTTCGACATGTGCATATAAGCTGTATTTTCTTCTGGTTCATTTATTGCAGAAATAAAAAAAGCCTCTATAAAGAGGCTTTTTTTCACTCGTTAAAGCTAAAGCGTTACGTTATGAACACGTGCTTTTTCTTTAATGTAAGAGATATAGCTTTTAGCTGCACGACCTGTTTTCTTGTCGTTTGCCGCAAGCTTGGCATACTTGTATGCGCTCTTATACTGCTTTAAGTTAAGGTAAGCGAGTGCAAGTTCAAACTGAACTTCACCTGGGCTCTTAACGCCAGCATCAAGTGCTTTCTTAAGTGCTGTAATTGCAGGTTTGCTTTTTCCATCCAAAGACAAAATACGTCCTTGGCGAAGGTAAAGCTTACCATCATTATCTATAGCAGCAGCTTTACCGTAAGTCGCAGCAGCCTCTTTCAGCTCCTTCGCGTTATGGTAAAAACCAGCCAAGATAGTCAGCGTTTTCTCATCTTCTTTAACTAAACCTGACTTCATATGCTTAGCGTAGATTTGAGCAGCACGGTATGGCGAACCATTCTGTGCTAACAACTGGGTTAAACGTTGAATGTTCCCCGCAGTTTCCAAAAACCCATTCTTGTAAGCTAAGTCATAAGTCGCTAACGACTTAGTGAAGTCTTCAGTCATAAGATAGAACTGAGCGAGCTGAACCCATAGGCGCTTATCGTCTTGAAACAACGGCACCATGGTCTCTAGAACTTTAACAGCTTGCTTATAGTTCTTCTTGTTGAAATAAGCAGTCAGCTTCATCTGATATAAACCTTTATCAGGTTTTTCAGTAATAGCTAGACCTTTATCTGCAACTTTAAGTACTTCATCCCACTGCTTTTGTTCAGAATGAGCAATACCGATACGACGATAGACTTGTGCGTCTTCCTTACAAGTAAACTCCATCCAGTTGTAATAAGCTGGAATTGATTCCTTAAACTTCTTCTCTTGAATCAAGAGATCAGCATAAAGCCTTTGAGTTCCTGCATGGTCAACACCGCCTAAAATATTGGCATCAACAGCTGTTTTTAGATACTTAACAGCGGTTTTCATCTGACCTTTTTCAGCGTAAAAATTACCTAACATTCTCGCGACATATGCTTTATCAAAATCACTTTTAGCGTTTGCTTCCAGTAATATAGCAAGTGCTTCGTCAAGATTGCCTTCGGTATAGGCATCAAAAGATTTCTGAACTTTTTTAGCAACACTTTGACCTACAGCTTTAGATTTACGCTTATCTATCGGGCATTTCTCTGCTGCTGATACAGCAGGCACGACAGCAAGGCTTCCGCCTAGAGTAAGCAATAAGGCGGCTGCGATAGTAGTAACTTTACGCATAACTATCTTCCTCCTTTATCTAAAGTGAAATCGAGTTGAACAGTCTGACCTGGTACCCTTTGCGCTTTACCATCAATAATTCTAGGCTTGTATTTCCACTTTTTAAGTGCTCTACGAGCTTCTTTATCAAAGATACGCTTAGGTTGAGCTTTAATGACTTTTACGTCTTCAACACCACCAAGTTCGTTAATAGTAAAGCTTAGCTGTACCCAGCCTTCTTTACCATCACGGGCTGCTGCAATTGGATACTGAGGTTCGATTCGTACGATAGGCGTAGCATCGCCATCACGTGTCATCATGTTACCCAGTTTAAATCCAGTATTAGCACCACCAGCATCTACTCCACCCATGTTAAATGACATATTTGTATCTATGTCAGATGAACTATCTGGTGGCGTAGTATCCGGCTTTGGCGGCTGCTCTGGGGGCGTAGGCGGTTTAGGCTTAACCCTTGGCTTTTTCTGCGCTGATGCATCATCTTTGTTCATGGTGATTTCAATGACAGGTGTTTCTGTCGAGGAATCGTGGCGGGTTGGACCGCCACCTACCAAAAATGCCATGAAGACAAACAAAGCAAAAGTCACAGCACCACCAATAATGAATGATACTATTCCTCTCAGCATATTATTCGTTCCCCGCCGATACAGATATCTTATCGATACCCGCAGCTTTAACGTTATCCAGAACCTTAACCACTAAACCATGTTTAGCTTCTTGGTCTGCTTGAATTAATACTGCAGCCTCAGGTGCTTCTGCAAGCATACGTTCTACGTTTGCAGTTACACGCTCGATATCAACTTGACGGTTTTCCATCATGATGACACCTGTCTTGCTCACACCAATAAAGATGTTAGCAGAAGGCTTCTTAGTCGCTTGTGACGCTTCAGGCTTGTTATAGTCAAGGCCTGATGGCTTTACAAACGAGGTTGTTACAATAAAGAAGATCAGCATGATAAACACGATGTCGAGCATCGGTGTCATATCAATCTCAGCTTCTTCGTCTACGCTTGAATGCTTTCTACGTGCCATGTTCAATCTCTCTCTAGTGGTGAGGCATGCTGTCTTTTAGCTTTGCTAAACTGATTTTCATTTTTGCATCAAGGCGAGTACTAAAGAATACTCCCGATAATGCTGCAACCATTCCCGCCATTGTCGGCATGGTTGCCATTGAAATACCAGCTGCCATCATACGAGCATTACTCGTCCCATGAACTGCCATCACATCGAATACTGAAATCATACCGGTTACGGTACCTAGTAGACCTATCATAGGACAGATCGCTACTAGCGTTTTGATTAACAGCATACGTGCGGTTAAATCTTGCTTCGCTTGGGATACCCAAGCTTCACGGATGCGGTGAGCATACCAAGAGGTTGAATCCTCTCGTGCTTCCCATGCGCTAATGATTGCTTTGTGCTCTTTTGGTGATATCCAATTTAGATACCAGTAGCGTTCAAGCATCAATACCCACATGACAAACAATACAGCCGCAACCAGCCAGAGGACGTCGCCCCCGGAGGCCATGAAGCCCCTGACGGAATCCCAGATATCCATCAGGAATAACATTAGGCTTTCCTCTTCTCAGCGTGTGAAGCAACAATACCCGCACTTTGCTCTTCTAGAACTTGTACGATTGACTTGCTACGTGCAATTACAACTGCGTGCATAAGCATTAGCGGCAGTGCAGCAACTAGACCCTGTACAGTAGTCATAAGCGCCATAGAGATACCACCAGCCATTAGCTTAGGATCGCCCGTACCGAACAACTGAATGCTTTGGAAGGTTGCAATCATACCTGTTACGGTACCAAGTAGACCCATCATAGGAGCGATAGCCGCTAGGACCTTAATAATAGAGATACGAGTTTCAAGCGCTGGCGTTTCTTTTAGAATTGCTTCATCAAGTTTCAGCTCTAGCGTTTCAACATCAACATCTTTGTTGTCTTGGTAAGCTTTAAGTACACGACCTAATGCATTGTTACCTGGGTTGTCAACATTTTTACGTTGTGCATTCACTTTAGCACCAACAACACCAAGAGTAATTAAACGCTCGATAGAGATTAGAGCACCAAGGATAAGTAGACCGATAATGATGTAACCGATTGTTCCACCCGCTTCGATACGCTCTTCAATTGTAGCTTTCTGCGTAAAGATATTTAGTAGAACACCTTTAACAGGGTCAATATATAGCTTAGCAGTGCCTGAAGTAGTTCCTTCGAACTTAGCTACTGGGCTTACTTGGTAACCGTCAGGCTGCTGTGATAGCTCCTGAACTAGGCCTAGATCAGCGTTATAAACAACGTACTTACCATCAGCTAGTAGGTTGAAAGGACCAACACGAGTAATCGTAGTATTAGTCACGCTACCGTCGATGCCTGTAACTGAACCGTCAAACTTTACAACTTTTCCAGACTCAGCCATTTCAAACAGCTGCTCTTCCCAGAAACGCTCTAGTTCGTCAATTTTAGGTAGTTGCTTACGAGCACCAAGGTCAGCAATAAATACGTCACGACCAGGATACTGTGCAGAGATGTTTGAGCCGCCTAGCTTACCAGCGAAATCACCAGCATCACCTTTAACAACACCAAACATCTCACCCAAGTCACCTTGAGCAGTTTTCAAGTCTTCTTCTAACTGGCCAATTTTACGCTCATTGTCCAAGAAAGCTTGATTTAAGTCTTTACCGCGTTGACGCTCTGCAGCTAAAGCATTTTTCTCACGCTTTAACAGTGCAGCTTTATCGCCACGCTCGTTTTTGAACTCTTGTTCACGCTTTGCGTTAGTCTTAGATGCATTCGCACGGTCAACTTTAACTTGATTAAGTAGTTGATCGATTGTTTTTGGTGCATCAGCAGCGCTAGCAAAACCTGCAGTTAACGTCAGGCTCGCAGCAACGATTGCTGTAGTAATTAACTTCTTCATTATTGTGCAGCCTCCGCAGCAGGAATTGGTAACGAGAATAGATCCGGAGCACCCTGTTTACGTGCAATACGGATACCTTTAGTTAGTTCACGTAGATAGCTATCATCTAATGCGTCCCAACCTTTTGTTTCATCGTTATACATCCAAGCAGCCTTTCCGTCTAAGCTTTGTGCATATAGAGCAACACGACCTAGGTTGAAGAAGTCAACAAGCACTTCTTTACCGTCAAGCTCTAACTGACCAGTTTTAACTGCTACGAAACTGCCGTACTCACGCTCAATGGAGTATGCATCTAGAATTAGACGATACTTTTCAGCAAGTGTTACTTCAGCGCTATTAAGAAGGTTCTTAAGATTTTGAACACGCTCTACACGTGTTTCAGTGTTAAATGGCAGATCAAGAGCGACAAACTGCTCTAATGCATCAACCATCTTAAACATCAATGGCACAACGCCTTGACGTAATGCATCAACACCGTTGATGTCATCTTGAATAGATTTCATGGTAGCTTCTTGGTCTGCAACCAAGCCTGCTACATAATCGTTATAAGATTTTAGTGACTCACGCTCGTCAGCAACTGAACCGTACTCGAACAACATGTCCTGAGCTTGGTCAAAATACTTATCAACTTTCTTCTGAGACGTTGCCGCTTCAGCGTGAATTTTACTGTCTGCTTTCTGAACATCAGAAAGAGGATCGGCAATCACTAAGTTACTGCCTGCTAGGGCTAGTGCGCCTATTAGCGCTGTAGCGATTTTTGTTTTATTGCTTACCTTGGACATAGTTCCCAACCAATTTGAAGTGATTAAAAAAGCTTTAACTTATCGACAACAGGGTGCGTACGCTTATTTTAGCTTTAGTTCCCAGTGCCTAAGCTCGTCTTTCTATTGTGATTGTTAATTATTATCTTCCCTTTTCTACACCTTCGAGGGTGTAGACCCGCTGGCATCATTTCACAAAATGTTGACCTGTGTCAACATTTGGAACTGGCTAAAACTGTCTAAAAAGAACCTTAAAGGATGTAAAATAGTCAAAAGGGACTTTTTTTGAAATCTTATGTAATCGACATTCTAATTTTACGGTAACAAAATAAAGAAATGGCTTCATAATGGGTTGTTATATAAAGAAATAGATTTGAGGACGAAAACCCACTAAATTAACAAACTTGCAACAATATTTTACACAGAGAGCCATAGATAAAACGTGAACCTGTCCCAAATCAGCCTAAAAAGTAACATTTAGGCTGATTTGGGTAATTGAATGTCTCGTATGACTAGGAGTTAAAGGTGTTTAATAGAGGCTTGGAGGTCTCTGAACGAGTTGGATTAAAATTTGTTTTCGTGCTACGACGTGGTCTTACCACTTAAGCCCTAAAAAGACTCTTCAACAGGCGTTCTAACTTTTCTAGATTAGGATTGGATAATCGCCAAATATCACTTTGTACAAATGCAGCTTAGTCTGCCGCTAAGCAATATCGTCTTCCTCAATTTAATGTGAGATATCTAACTGACTTACGGTTCTTAAGCCTCCATTTAGAGTCCATTAATTATATCCCTTAGTATCAGCACATCACTCAGTGCTTACCTCATCATTTTCAGCCGAATGATTTCATTACATATAATTAGCACTAAACATTAATTTTTGCTCCTTGCTAGGCTTTAACACGTCACGTAGTTAATTTTATACCTATCGGCCTCACTTTGGCTTTTAGCAGCTTTAAAGCTCATCTAGCTAACCCGGAATTGATAACGTTCAAACACTAGATATTGCTAATAGGCAGGTATTCAAAAAGATAATTTCTTGGAGTTTTATAAGCTAATAAGCTTACTATTTTTTACTTGGACTACATCCGTCCTTCTTGACTAGCTTTAGTAGGAATTATTTGAGTACTAGCTTTGGTAAATACTCATCTATAGCGGTGTTAAACAAATTAAATTGATTTGAAAAATTATGTAACGCTTGGAAGGTACATCGCCTCCGCCGGACGTGAGGTACCTTCATGTCAAATACAAGCAAAAAAAAGCCAGTAACATAAAGCTACTGGCTTTTAAAACGTTATCACTCTAGTCAGAACTCAACGAGAGTAATTACGTCTATGATTACATGTAGTATCTAATACCGATTGAGATGCCGTCATCTTCAGAGAATTCCATTGCTGCTTGTTGTGCTTTATCTGAGCTAGTGAAATCACTGAAGTCCTTACGGCCTTCTAGGTACAACATTGTGTTGTCATCCCATACATAATGTAAACCAACAAGTAAGAATTGGCGTTTAAATACATCACCGTTGTATGCATTACCATACTCATCGCCAGCTTCCAAAATGTTGTAACCAACCAGTGGACGTAGACCGTTATCAAACTTATAAGAGAATAGAGATTCCATACCCCATGCTTCAGGGATATAACGGTTCAAGTTATCGGTGTCATGGTACTCTTGTTTGTTCACGTTGACTGCACCGTAGAACCCTTTGCCGTTGAACTCACCCCAAGTCGCACCAGCACCAAAAATAAGGTCGGTTTCACTCACAGTGTTGCCTGTTAGGTATGTTGCTTCAAACTCACCAACGTTAGCACCCGCAGTAAGGATAAGGTCTTCTGTTACGTTGTAAGTAGCAGATGCACCATAAGTGTTATTGTATTCTACTGTTGCGATCTTGTTTTGAGTAGGAACAGCTGTGCCGTCACTAAAACCTGGGAAATTATCGCCTTCAAATAGATCAAAGCTGTCTTGCTTTAGCTGTGCTTGTACAGCAAAGCTAAAATCACCGAATGCATTACGATACTGAACTGTTTTATCACCACGTCCTGTACCGTTTATTGCGCCATCTGCTTTATTTAGCGTATAAGTACCAGACGTATTACCATCCCAAGTATTCACAAGGTTAGTATTGTAAACCACGTCATACCATGCGCCCCACTGCTTACCGAAGGTTAATGAACCGTAGGTATCATGCGCTAAACCGACATAACCTAAACGAGTGCTTAGGAAATCATTGCTCTCTGAGGTAAATTCATTACCACCATTATTACTAGAGTTAGTGATAGAGCTATTACCTACTAGGTTAACGCCCCACTCAATTTTAGCAAATGTCTTCCAGCCTTCACCCATATCACGGGTGAAACCAAAATTAATACGTGAAGATCCATTTTCAACTTCTGTAGCACCTTGAGTATTGATCACTCGTGCATCAATCCAGCCACCGATTTCTACTGCGTTTTTATCATCTTTGTATACTTCGATTGCTGATGCTGTTGGTACAAAAATCACTGCGGCCAAAGCCGATGCTACTAAAGTCTTTTTCATGTAATGCCTAACCTTTAATTATGTTCAGTCTGCTTCATCAATATTTATTCCATTCCGTTGTTTTCTTTCTGTCCTAATTGCGAACGAGGTTAGCAAAAGATTAGCAATCACTCAAAGACGAACATCACAAAACTAGCCATGTTTTGCACTAAATTAACTAGAGAAACCACAACCAACAAAGGATTAAACCATTTGTTAACATTTAATCAGCAGCTCGTTAATAGCTCAGAACTTAAATTAACGTCATCTGATTTGATGTTACTTGGCTGAAACTTTTATTCATTATTGAAAGTATTGGTTCGGCAATAGGTCCTAACTGGCGATTAATGTAGTAATCAAAATCAATGGGAGATGTTTGGTGGGAAACAGGTTCTGCGCCTGATATTGTCATCACGTACTCTATTCTTGCTCCTCTTTTGGTCACGCTCTCATCATTGGTAGCGTCAAACAGTAATCTAGCTGCCTTTAAGTGTGGAGAAGACTTTGCGGTGTAGTCTTCAAGGTTACGCCTTAAATTCTTTACGAAGATCAGCTCCTCGCTATAGGCTCCTCGATTTAGTTTTTCAATCGTGGATTTAATGTAGCCCTCTACATCTTGATGATTGAACAGTCGCTCATACAGCTCATATTGCACACGTCTAGCTAAGGGAGACCAGTCACTTCTCACTTGCTCCATTCCTTTAAAAATCAACTCCTTCTCACCTTTAACGGTTAGCTTTGTACCGACGTAACGTTTTTTAGAACCTTCGGCTGAGCCTCGGAGCGTTGGCATAAAAAACTGTTCAAAATGGGTTTCAAACTCCAACTCAAGAAAACTCTCTAGTTTAAAGTCGTCGGTTAACTTTTGTCGCCATTGCTGATTAACTTTTGATGCTAAGCGTTTACCCGTCGCTTGCACCTGTTGTTCGTCATAATCATTACCCAACCACACAAAGGTCGAGTCAGTGTCACCATAAATAACTTCAAAGCCCTCCTCCTCTATCCAGCTCCGTGTCTGTTTCATTATTTCATGGCCACGCATTGTGATGGAACTTGCAAGCTTGGCATCATGAAATACACAGCCACGAGAGCCAAGCACCCCGTATAACGAATTCATGATAATTTTAATTGCTTGAGATAATGGAGCATCCTGGTTGGCTTTGGCCTGCTCTCTTTGCTCTGAAAGGTGCTTAATCAACTGCGGTAATATGGGGGTTTTACGACTAAAACTTGCACCTAAATAACCTGCTACTGTTTCAGAGTCATCTTCCTGCACCGACTCTACTAGGCCTTTAGGGTCGATGAGGAATGTGCGTATTATCGATGGATAAAGACTCTTAAAGTCTAACACCAAGATGTGCTTATATAAGCCTGGAACTGAATCCATTACATAACCGCCAGGGCTTTCAATACCATCACTGGCAGGAGTACTCGGCGCAACATAACCACTTCGATGTAAATGCGGTAAGTAGAGGTTCATGAATGCAGCCACAGAAGCTCCAACTCTCCCAAGTTCCAAGCCTGTCAACTTGGCTCTCTCGATAGCAAAATCAAACAACTGCGTTTTCTTAAATATATCCCATACCAATCGGCTCTCAGTTAGGTTGTAATGAGCTAAGGCAGGCTTATCATTGGCAAACAGGTCATTAATCTCATCCATTCTATTGCCAACATTGTCGATAGCTTTCCCTTCATCTAGCAATGTTCGCGAAACAAATTCCAGTGAATAGCGATCAAATTGGTAAAAAGCAGCTTTTAACCAATCAATGCCATCAAGCACAACTCGGCCATAAAGTGAGAGCGTCTCTGGTCGATATTTATCTTCGACTTTCCAAGATAGATTTTGGTTATTGCGTCCAATGGCCAGTGCTATGCCATGATGTTTAGCGCGGCGATATAGCAATGCTAAGTCAAATGTCACTACAGACCAGCCTATAATGATATCTGGATCGTATTCTTTAAACCAAGCGACAAGCTCATGGATCAATGCCACTTCATTGTTAACCCACTGAATATAATTAACCTCAACCTCTTGAGGCTGCCCTACCATTATCACTTTTTCAAATACGGCACCATTTTCCGTTTGGCCATATAAGCCAACAGAATAGAGTTCACCAGAAAAACTACATTCAAAATCAAGCGAGATGGCTTTAAGAGGCTGTACCAGCTCTGCTGGTCGAGCTTTTTTAGCGATAAACCTTGGCTCTATACCTTGTTTAGCATCCACATAATGACCAATAAATTCAGTATCTAAAGCGATAAAACGCTCGATGAGGAATCGATGTTCTGCCTTAATGTCACTTTCATACAGTTCTATGGCTTGGTCTTTAGCAACTCGAATCAAATTTCGTTGTTGCCTTATATCACTGCAGTAAAGTGCGCTAACGTTTTCGCGTTGGAAGTTTCTTAGCGGCAAACGCTTGCAGCGGATATTGCTAAGCTCTCGGTGCTCGCTGAGCAGCCCTTCATCAGTTGTTCGAATAAAGCAAACGTGCTCTTGCTCCGGAATTTCAACTATGACGGGGCCAGATGCGGTGGCGAGCACATATTCTAAACTTAATCCCGTTTTTTGCTGGGTGACGTGACGAGTTAGCACACGACCTTTCAATATCTGTGACGCACTAACAGTAGGATTCATGGCTAAAGACTCAATTAAATTCACGAATAATCACTTATCTCTTCTTAGGCTATGTAATCACTGTTATTATGTACAGCATTATTTACTGGACCAGTGCATTCATGTTATCCGCAGACGTTAAAACCCAGATCCGTACTATATATAAAGGCATCGCCTCGTCTCTGCCCAACTTTCGTTCTCGGCGAGAACAGAACTATATCGTCGCTGAGATCTCAAAAACACTTGCGGGGGAATACGATAAGCAGCGCCGAATAATAGTGGTAGAAGCTGGCACGGGTATTGGTAAGTCACTGGCTTATATTCTAGGAACAATCCCATTGGCATTAGCCAGTAAAAAAAAGGTCTGTATCGCAACTGCTACTGTGGCACTGCAAGAGCAGTTGCTACACAAAGACTTGCCCTTTTTCCTGCAGCACTCAGGGTTAGATTTTACCTTTGGTTTAGTCAAAGGGCGTCAGCGATATGTGTGTTTATCAAAGCTAGAGATGCTTGTTGGTCCAGACAACAGCTCCCAAATGGCAATGTGGCAATCCAAGCCCGATCAAAGCCAAGTCGATATGCTCGAAGGTCTACTTAAAGATTTTAAAGAGTCCCGATGGAATGGAGAACGCGATACACTCACGAAACCACTTCCTGATCATCTATGGCAGCAAATAGCTTGTGATAAACACAGCTGTCACAAACAACTTGCCAGCCATAGAAACTGCCCGTTTCATAAAGCCCGAGAAGATATCGACACTTGGGATGTTCTGATTGCTAACCACAGCTTATTGTTTGCAGATTTAGAACTCGGAGGAGGTGTTATTTTACCCGACCCTGAAGATCTTTACTATGTCATTGATGAAGCACATCACCTGCCTATCGTCGCTCGTGATTTTAGTAGTGCACAAGCCACAATTCGAGGCGCCAGCGATTGGCTGGAAAAGCTAACTAAAACGACATCGAAGCTGCAAAACCAGATTAAAAGCAATTATATTATTGCCCCAGCGCAAGCAATGCTGGACCATATTGGTGATATCAGTGGTTTACTAAATCAGGTCGCCCATTTTTGTGATGCTCAGGCCAAACAGTTCGATAACCCTGAAAATCGCTTTCGATTCGAACATGGTAAGTTGCCCCCAGCCTTGCTTATTCTCGCAGAAAACTTAGCCACAGCATCTAACGTTGCACTAAAACAGTTTAATAAAATGCTCGCCTTGCTCAATGAAGCGATAAAAGATGGTGATATCCCTAAACACCTATCAGAGGCATTACTGTCAGAAACAGGTTTTATGCTGCAGCGGATCGAAAATTTACAAAAGCTGTGGAGGATGATGGCCAAACAAGATAACCCTAAAGGCGCACCAATGGCTCGCTGGATAGAGCAGCTGACAGGGAAGCAATCAGATTATTTATTCAGTGCTTCACCAATTGAAGTCGGTTTTATGCTTGAGAACTTACTCTGGGATAAAGCTGCAGGGGTTGTACTTTGTAGCGCAACACTCAGAGCACTGAACAATTTTAATCATTTCACTCATCAAGTCGGTCTGTCTATTAATGATGGTAGCCGTTACCTTGCGCTCGACTCACCGTTTGACTTTGAACAAAATGCCACGCTGTTTCTACCACAAATGGACACTGAGCCAACTCATGACAACTATACCGATGAGCTGGCAAAACAGATTATTGCACTTGTTGAAGATGAGATGGCAAGCTTAGTGCTGTTTGCATCTTACTGGCAGATGGAAAAAGTGGCAGATCTAGTCGAAAATAAAATTAAAACGAACTTACTCATTCAAGGTACCTTGCCACGACAAGAGATCTTAAAGCGGCACAAAGCCCTTTGTGATGATACGAAACCAAGTATTATCTTTGGTACTGGCAGCTTCTCAGAGGGACTCGATCTACCCGGGGATTACTTAACAAACCTCATCATCACTAAACTGCCCTTTGCTGTGCCGACCTCCCCTGTAGAGCAAGCTCACTCAGAATATATTAAAATAAAAGGTGGAAACCCCTTTTTGCAACTCACAATCCCAGATGCTTCGCGCAAACTGGTACAAAGTTGTGGTAGATTACTCCGAAAAGAACAGGATTATGGCCGAATTTCTATTTTAGATAGACGCTTAGTGACCAAGCGTTATGGAAAATCTCTATTAGATGCCTTACCACCTTTTCGACGTGTTATTGAATAGGACAACGATTGGACTTAATACTAGACCCGAGTAGCTGGGCTTTACTGGCATTGATAGGGTTAATTGCAGGATTTATCGACGCGGTTGCTGGCGGCGGAGGACTGCTATCAATACCGGCTTTGCTTACCATGGGCGTACCTCCTCACATGGCGCTGGCTACCAATAAGCTGGCAGCGTGCTTTGGCTCATCAATGGCTGCATACACTTATTATAAGCAAAGGCTATTCTCTCCTAGCTTGTGGTATCACACATTTATAGCCACTTTTATCGGCGCAGTTATCGGTACATTTATTGTTTCGATAATCGATAACCGATGGCTAGAAAAGTGGTTACCGCTAATAATTATTGCTATTGCTATCTATACTCTTTTTCAGCCAAATGCCATGGGTTGCAAAAACTGTGACATTCCAGTGAAACCCAAAAGTAGGTTTAAGCAGTGGCTACAAGGTCTGCCACTTGGTTTCTACGACGGGTTTGCCGGGCCGGGGATTGGTGCGTTTTGGACAGTAACGAGTACCGGGATGCACAAACTGCCTTTGCTTTATAGCTTAGGGCTGGCTCGAGCGATGACCTTTACCAGTAACTTAACGTCACTCATCATCTTTTTTGTGATGGGACAAGTCAATATAAGTATTGGCCTAGCAATGGGAGTATGCATGATGATCGGCGCTTATATTGGCGCGCATTCTGCCATTAAATTTGGCCTCCCCTTTATTAGGCCTATTTTCGTCACCATGATTTTACTTATTGCAGCCCAGTTAGCTTGGAGTGCCTGGGTATGAATACCAATGAACTTATCAATAAACTCAAGCAACAGCTAAAACAGTTAGAACAAGATGTATTGCAGCACGATGTTCAGTTACCTGCTGGTCAGCGTAAAATGATGCAAGATGTTGAACGCTTTAACAATGAGCTCTTTATACAAGAAGGTGCTCAGCTCAAACCTTGTATCGAACAGCTCGCAAGAAGCATTGCTCAGCTACAACAGCTTATCAATGGCAAGCGTTCATTCCATACTATTATAACGAGCTGCGAAAAAATCCAAGATAGATTTAGCGCAGTACGCCGCGCGTTGGCAACCACCAATATCAACATAAAATCACTAGAGCAACAAAAGCGCACCCGTCGTGCTCATGCTATAAAACGAGGTGCCAAAGCACACCAGCAAAGTGGTTTTAGCTGGATAGCTTCAAATGTTATGCAAAATAGCCATCAACTGTATGAAGAACTTAACAAACATTTGAACTGGGCTAAAATTATTGAACAAAAAATTGAAAATTTGCAATCTTCGCTTGAAAACTGTCATAGTGCTGACAAAATCAAGCTACAGAATGAGATCCTTGCTCAGCACTCTCGCCTTGGCAAGTGCCGACAAGCTACTAGCTACATTGAAGATCGCATCCAATTGTTTGAGCGACCTTTCAAGAGCCAAAATCGTTAAAGGAGCTACAATGAAACCGCTATTACCTCTTACCGCCATACTCGCTTTATGTGGTTCATCTGCGGCATTTGCTGCCAATTTAAATATTCCTATGTCATTTGAATATATTGCGCTTGACGGCAAAGAGATTGAAACCAGTCTGTTTAACCACAAGTCTGAGCTTGAACTGGATAACGGCACTCACAAAATTGCCATTCGCTACAATGACCTAGTGGAAGATGATTTTAGTGACAGTGAAACCAACTATAAATCTTCACCTTTTGTTATTACTTTAAAGGTTGATGGTGATTATGAGTACCATATGAAGCCTGCAGATGGAGATTTTGTTAAGCACCCCAAAAAGTTTGCTAAATCGCCTCAAGTGGTTATCACTCGTAACGATAATGGCAACGTAAACTACCAAGTAAAGCAGACGAATATTACAGAAGAATCTTTTGTATCTCGCCTGTTTAGCGGCAATACCGCGACCGACATTGATGTCGAAGCGGCAGTTGCAACAGGTACTGGAGCAAGTGCTGCGACGGCATCTTCAACGCCAGTTGCACCAGTAAGTAAAGCTTCACCAGCTGTTGCAGCAACCGCAGTCACAGCGACAGCTGCTGCAGCAAATAGACCGGTCACTACAGCAGATGACGCAGCAAAAGCTGAACAGATGCTACAGTACTGGTGGTTACACGCAGATGAGAAAACACGTAAAGAGTTTATGAGTTGGGCTATCAAACAGCTTTAAGTTTTTAAAGCATGCTACCGCTCATCTATCACGCCAGCTATTCCAAGCTGGCGTTACCTTCGAAACACCGTTTCCCTGCAACTAAATATCTTTATCTATACCAATATCTATTACAGCAAGGCATTGCAAAGCAATCGCAATTTTTCGCTGCTGAACAGGTCACACCAAAAGCGTTAGCCGAGACCCACTGTGCAGACTATGTCAGCAGATTTATCAATGGGACACTTGATACCAAGTCAATACGGCGCATTGGATTTCCTTGGAGTGAATCACTGGTTGCAAGAACCTTACACTCTGTCGCTGGTACACAATTAGCCTGTTTAAAAGCGTTAGAATACGGTTGTGCCATCCATTTGAGTGGAGGTTATCATCACGCTCACCATCGGTTTGGCAGCGGCTTTTGTATTTTCAATGACTTAACCTATGCCGCTCAACAAGCTTTAAAACAACCAGGTATTGATAACGTCCTTATTTTTGATTGTGATGTGCATCAAGGGGACGGGACCGCAACGACCGCATCAGCTTTTGATAAAATCATTACCTGTTCTATTCATTGCCAACATAATTTCCCCGCACGTAAGCAGCAATCGAATTACGATATAGAGCTTCCTCGCGGTACTACTGATAAATACTACTTAGAAACCGTAAGCCAGACTCTTAGCTACCTTATTCGCCTACATCAACCTGACCTCATTATTTACGATGCCGGTGTCGATATTCATACCGATGACAACCTCGGCTACTTTAATATCAGCACTGAAGGTATTTTTGCCCGCGACAAGGTGGTAATACAGCAAGCATATTCAGCCAAAATACCCATTGCTTGTGTGATTGGAGGGGGATACAGTAATGAACAACACCAACTCAACATTCGACATAGCCAGCTGTTTTTAGCTGCTAATACCGTTTTTGGCAATGACCTTAATAAATAGATTCATAGATTTGATCATTAAAAATGACTCAGGGAGAGATATATGCAATTGGACATTAGAAATTACTATGAAGTTCTTTTACTTGAGATGCTTTCAGACGAAGGCTTGTTAGATGAACTACCTGCTGACTATCTTGCCGATCTAAGCTGCATTACATTGAATAAATTACCGACTCGATATATTCGACACTTGGTTGATACCTACTTTTTTGAAGATTATGCCGAATTAACCAAGATGAAGTTGGAAATTCATAAAGCGTTAGAAGAATCTAGAGCATTTTTAAAGACAAATCAGAAAAAAGAGGGCTAAACAACAAAGGGAAGCTTCAGTAGTAGAGAGGTTTCTCTTGCGCCAGACAACGGATATCAAAGTAACATGAGGCACTGATATTAGCGGGATTAAACGCGAACAATGTAATATTTGAGAATAAACTAAGAGTTTTTAACAAGAAACTAGAAGAGTTTGGAGGTTTCCCTAGAGCCACACCCCGGCACATGAGTCACTTGCTGCGGTTGCTCCCTTCCAGGCCTGGCCGAGTTCACAAGTTATCATTGCGGGGGGACGCGAGGTAAGCACCCATTAACTAGTTCAGAAATGACCCAAGTTGGGTTAAATCGTTAATGTCGCACTGAGTGTACCACTTATTTAAAACAATCACACAGCCTCTTTAACTGGCTTGGCTATGGCCGCCGCCCTCGAATTAACTCACAATGTTTAAGTATCAAAAGTCACTGCATTGTAAATGACGGCAAATTGATATGAGGGCAACGATATAAAATAGAGTTTTCATGTAGACTTTGTCAGTTCAACAGTGCACTTAGCAGTCTTAGATTGACATGAACATTTTCCAGACTTATTTAAAGCATCAGGGACTTTTGAATGGTCTACTGCTATTTTTGCAAGCTCAACTTTAAAGCCTTTGTTTTCCATGTCACGTGCATGATGGCGCAAATTTACTTTAGAAAAGAAAGGTAGGTGCAACTCCCCTTCCCTTGATTGAATAACAGCTAAAACAATACGGTGTTTCCTAGGGCTTGATGGTTCAAAATAAAAGCTTAGGTAAGTATCCTCTAAGTGCTCTCGAATCTGCGGAATAACTTCAGGACAGTTTAGTAACATATCTAACCCTGTTGTAGCTTGCGCGAACAAATGGCTCAGTACACTGCTACCACCGTAATGTTTCACATGAATGATCCGATCACACTGTGTTATCAGGTCACAAAACTCATAGTTTTGCTTGATGTCTTTCTGTCTCACCCAATGCTGATCCAGAATTGCTATTTCTTCGTTATCAGCTATACGACGCAGATAACAACATTCTCTTCTATCATGATAAGGTTTATCCTCAAAACCATCCCACCTTGGTAGTCTTTGAAAATATGACTCAACTTCGCTAGCAAATGAACTCTTTATGCTATACCAATGCCCATCATTCAAAATATAATTTTGCCCGTTATATTCTACTTCCCCATTCAACGCCTCGAAGAAACCTATGACATCAATTTGTTGGTCATTACCATTTAACAAGTAAATATTTTTAGTTTTCATTGCTCCTATAGTAATGGCTGTATTATTTTTGAATGGAGCTTCTGATAGAAATGCCTCTAAGCTTAACTGTGGGTGTTTACAAGGGGAACCATTTCGGATGGTTTTTGTTGAATATACAAAACCTGAAAAATCTTCATAATCAATAATTCTAGGAGGTGCTAGCCAGAACTCCAACGTATTACGTTCATTAAAACATTTTGCCAGTTTCAACTCTAACTCTTTAATAATTAGAGGGTCAGATTCTAGGCCTATAAACTCTGCCCAAGGGTATTGTTCTTTATAATCTTCACTAAAGTACGCAGTCACGAGTCGTTCTGCAACTTCAGGGAATTTGTCAAACTCAATCTCTGTATAAATAGAAACAGAATCATTACCTGATACCATTTCAAGTTCATCATCTGGACGGTTTATTATTGCTGTAATTGACTTGAGAATCTCATGATCAAATTCAAAATCAAAATCTTGAATTCCTGAATTTAAGGCAACCTGAGATCGAGTATTTCGAGTAACGCGTTCCAACGTAGATTTGTCAATTGATTTCAGTTGTTCAGGGTCACCCAGATTCATTGAGACCCGTAAACCGAACCCTCGCTCAATCGAATGCTTGTTTATCAAGCTTCGACCATAACCAAAGGTGAACATCACATAACGATTATCAACTTTTACAAAAAGCACACCTTTAACCGACTTTTGCCTAAACTTCTCTGGCTCAACCTCATACTCGGAAAACAAAGTAGCCCATTCAGCTTGTGCAGTACTGCTTGCCAGACAAAGAACTAAATTATCGTCCACATCACCAAACAGGTGAGTTGTAAATCTCTTTTCCTCATTTTGTAACTCTGAAATGGTTAAATTTTCTTTCCCTAGAAACGCAACGATATTCCTTTTCATTTTTACAATCCAATTCAAATGAAGTTATTTAGTGAGCATTTGTTTTTCGTACAATAGATATTATTTACTCACATATCACATAGTACTTGTATAAGAAAAGACCAGTCAAATTAGAGATATTGAAAGTACTCTCCTAAACATTTACTACACTTGGAGATCTTGTCAGAATCAGAGGTGTTTATGAATAAAACCAGTAACCCAAGAGACATTAGATTGCAAGAGCGACTATCCTTGCAATTAGGAACAGCAAGCCGTCCTGCGGATGTAAAATCCAGCGTTGGACAACAACTGAATGGTGATCCAGTAATTTTTGGTGCTAAACACATAATCAAGTCAGAAGATAAGGCATACCTGCTATATATTAGTTTTGATGCTTGGGAAGCTGAAGGGGTAAGCTCAGCAGTAATTAAAGCCATCGAGCTAATGAGAGGTAACCCAAATAAATGGGTCACCATCCCAGCAGACCTAAATCCATACTTTGGAGAACTACCTAATGAAACTCTCTGGTAAAAAGAGCCATTAACTAGATACTTCAGCGGCCATACTCTCAAGCAGCGTAGCAATTACACTCGCATGTTTTGACGGGAAAATGATACCGTCATCTATCGCACTTAAGTCATGACAGGATGTCGTTACCATCATATACCCCTGAGCAGCCACACGAATAACCTTCAAATCTGCTGAACAGTTTGCCTCAATAGATTGATTTGAATATTCATTAAAGACATATGCGCCAACACTGTCTCTTGGTATAACAACAATCTCGCCATCCCTGCCATTCTTATTCATCCCCCTGATTGTTCTGGCCAAGTTTTTCACATCGTTTAAATTCCGTACCTGCAAGCCATAAGCAGTCCCTAGCGGTGCATCTTTATCACTAGCCTCCCTGTCCTCCTCCGTATAATCAGAAACAACCAAGTTAACCCAGCCATTACTTGCTAGGCGAAGAACCATTCTCTTTGCAACTCTGCGCTCATTTTGAGCCATCGGCATCAAATGTTGCACGATGATATTTTCTCTTAAAGCCTCAGCTACAATTGTCACCTCTTCAGCCTTATTCTCATCTTTAATTTCCGACACGACGCCAGAGATACCTGAAGTTTGTGCCGGAGTTTGATTGTTATCGCTGCACGCTGGCATCGTTGAAGTAATGACCATTGCTATTAATAATTTTTTCATTGTGCTTCCTTTAAAACTGGCCAACTCGTTAAGGCCTAAACATCATGCCCCTCTGCAGAAAGGCATGATTTATTGTCTGAACTAATCTGTATGATTAAATCTCTGAGTTCTGCAAAAAGGTCAGAGCCTGAGAAACTAGCCACGCAATACTTGCAAATACGCTAGCAACACTTGCTGCTACTCCAGCTGCATGACTAATCGATGGTGAAACAACCGCTAAGATTTGCTCAATCCACTCCAGTAGTGACATCACTCCCCCTTAAGCTGCAAAATCGACCTGAGGTTCAAAGACAAACAACCCCTTGCCCCAAGCGAGAAGCTGCTTTGCTTTCTTAACTACGTAATTTTTTGCCTCTATCAACTTCGCCATTGCGATACAACCAAAGCTGTTCAAAGCCACCAGCAACAGGCTAGTCTTTTCAATGACGACCTCTCTCGCCATCATGAGTACTTCCTTCACTTTCTTTGCACCTTGGATGACTGCGCCAATTACGCCTTGTCCTTTTATCGCTGCCACTGAAGCTACGACTATCGAACCGCCTGTAGCGACATATGCCGTGCCTGCAACTGCAGCTGCTGCAACAATTACTTTCACCTGTTGTTTTTTCGTCGAGAAAAACTGAGTAACACTGCTAACTACCTTCTTAAAGGTGAGGACGATTTTCATACCGAATGACACTGATTCTTGATTTTTCATAGTTGGTTCCTGCTCAAAATGATTAATAAATAAGTTAACGCTTGTAGGGATTGATTTGACTGAGGCGCAAGTCTGATGAAGCAATTCGATAAATGCTTGTGGGTTAGTCTTCAGTAAATGCCTAAGCTGTTTTGCTGATTGCTTACTGTGCTGCTGCACAAAGTCGATGGTTTTCTTTAAGTGTGTTGGTTTCATGCTTTAACTCTTTAGCCACTGCAGCGATGGTCATCCGGCTGGCACCGGTAATTTGCTGTATGGCGGTATAGGTGTGTGAAGTTCTAAGTAGCTTGCCAATTGAATCCCAAAGTACTTGGTTTCGTTTTCGTCCTTGATAAGCATCAGGTCTTTCAGCTTGTGCTTTAGCGATACCCTCAAGGGTACGCTTACGCCTGAGGTCATAATCCTTCCTGGCTGTAGCAGCTAAGATATCGATCAGCATGCCATTCACAGCCCGAAGAACTGACTTAACAAACTCATCGCCTGTATCCACTTGCTTAAGAGCGATATGACTTGTTGGTAAATCAAGAGCCACAATTGAAATCCCCTTAGATTCAATCGTATTCTTGAGCGCTATCCAGTCATCGTTCTTGAGGCGACTAATACGGTCAACAGACTCAATTAAGATGATGTCACCTGCTGAGGCCTCAGCTAGCAAGCGTGATAACTCAGGTCGATTAAGTGAAGTACCTGTGAACTTCTCAAAGTAGAAAGATGCGACTTGTTGGTGATAACTTTTAGCAAACTCTGCAATTTCCTCTTTGGCACGCATGACGTCTTGGCCAACAGTACTGACGCGCAGGTATGCTCGGATAAATCCCATATGGGCCTCCATCGGTAAACTTAGGGTGGTGTTTCTGTACTGGTAAGGTTTGGGGTTACTGGCGGGTCTATACTGTACCGCTTTGCGAGGTACAGTTGTGGTATAGCCTTAATGGACTAGTGGTTTGACTATGGCAAGACCATGCTGCGGCTTGATGGCTCTTGCTATGTCGATGATGAAACGCTTGAGTTTTAAGTGGAACGGTATGCCCTGCTGCTCAATTAACATCAGAAGATAAGCGCGCTTACTCCCCTGAATGCTCCTATCACTGTAGATCCTCTGGTACTCACTGCAACGACTTTCAGCAGCGATGGACTCAACCACCAGCTTAGCTTGTTCAATATTGGCTGGCGAGATATCAGGCATCACCTTGAACACCACTTTCAACACTCGTTTTACTATTTTGTAGAGCCGTACAACTAGCTCAATCACGTGACCTCCTGAATTTCAGACAAAGAAAAAGCCCGCAGATGCGAGCTTATTTTTGGGCGTGCACTCCCACAATACTTATAACAAGGGATGCTTAAGGTGTTGAATTAATGATTGTTGGATTTCGGTTCATTAACTTTTGACACTAGCTTACCTTCCTTGTCCACAATAAACTTTCCTTCTGCATCTAGAGCCAAGCCTTCAATTTCCTTAAACTGCGCCCTCAACCCCATGCGCTTTTCCTTGTCTGTATTTAGCCCTGAGCCCCTAATAGTATTAAAAAGAGCCCGAATGCTTTCATAAGTCATCTTCTTATTTTCCCAAGCTATATTAGCGCCTTCAGAATAGGCCGCATACATAACCTCAGTAATTGTTAGGTTATTTTTTGCTCCAAAACCTTTTTTTATTTCAAGAATTTGATCACAGGTATTTATCTCGTGAGTTCTACGATGAGTCCCCTTCGCCAATACTGGTCCAAACTTATCAATATTAAGGGATACAACATTCCCATATCTGGCTCTATATACTTTCGTATGATTATAACCGCACACCATCTCTAGCATGATCATTCTGAGCTCAAACTCTTCTTTAAAGAAGTTATCATGCGGATTTGGATTAGAAGTCATGATTGACAAAAGTGGAGCATAAAGATGCTCATTATTCTTACTGTTAGAAATGCAGAGAACAAGGAATTCAGAAAGTTTTTCAGGTATTTTTTGCCCGTTTTCAACATAGCTAACACCAAAGTTTAATAGAGCTCTTGTAGCTTCTCTCGTCCTAATCTCCCTTAAAACTCTCTCATCCTTACTTTCACTTTTATCTTTATCACTCAAATACTTATTAAGCATACCAAGTGTTTCGTCCATCCACATTTCATCTTGCTTTTCCTGATTCAACTCTGACCTCTTTTATATCAAGTAGAAATACTAGGACGACCACATGACATGAGTCGTTCTTTTTTGCCTCAGTGAAATATTTTCTAATAGCGGCATACCGTATAGCAATAAGGCCATGCGGTAACACTAAAGGGAAATAACAATGGATACTACTCTCAACTCAACCACCTGCTCTGCAGAAAGCAGCCAACATCTTTCGATGTTATCCGACAAGAACTCTGCTGATGTTCTTCTCAATAAGGATCATGCTGAACTATACCTCAACCAGATATACCCTAACGCCAATATCAGTACCATCACGAAAGGTAGAATGATATGGGAAGCTCTAGTTAATGAGGAATACCTCGCAATTTTCCAGTCATGCACGGCAATGATGGCTATTAGCATCGATAACTCTGGCAGCATCAAGCTTGAGTACCCAACAGAGTTCTGGACTGTGGACGATTTCGGAATCCATTGCCCTCGCAGTTGTTTCTCTGACCTTCGCTCTGAGCTGTATAACATCATGGATTGGAGTAAAGACCCATATCAAGAGCAGAGAAGAAACGCCTGCTCACTTCTCTCTTGGTGGGCAGACGAAGCTTTTATCCGTGAAGCTGAGCAACTGAAGCTAACCCACGCGGCTTAACCCCCCCACATTTACTGGCATCAATAATACTACCTCACTCAACAACAAAGGCGGTCAATTGACCGCCTTCATGGAAGACAAATAATCAAGTTACTGACTACTTAACCAGCATCATTTCTTTTCCAGGCCGTAAAAGAGTAACGTGTACTCTTGAACCATTCTTGGTATAAATGTTACCTTTTGTAGAACAAACTAAACTGCACTAAACGGCTGAATATTCAAATACTCCTCCGATTTAAACTCAGGTGAATAGGTATAAACATCATAAAATGACTGAGCCTGTTTTCGGCCAACTTCGAGTAACGGTTTGATGCCACCAATATCTTTTGCCACTTCATTAAGATATGGCATTGTTTCACGCCATTTACTTGCTTTCGTTCTCTCTGCACCTGAAAGTGATTCACCATCAAGTTTTTCCCTTCCAGCAGGCTTACTAGCTAACTCAATTATCAGCTCAGGGTTATCTAAGTAAACGACTTTTTCACTAAGATCTTCACCTGTTAAATCTTTCATGCGCTCGAGAGCGTAATCAACAGAATCACTGTCAGGCAGAACCCAAGTTGCCTCTCGGCCCACTCGTAGTGAGCACCTAAACATATTTTGCATATGCACGTTATGTTCACGCCATCTTGTAATATCTGCCATACCCAGTCCCAGCGCTGTCAAGATAGCCAGTTCTTCAGGGCCAGGTTTTAAGCTATAACACATAATGACAGTTTCAAACTCTGTTAAATCATTACGACCGTGAGTCATAGGGTTATAATGAGCAACCTCATAACCCTTCTCTTCGAGGTATGCAACTGCGTCACCTGCTTCACGATTAGCATTATTAAGTAACCACAGCGCATTATCCATATTGACTTCGTTGGCAAGTTCTCTTGCAATCAAGTTACTCAAGTTCGGCCTAATATCTAGCTTATACTTAGATAGCTTGCCGCGAGTAATACCAATGATTTTCTTCACTTTACCCACGACATCATATCGAGTTGACAACTGCTCTAGGTCATAAGTTACACCCTGAGTATTAGCTAATACTTTAACGAACAAGCTGTTTTCGGCGTCATCACTAAGCAGTCTGACCTCTTCGAATGGCCTAAAGACATTGGCATCAAGTACGCGACATTTAGTCACCTTGTACTCCACGCACAGCGCTAAATCACTAAAGCTATTATCATCAGGCAACAACCAGAAACATACCGTAGAACCTGACTTATCGATGACATTAAGATCTGTCCATAGTGCTTTTGTGGCATAACTAGTTCTATTCCCCCTTTCAGCGACAAAGTTTTGACCTGTTTGATTAAGACCTTCGATTTTAATAATTGAACGTCCATGACTAACCGACTCAACATAGTTTAGATATCGTCGAACATTACTGATATCAGCCCCAGTCATCGAAACAGTTGATGCCTCATATGGAATAGGGGCTTCATCAATAATCAGCCTACCTTTAGCATCGGTAAAATCAATCATCTCAAGTGCTTTGTGCGTAATAAATATCACACAATGACCACCATCATACTCCTTCATGATTTCATTAAACTGGTTTCGGACTGTACCTTCGTTATCTGAATATACACGTCTAACATCGGGCATATCCAAGCCTTTATCTTCAGCAATAGCTTCCAACTCTTTAACCCGACTACCTTCCTGCTGACTCATGGCTGCTATGTTATGCACCGCGTATACTGTCAGCCCATTATCAAGCAACACACTTTCGCATTCTTGATACGACTTACCGGAGCCTGGATTACCTGAAACGACAGTGATATGCACTTGAGAGTCGCAAATTATGGGTGAGAGTTCTTGCTCAATATGAACTGCTAGCGCGTCTAATCCTTCATGTCGACGGTAGTCATCAACATCCTTATGAGGTTTACAGTAAATAGCCCTAAGCCCGCTCTCTTTGGCACTCTTTCGACCCGCATCATCATTATCTGCAAGTAAAATTAAGCTTGGATGGTCCTTAGCAAACTTAACTACATTCCCTGAACTTGAAGCAATAGCAACCGCTGAGCCAGTCGCCATATTCGCAGAAATAGCGTCAGCAAAACCTTCCACGATAAACTTAGGCTCACCTTCACCTATTACGGCATACGCCTCCTCCAACGCATCAGCATGCCGAGTAACATAACGTTTATCACTCCCATTCACTGGCTTAAAGGGCATGATTGCTTGATAGGCATTATCATTGATACGATAAAGTAACCACTCAGTCGTAAGTCCGTACAACTTAAATGTTGCTACACGGTAATCAATACGTACATCAGCGGGACAGATCCCCTTACGGGCTAGATATCGGTGTTCTATTTTACTGCCAGACTCATAAGCAGTCTGCACACTCTCGAACAGCTCAACCTTTTTCAGCGCATCGACTTCCCTACGTTCAACTGCCCCTGCTCGACGTTGAGCGATCTCCACCCTTCGAATATCCAACTCTTCAACTGAAGAGTAACTTGGGTGATATTCATCGAAGTAAAGCATTCGGCTTTCTGCACCTGACTTAATAATGGTTACGCGGTGTTCATCAAGTTTAATGACTCCTCGATTAAACTCACCTTTATCGCTAGTCAGCTTTAAGCCGTCATCAAGATCTTCTGGCTCTACGGCTTCAAGTGAAAGGTCGCAAAATGCGTTGTCCAAATCGGTGACAAACTTGTCGTTATCGAGTATCTCTTCTAGGTTCATTTATCATTTCCTTATGATATGCAGTAACTAAGTTACGTATTGCTTTAGGAAGACTCACTCCTTGAGCTTCCGCGATTTCAGTGAGTTCACGAAACTGCTTGCTAGACAAGCTTAATGCGATCTCTTTTCCATTATTCAACATGCCCCACCTCAACTAAATTACTCGCATGTACAAAACGGTAAACCGAATTGACATGGATATTAAAGTGACGAGCAATACTCGCTTTGCTATATCCCTCATGAGTAAGCCGAACAACTTCTGCTTTGACTTCATCAGAGATGACTTGACGTGCTTTCTCCAGCATAACTTTACCTCCAGGTATAGATCCTCTGACGCTTAACATTAATGACATTTGCCTTATCACGTTGATTCTTACTCACCATAGAACCCAAGTAAGGTGAATATTCATCAATGAGAAAGATTAAGTCATAAACAAGTTCATTCATGTCTGACAGTGAGGTTTCCAATTCGATATTACGTGCGTTAAGCAGGGCTGCTTCATGCATCATTAGTACTCCATGTAGTGTTGATACTTATAGTTTAAGCTGATGGGAAGGTAGCGAAGGGAGATTTGGTATTGTTTGACCAAAAATCAACTAATTTAGGTATATAGGAGTGAGCTGAGCCAGCAAGTAACCAACTATTTCATCTATGAAGACAGCTAGGTTTCTTAATAACTTCGATTGAAACCTAACTACAATAAACTATATAAACGTATCTATTACTTCTTATCGACCTAAACTTGAACATTGCCCAAAAGGTAACGTTTATTTTTCGGACCACTCTTAGTATAAACGTTACCATTTTTGACCTGACACTCACGTCTAACCAAGTTAACCGGCACCCGCAGCCGTTCGCTAATGACGCCGATATCAATGTCTGCTAACAACGCTTGATGAACCAACACCTTCTGCTCTTCACTTAGTCGGCTTCTTGGGTTATTAGCACCGGTAAAGTCATATTGAACAGATCCAAATTCCCGAGATAAGCTATTGACCTCACTTAGTTGTAAACTGTGAACATATAGCGGCTTACCGTCACTTAGAATATCAAGCAGATTAACGATTTGAAGCATGGCGACCTTAATCTTATTGCCCGATAGGTCCTCACACATGATGTTTAGGCGAGCAACCGCCTTTGCACCACCATCAAGAAAGGTCTGGTTGATATGCGCTAAGGTCAACGACCCGCTGCCACAGCAGATATCGGCAAAGTCCTCTAGACCAGAGCTCCCGCCCATCATATTTGCCATTAGCGTACTAAGTGCTGGTGGAGTTCTGAAGAACGACAAGTGGCCAGAACCACCGCACTCCTCTATTAAATGCCCAATGAAATCCTCTCCAGGACACGTTTCCCAGGCACTTCGAATAACATGTGACAACTGATGGGCAATCTTGCTTTGCGCCTCAGATAGAGGCTTTGAGGGATCGTATAGCCCTGTTTGACGGTACGCCCAGTCATCAATGAACTCTGAAAAGAACCGACCGTGACCGCTATAACGGTCGCCTTCTTGTACTAACTTAACTGCTTGCTGTAAATGTGACATTTCATTAACTCCAGATAGCAAAAAGGCTCCCGAAGGAGCCTTAATGGTGTGAATGTTGGTTTAGCTAAACAGTGCCCGCAGGCGTGATTCAATTAATGCTTCGGTGATGTACCAGGGCTTATCAGTCACATTGACCTCAATGCCTTCAGGTACAACTTGATAGTTAGCAACCCGCTTCCCTTTATAGTGAACTTGAGTACCGATTAAGCTCACATCAGGGTTACCGATTGCGGCGCGACTAATACGTCTTTCAGCATCGGCAGGGTTGGTTTGAATCATGATTTTCATGTCACTTCCTAAAGTAAGTCTGACAAGGGGGAATACTGCAGATATGACCACTCGATACACTCTGTCTTATCAAGCCAGAGCACACGCTGGCCGTCGATATAATCAGTGTCGTAATCCATGCCACCAGTGATGAACTCATCGATTGAGTCAGGGCTTATCCACACGAAGTTCTCGGCAAACCTTGCTAATTGCCGCAAGTCATAACGTCCCTTGCTATCTATACGCAGGTTCTCGGCATAGCCTTCGAGCTCAACATATCGGTGCCGGATAGCAGGTGATTGATAACTTAAGCTTGATGTAGGTGTTAGCGCGTTAGACCGCGTATTGGTTGGGGTGATGATTTTACTTTGAGATTCTTTAGATACTGCACCGTCAATGGTTTTGAAGAGACTCCATATCTCCCTCAGCCATGACCACAATTTTCTGAATAGATTTCGAAACATAGATTTTCCTTTGCGATGAGGTTTACTCTATGTTTCTTATAACAATTCAGAAGTGAACAATTGAATTTTGCCATAATACAGGTTAACGGACTAATGATTTACATGATCATATCCACTTTAGCAATTTGTTCCTCATAGTCTGCTGATTTAAAAACCCTAAAGTCATGTTCTTGTTCCATTCGATAAGTAGGGCTTACATCTTTCAACACAAATCTGCGTTGCAAAATCTTGAATGAATCTTGACTAATCGCTGGAAGCTGTACATTACTGTATTCAAAGGAGTCTTCAATCTCACTCAGCTGAGGAGGTCTTAATAAGTAAGGTTGAAGATTATCTTTAAGCTCTTTTAGATCAGAATACAACTCATACCATGCAATATCTCGCATATCACCCTGTTCACAAGGTACTGCGAGCAAACTCATTGTCTTTGACTCAAAATAAGAGTTCAATATTTTTTCATCAACAACAGGAACCCCATCAAACTTATAACCAATGAATATGCGAGCGCTATTTACAATGCACTGGGCAAAATTGTATTGCTTTGTTGAATCATATTTCCACCCTAATCGCTTAAACACCGACTCGATGTTGGCTTGTAAGAACTTCGTTTTTCTATTTACTTGAATACCTGCATACTGAAGAGTATCTGCGGTACGCTGCTTCATAACTTCCGAATCTACTGTGAGTGTAGCTTTAAACTCTCCTACGATTATTAAATCATCAACTCGAGCCAATAGGTCAAACTCTTCCTCACCCGCCTGCAATTTGATGCGCTTACCGACAGCCTGATCATAATCATCTATAAACTCGTTCTGAACTAATTGTTCATTTAGCAGATCAACAACTGTCTGCTCGTATTTATATCCCTTTTGAGTCAAATCAATTCCTAGCTCTACACACCACTTTTCAATCAGCCTTGTCATTACAGGTGAAGCTAAAGCACTAACCGATATCGCATAATGGCTATTAGATTTTTTGATTAATGGCTGACACCACAAATCAGACGTCTTATCTGCTTTGAACGTCATAAACTCCAGAATATTTGAGACTTTTTCAGCAGCGAGACCTGTAGCTTTCATCAGTGCAAATTTTAATGATAATGCTTGTACTGTCGGACAAAACTGTAAAAGCTTATTGAGGCTCCATACACTGTCATCCTCAGGAAACCTCTCCATAAGGTCACCTGACATTAACATTAGGCATCTCATTACTGACAAGGCATCTCTAATTGCAAAACCCTTTCCATGTTCTTTGATTAACCACTCTTCTGGGTAATATTTGAGCATATCTGTAGTTGTGATCTGCCAGTGAGCATTACGTGATAAAGTCACCTCGTCAGCACCTTTTACATGAGCAACTTCAGCAAGCTTTCTTTTTCCTTGTTTTCTGATAACAACATATTTATCGCCTGAAAAAATCGCTTGAATTGTAGGGTCTGTTGCAATATGCCCTTTTTGAGCACTAAGCCTTTCTCGACGAATTGCGCTATTTTCGAATGAGAATTCAAACTCAGACGCAGGCTGCTTAACACAATAAACTTTTTGCTCTTTATCGACTTGAATAAGGTCGTAGTCAGACCAAAACAAGCACTGCCACACATGTGAATATAAGACGTATAACTGAGATAAATCGATTTCATAACGGATAAAGCTCATTAAATCATCTGGAGCCGCCGACTTTTTAATAGGTTGATTATCATCTATTCGCTTCTGACACATACGAATTGCAGGCTGTAGCCCATCAACACACCCATGGGAGATTTCTTGAAGTGTTAATGAGTTCCCTATGTAGTTGGCATTTATCTTAATCCCAAAAGCACTAGCTCTAGTTTCTGCTAAAGCATTTTTCATAGCGACTGCGAGCTCTCTATTTGACATTGCCACATAAGCTAATATCAACTTTTCATTAGTAGTCTTGGGAGCTCTTAAATAAGCATCATCCAACAATGTTCGAATTTCTGAAAGCAAACTATCGATAACGCACCCAGAGGCAAAAATTTTACCATCACGCTTCGAAGCTGTACCTTTAACTTTTTCCCATTCCTCAATCCAACTGTCTAATTTGAAGTCAAATCGTGTTGGTGGTTTAATCTTGTTCTTGATTATTTTTTCAACAAAAACATTTTCAACTTCATCACTCATTGGATCAACTCCTTAGTATTTATGAGACATATATTATCAGCACGCTAGCACTATTTAAATCAGATGGTTACGAAAATACTTGCTGAGACATGATATATACATTTTTGGCCTTTTATTGATATAAGCCAGAGAATTAAACTCATTTGATGGTAAGGTTTATCGATCATTTATGGGGGGGCTATGACGGGCTTATATACAAACAGCAATTCGAAGCAAGATTTCATCAGACATGGCATCATAACTAGCATAGAAGATGGTATGGACGTTTTTATAGCCTCTGCGTTTTTCACTGAGTCTAGTGTCATTGATGAGCTGGTACAGAAAGGTTGTCACATAAGGATTGTTATCCGCCTTGGATTCCCCACGTTACCTGCAGCTCTTGAAAAATTACTTAAACACAACAAAGTTGAAGCGAGATACTTCACTAGCAACTCGTTTCATCCAAAATTTTATATTTTCGGAGACAAAAAAGTCTTAATTGGCTCTGCAAACCTTACCTGTTCAGCTCTTCTATCCAATCAAGAAGTTATGGTTAGCCTCAATTCAAGCGACTCTAGATTTGATGAACTGAAATCACTTTTTGCTGACTACTGGGAAGAAGCATCCGTACTAACCAAAGAAGCTATCAATAACTACCGCAGCATTTATAACAAGTTCGGGAAACTAGATTCATTGATCAAACAACTAGACGATAGTGTTATCGATAAATTGGGTGATAAGAACTTTTCAAATATCAGTCGTGGGAAGAAAAAAGTTAATCGAGAATCAATCTTCCAAGACACTTACTATAAGTCTTATCAAGAGTCCGTTTATGCTTTCCGTTGCATCGAGGAAACCTACATCACGTTTGAACGAAAGATTAGTGAAAACAGCATACCATTAAGGCTTGAAATCGATTCATTCTTTAGCTTTGTTCGAGATAGGCATGCTTCAACAGATATTTGGAAAAGACAGGCAGTCGGTTGGACCAACAGTCAAAAAGCAAACCTTAAAGTCCTTATTGACGAGTGGCTGACTATTCACTGGAAACACTTTGAAGACACAATTGTACCCATCAATTATCCGCTCATTACTCAAGTCTTTGGCTCAGTGCAATCAATCAAATCTGCGCCAATGCATGACATAGTAGAAGCGTTATGTGTACTCCACTCTTTCCACGACAGATTCAGATTCTACAAAGGCGGTCTAGAGACACTAAAGACAACTTTCATTGATACCAACAACGAGCAGAAAGTTAAAAAAACTCTTTGTTATTTACTGTACGGGAAAGACGATATAGTCAAGCGCATGTCTAATTGTATTCACGACTCCGAGTACGAGCTAAACGAATTTGGTCCTGCAAATGTTCAGGAGCTGGTTGGATGGATAAACAAAGAGAACCTCCCAGTAATTAATGGACGAACCACTAAAGTGCTTAGATACTTTGGATTTGAAGTGAAGCAGCTTGGTGGCTAGATGAACTATTTTATATTTATTAGATAGTTATATAACTTTTACTGGAACACTATGTATATGAACTGTACAATGCTCGGTTCATATGTCTAAATGTTGGGATATAAAATGGATGAATTTTTGAAAATCTTTGCCACCCCACCTTTTGTAGCTATCGCTTGGGTCTGTACAGTCGCCAGCTGCATCTATGCCTTTGTCCAAAAAAGCAATGTGACCAAGGTTACACAGAAATTCAATAATCTAAACATCACGCATAACGACCTAAAGGTTCAAAACAACACTCTTCAACAAAAATTCGAATCGCTGGAAGTTTCATACAGTACGCTGCAAGTTCAAAACACCTCTCTAGAACAGCAAATCGTAGAAATCGAAAAGAACGATATTCACGATAACTATCAAGAAGTGCATCAAAACGGCCAAAACAACTTTAACCAAGGTGTAATTAAAGGCGACTTTATTTACAACAAATAAGAGTCCTAGGCTTGTCTATGTGTGAAACAAGATTTGACATTCAAAATATCGAAGGCGACTTCTACAACATAGAAGGTCCAGAAAACAATGTTGACTCAATTATCAACGTTATCATTGGTGATATTGCATCAGCTAACGTGAAAATTGACCGCAGTGATCGGTCTTTTCCAGCGAATGTTGCTACAAAGATCGACCATAATATGCTTAAAACTAAGCGTCGTATAGTCTTGCAATACAAATCATACTCTTCTCATATCGAGAGTGCCTACACCCTTGCTGAACAGAACATTATCAATGGGAAACAGACAGCAATGGAGTTGCTGAATGAAATGTACTGCAATTCGTTAGAAAAGTATGACATCGATTCTTTTGAACCAGACATAGCGCAAGTACGACAACACGCTGACGACATCATAAGCGATATAATCAAGCAGCTAAGGAAGTTCGTTTATAGCTCAGCCAATGTAACTCAATACAAAGAACAAGTGGAAATTGGTCTAAACGTTGTTGTTGCACATGGCTTCGTAGAATGCTGTGTTTTGGAGAATCCTAACAATGCTACCAACTAATGGCTCTCACCCAGAGATGAACGTGCTCTACATTGGTGGCTTTATTTTGAAAATGCTTCATGAGCGCAAAAGAAAGCGTATGACTACCACTCAACTAATGAAAGTTGGAACTAAAGAGCTTTCTGTTTCCGTAGACCACATAATTTTAGCGCTGGATTGGCTGTATATCATTTCTGCTATTGGCTACGATAGTAAAGAGGTTTTTATCAATGAAGCTACTTAGATTTCTCTTAGAGATCGACGGTGAAGAAACACGAGAGATACCGTTTTTCGACAACTTAAACATCATTACAAGTAAGAAAAGATCTGATGCACTAGGTAACAGCGTTGGTAAGTCAACTTTAGGAAGAATCCTAGACTACTTGTTCGACGGCTCAATCAACCCAATTTACATTGATGATGAATTTCAAACACCAAAGCAAGAGATTGAGCAACTTTTCACTAGCAGTGAAGTATATGTGTCGCTTGAATATCTTGGCTTAGACAATCAATACAGTGTTATCAAACGCAGGCTTTCGACTGATACAGACTTACAAAGCTACATTTTGAATGGGCAGGAAGTGACAAGTAAAAAGTACACAGCCCATATCATGGGCAGTGTTTTCAACGTTTACTCTACTAAGCCAACTATTCGAAAACTTGCTCCAAAATTCTTTAGAACAACACAGCACCGCATGACAAAAACTGTTAACTTTGATAACGGGAGGAGCATTTCTAAATCCGATGTCAATACTGTTTTTCTGTATCTGTTCAACTTTGATGACACTGAAATACTCAGCAAAGTCCATAAGTTAAAGACCACTATCAAAGGTTATGAAAGAAACCTAAAAGCATTCAATAGTGTGATAACTAAAGACAAGATTGTTAGCTCTATATCCAAAATAAAACGAGAAATAGCTAAGTTAGAAAAGTCTCTACTATCGTCTGAAAAAGGTATTGATAAGCTAGAGTTCGTGTCTAGAATCAACGCTGTTGATGACGAACAAAACTTATTGTCTGATGAAATTCTATCGTTAGATTTAAAGATAAAAAACATCTTCAAAACCAATGAAATACTACAGAATAGCGAACAACATCATTTGCTAGATGAATTACGAGCAGTCTATGAATACGCATCAGTTAAGATAGAGTCTACTCTAGAGGATTATCAACAAGCACTTGCGTTCCATGACCATCTACTAAGTACCAAGCGTGAATTTGTTTCACATGGTCTAGATAAACTGCAAGAGAAACATGAAAAGGCAACAATCAAGTTTGGTCAGCTAAAGCACCAGAAACTGAGTCTCTTCGACGAATTGAAGTCGAAAAAGAAAATAGAAGAGATTTCTGAAACAATGAAAGAAATCGGCCACTTGGACAAAGAGTTGGCCAAGCTAACGGCCATTATTGATAAAAAAGAAGACATCGATTCAAATCTGATACTTGAAAAACAAAGCTTAACAGAGCTATCAAGTGAATTAGAAACTGAACTTGGTAACGTAACCTCTTTTGAAAAAAAGTATATCCACAACTTCAAAAACTACACTAGTGATTTTTATGGTGTTGAGTACAACTTTAGCCTCCATCTAAATCAAGAAAAAGGTGAATGTGCACCACATGTGGACGATGTAGAATCAAACAACGAAGGTGGATTAAAGCGACTTGAAGTTGTCACTTTTGATCTGGCATACATCAAGACAGTTTGTGATTTGCAAGCGATGAGACCTAACTTTGTCTTACACGATTCTATTGATGAAATCGACATTCAGCACATTCGTAAAATGTTTGACGAATCAATTAAGCTTTCAGGACAACAGATTGTCTCCATGCTGTCCGATAAGCTAACTCAAGAAGATTATCAAAAGTATAAACGCTACATCATTTTGGAACTCTCACAAGACAATAAGTTCTTCAATCTATGATCTAACAGGCTACCAAATCAGTTAGTAATTGGTAGCCAAATAGCCTTATAAGCATTAATTTGTTCTAAGCTGAATAGAATATTTAAATACCTACTTCCAATCCAACGCCTTAACCAACTTCAACATGTTCTCTATCTTGTACTCTTTGCCATAGCGGTCAAAGGTTATCGAGCCATGAGAATGACCAAGCAAACCTGCGACCATATCTGAGCTGTACTCTTTATGTTTGAGCTGAGTAGCCACTGCATGACGAATGCCATGTAAGGTGTCTCGCTCACCCCAGCCTAACTTAGGCTTAAAGGTGTAGAACCATTTGGAGACCTGATGTGAATAACCACGAGTCGATATCTTCCTAAGTTCAGGGAATAGTCGCTCGTGGCCGCTAGCCTGTTGCTTATCTACAAACTGAAGGAAGCCCATAGCGATTAGCTTAGGGTGAATAGGGATGACACGTTCACTGGTCGCGGTCTTAATGGACTGATCTGGATGTGTCGCTCTAATGTGGATGCAGGGATAACCGTCAATAACGGTAAAGTCATCTATATATAGTTGAGCTAACTCCCCTAGCCTCGCGCCAGTATAAGCAGCAAGCCTTGGCAACCATGCACGATAAGGCATCTTATGCTCAGTAGTTGATGGGATTTCCCTAAATAGCTGTCTGATTTTGGTCTCGCTCAAGGCATCTCGTGCCTTAGAGGCTTTAACCTTTGCCGACACCTTAATACTAAGCCCTGTCATCGGGTTACTGATGCCGTAATGTAGAGCTGCCCACTGTAATAGTGCAGAAACTCGAGTCAGTCGCTTATTAACTGTAGAGACTGCAAGGTCTGCTTTAGATGAGAAGTGTCGCTTGTACTCTAATGCCTTAGCCAGTGTGAACTGTTCAAGACGTATATCACCTAGAAGACCAATCATATCTTTATAGGTCTGACGGTTAACCTGTTCACTGTGTGGTGACCATGCGCCTTGCTTACGTTTCTCTTGGCAAAACTCTTCAGCTACTTGGCTGAGTCTTGGGAGCTTAGGATGACTGCTATTGCTTTGGGTAGTAATAGTGGCATCAGAAACCTTAGAAGGTCTTAAGGCCTCTTGCGTACAGGCTTGAGTATGAACCGTCTCACTGCTGTCTTGAGTGTCACCTTCAGCAACACTGCGTAACTGACTCAACACCTGCCAAGACTTACGAACGGCTTCAAGACGGTCTCTAGTCGCTAACGACTTTCTGATTTCACGTTTACCAAGGGAGCTTTGTTGAGCTTCAGGTACGACTATTCGCGCATACCAAATGCCATGACGGGATTGAAATAAATATGGGGGAGTTTTAGCTAAACTATTTCTCATCGAGTGTACCACCAAGTGTATCACCTGAGGTCTTTCTGAGATAAGCCTTTGATTAGACTTTAGTTTGGAGGTTTCCCTAGAGCCACACCCCGGCACATGAGTCACTTGCTGCGGTTGCTCCCTTCCAGGCCTGGCCGAGTTCACAAGTTATCATTGCGGGGGGACCCTAGGGTCACCACTGATTTCGTTGAGAGCAGTTGCCCTCAAGAACGGCAGCATTATCTACCATGAATCGAATCCAAGCAAGTCATTATCGAGTTTCAGCAGCTACTTTTGGTTCAATCGCTGATTCTATAGACAAAAGCCTTCAATAGAAGGCTTATTTATCCTTAACGGTCTGCATAATACGGTATCACTACAGACTCAACACCGCCTTATTTTGCTCTATCAGCTTATCGCCAATACCTTTTACATTTGATAGTTCACTTATCGAGCTAAACTTACCATGCGTTGCTCGGTAGTCCACTATTGCTTTCGCTTTTGAATCACCGACACCTTTTAACGTCGATAATTGAGCAACATTGGCAGAGTTGATGCTAATGACTTGAGTGCTTTTATGAGAGGATGTTTTACTCGTTTCTACGGTAGACTTGTCAACTGCAGCTTGTACTGATGAAAATGACATTAGGCTGGTAAGTAATAAAGCAGGCATTAATTTTTTATTCATTCGCTATATCCTTGTATGATCCATTAGTTAGTAACCTCAATCCGTCTCCTTGGTTACGCAGCAAAATGTAGATCACCCCCACGAAATGCGCCATAAACCGACCAACATCTCACGCTAAAGTTTTACGCAGCGATCGGGATCACAAAACTACCTAACCGATAAACTTTCAATTATTTTGGCTAAGTATTCAAATCGATTCCGTTTGACGGATTAAGTTGTAAGTCGCAAACACACTTTGCAGGCACACCTCAAACTTACTTAATTTATGCGCCCTTCATCACCCTAGTGGAGCTTCAGTTTTGTTAGATAATGACAACTCAACTCATTTTGAAGTTAATCACGACTGCACTAGAGTGTTGCAATCGACAATAATAATGGACTGAAAAATGTCATTAGACTCTACAGAAGTACCTAATCAGATCGGTAGTCGCATTACTGCTCAACAAAAAAAGCTAATAATACTTGCCGCAGATATCGTATTGCTTTTCTTGATGTACAATTTTCTCCCTTTTGAACAGGGAGTTAATACTGGACTAGCTTTGCTGACTTTTGCCGCCATATTGTGGCTCACTGAAGCAATACACATCAGTATTACTGCAATTATGATCCCGATACTCGCGGTGCTCTTTGGCGTGTTTGAAACACAAGCCGCCATGAGTCACTTTGCCAATCCAATCATCTACCTTTTCTTTGGTGGCTTCGTATTGGCAGCAGCACTGAATCATCAAGGAATAGACCGTCTGATTGCGCAAAAAGTCCTATCTGCATCTAAAGGCCGGTTATCGGTAGCCTGTATTATGCTATTTGGGATCACAGCACTACTGTCTATGTGGATAAGCAACACTGCTACCACCGCTATGATGCTGCCCCTTGCACTTGGAATTTTGCATCAGATCGATATAACTAAACACAAGAGTACCTATCTGTTCTTACTCCTTGGTATTGCTTATTCTGCAAATATTGGTGGTATTGGCACTTTAGTGGGTAGCCCACCTAATGCCATTGCTGCAGCTCAAGTTGGTTTATCTTTTGCCGATTGGCTAGAGTTCGGTTTAATCACTGTCGCTATCATGCTGCCGTTGATGTTAGTGGGTCTTTACTTATATTTAAAACCTGACCTGTCGATGATCTGCGAAGTAAAAGCTGAAAAGCAATCACTGACTTTCCAAGGGAAATTAACACTTCTGATTTTTATCACAACAGTCTGCTGTTGGATATTTAGTAAGCCGCTCTCACAGGCATTAGGCGGCATATCTAAGTTTGATACGGTTGTGGCGCTTAGCGCTGTTGTGACCCTAGCAGGACTTGGATTAGTGCAATGGAAAAAAATCGAGTCAACGACCGATTGGGGCGTGTTAATTCTATTTGGCGGCGGCCTCACGTTAAGCGCTGTACTTAAAGCAACTGGTACCAGTGTATTTTTAGCCCATTGGGTTACCGATATATTTGGCAATGCCCACATGGCATTATTTATTTTTGCGGTAATCGCATTTGTTGTCATGCTGACCGAATTTGCTAGTAATACCGCCAGTGCAGCACTTTTAGTCCCCGTGTTTGCCGCTATTGCAGAAGCGCTGGGGCTATCACCTGTGATGCTGTCAGTGCTCATCGGTATAGCTGCTTCTTGTGCATTTATGTTGCCCGTTGCTACACCACCCAACGCCATCGTTTATGGCTCAGGCTACATTAAGCAGTCCGAGATGATGCGAGCAGGCGTTATTATTAACTTCATCAGTATGTTTGCGCTTTACGTTATTGCGCATACCTTCTGGAATATTTAGTGATACTGAGGTCAACTCTAGTATTTGACTAATAGAGCCATTTAATTGAGTCAATCACGCCGCTGTAAGTGAACACTTACAGCGGCGTGATTGTTTGAATGACAGCAATTTATAATGCAGCTAATCCTTTATCGAGCGCGAAAATAATATCTTCGACGGCTTCCAATCCGATTGAAATCCGTAACAGATTGTCCGTTATTCCAGCTTTTTCTCGCTCTTCTGGGCTATAAGGTGAGTGCGTCATCGACGCAGGATGCTGGATCAATGACTCAGCATCTCCTAGGCTCACGGCAATGGAAAACAGCTCTAACTGGTTTATAAACTTAATAGAAGCTTGCAGATCCGCTTCCAATTCAAAGGCAATTACGCCTCCAGCTCGCTTCATTTGATGGCCAACGAGCCCGTTCCCACAGTGAGTTTTTAGCCCAGGGTAGTAAACCTTAGAAACTTTACTATGCCCCTCCAAGAATTCAGCAACACGCTCAGCACTATCACAATGACGTTGTAGCCTTACATCGAGGGTTTTAAGGCCACGCAGGATAAGCCAAGCATCATGGGGAGAGATTACCCCGCCAATATCTTTTAGCACCTCATACTTAATCACGTCCATCTGTTCTCGGCTTGAACACACCACTCCCGCAATCACATCGCCATGCCCGTTGAGGTACTTAGTTGCACTATGAATCACAATATCAATACCGTGTTTTATCGGTTGTTGCAGTAACGGAGTCATAAAAGTGTTGTCAACCACGCTAACCAACTTATATGCTTTTGCAATACGGGCAATGGCATCAAGATCGAATACTTTAAGGTGGGGGTTAACCGGAGTTTCACAGAAAAGAACTTTAGTATTGGGTTTAATCGCCGCTTCTATCTCATCGAGACGACTAAAATCAACCAAACTCACCTCGATGCCAAACTTGGCAAGTTGAGAGTTCATCAACGCAAATGTACAACCATAGACTGCATTTGATGCAATCAGGTGATCGCCATTTTGTAAATTTGCGAGTAATGCAGCCGACACTGCAGCCATCCCGGATGCGGTAGCCGCCGCACAATCACTCCCCTCAAGCGCTGCGATTTTGCGTTCAAGCTCAGCAGTCGTCGGATTACCTAAGCGAGTATAAATAAAGCCAGGTTCCTCTCCAGCAAATCTAGCACCGCCTTGCTCTGCATTATCAAATACAAACGTTGCGCTTTGGCATAAAGGTGTTACCAGCGCACCGTGTTCATTAGGTATATGTCCGGCATGAATAACCTGTGTTGCTTGCTGCCATTTCTCTTGCATTTCAACCTCCCACTCAATGCTTGTTGAGCAGATGCGATCTAATAGTTGTTGTTTGCATCTGCCTGGAGCCAACCAAATCAATAAGTAAAAAAGAACGGCATAGCTGGCTACGAAGTAACTCATTTCATCAGGTCATTAATAGCTGATCATATAGAGCTTAAATTACCTTGGACTAGTCCAAGGTAATTAAAAACTATTGAGTGAAGATTAATATCTTATGGCTTGTAAAATATATGTTACGTGCGGATGTCAGGTGTTTATTTATAATGCGCTGCAGCCTGTTAAAGCTCGCTATCTATCTACAATTTCTTGCTTTTCTTTCTTTGCTGTTTTACTTAGTACCACTGAGGTCAACTCTTTTAAATCCAACAACAACTCTTTATGGATCCCTTTTAACTTAGGCTTTGTCTGTTCATTAAATTCAAGTGGCCGACAAAGCGCCATGGCTTGATAGCCTAAACGTGCGGTCAAAAGTCCTCCTCCAAGTCCCTGACCTAAGCGCGCAGAAAGCTTACCTGACATCTCAACTGACAATAGTTGAGTACCTAAATCGGTGACGATTTCACTGGTACCCGCGTAAATAATATTGCCGATAATTCCGCGAATTAACTTAATACGACTCCAATAGCCGAGTTCAATGCCGTAACATTTAGCTAGCTGATTAATCATACTTTGGTTTCGCCAAAGGATAATAGCCATATCAAGTACTGCTAAAGGACTTGCGGCCAACAACAACGCAGACTCTTGCGCAAAACGTCTCACAATTTTTTTAGCCTGCTGATCTCTGTCTATCAATACGCAAGCTTCAAATAGTACCAGTTTCTCAGCGTCGTTATGCTCGACGCTAACTTGTTGCAAATAGCGCTCAATGTGTGAGCTATTAGGTAACTGCACTAATAGATTATCAATAAAGAGATCGGCTTCTCCCATCTGCATGCTGTTGAGTAATCGCATGCCTGTTGCCTGAGTTTCCTCAACCTTTTTTAGCCTTTTTAGCTTACGCCACTCAGTAAAGCTAACTTTAACTGTCCAGGATATGACTAGCATTACCACAACGCCATACAAAGCAAATAACCATGAACTTTGCATAAATGCTTCATATAGACCCAAAACGGTCTCAACAGCTGCTATAGCCACTACACCAAGTAAGCAGGCTTTACCTAACCAACTACGCTTTGTATTTTGATTTGAAGAAAGATCTTCATTAAGCTGATCTGCACTGCCTAAGTGTTGTTCTAACTTAGTTTCCAGTTCTCGCTCAGACAATGTTTCGATTTCAACAAAATCCTCATTGGCTGAAAAGCTAGCAGCAGGTGTAATTTTCAACGTTTCATCTTCATCAACGGTTTCAAATCGCTGCTGCCTTTTAATTGAACCATTATCTTTATTCATAAAAACACCAATTGCATTAATGAGTTACTTTGCATCACTATTAGAATCACTTTAATTTGTCACCCACTAAATACTGTAATACATGATCAAGTCTTATATGTTCAAAGTCTGCCTTATTCCCCTGTTTTTCGGTTAGATTTCTCGGCGCAAAGCTGACAAAATCAAAACCTTGTTGTTGCCAGAAGTCTGCAACAGGCAGCGATTTTGGCACTTCGCCTGGGAACAGGGTAACGACTTCGCGATTATCAAGGTCGATGCCTTTTACAACCTCTACGTCACGGCCATTTTGCTTAACCATACCGTGAGTGGTCGATTTAATGGCACTGATAGCCATAGTCTCGACCTCACAGCCTTCAAATTTTGCATGCTGCTGACTTTGCTGTACCAGCTGACTCAATAGCGATAAAACATTGCCTTGCTGATCACGGGTAACATGGTCTATTTTGCTAGCGGCAAACAATAATTTGTCTATTTTTGGAGAGAACAGACGCTTTAATAGACTCGATTGGCCAAATTGAAAACTTTCCATTACCGCCTGCAGCGCAGATTTCATATCATCAAATTGCTCCTTACCTCGATTTAATGGCGTGAAGCAATCAACAAGTACTAACTGTCGATCGAATTTTGCAAAATAATCATGGTAAAAGGGCTTCACCACTCGGGATACATACTCACCATATCGACGTTTTAGAGTGTGATAAAAGCTAGTTGACTCGGTTTTTTCAAGTATCGAGAACTGCTCCGCGCTAACATTTATCAACGGGAAAAGCGCCAGTACGGGAGTGCCATCAAGCTCTCCCGGTAGTAACAGTCGCCCTGGCTGGGCATAGTAAAATCCATGTTCCTCAACACAATCAAGCAGAAGCCTCTGATAACTATCAGTTATTTTTTGCAACTTTGCTTCATTAGCAACTGCCGTTAATTCAATACTGTTAAGTTCGTCTATAAAGTCAGAAAAGTAGCTTGAGCGCTTAAATATTGATATCCGTTCAAGCTGCGACTCTGACCACTGCTGAAAGCTTTGTTTCAACATCGGCAAGTCAAGTAACCACTCACCGGGATAGTCAACAATATCAAGGTAAAGCGTCGCACTTTCGGTCAGTTTTGACAGAAGTCCTTTAGCTGGACGGTACCGAATCGCTAACCTAAGTTCGCTGATATTACGGGTTGATTGCGGCCATGATGACGGTTCATTGGTTATAGCGTGAACCGCTGCTTCATAGTTAAAACTTGGAATGGTTAGATCGGGCTGTAGATCACGCTTAACACCATATAGACGACTGTCTCTAGCCACTCGCCAAAGTGGTAACTGTGTATTGCCCTCTGCAACGCCACTGTGCAGTAACTGATTGACTAACCCTGTAATAAAAGCCGTCTTACCTGCGCCAGCAAGGCCCGTTACCGCTAATCGTAAATGTTTATCGGTAGTTCGCAGGGCCACCGCTTGAGTATTTTTACCTAGCTTTTTAAGAGAACGCTTGATACTTGCCATAGGCAGAATTCGAACCTGTTGGAGGGAGTTCTAGGGCAGTATACGGGTAAATACTTGTATATGCTGCCCAGCTTCGAACTATAGGTTGTTGATTTCGTTTTTAAGATCATAGTTATCAGATGTTACATGTCGCTCTAGACTCTGTAATCTAAGCTCCAGTGCTCTAAACTGGCTATTCACATCCCTTAACGCCATCTTAGCGGGTTCACCTGATTGCCAAACTTTCTTTTTTACTTCTATCTCTTTATGGCTCGACTTGTTCTTATCTGTGCCTGGTTTGATATCTAAAATCATCCAAAGCAACACATAGATTATCAATACAATTCCGGAGCCACCCAGTAAAAAAATAGAAGCTGCAAGTACTCTGACTAACCATGTTTCAAAATTGAAGTAATCAGCAATCCCTGCGCATACTCCCGCTATTTTACCTGATTGAGGAATTCGATATAAAGTTCTGCTTGTGCCTTCACTCATGTCTAACTCCTCCTTTATTTAATGCCCAAATTGAAATCATTTACCTCAGTGGAAAAAACTTGTGATCTATTCATCACGCCCCCTCCACTGTGGTGCCTCACTGTCCAAGATTGCCTCAAGGGTTTCAATTCGTTGTGACATCTTGTCAGCTTTAGCAATAAGTTCGTTTAACTGGCCAAATTCTTCATCGGTAAGCCCCTGACTCACTTGTCGTTTACTACGGTAATGCAGTATTAACCAAATCGGAGCCACCACAATCATAAAAATAATAATTGGGGCAATCAAAATATCCATGTCCATAACTCACCTCTGCTCCGTTGTTATTTAGCTTTTGTTTTGCTCTTGCTAGCCTTCATTTTAGCTTTCATGGCCTCAAGTTCATCGTTTACAGAATCTTCTGCTTCCAATGCGGCGAACTCATCGTTAAGTGTTTTCTTGTTGCCAAGGTCATAAGCATCAACTTGTGACTCTAACCCTTCCACACGACGTTCGTACTGTTCAAACTTACTCATCGCGTTATCAATCTTACTTGAATCTAACTGCTTTTTAACCTCAAGACGTGAAGATGCAGTTTGTTTACGCATGATTATCGTCTTTTGACGCGCTTTGGCATCTACAAGTTTTTCCTGTAATAGGCCAACTTCGTCTTTTAAACGAAGAATATGTTCTTCGACGACAACCAGCTCAGCAGCTAAAGTCTCAGCAAGCTCATTGGCTTTTTGCTTTTCTATTAGTGCCGCTTTAGCAAGGTCTTCACGATCTTTCGACAATGCCAGTTCAGCTTTACTTTCCCAGTCTTGTACTTGTTGCTGCACTTTAGCAATTCGACGAATAATCTCTTTCTTTTCAGCAAGAACTTTGGCCGATGTTGAACGTACTTCAACTAAAGTATCTTCCATCTCTTGGATAATCAGACGAACCATTTTTTCAGGATCTTCAGCTTTATCTAGTAATGCGCTGATGTTTGAATTTATGATGTCTGCAAAGCGTGAAAAAATTCCCATAATATTTTCCTCAAATTAACGTTGGTTTCGATAATTACTATTCAGCATTCGTGCCAACTTTACTTTATCGTTACTATACAGCACCTTAACCAAAACATTAACTTTTCCTTTCATTTATAAACTGGGCATCATATTATTATTTTCACCAATTATTAGCGTGAAAGACTAAAACTTACTGTGACTAATCAATTTCAGCAAGATAATCTTATTGGCCAATCTAATGCTTTGTTAGAGGTCCTTGAACATATTTCTCAAGTGGCTCCTTTGTCTAAGCCAGTGCTAATCATTGGTGAGCGAGGCACGGGTAAAGAGCTAATAGCCGAACGTTTGCATTATCTTTCAAAGCGTTGGGACCAAAGTTTTATCAAGCTTAACTGCTCTTCGTTGAGTGAGAATCTGCTCGAAAGCGAACTATTTGGCCATGATGCTGGAGCATTTACGGGCGCAAATAAAAAGCATGAAGGTAGATTTGAGCGTGCAAATGGTGGAACCCTATTCTTAGATGAGCTGGCAAATACCTCTGGCCTTATTCAAGAAAAGCTATTGAGAGTTATTGAATATGGTGAATTTGAACGAGTTGGTGGTAATAAAACCGTTAAAACCGATGTTAGGCTTATTTGTGCCGCAAATGAAGATCTGCCCTCTTTAGCAGAAGCCGGTGAGTTTAGGGCCGATCTGTTAGATAGGCTCGCCTTTGACGTCATCACCCTACCACCACTACGTCACCGAACTGAAGATATTATGCCTCTCGCTGAATACTTTGCCGTTGGCATGGCGAGACAACTAAAATTGGAGCTATTTGAAGGTTTTAGCCCACGTGCAGTGCAACAGTTAATGGAGTACCGTTGGCCAGGTAATATTCGAGAATTGAAAAACGTTGCAGAGCGCAGTGTTTACCGCAATGCTGAGACAGGCAAAGCAATTGATGACATCATTTTAGATCCATTTGCTTCCCCTTATCGACCGACGACAAGGGTAAAAACCAAAGAAAGACAGCAAATAGCCGATACTCCTGTTGCTAGCGTAGCGCCCGAATCCAGCAAAAGTACCAATATCTGTGAGCCGATGAGCTTCCCTATCGACTTTAAAACTCATTGTGAAGAGCAGGAAGTGAATTTACTCAAGCAGGCATTGGAAGCGGGTCAATTTAATCAGAAAAAAACCGCAGAACTACTGGGCTTGAGCTACCACCAACTTCGTGGGATCTTAAAGAAATACAACTTACTGGATAAATAATTGCTGTTACGCTATTCGCACTGTTAAAATGGCTATTAACGTTCAGTTAAAAATAATGATTGCTTAATGAAACAGCAGCTCAAGCGTATAGGTCTAGTAACCTGTCTATCTGCGATAAACATGCTACTTGTTGCCTGTGGTCCGCAAAAGATCCCCACAGGCCTTGTCTACTGCTCCGAAGGCAATCCAGAAAGCTTTAACCCACAAACCGTGACATCGGGAACGACTATCGATGCCACCTCGCAACAGTTATATGACACACTCGTTGATTACGACCCGGCGACTAGCTCAATTATTCCTGCTCTTGCCACCTCTTGGTATAGCAGTGATGATGGCCTGAGTTATCGTTTTAAACTGCGAAACGGCGTTCAATTTCACCAAACTGATTACTTTACACCAACCCGTCATTTCAATGCCGATGATGTGTTATTCTCATTTAATCGCATTATTGATAGTGAAAACCCCTATCACGAGGTTGCCGCTAATGGTTACCCGTTTTTCCAAAGCATCGGGCTTAGCCAAACAATCAGTTACATAGAGAAGGTCGCCGATAATGAAGTCATATTTCATTTACGCCACAGTGATGCTTCTTTTCTATCAAACCTTGCGACTGGCTTTTCGATTATTTTATCAAAAGAGTATGCTGATAATTTACTCGCTGATGACAAAGCTGAAGATCTCGATAGGCACCCAATAGGCACAGGGCCTTTTAAGCTAACCAAATACGTCAAAAACGAATATATTCGCTATCATCGAAATGAGCAGTTTTGGAGAAAACTCCCTCAATTTGAACACTTAGTTTTTGATATCACACCGAGAAGCACGGCTCGACTCACCAAACTCATCACCGGTGATTGTAATGTGTCAGCGCTGCCTAAAGCGGGTGAACTGCCAGTAATTAAACAACACCCGCATTTAGAGCTAGATACCAAGCTCGGATATAACGTTGCATTTTGGGCTTTCAACACCCAAAAAGAACCATTTAATGATGTTAGGGTCAGGCAAGCGCTCGCATATGCAGTAGATACACAGAATATTTTAAGGGCCGTATATCAAGAGACAGCGATTGAAGCAACGGGTATGCTGCCCCCGCAGTCATGGGCATACAGCTACAATAAAAGTCGCTATGATTATAACCCACAAAAAGCTAAAGCTCTGCTCAAGCAAGCAGGTATAGATAAGTTAAGTATTGATGTTTGGGCGATGCCGGTTGCCAGGATCTACAACCCAAATGCATTAAAAACAGCTGAATTGATTCAGGCCGACTTGGCAAACATTGGAGTTACAGTCAACATTGTGACTTATGACTGGAGTGTTTTTAACCAAAAACTCAGCCGTAGAGACTATGATTCAGTGCTCATAGGCTGGAATGCTGATAATAGCGATCCAGATAATTTTTTCTCTCCGATGTTAAGTTGCGATGCACAGCGTTCTTCCAGCAACAGAGCCCAATGGTGTAACGCGAAGATGGATGATATTTTAGCTAAGGCCAAGGCTACTACCGTAACATCTGAACGAAAGGCACTTTATCAACAAGCTGAAAAGCTCTTTCGTGAGCAGTTACCTATGCTACCTTTTGCTCATGCGACTCAATTAACAATTAAACAGAGAAACATCAAACAAACCCAACTCACGCCATTTGGTGGGATTTCATTTGAGAACACCATGAAAATAGTCCCAAAGGATAAACACTAATGGGCCGTTATCTACTAAGAAGGCTTAACTTATTTCTCGCTACATCTTTGGTATTAATTGCCGTGTTGTTTATCACGACTAGTTATTTTCCAGTAGATAAGCTGTACGCGCTAACAGGGATAGAATCACCAACCTTGCAGCAGCAAGCATTAAGCCGCGATGAATTTAAACTCGACAGTAATGGCTTCAATCAGTTCCTGGCCTATACCGAGCAGCGACTGAGCGGTAATCTTGGCCTATCCGTTACCTCACATAAACCCGTTATTGACGAATTAGCTCAAGTGTTACCCGCATCCTTTGAGCTCGCTATTGTTGCTGGATTATTAGCGGTACTTCTCGGTGTGCCACTTGGGGTCTTAGCATCACTAAGTAAAAATAAAATTACTCAACACAGTATTATGGCAATAACCCTAACAGGTTATTCTATCCCAGTGTTTTGGTTAGGGCTTACCTTGTCCCTTTGGTTTGGTGTAGAACTCGGCTGGTTGCCGATCTCTGGACGTATAAATTTATTATATGAGATAGAGCCCATAACTGGTTTTATGTTAATAGATACACTGTTATCGAATTCTATTTATCGCATGTCTGCGTTCATAGATGCGCTGCTACATATTGTACTGCCAGCAATCACACTTGCAGTATTACCCTTTACTGTAGTTGTTAGAATCACTCGTGCAGCAATGCTCCATATTATGAATGAGCCCTATATACGAGCAGCTGAAGCTCGTGGCCTACATACTGGAACCATAGTATTTCGTCATGCACTTCCAAACGCATTAATCCCTGTTCTTAAAAATATGGGGCTTATGCTCGGCACCTTTGCCAGTTACGCAATGATTGTAGAGGTTATTTTTTCATGGCCTGGAGTTGGTAGTTGGCTGGTATCAGGGATTTACCAACGGGATTATACGGTGATCCAAGGCGGTGTTTTGGGTGTGGCATTGATTATTATCTTTTTCAGTATCCTAATAGAGGTACTCCATAACGCCATTAACCCTATCAGCAGGAAAGAAATTTATGCCGCGAATTAGCATATACCAGGAAGATGATATCCCATCTCCTATGCGTAAGCTCTGGCAAGCCTTTGCTGATAACCCATTTGCACTTATGGGCTTATGGGCTGTGACTTGTTTATTGTTTTTAGCAATATTCGGCCCTTGGATAGCACCATTTTCACCTGAACAACAAGATCCATTAGCTCTGCTGCTGCCACCATCATGGGATGCAAGTGGAACCGTTGAGCATTTTCTCGGAACGGATGATCTGGGTCGAGATATTTTTAGCCGACTACTTCATGGCGCACACTTAACATTTGGGATGGCGCTAGCAATCGTTATGGCTTCTCTCGCAGTAGGATTCGTGATTGGCTCGATATCAGGCATGATGAAGGGGCTTAAGTCATCAATATTAAGCCACCTGCTAGATGCTTTATTATCAATCCCGTCGCTGTTAATGGCTATTTTAGTGGTCGCCGTTATGGGGCCAGGCCTAAGTAACGTCTTTTGGGCTGTTGGGATAGCATTAACGCCACAATTTGTTCGGGCAATTCACCAGGCTGTGCATGAAGAGCTGCAAAAAGACTATGTTACCGCTGCTAAACTTGATGGTGCAAACTCCATACAAATATTTTGGTATGTAATTATGCCAAATGTTTGGGAAACTCTTATTATTCAAACTACTTTAGCTATTTCTGCCGCTATTTTGGATATTGCAGCGCTCGGGTTTCTCAATCTAGGCGCCCAGGCGCCGAGCCCAGAATGGGGCGCTATGGTGTCCCAGGGGCTCGATAATCTGCTGACAGCGCCATGGACAGTGACAATTCCAGGCGTTGCTATCTTATGTAGCGTACTGGCCATTAACCTAGTAGGTGATGGATTAAGATCGGCATTATCGCCGATAAGAAATTAATAATATGCCTCTTCTCGACATTAGAAACCTCACCATTGAACTAGATACTCCCCATGGGCGCGTCAAGGCTTTAGAACGAGTGTCTTTAACCATTAACCCTGGTGAGCTACATGGTTTGGTTGGAGAGTCTGGCTCTGGACGGAGCTTATTGGCTAGAGCGATATTAGGCGTACCGGGTCATAATTGGACCATTACCGCTGATCGTATGATGTGGGATGGACAGAACTTAATGGAGATGTCCACCAAGCAACGACGCAACCTTATGGGCAGTGAGATTGCAATGATCTTTCAGGACCCAACCAGTAGTTTAGACCCCGCCATTTCTGTAGGCAGCCAAATTATTGAAGCTATGCCCATCGATAAAAGTTTACCATTTTGGAAACGCGGCAAGGTTCGTAAAAAAAATGCTGAAAAGTGGCTCCATAAGGTAGGGATTAAAAACACTGATAAAGTCATGGAAAGTTATGCTTGGGAACTCTCAGAAGGAGAGTGCCAAAAAGTAATGATCGCAATGGCTGTTGCTAACCAGCCACGATTACTGATAGCTGATGAACCAACCGACTCAATGGAGCTCAGTACCCAGGCGCAAATTTTTCGGTTATTGAGCAAGCTCAACCAGCTGCAAAATGTATCCATTTTATTGATAAGCCATGAGTTAGAAACCTTATCAGGCTGGTGCGATCAATTAACGGTACTGTATTGTGGTCAAGTGATGGAATCGGGTCCAACATCTGAATTAATTGCACAGCCATTTCATCCTTACACTAAAGCGCTTGTGGAGAATGCACCGGATTATTCTGGAGAGTTACCCCATAAATCTATGATGCAAACATTGCCAGGCTCTGCACCCGCTTTGCAGCACTTACCGATTGGTTGCCGTTTAGGTCCTCGCTGCCCTCAAGCGCAGAAAAAGTGTGTTGGCCAACCTAGCCTATGTCATAAAAAAGATCGCTATTTCGCCTGCCATTTCCCATACCATAATGAGTCTTGTAATGACGACACCTCTTCTTAAAGTCACTAACCTGAGCAAAAGTTATTATGCCGGTTATAAGCGTTTCAAGCGTCAATATAACCAGGCGCTATCTCCGGTATCGTTTGAACTTAACACTGGTGAAACACTCGCCATTGTGGGAGAAGCAGGCTCAGGGAAAAGCACCATTGCACGGATCCTAGTTGGTGCCGAAGTTAGAAGTAGCGGTGAAATATACTTTGAAGGCGAGTCGCTAGATAAGCATAATTTAAAGCAACGCTGTCGCATGATTAGGATGATTTTCCAAGATCCAAATACCTCTTTAAATCCAAGGTTAACAATTGGTGATTTGCTTGATGAGCCATTAAAATTTAATACTGACCTTCCCGAGAACGAACGACGTGCCATAGTGGTCGATAAACTTCGAAAGGTAGGCTTACTCTCAGAGCATGTCGATTTCTATCCGCATATGATTTCCGAGGGCCAAAAGCAACGGGTTGCGGTCGCACGCGCTTTAATGCTCGATCCAAAAATCATTATTGCTGATGAAGCACTCACAGCACTAGATCTGTCAGTCCGTGCACAGATATTGAATCTGCTACTAGAACTTCAGAAAGAGATGGGACTTTCCTATATTTTTGTCTCCCACAATATGAACATTATTCGCCATGTCAGTGACAAAATTATGGTATTAAAAAAAGGCGAACTCATTGAGAAAGCTACCACTGAGCAGCTATTTAATGCACCGCAACACGAATACACTCAGCGGTTAATTCAGGAGCAAAGCCTATTTACCCGTAAGAAGTAATACCGGCAGATTAAAGCGCTGCAGATAGCGTCCATACAGTACGTGATGACACGTCAAATACGACTTCATACACTTAGCTGATATCCACAGATGCTTTCAGAGCTTAGCACCCGCGGTGCATTCACCTATTTGATGCGATGCGTATAACTGCTCCAACCACTGATAAAATCACACAAATTAACGAAAATTAAGTGTCATTTGGTGTGGGTTTATTTATCCTAGATACAATTTTTTCAGAGAAATAGAAAATATGATTATCAAACCTAGAATCCGTGGCTTTATTTGTACAACAACTCACCCTGTTGGTTGTGAAGCCAACGTACTTGAACAGATCAACATTACCAAAGCTAAAGGCAAAATTGCTAATGGCCCAAAAAAGGTATTAGTAGTCGGTTCTTCAAGTGGTTACGGTCTTTCTTCGCGGATCACTGCAGCATTCGGTAGTGACGCAGCCACCTTAGGTGTATTTTTTGAAAAACCAAGCTCAGAGACAAAACCAGGAACCGCTGGTTGGTATAACTCTGCAGCATTCGACAAGTTTGCTAAAGCTGAGGGCCTATACTCAAAGAGTATTAACTGTGATGCCTTTAGCCATGAAGCTAAACAAAAAGCCATTGAACTGATTAAAGAAGACTTAGGCCAAGTCGATATGGTTGTTTACTCGCTAGCATCTCCTGTACGAAAACTTCCTGATAGCGGCGAACTTATCCGCTCATCATTAAAGCCTATTGGTGAGCCTTATAAAGCAACGGCGGTAGATACCAACAAAGATATCATTATTGAAGCAAGCGTAGAGCCTGCTACAGAACAAGAGATTAATGATACCGTTACAGTCATGGGCGGTGAAGATTGGGAACTATGGATGCAAGCACTCGCAGAAGCGGGCGTATTGGCTGATGGTTGCAAGACCGTTGCGTATAGCTATATTGGTACCGAACTTACATGGCCAATCTACTGGCACGGCGCACTAGGTAAAGCAAAAATGGATCTAGACCGTGCAGCACATGCTTTGGATGATAAACTATCAGCAACTGGCGGCAGTGCAAATGTAGCAGTACTGAAAAGTGTTGTTACCCAAGCAAGTTCAGCAATTCCAGTAATGCCACTTTATATTGCGATGGTGTTTAAGAAGATGCGTGCAGAAGGCCTTCACGAAGGTTGTATTGAACAGATTAACCGTATGTTCAGTGAACGCCTCTATAAAGCCGATGGTAGTGCTGCAGAAGTAGATGAGAGCAATCGCCTACGTTTAGATGATTGGGAGCTTCGTGAAGAGATCCAGCAGCATTGCCGTGATATGTGGCCGCAAGTGACTTCTGAAAATCTTGCTGAACTAACAGATTACCGTGAATATAAAGAAGAGTTCTTGAAACTGTTCGGCTTCGGTATTGAAGGCATCGACTACGAGCAAGATGTAAACCCTAATGTTGAATTTGATGTGGTTTCTATCTAAAGCTAGATTCGTCATATAACACTGTCTAAACGTCGCTAAATGCGGCGTTTTTTTTTGCTTCAAATAGACAATGTTCCCTTGCCCAACAAACTTTTATCAGATCTGAGTAAACTTTGGGAGAACATTTGCAGCATTGCTCATACAACAAAGCTAACAACTACCTATAATAGCAATCAGTATAAGAAGTTGAGCTACTCAGCGAGTTTTAGCTGACCTGATGCTGCATTAATGAACTTTAACTATGCTCTTCATTCATTGTTAACCACATGGCCAAGCATGTTCCGCACATGCTCAAGGCATTCCCTCTACCCTTGGAGGTCAGCGGTGGCGAATGTTATTAATGCGCGACTATATGGATATAGGAGGTAGCGTAACGCAGGAGCAGTTACCGAGGATAATTTAATGACCCTACCCCAAATGCGCAATAATCTCGCAAAGCGATCAAATCTTTATGCTGATTGGTATAAAGCACAGTAATAAGCCATCATTGATTACTCTGCCGAAAAGCAACCCGAGTGTATTCTTTCCATTATAAGTTGCTCTACAGCCCCTATATACGCTCTCCTAGCGCTAAGAATTAATACAGATTAACACCACAGAAGCACGCCTCCTTGCTAACTGTCGTTAAACCAATAAAAGCGCTAAACGGGTCAAAATTCAGACACAAAAAAGCCGGCTATTGCCGGCTTTAATTATGACTGAAATGACTTATCGCTTATTCAACAACAGGGTAAAGTACTTCGCCCTTAGCTTTTAAGCCTGCGATCACGGCACGGTAGTCGTTTTCTGTGTATTGCGAGTTCAAACGCTGTTTTAATGCATCAATAAGGTTTTCATCGACACCTTCAGCTGCGTTGACTTTGTTAAGTACAACAACGGCGTAACCAGTAGCAAGCGCTACGGTATCGACGGTAGCAGTATCTGTAGGTTGAGCCATTGCAAATGCTTTGCTAACAACAGCGCCATCAATGTCTTGTTCAAAACGTGCTAACTTGTCTTTAACCAAGTAGCCTGCTGTAGAGCCATCAGCTTTAAATGCTGTCATTGCATCTTGAGCTTGTTGGCGTGCGTTTTCATTTGCTTGCTCTTGCTTCAAACGCCCAGCGATACCGTCTCTGACTTCAGCAAGTTCCATTGTGCCTGCCGCTTTATGCGAATTAACACGGATAACAACAACGTGGTTTGCTTCAACTTCGAGCACATCACTGTTCATGCCATCAAGCAACACATTTGATGAGAACGCTTCTTTTAGAATAGCTGGCTTTGAAAACAGAGCTGGTGCACTATTTCGAGTAAACTCTGGCGTTGTTTTAACTTCGACACCAAGCTCTCTTGCCGCTTCAGACAAGGTGTCTGGTACTTCATAGCTTGTATCCGCAAGCACTTGCTGTAGCTCGTAGAACTTATCGACTGCTTGTTGCTCTTGCAATTGCGCAATGATTTTTTCTTTCACGTCAGCAAAAGGCGCTTCTGCACCGGCTTGAATATCTAGCGCTTTAATAATGTGGTAACCAAAGTTGGTTTTAACCACGTTTGAGTAGCTACCTTTATCTAAGGCAAAAAGTGCTGCATCAAACTCTGGCTCCATAACGCCGGCTTCAAACCAATCAAGTTGTCCGCCCTGCTCGCCGCTAAATGTATCTTGAGACTCAGCTTTAGCAAGCGCTGCGAAATCTTCACCATTTTGCAGCTTTTGGTAAATGGCTTCAGCTTTCTCTTCAGCATTATCTTCGTCTAGACCGATAAGGATATGGGCAGCTAAACGCTTTTCAGGCTGTAAATATTGAACTTTGTTTTCATCATAGTACGTTTTAGCATCAGCTTCAGTCACTGTCACATCAGCGGCTAACTGCTTAGCATCAAGTTCAATATAGTTAAGGCTTACTATCTCAGGTCTTACAAATTGACCTAGATTAGAGTTGTAATAAGTCTGGATCTGCTCATCAGTCACGCTCGCCGCAGCAAGAAACGGAGTAGAGTCGATAACCAGATAATTAATGTCGCGAGTTTGACCTTGGATATTAGCCAAATATTCAGCTTCACCTGGTAACACAAATTCTGAACCGACTAGCGTTGCGACTAACTGACGACGTGTCATATCAACACGCATCATGTCTCTGAATGAATTGGCTTGATAGCCCAATTGACGCAAAATAGCTTGATAACGATCATTATCAAATCTACCGTCAGTTTGGAATGCAGGTTCCTGCATAATCGCAGTGCGGATCTGTTCATCAGATACACGAAGTCCAAGCTCAGCAGCATTTTGATCTAGCAACTTTTCAGCCACAAGACGCTCCAATACACTTTGCTTAACGCTTTGCATATAGTTGTCATCGGCAGATAAAGTCGAGAACATGTCACCGAGCTGTTGCTCTAGACGACCACGTTCATTCTCATATGCTTGTTCTAACGCTGAGTTGCTGATCTCTTCACCATTTACGGTAGCAGCTGCAACCTCAGTTGAAGAACCTAAATAACTACTCACGCCCGTAAATGCAAATGAAAGTATCACTAAGACTAAAATGCTCTTTGCAATTACGCCTTGCGACCCTTCACGAATCTTTTCTAACATCAGACTTCTCGCTGGTTGCGATTAATAAAATAAAAAGGCGCATCACTCGTTGGATGCGCCTTTTTGTAATTTAATAGTAAAGAGAACTACGTATCTTTACTGTTTTGACTATCACTAAGTAAATACTTAGCCATTGCCCTTTTATTCGTAAAAGCACTATTAAATAGTGCTTTATACAATAACCTTACAAAAGCTGCAGTTAACGAATTTCTTAGTTAACAGCGTCTTTAAGCGCTTTACCAGCTTTGAATGCTGGAATGTTTGCTGCAGCGATCTTGATCTCTTTACCCGTTTGAGGGTTACGACCAGTGCGCTCTGCACGTTGACGCACTTCGAAAGTACCGAAACCAACAAGAGCAATCTTATCGCCTTCTTTTAGGCCGTCAGTAACAGCGCCGATGAAAGAATCTAATGCACGGCCAGCAGCGGCTTTAGAAATGTCAGCACCAGAAGCGATTTTCTCGATTAGTTCAGATTTGTTCATGTCATCCCCTTGAATGTAATTTTTGTACCGCACCCAAATCCCTGTCTAGAGCGGTCTGCGGAGGCTTTTTATAACAAGCTTGGAACCAAAGTTCAAGCCTTATAGGAAAACCAAATAAATATTTTAGGATACTGCTCAAAACCAGTCACTCCAAGGGCTGGAGCGACTGACTCTCCACAGACTTAGGCTACCACAGGTAAGGCCTTTGGTAAGCCCCTTTTTACACTTTTTTTGTGCAATACTGCAATTTATTGCGTTAACCCACGTTTTCCACTACTTCGAAGCCTTCAACCGGGCGTTCTAACGCGTGCTTCAGGACTTCTTCAACCCATTTCACTGGATAAATTTTCAAGTCAGCGATCACATTTGCTGGAATTTCTTCCAAATCTCGTTCATTTTCCTTTGGAATTAGAACGACTTTGGTTCCACCACGGTGCGCAGCCAATAGTTTTTCCTTTAAACCACCGATAGGTAATACTTCACCACGAAGTGTGATTTCGCCAGTCATAGCGACATCAGCTCTAACTGGGTTACCCGTCAAACTGGATACTAGCGCCGTACACATTGCAGCACCGGCTGACGGCCCATCTTTTGGCGTTGCTCCTTCAGGAACATGCACATGAATATCACGCTTTTCATAAAAGTCAGGGTTAATACCCATTTGCTCAGCACGAGCACGAACAACGGTCATAGCCGCTTGAATCGACTCTTGCATCACATCGCCTAAAGAACCGGTATAAGACAGTTTACCTTTACCCGGGACAGACGTTGCTTCAATCGTTAGTAAATCGCCACCGACCTCAGTCCATGCCAGACCTGTTACTTGGCCAATCTGGTTGTTAGATTCTGCTTTACCATAGTCGCAACGCTGCACCCCCAAGAACGACTTAAGGTTGTCTTGGTTCACTTCTACATGCTTAATACTCTTATCAAGCAAGATCTGTTTAACCACTTTACGGCAGATTTTTGAAAGTTCACGTTCAAGCGCACGTACACCCGCTTCACGTGTGTAGTAGCGAATAATGCCAATGATGGCACTATCATCAACGGTGACCTCTTTGGCCTTTAACCCATTACGTTCAATCTGTTTTGGCAACAGGTGCTGCTTAGCAATATTAAGTTTTTCATCTTCGGTATAACCCGACAAACGAATTACTTCCATACGGTCTAAAAGAGGTCCAGGTATATTCATTGAGTTCGATGTAGCAACAAACATTACATCAGACAGGTCATAATCGACCTCCATGTAATGGTCACTAAATGTCGCATTTTGTTCTGGATCAAGCACTTCAAGTAATGCCGATGCTGGATCGCCACGCATGTCGCTACTCATTTTGTCGATTTCATCAAGTAAGAACAGTGGATTCTTTACACCCACTTTTGACATTTTCTGAATCACTTTACCTGGCATTGAACCGATATAGGTACGACGATGACCACGAATTTCAGCTTCATCTCTAACACCGCCAAGCGCAACTCGCACATACTTACGTCCAGTTGCTTTTGCGATAGATTGCCCTAAAGATGTCTTACCAACACCTGGGGGGCCAACTAAACAAAGGATTGGTCCTTTGAGCTGCTTAACTCGGCTTTGAACTGCTAAGTATTCTAGAATACGCTCTTTGACTTTCTCTAAACCAAAATGGTCTGTATCAAGTACATCTTGCGCCTTGGCTAAATCACGTTTGATCTTAGATCGCTTATGCCATGGAACAGACACCATCCACTCGACATAGCTTCTCACCACAGTCGCTTCAGCTGACATTGGTGACATCATCTTTAACTTGTTGAGTTCAGCTTTCGCTTTTTCCTGAGCTTCTTCAGGCATCTTGGCTTCTTCTATCTTTTTCGCCAAGCTTTCAAACTCATCATGAGACTCGTCAATATCACCCAGTTCTTTTTGAATAGCCTTCATTTGCTCATTCAAATAGTACTCGCGTTGACTTTTTTCCATCTGCTTTTTAACGCGACCACGAATGCGTTTCTCGACTTGTAATAAGTCGATTTCAGATTCCATCATCGCCATCAAATACTCAATGCGCTCACCCACATCAACCATCTCAAGCACAGATTGTTTATCTTCTAGCTTGAGTGGCATATGAGCAGCCATCGTATCAGCAAGGCGTGCAGCCTCATCGATGCCAGACAAAGATGTAAGTACTTCAGGTGGGATCTTCTTGTTTAACTTGATATAGCCTTCAAACTGACCCACTGCTGAGCGAACAAGAACCTCTTCCTCTTTTTCTGTAAGAGGCTCTGACTCTAAATAATGAGCCGTGGCTTGAAAGATATCATCCTGTTCAGAATAGTTATCGATACGTGCTCGCTGCCCACCTTCAACCAACACTTTAACAGTGCCATCAGGTAATTTAAGAAGTTGCAGAATTGAAGCGACTGTACCAACGTCGAAAATATCGTCGCTGCTTGGGTCATCGAGTTCAGCATCACGCTGAGCGACCAAAATAATTTGCTTGCCTTGATCCATTGCTTTTTCTAAGCAACGAATGGACTTTTCTCGTCCTACGAATAACGGAATTACCATATGAGGATAAACCACCACATCTCTCAGTGGCAGTACGGGTAGTTCGATTCGCGTATCACGCTCTTGAGTCATAGCTCGATTCCGTTTTATATGAATACTTAAGAGTATATTGGGATGATTCGATAGGTTTCAATGGCGAATAACAATTAAATAATAAACTGCACAAAAAAGGAGCCATAAAGGCTCCTTTTCGATACTGTGATGCTACTGCGGCAATGACTTACTCAGCCGTTGCCGTTTGAGCTTCATTTGTTGCGTAGATAAGTATAGGTGTTGATTCACCTTTCACTACCGACTCATCGACAACCACTTTAACCACATCATCTGTTGATGGTAAGTCATACATAATATCGAGCAAAATACCTTCAACGATAGAGCGTAAACCACGAGCACCGGTTTTACGGGTCTGTGCTTTAAGAGCAATCGCTTTAAGAGCATCTTCTCTGAACTCTAGCTCAACGTCTTCCATTTCAAACAAAGCAGCAAACTGCTTAGTGATTGCATTTTTAGGCTCTGAAAGAATTTGAATAAGTGCAGCATCGTCAAGTTCAGCTAACGTAGCGAGAACAGGAAGACGACCAATAAATTCAGGAATAAGACCAAACTTCACTAAATCTTCAGGCTCTACTTGCAATAACGTATCTGAGATTGTCGCTTTGTCAGCTTCGCCTTTAACTTCAGCGCCGAACCCAATACCAGTACCAACATGAGAACGCTGTTCAATCACTTTCTCTAGGCCTGCAAATGCCCCGCCACAGACGAATAGGATTTTAGAGGTATCAACCTGTAAAAACTCCTGCTGTGGATGCTTACGACCACCTTGAGGTGGAACCGCAGCAACAGTGCCTTCGATAAGTTTAAGTAAAGCTTGTTGAACACCTTCACCAGAAACATCTCGAGTAATTGATGGATTGTCAGACTTACGACTGATTTTATCAATTTCATCGATATAAACGATTCCGCGCTGGGCTTTTTCGACATCGTAGTCGCATTTCTGCAGTAATTTCTGAATGATGTTTTCGACATCTTCACCCACATAACCCGCTTCAGTTAGCGTAGTTGCATCGGCCATAGTAAACGGTACATTCAAGAAACGAGCAAGCGTCTCTGCAAGTAATGTTTTACCACTACCCGTTGGACCAATAAGCAAGATATTACTCTTACCCAGCTCAACCCCATCTTTAGGGCTGGCATTTTTAAGGCGTTTGTAATGATTATATACCGCTACAGATAACACCTTTTTAGCTTTGTCTTGGCCAATAACATAATCATCCAAGTGCGCTCGTAATTCATGCGGTGTTGGCAACTTGTCTTGATCTTGCTTAGGCGAGATCTCTTTGATCTCTTCTCTAATAATGTCGTTACAGAGTTCTACACATTCATCGCAAACATATACAGAAGGTCCAGCAATAAGTTTTCTTACTTCATGCTGGCTCTTCCCACAAAAAGAGCAGTACAGCAGCTTGCCGCCGTCACCTTTGTTCTCGCTCATTACCTTACCTCTGTTTGCAGCCTATCGGCTGCAGAATTCTTTATTTCACTTCTTTACTCAGCATAGCTCAGCAGAAAGTAAAAATCAGCCTCGTTTTGCTAAAACTGAATCAACTAGACCGTATTCAGCTGCTTCGTCAGCACTCATAAAGTTATCACGGTCAGTATCACGCTCAATAACTTCAATTGGCTGACCAGTATGTTCTGCCAACATAGTGTTTAACTTGTTCTTTATGCCTAAAATCTCTTGCGCATGAATAGCAATATCTGATGCTTGGCCTTGGAACCCACCTAATGGTTGATGGATCATAACACGTGAATTAGGCAAACAATGACGTTTTCCTTCTGCTCCACCTGCTAGTAAGAATGCGCCCATACTAGCCGCTTGGCCGATACAGACTGTACTTACATTTGGCTTGATAAACTGCATCGTGTCATAAATAGCCATACCCGCAGTGACAGAACCACCTGGCGAGTTGATATATAGGTAGATATCCTTATCTGGGCTTTCAGACTCCAAAAACAGTAACTGAGCCACAATAAGGTTCGCCATATGCTCTTCAACTTGACCGACTAAAAAGATCACTCGTTCTTTTAAAAGACGAGAATAGATATCGTATGAGCGTTCACCTTTAGCTGTTTGTTCAACAACCATAGGCACAAGTGCATTAAGTACTGATTCTGGTGCTTTGTGCATGATTAACTTCCCTAAATAAAAATGGCTCGCATGAGGAACCTCATACGAGCCATTATAAATGGCTAATAGCCATTTAAGTCAAGCGATCGTTATGCGCGACCGGTAGCCTTGTTCATAAATTCTTCAAAATTGACTTCTTTTTCAGTCAAAGTTGCAGTTTTAAGTAACTCTTCTACTGCTTGCTCTTCAAGTGCAACGTTACGCATGTTTTGCATAAGCTCTTCGTTACCATTGTAGTAAGCTACAACTTCACTTGGATCTTCGTATGCCGACGCCATTGAAGCGATTAAACCTTGAACACGTTCGTCTTCAGCTTTAAGTTCGCTAGTCTTGATAACTTCACCAAGTAGCAAACCAACTTTAACACGACGTTCAGCTTGTTCAGTGAACAAGTCTGCTGGTAGTTCTGGCATGCTTGCAGCTTGATCACCAAAACGCTGCATAGCTTGCTTACGCAATACTTCTACTTCGCCTTCGATCAATGCTTTTGGTAGTTCCAAAGCATTTTGCTCAACTAGACCATTAAGTACTTGCTCTTTAACATTCGCTTTAAGCGCTTGCTCAAGTTCACGACCCATGTTCTTGCTGATTTCAGCACGTAACGCGTCGATTCCGCCTTCGTTAACACCAAACAATGTTGCGAACTCGTCATTAACTTCAGGAAGGTCAGCGCCTTGAACTTCAGTCAAAGTAATAACAAACTTAGCTGCTTTACCTTTCAAGTTCTCTGCATGGTAATCTTCAGGGAAAGTGACTTCGATTTCGAACTCTTCACCCGCTTTATGACCTTCAACACCAGACTCGAAACCAGGGATCATACGGCCACTGCCTAGTTGTAGTTCGAAGTCATCAGCTTTTCCGCCTTCAAACTCTTCACCGTCAACTGAACCAACGAAGTTGATTTTAGCTTTATCGCCTTCAGCAGCTGCACGCTCAACAACTTCAAAAGAAGCGTGTTGGTTACGTAGCGTTTCAATCATTGCATCAACATCAGCTTCAGTTACTTCAGCTTTAGGTTGCTCAACAGCAATTGACTCTAGACCTTTAAGTTCTACTTCTGGGTAGATTTCAAAAGTAGCAACAAACTCGAAGCTTTCGCCTTCAGTCGTTCCAGGAACAAAAGTTGGTGCACCCGCTGGGTTCAACTTTTCAGCAATGATAGCTTCAACAAAGTTGCGCTGCATCACTTCACCAGTGATGTCTTGACGAATAGCTTTACCGTAACGCTTATTAATTACGCTTACAGGTACTTTTCCTGGACGGAAACCTGGGATACGAGCACGCTTAGCTTCACTTTTTAATGCTTCTTTAACAGTATTTTCGATCTGCTCAGCAGGTACCGAAATAGTTAGGCGACGCTCTAGGCCTTGTGTGGTTTCTACAGAAACTTGCATTTTTTTACCTCGAAATATGTCTATCGTCCTTTGTAATAGTCGAAATTTCAACTATTAAGGTATTCGTTTCTTGACTCGTAAATTTAACCAAAATGCCCATAAACGCTGACGTTCGGCACTGGTCACTCTTAGTTGATAATGATCAAGACGCGACATTATAGCTATCGAATGCGCTGGAGTCGAGCCTCAAAGCATGATTTACAGACGTAAAAAAAGCGACCTAGGGTCGCTTTTTGAACTTCTTTACAGAATGAGTGGGGTGACTGATGGGGCTCGAACCCACGACAACCGGAATCACAATCCGGGGCTCTACCAACTGAGCTACAATCACCACAAAAATGGTACGCCCGGCAGGATTCGAACCTGCGGCCACCCGCTTAGAAGGCGGGTGCTCTATCCAACTGAGCTACGGGCGCTCGGCAATGAAATAAATTCATTTCCTGAACTGGGCAACTAACGTTCCACGTTAGCTTAAAATGTGGTCGGTGATAGAGGATTCGAACCTCTGACCCTCTGGTCCCAAACCAGATGCGCTACCGGGCTGCGCTAATCACCGAAATTGAAACCTAGTGAAAATACATATTTGGGAAATATTTTCGGTTTCTGTTTTCAACGAGCTGTCTCGTTGAGAACGGAGCGCATAGTAGCCCCTAGCCTAAAAGTCGTCAACGACTTTTTTAAAAAAATCATTCGCCTGCTTATTTAACACGCTATAGCGCTACTCATTGATGCCTTCCTAAACAATGCGTTCAACATAACAACAATCTCGGCTGATATTTTAATATAGCGGTTTATCAAGCAGGAGCCACTTTATACCTCATTCAATAACGGCTTTATTTTATTGCATAACGATAAACCATAGTCTTTCTACTAAATGATACCGATTTATTGGTTTTCATCTAAATAAGCGGGGGCGGCTAGATATCAGCGCCCTCTAGTCTCAAATAATCAATTAAATAGAGATAGAAACCATAAGTGTCACCAACGATAACAAGAAGCCGACTTTAATCAGCTGTCCAATTAAAACCCCTGCCAGAAATGCATACTTTCTACACCTCAGAGCTAAGTCATTATCCGTATTTGAGAACTGATTGTTAGCAACCTAAATCAATGACACCTCGGACATGTCCTGTTAAAATGTCGCCGTTTTCCATTATCGTGCCGTATAAAGGACACCTTGCCCCATGACCGCTCAAAACATCGATGGTAAAGCTATCGCTCAAGCCATTCGAACCAAGCTCAAAGACAAAGTAACCGCCCGTAAAGAGGCTGGTCAAAGAGTACCAGGTTTAGCTGTAATTCTCGTAGGAGCGGATCCTGCTTCACAAGTGTACGTAGGCAGCAAACGCAGAGCCTGTGAAGAATTAGGCTTTATTTCCCGCTCTTACGACTTAGACAGTTCCACCTCTGAAGACGCCCTGCTGTCTCTTATCGATGAATGCAATGAAGATCAGAGTATTGATGGTATTTTGGTTCAACTCCCACTACCTGAACATATCGAAGAATCAAAGGTTATCGAGCGCATCCGCCCAGATAAAGATGTCGACGGTTTCCACCCATATAACGTAGGTCGACTAGCTCAACGTATTCCAGTGCTGCGTTCATGCACACCGATGGGCATTATGACTCTTATTCAGTCGACGGGGGTTGATACCTATGGTTTAGATGCCGTAGTGGTTGGCGCGTCTAATATCGTCGGCCGTCCTATGTCTTTAGAGCTGCTTCTTGCTGGTTGTACTACAACCACTTGTCACCGCTTCACTCGTAACCTTGAGCAGAAAGTTAGACAAGCAGATTTAGTGGTTGTCGCTGTTGGAAAGCCTGGGTTTATTCCTGGTGAGTGGATTAAACCTGGCGCGATTGTTATTGATGTGGGGATTAACCGTCTTGAAAGCGGTCAATTGGTTGGTGATGTGCAATTTGAGAAAGCTGCAGAGAATGCTAGTTTCATCACGCCAGTACCTGGCGGTGTTGGGCCAATGACGATTGCTAGCTTGCTAGAAAATACGCTTTATGCTTGCGAGCAGTACCACGATCACGACTGATATTGCTCTACTTAAAGCAAGAATGTTCCAGACATAAATACCAAGCTATCCCATCCATGGGGCTTGACATAAATGTTCCAGACATAAAAAAAGCCTGCTAACTGCAGGCTTTTTTGTATTGCTAATTTAGGATTACTTTTTACGCCAAGTTGTACCTTCTGGCCCATCTTCAAGAATTACGCCTAAGGCATTCAATCCGTCTCGCGCCACATCAGCTGCAGGCCAATCTTTCTCTGTACGTGCTCGGTTGCGTTCAACAATCAATGCTTCAATCTCAGCCACTTCATCATCACTCCCCTCTCCCTTGAAGAAAGTATCAACATCTTGACCTAGGATCCCTAACACATCAGCAAGCTGCTTTAACGCAACACCTAGGGCTGATGCTTGCTGCATGTCAGTTAATTTAAGACGATTGATTTCACGTACCATTTCAAACAGCACTGAGTAGGCTTCAGGTGTATTGAAGTCATCATCCATTGCACGCTTAAATTGGGCGATAAACGCTTCAGCAGGTGCAGCATCTACCGTAAGATCCAAATCTTTAAGCGCTGTGTAAATACGCTCTAACCCAGATTTAGCCTGCTTAAGGTTCTCTTCTGAGTAATTAAGCTGGCTACGGTAATGACCTGACAATAAGAAGTAACGTACTGTTGCAGCATCATAGTGGTTTAACACGTCTCGGATGGTAAAGAAGTTATTCAAAGATTTTGACATCTTTTCTTTATCAACCATCACCATGCCGGTATGCATCCAATAATTTACATATTTGGTATCATGGGCACAGCAAGATTGTGCAATCTCATTCTCATGGTGAGGGAACTGAAGATCGCTGCCGCCACCATGGATATCAAAATGGTTACCCAAATGCTTACTGTTCATTGCTGAACATTCAATGTGCCAACCTGGACGACCAGGCCCCCAAGGAGAATCCCAAGTAGGTTCACCAGGTTTAGACATTTTCCATAGAACAAAGTCCATCGGATCGCGCTTAGCATCTTCAACTTCGACCCGAGCGCCAGCCTGCAATTGTTCGAGGTTTTGCCCAGATAAGCGACCATATTCAGGGAAAGATGATACGCTGAACAAAACATCACCGTTGGCGGCTACATAAGCATGTTCACGAGCAATAAGCTTTTCAACCATTTCGATGATTTCTGGCATATGCAGCGTTGCGCGCGGTTCAAAATCAGGGCGTGCCATATTAAGAGAATCAAAATCTCTGTGCATCTCACCAATTAGACGCTCTGTTAGTGAGTCACAACTTTCATTGTTCTCATTAGCGCGTTTGATAATTTTGTCATCTACATCGGTGATATTGCGCTGAAAATTAACCTCATAACCGCTATACCTCAAGTACCTTACAATCATGTCAAATGAAACAAAAGTACGTCCATGACCGATATGACATAAATCATAAATGGTCACCCCACACACATACATGCCTATTTTTCCGGGCTGTATTGGTACAAACTGTTCTTTTTGGCGGGTAAGCGTATTGTAAAGCTTCAACATTGATTATTCTCTTCAACGGCTATATTCAGAAATAGGTCGTTCAGTCTACCACTGCAAAACTAACGGTTCCAAGCAGTTTTCCCGTACCAAGTGCGCAAAACCATGCAGAACTGATTAATATTGTCTAGAAAGCGCTCTCTCACCCAACTTGATTACATTAATCTCTACCAACTCGTACTTTTATTGGTTGCCTATTAGCTGCCGATTGAGTGCATTATTTAGAGTGACAAATCACGCAACACTTTATGCAGCAGCGCAATTACGTTAGAATCCAGCCATTATTTACCATGTGTTAAATTGCGAGAGTAAAAATTATGATCACACTTCATACCAACCACGGCGAAATCAAGCTTTCTCTTGACGCTGAAAAAGCACCAAAAACTGCAGCTAACTTTGAGAAATATGTCAAAGAAGGTTTTTACGATGGAACTGTTTTTCACCGTGTAATTGACGGTTTTATGGTTCAAGGTGGTGGTTTTACTGAAGATATGCAACAGAAAAGCTGTAATGAAACCATTGAAAACGAAGCAAACAATGGTCTTTCGAATAAAGTAGGTACCATTGCTATGGCACGTACTTCAGATCCGCATTCAGCAACGGCTCAGTTTTTTATCAACATCAACGATAATACTTTCTTAGACTTCAAGTCTGAGTCAGCACAAGGTTGGGGTTACTGTGTATTTGGTGAAGTAACTGAAGGCATGGACGTTGTAAATAAAATTAAAGCGGTAAGCACGGGCAATCGTGGCATGCATCAAGATGTCCCTCTTGATGCTGTGATCATCGAAAAAGTGACTATCGAAGAGTAAGACTGACTCGATGCGCACACTTTTTGTGGGCGATCTGCACTTAAGTGCTGATCGCCCCGATATTACCCAAGCTTTTCTTACTTTCTTAGAAACTCAGCTTACCGATACCTCAGCACTCTATATCCTAGGCGATCTGTTTGAAGTTTGGGTCGGGGATGATATTGCAGAACCATTTGCGAATCAGTTAGCAGACGCCATTAAATTAGCCTCAAAAAAACTGCCTATCTATTTTATCCACGGTAATCGCGATTTCTTAATTGGTGAGCGTTTTGCTCAACGTTCAGGAATGACTCTGCTGCCAGAAGTTTACAAATTGGATCTATACGGCACTACAACTGTACTTTTACACGGTGACAGTTTATGCACCTTAGATAAACCTTATCAACGATTTAGGAAGTTTCGTAATCTGTCTTGGGCAAAATGGATTTACAACCATTTACCTAAATCGAAACGATTAAATATCGCGGCAAAATTACGCAGTAAAAGCCAAAGCAGTAATCAGCATAAAAGTTATAGCATAATGGATGTTGAACCCTCCGCTGTACTTGAACTACTTGATAACACTAATGCGCAGCAGATGATCCACGGTCATACGCACCGCCCGGCTATCCATCAGCTTTCAAATGGAAAACGTCGTATCGTTGTCGGTGATTGGTATGAGCAAGGCAGCATGCTATGTATCAGCCAAGACAATGTTGAGCTAATAGAACTGCCTTTTGGCAAGTAAGCAGCTACTTGCCTCTCATCCTTTTCGCCGCTTTTAGATTGCTTCAACGATCAATGGCGCACCACTATGAAACTTAAAATCTTCATCTGATGACAAAATTAATTCAGCTTCTACTGCGGCGAAATGGCTAACTCTGTCAGCTATATCCGTGGTTGAAATAGCCTGTGCGAGCTTTAAATAATCTTGATAATGACGAGCTTCAGAGCGTAATAGAGAGATATAAAACTTCTTCAACTCTTCATCTAAGTGAGGGGCAAGTTTAGCGAAACGTTCACAGGAGCGAGCTTCAATAAATGCACCAACAATGAGCTTATCAATTAGCGTGGCTGGTTCATGGGTTCTCACCTGTTTCATCATCCCCTTTGCATAACGGCCAGCTCGGGCATTTCTGTATTCAATACCACGACTATGCATAATCTCTAACACTTGCTCAAAATGGTGGAACTCCTCTTTGATCAAGCGCACCATCTTCAGAATAAGATCATCACTATGAGCAAAGTCCTTACAGGCAACAAGCTCGCCGGCTAACTCATTCTTCTTACTGTCTTTCGATAAAAAAGCTGTCACATCCCGATCTTTAATGTAGACAAAATCCTCATAAGGTTTTGCCCAAGCCAATAAAATCTGCCCACTTGGTTTATCAATGGCGTATTTACGCACCAAAAACATCGCAGTTTGCGCCGCTTTTAACTCACAGTTACAGTGATCAATCAGCAAACCTTTTAGCTGTTCCGGCTTTTTTGCTTCTTCGATCCAACTATCTGGGGTTTCACATTTCAAAAATGAGTAAATAGGGGCAAGTAACTGCTGCATGCAAAGGCTCTTTAGGCTGATGTTAGACTCACTATTTTATCAGTTATTTTCAGCACAATCCTAGCTTAACATCTATGCTTAAAATGATTGGCTTGACTCTTGGTTAGTTTTGTTCAATAAATAGCCTTAGAGCTGTAAAAAGTTCGTCTGCAGTTTGGCGAGCCAATTTAATCTAAAAGTTAAATGCTAAACAAGGATAACTATAATGATATTGAATCACTTAATGGGGTTATACACTCATCCAAAAGAAGAGTGGCACACAATTGAAAAAAACCACGAAGCGCTTAGAAGTAGCCTGAGCCATATCTTAATCGTTGCGCTCATCCCTGCTATCTGCACTTTTTTTGCAACTTCACAAATTGGTTGGGATCTCGGCGTTGGAGAACGTCAATTCTTAACTGCTGACAGTGCACTAATTATGTCTACAGGCATGTATTTCGGCCTTATCGTAGGTGTATTCGCACTGGCCTATCTTGCCTTTTGGATGGCTAAAACTTTCGATGCAACACCGAGTTATACTCAAGCATTAGAGTTAGCAGCATACACTGCCACCCCATTATTTATGGTGGGCTTAGCGACACTTTATCCAACATTGTGGTTCATCATGGTAGTGGGATTAGCAGGTTTGGCTTATTCGGTTTATCTGCTTTATACCGGGGTTCCCATCATTATGAATATTCCGGAAGAAAAAGGCTTTATTTATGCAAGTTCAGTTGTGACAGCTGGTTTAGTGTTACTTGTCGGGCTGATGGCATCGAGTGTGATTTTGTGGAGCGTGGGATTTGGTCCTATGTACCAATAAATTCGATATTTTTCGCTCACAAAAAAGCCGACATTTTGTCGGCTTTTTAGATCCTTGGATCTATTAACTCAAATTGGTATTACTTTATGCGAAAGTATCACGCAGTGGTACTGTTAGGTTAAAGACTAGATGATCTTTAGTTGAGTCTTTATTGTCTGCACAGAAGTATCCTTCTCGCTCAAACTGGTAAGCTTTTTCCACTTCAGCATTAACAAGTCCAGCTTCAACAAATCCATGCTTAACCGTTAACGACTGCGGGTTAAGCACTTCGTCAACAGATTCCGCAGCAGCAGGATTAGCATCATTAAATAAACGCTCATACAAACGGAATTCAGCTGGTTTAGCTGTCGTTGCTTCAACCCAATGTATCACGCCTTTAACCTTACGACCGTCACTTGGGTTTTTGCCCAATGTTTCATCATCATAGGTACAGTAAATGGTGGTCACGTTGCCATCAGCGTCTTTATCACAACGTTCGGCCTTGATGACATAAGCATTACGCAAACGAACTTCTTTGCCCTGTACTAAGCGTTTGAACTTCTTATTCGCTTCTTCTCGGAAATCATCCGCGTCGATGTATAGTTCACGGCCGAATGACAATGGACGTTTACCCATATCTTCATTACTTGGATGTATAGGTGCCTGTACTGTTTCAACCTGGTTTTCAGGATAGTTTTCAATCACTACCTTAACTGGGTTAATAACAGCCATTGCCCGCGGAGCATGCTCATTTAGCTCTTCACGGATACAAGCATCTAACATGGCAACTTCAATCATGTTCTCTTGCTTGGTCACCCCGATACGCTTACAAAACTCACGAATTGAAGCAGCGGTATAACCTCTACGCCTAAAGCCAGCAATCGTTGGCATACGCGCATCATCCCAACCAGAGACAATGTTATGTGCCACAAGGTCGTTCAGTTTACGCTTGGACATTAGCGTGTACTCAAGGTTTAATCTTGAGAACTCATACTGACGTGTGCGACTTGGAGACTGGAAATCATCTAAATGATCCAACACCCAATCATACAATCTGCGGTTGTCTTGGAACTCTAAAGTACAAAGCGAGTGGCTGATGTTCTCAATCGCATCAGAGATACAATGAGTAAAGTCGTACATAGGGTATATGCACCACTTATCACCTGTTTGATGATGATGTGCAAAGCGAACACGATAAATAATCGGATCGCGCATACACATAAATGGCGATGCCATATCAATCTTTGCTCTTAGCGCACATTCGCCCTCTTTGAACTCACCATTACGCATTTTTTCAAATAGCGCTAAGTTCTCTTCAGGTGTTGTATCACGGTATGGGCTGTTTTTACCTGGCTCTTTTAACGTGCCTCGGTACTCACGAGTTTGCTCTGCATTTAAAAAACAAACGTAAGCTAAGCCCTTGGTGATTAATTCAACGGCGTACTGATGCAGTTGATCAAAGTAATTTGAAGAGTAACGAATATCGCCACTCCACTGGAAACCAAGCCACTGCACATCATTCTGAATAGAGTGGACATAATCAATGTCCTCTTTTTCAGGATTGGTATCGTCAAAACGTAAGTTACATTGACCTTGGTAGTCTTGTGCGATGCCAAAGTTTAGGCAAATAGACTTAGCGTGGCCGATATGAAGAAAACCGTTTGGCTCCGGCGGAAAACGGGTATGCACAGCACTGTGCTTACCGCTGGCAAGATCTTCATCTATGATACTACGTATGAAGTTACTAGGACGTACTTCAGTGTCCACATGACTCATGGAATTCCTCTTTGCGAACGATGGTTAATGGCGAAAAAAGCATAATCCTACAGATCCCTAGTAGGGTCAACGGTTCACGCTTAAAAACACAGGTTAATGGTTACAGCATAGCCATTTAAAGGCAAAAAAGCAGCGAATCATCGCTGCTTTTATCTATACACTCAGATTATACGCTAATACTGCTACTCCGTAATCACTTTAATACCGGGAATAATCGTCTGCGTTTTTCGCCCTTTCCTCTTTAGCCATACATAAAATACAACTAACGCGATAGTAAAGAAGCCAATCCATAAACTTGATTGCAGAGGGTGCTGAGCAAACGTAGCGCCTTGGTAGAATACCGTCGCAGTGCCATATGCTAACCCAAAGGTCCATAGACCTGCGAATGCAGCCCAACGCCCACCAAACTCGTTTACAAGTGCACCCATTGCAGCAACACACGGAGTGTATAGCAATACAAACAATAGGTAGGCAAATGCCGCCGTCACACCGGAGAAACCAGCCTGCAGAGCACTAAAGGTTGAGGTATCAACCTCTAGCTCTTCTGATGCAGACTCTACAGAGGATACATCGCCAACTGAAATAGACAGTGGATCTTCAGGTGCAATACCAAATAGGTTTTCTGGGATAGTAGCTAACGCTTCACTAACGGTTTCAGACAGTGGTGCTAACTCTTCATCGCCAGCACTGCCATCAGAATAAAGGCTATTCAAGGTGCCAACGACTGCTTCTTTAGCAAAAATACCGGTAATAATACCAACCGTTGCGGGCCAGTTATCCTGCTCTACGCCCATAGGTGCGAAAAGTGGAGTCACTTTTTGACTTGCAACACTCAATACGGATTCAGAGCTGTCTTCGTGGCCAAATGTTCCATCAGTACCGATGGCATTGACGAAGTTAAGTAAGGTTACAACGATAACAATCGTCTTACCCGCGCCCATAATAAAGCTCTTAGTCCGCTTACCAGTGCGCGCCATTACAGTTTTAAACTTTGGCTTCTCGTAGCTTGGCAGTTCCATCACGACCGCGCTGCTCGAACCTGGTAGCAATGTTGAGCGTAGCAAAAGACCCGTACCAATAGCTGCAAATATACCAATCATGTATAGCAGGAAGACTAAGTTCTGCCCTGATTCAGGAAAGAAAGCCGCTGCAAATAAGGCATATACAGGAAGTCGAGCACCACAAGACATAAACGGCGCCATCATTCCGGTGACAATACGCTCACGCTCACTGCCTAGTGTACGAGTGGCCATGATCGCTGGTACAGAACAACCAAAGCCAACAATCATAGGGACAAATGCTCGGCCTGGTAGGCCTATTCTGCGCATCAAGCCGTCAACAACAAATGCTGCACGCGCCATGTAACCAGAGCCTTCCAGTACGGATAAAGCAAGGAACAGCGCGGCGATAACCGGAATGAAAGTTGCGACAGTTTGTATACCTTGACCCACACCACCAGCGACAATAGTCACTAACCATTCAGGCGAACCTATGCTCGACATTAGTGCACCGAAATGGTCAACAAAAATAGCGCCAGCGGTAATATCAAAGAAGTCGATAAAAGAGCTACCAACGTTGATACTAAACATAAACATTAAGTACATCACAAACAGGAACACTGGGATCCCTGCAACTGGGTGTAGCACGACTTTGTCTAGTTTATCGGTTAATGTTTCGGCATTGTCACTTTTAACTGAACCAGTAAACACCTGCTCAACGAAGTTGAAGCGTGTGGTGGCCACCATAATTTCAATGTCTTTACCTTGAGCAGACAGTGCTTGAGAGTATTGCTCTACTTCACTGACCATTTGGCTATTTTTACACTTACCACAACCTAAGCCATTAGCAAGCATCGCAAGTGCACGACCCCGACTTAATTTGTCATCAGCGGCAAGCAGGTTACTAACACTAGACTCAATTTCAGTATCGTAATTAAGTACTAAAGGCGCTTCAGAAACTTTGCCGTCTAGCAAAGCAACAAATTGCTGCTTCACCTTCTCAATGTCTTGTTCATCGCGAGAACAAACGGCCACAACAGGACAACCTAACTCTTTGCTCATCTGTGCGACATCGATATGAATACCACGGCTAATCGCAGCATCTATTTTGTTCAACACTACAACTAATGGAATACCAAGCTCACGCAGCTGTACGGTTAGGTACAAGTGACGTTCAATATTGGTCGCATCAACAAGGTTTATTATGCCGTCGATTTGCTGGTCTGCAAGGTACTGCTGCGCAATCTGTTCATCTAAAGAGCAGTCACAGCTGTTACCTGCTGGTAATAAGTCATAGATACCGGGAAGGTCAGTAAGAAAAACATCGGTACTTTGCAGTGCGAATTGTCCAGTTTTCTTTTCAACAGTAACTCCAGACCAGTTACCAACTTGTTGATTCGACCCAGTAAGAGCATTAAAAAGTGTCGACTTACCCGCGTTAGGGTTACCGACGGTGACGCAATTAAATTGCTTATCCATTCGCTTTTTCAACCTCAATAATATCTGCTAAATCGCGACGCATGCATAGTTTACTGCCTCGGATATCTAATTCTACGCCCGAGCCCATTGGCGCTCTGCGGATCAAAGAAAATCGAGTATTGGGAGTGATCCCCATCGATAGGAGTTTGCGTTTAACAACTGCTGGTAGGTCAATTTGCCCTACTTGAGAAATTCTGGCGAAATCGCCCGGATTTAGTTCACTTAACTTCATTGTGCATCCCACCTAATTACAGGCCTCAACTTTCTTTGAATTGATACTGATTCTAAAGGACTGTTAATCCGAATAACTTTATCTAGATCAACATTTCAGGCTGTAAACGATAATAATTTTCAATTGTGTTCTCTATTATGTGACAAATCTCTCAACTAATAAATGACCTCACCCCAGATAAATTAGAAATGGCTTATCCCCCTTAAATAGTAATGGTTATTATTTACACTTAATTCAAATAAATAGCTCAACCAAAGGCAGTGTGACGTAGATCACGCTTTGATAATTATCCTTTAAAGATCAGCGATAAAACTAAAGAAGATCTCCCGCTTGTTATGAACTTGTCACGCTTTTGTTCTACTCTTCTATATTAGTAATTTACAAAACTACTAATATAGCAATTAAAAAAAGAACGCTTTAAAAGCGAATGGAATGGGAATGACATGATGAACAAGACCACAGGATGGTTCTCTACAAAGCTCGTGAACTTGCTAGTGCTTACGACTATGGCATTTTGCTTTAATGTCATGTCAGCCCCATGGGACGATCAACCACCTAAAGAGGTTGAAGCGCTACTAGATAAAAAGTTTGCAGAAGGAAAATATTCATCGAAAGGTGCTGACACCTGCTTAATGTGTCACAGAAAAAGTCCTAAAGTGATGGAGCTATTTGACGGTGTTCACGGCAATGCCGATGTAAAAGGCTCGCCAATGGCAGATCTTCAATGCGAAGCATGCCACGGTCCACTAGGGTCACATAATCGTGGTGGTAAAGAACCAATGATTACCTTTGGTTCAAACTCACCCGTTCCCGCAGAAAAACAAAACAGCGTTTGTATGAGTTGCCACAACGATGATGAACGCATGGCTTGGAGCGGCAATCATCACGATAATGCAGATGTCAGCTGTGCCAACTGTCATCAAGTCCATACAGGACACGACCCCATCGCAGATAGAGCAACTGAAGTTGCTGTTTGCACTAATTGCCACACTCAGCAAAAAGCAGACATGAATAAACGTTCTTCTCACCCCTTAAAATGGCAACAGATGGTATGTAGTGACTGCCACAACCCACATGGCACGCTTGCTGATGCCAGCTTAAAGCAGATGAGCGTCAATGAAAATTGTTACTCATGCCATGCTGAAAAACGTGGACCTAAATTGTGGGAGCATGCGCCCGTTACCGAAGACTGTGCAGCTTGTCATAATCCACATGGCAGCGTGAACGAGGCAATGCTGATCAGTAAACCACCTATGTTATGTCAACAATGTCACGCTTCTGTAGGACACACCTCAAATGCCGTATTCGGCGGAAACCCCAATGCATTTAATGCGGGTCAAAGCTGTATGAACTGCCATTCACAAGTACATGGCTCTAACCATCCATCTGGCAAGCTGTTACAGCGCTAACAAGGAGTGGCAATGATGAAAAGTATACAGTTCCATATTAATAAGCCGTTGCAGCTTTCTTTAATCGCGATGGCAGTCAGCGCATCTATAACATCAGTGCATGCAACAGGTTACGGTGTCCAAAATGCCAACCGTGACAATGCAAAAATCGAAAAGTGGGAGTGCAAACGTTGCGTATCATCCGCAGGTTTTAACGGCACAGTGGGCATAGGCGCCGCCTATAATGATGGCAGCGATATTCATGTTGGTAATACGACTGGTACAGATACTGACGGCGCAGTCGGGCATATAGAAGCTGATCTTAATTATCAATCAGAAGATGGTTACCAAACGAATTTAACAGCAGATAAACTGGGGTATGACACTGGCAGCGCAGCAATAGAAACTGGCAGGAAAGGCCAATACACTATCGCTTTAGGTTATCGAGGACTGGCGAGCTACGACACCAATGCAGCGCTAACTCCCTATATGAATAGTGGAGATCAGCTTTTTCTGCCCGATAATTGGCAAACAGGTGCAACCACAGGGCAAATGTCGACCTTAAATGATGACATTTCCGATACAGCGTTAAAAACGCAACGTGACAGGTTTTTATTAGAAGCTGACTATAAAGGTAGCTTCTATAAAGCTGATATTAGTTATCAACATGAAAAGCGTGAAGGTAAACGCACCTTTTCCGGAAATATTCTTACCAACAGTGCAATGTTAGCGCAGCCTATTGATGATACAACCGATGAGTTTGGTGCAAAGATCTACTTTAACGGTAAAGGTTGGTTAGTCGGAATAGACTCTTCTTTTAGTCAGTACAAGAATGATCATCAAGCCGTAAATTGGGAATCAGCCTTTACCCCAACATTTGGCGCAGCCTATGAAGGTCAAAGTGCAGCAGCACCAGATAATAAGGCCTATCGAGTTGGCGCTAATGCACAACTCAATGGCAACGGTCATCAAGTGTTGATGAACTTAAGTGTTGCCAGCTTTACGCAGGATCAAGCTTTCCTGCCTGCAACGATAAATGGTCCCTCCCCAGCCCTGCCAATCAGTAGCCTTGACGGTCAGGTTGATACCACCGATATGAAGCTTAAATATACTGGGCGACCAGCACGAGGCTTTAGTGTTAGCGCACGATATGATTATTCAGATAGAGACAATAAAACTACGTTACATACCTACCCGCAGGTAATAACCGACAGTTATTTCGCTGGTTCAGCTATTAACCCAGAATATGATCGCACCAAGCAGTTCGTTGATGTCGGCGCTAAATATCGATTTAATCGCAGTGTTTATATTGATGGTGGCTATCGTTATGACCACAACGATTATAGCGATTTAGACCGAGACTCTTTGCAGCAAAATAGCCTATACGCAAAGCTAAACTACCGAATTTCTCCCGCTTGGTCTGCATGGCTAAAGGCCGAAGCGAGTGATAGAACAGGCAGTACCTATAAAGCCGTCACAACAACATCAAGCCCAAGTAATCCTTATTTAAGAAAGTCATACCTTGCAGATCGGCAGCGTCAACAATACAAACTTAACGTCGCCTACAGTGGATCAACTGCATTCTCTGCCAGTGCCAACTTACGCGCAAGCTTTGACGACTATAAGGATACAGAAATTGGCTTAACTCGGGTTGATACCCAAGGGTACGACATATCAGCCAATTACATAATTAGTGAGAATTTCAATCTTAATGCCTACCTCAACCAAGATTGGCGAGATAGTGATCAAGCAGGCAGCTCAAATTTTGGCTTAGCTAACTGGTTTGCCAATACTGATGAGCAGTCGACTCTAGTCGGTGCAGGTTTAAATTACCAAAACTTATTAGATAGCAAACTCAATCTCGGCCTAGATTATTCATATGCCGACGGGCAAAGCGATACCAACGTTATTCAAGGAATCACTTCTCCTTATGGTGATTACTTCTCCGAAAAACACAATATTAATGCTTTCGCAAAGTATCAACTCGCAGAAAAAATGGCATTACGTTTCGATTGGATTTTCGAGAACTATGAGGACGCCGATTGGTTGAACCAAGGTTTATCAGTCGATTCTATACCCAACGTGCTGACTTTTGGCGATTTAAGCCACGACTATAACGCTCATTATTTTGGCCTGACATTTAGCTACCAAATGTAGATCTGTCAATAAAAGGAATTCAAGGAAATAAAAATGAAACTGATCACCCAATCACGACTTCATAAAAGTATTCCTCTAGGTCTAATTGCCATGCTGGCGGCTTGTGGCGGTGACGACGGTTCACCTGGCAATCCTGGTGAACCAGGAGGCCCGCCAGCGTCAGTGATTAATGAGCTTAATATCACTATCAAAGACGTAGCTTTCGATACTGGTATTGCCACGGTTAATTACCGCGTCACAAATGAGGAAGATGAGCCAGTAGTAGGCATCTCTTCTGCAACTTACCTTGCTGCGCAGCTGCTACCTATGGGCTACACCAATGCCGGTAATGCCAGTCAATGGCAATACTTTACCTCAGAATCTTGTGCAGACGTCTGTGACGGCGAATTTGTCGACCACAAAAATGGCCAATATAGTTACACCTTTAGTGGTGCATTTAACGGAATGAATGACATAAGCTTTATGTCTGGCGGCACCCAACGTGTGGTCATCAAAATTGGCGGTGACTCTCTGCCTGACGGTACAGCACTGCCAATAACCAACCAACATTATGATTGGCAAGATAAAGGCGACACCCCTGCCTATACCCGTAATCTCATTGAGATGGAGACCTGTAATAGCTGTCACAGTGATCTCGCTTTCCATGGTAGTAAATACAACGAGGTCGAAACCTGTGTAACTTGCCATAATACCGATAAGGTCAGTAACCCTGAGAATGTTTTTGCCCCAATGGTTCACGGCAAGCATTTAACTGGATTCCCAGGCTCACTAGCAGATTGTCAAACATGCCATGCTCCCGATGAAACATTAACCGAAAATATGAACTGGGCACGAGTGCCTACAATGGCAGCATGTGGTAGTTGCCACACGAATATTGATTTCCCCGCCGGACAGGGACATCCGACTCAGCAAGACAACAGCAATTGTGTCGCATGCCATAACTCAGACTGGACCATGAGTGCCCATAGCCAAGCAGATACCAATGCGGTTCTTGGTCAATTTAATGTTGAAATTGTCAGTGCATCTCTTACTGGAACCACGGTTGATTTAGCAGTAAGACTATCGAATCCTGCCACTAACGAGATCTATACCGACAGTGCCGACAAGCTTGATTTTGTCAATGACCTTCGCATTTACGCTAACTGGGGGGTAAGTGTCGATTATACAACTCGCAGTGCTAAATCAATCAAACTCCAAGAAATCACGCCTATATCTGGAAATGATGGCGTCTTTAATTACCAAATTGCTGGCTTAACTGTCCCTGCGGAACTTGTAGATGACACGGGTACCTTAGCTATCCAAGGTAAATTATGTAGTGACGAAGATATGTTGGCAAATTGCGCAGATATAGACAACACCACCAACCTGAAATCTAGCCATCAATTCTTCAGTGCTTCTGCAATCTCAGATGTGGGTCGCCGAGTTGTTGTGACTAACGAAACATGTGGTAGTTGTCATGGAGACCAAGAGCTCAACTATCATGGTTCCCGTAATGATCTTGAAGGCCAATGCCAAGTTTGTCATAACCGCAATATGCAAGCTGAAGCGGGTGCTGCTAACGCAGCAGCATCAACGGCCGACTACAAGCACTTAGCTCATACTCTGCACGCAGGGTCACGTGAAAACTACCCAGATATTAACTACCCTGCCAACATAGGGAACTGCGCCCAATGCCACACAGAAGATGCTTCAGGCGTGCTTACTGCAGCTTTACCACTTAATAGTGCAGTGCAACCATTAGCCTTTGACGACGGCAGTTTTACCAGCCCTGCGTCGGCTATCTGCAGCGCCTGTCATACCAGCGACACCTCTAAGAGTCATATGACCCAGCAAGGTGGTGTGTTTAACGGCACAGAAGCCGATGCGACATCTGGCACTGAAAGCTGTGCGACTTGCCATGGCCAAGGCGCTTCGGTCGATGTGTTAGCTGTTCACCCTATAAAATAATAATCATTAGCCCAATAATCTCGGTTATTGGGCTTTCAATGTTTAGTGATGAGAAATGGAACGCAAAATTATGGAAATCAAAACTAGAAGCTCAAAACTCAGTTTGATTGCTCTCGCGAGTGCCGCCTTGTTGTTTGGTTGTAGCGACGGCAATGATGGTGAAGATGGTAAAGACGGTGAAGTTGGTTTTTCAATAGCTCAAGCCAACGAGCTAAAAGCGTCCATCTCATCAGCCTCAGTAACAGAAGGTGTGGTTGCAGTAGAGTTCTCGCTCGAAAATGCCAACGGCGTCGCAATAACCGATCTTGACACCTACCAAGCTGTCGACTGGATTGGTATGGGGGTCGCGAAATTGCTCCCCACTGAAGGCAAAGGTTATAAAACACCACAATGGGTGAACTACATCAATAGTGCTGTTGAGCCTGTAGCTACTGACGTCCCTCCTGGGTACGAAGACAAAGCAAGTACACAATTCCAACCAGGGCTTGAATCTAGCTGTGCTCAGGAGTGTATTGAAAACCTAAGCAGTGGCATGTACCGCTATACTTTCCAACTTAACTTAAATGAAGTTCCTGAACTCGAAGGACTCGATTTAACCTTTGATGACAGCCTAACTCACCGCATTACTATGGAGCTAAGAGCTGACGGTACGGCCAATAAACTCATCAACGCACATTACGACTTTTTACCCTCATCGGGTGAAATGGTTGCTGCTGACGCGACGCGCACAGTAGAGTTTCTAGAGCAATCATGTTTACGTTGTCATAGCGACGATTATGACCATGCTTGGGCACCAAAACTGTTATTCCACGGTGGCAGACGTTTCGATATCGCTAACTGCCAAATGTGTCACACCAGTTATGCAGGCGATCCTGAAACAGGCGCCCCAATTGACATGGGCTATATGGTACACAAAATTCATAAAAGTGATTACTTGATGGTGGGATATGGCGGCAGTATCCACGATTACTCTGAAGTGACCTTCCCTGCTGATATGTATGATTGCCGAGCATGTCACCAAGAAGGCGACACCAGCCCTGTTGACGCATTTAACTTTAAACACCATCGCGCATTAGCATGTGGTTCATGTCATTCAGACTCTACCGATCCTGAACAGATTAAAACCGATATGCACGATAGATATATCGAAACAACTGATTGTAGTACCTGCCATGCTGAAAAAGGCGAACCAGGCGCTGCGCACCACTTTACCGATGCCGTTGCAAAAGATAATGCTAAAAACAGCTACTCAGCGAGTTTAGTACCTGCATCAGTGTCAATTACCGGCGGTATGATAACCTTTGATGTGCAATTTGCAGACTCTTCATTAACAACGCCAGTAATGAGTCCTGACACAGATAAGCGCATTACATTAAGCGCAATCTATTTCGGTTTTGGTAATGACATTGACTTTGGTTCAGGCACACAAAAAGTGGATCTCATTGCTTTAGCACCAACAGCAGTGAGTGATGGTATTTATCGATACACAACATCGACGTCAATTATAGCCGATACCAGCCAAGCAGCTACTGCTGTTGTTTCAACCAAAATGTGTGTTGATAGAGATACGCTAATGGGAGTGGCATGTGGTACAGGTACTGACGAATCGAATAATCCAGCGGTTATCTCCGGTGATCTGGTAGCATTCAACCTCAGTGGCGATGACAGTGTGATGGCAAGACGAGTCGTGGTGAGTAACAATACTTGTGCAAATTGTCACGACGAAAAGTTCATCGGCAAATTTGGCATAGATTTCAAACATGGAGGCAGTTACAGTAACTTTGAAGGCGAGTGTCAGATGTGTCATAACCCGACTCGTTCAGGGGCTGACTCTAAGTCGATTCAAGACCATATTGACTTTAAAGTGCGCATCCATGCGCATCATGCCAATAAACGCTCGACGCAAGATCCAATCACCTTCCCAGAAAACTATGGTAATTGCGCAGTCTGTCACGATAAAGGCCAGCTAAAAATGGATGGACTTGGTGCGATGGTGGCAACTCCGTCTACAGATGCAGTATTAGGTATGGTTGAGTTCTCTCCTATCGCATCAACATGTGTTAGCTGCCATGGTGCAACAGACTCATTAATCTCACATATCCGCAGTAATGGCGGTGCAGCAAATGATACTCGCGGCACTTATGTTCCAGGAAGTGAATCTTGTGCAACCTGTCATGCTGAAGGTAAAACCAACGGTGTAGATTCAGTTCACCCTGTTGAATGGTAGTTGTTGAGCCATTTTTCTAAAATAAAAAGCGGCGTAGACACGCCGCTTTTTATTTGGCTACAGAAACCAGCATGAAAGCAACACAGCCGACACCAACAAGCAACATTCGCACAACAAAACACCCCTCAACAAGAAACACCTACAACATTGCAAACACAAGAACGCTTATCAACACCTTTGAATACCCTGAATAATTAATGATCTAAATCAATTTTAATCTCTAAATTTCGAATCAATTTCAGCCTCATTTAAGATAAGTCTTCGTTATATTAACCCAAGCTTAATAGAGCACTTCAGCATTCAGTAAGCCATTGTTTAACAACAACAAACAAAAACTTTAATTCTTGATATTCTCAAGTTGACTGGTATCACATATATCTTTGTCATTTTTTTTAGAACTACCTCTTTTGGGTAAGATCGTGGTGAGGAAGTTCCTCACGCCAAAGAGGTAAAAACCTCACGGCAGATAAAACCTATGCAGGGAATAAAATGATGATAAATCGATATAAACTCGCAACAGCTGTAAAGTCAGCAATTGGTATAGGCGCACTTTCTTTCGCGCTAGCTGGTTGTGGCAGTGACGGTAAAGATGGCGAAGATGGTAACAACGGTGAGATCGCCGTGCACATTGACAGTGTTACAGCAGTCAAAACTGAAGTTGACTTAGCAAGCTATGATGATGCAAGCGGCACGCTTACGGTAGAATTCAACTTAACTAACCTTAATGGCGTGTCCGTGACGGGCTTGGAAGAGTTAACAGATCCCTTGCGCCTTAGTTTCGGCCGAATGGGAACACGTGCAGAAGCATTTCTTCCCTACGATATTATCGATTCCGACGGTAATAGCGTCACTGTAGATTCTCGGGGCGATGGCGAGCGTGAAATTTGGTTGTCATACCGTAACAAATCAAAAGATGATCTAGTCACTGGTACCGACAACTGGCGCCCAAATCGTAACTGTCCGGATGGTGAGCAGTGTTTAGAATACCTAGGCGCTGGTAAGTATCGAATTACCGCTCCAGAAGTGATCAACACACAAAGTTTAGATTACGATTACGATGCCTCACAAGTCCAAGGCATTTACTTGATGACTTATGGTGCTGGTGCCAACAAAGTTAAAAACGTAGAAGCTTACTACTGGGAACCCGCGACTGATCGCCCTGTCAGCTCACCTAAATCAGTATTAGAAAGCCAGACATGTACCAGTTGTCACGTCGGCGAAGAGCATATTCGTCATGGAAACTATGGCAACACTGCCGATGGTTGTCTTTTCTGTCATACCGATTACACACAGTACGCAGGTACTGGTACTGACGATCAAGATAACGAGATCAACTTCACTATTGATGGCTCAATCAAAGGGCTAGCTCACGCCATTCATACTGGTGCCACTGAAGCTGACCGCCGCGATGTGGCAAAGTTTGCAACCGTTATTGCCGATCCGTCAAAGAACCCAGTATTTGGTTATAAATATGACCGTGCAGCGCAAATCGATGAAGAAGGTAACCCGTTAAAACCGCTTAACTACCCGGCTGTAACTGCTAGCTGTGAAAGTTGTCACGTACAGTACAGCGAAACGGAAGAGACCTTACCAGAAGACGTAACTGTTCATGCGCTTGACTGGTTTAAAGATATGGACGCAGATAGCTGCCAATCTTGCCATGGCGATTACCACTACGGCGGCCGTACAACAACCGATGACACGGGCATTGCTTATGTAGGCTGTGTTGCCTGCCATACATCAAATGATGGCAACACTCGTGGTGGTGCATTCCGACACTTTGCAGGCCATGACAAAGACAGCCGAGAATCCGCCATTGAAGCCGGCAAGCTAATCGAAACCCAGTACAGCAATATCGTATGGAATTCCGATGTTAGTGAACTCAGCTTTACCGTTAATTTAATGCTAGGTGAACAAGCAGTAACCAGTGCCCATGTCCCTGGAGTCTCGGTATATGCTAACGCTGTAGATGCGATAGCTCCAGATGCATACCTAGCTTCTCGCCCAAGTATTAAGGTAACACCTAATGCTGATGGAAGCTTTGAGGTAATCGTTGATGCAACAGCATCTAGCTACACGCTACCTGCATTAGCTGAAGCACTTGATAACGGTGCAGATCTAGCGTTATCGGCAAGTTTTAGCGCTTGTTTCACCAATAAGACATCGACTCTCGCTGAGCTAGATTTTGAAGGTGAATGTTCAGGGGTTTTAAGTGCCAATGCTGCGAAAACTGAGTTCTTAAAGTTAGATGGCTCAGACGGTGCAGAACGTGCCAGTGCCGCAAATTATGAAAATTGTACCAGCTGTCATAACAACGACATGGTTGTTCGAAGAGGTGCTCCGCACTATCGTAATGCCGACCTTCATACCTGTGCCCAGTGCCATGAAGCGGGTGATTACAACAGCATGATCGTGCGTGTTCACGGTACATTTGGAAAAGCCCATGGCCGTGAAGATGTGCAATCTCTAGTCGATACTAAAACCTGTACTGCCTGTCATGATGACAGCAACTATAGCTTAGAAAACGCACGTTCAACGCCAATGCGTTGGAACCGTAAAGACGAAACGTTCTCTAGCCCACAAGCTGGTGTTTGTGCGTCTTGCCATGTTTCAGAAAGCTATCAAGACAGCACACAAGCAGATTCTGCGAAATCCCACATAGAGAATATGGGGGGGGTCGTGGCAGATACATTTGAAAATGCTCAAATGGCCAACGAGACTTGCTTAACCTGCCACAGTGCAGAAAAAGTAGCTGAGAACCACGATTTAAACTGATTAGCGACTATAAAAAACTAAATAACCTAGCTTAAATAGGTAGATACAACTAAGAAAAAGGGTGAGAATATTCAATTCTCACCCTTTTTTATTGGCTTAATAATATTATTTTACACAGCAACAAAAGTTACTGGCTATTAACCATAATTATTTAATAAACCACAAGCACTTATTGGAGAACAGCAACATCACACTGCACCAACATTTCACCAACAATTACCCCTTCAGCAGAGCGGAGATATTAAACTGAAATTAAAATAGTCCTAAAAACACACTTTTCTCTCTACCCCTAAAGAAATAGTCTGACCTTAATCACATAAAGCATCTAAAACACCTGCTAAAAATTACGCTGTTAGTTAGCCTTAGAGGTGGAAATAAAATTCCACACACTAAATAAGGGTAAATGAGATTTGTTCTCAAACTAATTCCCTTTTTAGTGATGATTAAAAAACTATTGCAGGGACAAAAATGATGAAATTTTTCAACTTAAGCGCGACTTCAAAAGCGCTACTTACGGCAGGGGTGCTTTCGTTAGCAGTTTCTGGCTGTAGTGGCGATGATGGCACAAACGGCGAAGATGGTAAGCCAGGTCCAGTTGGCACCCCAATTGGCGAAGTATCCAACGTAATAGCTGACATTACTTCAGCAAGTGTTAGCGAAGACGGTTTCCTAACGGTTAACTTTAATCTAAGCGACGCAAATGGTGCTGCAGTATTCGGTATGCAACAAACCGATATAGGCGCACTATCTTTTGGCCGTGTCGGCGCAGCAACTGAAATAACACCTCCAGCTGAAGGCGAAGAGCCTTCTACTCGCCAGATCTGGTTGAGCTACTTCAACAAAGATAAAGGCGATGGCCATTTCACTGGCTCTAGCTACTTCAATGGTGCAAGCAGTGAGTGTACTGATTGTTTCACCGATAACGAAGACGGTAGCTACTCAATCACTATCGATAAAGCCATTGATACATTAGGCAAATACGACTACAAAGCTGATGCCACAAGTGGTATCTACATGGCAGTCAAAGCTAAAAACAACGCAGAAACCACTATGGTCGATAATGCGTTTTACTACTGGCAACCAGCAGCCGATATCGCTGCAGACAAGCCACTTCAGATCTTAGCCAATGAAAACTGCCAAACGTGTCACCGTCCAGGTCAAGATGGCGCATTAGCAATGCACGGTAGTAAGCATCAAACAGAAGAAGCATGTTCTTTCTGTCATACTGACTACAACTCATACATGAAAGAAGACGCTGACGGTAACGCATATGAGTACGATGGTTCAATCAAGGCCATGGCTCATAACATCCATAACACTTCAGCCTTCCAAGATGAAGAAAAAGATGAAGACGGCAACGTCATTCAAGCTGCGGGGATTTACCCTCAGTTAGCATCTAACTGCCAAACTTGTCATGCTCCAGACGATTCCCTGAATCTAACTGATGCTTGGAAAGCCGACCAAGACGCTGCAACTTGTACTAGCTGTCATACCACGGCACCAGGCTGGCACGGTGAAGAAGGCGGAGACTATGATGAAGCTCATCAAGTTTGTTCTAACTGCCACTCAGCTGACGGTTACGCTCGCGGCGCAGAACGTGCACACTACACTGAAAACACTAACGCTCAAGCTGCTGAAACAAAAGTAACGTTCAACAGCATGACATACAGTGCCGCAACAGAAACAATTGTTGCTAACATGACTGTGACTCACGGTGATGACACTATCACTCTAGCGCAAATTGATCCTAGTCCATATGTGTGGGGTGGATATACAAGTGCCATCGTATTTAACGGCGTAGTCGATGATGACTTCGTTGTTAACTACCAAAAAGTAGGTTTTGACAAGTTTGCTAAAGGTGCTAACGGCTCAATCGATGTTACCTTTACCGATGCAGAGTTTAAAGTTGCCGAAGTAATGGGAACTGAAGGTGTTAAAGCCGCGTTTAGCAGTCAACTACATGTTTGTTTCAGCAGCAAAGGCGTTGTCGAAGATTGTAAGGTAGAGGAAGATGGTACTGTATCTAACTCAGGTCCATACGCAGTTTCTGATACCGCATACTTCAATGTAGATGGTACCGTTGTTACAGAAAGCCCACGTGTACAACATGCAGAAATGGTTGCTTGTCAACAGTGTCATACTACCGATATCAAGCATCGCTTCAGCAATGACATGGATGGTTGTGCATCGTGCCACAATGGTACTCGCGATAAGAAAGGTACTGGTTCATCTAACCTAGCTTATATCGTGCATAGCAAGCATTACCTATCTGACAGCTCTGGCGATCTCTTCTTCAAGAAGACAGAGTGTCAAGCTTGTCACGGAGAAGATGGTTATTCTCTGAGTAAAATAGCTGGTGATGCTGCACCTGTTGCATTCGGTAAGGAAAACCTAGGCAAAGATGCTGATGGCAAAGATATTTGGGGTGAGCAACTTGTTGTATCTCCACAAACAGCAGCATGTGTTAGTTGTCACCAAGCGCCATACGGCCTTAATGATGCTACAGCTTCTCATATCCAAGGTATGGGCGGTATCTTAGTGCAGGAAGGTGCAGAGTTAACGACTCTAGGTGTACCAGCTTCTGACTATGAATTGCTAAATGTACAAGAGACTTGTTCTACTTGTCACAAAGATGATGCGATTCTTGAAGCTCACTCAAACTGGGGCAGCAGCTACTAATTTGAGTTAGTCACTTCGCAGTTTGACTACTACTAAAAAGGGGAGGCTTGGCCTCCCTTTTTTATTGAGAGTTATTCGCAACTAGCCATTACAAGTTTTCTTACATTTTTTGTACATTTAGCCCCCGTTTTAGACGTCGACAAATGCCTTTTACCTCCCCCTTTAATACCTCTTTATAAATAGACAGATCCGTGTCACACATTAGCACCTCCTATGCTGATTTTAACCCTGCATTACGTTAGCCTTTCATTGGGGAATCTTATTTCCAGCATTGGCTTAAACGGCAATTAAAAAATTACAGTCGGTCTATTGATCCAGGCCACACGTTTAGGGCAGTGCCAAACCTATGCAGGGAAAAAATGATGAACGTAAAAAAATCTAAAATTGCACTGCTGCTAGCAGCAGGCGCTGTATCAATGGCCTTAACCGGCTGTGGTGGCGATGATGGTACTGACGGTAATCCAGGTAACCCTGGTGGCCCAGCAGCTGATTACATCAATACGCTGAACCTTAAAGTGACCGACGTGACTTACACGGATGGCCAGCCTACCGTTAACGTATTCGCGACCAATGAAGAAGACCTACCTGTTATTGGTCTACAAGATCTCGGTATTACCGCCGCACAGTTAACACCTCAAGGTGCAACTGGCGCAGGTAACAGTGCTCAGTGGACACGTACAGCGCGTGTATCAGGCACAGATAGCTTTACCGATAACAAAGATGGTTCATACACATTTACTTTTGAACTCGATGAATACAACGAGGATATGACACAGCGTTTTAACGTATACGCTGGCGGCGAAGGTTCGACACTTGCTGATGGTGTGACTTCAGTTCCACGCCGTGAAATGGTTGCTGACTTCGATGGCCAAGGCTATGAAGCTAAGTACACTAAAAACATCGTGTCTCATGAAACATGTACTAACTGTCACGCCGAAGGTGAGCCACTAACCACCCGTCATAGCAGCTATTATACCCAAGAGACTTGTGCGACTTGTCACACATCTAAGTATGGTGAGTCTCAGTGGAACCACCTTATCCACAATATTCACAACACAGCTAAAACCTTTGAAGACAAATACGGTAAAGAATATACCGGTGAAGCGGCAGAAGCGCTGATCCAGAACAACTGTAAATCTTGTCACGTTGAGCCAGAAGCGGACAGTGGAGAATTAACAGAATGGGGCAACTGGTCACGCATTCCTACAATGGAAACCTGTACTAGCTGTCACACTGGTATCGATTTTGAAGCCGGTAAAGGTCACTCTCAGCAAGCGGACAACTCGAACTGTGTCGCTTGTCATAATGCTAGCTGGACTGAAGAGCTGCACACTAGCAACTTCGGCTCAACTAAAGCATTGATTGACACCTACGGTATCAATGTCACTTCTACTATTGATAGCACAACTACAGCTGCCACAATTAGCATTCAAGTTGTTGATTCGGCGGGTGCAGAAGTTGATATCAATACTATTCTTCCAATGGTACAGCGTTTCGAAGTTGTTACTAACGTCGGTCCAAACAACGTCACCTTAGGTTACGGTGGTAAAGACTCTATCAATGCTATTAAGAACGGCGTTGTTGATGCAAAAGCAGCGATTGAAGATGGTAAGCTAGTTTACACAACCACCAAACCACTCAACCTGAACACCGAAGTAGGCGCTGACGATGAAACTGCGTTTACCTTTGCAGGTTGGGCAATGTGCTCTGCAAACGGTGAATTTGTTAAGTGTGATGACCCTGACTTTGATGGTGTAGATACAAGCAAATACACAGGTATGAAAGCTGATCTTGCTTTTGCAACGCTATCAGGTGAAGCAGCAAGTATGCGTCACGTGGACTCTGTTAACTTCAGCTCATGTGCAAACTGTCACTCAGATGAATTCCAAGTGCATAAAGGCAGTCATCACGCAGGTTTTGTAATGTCAGATCAACTTGCTCATACCAATGACGCTGATGGCATGCCAATCATAGGCGTTGATGCTTGTGTTGCTTGTCACACTCCAGATGGGACTTATGCTGGCGGCTCAAACATGGGCGCTCTTGAAATGAAGCTGCATAAGACACATAGCCAAGGCGACTACGCAGTGATTCCTGGTATGAACTGTGACCAGTGCCATAGCGACTTCAACCGCGATGCCTTTAAGAAGAAAGGTGCATTAGCAACTGATGTTCAAGACCCTTATACGCCAACTCAAAAGAGCCTGTATACCACTCCTATCGCGGCAACTTGTGCATCTTGCCATAGCTACAACATGGACAAGTTCAAGTCACACGTTGAAGGTCAAGGCGCATTGGTTAATGTATCTAAAGAAGCAGCAAATGATGCGGCTCAACTAGAAACATGTTTCTACTGTCATGCGCCAACTCCAGCGGATCACACTGCGGTTAAAATGTAATTTGTGCTGCTCTTCTCAATGACTTAAGTCATTAAGAGTGTTGAAAATAGGGGGAGTCCTCTCCCCCGCTTTCACAAAAAATTGTGCAAATTTAGGAAATCGATTATGAAGATCACAAAGAAACTAAAAACCTTACTTCCAGCGCTAGTCGCCTCGGCAGTACTTTCACTGGGCTTTGCTAACACTGCAATGGCGTCAAAGTGGGATGCCAAGATGAGCCCTGACGAAGTAGAAGCGACACTAGATAAGAAATTTGCCGAGGGTAAATACTCGCCAAAAGGCGCAGATTCTTGCCTGATGTGTCACCGTAAATCAGAAAAAGTCATGGACATCTTTAATGGTGTTCACGGTTCTGTAGACTCAAGCAAGAGCCCAATGGCAGGCCTTCAATGTGAAGCATGTCATGGCCCAATGGGTAAACATAACCGCGGCGGCAATGAGCCAATGATCGCCTTTGGCCCAGACTCAACACTGGTTGCTGAAAAGCAAAACAGTGTATGTATGAGCTGTCACAAAGATGACAAGCGTATGGATTGGAATGGTGGACACCATGACAATGCAGATATCGCTTGTGCTTCTTGCCACTCAGTTCACACAGCCAAAGATCCAGTATTATCTAAAAACACTGAGATGGAAGTCTGTACTAGCTGTCATACTAAGCAAAAAGCTGACATGAACAAGCGCTCTAGCCACCCAATGAAATGGGCACAAATGGTATGTAGCGATTGTCATAACCCACATGGAACAATGAGCGACTCAGATCTTGTTAAGCCTAGCGTTAACGATACCTGTTACTCATGTCACGCAGAGAAACGTGGCCCAAAATTGTGGGAGCATGCACCCGTCACTGAAAACTGTGTCACTTGTCACAACCCTCATGGCAGCGTAAATGAAGGCATGCTAAAAACTCGTGCTCCGCAATTGTGTCAGCAGTGTCATGCCTCGCCTCATAGTGGTCAACCTCAGTTTGGTAATACAGAACAAGGATCGACTGTCGGCGGTAACGCCTTTACCGGTGGTCGTAGCTGTCTAAATTGCCATAACCAGATCCATGGTTCAAACCATCCATCTGGCAAGCTGTTCCAGCGCTAAAGGAGTGAGAAGATGAAATTCAAACTAAATTTGGTCACGCTCGCCCTACTTGCAAGTGCTGGTGCAGTTGCACCTAGCATAGCAATGGCAGACGGCTACGGTATTCAAAATGCGAATACTGACAAAGTGAAGTTCGAAAAATGGGATTGTAAGCGTTGTACTGTTGAAACAGGTTACAGCGGCTCTATCGGTGTCGGCGTTGGTTACAACGACAGTGACGACATTCACTCAGCGAACGCGTTTGCTGCAGAAGACGAATTCGCTGGTAAAGTTGATGCTGACCTAAAATACTCAGGTAAAAGCGGCTACCAAGCTTCTATTGAGGCTGATAATTTAGGGATGGAAAATGGCAGCGCTGACATCAATGTCGGTAAAGCAGGCCAATACAATCTAAACCTTAACTACCGCCAAATTGCTACCTACAAAACAGATAGCGCTATGAGTCCATACCAAGGGGTTGGGAGTGATGACCTTACCCTTCCTGGTGACTGGGTTCATGGTGGTAGCACGCAGGATATGACCAACTTAAACGCCAGCCTTAATCCACTTGAGCTATCGCTTAAGCGTAAAAGAGCGGGTTTAGGTATTGAGTATCAAGGTGAGTCTCTTTGGAGCACGCACATCAACTACATGCGTGAAGATAAAACAGGCCTTAAGCAAGCTTCTGGTAGCTTCTACAATCAGTCGATGATGATTGCAGAACCTGTTGACTACACAACTGATACTTTAGATGCTGGCGTTCGCCTTGGTGGTGATAACTGGTTTACCGCACTAAATTACAATGGTTCAATTTTTAAGAATGAGTACAGCGAATTGTCTTACGACAATGCGTTTAGCCCAACCTTTGGTGCACAAACCACAGGTTACATGTCGCTTGATCCTGACAACGAAGCACACACAGTATCGTTAATGGGCCAATATGTTGCGGGCAAAACCATCATGAACGGTCGAGTTCATTATGGTCAAATGACCCAAGACCAAGACTTCAATACTTCTGGTTACGGTTATCAAATGCCAGCTGAATCGCTTGACGGTAAAGTTGAAACCACGGGTGCAACCTTTAAAGTTGTTTCACGGATCAATCGTCAGCTACGTCTAAACGCTAGCTACGATTACAACGACCGTGATAACCAAACCAACGTTGAAGAGTGGACGCAGATCAGCATTGACTCAACAACTGGTCAAGCGGCTTACAACACGCCTTATGACATTACAACCAACAAAGCTAAGCTAGGTGCAGATTATCGCCTTGCACGTGGCCACAGACTTGAAGGTGGTTTTGACTACCGTAAAGATGAACGTAGCTATCAAGACCGTGAAACCACTGAAGAAAGCACTGTATGGGCAAAATACCGTATCAGCGCATTCGATAAGTGGGACATGTGGGTCAAAGGTAGCTACGGCGAGCGTGACGGTTCTGAGTACCAAGCATCAGAGTGGACGTCTGGTGAGTCAAATGACTTACTACGCAAGTACAACCTAGCCGATCGAAAGCGTACTCAAATTGAAGCTCGTGTGACTCACAGCCCAATTGAAACGTTGACCATCGACTTTGGTGCGCGCTACGCACTTGATGACTACAGCGAAACAGAGATCGGCTTAACTGAATCGAAAGATATCAGCTACGATGCGAGTGTTAGCTACCTACTCACTGAAGATATGACTTTGACAGCGTTCTACAACCGCCAAAACATCGATTCAGAGCAAGCTGGCAGCAGCAACCTTTCTACGCCAAACTGGTTTGGTGTAGTGGAAGATCAAGTTGACGTCATAGGTGCTGGGTATAGCTACAGCAACCTGATGGAAAAGAAACTGCGTTTAGGTGTTGATTACACTTACTCAGATTCTAATAGTAATACCCAAGTTACCCAGGGGATCACTGGTGACTACGGCGACTACTACGCCAAAGTTCATAACGTGAATGTTTACGCACTTTACCGCGCAACAGACAAGATGGACGTACGCTTAGACTACAAGATGGAAAAGTACAAAGATAACGACGCTGGCAACGATATTGCGCCAGACGGGATCTGGAACGTGTTAAGTTTTGGCAGCAACAGCCACGACTACAACGCGCACCTAATCATGCTAAGCATGAGCTACCGTTTATAATTGTTAGTTTTTCTAAAAAACCCGCCTAGTGCGGGTTTTTTTATACCTTTAACTTCACACTATCAATGTCGTTATCTCCCACTCCTCTATTGCCATATCGATCTATTTTCTGAAGTAACAACCTCAAACAACAGTTAAAACTCCCTAAAACACACAAAAAACACACAATTTTAACAAAACAACCACAGAACCGTTGCAAGTTCACTTTGGCTAATGTATTTTTTATATTGCATACAATATTCGAGTATGTGTTTTACAAAAATACTAAAAATATGTTCGTAGATACGAACAGAAAAAGTTAAGGGAAGAAAATGAAACGTTGTAAATTAGCAATGATAGTCGGAGCCGTCTTGGCTACCACACTGCCTAGTACTGTTTTCGCTGCTGAAGTAGAAGAAGAAAAAGTAGAAGAAGATAAAATTGAATATATTCAAGTCACGGGTTCACGAATCCAACGAACCGATCTAGAAACCGTTAAGCCAGTCTCTATTATTTCAGCTGAAGATATTGCAGCTACAGGTTTAAATGATATTGCCGCAGTACTTGCACAAAGTAACTTTAATTCAAGTGGTTCCAATGTAGGTGCAAGTAACAATTCAGCTGGTAACTTCTCATCTTCAAATTTACGTGGTTTAGGTTCTAATCGAACCCTTACTCTAGTGAATGGTAGACGAGTTGCTGGTGCTGCCAGCCTCAGCGGTTCTAGTACAAACTTAAATATGATCCCATTAGAAGCCGTTGAACGTATTGAAATTTTACGTGACGGAGCGTCATCTATATATGGCTCCGATGCAATGGGTGGTGTAATCAACATCATCACAAAATCTGACTTTGAAGGTCTAAATATCAGTGCAAACGTAGCTATTCCAACTAGAGGTGGTGCAGAAGACTTCGGTGGTTCGATGACATTTGGCTCTTCAACTGATAAAAGCTCGCTAATGTTCATCATTGAGCACCAGCAGCAGCGCAGCCTTAAAGGTGGCGAACGCGATCATTTGGATTCTGAATATGCCACAAGACGATACAGTTCTCGTTACTCGCCATGGGGTAGCTACTGGGACTACAATAAAGAAAGCTACTTCCCTGGTCCAAACTGCCCAGAAGAAAATATCTACACTCGTGACAGTGGTCAAAAGACTTGTGGTTACGATGTAATGGATGGTAAGACTTACTTACCAGAAAGACAAAAAACATCTATGTTTTCAAACTTTAGCTATCAGCTTACTGATGATTTAGAGTTTTATACTACTGTACTCTATACGTACGATAAGAGCTTTACCTCAGCATCACCAATGTGGGCATGGGGAGATATGGCTCCGGACAATCCAAATAACCCGACTTATGGCACTGCAGATGAAAGCTGGGTTGAGTATTACTCTTATCTACAAGATTCAGTTCCTAGAGAGTTTACTTTTGACAGCCACCTTTTTGATATTAATACAGGTTTAATATACACAGTTGATGCAGGCACTTTGTCAATGAATTTGGCATATAGTCAAGATTCTTTTAACCAGAAATCTGAATATTATTTGATCGCGGATAAGTTTAAAGCAGCAGTGGATAATGGTGACTATAATCCATTTGAATACGCAGGCGGCCCGAACGCGACTAAAGACGTATTAGATAGCTTCCGCCACACTCAAAGTCGTAATGGTGAGAATATTTCTCAGGGCGTTGTTATAGATTGGGCTGCAGCACTGCCATTTGAGCTACCTGCAGGGGAAGTCGGTTACTCAGTCGGTGTTGAGTATCGTGATATCAAGCAACGAGATGAGCAGGATAGCCTATCGAACTCAGGTAACGTAGTAGGGGCTTATGGCGGTGATGTAGTTGGTGGACGTCAATACCGCGCCGCATTCCTAGAAGTTGAAGTACCATTACATGAAACTGTGACACTCACCGCTGCAACCCGTTACGATGATTACAGCCTGCCAGATCAGGGACAATTATCTAGCAGTGCAGGTATCCGCTTCCAACCATTTGAAAACTTAGTTTTAAGAACTTCATACTCAGAAGGCTTCCGTGTTGCATCTGTTGAAGAGGTTACGGGAGCTGAGTCAGTTGGTTATTTTGACCTTGTTGATCCTAAATATTGTAACCCTGTTCCAAAGGAAGAGCGTGCAGAGTCAGACCTGTGTGACACAGAGAATATACGTGTTCGCTATTTTGCAAACCCTGAGGTTGAACCTGAAACTTCCGCGCAGATTTCAGCTGGGTTCGCATGGGACATTATTGAAAATATAGATCTAACAGTAGATTACTGGACAATAGAAATTGAGAATGAAATCACAAGTATAGGCGCACGTACAATTCTAGATGAGGAGTACTTAGGAAACCTAGGCAACTATAGTGGCTTATATGTAAATAGAGACTTAGACCCTGATGCGACTAGGGAAATCACTGAAATAGGTTCAACTGTTACTAATTACCTAGGTAGTGATAAGTCTGGTGTTGATCTTTCTTTCAATAGCAAATTTGATATGGATGCAGCTGGTGAATTGACATTCAGGCTAGATGCAAGTTTAAACTTAACCAATGAATTCCAAAAAACTCGTGAAGAGCCTGTTTACGATTATGTTGGATATTGGGAAAACCCTGAGTACCGTGCAACCTTCAACGCTCATTACCGTTTAGAAGACCTACAAGCTTATATGAATGTAAGGTATGTTGATGGTTTCTTAGGCGAAAGCCCAGTTGAAGAAGCAAATGGTGAAGACTTCAATGACGTAGGTTCAATGATCACTTATGACTTTGGCGTTCAATACCAGTTTGCAGACTACGGTGATCTAAGTTTAATCTTAATCAATGCGTTCGATAATCTTCCAGAAGTAAATGACGACCTTTGGAACGGTTACTTACCTGGCTTCCATAGCATTACAGGGCGTACAGTACAGATGAAATATAGTATTACATTCTAATCTTAGTACTAGTGTTTGAAAACAAGTAGTTCTGTTACAATTAGCGGAATTATTTAACAAACAATACCAACAAAAGGCATATCAGGTTCTCTACTGGTATGCCTTTTTTCACTCATAGAAAACTTTGCAAAATACTCTGCATTCATCTTGCAGTTAATCGCACTTTAAGCCAAGGTAAGTCATCTCTTACTAATTGTGACATCCGATGAAACGCACTCCTGCTTTTGTAAAATCTTTGCTCAGTATTTCCCTGTTCGCCCCTATGCCTGCATTGGCCTTTCAATCGGATACCACCAATATTTTAATGTTGGCGATTACGTTAGGTGGCTTTTGCTTTTTTAATTTATTACTAACGGGCTTGTTTTACTTTACTGGCAAATACCAAAGTAGCCGTTTTGCTAAATTGCACACACTTATCTCACTTATCCCGGCAGTCATAACCTTTGTTGTCGCGATGGTTTATATCAAGGGTGCCGGTGCTATCTCACTTAATATAGGTGTTATCATCGTCAGTGTTGCGTTGAGCTTACTGCCGATACAGCTGAGCCATCATGCAAAAGCCCCAACCGAAAACACAGCATTGATTTTAGCGATTGTAGCCCTGTTGATGATGCTTAGCGCTTATTACGCTGCGCCGCTGACACTATTTGCTATTGCTATTGCCCATGTCGCAGCCTTCAGTCGTGGCAGTATTATCAGCAAACTACTTAGCTACGCTACACTCATTGCAGGTTACAGTTATTTAGGATATTGGGCTTATCAAATTGCACTGCATAGTTAAACGCAGGCAAACTAAGCTCGTAGCTAATCATGCCAAAAGAAGCGCTACTCGATAATTTACTTAAGCAAGTACAACAATGTCAGCTTTGCAGTGAACACTTGCCGTTTGCCGCAAAGCCCATTGTGCAACTTGCTAGCAATGCAAAAATATTGATCGCAGGACAAGCACCTGGGCAAAAAACACATCACAAAGGACACCCTTTTGACGATGCCAGTGGAGAGCGGCTTAGGAGCTGGTTAGGTGTCACTCGCGAGCAGTTCTATGACCCCGAACTATTTGCCTTTCTACCTATGGGGTTTTGCTTTCCAGGCAGTTACTCCTCAGCAGATAAAAAAAGTGGTGATAAGCCGCCACGGCCTGAATGCGCGGCCACATGGCGCCAGCCAATTCTCAATGAACTTAAGCACATTGAGCTCACGTTACTGGTTGGTCAATATGCCATTGAATGGCATTTAAAACGAAAGCTAGCTGTCACTAAAGCTGTTGAACAGTGGCAAGAGTTATGGCCACAAGTGTTGGTTATGCCCCACCCTAGCCCGAGAAACAATATCTGGCTAAAGCGACATCCAGAGTTTGAGCAACAAATCATTCCAAAATTGCAGCAGCAGATTGCCATACTCATCGAATAAGCGGCAATGCCGATCTCCAGCGATTAGCCTTGTGGGGCCTATTAAATCTAAAACATACGTGTATAAAAAAACCTCAAACCGAGTATCAGGTTTGAGGGTGTAAGGAAAAGAATGGTAAGGGAAAATAAACCAGTCACTCCATCAACAAAACTACCGTTATTTAACTGTTATAGTCAGTACTCCGCTTGCAACTCCCTGTTTTGTTCCTCTAACGGCGACAAACCATTCACCTGCAGCAGGAGCATCAACGGCCACAAACTCACCGCCGCTATCTTTCGCACTATAACTGCGAGCACTCGCTTCCTCGCCTTCATTTAGCATCAACATCGCTGAGCCACCATTTTCATCCAGACTCGCCTCAATCACAGTACTCCCTGCAGGCACAGCTACCATGAAGTGCTGATAACTGCCGCTCGCCACATCAATCTTATAGCTGGTTACAGAGCCATTTTCTCCTGGTGATTCACTGTCTGATTCATATTCGGCCACCAAAGAGACATCAGCAAAAGATTGTCCGTTGTAACCTTTAACCACAAAGAAATAGCGCCCCTCAAGGGTTTCTCCCAGCTCAGACTCTGTACACAACTCTACGACACTTGAACTGTTTAAGAAGCAGTCGGCGCTGCTACTGTCATTAACTACGCCGTAGTTAACATATAGATCTGCATCTCCACCACTATTATGGCTAAGCGACAACTGAAGCTTGCTTGCCCCTACCGGCACGTCGATATAACCCGTTATAGCCTCGCCTTGGTTTGCAGCCAAAGACACTGGCACACCATTTTGTAATACAATCTCCTGCGTTGCCGCGCCGTTGCCTAAATCAAAGGTCATTACCGCCCCTTTGGCGGAGATGTTGGTCATCGCTAAGCCGCTTTCACTGCCGTCCCACCACTGACTGCTTGGTTGACTTTGACTAGAAAACTCTGTATCCCAGTCTTGCTCGGTGCTGTACTCATCACTACCTCCGTCACCATCTTCACCAAATAAGTCATGAATATCGCCGTCATTAAAGTCGTGCTCTAAATCAAAATAATGATCAGCACTGACCAGTTGTACACCGTTGTGCAACGTCGAGCAGTCTTGGAAGCCAAGATCACATGGGAAAGCATTCACATCGCTTTGGGCGCTACCATCTGATTGAGGCGCCGATATCGCGTCATCAATATGCCAAATTGCAAGCCCTTTCCCTGGCGCATAGGCATCAAACCCCTGCTGGTCGCGATTCTCAATAAGAAAGTATTCTTGTGGGTTATCAGGGTTTTCATATAGGTAAGCGGTTGCATTATTAACTGACTCTGCAATCTCAAACTCAGTATCGTTAATACCATTGATTTTGGTCGGTGCTATCCAGCCTAAAATATATTTTCCCCAAGCAGATAAATGCGCTGGAGACTCACCATCTCGATTAGGGCCCGTTTTACTCCCCGATGCCATTAGGCTCCAGTCCCCTGCGCCTGCAGTTTGTCCCGAGTTGCTGCCCCCGGTATCATACAAGTCAGGCAAACCAAACACGTGACCAAACTCATGGGCAAAGGTGCCAACATTTGCTCGCGTACCCGCATTACTCAGCTCTGGTGCAACAAAGTAATCGTTCACTGTAACTGTCTTTGTCGGATCTGATAGGCATTGATCATTCGTCTGATATACCCCATAACCATCGCCCTCAGTTTCAAGCCAGTACATGCTGTACTTGTGCGCCCATATGTCATTGTTTACGCCAACAGCTTGGTGTTCACCGTTGCCTTGATAGATAAATGAGACTAAATCAACCTGACAGTCTTGGTTGATATCTGCGAACAAAGAAAAGTCGACACTAGCGTCAATTAAATCCAGAGCACTTTCAATCATTACCCCGATGTTACTGTCGTAACCCGCACTATTGTTGCGCCCATAAAAATCATGGCTGCCTGGTAACGTCACCCAATCAATAACGCCTGCATCTCCGCCTTGTAAGGTAAGTTCGCCATAGGATACTTCTCGATAGTAAGCTGTTAATCCTTTGGCATCCTGGAATAGAAAACGGTCAAACTCATTACGTTCGACAGTGGCACTCGTATCTGAGAAGTTAACCATTATAACGGGTACATTTACCGTACCGGCAACATGTTGTATCGCTGTTTGGCTAACACCACTACTATTTAAACTACTGCCATTGACCATTGACCGTGCAAACAGGTTATTTTGATGAGCTTGAGTTCGGCGTAATTTAGCACGCTTTTGAGCTTCTCCTTGGATACGGGGATTACTGCCCTTTTCTTTGAGATTCATCGCTTGAGTCGCTTTAACGGTAGACTTAACTTGATAACCTTTGCTATCAAGCTTAGTGGTATACCAGTCTCCACTCTCCTCATCTTGCTGTACAGCTACCCCCTTTTTGGTTTCCCAACCATGGGCAAACTCATCACCCCATTTTCGAAGCCAGATACTGTTACCATCACTTTGTTTAAATTCAATCAACTTCTTAGAAGCTGGTTCTGCATGCAGCGGAGCGTGATTTGCAAATAAGGGCGCGAATATAGCGCTAGATAATAATGCCAACTTAAGTTTTTTATTCATTATATTTCCTTAAGGTTAATCGGCAAGATACAACGGCTTAATTAAAAACTAAGTCATCTTGGTTATAGATATAAATATGAAGGCTAAGACAGCCAGTAAATAATGAGCAATTAATAATACAAATCATCAAACTGACTTGTTAAAAGCTCAATAAGAGTAGAACGTTTTAAATTATGTCTTTTATTAAAAATCGGTCTGTATTAAATGGAAGAAAATAGAGCGACATCAACATGCCACTCTATGCTTTATAACGAGTTAAAACTGAATATTGAAACCTGCGTTATAACCACGACCACGAATTGGGTACGTTGTACTACCGGTACTTGCCCCCGCAGTTCCCAACCAATCTTGGTCAAACACGTTAGTCACTCCCACATAAGCGCGAACAGAGTCGGTAAAGTCGTAGCTTAAGCGGGTATTGTGCAAGATTGAAGATGGCATAATTGGGGTATCATGGGTCTCCTCAGTCGCTGTACGGCTATATTTAGTGCTTGAAACATAGTTGATCTGCCAAGTCGCCTTAAAGCCTGCATCTGCATAACTAGTAATGAAAGATGATTTCCACTCAGGAGTCCCTCTTACACCAACGTAATTATGAACCTCTGAATCGTTTGCATCTTTGAAACTGCTATGGATAGCGTAAGTACCGTATAACGTCAGATCGATATTAGCGCCGCTATTAAGATCCCAATCGTAATTGGCTTGAAAGTCGATACCTTTGCGCTTCATTTTGGCGTTATTGACGTAGGTGTCATTAACGAAACTGATATTGCCGTCAGCTTTACGTGTCACTTGGCTACAAAATGGATTATTAATCGTTGTTGAATCTACGCAGCGGTCAACAATTGTACCCGCACCAACTCTAGTAATCACATCCTCAATTTCAATATCGTAGTAATCGAGCGACACAATAAAGTTATCTAGCATTGACGAGGTATAGACTAAACCTGCCGTTAAAGTATAAGCGAGCTCAGGGTTCAAGTCTTCATTACCCTTGGTGGCACCATCAACTTGAGTTTCGATACGCAGATCCGATACAAAATCAGCAGGTACACCTAACGCTTGGCAGTTTGCTGCTCGAACGTCTGGGTTGTCCCCAAGGTGCAGATTGTCCATGTCACAAGGGTCAGTTATTTTAAAAGCACCTGTAGACTCGGGAGCAAATAATTCAGTCAATTGTGGTGCTCTAACGGCTTTGGCATATACGCTGCGTACGCGGACTTCATCATTGATCGCCCAGTTAACACCAAACTTCCAGCTATCGTTAGTCCCTGAGGTCGAGTAATGGGCAACACGTAGTGCGGCTTCTACATCTACCGACTCAGCATAGGCAACGTCGGCAATCACCGGGATATTAACCTCAACATAACCTTCGGTAATGTTACGGTCGACATCTTGCGGAGCAACAGTGTTACCTCTATTTAACCCCAACAGCATCACATCAGAAGGTTCAACTTTAAAACCCTCTTGCCTGAACTCAGCGCCGAAACCAACCTGCAGTGGACCTGCAGGTAATTCAAATGCCGTGCCATTAACATTGGCGGAAACAGTATGCTGGAAGCTACTAGTGGTATCAGTAAATGGATCTAAGCGTAAGTAATCTTGTGTCTCATCTGATAACGGCATAAACGGATTAAACTCTGGACAGCTATTGGTCTGTTCGCACACACCGACGGTCTCAAATCGGTAAAAACGTGTGGTATCTACGTAATTTGAGTAAGTGCGATCTTTATCTGTTTTGCCACTAGAGAGGTAAGTGTCCCAATACCAATCATCTGAGATATCACCCTCAAGGCTTACTGACGCTGATAGGTACTCGCGTTCATTCTCAGTGATTCGATCACCAATCTGTTGAAATGTGTACGGCACCTTAATCCAGCTACTGCCATCATTATGTTCAGCAACTACATCGAGAACTTCTTGAGGTACTTTGAAATCAGCATTAGCCGTATCTAGCCATGTAGAGTACATAAACTCAGGGTCGATGCGTTGTTTCGCCGTCACCTTGCTGTATTGCACGTTACCAGATAAGCGTATGCTGTTATCAAAGTCATAACTAGCACTGACATAAGCACTGTATTTTTCATCAGGGATCTGAAATTGTACAGGCCCGTTACTCGAATACATATAAGGGTTATCGACTCTAGACTGCTTGTAATAGCTGTATAGCTCTTCATCCGTTGCAGACAAGTAGCCTGGCGTTAAACTACCATCATCGTCTCGACCAAACTGGTAATAGCTATAATCAGCATCAGGTAAGTAAATAGTCGGTCTATCTACCGGAATGTTGTAATCGACCCAACCAACGTTACGCAAAGTGATTAGATCGGGGATCCCCTCCTTTTCACCGTATGGATCAAGTTTATTACGTACATAACTTGTCTCTGCACGAGAGCCAGCACGATCTGCATAACGCAATTCATTTTGTTTTGAATAATCTAAACTGACAACGAAGTTGCCTTTACTGTCATCAAAAGACTGACCGGTCGTCAAGGTGACACCTGTTTGCTCACCATCACCCATTTCGGTGGTTGAACCATAAGCGTTTAACTCAAGACCTTCATAATCTTTTTTAAGGATGATGTTTACAACACCTGCAACGGCATCAGAGCCATAGACCGCTGATGCACCGCCTGTTAGCACCTCAACTCGATCAACAAGAGTTGCCGGAATATTATTCAGATCGGTAACCAATAAATCACTAGAGTTCAGTGTTTGCGTTGGGCGGTGACCATCAACCAATACCAAAGTACGAATTGTACCCAGGTCTCTTAACTCGGTTGTACTTAAGCCTGCGTTCTCTGGATTATAGGAGTTAGCAGATGCTTCTATCCCTTGAAACTGTGGCAACGTTGCCAACATTTCATTAAGGTTCATACTACCAGTAATCGCAAGCTCTTCAGCGGTAACCACTGTCACTGGCGCAGTGGTATCAGCACCGGCTCTTGCCAAACGAGAACCAGTAACAACGATTCTTTCGTAGCCTTCTTCATTAGCGCCATCGTCGACAAGAGCCGCCTCAGCAACCGCACTTTGCGCGATTAAACTCGACATGACCGCCACAAATATTGGCTTTAACTTCAATGCTTTCATAACCCTTCCTTTAAAAAAATAAAATCATTTTTCTTATTGTTAAAAACTAACTTTGTGCAAATATCAGTTACAGTAAGATGCCATTCATCAGTGCTATATCGCTCCAAATAAATAGCAATAACCTCATTTGCCAGATGATTTTATACAGTATAAAAAGTGGTTTTCAAATTGTGAGAGATTTGTTTGAAATGAAGACCCAAGAAACCAAAGCAAAAAATACAACCGCAAAATCAACAACTTAAAGTGGCAAGCTATCTAATTATAAATGAAAGATGATAATAGATGAGCTGGATGTTGCAGCAAAATGATAAATGATGATTAAAGATTATCGCTATATAAGCTATACCTTCAAAATGCCTTGCTCTAAAGAGCAAAATGCCACTCTGCTTTGCATCTCTATAAGAGATAAAACTGTCATATTCTTAGCAAAAAATTGATTGGCACCTCAAACCAACACGAGTCATCAAGCTCGTGTTTAAAGAAATAAGAGTGGATAATAGTGAGGAGAGCATATCCCTTGAGCCACTAAGTGCTTTATTGGTATCTATTCGCTGACTCTTAAAAACAACACAGACAGGTGGTAACTGCAATTGAAGCGCTGAATGTTTTGAAATTAGGAGGTTTAGGTTTAGCCAGAATGGTGGCCGAAATGAAAGAAAGTAGATGACGCATTATTAACTTACTACATCACTATTGTTGCGCGGACTGTCATCAAGAATAACCAAGCAAATTAGAAAGTTCTCACCGATATAAAATGTCTCGCACAGAAAAGTGCGAGACATATGCATTGAAATTACAAATTAGTGCAGTTGCACTTCGACTTCAATCCAGGCTCCTGCAGTCCCTAAATTGCCTCCTGTTGCTTTTGGCGTGATAGTAAAGGCCCCCCACTTATCAGTATAGCTCTTTCCAATAACCAGTGAACCGTCTTCAAAATCATCGAAATCATTGGTGAGATCATCGGGGTGGGTATTAGGCGTCATATCCAGTAAAAATGACGTGCCATAGTAGTACGATCTTGCATCTTCATCAGGAAAGTAACCTTCAGTGTTAATTAGCACCCCTTGAGTATCAGCGCCATCTCCGGTTCGGTACTCAACCCAATAGGTTACTTCACCATTTCCAGCTTTCAATCGTAACCCTAAGTCTCCTTTTACCGAACCTTGATCGAAAGTGTAGATTCTATAGGTTCCTGATTGGTCAATTAGCGGTACTTCAGCTTCTATTCCCCAACTCTTAAAGAAGTTTTTGTAGTACAGGTTAAAGCTGCCGAAATCCCAAGCGTTATTGCCCATCATACTGAAGGCATTTCCATAACCAATCATTTCACTGTCATAATCGCCGGCTCCAAAAACGGTATCTTGTCCATCAAGCCCTTGAGCATGATGCAGCCCCATGGCATGACCCATTTCATGTGCGATACCACCAGCTTGTGAGCGTTCGTCTCCAGTATCATATACGCGCATTGCACCAGGGTTTACACCTGCTTTAATCCCCCAGTCTGAGATTTGAGGTGCCAATATTAAGTAGATAGTATTATCATCAATATCCCAGAACTCAGTTTCGCCCAATGCGACAAGCTTATCAGCGTAATACTCTTTCCAATCATTTGCTTCCTTACTGTCCCATACCGTAACCTTCTCGCCAACTTGGATTACATCACTATAGATCTCATAGTTCACTGCAAACCGGCCATAAGACGATTTATCAAAGTAATCGACAATCTCCGCCATTTCAGATTCAATGCGACCGACTGACCAAGTAAGCTCAACATCCTCAAACTCAAATCTAAAAATTTTCACGGTCACTGAATCATGTTCCCACTGTACATGGGAACCGTAATTCTTTGCTTCGTTGTCATTGCCATCTAAATTGACATTGACACTATAGTCTTCTATCTCACCATACCTAAATCCAGTTGCTATGGCAGCACTGTCGCCACTCATTGCTATTCGCATTCGGTGACTTCCTGCAACGATGTTACTCAAATCTAAAGTGCCGTATACGACAGAATCTCGTTGAGCTGCAGCTGAAAAAACCTGCTCATGACTATCAAATTTTCCATTGTTGTCACTATCGATCCAGATCCCCCAATCAGTACTCCAATCGCTAATCGCTGTTAACTGTAAGAGAGCTCCATCTGTAACCTCAAAACTCTTAATGTCGGAATTATCTTTATAGCCTCTATCATCACCCGATGTGAAACTATCTCCCGCCATCTCGACATAAGCAATATGTTCATTTGCGCCCCCTCTAGGTTGAGTCGTTAACGCATAATCATCATTGCCATTACCGTTATCAATGTGGGCATTAATGCTGACACTAAAATCTCTCACATCGCCGTAACTATCATAGCCGCATGAATCACCACTCACAGCATTAGCATGGAGCAGCACCCTAAGTTGCGTATTTTCTATCGATATATCATCAGCAACGATAAGCGTTGCCTCTACTTCATCATCTGTCGGATTACTTGTTTGCAGTATGCGTTCATTGGCGTCACCAAAATCTCCGTCGCCATTTAAGTCAATCCATACGCTCCAATATTCCTGATAACGATAACTGGCAAAACCTGCAGATAAACGAATAACATCACCCGCAGTTATATCCGTTCCAGCTACAAGTGGCGCCCCATTCACAGTGATAGTGTCGATAAATTCATAACGGCTATCAGGTGAAACTGCGCACGCAGCCAGTAGCTGTGGACTTGTCAGGCATGACATCAATGTCATCATGCCAATAAACCTCCTCACTAAGGACGGTCTTTTGGATGTTTCCAATTTTAGGTTTTTCTTATTATTTAATTGCATAGTCGCTTTCCATGTTGAAAGACAAAGTTGCCAATAACTGCGCCGCATAACAAAATAGTTATTGACGAGAATGATAAAAACTCACTCACCGGAAGCACTGCACATGTGGTAAACCCATGATTGCTCGAAAGATAAGCAAGCCAATTCTATGCACGCTTCAATACAAGCAACAACAGAGGCAATTGGCTCAAAAAAGGATATGTAGAAAAAATAGATAGCAGTTAAAACCAACATAAACAAATGCTTAATTGATTTATTTCAATATTGTGACGATTAATGAGAAATTATAAATCGTGATATAGATGATAAATTATGATCCTACACTACGTGTTACAAAAGCCAAAAACAGCCAAAGTTGGTAAAGCAGGTGCCTAGTCGCTCAGCACTCGAAGCGTAAATAATAAAATTCAAGCCTATTTTGCATCTCTATAATTCCAATCATTACAAATGATATGAGTACTCTGCAAGCGTTCACCAAGTGAGTCAGCACGGATTAATTGTAGAAGATAAGCATTCAGCGCTAACGAGTAGCCATAACAATCAAAACCACTGTGAGTTGGGAATATCACAACTCCAGCTAGATTGTGTGGTTAGCGTTCAGCTATAAATACGCTAACCCATGTTCTAAATACAACGTTTGTCACTGTAATAAAAGTAAGTGGGTATCATTGTGGGCCGATTGGAGCAGATAAATGAGTTGCTGCTCATCGCTTAATACGATATTAGGATATAAATTTGGAGTATCAAATAGGTAACGAATTTTATTGCTTGAAAAATCATAGTAATAAATAGCATTACTCTGTTCTAAAGGTTTATCCATAAAATAGATCCCATCATTAACAACGACAAAATCATTGGTGGTATACCCGTTAGCAATATAGCTTCTACCAATCAACTTTTTTGACTTTTGTGTTGTTAAATCAAATTGATATATATCATTACCAGGTTCTATTCGATAATAGAGTATTCCCTTGCCACCATCACGAACCATATTGGCATTTTTCAGTAAAGGTAGCGGTTCAATAGGGTAACCTGTGTGAGCCATTTTAACGGCTTTTGACTGATTATTATCAAATGTAGCGAAGTAGATTGACTGCAGATCTGCAGAGTAAGTTCCAGCGTATAACCTCTCCCCTTTAGGGCACAGAGGGCTGTCTTTGCCTGTATTTATATTAATACTGCGACAACTTCCATCCACCGTTAATAAAGCTTGTTCACTGCCTTGTTGCCAATGCAAACTAAGCGGGTAACGGTAATCTGCTTTTTCAATAAACTCGTCGAGTTTGTAGGCTTTCCCCTCTTTATAGCGCCAAAGTTCGAGTTGTCGATTAGGTTTAACAGAGGCAAATATAAACCCACCATCATTGACCCCTTCAATCGCTCGAATGGCTAAGCCGTTGTTCACCACAACTTGCCGAGTTCCATCTCCGCCGACGACAGGATTCTTAACGCTAACGATTTCGGTTGTAAGCGAAGATAAACCCCAATCTTGCTGCAACAAAAACTGGTTTCGCCCTGGTATTTTAAGTGGCCAATAACCGACATACTGTTGCTGAGAAATGCGAGTAGTAACGCTGCTAGCTAGATCAAATCTTGATAAATAGCCATTACTATCAATAAAATAAACCGATTTACTATCATCGCTAAAGCTAACATTAAGTCTCAAATGGCTTAACTTTACACCAGTCTCTATAAACCTATTTATCGTGATGTCATACAAGATAAGTTCAATATCCCAATAGCTATCCGCGCGTAAAATAGCCATCCATTGCTTATCTGGTGAAACCGTATTTGCAAAATCACCATGGGAGTTCAGTGCCGGAGAACTGACCTGCTCACTTAAGCCGCTTGAGATATCAAATAGGTAGATCTTTTTGGGCGCCCAGGAAACCTCATGAATACTGTAATAAAAATGGGTTTCATCTAACCAACTTATCGATGTTGAAAGGTTATTCGGTTCTAAAGCAATAACCCTACGTTCTTGAGACGCCTTTAAGGTTGAACGATCAAAAGTAGCAACATAGATCCCCTCTTCCCCGTCTTTCAAACGGTGAAACGCTATTTTTTGACCACTAGGGGCGATGCTCGGAAAGTTATCCCTATTACCTTCGCTATTAAACACTTTTACGCTTTTTGAAGGATTATCCATACTCGAAGCAAACAGTTCCCAAGCTTGTTGCTTGGTCTTTTTGTTAGCATAAACAAAAAAGTTACCATCTGCAGCAACACTGGCAGACTGCTCCCGACCTGGTAGGTCTGTTAGCTGCTGAACATCTTTATAATCAGTCGTTTGAATAAACTGGGAATAACCGAGAACAGTAAAACAAACGACAGCCACAATAGCAGCGAACATCAGTCTACCAAAGCGCTGCGTTTTTTTACTTATCTTTTTATCATTAGCCACCGTAGGTGTTGTAACCGTTACAAGTTCGGCAGATTCATCATTAGGGAGTTGGGTATCGTCATAATGAACTAAAGTTTCTGATAACCGATAACCACTAGTGCCACCGCCGGTTACTGTATGAATATATTTTACATCGGGATCCAGCTTGCCAAGATTTCGCCGCAAACTATAAATATGATTGTTGATAGTATGATTGGAGGTGGCAGTATTTTTCCAGACATCATCACGCAGATTATCTCGAGTAATTAACCTATCTGAGTGCTCGCAAAAGTAACAGAGCACTTTCATCGCCATCGATTGAATTTCAATCTGTTTATCAGCACATTTTAATTGATCTGTTTTCGGATCAACATCAATATTGCCAAGCCTAAATACAGCATTAAATTTAGCCATTAGAATGTCATTTTTATTATTCTCCATGCGAAACAATACGCTATATGACAATAGTATTAAATACAAGTTAGCCACATTAAAAAGGGACTACAGCGAAAGCATAACTAAGAACAATTTGGCTAGTAAATTAAAGTATCACCGATGATTTCTCATTAAAATGAGTGATTACCTTTTAGATATCGCTCTTCAGATTAAAATCTCGATACTAAAAATGCTTTTAGTTTGGTAATTTATAGGCACACGAAATTGACTCACATCACTGTTTCATATTTACAAACAAAAAGCTGGCCATGCTTCATAGTTCGCCAAAGCAAAACACCTTAAGCTAAACCAAACACGATAGAGCACTCAACATGTACTTTTTAGACGCTGCACTTGCCAAACAGATAGTCAATCGCACCATGAAAATTATTGGTCATAATATTAATGTGATGAATAATCATGGGGTGATCCTTGGCTCCGGAGAGTCGCATCGAATTGGTGAAATACATGAGGGTGCATTACTCGCAATAAGCCAGCAAAGAACGGTAGAGATAAGCCGTGCGAGTGAGGACACCTTACAAGGTGTCAAAGCTGGGATAAACCTGCCACTGCACTATAAAGGTGACATCATCGGTGTTATTGGTATCACCGGTGACCCAACCGAACTGGGTCATTATGGCGAGTTGCTAAAAATGACCGCCGAAATTATTGTTGAGCAAGCAAACTCCATTGAGCAAGCACAGTGGCAGTATCGTCAAAAAGAGGAGCTGATTATTGATCTCATCAAATCAGACGGTCCGTTTAGTGCTCACCAGCTTAACTGGGCATCTCAATTAAACATTAATCTCGATACCCCCCGTGTAGCGGCGATTATTCAAGTACGAGCCGATGAAGAAGAAACCTCTGCGAACTCGATGTTAAAGCAAGTTCTTCACTTGCTAGAAAACCCATCCCGCGGCAACTTAGTCGCTATGACATCAATGACCGAACTGGTGATCTTAAAGCCAGCGTTTCTTGACGGTAAGGCGTGGGATGCTGAACTTGAAAGTCAACGTATAGATCAACTGATAACACGGTTACCCATCGAGTTAAGAAGCAGGCTTAAAGTATCTCTTGGGCATTTTTTCCCTAAACCACAAGAGATAAATCGTTCTTATCAAACTGCGTTAGAGACTCTATCTATAGGTAGCCATATGCAGCCAGAGTTGAGTAAATACCTTTATGAAGATTTTTCGCTATTAGTACTTTTGTCTTCCCTTAAAGGAAACTGGCGTGGAAAAGAGTTAATCAGCCCCTACCAATCTTTAATTAATGCAGATAAAAATGGTCAACTCAGCAAAACCTTAAGCTGTTATTTGCAGAATTTTGGTGATCAACAACAATGTGCCAACACATTATTCATCCATCGCAATACCCTGCGCTACCGTCTTGAAAAAATAGAGACTATTACTGGAATCAGCACTCAACAACTGGATGGGTTACTGCAACTATACTTAGGCCAGGTATTGTTAACGCAGTAATGAACAAGTAAGTTGTCCCCTAAATTCAGCCTTGATTACCCCATGTGATGAAGGGCTTAACAATATACGGAAGTAATATATGACTAATTCTCGACTAAGAAAAGGTTTCACACTGATTGAATTAGTTGTTGTGATTATCGTGCTCGGCATTCTCGCAGTTATCGCGGCGCCTAAGTTTTTAAACTTGCGAACAGATGCCAAAATAGCTGATCTGCAAGCTATTGAAGGAGCAATGAAAAGTGCGCTCGCGCTCGTTTACAGTAAAGCGGCTATTGAAGGAGAAAACGTCGAAGCAGGTACCATCACCCACGCAGGTATTGATATACCGCTCTATAATGGTTATCCCGCCGTGGATGGTGGCGATAGTTTCGATGAACTTAATGAGCAAGTGCAAGCTTGGCTAGACATTGACTCTGTTTCATTAACAGCAATCAAACAAGACAATAATGCAGCGCCGCTTTTTATCGATAAATCATCGGCTAATAACCAAATCTATATCTTTTTTTCAGAAGATTTAGCCGATAAGAGTGTCAACTTTTACTGTCATATCCTCTATCAAAACAAAGAGAGCAATAGCCAGTATGAAGTATTCCTGAGAACAGATGACTGTTAAGCAAACGCGAGCTTGCCCCCTTAAAAACACAAACTGTGCACGCGCACAAATATAATTCTGTATAGAGATTAAATCTAGTGCTTTACGCCAAAGAATTCTCTCACTTGCGCCTCCATAATAATCTAGCCTGAAATTCTATGACCTCAGCCTAAGCAGAGCGATTGATATATTTGGCTTAAAACCCTACACCTAACTAAAAAATACCCCTACAGGGAAACGCTATGAGCCTCGTACTGATCTTACTGGCAGTGATTGCATTTATTGTAATTGCTACCTCAAAATTCAAGCTCCACCCGTTCTTAACGCTAATCCTCGCCTCCTTTATGGCGGCATTTGCTTACGGCCTACCGAGTGCCGATATTGCTAAAACCATAACCTCAGGTTTTGGTGGCATATTAGGTTACATCGGTCTGGTGATAGTACTTGGTACTATCATAGGCACTATTCTTGAAAAAAGCGGCGCGGCAATTACTATGGCCGACGTGGTGATTAAAGTATTGGGTAAGCGTTTTCCAACACTGACCATGTCAATTATCGGCTATATCGTTTCTATTCCAGTATTTTGTGATTCGGGCTTTGTGATCTTAAACTCACTGAAGCAATCGATGGCAAATCGCATGAAAGTTTCAAGTGTGTCGATGAGTGTCGCGTTAGCAACTGGCCTTTATGCCACTCACACCTTTGTACCACCAACGCCTGGGCCAATTGCGGCTGCGGGTAACTTAGGTCTTGAATCTAACCTAGGTTTAGTGATTTTTGTCGGTGTATTTGTCGCCGCTATTGCTGCGCTAGCAGGTACGCTTTGGGCTAACCGCTTTGCTAACGTTCAACCTGATGGCGAAGGCGCAGAAGAGCTGCTAAATCAAACTGAAGATTATGAAAAACTTAAGCAAACCTACGGAAAACTGCCTAGCCCAACTCGCGCGTTTGCACCTATCTTTGTGCCAATTTTACTTATCTGTTTTGGCTCAATTGCTAACTTTCCATCAGCGCCGTTAGGTAATGGCGTTCTATTTGATGTACTGGCATTTCTTGGTCAGCCGGTCAATGCACTGATGATTGGTCTTTTCCTATCCTTGTCTCTACTTAAAAGCAGCGATAAAGTTAAAGAATTTAGCGAGCGCATTAGCCAAGGGCTAGTGGTTGCAGCTCCTATTCTACTCATTACCGGTGCAGGTGGTGCATTTGGCGCAGTCCTTAAGGCGACAGAAATTGGTGCATTCTTAGGTACATCACTGTCAGCGCTCGGAATTGGCATCTTTATGCCATTCATCGTTGCCGCTGCGCTCAAATCTGCGCAAGGTTCGTCGACTGTTGCACTAGTGGCGACTTCGGCACTTGTTGCGCCAATGCTAGGCGATATTGGTCTTGCAAGCGACATGGGCCGAGTGCTGACGGTTATGGCAATTGGTGCCGGTGCAATGACAGTCTCACACGCTAACGACAGCTTCTTCTGGGTAGTGACTCAGTTTAGCCGCATGAGCGTTAAACAAGCCTATAAAGCACAAACAATGGCAACACTGGTTCAAGGTCTTACCGCCATGACCGTGGTGTACATACTAAGCTTAGTCTTGCTATAAGCGAATTGCTAACGGCGAGCATTCCCGCTCGCCTTTATCCTGCACATGACGACTCATTAAGATTACCTTTCACAACGCTAAGCTTTATCTCACCAGTTTCAGCGATGAGTTAACAATAGGAACACTGCATGAAAATTGTGATAGCCCCCGATTCATTTAAAGAGAGCCTAACTGCAATGGAAGTGGCTAACGAAATTGAGCGAGGATTTCGCACGGTATTACCTAATGCTGAATATGTAAAAATGCCTGTAGCAGATGGCGGTGAAGGCACTGTACAGTCAATGGTTGATGCCACAAACGGCAGCCTTATTTGGACGACTGTGACTGGACCTGCTGGCGACAAAGTCAATGCCTTCTATGGCATTTTAGGCGACAGTTACCACGGCTGTGAGAAAACTGCAGTCATTGAGATGGCGGCCGCTTCTGGCTTGCATCTAGTCACTGGTGAGCAACGCAATCCTCTGTTTACCACAAGCTACGGCACAGGCGAGTTGATCGTTGATGCACTAAATCGTGGTATTAAACATATCATCATTGGACTGGGCGGCAGTGCAACCAATGACGGCGGCGCAGGTATGGCACAGGCGCTAGGGGCTCACCTTTTAGATATCAATAAAAAGCCATTAGCTCCCGGCGGCGCAGCGCTGGCAACTTTGCAACAGATTGACTTAACAGATCTGCCCCCTTTACTTGCACAATGCCGCTTTGAAGTCGCTTGCGACGTCAACAACCCACTTTGTGGCGACTATGGCGCATCGGCAATCTTTGGCCCGCAAAAAGGGGCAACAAGCGAGATGGTTAAACAGCTAGATACTGCGCTAAATCACTATGCTGACGTCATTGCAAAAGCGGGGATCAAAGATAATCGTAACTTAAGCGGTGTCGGCGCTGCTGGCGGCATGGGCTTAGGTGCGATGGCATTTCTTGGTGCTGAACTAAAACCAGGAATAGACATCGTGATGCACACTGTTGATCTTACCAGCCATATCCAAGGAGCGAACCTAGTCATCACGGGGGAAGGTCGACTCGACAGCCAAACTCTACATGGTAAAACACCGATGGGAGTTGCGAGTGTAGCCAATAGCCTCAACGTGCCAGTGATAGCGATAGCCGGTTGCGTCAGTGACGACGCTAATATACTGCTAGCACATGGTTTTAGCGCACTGTTTTCTATCACACCTCGCGCATTAGCATTAGCCGAAGTGCTCGCGAATGCTAAAAGTAACTTATATGCCTGCAGCAAAAATGTGGCCGCGCTGTACGCCCTTTCGGCAAGTAGCAAGTAGCTAATAAATCAGTTGTAAAACCAAAGGCGCTTAGGCGTCTTTTTGTTTATTGCAACGTCATTTAAACAGCTAACCTCAACCCCAAAGCACTTTTCTACTTGATGCGTTATAAAGCTTACAGTAAAGTGAGCCACCAACTTAAAGACTGATCCAACGCACAAAAATAGTGTGATAAGTAGAGATAGTTAGCCAATGACACCAAGACGAGCCACCGCTTCTGAAGAGGCACTACTGAGAATTTTTACCGTTCCAGAAGCCCCAGATTCAACCCTTAGTGTTATTGAGCAAAATATCTCACAGAACTTAATGGGCTTTTTGCAAGAAAGTGTAGTCGCGGTTGAGAAACCTCTCACCGAGATTGAACTAGACTTCCAGCAACACCAAATTCCAGCCGCGCCGCAATTTGTCTCTGATTACGCCGACGACATGATGCAAACGCTTGTCGCGCACTCAGTGCATACCTCTGCGCCAAGCTTTATAGGCCACATGACATCAGCGCTGCCCTACTTTGTACTGCCGTTATCAAAAATGATGGTAGGTTTAAACCAAAATCTGGTTAAAATAGAAACGTCTAAAGCCTTTACGCCATTAGAGCGCCAAGTGTTAGGCATGATGCATCACCTCATTTATGCTGAAAATGATGACTTCTATCAAAACTGGATGCACAGCGCTAACGTCTCTTTAGGCGCATTTTGCTCTGGTGGTACTGTCGCCAACATTACTGCCCTTTGGACTGCCCGTAACCAACTGCTAAAAGCTGATGGCAATTACCGCGGCGTCGCAGCGCAAGGGGTAATGAAGGGCCTACGTCATTATGGTTATGACGACTTGGCCATTTTAGTGTCTGAGCGTGGCCACTACTCTTTAGGCAAAACAGCCGATCTACTCGGCATTGGCCGCGAAAATATCATCCAAGTACCCACTGCAGAAGACAACAAAGTCGACGTATCAAAAATGCGTAAACTTGCCAATCAACTGGCCGCAGACAAGATTAAAGTGATGGCGATTGTGGGCGTTGCGGGGACCACTGAAACAGGCAATATTGACCCTCTCAATGAGCTTGCTGATTTGGCCAGCGAGCTTAATTGCCATTTTCATGTTGATGCAGCATGGGGCGGCGCCAGTCTGTTATCTGAAAAGTATCGTCACCTGCTTGCAGGCATAGAGCGCGCAGACTCTGTTACCATTGATGCTCACAAACAGATGTATGTCCCGATGGGCGCGGGCATGGTGATCTTTAAAGATCCTACTTTCGCTAATGCGATTAAGCACCACGCCGAGTATATTCTCAGAAAAGGCTCGAAAGATTTAGGCAGCCAAACTTTAGAGGGCTCGCGCCCTGGTATGGCAATGCTAGTCCATGCATGCTTAAAGGTTATCGGTCGTGATGGCTATGAAATACTGATCAATAACAGTTTGGAAAAAGCGCGTTATTTTGCTGATTTGATCAACCAACATCAAGATTTTGAACTCGTGTCAAAACCAGAGCTTTGCCTGTTAACCTACCGTTATGTGCCGCAAAAAGTGCAAATAGCGATGGCCAATGCACGAGCAAATAATGACGTAGATAAGCTATCAGAATTTAATTCACTACTGGATGGATTAACTAAGTTTGTGCAAAAACGTCAGCGAGAACAAGGCACTTCTTTTGTTTCTCGCACTAGGATTAATCCAGAAAAAGCGCATTTGATGGACATCAAAGCGGTGGTATTTAGAGTTGTATTAGCCAATCCGTTAACGACGCCAGAGATCTTGCAACAAGTGCTTGCAGAGCAAAAGGTTATCGCTTCTCAAGAGCAGCGTTTTTTACCCAACCTTTTAGCGCTCGCAGAGCGATAGCGCTTAAACTCAATAACATACTTCACGCACATTTTAGTTAGCGTCTAGCCTAGCGGTAATAAACAAGTCCGTCACCTCACCTATCGGACTTAACTGCTGTTTACGCTTTAGTGCCAATAGCTTAAAACCGCGTCGGCTCAACGCTGGTACTAACTGCTCTGCATGGTGGAAATAGGTATACACTTTATCACCATCACTTGAGGTATCCTCGCGTACCTTTGGACACTCCCCTTCCATTGTACTTAAATACAAAACTCCCTGAGGATTCAGTCTTTCAGCCGCCGCATCGATGAGAGCAATCGCCTCATCTCTATCAAGGTATGGCAAACAAAAACCGCACATTATCGCGTCGAACCTTTCTGTAACCTTGCTTAGGTGGCGACTGTCTAACTGCAATACTTCAATTTTAGGGTTGTTCTTCTTAGCAAGTAACAACATATTGGGCGCAAGATCCGTCGCCAGTATCGACAAATTTGGCTTTGCAGATAACAGCATTTTAGTGATATTTCCTGGCCCACAAGCCAGCTCTAACACGCGGGCATCGTCGGTTGGCAGGTGGTTTATAAAAGAATCAAAAGTATCAGCATACATCGTAAGATCCATGTATTTGTCTTCATACCTTTGCGCTAACTTATCAAAAGTATTTACCGATATTTGATTATTATCCATTGCCTATTCCCTAGCACTTGGTGCTTTGTATGAATTCCAATTTAGATGTCGTTGATTATTTAATCATCTACACTAGCGTTCAATTAGCTGTTCTACAATAGCTAATTTTACTTAGCTTGGTTGACCGAGCTTCGTAGTTTATCTTATAAGTAAAAGTCGTCGGACCCAAAGCTTGCCCCGCTCTTGATTGCATAGGAGTGCACCGGACAAATTTAACAAAATACTTGCGGGGTAGCCTTGCTTCTATTAGTTCATTGAATTTCTAAGTTTAAACATCTACTAATAGCTTCTCATAGAAAAGTAGTGTTTAAAGCTCAAATACAGAGTAACTACAGATGTATTAATTACAGGTCATTAGAATAGTTTATGGCAGGTACCAACTTACTTTACCCACAACTAAATCTCGCTGGCATTACTGATTTAATAGTGATTCCAGTTAATTCAGTTTAAGAATTTTCATCTCGAAATCTAGACCTGCCTTATAGTTGTACAATGATACTAATGCATTATGAGTTGACCTTTATTTTCAACGTAACAAACATTACAGGTAGCGCAATATTCCCCTTGATATCACCAACTTACAGCAACACCCTACATCAATGGTTTACACCTATCGGTTACATTGATATGTTGAGCGTAAATAATAGGCAAGAATTTGTCCGAAACACCGGATTATAAGCTCTTAACGTGTCAATGGAGTATTACTTATGGATAGAGTGAAAGATTGGAGCTTAGTCATTTTTCTAAGCATATTATACCTATACTTAGTTGTATATTTTACTGGGATTGGTGCAGGGGTTATATTTAATATTATGAACCTCTTACCAATGGCAGGTGAGTATCTAACTTTTAAAAATGTCATTGTCGAGCATGCTGTTTTGACTTTACCTTTCATTATTATTTTTTGGCTATTTACCCGCATAGTATCGTCTTTCACTTTAAATAATTGCAGTTATTTTTATTGGGCATTATTAATCCCGTATTTCATTGTATCCCACCCTTTTCCTTTACCTACCGATGTGACTTTCTTAGCAATCGTTATCCCTAGAGACATCGCTTTATTTGCATGTTTACTTTATGTACTGAATCAAAGGCATAGTGTCAGAGCAGCTTAACAGTGTTCATAGGATCAAAATCAACCATTTCGTGGATTCGATGACGAAGTCATTTCTGCCCAATAATGCGCTAGTGACGACTTGAAAGAGTTCAATATAGCGAAATTGAATTGGATTCAGCTTAAAGCTCAAATACTAAATAGTTGTGCTTTTCTAACCCAGTGTAGACGCGGCTGAGGCCTTCGAAAACAGGGTGAAAGATAACGAAGTTATCAAACTCTGGAACAAGAGGTATGGAAACGAGCTGGCCTTTTAACAAGGATGTTGTTGTTTTCGTTGAGCCCACAAGACCAATTCTGTTCCATACAGAATTTGGCATTTCCTCCATCCTTGTAGGTCAGATGTGTTCACGGCGAGCCTCAGCAGTATCTTCACATACACCGACCGCAGGTCATTGGAACCACCTTTGTCAGAAGATAACTCACTTTTGTCCGTGCGACCTGAAGTCGTATGAAGCGTTGTTCACCACGGTAAGAGTGAACCATCTGTATCACCAGATGACCCTAAGACTCTGAATAAAGTAGCGAGTCTGACAATGTAACGATATTTGGCTTATGTCAAATGGGAACTGAATCGTGAGAGGACGTTCTTCCTGATAACCACAATCGGGTAAGTGCTAGGGTGTCAGTATGATGAACGTATGTGAATCCATGTAAGGTGCGTTATATGAGAAACAGCGGAAGTGGTTAATACGCTGTGGCCAAAAGGCACGAGAGTTGGAAAGAGATTGGACAGTGCTCTTTCGTGATCAAATAACTCTCCGCACTATAGTGGGCATCTAACCTGACGTTGCGCGACATACGGAACAGGGTAAGCCTGTATTGCTCCCTTTGGGGAAAGTGGCCTGCGAAGGCTACTGATAGTGATGTAGGTAAAGGAGGCTGGAAAAAGCGAAAGCCGTGTTGTAATGATGCGGATACAGGTTGTTATCTGGCGCGAAAGCGAGCTGACTTCTAGCTGGTCTCCCGTTGCAAGATGATTTGAAGAACTTTATTCAAGGAGAAACGCAAATGATGGCTTCAATCGAAGTTAGTGCATCTCCTAACAGCGCTCAATGGCAATCCATTAACTGGAAAGCGGTTAAGCAACATGTATTAAAGCTTCAAATGCGCATTGCAAAAGCAACCCGAGAAGGTAAACACGGTAAGGCGAAAGCGTTGCAGTGGATATTAACTCACTCTAAATCAGCAAAATTGCTTGCAGTTAAAAGAGTTTCTCAAAACAAAGGCAGCAAAACACCTGGAATCGACGGCATCATCTGGAACACCGATGTCCGGTGTATGGCGGCGGTCAATCAACTGAGCAGAAAAGGCTATCATGCCAAACCGCTCAGGCGGATCTACATCCCCAAGAAAAACGGCAAACTCAGACCTTTAGGCATTCCCTGCATGATAGACAGAGCGCAACAAGCGCTTCATCTTCTCGCCTTGGAGCCTATTTCAGAAACGGCAGCCGACCTCAATAGCTATGGCTTTCGACCTAACCGAAGCGCAGCAGATGCAATTGCACAGTGCTTCAAATGTTTGTGTATGAAGCGCTCTAGTCAGTGGGTTCTTGAGGGAGATATCAAAGCCTGTTTCGATAAGATTGGTCATCAATGGCTCATCGATAACATTCAATTAGATAAGCGAATGCTGAAACAATGGCTTGGATGTGGTTATGTTGATAAAGGATTGTTCTACAAAACAGCAGAAGGAACACCGCAAGGCGGGATAATCTCCCCAACGCTGATGTTACTGACGCTGGCTGGGTTAGAACAGTTGGTTAAGTCTATTGCTTGTAAAACAGGGAATAGAGTCAACTTTATCGGGTACGCAGATGATTTTGTTATCACAGGTTCTTCGAAGGAAGTGCTCGTCAATGAAATCAAACCGCAACTCATTGGCTTTCTACAGGAAAGAGGCTTAACACTCTCTGATGAGAAAACGCACATAACTCATATCGATGATGGTTTTGACTTTCTGGGATTCAATCTTAGGAAGTACAAAGGCAAACTGCTCATTAAACCGAGCAAGAGTAACGTTCTATCATTTTTGAGTAATCTACGTGAATTCATCAGAAAACATCCAACAATCCCCGTTAACGATTTAATCAAAATATTGAATCCGAAACTGAGAGGATGGGCGAACTATTATCGCCACAGTGTTGCAAAGCAAGTTTTCGGTTATGTAGGCCATCAACTTTTCTGGCTGTTATGGCGATGGGCGGTAAGGCGTCATCCAACGAAAAGTAAGGACTGGGTGAGGCGTAAATATTACATGAATCGCATAGGTGGGTGGCAATTCCATGGCTGGCAGAAGATTGCCAACATGGACTGCCATTTTAATCTGGTTCAGATAGCTCAAACGCCGATAAAAAGACATGTGAAAATCAGGAGCGCAGCTATACCTTACGACCCCGAATACGAAGCTTACTTAAGTAAGCGGAAACGGGCAAAGGAAGGCAGAAACTCTTGGTTTGATCCTGTTTTGGCTGCTATGTAGGGTGCTGGGTAACAGAATACGCCTTTGTGGAGGCTTGAGCCGTATGCAGTGAAAGTTGCACGTACGGTTCTTAGGAGGGTGGCACTTGGTAACAAGTGCCGCCTATCCGACAAAAACGAGTTAGCGACTAAAGTAGACTTACTCGTTATTCATCTGATTTGGGCTGTGCAAGCTTCTAAATCATGGATGATTTAGCAGAGCCTATAGGGATATATTCACGGCGACTTGCAAAAGCTTAATCCAGCTGAATGATGCTTGGCTGCTTAACCTCGATACTGTTCTTTAGACTCCCCAGGCTACCTCATACCTGTGCAAAAATGGTTTATCATTTAGGTTAAACGCTACTATTGAAGCAATTAATACCTCCTAAATTTAATAAAAAAGCCACCTCGCGATGGCTTTTTTATTCTCAAGCGGCGAATAGACTATTTTGGTAAGTCTGCTTGATGGGCATTAATAAATGTATCCATATTGGCCTGTGCCCTTTGTTGTGCACAGGCTAGCGTGTCATCTGCATTCATAGTTTCAACCACTTCGTAGTAACACTTAATCTTTGGTTCTGTACCTGATGGCCTCACAATCACTCTACCATCATTATCGAGGCGGTAGATAAGCACATCACTGGCGGGCAAATTAATGGCTTCTTCGCTGCCATCGGCAAAAAGGCGTTTGCCAATACTGATATCATCGGTTGATACCACTTTATGCCCCGCGATTGCTTGTGGCGGGTTATCACGCAGATAGGCACCAATATTAGGTGTGGTCGGTTTTAACGCGATACTCACTTGGCTATTAAGATGGAAACCATGCTGCCGATAGATTGACTCCAACCTGTCCCAGATAGTTTGTCCTTTGCTAGCAAGTTCTGCGGTGAGCTGGGCGAATCCAACCAACGCCGATAAACCATCTTTATCCCACACCATAGTGCCGAGGGTGTACCCGAGTGCTTCTTCATAGGCAAACAGGAACTGATTATCATCTGTTTGCTCGCTCATACCCACATTGGTTAACCATTTAAAGCCAGTGAGTGTGGTTCTGCAAGTTGCATCCATGCTGTCTGCAACTTTTGATAATAGGCTTGATGACACAATCGTTGTGCAGGTTAGCCGCTGATTATCGCGAGCATGTGATAACAAATAATGGCCAAACAAGACACCGACTTGATCGCCTGTGAGCATTTGATAGTTGTCATCAGTGTTGCGCACGGCAACCGCAAATCGGTCTGCATCTGGATCGTTAGCACAGGCAAGCATCGCGTTATGCTTTTTCGCCTCTGCGATGACTAAATCCATCGCCCCTTTCTCTTCAGGGTTAGGAAAGTTCACCGTGGGAAAATCTCCATCAGGCTGCGCCTGCGCTGCAACCGAATAGACATTGTTAAAGCCAGCATCTTGCAGCACATTTAACGCCATCTCATTACCCACACCATGCATTGCAGTGTATGCGAGGCTGACTTGTGCAGGTTCGGTGTTAATCTGTAGCACGGGGGACTGATGCACCCCATCACGATAAGCCTGATAGAATTCATCGCCTAAGATCTGTAACCCCCCACCCATTAAAGCCTCATCTAACGTGGGCAGCTTTATTTGCTCTGTGGCCGACTTTTCAATACATGCGGCAATCCCGCTATCATGGGGTGGAATAATTTGCGCGCCATTACCCCAATAAACTTTATAGCCGTTATATTGCGGTGGATTATGGCTCGCGGTCACCACAATGCCCGCTCCCGCACCAAGGTGCAGCACACCAAATGCCACCAGTGGCGTGGCTGCTATCTGTTTGGTCAGATACACTTTAATACCCAGTCCACACAATACACTGGCAGCATCTTCAGCAAACTGTTGTGAATCGTGGCGACCATCATAGCCAATGACTACGCCGCGAGTAGCAATATCACTCACCTGCGTCTTCAAATAGGCTCCCAAGCCTGCAGATGTTTGCTGCACCACTAAACGATTCATCCGAGTCGGCCCCGCGCCAACTACGCCTCTAAGGCCTGCGGTACCAAATGCCAAACGCCCGACAAAGCGCGCGGCTATAGCTTCATTGTCATTGGCGTCAACCAAAGCCTGTAGCTCTGCACGCATTAATGGGTCGGGATCATTGTTGAGCCAGTTTTGCACTCTAAACTTTAACTGCGTATCCATGATTCACTCCAGTTTTTACCCGCTAAATAGCCGCACTGATTAACATCATATCAATGTCGGTTACTGCAATTGAAAACGATTAAGATCCACATTAAGCCTAGCTCATAGCGAGAACAAGATAATTTGCATTAAAATTTTTACATCTAGCCAAATGGCGTAATACTGTATGCTCAGCTGCCAATGTTCTTTACAAAACTCTTGCGACAATACTCTCGTATTAGGCACATTGATAGATAGGATATATAGAGGTCGCAGCGCTTGCATTAGTTAGTGTAAAATGGCTAGCCAATCTTTAAAGACTAATGTAATCAAGCCATGAGCCTGCAAAAAACTGAATGCCACATCAAAGTCGTCGATCCGCAAATTGACGCGGTCAGCCTGTTAGCCAAGCAAACAGGTCTAAGCAAACAGCTAGTCAAGCAGGCGATGCAAAAAGGCGCGGTTTGGCTCACTCACGGTAAACAAACCAACCGATTAAGGCGAGTAAAAAAAGTGCTTAGTCAAGGCGATGAACTGCACCTTTATTACAATCAAACTGTACTCGATGAAAGCGTACCTAATGCTGAATTACTATTTGATGAAGGGCAATACAGTGTCTGGTATAAACCGTTTGGTATGCGCTGCCAAGGCTCAAAATGGAGCGATCACACCACGATAAACCGCTTTGCAGAGACTCACCTTGAGCCAGCTCGTAGCGCTTATATTATCCATAGGCTTGATCTCGCTGCAACCGGACTGATTGTGCTAGGCCATAGCAAAAAAACCACCGCTGCCATTGCTAAATTGTTTGAGACTCGCGCTTTAGATAAATATTATCAAGTCATTGTCGAGGGTGAATTTCCAGACTCAAAAGTGACGATTGATACCGACGTCGACGGTAAATCAGCATTATCCCACGCGCATCTATTAGAGTACAACGCCGAGTTAAACCAATCCAAAGTACAGGTAAAAATTGAGTCAGGTCGTAAACATCAAATACGGCTGCATATGGCAAGCGTTGGTCATCCTGTTATTGGTGACAGACTGCACGGTAATGGCAATGAATCGACGCCCAATTTACAGCTCACCTCATGTTACTTAAACTTTATCTGCCCAATCACCCATCAAGATAAGGTGTTTGAGCTACCTCAAGCTTATCGACCTCACTTTCAAACAAGTTGATAAAACTAAGGCCACGGCTATTAAGCAGTGGCCTTTTCTATTATAAAAACTTAATCAAGTATCATTGATGGACATCAGTTAGCCATTATTCATTACCGTCTTCACACTTGCCTGCTATACGTTTCTTGCCTGAAAACATCGCTGAAATAATCCCTGGGTTGATGAAGCAACTCAGCAAAAATCACACCGATGACATGCATGAGTATCAGCAGCATTAACAGATAAACACTGTACAGGTGAATATCGCCAGCAAGACTTTTATAAGGCTTGATGTTGGCCTTTTTATCTAAATTCACCCCAGTATCGTCGTATGCTTTTATGGTTGTCGGGTCAACAGTATCCGCAGCGATATAACGAGTAACAGCACCACCAAATGGCGGGTAATAGATATCAGTACCAGCGCGCATTAACCCAGTTACCATGATTACAACCAACAAAGCCATTATCGTAACCACGGCAAACTTGCCGATAGGATTATGCCCAAGATACTGAGGGTTTTCACCGATTTTTAAGCGTTGCTTATAAGCGGTAACCTCGCTGATTTTTGGACGCATACTGGCAAACTTAGCAAAATGGGTCCCCGCAAACCCCCACACCAACCTAACGAGAAGGTTAATGGCAAACAAATAGCCAATGATAGTGTGTAACTCTTTCAGTTTGATCTTTGCAGGTAGGCCGCTGATCCCAAGTTCAGACTTAAACAGCATAATTAATCCAATAAACATGAGTGCTGTAATAAGGATGACATTAATCCAATGGAAAATCCTAACTGGTTTATCCCAAACTCGATACTCTACGACTCCAATTTCCGCTTTGTTATTATTAGTTTTATGACTCAAATTGTCGTTCATATAACTTCTAGATCCCCTAGCCTTTTAAAATGGTAATAAAGGTAAATCAACCGCGAATTTACTCATGTTGTAAAACCACTATTTCAGTGACTTTATTGCTAACTAATTGATACCAAGTTGCTACCAAATTAAAGGTAACAAAAAAGTCATTATAAACCTGAAAATTTAAGTTTCAGTTAATATTCATTAATTACCCCGCACATTCCCCCGCTAAGTAAAATAGAATCAATACACCCACAAGCCTTACGCATAGGGGGGTTAAGGGTTATTGAATTATAAAAATCAATAATATCCACAAGTGACAATGCTCACATAAATTATCAACAGCAGAATCAAGTGCTCAGATAACAACCGATTAAAATTGCTATTGATAGCAATTCTCATTAGCATTCGCACCCAGAAAGCAAACCTCTACAACATAATTCAATTAACTTTAGCCTGCGCTTAACATTTGATACGGAACATCGAAATTAGCTTACGTAAGAGCTGTCGTCGCAAAGAGCTATAAAGGCATGACCACATGAATACTCAAGTAAAGCTAATTTCCGCGCTAGTAACAGGCATTTTATACTCAGGTTCAGCACTCGCAACCACTGTTGATGATACCAATATCGAAGTCATCACAGTGACTGGGCACCAGCAGCATTACAAAACCGATCAAGCCCATGGCGCGATGCGATCAGACGTATCTTTGCTAGATACTCCCCAATCTGTAGTCGTCATTCCTAAAGAAATCATGGACGATCAGCTAGTACGCACACTCGGTGATGCGCTTAAGAATGATGCCAGCATTTCAATTGGTCGAGTGACCACCGACAGAGAACGCTTTAGTTTGCGTGGCTTTAGTTTGGATGAAAGTACTAACCTGCTCAAAGACGGCCATCAGCATTTTGCTAAGTACCGCTTGCCGATGGCATTGGTTGAAAATGTTGAAGTATTAAAAGGGCCATCAAGCTTGCTATACGGCCAGTCAACACCTGGTGGTCTCGTTAATTTAGTGACAAAAAAACCAACTTACGATTCGTTTTTAACCTTAGGCATTAAGGGTGATGAAAACGGCTCGATTCGAGGTTCACTCGATGCCGGTGGCAGCTTAAACGAGGAACAAACTATTCGTTATCGTGCGGTTCTTGAAAAGGAGCAGAACAAGAACTGGCGTGAGTACCAAGATGGCAGCGCACAGGAAAGTGACTTCCTCGTTGGTAGTTTAATGACTGATTTCGATCTTAGCGATGATCTCACGCTATCGCTACACTACGACAAATCAGATGAATTAGCAGGCCAAGACAGCGGTGCGTTAGTCGACGAGAACGGCGATGTAGTTGGTGGCGACGAAATGATTTGGGACATGCCTTGGACTAAAATTGATGCCCAAAGTGAAAACTATGGCGCCGACCTACGCTACCAACTGTCTGATGATTGGGAGTTTGCAGTAGGTTACAACAAGCAGCACAATGAACGTGAACGTTGGGAAAGCAAGCCACAGACTAGCAGTTACGATCCAGACACTGGCAGCTATAAAAATAAGCCTTACAACAAGCTTGAAGATTGGCAGCAGCAGGCATTTTACTTCGACTTTGTTGGCTCTATTGAACTCGCTGGCATGCAACATGACCTGCTATTTGGCGGTAACTATGTTGACCATCAATACAGCTCACTCAAAGTGAAAGGGAAAATGGACAACGGTAATATCAACACCGGTGTTATTGTGCCTCAGCCAGACTTAGATTATGCCGATGCTAAAGCCTCTAGCGAAGACTACCAATACTATGGTGTATTTGCTCAAGATCTGATTTCACTCACCGATGAATGGCAAGTATTACTGGGCGTGCGCTACGATCAGCAAGACAAAACCGATGCCGACAGCAATTCAGTCTTACCCAAATTCGGTGTTATCTATCACCCGGTCGACAATGCTTCTATTTATGCAAACTACAGTGAGAGTTTTGAGCCACAAGGCAGCATACTTGACGATGAAGATGGCAGCTATGGTTTAGAGCTCGACCCAATTAAAGGCAAAATGGTTGAATTGGGCACTAAATGGGAACTGCTATCGGGAAGAATCCGCTTAAACGCTGCAGTGTTTGATATCGAACGAGAGAATATTCTAACGAATGCAGGAACCTCTGATAACCCGATTACCACTCAAGGCGGCGTACAGCGCCATCGTGGATTCGAGTTTGGTGGCATGGGGCAAATAAACGATGACCTCTCTTTAATTACCTCGTTAATGTATCTCGATGCGGAATATAGCTCACACGATGAATTTGAGGGTAACCGCCCTGAAGATGTACCTGAATGGACGGCTTCAATCTGGGCTAAATATTCAGTCACTGACAGACTAGCCGTAAACTTAGGCGCATTTTACGAAGGTGAACGTTTTGGTGATGCCGCGAATACTTTTGAAAAAGATGCATATACTCGTGTTGATACCGGAATTAGTTACGCCATTCCAGTGGCAGGCCAAGATCTACAGCTAAGAGTTAACGTCGAAAACCTATTTGACACGGACTACCTAGGTGGCGGTGAAAATGGTGAGGTGAATGTGGGTAAACCAAGAACGGTTAAGTTTGGCGTAAGTTATACTTTCTAAATTTTAAGTTTCCCAATTAGATATTTTAAAGCCCAGGCTCAAGTCTGGGCTTTTTGGTTACAACGGTAACGGGTATTCTGTTACCTTCCACCAGCTAAATCAATAAATGACCCTGTCACATAGGAAGCAGCATCTGACAGCAACCAAGCAATTGCTTCGGCCACTTCTTCAGGGGCACCACCACGCTGCAGTGGAATTTGCGACGCTAACCTTTCGACTCTATTGGGCTCGCCGCCATCGGCATGCATCTGAGTATGAATAAAGCCTGGCCGCACTGCATTAACGCGTATTCCGTCAGCAGCCAACTCCAGAGATAAACCTTTGGTCAATGAATCCATCGCACCTTTTGATGCGGCATAATCCACGTATTCATTGGGTGCACCACTTTTTGAGGCACCAGAGGAAACATTAACAATGGCACTGCCAGCTTGCATTGTTTTAACGGCTTCTCGACAACACAAAAAACAGCTACTGACATTGGTATTCATCACAGTATTAAAACGCGCTAAACTCAGATCCACTAACCTTGATTGGGTGAAAAGGATACCAACGTTATTGACTAAGTGCGACACCGCGCCCAGCTTCAGCTTAGTTTCAGCAAAGAGCCTAACAACATCGGCCTCTTTTGATACGTCAGCTTGAATGGCAATAGCTTGTCCACCCGCGGACTCAATATCGGTGACAACCTGCTTTGCAGCTTCCAATTGCTTATGGTAATTGACGCACACCCTATACCCTTGCGCGCCCAATAGCTTAGCGGTTGCAGCACCAATCCCCCTGCTAGCTCCCGTCACTATTGCCACTTTATACTGATTTTTATTGTTATTGGTATGAGTCATCAACACTCCTAGGTATTAGCTGAAGCAAGCGCTTTTACTGGCATTACCGCTTTTGACATCATGCTGTAAGCTTGAGGGTTGCCATCGATACGGAACATATCTGCTATTTCACCACACTTGGTAAAACCGCTGCGCTCATAGAGTCTGCAGGCCACTTGATTATTGGATAATACCCACAAGTCGATATATTCAATATCGGTATGGGCTGCCGTCCAGTTAAAAATTGACTCTATAAGTGCATTCCCGAGTCCTTTACCACGAGCAGCGGCATCAACCCCCATACCTAATAAAGCTCGGTGAGCGGTATGTTCTTCAGCATGAGCGCGTATATCAATATGACCAACGATATTACCGTCAATAAATGCTAATAACAGTTTACGCCAACCTTGCTCACCCATTTCAGTTGCTATCCCGTGTGTGAAACGAGATTTCATCGCGTCACTCAAGTAAGACTCTGTACGAGACATAGGCTGAAATACGGCTGCACCGTCGACACCATTTTCCGCTAGTTGACGAGAGAGGTAGCTAAAAAATGCATGCATGTCCTTTTGTTCAGCTAATCTTATTTGCAAGGTGTTACTCCCTATATACACTTTCCATTTCATCTTTGTATTCGGTTGTATATTATTGTTTATTAATTGAATCCATCCGTTAGTTAACTGCGACTAGGCTCAAAACCGTCATAATGAGGTAGTTGTGCATCCAACTCATCCCAATTGGCTTTAGATGTCACAAAGTTGTGCGAGATAGGCCGCTCAGTAATATCTGACTCTATAATCCCTAATCGCACCCTAACTCGGCCAGGATCTTCAGCGTTCGAGCTATAAACCGGCGAGCCACAATACTGACAAAAATGACGCTGACGGCCTGGTTTAAATGAGAAGCTGGTTAATGAACTAGCCCCTTTAGTTATGGCAAAGTCAGTCGCGGCAACAAATCCATTGGTCGCATAGGCCGTGCCGCTATTTTTACGACAAAGTGAACAGTGGCAGTGAATAATTTCACTTATTTCACCACTAATGGCCACGTTAACTTCACCGCATACACATTGTCCTGAGTACATACTCTTTTCTTATCCTTAATAAACGAGTTTAAAAATCAGTTGGTTATTTTTGCTTGTTGTAACGCAGTAATATCAGCGTCAACTATGGCCTCTAAGTTGATGGTAATTTTCTCAGCAGTCCAATCCCACCAAGCAATATCGACAAGTTGCTCAACAATATGTTGCTCAAACCTGAGTTTAATAAGTTCAGCGGGGTTACCGCCGACAACGCCATACGCAGGTACATCTTTAGTTACCACCGATTTACTGGCGATAATAGCACCATGGCCAACCGTGACCCCAGGCATAATCGTCGCGTCATAACCAATCCACACATCATGGCCAATTTGTGTATCACCTTTAAAAGGTAAATCCCCCTCTTTAGGCATCACCTTTTCCCAGCCATTAGAGAAGATCTGAAACGGATAGGTCGAAAAACCAGACACTTTATGGTTGGCGCCATTCATAATGAACTTGACGTCTTTAGCAATAGCGCAAAATTTGCCAATAATCAGTTTGTCACCAATAAATGGGAAATGATAAAGCACGTTATTCTCAAAATTCTCAGGGCCATCGGGATCGTCATAATAGGTATAATCTCCTACTATGATGTTGTCGCCCTTAATATAGTTTTTTAAATATCCCACTTGCGGGAAGCCTTTCATCGGCGATTTATCATCGGGATTTGGCCCAAACATAAAGACTCCTGCTTTCTATTTTTTAACCGTTATCGATTGCACTCATTAGTGGGGCATAGCACTAAGCTCTGCAACTAAAAACAATGTCTTGCTTCGCATCTAACCACATTGGATATTGCGTCATCACCTTACTAAACATTCGGCTCTGCAAATAGCTATTTAACCACTGCCTTAGCTTGGGATATGGTGCTTGCAGATACCATTGCCGTTCTACTCGACCAAACTGGCGAATAAACGGCACTAACGCTAAATCGACCAAACTAGGTTTATCTGACATCAAGTATTGATGGCGGCAAAGTCGTGATTCTAAATCTACAAGATAGCGCTCACATTGCATTCTATCATCCATGAGCGATGGTTCATGATAGCGTTTTGAGCAGCGGTATTTCTCTAGATGCCCTTTAAACTCATTATCAAATAGGCTTATCAATAGCAGCATATCAGCGAGTGCATTTGGTCGGTCAGCCCCGAGATAATTTTGAGGATCGGACTGGGTAAATGCCCACAACATGACCGCTAAGCTCTCATCAATAACCTGGTTGTCAGCGGTGACAAGCACTGGCACCGTCCCCTTAGGTGAAGCCTGTAGCATTTCAGCGGGCTTATCACTAAGCACTATGTCTCGCAGGTGTACTTGCTGACCAGAGGCGTAAATAGCCATTCTAGCCCGCATTGCGTAGGGGCAGTTTCTTAAGGAATACAATACAGGTAATGCCATGATTTCACTCATTGTTGCTCAACTAGCTCCATTAGAGAATGTGAATAATTTACTTTAACGATATTCATTAGCAAAATATACGGGTAACATCCCCCCATAAAATTGCTAACAACAAGTGGTAACCATGGATCCAAAGATAGAATTATTAGCACCAGGCGGAGATATTGATGCGATTAAAGCAGCTATTATTGCTGGAGCCGACGCGGTTTATTGCGGCTTAGACACCTTTAATGCGCGCAACCGTGCAGCTAATATTTCCTTTGATGAACTGGTTGGCATCATTCGGCTCGCCCACCAATATCAGTGCGAAATATTCCTCACGCTGAACATTGTGATTTTAGAAAACGAGTTTAAAACCCTTGCAAAGCTACTGAGCAAACTGGTTAACACCACCTTAGATGGCGTGATAGTGCAAGATATCGGCATGTTCCAGCTGATTAAAAAGCACTTTCCAACATTAGATGTGCACGCATCGACTCAGTTAACCACCCATAACGCTGGGCAGATCCCGTTTCTTAAAAAGCTTGGCGCTTCGCGAGTTAACTTGTCGAGAGAACTCAACTTACGTGAAATTACGGCGTTAACTGCAACGGGTCGTGAGCATGACATTACCACCGAGGTGTTTGTTCATGGTTCACTTTGTATCGCTTTCTCGGGGTTATGCTATTCAACTTCGGCCAGTGTCGGTAATTCAGGCAACCGAGGCCGATGCAGTCAAGCGTGTCGAGAAGAGTACGAAACCACAGAGTCAGGACATAACTTCCCGCTAAATATTAAAGATAACTCGGCCTTTTTTGATCTACCCGCATTAATAGAAGCTGGCGTTCACTCCTTTAAAGTGGAAGGTCGCATCAAAGGGGCTAGTTACGTTCACACTGTGATTGATAGTTTCCGAAGACAGATAGATGGTTACCTGAAAACCGGTGAGCTACTTGAAGATGGCGAGCGCCTCTATAAAGTGTTCAACCGTGATTTAACTAACTCTTTTCTAAAGGGGGACCTAAATCAATCGATGTTTATCGATAACCCGCGCGATAATTCAAAGAATCACCTTAAAGACAAGCTGACACAAAACGGCACCCAGTCGATTTCGGTGGTGCAGATCCATGATGCAGAGCAAACACTGCAACAGGAAAAAAGCCAAATTCAAGCAAGCGTCGATGATAAGATCAAACACTTGAGTATCGCTAAATTGCCACTAACTTTAGCTTTCTCTGGTCAAATAGGCGAGCCGTTATCAATCACGGTTAGCACTCAAGATTTTGTTGTCGGGCAAACTCAGTTAGTCGACAAAACCTTTATCGTTCAAACTCGTAGCTTACTCAGCAGCAGTGATGATGCCAGCATCGATATTAGTGCGATAGAAAAGCGTTTTAAGAGCTTAAACAATGCAGAGTTTGAGCTTACACTGCAAACTGAAGCGTTAGCAGCAGGCTTGAGTGTTCCATTCAAAGAGTTAACCACCTTGAAAAAACAGCTGTTGTTAACCCTTAATCACGGCAAAGCAGTATTACCTGCCGTAGAGCTACCAAAATTAGAGAAACATCCAAAGCCTGTGGGTGAAGCCCCTAAGTTATCGTTACTTATCTGTGATGAAGCTGATATTGCCCTTGCCGAACTGACTCATGCCGACATTTACTTTAAGCTGCCTGATGCCTATAAGCGCGGTTGTACTAAGTATGTTGATTTCTTCAAGCAAAACCCAAGACTCATCCCTTGGTTTCCATCGGTATTAATTGGTAAAGACTACGACGTTGCATTGAACATTTTGGAGCAGGTACGACCGCCGTTGATCGTGACTAATAATACTGGTATTGCTCATCGCGCCTACGAGTTAGGCGTAAAATGGATTGCTGGCCCATTTTTAAATACTACCAACTCCTATGCGTTGCTAGCGATGCAGGAGCAGTTTGATTGCCACGGCGCATTTATCTCTAATGAGATCAATCAGCAGCAAATCAAGCATATTGCGCGGCCAGCCAATTTCAAAATGATGTATAGTATCTACCACCCGATCTTACTGATGGCCAGCAGACAGTGCTTTTTCCAACAAAGTGTTGGCTGTGAGAAACCCCGCATCGACAATGGTTGTATGCTCTCTTGTGATAAGTCCACCAGCATTACTAACCTTAAGGGTGATGAATTTGCCATTGATAAGCAAAAGGCGGGTTATCCGAGTATCTATAATCAAGATCAGTTTTTAAATACTGAGATTATTGACGATTTAGCCCACCTGTTTGACGGCTTTATGGTTGATCTCACCAACATAGGTGCTGGTGACAAACCATCTCCTGATAAAGCGCTGTTAATTAGCCAGTTTGAACAACTACTTTCGGGCGATAACACTGCGGTAGCGACACTTGATAGCATGGTGGCGCAATCAACAGTACAGCAGTACCACAACGGATTATAAATTAATTCTAAATAGCGTCTGGCTAACTGTCGGGCGCTCATTCTGTAACCGCTGAGCGTGCAGGTTTAAGCGCCAGATTTACGCTACCAATTCGTAAACTCTCAGCCTCCCACAGGAATAGCAATAACTTAAACTCTCTAATCTAATCAAAACCTCCTTTCACAATAATGTTCCATATCATCGTGGTTATTTTCTGCTAACAATCAGCCAATAATCAGCGATAAGCATTTAAAAACACATAAAAAAAGAGATATTGACCTATAAAATAACCAAAAGTTGTAACCAGAAAGCTAGCATATTGAATAAAATATGTAATATTTGATTGGTTTTTAACCAGAAAGGTTAAAAGCTAATCGCCTTTCTCTTCGTGGTTGGATTTTAAGGAGACGAGGCATTGTCAATGACAACGATGTCAATTGTTTCAAGATCTAATTGGGAAGGAATAACATGAAAAAGAAACACCCTGTTACGCGCTATAGAGCATTGGTTTTAATGACACTTCTTGCCGGAAGCAGTGTTTACGCAACCCCCGCCGATACAGCCAATATTGAAATTCAAAGCTCATTTCTAAAAAATATGGTTGCGCGCGCTGACTTTATCTTCAAAGGCTCACTCGTCGACATCAGTGAGGGGCTGTCTATTGAAGAGATCCCCTATACCTTTGTGACCTACAACATTAGCGAGGTGATAAGCGGCAATTATGCTGGCAATAGCATAACGCTTAAGTTTGTCGGCGGAGAGTTTCCTAATGGCAACATACTCACCGCCACCAACACTCCAGAGGTCACACTTGGTGAAGAGGCCATACTTATGGTGCAGCAGAGCCAAAACACCGGCTGTGACTTTGTTGAATGTGAACATGGGCGCTTTGTTATACAACAAGGAAAAGTGATTGCGGCAAACGAATCTGCAATCATCATCGATGATAACGGCGGTGTCGATTATATCTCTGCTGCAGCACAGTTAAGTGGCGAGCATAAGTCTAGCTTGGCCAAATCAAACGTGACTAAATTTACCAACCACCTTAAAAGCCTCGTTGGCACGAAAGCATTTACTGTGAACAGCGTACAATTAAGCGTTACCGATACAGATAGAAAAGCATCCTTTAATGCCTACCCTGCATTAACTCGCGCCTCCGCAGCTCCTAATGTGCCGCAATCAGCAACAAAGCAACAAAATGGTTTTACCGCTACGTCTCAAACGGCAAGTGCACACGATCAATGGGAAATGGAACAACTGGAACAGAACAATGGCAACCCGGTATTAAATTCCAGCAGTCCCTTTAAGTAAAACCGATCTCACTGACAACAATACTTTGCTTAAATTCTATTTGAGGACGAATAATGAGAATTAATAAATTAGCAGTAAAACTGGCCGTAGCAACCATTTTAACCCTATCCAGTAGCCAAGCCATGGCTAGTAAATATTGGACAGATTGCAACAACAATACGCCAAGAAAATGGCCGGGAAGTGGCTTTACATTTAACGCAAATCCAGCAGGCTTTGATGGCCAATATGCATTTTGGCGCACCTCTTTTGCCACCGCATTGACTCGCTTTAACGACACACCAGTCAATCTTACCGTGAATGTCCGTTTAGATAATGACACCAGTGTTGGCGTAGGCAACGGCGAAAGTGAGATCTGGTGGAACGATGCAGGAAACTCAGCCACAGGCTACAATATCACCAGCCCATGTGGCACTACGATTGAAGGCGATATCGTTTTCCATAATACCGTCTCCTATGATGACAGCATGGACAAAAAAGCCAATTTTTGGAACTATGGCGGCAACAGCCGTACCTTTGAGTCAACGGCGTTACATGAAGTCGGCCACACTGTTGGATTAGCCCATGAAAACCGCTATTACAACATTATGGGGACCGACTATACGCATTTACATACCACTGGCGAAAATGCGTTAAGATCCTACTTAGGTGAAGATGCCGTCAATGGCTTGATTGCACTTTATGGTGGCAGTAATAGAGAAGATCTGTCGGTGGCAGCATGGCGTCATGTAGGCTCATCAGGGGCATACAGCACCCACGGTCGAACACGACTATTCAATGGCAACGGTACAGTGCTAAATTCAAGTAAAGTCTCCTCAAGCTGTACCCGCTCTCACTGTGAATTACGTTATAACGTTGAACTTGGTGAGACAATTCAATACGAAATGACGCTAGAAAACAATGGTCGTAATAGCCAATCTGTTGCCTTGGGGTACTACATATCTACCAACGCAGCGATCACCACGACTGATACGTTGATCAGCACTGACAACGTCACAGTGACTCGCAACACCCCAGACACCGTAAGAAAAACCATCACGATTCCGAATAATCTCACCCCTAATACCGACTATTACCTTGGTGTCATCATTGATAATAGTGACTCCGTATCGGAGTGGACCGAAAAAAACAACACCAGCTATATGCATATCCGTACCGGCTCGGCGACGCAAAGCCAAGCGCCAACAGCTGAAGCAAATGGCCCCTATAATGGCTCAGTCAACAGTGCCATTGCATTTTCGAGTTCCGGATCTAACGACTCAGATGGCAGCATAGCGTCATACAATTGGAACTTTGGCGATGGCAATAGCAGTACTTCAGCCAACCCTAATCATAACTACAGCGCTGCGGGCTCATATACGGTTAATTTAACCGTTACCGATAATGACGGCCTAACAGCAACGGATACAGCGACAACAACGATTACAACCAACCCTGGCACTGCTTATTGTACTTCTTCCGGAGGCGGCAACTATGAGTGGATAGCAGGGGTAGCTGTAGGCGGCGTTAACAATAGTTCTGCAAAAGGAGGTTACAACGATTACACAGCTCAGGTCGCCAATTTGAATAGCGGTAGCAACAGCGCGACGCTCACTCCGGGCTTTACCAGTGGCGCTTACACCGAGTATTGGTCTGTCTGGATAGATTTCAATAAAGATGGAGACTTTACTGATTCTGGCGAGCAGCTGATAAATGGTCAAAGCAGTAAAGCGGCTATCAGCGCCAATCTCAATATTCCAACATCTGCTGCAGGAGTTAATGGTGCTCGCATGCGAATTGCAATGAAATATGGCTCTGCAGCGAGTTCTGCTTGTGAAAATTTTGCCTCCGGAGAAGTTGAAGACTACAGCGTAAACATAGTTGGCAGTGGCGGTGGAAATCAAAGCCCGATTTCCAATGCAAATGGCCCTTATGCTGGTAATGTTAATACCAACATAAACTTCAACAGCAATGGTTCTGCTGATACAGATGGTAGCATTGCCGCATATAGCTGGAACTTTGGCGACGGCAATAGCAGTACCACCGCAAACCCAAGCCATAGCTATTCAACAGCGGGATCATACACGGCTGTGCTAACCGTTACCGACAACCAAGGAGCGAGTTCAACTGATTCAGCGACGGTTACGATCTCAAGTAGTACGGGTGGTTCCCTTGAAAATGCTTGTACGACAGAAGGAGCAACATCAGCGCAAAGTTTAGCCAGTGGCGACGCCATTTGTGTACCTAATGCTTCGGCTAGCACAAACATCCAGTATTACTATATCTATGTCGATGCAGGAACCAATAGCATTGAGATAGAAAGTGATCATGGCACTGGTAATGCTGATATCTATTACAAAGCTGGTAATTGGGCGACAGCATCAAGTTATGATCAGCGTTCAAGCAACTCAGGGAATACCGAATCAATAACCGTAAGTAATCCAACTACTGGCTGGCAATACATTACTGTTATAGGTGCTAGAACGGGGATGACGCTAAAAGTTACACTTAAGTAATACTCGGGAATTATGGTTTTTAATGAAAAGTAACGCCTAAGCCAGAGTAGCCCACCCTACTCTGGCTTTTTTAAATCCTCACAATCACTTCCTAACTAGGCTCATCCTTTCTGTTTAAGTTATACACCTTGTTTTATCCTCACATTCCTCATAGAGTAATCAGAGAGTTACATCTCGTTCTGACACACAGTAAAGGTAGCCATTTTTGTGGACAAGATAACGTTAGTCATCGACTTTTTTCTAGAGCATAAACTCCTATTAACGGTGTTAATCATCGTACTTATCTCGCTGGTGAAGCGTTTTATCATTTCACGGATTAGAGGCGACGTCGCTTTTCTATCTGATGTACAACGTAAATGGATGTCACGCACCAAAAACAGCACCTTTTTTATCATCGTCATGCTTTTATTCATGCTATGGCAAACCGAAATAAGCAAGTTTGCCCTGTCAGTTACCGCGATTGCTATCGCATTCGTGGTCGCCTCTAAAGAGATCATTCTTTGTTTTACTGGTTCAATTCAGCGCGCAAGTTCTCGCTCATTTGTGATCGGCGATTGGATTGAAGTTGGCAAGATTTGCGGTGAAGTGATAGAACACAACCTAATGGCCACGGTGATTCAAGAGATCGATTTGCACCACGGCCAGTACCATTTCACCGGAAAGACGGCGACTTTGCCTAACAGCATGTTTTTCACCTATGCCGTAAAAAATCTAAACTTTATGAAACGCTATGTTTACCATAGCTTTAATATCACAGTGGTGGAATTTGTTAATCTTTACCCGCTATTCCCAGCACTTACCAGTCAAATAGAGCAGCATTGCGAAGACTTTAATGAAGTTGCAAAGCGGTACAACAATATCATTGAAAAACATGCTGGTGTAGATCTACCCGGTAGTGAGCCGCATATCCACGTCAACAGCGGTCCCGCAGGCGAGCAACTAGTGCATATCATGATTTTCTGCCCGACAGAGCGAGCCGTACACCTTGAGCAACAGATAAGAGAAGACTTCATGATTGCCTACCATCAAGCTTTTAGCCCAAAGGAACCACATACTGAACAATCAGCGATTACTGAATAGACTTTATGACTATTGTTACCCTATACAACAAAGGTATAGTGATCAGTCTTTATACCTATCAGTATAAAGATTTGATCGCTCAGCGAGAGTTTAACGGCTTTGAGGTAAGGCAATGAATGAAGAGCATAGTTAAACTAGGTTCAAGTTCATTAACGCTGCATCAGAGCCATTAAAACTCTGAGTAGCTCAACTTCTTATACTGATTGATATTATAGTTACAAAAGAGCTTTAAAATCGCATGATTAACCTAGTTCGCGCAGCAGTACCTAAGGATAGCAAGGGATTCAATTCCCACTGATCAAATACTTAAAAGATAAAACAAAGGAATGGATATGAGATATATACTGCTTGTCGCGTTAGCGATGATGACGATATCAACAACGAGTTTCGCTTGGGGTAAGAATGTGTACGGGGAGGTGCTAGTAACAGACATCAGCCCAACCGATAATGCTCTTTGGAAGCGCGAAAATACAGCCCCCCCTCATTATCCGATGGAGCTGGCACGTGAAGGACTTCAAGGCTGCGCTGTGTTATCTTTTGATATTTCAGAATCTGGCAAAGCTAAGAATATCAAGGCGATTCAATCTGTACCGCACAGAAGCCTTGGGAAATACTCTAGAAAAATGCTAAAGAAGTGGAAATGGATACCAGCTGTAACAGCGGGCGAAGCTAAGACAGAAAAAAGAACATTACGACTCGACTTCTGTATAGATGATCAATCATCCGAACAAACACTACAATTGTGCCAACAGCAAACTCAACTTGCCTGTAACAGCAATTAAAGATATTCAATCGACATAAGCACACGAAGTCTCGTACCGCTCCCTTTAAAGCTACACATCTAAAAGGGAGCAAAGCTAATGTCACCTGCGCATGCCTTGATTAAAGTCCATTAAACTCCCACTGAACCCAGCATCTTCATGTAGAACGGGTATACTACTGTTTATATATTCTATTTTTCATCAACATCGAGTACCTAATGGAAGCTGAGCTACTTGAAATTCGAAATTTCATTCGCCAATACCCACCGTTCGATCAGTTGCCAGAAGAGGCATTAATCGAAGTATCGAAAAGTGTTGAGATCTCCTATTACCGAGCAGATAACATGATCATCGAGTTTGGTGATCAGATCCATGACTTGTTTATGATCCGCAGTGGTGTTGTCGAAATATATCGCCGTACTGGCGAGCTCTATAACCGTCTTGACCAAGGTGGCTTATTTGGGCAAATGGGGCTTCTAACACGCAACAAAGTTCGCTTTCCTGCAAAGTCTGTAAAAGACACTTTGTTGTACTGCATACCTGAAAGTGTCTTTGGCGACCTTTGTGAGCAGTACGATGCCTTTGCAGACTTTGTGGAAGTTGAAGGCAGTATTCGACTACAGCAAGCTGTTGAAGATAATAGTGACGATGCTAATTCACTAACCACTTCTAAAGTAAAAACCTTACTCAGTGGCGCACCAGTCATGCTGCCGATCAATACCACTGTTCAAGGTGTGGCCAGCATTATGTCTGAAGAGAATGTATCGGCTGCTATTATTCATGATCCTAACCTTGCTGATGAGGGGGGGAACAGCTTTGTCGGTATCATCACGGTTCGAGATCTTTGCGCTAAAGTCATAGCAGAAGGCTTAGACGTTAATACCCCAGTTGTTGAAGTGATGTCTACAGAACTTATCTCTTTAGATCACAACGCCTATATTTTCGAAGCAATGCTGTTAATGCTTAGATACAACGTTCATCACTTGCCAATTTTAAAAAACAAACAACCCATCGGCTTGATAGAAGTCACCGATATTATTCGTTATGAATCTCAAAACAGTTTGTTGATTGTCAGTAGTATATTTCAGCAAAACAGTATTGATGACCTAATTGTACTATCCAGTCAGCTCAAAGATTGCTTTGTACGTATGGTAAACGAAGATGCCAATTCACACATGGTTGGACGCGCTATGTCAGAGATCGGCAGAAGCTTTAAGCAACGCTTGCTAGAGCTGGCAGAGGAAAAGCTGGGCCCTGCTCCAGTCCCATACTGCTTCTTAGCTTTGGGCTCAATGGCGCGGGATGAACAGCTGATTGTAACCGATCAAGATAATGCAATTATTCTCGATAACGACTACTCAGAATCGCTTCATGGTGAATACTTTAGAGAACTCGCCACCTTTGTGTGTGATGGATTAGCCGCCTGCGGCTATACCTATTGCACTGGCGATATCATGGCAACTAACCCAGAATATCGAAAAACACAATCACAATGGGAGGAGTGTTTCGCCGATTGGATTGAAAACCCAAATCCACAAGCTTTGCTAAATAGCTCAATCTTTTTCGATCTTTATGGCGTCTATGGCAGACCTAAATGGGCGGAACAGTTAAACGCCTTTATTTTAAGAAAAGCGAAAAAGAACAACCGCTTTTTAGCTTGCCTTGCTAGAAATGCTATTAACCGCACCCCACCACTGGGTTTTTTCAAAGATTTTGTGATGGAAAAAGATGGCAGACACAATAACTCAATTAACCTAAAAAGACGCGGCACTGCACCATTGGCGGATCTGATTCGTGTGCATGCGCTTGCTATTGGTTCTCAGTCACAAAACTCTTTTGATCGGTTGGAAGACATTATTGAGGCTGGCATTTTGCCACCATTAAAGGGCAAAGACCTGCAACATGCTATGGAGTTCATCTCCTTAGTGCGTATCCGCCATCAGGCACTCGATATTGAGTCAGAGCAGGAACCTGATAATAATATTGAACCTGAAAACATGTCCGACTTTGAAAGGCGAAACCTAAAGGATGCCTTTTTGGTACTAAGCAGCGCGCAAAACTTTTTAAAATTCCGCTACAGTGCCAACAGCATGCAGGGGAAATGATGCAAAATTTCACCAACCAAGAGGTGTTGAACTGGAAAGCATTTCTGCAAATTAAAGCGCAAGAAAGTAAAGATAGTCGCCTGACCCATTTTTACAATGTCAGCACCTATCATGGTGAAACAGCGCTGAAAGATATTGAGTTTGTCGCCTTAGACTTTGAAACGACGGGTCTTGATGCCAATGAGAACAGCATCATCAGTATTGGTTTAGTGCCCTTTACTTTACGCCGTATTGCCTGTCGCCAAGCTAAACACTGGTTTATTACTCCGGAAGATAAGCTCAAGGAAGACTCTATCATCATCCACGGGATCACCCATTCCGATCTGAAAGGCGCGCCAGATTTGTTGCGTATACTGGAGCAACTCTTAGACGAGCTAGCGGGTAAAATCGTGGTGGTGCATTACCGCAGAATTGAGCGAGACTTTTTTGATGCAGCACTGCGAAGTCTAATCAATGAAGGCATTGTTTTCCCTGTTGTTGATACCATGCAAATTGAAGCTGATATTCAACAGGCCAAACCAAAGCGCTTTTTAGATTGGTTTAAAAAAAGCCGCCCCGAATCAATTCGCCTGGCTAATAGTCGTACACGCTATAACCTGCCGACCTACCCGCCACACGATGCACTCACCGATGCTATTGCTACCGCTGAGTTATTGCAGGCGCAGATCTATCATCATTTCAGTCCTGAGACTCCGATTAAAAAGCTTTGGCTATAAATTATTACTCGAGCAATGATGGGCTGTAAAAAATAAAAAGGCCGTGTGATTCTTCACACGGCCTTTTTCATTAATCTTCGTTCAGATTAACGAAAGCGTTTCTCTGTACGTAATCCCAAGATCAAACTCACACACATTACCAACAAAATAATAGTGAATGGTAAGGCGGTTGAAATGGCGCCGGCTTGCAATGCTTCAATTGCTTCAGTGCCCCCGACCCATACAAGACCTGCTGCAATAGCGCCTTCAATAAAGGCCCAAAATACGCGCTGAGGCACTGGCGCATCGACTTTACCACCCGATGTAATACTATCAATCACTAATGAGCCGGAGTCCGATGAAGTCACAAAAAAGACCAATACCAATATAACAGCAAGCAAAGATAAGATATTGCCCATAGGCAAAGCATCAAACATTTGGAACATTGCTAATGGTACTTCTGTTAAGCCTTTCTCGCCTAAGGTACCTATTTTATTAGTGATCTGGTCGATCGCAACACCACCAAACACAGACATCCACAGCGTGGTAACTACGGTAGGAACAATCAGTACTGCCGTCATAAACTCACGAATTGTGCGTCCACGTGAAATACGCGCGATAAACATGCCAACAAAAGGAGACCATGAGATCCACCAAGCCCAGTAGAATACAGTCCAGCCATGCATCCAAGCTTCATCTTCTCGGCCACTTGGGTTACTCAATGGAATAATATTTTCAATGTAGCCCATGACTGTAGTCGGAATAGTGCCCATAGATACAGCAAATGTCACTAAGGCGACAAAAAGTACTAGAGCTGCAGCCAATAGCATATTGACATTACTAATGATTTTCACGCCACCATCAATACCACGAATAACCGATACAACCGCCAGCAAGGTGACAATAAAGATAATCGCTATTTGCAACATTAAGCCATTATCCATGCCAAACACATGATGGAAACCGCTTGCCGCTTGCTGCGCGCCAAGCCCTAAAGATGTCGCCAGACCAAATAAAGTCGCAAGTACAGCAAGAATGTCGACAACATGTCCAGGCCAACCCCAAGTACGATCACCTAAGATAGGGTAAAATACTGAGCGCATAGACAAGGGTAAACCTTTGTTGTACGCAAAAAATGCTAACGACAAAGACACCACACCGTAAATGGCCCATGGATGCAGCCCCCAGTGATACATGGTGGCACCGAGCGCCAGTTTAGCTGCTTCTGGCGTATTAGGGGTAACATTGAGAGGAGTTTCATACCAACCGGTAAAGTAGGCAGCTGGCTCCGCCACGCCCCAAAACATTAGACCAATCCCCATACCTGCAGCAAATAGCATTGCTACCCATGACATCATGGAGTAATCGGTTTTAGCTTCATCGCCACCTAGGCGAATTTTGCCAAATGGAGAGATAATCATGGCCAAGCAGAACACCACAAAAATATTGGCGGACCACATAAACAAACCATCAAATGCACCAATGATTTTCCATTTTATGCCATCTAATGCAGCTTTAGAGGTTTCAGGGTCGACGAGCAATATCGCAATTAAGAAGAGTCCAATTAAGGAAGCGCTGATCCCGAAAACTGGGTTGTGAACGTCGAAACCCCACTTTTGAATGTTATCTTGTCCGACTGTGTAATCGGTATTATCAATACTATATTTATCTTTTTTGATATTCATTAGTCCTCATTTAGAACGAGTTTCATTCGAAAAATGTAGGGTTATTTTACTTTATTTGACTGTAACTTGCAGCATATTGCTTTATAACATACTCGTCACGCGACACTTTACAGACTATAGCTTAGAAATTGCCCACAAAAAATTTTAGTTTGATTCTATTCGAAATTCTCAATATTTCTCCAATTTGAGGCATGTTAAATTTCTTAGCGAAAACTAACTTAATATTGATTGAGTTATAGTATTGGAGCATCAATAAAGATTTAATTAGAGCCAACCAAAAACCTTTGAACAACAAGACCAGCATAGTTGATTTCAGAATCAAGCATCCCCCCACACGCCTTTATCATATTTGCTGACGCGAGATTATCTGCATGACAGTGAATGTGAATTGATTCCACCTTTAATTGCCTAAGGTACTCAATCGATCTTAGCATCAGCTGACGACCAATGCCCTTGCCTCGTTGTGATGGCCTTATACCTAAGCCGATATGACCACCACAATGTTTAATCGCATCATTGAGCCTGTGCCTAATATTTGTAACTCCAATGATCTCTGAGTTATCCACCAGCCAAAGCGTTGAGCTTTGCACATAGCCATCAGGTAAGTTTTTTCCTTGAGCAAAATCATTGAGCCGAACCAGCAACTTGTCAAAATCTGCATGCTCAAAGTCAAGCGGGAACGGGTAACGTTCCTCGTCAGCTAACTCAACAATGTATTGCCTATAACTCCGCTCATACGCAGCGGTTGGGCTAACAAGCTTCACTTAAACCTCCTCAATATGACAAACTATACAACCCGCTTTTGATGACGACTAGAATCCCCCCTACACAACCCCAAATATCCAAGCAGGGCACCTTCACAACAGTAAGCGACTTAATAGATGATCAGCAATTTACTAAAAGATAAACAAAAGCACAAAATAATGCCAACCCATGGTTCCATTCGAATAACGTTCTAAACGGTATAAATAAAGATAATTTTGCAGTCCGTTTCCGTTTGGATTACTAACCCGTCATCTTCAATGAGTGTGCGACTCTGGACAGCTTTTCCATTTATCACTGCGCGACCTTTAACTAAATATGCCATTACTTTGCCTTTGTGGATTAGAGTTTCACCTGCAAATGGTCGGGCAATGTCGATTTGAGTATCACTCGAAAAAGTTTCGTTCTGTTTACGGTCTCCGCCATATACCCTCAAACGTTCGCCATCTTTTGGCTGATAGACTTTATAGTCTGCTCTTTCCCCAGGAGTTTCAGGCAACACCCATAGCTGGATCATATTGTTTTCTTTATCGTCTGGGTTTATTTCGTTATGACTAAAACCCTCAGCACCTGCACGTTGAACTTGAACTAAGCCCACATTCAATTGTTGGCCGTGCTTTAACGAGCCCGCATGATTTATGCGTCCATCAATCATTACAGAGATAACATCCACCTCATGGTGTGGATGCATCCCAGTTTCTCCCTTAGGAAGAAAGTTAGCATCAGCCATATAAACAAAATTTCCAATACCCTTAGTGGCAGTGCTGTGTTCTCGACCGTAATTAATTTTAGGATCTATCACCAGTTGACGCTCTCGCAGTCCAGCAAATCCACCTTTAGGCATATCACTAAAATTCAATATTTTCATTATGTTCTCTCATGGTTGTTTGTATTGTCATGACTCGATGTCAATGACAATAATTGATTGCCTATTTGAGATATATAAGCTAAAAAGTACTTGTATGTTCTATTTAAGGTAACAATGTGACAGATCTTAACGATATGATGGTGTTTGCCACGGTCGTCAACTCCGGCAGCTTCACTGCAGCCGCTGAAGAGTTTGGCCTACCTAAATCAAACATCAGCCGTAAGGTGACTCGGCTTGAGGATAAATTAGGTATAAAGCTGCTTGAACGCTCAACTCGCAGCCAGCACCTGACTGAAATCGGTCAAGTATACTTCGAGTACTGCCAACGCATCATGGATGAGATCCAAGGTGCTGAAGAATCAGTGGAGGGCTTAATGTCGGCGCCAAGAGGTACATTGAAGATCTGCGCTTCTATTACGGTGGGGCAATGTTTGCTTAGTCCCCACCTTGCACCATTTAAAAAGGCTTACCCTGAGGTTCATCTAGATATCCACTTAACTAATCGACGTGTCGATCTCATCGAGGAGGGCTTTGATGCTGCAATTAGGGTCGGAACACTTGAAGACTCATCATTGATTGCCAAACGTTTATGCAAACGTGAGTTGTTCTTATTTGCGAGTCCAGACTATCTCGCAACTAGCAATATTCCCTTGGCAGAGCCAAGCGATCTCAAGCAGCATGACTGCTTGTTTATGTCAGCAACAAACCCTAAGCCCCAATGGCACTTAAAATCAGGTAAAGAGAGTCAAACCATTATAATTGCACCAACGATACGCTGCGATGATTTTACAGTGCTACGACAGTTAGCCATTGACGGTGCAGGTATAACTAAGCTACCCAGTTATATATGTGAGAAAGCAGTAAAAGATGGGAAATTAGTCAGAGTACTTGACCAATGGATAAGCGAATCCGTTGACATCTATGCCCTTTATCCAAGTCATAAAGGCGCCACCCCAAAGCTACGAGTATTCCTAGACTATTTAAAACATCAAATAACTTTATAAGCGCAAGAAAAGCAGACTCGCAAAAAGCAGCCTGCCCCTATACAGTATTATTTATTAGCAAAGTAGCTGGTCATCACATAACCATATTTTGTCGTATGGCCAGCGAGCACATTGCCGAGTGATTCAGCATTTTCACCACGCCAATCATCCATGATTTCAGCAAGAACCGATGCCCAGGTTGTCACTTTCACGCCCGCCTGTACTAAGCGCTGAATGGTGACTTCTTGAACCGTTTTATTCCAAGTACCTGATGCATCAATCACCGCGTAAACATCGTAACCTTCCGCTACAGCGGAAAGCGCAGGAAATAGCAAACAAACGTCGGTCACTATTCCCGCCATGATAATTTTTTTACGCCCTGTCGCTTTTACGGCATTACGGAATTCAGGACTCTTCCAAGCGTTAATCTCATCCGCCCGATTGATAATCTCGCCCCCCAAAATTTGCTGTATTTCAGGCATCACAGGTCCATTTGGACCATCAGGCATGCTGGCGGTTATCACTGACGGAATGCCCGCCGCTTTGGCGGTATTACTCAGTGCCAAGATATTGTTCTTTATCACTGTTGGATGTTCATCACCTAATCCCACCATTAAACCTGTTTGATGGTCAATCATTGCCAGAACAGCATTATCCGCGGTCAGTGTTTCAGTAAATTTATGATTATTCATAGCTCATATCCTTCAAGTTTTTATGTAAGTGTCTTTGCTGGTGATAAGAATAAGACACAGGCAAAACTAGATATATATGCAAAAAAGCAACTGATTATTCTATTAGTGGTAACAATAAAATGAACATAAAAAGCTGGTGAGAACTCTGTCGGAATGGTGCTTAGGTCCGGGATGCCCGTGAGAGGAGCTGTTTTACAATAAGAGGGATGAAACGAAAGGCACTATATCTCGCTTTGCTCGCTATATTGTGCCTTTGGCATTTTATCTGTGACGGCTATTTTGGCGACCACTTGATCTGGAACTCAATCTCTTCCTCATCATCACTGCGTTCATGTTCAACTGTGTACTCGGCGCGAACAGGCACATAAACTCGCTCACCAGCAATTTGTATTTCAAATTTATCACCGGTCTCTAATGAGTCGGCTAGACGTCTTAATTTGGCTGCAAATTCTGCGTTTGTGTAGCCTTTTTCAATATCTCTTTTAGGTTTAACAGTCATCATTTATCCCTTATCTTTGTTGGCTAATTCAATCTTCAATCCAGTTTCTTCCATAATTCTTGCTCTTTTAATTCACCATTTTCAATCCGCTGAGTTTGCCACTTATCCCCTTTTATCTCATAAGTGAAAGCAAAAGGCTTATCTGGTGCAACACCAAAGGAATTTAGCTGGGGGTATTCAATATAATCGATTTCAGTGAAAGTATAACTGCCGGTTCCTGCAGCCCAAAACTCCTGATTGGGTTTATCAATAGTGCCGATATTCTTCATGGTGGTGAAGCTGAAATGGTTGGTAGAGATAACTTTAATGGCAGTTAATTTTAGCTCGCCGTAATGCACCCACTTTCCTTTTCCATCAAGGTACTTGCCAGACACAAGTTGCCAGCTGCCAACAAAGGGATTTTCTGCTGCCACTAGAGGTACGCAAAAAGACAGAGTTGTTACCGTAATAGCAGTAACTAGAGTGCTTAATATTTTTATCCGCATCACTTCTCCTTTCTAGCTCTGCTCAATAGTGACAATGTATAGAGATATCAAATTAATTTAATATCTTAGCAAAGCTAGTACTCAGCTAAAAGCCAATCAACCGGTTAACTCCTAAGATATTTTTTGCTCTTACATCAAACTGATAACTAAACAACTGGCAGTAAAACACTCACCAGAGCCCCCGTACCGTTTGAGTTGTTTCTTATGTTCAAATCACCACCATTATTCATCAGTAATTGCCGACATAAGACCAAACCGATACCACTGCCCTTCGCTTTAGTTGTGTAGAATGGCACAAACAGGTTGTCCATATTACTAATACCACATCCTTGATCTGAAATTTCAATAATCGCCTTATCATCTACTCGACGCCAGCTAATGCTAATTATCCCTTGCTCTTTGTTACACATAGATTCTTGGGCATTTTTAATCAAATTAACCAATACTTGTTCTAATTGAATTTGGTCAGCATAAACCACTAATAATTCGCTAATCAGCTGAATTTTGACATCCTTAAATAAACTTGCGATCGAGGGAACTAAAATAGCCAGATCAATCTGTTGCTTTTCCGCTGCCGGGATCCTTGATAGCTGTTGATAACTGTTAATAAACACATTGAGTGAATCCGCCCTCTCTTTAATAACCCCTAAGCCGTCTTTCAAGTCGCCGTCATGTTTGCAGTCAGTGTCACGACTCATTTGACGGAGCAAAGTATCGCTAATCGATGTTATAGGTGCTAAAGAGTTGTTGATTTCATGGCTTAATACTCTAAGTAATTTTTGCCACGCTAAGCGTTCCTCTTCTCTCAATAAGTTTTGTATATCCGTGATGAAAATAAGTTGCTGCTTGAGTCCATTTTCAAAATATTCATCTTTATGCAGCAACACTCGCTTTTTTGATTGTTTTTTTTCAAAAGGCTTGAGCTCAAATTCCAACACCTTACCGCTGCTGGGCAAGGTAGATGGAATAATACCGAGCTTTTTCAGAGGCCAGCCCTCCATATCAAAACATGGATAACCAAATAGCCTCTGTGCTGCAGGGTTTACTAAAGTTATATTATGATGCTCATCTGCAGCAATTATGGCTACGTCTATTTGAGAGATGACCTTGTGCAGTAAAATATGTTTCTCTCGACTGACAATGTTTTGCTGTGCCATCATCTCAGCGAGCAGGTTAAGTACACGATTAAACTCACTAAATACACCACTATGAGTCAACTCTCGTACCCGCATCGAGTAGTCCCCACTCGTAAGGGCTTCCAAAATGTTCGTTGAAGTAGCAAGTTGATACACCAAACGACGGCGTAAATATAAAGCAAGGACGAACACGATAACCACCACAAAAAGCAGTAATAATAAATCGAATATATTAGCGTGTTCGCTACGATATAAAATAAGTGTTAACCAGCAACTAGGCACAAGCCCAGCTGTTAATGTTAAAATAAAAACCTTACTTTCTAATGAGGTACGTCGTATTTGGTAAGTCATACTACTTTAAAGTGATACTTTTCGAGGCGTCGGTAATATGAACTACGGCTTAGACCTAAAGAGGTTGATGTTTCTTGGGGCTTATGATCATGCTTGTGAAGCCGTTGACTAATTATATGTTTCTCTATTTCATCTAAAGTCGCACTTTCAAAATCAAACTGACAAGCGGTATTTGACGATACATGATCTGCTAACCCCAGATCTTCAATGCTTATGAGTTCTGCTTGGCGCAAAAATATCGCACGTTCAACCATATGGCTCAGCTCCCGGATATTGCCCGGCCAATGATAACTCATCAATGCTGCCGTCGCTTTCTCATCAAAACCTAAAGATTCTAAATGATATTTTTTACCGAACTTTATCAAGAAGTAATGAGCCAATGGCATAATATCCGCTACTCTTTCTTTTAATGCTGGTACACGTATTTCAACCGTGTTTAAGCGGTACAGTAAATCTTGCCGAAAACGACCTTCTGTTATCAATTCATCCAGTGGGGCATTGGTGGCTGAAATGATGCGTACATTGGCTTGCTGTGTTTTGGAGCTGCCGACTTTTTCGAATGAATGTGATTCTAGTACCCGCAGTAGCTTTCCTTGCTGCGACAATGGAATATTGCCAATTTCATCAAGAAAAAGCGTACCAGATTGAGCAAGCTCAAAACGCCCAATCCGAGTACTTTTTGCGTCGGTAAATGCGCCTTTAACATGACCAAACATCTCAGTTTCAAACAAACTTTCACTAATCGCCCCCATGTTAACCGCAATAAAGGCGCATTGGTTTCTCGATGAATAAGCATGTACATGCTCTGCAAGCATACTTTTTCCAGTGCCATTATCGCCGGTAAGCAAAATATTCATGTCACTGGCAGCGAGCTTTTCTAATTGAGACATAACCAGGCTCATCTCTGCAGACTCCGCAATAATGGCCGAATTAGCAGAGGATACCTCTTGCATTAATAAGTTGTTTTGCTCAATTAATTGACCGCCTTTCTTTTCACTTTCAGCCAGACGGATCTGCGTCAACAGTACTCTTAGTAAACGATCGTTGTCCCAAGGCTTCTGCACAAAATCATCGGCACCTTGCAACATTGCTTGCACGGCAATATCAACACCAGCATAACCAGTCATGACAACAACCGGCAACGAGTTATCAACTGCTTTTACAGCTTTAATCAGCGCCAAACCTTCAAAACCTGAAGTGGTATCTTGTTGATAATTCATGTCAATTAAAGCAAGTGAAAATTCTCTCTGCTTTATGGCATCGAGTAAACCTTGGGGTGAAGTGACAGCTTGAATATCATAACCTTCAGACCGTAACAATAATTTTAAAGCCGCAATAACATGTGTGTCATCATCGGCAATAACAATAGAATGCTTCATTGCACTTAAGTTAGCTCCATCTTATATAAATACCACTTTATCGTATTAAGTTAGGCTCCTCCTTACTAGAGATAAACCTAACCCAATAACAAACCAATGTTATCTACTTTATTGAACTGATTAAAGTTAATTATGATAGAGCGCTTCACTAGCTTCCATTAGCACCGCTTTTCTGGTGGGGAAGAACGTCGCGAGTATAACGATAATAGCAATAAGTAATGGCACCCCAACAAACCCAAATAAGTAACTCTGAGTGTCTAATAGCATCGCGTCTTCCATCAAGTGAGTGATCCATAATGCAACACTAGCCCCTATCGCCAATCCAACTACCAACTGCATTATCGCTTTATCCATAAATAGCTTTAACACCTTACGATCTGTTGCACCTAATGCCTTACGCACGCCAATTTCCTGAGTTTTCTGGATAACACTATTTGCAGCGACTGCATATATCCCGCTAGCAGCCAAAAATACCGCCACTAGCCCACAGAATAGAAAAATTTGACTCACTGCAGAGACTAATAACATAGGCTGGTTTATCAGACGTTTATAGCTTTGTATGTGATAAACACCGACATTGGCGTCAATTTGACGTGCTACATCTAGCAACGACTTTATCGCAAGTGACTCACTTCCAGAGTAATGCATGGCTAACGCCATTTGAGTTCGACCATCACTATCGATTGGACGGTAAAGAGTATATCGTGCACTCGCAGTATCCATTGTAGAACCGTGGTAGCTGTCAGAGACCACCCCTACAATCGTCTGCCAGTCACGATGTCCCGATGACCATACTCTGCGGATCCGGCTACCTACGGCATTTCCATCAGGGAAAAAATCTGCTGCGATGGATTCATTTACGATCACATTGCCCATCGCAGTTTCAAGATCACGTTGGTCAAAATCACGGCCTTCTATAAGTTTCATGCCCACCGCGCGCCATGCATCACGAGATACACTTTCGGTGTTAGCCCTAGGATTCTCATTATAAATTAGTGCTTCTTTACCTTGGATTTCATAGAAGCTAGTTCCAGCACCAGTGCCAGGAAGCTGACTCATAAAAGAGATCGCTTCTACGTTAGGTAATTGCTCTAAGCGTGCTTTCAAATTGTAATAAAAGGCGGTGCGTTTTTGCCGGTCTTCACTTTCAAAGCCTTGTCTTTCTGGGTAACTTTCAAGCGGCAATTCAAGATGAGCAGTCAAACGTTTTTGTGTCTCTACACCATAGTCAGCGCTACTAGCCGAATAACTACTTGATAGCAAGATAGTCGCTATCACAAGTACCACACAGGAAAGCAATATTTCAGTGATGACTAACATTTGAGTCATTTTACCCGCAAATCGACCCAACGCACCGCGAGTGCCGTCTCTCAGCACTGAATTAAAATCACAAGATAGCGCACGCCATGCTGGAATTGCCCCAGTTATTCCAATAACGACCAGTGTCGACAAAACCAATAGTATTAAACCTTCATTGGACAACGACAGGTTCCACCAGAACGGTTTCTCCCCATTAATCGCGTACATATTGAGCAAGAAATCATTAGTTAATAACATAGCGCCCTGCACGATCCCGACTGCTAATACCGCGCCCAAAATACAAATGATCACGCTTTCCATGAGCATCTGTAATAACAGGCGTAGTCTTGGTACACCTAGAGCCACTCTAATAGCAATCTCTTTGAATCGTTCATTGACTCGACCAAGAAGTAGATTCCCTATATTGATACAGGCTAACAGTAGAATAAGAAAAACCACCACTAACATTGATATGAATACATTGTAATATTGAGTAATATCCGTATTAGCTTGTTTAAATGGTAATGCCCGTAGATAACCACCATCACTTCCCAGTCGCCACGACATATCATCAGGCAAGCCGTCGATGATATGCTGATCCAAGGCTGATAGTTCTTGGTTAAATTCGCTTAGATCAATACCTTGTTTCACACGCGCATATGCATAAAGACTCGTTCTTGAACGCTGTGTTGGCGCCACATTAATATGAGGCTGTGGCAACCATACCTGTGCGTTGCTTGGAAATGAAAAGCCTATTGGCATAACTCCTATAACACGAGTAGGCAATGCATCAACTCGGATGATACTACCTACAATGTTTTGATCTCTATTAAAGTACTCCCGCCACACCTTTTCACTTATAACAGTAACGGCTTCCGCCCCTTCAAAATGATCGTCCGGTGCAAATCCACGCCCAATAATCGGCTGTACACCTGCGAACTCAAATATATTCCATTCGGTCAATGCAGCATTATATTTTTGAGTATTAGTACTCAGGTCCATCCCCCCAATCAACGTAGTCCCTTGCTGGTAAATACCAAATGCTTCCAATGACTTAGTTGATTCCCTGAGTAACTGAAAGTCTAAAGGATCGACACCACGACGATACGAATGAGATTCATCAAACCGTGCTTCAATTGAGATAATTGGCTGCTCACCATTAAGACGTAGCGGTTTAAACACTAGGTTTTCTAACAGTGTGTAGGTGTATAAAGTCAGGGCTAATCCTATTGCCACAATTAATACAGAGGTTATTGTAAATATCGGTTTCTTTAGCAGTAGCCTGACGGCATATTTAAAATCGAGTCTAAATGACATAGCGCTTCCTTAACGTTTCGATTTCTATCTAGCTGTTAAATCGCCATTTATATAGCGATTGCAGAAAGCGGCATAGTCTGCTGATCTGAGACAATTTTGCCATCGTAAACTTCAATAATGCGCTGAGCTCTTTCGGCGGAACGTGGGTCATGAGTCACCATACAGATTGTCGCTCCTTCATCATGTAATTGATCCAATATAGCCATAACTGCTTTCGCATTCTTGGAATCTAGATTCCCGGTCGGTTCATCGGCCAGAATAACCGCTGGTTCTCCCGCTATTGCACGAGCAACAGCCACACGTTGCTGCTGCCCACCAGAGAGTTGCGAAGGAAAATGTTTAGCCCGATGAAGCATATCCACCTTTTCTAAAGCTTCTCTGACCTTAGCATCTATCTGAAGCTGATTTAGATCGCCTCGATAACTTAAAGGCAACTGTACATTTTCAGCGACTGTCAGATCACTTATCAAATTAAATGATTGAAAAACAAATCCGATTTCCTTATTCCTAATCAGCGCTCGCTGATCTCGAGTTAAGTCAGAAACATCATGTCCAGCGAGCTGATAACGACCTTTTGATGAAGTATCTAGCAGGCCGATAAGTGATAATAACGTTGATTTACCGCAGCCAGAAGGGCCTGTGATAGCAAGGAACTCGCCCTTCTTTATCGTCAAGTCAATATGGCTTAAGGCAAGTGTTTCGACCTCATCAGTTAAAAACGATTTACAGATCCCTTCTAGTTTTACCATATGTTTCTTATCCATTTTCATCACCTAATTAATTAAAACTTTGCTATGTTCTTTCCAAGACGAAGCGTCTGAAACTATGATGGTTTCGCCCTGCTTGAGACCAGCTTCTATCTGGGCGTAGCGGGCGGATACAAGGCCAAACTTGACCTTTTTCTTCAATGCGAAATTCCCAGTTTCATCCACAAGATAAATGTCTTGCTGCGCATGACTCTTCACGAAAATGGGTCGTTTAACGTATAGAGCATCTGCAATATGAGCAACCTCTATCACACCATCAACGGTTAGATCAGGCCTTGCTTCCGCTGGAAGCTTTCCAGTCAGAGTGACATCTACTTTTACACTGCTGTTTATTACCGCAAGATCGATACGATTCACAATTCCAGTGATTTGGTTACTGCGCGTATCTATAGTCACTTTCTGCCCTAGGACAACATCCTTGATCTGCTTTTCAGGGATCTGTAACTCCGCAATATAACGATCATTTCTCGCCAACTTGGCTAAGGTTGCACCTACGTTTACTTGTTGACCCATTTGAATCGACATCTCCTGCACAACACTATCCATGGTCGCCCTCACATTAAGATTGTCCACTTGTACTTGTGATCTTTGAACTACCCGATGCATTCTCTTTAATCGTGCTTGTAAAGCCACTTTTTGCGCCTCTAAGTTTTGTTGTCGTTTAGCTAACCTTCTCTGCTCCAACTGCCAACGCTTTTTCGACTGCTCTACATCAATTTTGATTTCTGCGAGGGCGATTTTAGAAACAATATTAACTCCCTGCTCTAAGAGTTTGTTATGTGCCTTTAGTGTTAACATAGCTCTTTCCAAATTGAGTTTTTCATTAACCACAGCTGCTTCTAAATCCAATAAAGCGGATTCCATAGCGACGATTTCAGCCTTAGTTTGAGCTGTAAGTGCTTCAAGTTCCGACTTATCCTCTTCTAATTGCTGAACAAGTAACGGATTACTAAGTTCTAGTAATAGATCTCCTTGTTGCACCACAGCTCCAGCTTTCGCATAAATACGCTCTACTCTGCCGGCCGTATCAGTGGCAATCCAACGGATGTCTTCAGGTACTAGCACTCCACTACCCCGAATATTAATTTCCATGTCACCACGTTGAACCCGATCTGCAAGAATACTGCCCTCGTTAACCCTAAAAGACGCATCACTGCGATTTACGATTAAACCGATGACAAGCGATAAGCAGGTTGCAACTAAAATTAACCAGTTTGAGCGACTTTTAAATAACTGCTGTTTTTTTGTTCTTACAATATCCATATCATGCCTATATAACTCATGTTTCTATCAGTCATAGCATTTTTTAGGCCAATATTTTTATCAGCTATTTATCAGTAACTTACATTAGACTAATTACTGAATAGGTCGACACTATTTCGATATCGATACACACTCTAGCGAGCAAAATCCCGAATTCGAGACATTAGCCATCACTGAATCTGTGCTACGCAAAGAACTTAACGAGGTCAAATTAACGGGTTACAATAAGGAGGCTAAACTGTTGATGGTGTAGTCATGCAGAAGTAAATGCCCACACACGTTTGGCGCAGGCGAGGTGATATTAACAACTAAAGTTGCAGGTTTTGTTACCCATGTGAGTTCAGCTTAATCATAAACTTCATCAATTCCTTCAAGCTTTACCCAATCATGGCACCGGTCTTGATAAACCACCACACTAGGCGCTGCAAGCTGAGATTTATGCACAGCATCATCGGCAAAATTGCCTAAGGGAATAGCAACCACGTCTGGCATAACATCCATCGTAAACCACAGGTTCCCGCCACAATGCGGGCAAAACTTAAAAGTGATCGTCGCGCCATCATCACCCACACGTTGATAGTGATGGCTGACACCAGTAAAAGTGACTTGTTTTAATGGGTAACGGGCTTGCACACCAAAAGCACTGCCAGTACGTTTTTGGCAGGCATTACAGTGACACACGGAAACTCGAATGGGTTCACCGCTGACAGATAGGGATAATTGGCCACAATTACAGCTGGCAGTTTGCATAACTCTTCTCCTTGAGTTGCGACTTGAATGAGACTCTAAGCTAACGACTTTTTAAGTCGCTGCATACCCTCATCAATACTAACAATCGCGCTGTAGCCTAAATCAGCCTTAGCAGCACCGATATCAAAATAATGACTGGTTGAAAGTTGTCTTGCGACAAAGCGGGTCATTATAGGCTCTTCTGTCTTCCCCAATAAGCGATATATAGATTCAAGCAGTACGCCCACCCCATAAGCAACCGAAGTTGGTACTCGCTTACTCACTGCTGGTAGGTCTTTGCAATCGAGTATTTTATTTAACATGGCTGCCATAGTAATGGGTTCATCATTACTCAAGTAATAGGCTTTACCCGCACACTGAGCTTGTACGCCCACAAAACTAGCCTGACACAAGCGCTCCGCCGCTAAAACATGCGCAAAGGCAGCATTGCCGACATAGATGGTATCGACGAGTTTATCTTGCTTGCCCACAAGCTTTAAGCGCCCCGCTTTGGCACGTTCAAGTACTCGAGGTACTAGATGCGGATCACCTGGCCCCCAAATAAGGTGCGGCCTTAATGAAACCGTCTGCAATTTATCACCAGCTATCGTGACATCGCCGTTGGCATTTATCATCATCTTTTCGGCAACGGCTTTAGATTCACCGTAAAAATTGAGGTACTTATCAGCATAGGGGGCAGACTCATCACAGCCATTTTCATCAATGCCTGCAAAGGTCACACTTGGGGTACTAGTATAGATAAGCTTACTGATATTCGATTTTTTACAAGCGTTAATGATGTACTGGGCCCCATCAACATTGGGTGAGTAATAGCTTTGTTTACTGCCCCAAACTCCGGCTTTAGAGGCAACATGAAATACAATGTCACAACTATGCATCGCAGCCATTGCAGCCGACTCATCAGCTAGGTCGCCCTTGACCATCGTCACTCCCATCGCAGAGAGCTGCGGATAATCACCACGGGCAAAGCCTGTCACTTTAATGCCGACAGCCAACAAACGCTCACAAATGGCTTTACCTAAAAAGCCACCCGCGCCAGTCACAAATGCATGGGATGCGTACTGTTTTAAATTTGTGAGTGCTACTTGCTCGGCTTGAGCAAAATCACCTAGCACGGGAGTATTTGCGTTATAGTCAGACACAATCAACTATTCCTTGATCTGTTTCTGGGCCCAAACGGCCAGTTTCTCTCTGAATATTTTGGCGTTATGGCGAATATCAACTGGAAATTCAGCATGGATAAGGAAACGTTCTATCCCTTGAGTGTAGCTATGTTGCTCAGCCAGTTGTCTAAGCTCAGCATAAAGTACCGCTGAGTTTGCACATGCCAAAGACTGATTGAGTTCAATACAAACTAACGGTGTGACTTTACCAGCAACAGTAACCCCCACTAGCGCACTGCGTTTAATATCAGGGTGTGTATTAAAAATACGCTCAGTTGGGATAGAGTAGTAACGCAGTCTGTTGTCACCAGCGGTTGTTGCATCAACTCGGTGTGCCTTACGGCCACACATCCATAACAATCCATTGTCGTCTAGATAGCCTAGATCGCCCATACGGTGACGAACATCATCGCCATCGATGATTTTGGCGGCCTGAGTGGCACTGTCTCGTTGATAATATGCACGGCTCACCATTGGGCCCTTTACGACTATTTCACCAATTTGATTAGCCGCAAGTTTAAGCCCCTCTTGCCAATCGTCAATCGGGTTTTCATCGATATCTATAATCGAAATATCGACCCCATTAATGGCATTGCCGACACAGATCCCACCACCATTGTCAGTAACATCCGTAGTCTTAAATAGCGCCTTGCTGCCGATTTTACTTAACGGTAGCGATTCGGTCGCGCCATAAGAGTTAAGCACTTCAACGTCGCTATTGAGCATCTGACTAAAGCGTTTAATTGATGAAATAGTTGCTGGCGCCCCCGCAGAGATTACCCGTTTAATACTGCTCAATTTGTGTTGAGTTTCGCAGCCTGCTTGCCCTAAGCGCTCTATCAATGCAGGATTGACAAACATGTTACTGCATTGATACTTATCAATTGCAGCAAAGATAAAATTGGGATTGGCTGTTATCGGCTTACTGGCATCCATATCAGGGACGATAGAGGCCATACCAAGGGCTGGGCCAAATAGAGAAAACAGTGGAAAGGTAGCTAAATCACGCTCACCCGGTTTAATGGTGTAATCATGTTTAAGTGCGCTAATTTGCGCCTCAAACATTTTATGAGAGTAGACAACCCCTTTAGGGGTACCAGTGCTGCCACTGGTAAACAATATTGCGGCCATTGCATCTTCTGCGAGCCATTGCATTTCAAACGGTTTATCTTCAGCAACTTGGCTGACAATATGCTCAAGTCGAACTGCGCCGGTTAGTGCGCTAGCAAGCGCACCACCACCACCAACAGTGATTAAGTGTTTAACGCTACCTTTTGCCCAGCCAAATAAACGCCTAGCAACATGGGCTTTAGGGATACCAATAAAAACATCTGGTTTTGCTTCAATAAAACACTGTTTGAGGTTTTTTACCCCCATGCCAGGATCAACCAAGATCGGGATGATACCCGCTTTAAATAACGCAAAAGTTAAACAGAAAAAGTCGACACTCGGTGTAACCATCAACACCGCTTTCATATCGGGCTTTAGCCCAAACTGAATAAGCGCTGCCGCTATACGGTCACTTTGGGTATTAAGCGTTTGAAAGTCCATCTCTTCATAGCTTAAATCCGTAACTGACTGGCCATTTGAGTGCTGCACGGCAACCGCAAGAAAGTCGGGAATATTGTTAGCAGCATTAACCAGGTGACGACAAAGGTTAGCCCCTACCTGATGGCTCTCAAGCGATTTGTTCATCGATTTTTAAGCCACCGAGTCTTGGACAGCTTCAATGCTATTTTCATCAATAAAGGTTTTGACATGCGCAATCACTTCATCAGATGCATCTTCTAAAATGTAATGACCACAGTCTGCAAATTCATGCACCTTTGCATGAGGCATCCTCTGTTTCCACTCATCGAGAAAATGCTTATCAAATACAAAGTCTTGTAGACCCCAACAGATAACGGTTGGCACCTTGGCAAACTTATCTAAACTTGCAGCAATATCGGACACCATCTCGTAGTTACGATCGCCCGGCTTTAAGGGGATGTCCTGCACGAAGCGTAAAGTTGAAATACGATTCGCCCACGAATTGAAAGGCGCAACATAGGCCTCGCGAATATCTTTATGCATAGGCTTACGCTTAACGCCGACATAGGATGCAGCTGATGAGAAAGCGTTAAAACCACGCACTAAGCAAGTTCCGAGTAAAGTATTACGGCAAATTGATAGCGCCCATGGAAAAGGCTTAGATTCTGGCAGGTGGAACGCGCCAGTGTTTAAAATCACTAAACGCTTGATGCGTTCAGGATAACGAGCTGCATAGCCCATACCAATCATGCCACCCCAGTCGTGAACTACTAGCGTGATATTGTTTTTAACCTCAAGATGCTCAAGCAGCGCTTCAAGATCGTCAATACGACTCTTAAGAGTATAATCATAGCCACTATCATCTGGCTTATCAGATAATCCACAACCAATGTGGTCAGGGACGATACATTGATGCTTATCGCTCAACGCGCTAATGAGGTTTCGGTAGTAGAACGACCAACTTGGGTTACCGTGAACCATGACGACTGGATCACCAGAGCCTTCATTCACATATTGAAGTTTATTGCCGTTTCTATCTAAATAATTACGTTTAAATGGGTGCAGAGTGTCTAACATGACGCTTCCTATAATTCTTTACTGAGCTTTTCTATGTAGGGCTTGCTAGCAGTGTTTAACTGCTAGTGTGTTTATTTACCACTTTAGCCCTAACATCATGCAATTTAAGCCACTGCCTATACCTAAGAAACTCACTTGGTCGCCACTTTTCAAGAAGCCTTGATCGTGTGCCATCGCAGCGGTAACAGGTAAAGAGACCGTGCCCATATTGCCCAGTAGTTTATAGGTAGGAAACTCTTTCTCTTCTGGAATATTGAGCGCTTCAAGTACATTGCGACGATTCGATGAGCCCACTTGATGACAAATCACCTTATCGACTTGCTCTACCAACCAGTCGCGCTGATCTAAGAAGTGCGTCCAGGTATGACGTGCAAGTTCGACACCTTCTTTAAGCAGTGCTACGCCATTGGTACGCATAAATTCGCGGTATAGTTGTGGTCCAGCTTCTTCAAGACCCCACTGACATAAATCGTAATGCTGCGGTGCAGACAAATGACTTGCACCTAACAACTGATGTTGACGAGCGCCTTTTAAACCCAAGCTACCATCGGTCAGTAAAACGGCGACAGCGCCTGAACCACCAGTTAGTGTGGCCAGCGACTGAGCAAAATTCTGCATGGTTGGCTCAGCCAACATTTTGTCGATAGTGATATCAACAATATGACGCGCAGATTCACATGAGACCACGAGCCCCGCTTTGATCTGCCCCAGCTCGATACGGTTAGCAATGTCAAGAATACCCGACAGCACACCTAGACAAGCATTACTGATATCGTAAATGGCTGTGTCTTTGGAAACGCCCAGTTCAGCGGCTATACGACATGCGGTTGCGGGTTCATGTTGATCACGACAAACGCCGGTGTACACCACAGCACCTAAATCGCTGATCTGAACATCAGTTTCATTAATTGCCTTATGCGCTGCCGCCAAAGCTCCATCAGACAGTCGATGCCCTTTTGGCCACCAGCGTCTTTCATGGATCCCTGTCAATGTAGCAAGTTGCCCCATCGGAATACGAAACTTTTTGTATAACGGCGCTAAACGAGATTCAAGCTCTGAAGTCGAAACCACTTCAGGCGCTAATTCGTAGGCCATGCTATTGATAAAAACGCGGGAATATTTCATGAAACTTAATTTAATCGCTCACTGCATTGGCTAAATATCAACCAACATAGATAATTATTTATTATTAACCAGCCATTTGAGCAAGAAAAAGCCGATGATTCAATAAAAAACCTCATATCAGAGACCTTTTAATACGCTATATCATCGGCTTTTCTATAAAAATGGCACTACTTTCACACCTAATTCAATCACAGCAGACTTAATTACAACTTAATAAACAAATTGTTACGCACTTATTAAATTACAAATCTACCGTTTTTCTATTTAAATGCACTAATTAGCGCATTTCGTGGGCTAACACTGTTTGCACAAAATTCACTCAACTCAACTCGGTAGCCACTCTCTTCAAGATAGCAAACGCGGTCAAGTAACAACCACTTTTCGAGTACCGCTCTGAACAGGTGTGCCACTATATCTATTCGCCGAGTTAGTCGCTGTCGCTCATATCCCAACGCTTGGTAATGTGCCCAATCTATCGGCTCATTTAACACCACTTGCTTGCTCGTTGCTGCCCATCGACAAAAAGCCTCAAAAGAGCCGTTCAGCTGACTCAGCTTTATCGCTGGGACAGGCAGGTATTCATCAACGTGGCGCATTTCTCGCTGTAATGAATCAAAAGCTAATCGCCACGCAATTTCTTGTAAGCGGTATTGCTTGTGTTTCTCGCTCGCTATCGTGCTTTGCTGCAGTGGCAGCTGCAGATCGGCACGGCTCAATAAAAGCTCACTTTCTTTAGCGGCGTTAGACAGTGGCTGATAAGACTTAGCCTTAATAAGATGGTAGCAACATGGTGATATCACCAACTGCTTAGTCCCAGCTTGTTTAGCATGTTTAAGCAAAGTGACATGCAGGTCGCCACACGCATGTAACGCCACTGCAAGTTGTTCTTTTTTAAGCTGCTGTTGTTGCGCATCAAACGCATCAGCGCAAATAAAGTGCTGTGGCAGCTGCCATTTATCGGCGAACTGCTGGCCGGCATCACATAAATTCTGCTGCCATTCTAAACTGGTCACACTGCGCTGATTTAACTTAGCAATCAAGCGACCTAGATGACCTTTACCTGCGCACCATTCAAGCACAGGTAGATTACTTTCGGGTATCTTCGCCGAAAATGCGGCTATCTGCTGCCATTTTCGGCCTTTAATATGTGCACTGAAATGAGCCATATCATCAAAATCAAGCAAGGGTTCTATGGCGGTAGCTGTTGTAAGCGAGCTCGGCAACAGTAAATTTAAGTCCCAATCGTTACCTTTCGCCAATAAATCCTTACGTAATGATGGCAACAGCAACTCACTAAGACGTGACTGACAAGCATCAATTTCATCGAGTTCAATGTCAGCTAACTGCCACACCGTTTCAGCAAGAGCGGGAAATGTCTCCGCCCAAGGTAACTGTTTACACTCAAAACTGCGATTCTGCCACAGTGGGCGACTGGCACAGAGTAAGCGATCAAGTTGCTTCAATTGAGCGACAAAGGTGGATGTATGGCTATTTTTTTGCGGCATATTCAATAACGGTTAATTCAACGCTGAAAAGTGTAATACAGACAACTTCAATATTCACCACTTCAATACTTGCTGGCAAATAGAAGTAGCAAAGAGGATAAAAGGAGACACTGTCAGTGTCTCCTTACGATTATTGCCGCTAGTTTATCACAGCTAGGTGTTAGATTTTATAGCCTGCTTCTCACTGCTTCTAATTTGCATGCGCTTACCCAACCACACTCCGAGTCCTAGTGGTGCAAAAAATACCACCAGCAAGAACAGGACAAAATAGAGGATTAAGCTTTTTAACGTTTTGGTGAGCTCTTCAAATACCACTTTAACGGTTTGCTCCGAGATTGCTTCTAAATCAACAGCCGCCGCAGCCCTTTCTCTGGCAACCATGGCTTCTAAAGCAACACGCTCATTTCTAACCATCAATTCTAATGCTTGTCGCTCAACAGAGAGTTGGCTGAGTTTATCGTCAGTGGTCTCACTTAGCTGCTCAAGCAATGGTGCAAGCTCTCGGCGTAGATCGACTGCCAGCGCTTGCATCATTTCAGGGCTTTGAGCCATCAACTGCTGAAACTTAGCCGAAGTATTACTGATACTCATCAAGGTTGCTTGTACCTCTTCTGCGTTGATATTGGAGTGCAGGGCATACAACTCCGCTTTCCAACCAAGTATTTTTGGCATCTGCTCGGCGATCATTGCCATTCTGTCAGAGATATCACTCATCACCTCAGGCACAGTGCCAAACGTGGTTACCGCATCAAACTCATTGATCTCATTATATTCAAGCCAGTCGGTGAAGGCCGATTGACGAGTAAACGACATATCTTTAATCGGATACTTGGCCACATACTGCTTTACGAATGCTTGATTCTTTTTAAAATTGCTGGCACCAAAGTTTTTAATTGTTCGTTCAAACTGATCTCTCAAACTATTACTGACATCAATCGCAGCTTGTTGCTGCTCACCAAATACATTTTTGCCTGCCCCCGCTTCAAAGAACTGCGCCATCTGTTCGGTGAATACCCATGTATCAACCATCGCAGCGGTCGGTGATGCTTGAAAGATGGTATGTTGCAAGTTTTGCTCAGCATTAATTTTCCACATTAAAGTGTTAGATTTGATTGGGATACTATCGCTATTTCGCTCTATCATGTCAGCCGCACTTTCCACTTGGCTGTAAAACACCGTACTAAAATCCCGGCTAAACACGCGCATGTTTAGCTGATCTTTTGGCAATGGCTCAATACCGCTCTCAAGCTTTATCTCTAACAACGAACAGCCAGCCACTAACACGCCAACAACACTGACAAAGCAAAAGCGATACATCGCTCTCATAAAGCCTCCAAAACACTGCAACATACTGAATCTTATATCTAAAGTTTAATTTCCGCGGATTCTAGCACTGGTTAAGATTAAGCACTAGTTGTAAAGTTAAGCGTCCATACATTTTGCGTAAGCACGCTACGGCTAATTAGAGCCTGGGTAACCATTCCCTTTTAAAGCATAGATACAAGCACATTGCTTGTAACTCAATTCTAGCTAACTTACACTTCGACGCAAATTCGAACAGGTGCACAATAAAATGCAATCACCCTGCGTAGCTCGTTGTGGGCTAAATGAAGATGATTACTGTATGGGCTGCTACCGCCACATTGACGAAATAGTCGGTTGGGGGAGCGCCAGTGAGGACCAAAAAGCTCAAATTTGGACTAAGCTCGAGCAGCGCAAAGCTGACATGATCGATGGTGAAAATAGCGCCATTTTAAGTAGAGCAAAGTGGTTAGAAGCAGAAGCTAGAATAGCCGACGCTGACAACAGCTCCACATAAAACAAAAAAGCCGCAGTATGCGGCTTTTTCTATAATGTATGACTCTTCAATAAAGTCGATTATTTCTTAAGCATACTTTTCAAATCAGCGAATGGATTATAGGTTGCCGCATCCACCTTGGCTTCTGTCGTTGCACCATACTGAATCAACTCTTCAAACTTTGAATGTTCGTTGTCATGGCAGTACAAACATAACAATTCCCAGTTCGAGCCGTCCGATGGGTTGTTATCATGGTTATGATCACGATGATGCACTGTCAATTCTCGCAAGTTCGCATTATTAAACTCGCGAGTACAGCGACCACAAACCCAAGGATAAAGCTTAAGCGCTTGCTCTCGGTAACCCGTTTCACGTTTAGCCTTATACTCTCGAGCTTCGGCCAGTACTTTATCTAACTTACTTTGTCCTGGTGCAGGCATTCACTTTATCTCATCTTGAATTAACACTTATGGGCTGAATTCTAACACTGAAAGTCATCTATACCCAAGCTTCTGCAAATGCGCTTGTCAGCTGACATCGCTGTAATACCAATTGCATTAAGTATTTGGCCAGTTCGGAACCCCTCAGTCTTTTCAATTCAAAGCGCATCGGTAAAGAAATGGTTATTCCCTTTTAAGCCAATGCAAAGCAAAAGTGGAAAGACTGAGGGGCTCACGTAGTGCGGCTGAGGTTAAACAAATTGGCAAACGCTGTATGCTTCGCTATGGGATTTGGATATACGACTAAATGGTCTATTTTGTTCCATACAAAATAAGACATTCCGACCCTCCTTGGCGGTCAGATTTAGGAGGTACGAGACCAAGGATGGTCGAAGGTAGAATAATGCAGGAGCAATTATCGAGAGCGAAGCAGGATGCCAGAGCCGAGAATAACTATTAGCTCAAATCCCGCTACTTGCCTACAGCGTTTTGAATTCCCGCTGAATGGTCAAACTTTTAATATAATTGGTATAAATAGTAGATGCTTCAAATCTACTGCTTATCTTTCATGGTACAAACATTCCTCGACACAGTTGTATCGAGGAATGATATGAATAAAAGCAACCTTACTTTATCTCTTCGCCCAAATATTCAGAGCTAGAAAGATGCAGATAGTGTAGGTACTTTTCGTATTGAGTCACAACGTCTGCTAACACCTGTTCCTGAGTAAAGCCCATTACATCGTAGTGTTGCCCACCGTGTTCTAAGAACACTTCGACACGGTAATACTCCGATCCACCCTCAGCAACTTCAGCAACCTCACTTTCAATCGGGTTGGTAATACTAAATGCACGGATCCGCAGGCCATAAACAAAATCGTTGTGTTCTTCATTAGCAATGATGAATCGAATTCTGTTTTCAAAATTCAATAACTCCGCCGAGACGCCTTTGCTATTAAAGGCTTCACAGGCTTTATTCAGCGCAGGTTTAGCGACGTTATCTAAAAAGCCGAGCGCTTCATCTTCACTCGGGTGCGACACAAGAACGTCAATATGATCTTCCCAACTGACATTGGTTTTAGTGAACTGCACACTGGTGTTATGTGACTGTACACTGCTGATTTTCAGCCAATCATCTTGCAGTGCCTTAAAAAGTCCAAAGCACATTAGTAACATGACAATCAAGAACGGTAAGGCACTAGCCACAGCAGCTGTTTGCAACGCTTGTAAGCCACCAGCAAGTAACAGCACTGATGCGACGACACCTTGAAGCAACGCCCAAAAAATACGTTGCCAAACAGGCGCATTATGATCACCACCGGAGGTTAAGTTATCAATAACCAATGAGCCAGAATCTGATGAAGTTACAAAAAAGGTCACTACTAGGCATAACGCTATGGTCGATAAAAGCGTTGAGAACGGCATATGTTCAAAGAACACAAACAACGCCACCGATACATCAGATGACACCGCATCGGCAAGATAAGTCGCCCCCTGATTCATAATGGCGTCGATTGCCGTATTCCCGAACACCGTCATCCACAAGAAAGTAAATGCCGAAGGCACAAATAACACACCGATTAAGAATTCACGGATTGTACGGCCACGTGAAACTCTGGCGATAAAAGTACCAACAAATGGTGACCATGAGATCCACCAGCCCCAATAAAGCAAAGTCCAGCCACCGATCCAATCGTTCTTCTGCTCGTAGGCGTAAAGATTGAATGTCTTACCAACAATATCGCTTAGGTAACCACCAGTGTTCTGCACAAACGACTGCAGCAGTTCAACTGTTGGGCCTAATAGCATGATAACAATTAACAGCAGCACCGCCAGGCCTAAGTTAAGCTCACTTAAGCGTTTAACCCCTTTGTCTAGTCCAGAAAATACCGACAAGGTCGCGATAATCGAGATCCCCACAATCAAGCCAACTTGCACGTATGCATTGACCGGCACACCTAACAAATAGTTAAGGCCAGAGTTAACCTGCAAAACACCAAAGCCAAGAGAAGTCGCAACACCGAACATGGTGCCTAATACCGCAAAGGTGTCGACAGCATGACCAATTGGGCCATAAATACGCTCACCAATTAATGGATAAAGCGCACTGCGTGGTAGCAGTGGCAACTTGTGACGATAAGAAAAATACGCCAAGCTTAATGCAACGACCGCGTAAATAGCCCAAGCGTGTATGCCCCAATGGAAGAAAGTAATCTTCATCGCATCTTTAGCCGCTTGAATGGTCTCAGGTGTCGCATCAGGGGGCGCAAGGTAATGCATCACAGGTTCAGCAACACCAAAGAACATCAAGCCAATACCCATTCCCGCAGAAAACAGCATCGCAATCCAGCTTTTATAGCTGTAATCGGGTTCAGAATGGTCTGGACCGAGTTTAATGTCACCAAAACGCGACACCATAACGAAAATAACAAACAGCAGAAAAATCGCTACGCCTAAGATGTAAAGCCAGCCAGCTTTCAACTCAAACCAGGATTTAGTAATAGAGAACACTTCTTGGGCTTGTGTTGGCCAAATTGCACCAAACAGCACCATAACAGTAATAAGAAAAACAGAAGAGAAAAAAACAGGTGGATTAATACTCGATTTAATCAACATACAGTTACCGCAGTTAATGAAGTACACGCCTCTATCTAGCTCGGCGCATACGTGGCCTGCCAGAGGTAAGAAGCTTATAGATTAATATAAGAATACACTGGCGGGATTATCATTTTGTGGTTAAGCCCGTGAGTTGTACTCACCAAAGTAATGCTTATGAAACCAATTGCCTGAAACTGTGTGAGTTTAGGTATTGGGTAACTTATACCAATTGTATTAAGTATTTGACCAGTTCAGAGCCCCTCTGACTTTTAAATTCAAAACGCATTGGTAAAGAAATGGTGATTCCCTTTTAAACCAATGCAAAGCAGAAGTGGTAAGCCTGTGGGCCTCACGTAGTGCGGCTGAGGTTAAACAAATTGGCAATACGCTTTAGACTTCGCTATGGGATTTGGATATAGGAAAACTATTAGCTCAAATCCCACTACTTGCCTACAGCATTTTGAATTCCCGCTGAATGGTCAAACTTTTATACAATTGGTATTACATATTCCAAATTGCATTGAATAGCTCAACCCCCGACCTGCCAAGGCGGCCTGATCCAGCTATTTAATAGAATTTGTCTTTGATGACTAACGGTCACAAAATTCATCAACGATAATATATTATTTCCTGAGTTGAAGTTTTCGTCCAGATCTCAAATACAAAAAAAACAGCAAAATGCTGTTTTTCCGAATAAAAAACCAGCAGCAACAATCAATCTGTGGCGCCGGTCTCATATTTTAGTCATTCGTGTCAGATGCTATCTAGTCTGCAAAACGCCAAGGTTAAAAATTGAGGTCTTTTTCCATCTCTTCATAAGAGATATGGCGTACATCTTTACCTTTAACGTAATAGATGATGTATTCGCAAATGTTCTGACAACGATCGCCGACACGCTCAACAGCGCGGGCAGCCCAAAGTACGTCTAGCACTTCAGGGATAGAGCGCGGATCGGCCATCATATAAGTCATCAATTGACGAATAATACCTTCATACTCTTGATCAAGCTTAATGTCCTCTTTATGCAGTTCAAGCGCGACATCTGCGTCCATGCGGGCAAGTGCATCAAGTGTTGAGTGCAGTGTCCGAGTCGCATGACGCCCCATGTTCTCAATACTCACCAACAGTGGTTGTTGATTCTTAGAGCGCTTATCCATTGCCGCTTTGGCTATCTTCACACAGGCATCGCCAATACGCTCTAAGTCGGTAATGGTTTTAGAGATAGCCAGCACCAAACGCAAATCACTGGCTGCGGGTTGACGCTTAGCAATAATGCGGGTGCACTCTTCATCAATGGCCACTTCCATACCATTAACTTTGTGGTCACCCTCAATCACTTTTTGCGCCAATTCAGAATCCAGTGCCGCTAACGCATCAAGGGACTGCTCAAGTTGACGCTCAACCAAGCCGCCCATGGTTAATACCCGATTGCGTATATCATCTAATTCAGCATTAAACTGACCAGAGATATGTTTATTTAAATTCATGTTTTCCATTGCAATAAACCCTATCAGTTCAATTTATCCGTAACGACCCGTGATGTAATCTTCGGTCTTTTTCTTACGCGGCGTAGTAAAAATAGTGTTGGTGTCGGCATATTCAACCAACTCGCCCATGTACATAAAGGCGGTTTGATCCGATACACGTGCAGCCTGCTGCATGTTATGGGTCACGATAACCACGGTGTACTTAGATTTAAGTTCAGTGATCAACTCTTCAATGGTTAATGTAGAGATAGGATCAAGTGCAGATGTCGGTTCATCGAGCAGTAACACTTCAGGTTCAATCGCAATCGCTCGCGCGATAACCAAACGCTGCTGCTGACCACCAGATAAACCAAATGCATTGTCATGTAGTCGGTCTTTCACTTCATCCCAAATGGCTGCGCCACGCAGTGAACGCTCAGCAGCATCATCTAAATCACGACGATTATTAACCCCTTGTAGGCGAAGTCCGTAAACCACATTCTCATAAATCGATTTAGGAAATGGGTTTGGGCGCTGGAATACCATACCTACGTTACGACGCAATGCCGCCACATCAACTTTTTTGTCGTAGATATTCTGACCATGCAGCAAAATTTCACCACTGGTATGACAGTTATCAACTAAGTCATTCATGCGGTTAATACAGCGCAGTAGCGTTGATTTACCACAACCACTTGGGCCAATAAAGGCGGTGACCTTTTTCTTAGGAATATGCATAGACACATCAAACAGCGCCTGTTTATCACCATATTTAAGGTTTAAGTCACGGATCTCTAATGCCGTATCTTCTTTGCTTAAGTTTTCTAGGTCTAGCATGTCAGTCTTCATTACCGATTGATCTATTGAAATCATGTTGTTTCCTATCACTAAGGATAATCGTCAATTAATGCTCAAGCGAACGATATTTTTCGCGTAAGTGGTTTCGTACACCAATGGCGGTTAAATTTAACGCCACGATCACCGAGACCAAAAGGAAGGAAGTAGCGTATACCAAAGGACGCGCAGCTTCTACGTTAGGGCTTTGGAAACCAACATCATAGATGTGGAAACCTAAGTGCATGAACTTTCGCTCTAAATGCACAAATGGGAAATTCATATCTATAGGCAGGGTTGGCGCCAGCTTTACCACGCCAACCAGCATCAAAGGAGCCACCTCACCCGCCGCTCGCGCTACCGCTAAAATTAACCCAGTCATAATGGCAGGGCTTGCCATTGGAATAATAATTCGCCATAGGGTTTCAGCTTTCGTCGCCCCCAGTGCCAAACTACCTTGACGTACCGAACTAGGAATACGGCTCAAGCCCTCTTCAGTCGATACTATCACCACTGGCAAGGTCAAAATTGCCAGTGTTAACGCCGACCAGATAACACCTGGCGAGCCAAAGGTTGGCGCAGGTAGTGCTTCAGGGTAAAACAGTTGGTCAATCGAGCCACCAAACATATAAACAAAGAAACCTAAACCAAATACACCGTAAACGATAGAAGGTACACCCGCTAAGTTAATCACCGCGATACGGATCATCTTAGTGACAGGCCCCTTCTTAGCATATTCATGCAGATAAATTGCAGCGATAACGCCAAATGGCGTCACGATTACCGCCATCAACATCACCATAAATACGGTGCCAAAAATAGCGGGGAACACCCCACCTTCAGTATTGGCTTCACGTGGATCATCGCTGACAAACTTGCCAATACCGATGAACCAGTGGCCGACTTTACCCAAAATGCCGAGGCGGTTTGCGTAGGTGACATCTAAAATCGTATCGAGCTTAAGCACAACCTCTTCACCGCGCATGTCTCGAATAATAACCGAGTCACGACCTGCTTCGGTTTTAAGAGCAAAGAACTCCTTTTCAACAATCTGATACTGCGCGTTAAGCTTTGCCCTTTGGGTTTCAATGTCAGCTTTACGGCTCTCAGTCAGCGCGTTATTTAGCTCATATTTACGTGACTTTAGCCGCAGGTTTTCAAGTTCATAGTTTATGGTGCCAATATCGCCTTTTTGAATTGCTAGCGCTCGATCATTTAACGCCACAGCGCGCTCAATATGTTCGGCAAAAGCCGTTTCAATATTCTCAGGTGTTAAGCGTTTGCCATCCTCGATGATCCCAACTGGGTAACCATAAAAGTCGCCATTTTTACTACGCTCAATCACCGCGATATCATTAGGCTTAGAGCGCGAAATAATATCGGTCTCCATTACCCAGCGAAAATCTAAACTCACAAACTCACGGTTACCCGTTTTAATCAAATAACGTGTAACAGTATCACCCACATCAGCATCAAAGGTATGGCCGGCTGAAAGCAAGCGCTCCACCGGTACCTCTTCTCTATCGTAAATTTCACCGATAATGGTAGAGCGCACATTATTTTGATCTTCTATCTCCCACTGATAAATATCAGCAGGCCAGAAATAACTTAAACCACGCCATGCAATAAGCAACAACAACCCAAGTACTGCGATTAAACACACGCTGACAGCGCCACTGGTCATCCAAATCCACGGAGAGCCAGACTTAAACCACTTACCCATTTGCTAAACCTCTTACGGCGACAAGCGACTTCTTATTGATTAAAAACATATTCAGTATCATCTCAACATCCATATAAATAAGCGGTTACAGTGAGCTATAGCGTTCACGTAGACGTTGTCTCACCACTTCAGCAATCGTGTTGAAGAAGAAGGTAAAGATAAACAGTACAAATGCTGCAAGGAACAGTACTCGGTAATGGGAGCTACCTATTGCAGACTCAGGCATTTCAACTGCGATGTTAGCAGCTAGCGTTCTCATCCCTTCGAAAACACTCCACTCCATAATCGCAGTGTTACCTGTGGCCATCAGCACAATCATGGTCTCGCCAACCGCACGGCCGAGCCCCATCATGACTGCCGAGAAAATACCTGGGCTTGCGGTAAGTAAAACGACTCTTGTGAGTGTTTGCCATGTCGTTGCCCCCAATGCCAAGCTACCGTTTGATAGATGACGAGGTACAGAGAACACCGCATCTTCTGCGATTGAGAAAATAGTCGGAATCACCGCAAAGCCCATCGCAATGCCCACAACTAGAGCGTTACGTTGGTCAAAGGTGATACCGAGCTCATTAGTAATGAACATACGGGTATCGCCACCAAAGAATGCCGATTCCAGACTTGGGCTGATTGCGAACGAGAACCAACCGATAAACAGGATCACTGGAATAAGCATGATCTCTTGATAAGTATCAGGCAGACGCTGCTTCCACTTTGCAGGTAATTTATGCCAAGCATATGCACTGGACAATACTGAAGCAGGCAGCAACACCAGCAGGGTCAATATTCCAGGTAAGTTATCTTCAATCAGCGGCGCTAGCCAAAGACCCGCTAAGAAGCCAAGAATTACGGTTGGCAGTGCTTCCATAATTTCAATGGTCGGTTTGACAATGGCGCGCACTTTAGGCGACATGAAATATGCGCTGTAAACGGCCCCAGCAATCGCTAGCGGCGTAGCAAATAACATGGCGTATAACGCCGCTTTCATGGTACCAAATGCTAATGGCATCAAGCTTAATTTAGCCTCAAAGTCATCCGAACCCGATGTCGACTGCCACACATATTTAGGCTCAGGGTAACCTTCGTACCACACCTTGCTCCACATCGCACTCCACGACACTTCAGGATGTGTGTTGGATACACTAAACAAGTTTAGCTTGCCATCGGCTTCGACAACCAGTGCATTCGAGCGTGGGCTAAAGCCGACTGTGCCAGGGTTTTTAAGGTCAAACTTTTCAGAGAACAGTTCACGCTGACTGGTGGTGTAAAGCAGGCTTAGGTTGCCGTCATCGGTGATAGTGACAAAGCTTTTACGATAAAACTCTGAGGCAACACTCTTTATGCCTGCATGATTATCGAAATCACGGATCTCTTGATATTGACGTCCCTGATCACCATTTACTTGGAAATATTGCTGCACTAGGCCGCTATCGTAACTGACCAACAATGAGCTTGCTCCCGCCAATAAACTCACGTTAGTGACTTTGGCTTTAGCACGCCCCAGTTCTAGTACTTGTCTAAGACTGACAGCTTCTGCATCACGAATATCATAAACAAACAGCTTGTCACCTGAGCTCAATATTAACTGACGTTGATCTGGCGTCATTAATTGTTGTTGCACATTCACTGGAGCATCCGGGATGGTACCTGAATATGAAACCCACTCGACCTCTTCGGTCATCATGTTCTCTTCACCCTCTTGGCGAGAGATGCGCCACACTCGGTCATCATCTTGATAAACAAAGCTCATTTTATCGCTGCTGTAATCAAATGCTAAATGGTTCAATGCATGCCCATCTGCATCAACCGTCAATGGCGCGCTACCATTATAAAAACGAAGCTTAGGGGTAATAAGGCGTTTGTTATCTGGGTATGTGACCCCAAATTCAACCCCTGCAATAATCACTTGCCCATTACTTAAGCCAAGTGCAAAACGCTGCTCACTCGGCATTGCCGCAGAACTACTTACCACATGAGAGCCTGCAGGCGTATTTATCTGTTCCGTTCTAACTAGCTGCGATGTTTGTGTATCAAAAAAATCCACTTTACCCAGTTGTGATACACGGTACATGATCTCATTTTGTTCATCGCTGCCAACCATTAATGCTGGTTTGCTATCGTGATAGTCAGCGCTAGCAACAGGGGCCACTTCAGCGCTATCGAATATCGGCTTAACCACATAAAGTAGGTAAAAGAAGATCAGTAGCAAGGCCACAAATACCATAGTACCACCTACGGTGACACCAACTTGGGCTGCTTTGTCCATGATTGCTCTGCGCGAAGTACCATTGTTTATCAATAGGTTTTTTGCAGCAGATCCAGGCTGAGATACCTGAGTTTCCATTAAGAACCTCGATTATTAAAAAGCCAGCAAAATAAACTGGGCTTGTATCAACGACTATGCTAACTGTAGTGTTACCAAATAAGCACTACAGTGACGTATTCTAATGTGGTGCATTATATGACGCAAAAATGACACTAGTGTTACAGCGGTTAACTTATTAATTAATGGAGCTATATCAGTATGTTAAGGTATCTAGTTACGCTACAAGCAACAGATAGAGAGGGCTTAGTAGAACAAATAGCCCATGCCGTTAGCCATCATGGCGGTAATTGGTTAGATTCTGAGCTACGTCATATCGATGGTATTTTTGCTGCCATCTTATTACTTGAGGTACCTTCTGCTCATTGGGATGAGCTCATTGAAACCTTGGAAAGTTTGGAAGGTGTGGCGTTAACCTTTGCAAAAACAAAAAAAGTGGCCGATAAAGTTACCCACCTAAGTTACTCTTTAGTCGCTTACGACAGACCAGGCCTTGTGCATGAGATCTCAAATAAAATCAGTGCGCTTGGCATTAATATCGAGCACATGAGTACCCGCTACGAGAGCGCCAGTCACACGGGTATTGCGCTGTTTAGAGCAGAATTTAATGTCGGTCTTAAAGATGCAAGCCATGAAGATAAGTTAACCGAAGCCTTGCATGCTATTGGTGATGATGTGGTATTAGATAACCTTACCGTATAACTGAGCTCTTGAGCACATTAAAAGTCTGACAGACAAATGCCTACTAAAACGTAGGCATTTTTGAAAGACAAAACCGGCAAATGGATGCAAAACCGGTTGCGCCAGTAAAGCCTGCAACTTAGAGTAAAATAACTGGTAACAATGGGTTTATGACATAAAGGCCAAATATTTTTTGTTATTGACTTTGCGCGCACTCTACAACTAAGTCTTTACAGACCTTCAGCACAGCCTTTAATGGAGTCACTTCATTATCAGAGGTGATTCCAGAAGTAACGACCAGTTGAGAAAGTTCAGAGTTTATTTCGGTCACTTTGATACTGCCTTCGTTTTCATTTTGACGCAGGTCCACTAGCATTAGATCTTCATCTTTACTGATAAGCACGATACTGGGATTATTTTCTACTGCTTTAAGCACCGCAGCATAGACATTCTTTGATGGCGCCTTTATATCAACTGTCGCCACTTCATGACTTTGACTTTTATAGTACATAACGCTACCAACGGTAGCGACAGCGACGCATCCAGAAACCAAATATGCCACTAACAGGATCATTATCAATTTTTTCATGTACCTTCCCTCTCGGTATGACATGTAAATTTATTAAAGCATATGACATAAACACCTAAAATACTGACTTATTATTTCGCTTTTACAATTTCAGCATCGGCTGTTAGGCATATAAGGTGCGTACAGGAGAAAACCGCTGCATGTTTAGATCTAAAATATCTTTGCGCTGACTAGCTTGCAGCAACCACTGATTACTAATTGTTATTTAGCTACGCTAGCCAATAGGCTATGCTCATTCTCATCGAAAAATTTGAGGCAAGAAGCTAATTCAACTCAGCGTTGAAATAGTTGATGCATACGTTTTTAGCATCGATGTTAACAGCAACATCTTCACTTTTTCTTAGTAAAGATGGAGTGCCTAATTACCGATCTTTTCAATGCTAAAGCTAGCGAGTGTCGTGCTTAAACCAGAAGGTTTCATCGTTTTACTTTGCATAAAAGCCTTTAGCAATCGATAAAACCATTCCAAATGGCAGTGGACAATCTGTTAGACTGTTCGAAAACCTAATAAGAAAAAATTGTCATGCTTGGAACACTCAGAAAAATGCGCAGTCACCTCGATGAAAATCAACAGGTGCAATATCAGTTACCCGTCGGCGATGAGCTACTCGACTTAAACCCGCTTATTGGCTCAGAACTTACTTTAACCCATACAGGTAAAATACTCTGTTGTAACTGCGGTAAAAAGACCAAGAAGAGCTACTCGCAAGGCCATTGTTACGTGTGCATGCAAAAGCTAGCGAGTTGCGACATGTGCATAATGAAACCCGAAACTTGCCACTATGCAGCGGGAACATGCCGTGAACCATCTTGGGGTGAAGCCAACTGCTTTGTGCCGCATTACGTTTACCTCTCTAATACCTCTGGAGTTAAAGTAGGTATTACTCGCCACACCCAACTACCAACAAGGTGGATAGATCAAGGCGCTACTCAAGGTCTACCGATCTTTAAAGTTGAGACTCGTTTTATTTCAGGCTTAGTCGAAACCGCGTTAGCGGAAATGATTGCCGATAAAACCAATTGGCGAACGATGTTAAAAGGCAATGCGGAGGATTTAGATCTCAAGCAGCAAGCACAAACTCTGATCCCACAAATAACGACTCGTTTAGCAGAAATTACCGCCGAACATGGCGAGTTTGCGGTTACTAAACTAGATGAACCAATCCAGCAAATCCACTTTCCAGTCAGTGAATTTCCAACCAAAATAGCTTCCCATAATTTCGATAAAAACCCAGAAGTATCGGGAATACTAAAAGGGATTAAAGGCCAATACTTAATCTTTGATACTGGCGTCATTAATATCCGTAAGTTTGGCTCATACGAAGTCAGTGTCGCTTACTAAATATAAAATGTTTCACATATGAAAACGCCCTGATGTTATACCAATCAGTATAAAGACTTGATCGCTCAGTGAGAGTTTAGCGTGCCAAAAACGCTCTGAGTAGATCAACTTCTTATACTGATTGGTATTACAGCGCGTTTGCTTATATAACACTAGGGATAGGTTTTAGCATAGTCGATAGTAATTGCTCAAATCGCTGTTCTCGGTCTACAGGTTTTTTATCCAACTCGGTAAAGCCTTGTGCTAATACGCGCCAAATCGGTTGTGGATTATGAGGAGAGAACAATGCAACCAGTACCGAGCCTTTTTCGTATTTATCATCCACACCTTGAGTCGATAAACCCGCCACTAAACCCGCGCGCTTTAATATCTCTTTATCACTCATCTCCGACTCCAACGCTAAGCCAAACCCAACCAGAATAGTAGGTGTTTCATGTGCAGTTGCCTGTCGGTAGCCTTTGGCTAGCATAGCTTTTGAAATGGCACTTTTCATATGTGCAACCACCACTTGCTTATTCACTTCATCACTTGCATGAACAGCAAACATTGTTGGATGCCAATCGAACACTTTAGTGGAACGATTAATAACAGACAGATCGCCAGAGGTAACCATTGTAGTTCGAATAACCTGCAACTCTTCTGTAGGTTGAGAGCTACAGGCCGTGAGTGCTAACAACCCGAACAAAAATACAACGATATAGTGTTTAATCATTATGTTTAAATTCCATCTCTTCATGTGCGTCACAGGTTAACATCTGAAACATTAACCTAACCTGACCCAATAACAATTGCACCCATTATCTTTGTTAGAGCCAGCTGCTAGCAGAGTTAGAAATGATATATAAGTTATCATAACGGCACAGATAGATAAGTCTCCAAAGCCTCTACTTATCTCAGGGCGGGAGAAATCAGAGAATAAAAAGCCGACTCACTAGAGCCGGCTGTTATACTGAACATGTACTAGTTAATACTTAGTTCTTTACACTGACAACCAAGCTGGCACCAGTGCTAGATGGTGCACCTTCAGCACTAATATAGTACCAACCTGAACTTGGGTTGCTAATCGTTAATGTTTCACTATTCCCATTATTTTCAGATTTCACTTGGTAAGATGAAGCACTTGCCCATGTACGACCATCCCCATATAAGTTGACGTCGCCAGTACCATTGCCACTCTTTACCGTCACTTCTGTAGCATCATTAGGTATATAGAAATAGTAACTTGAGTTGCCGTCAGCAATACAGATAGCATCATCTGCATTTAATCCGCCGTAACTGTATGGATCTTCTGTTGCGCAAGCATCTTCAATAACAGGATCCGGTGTGACAGGGTCTCCCCCACCATTTGTCGGTTGAGTCTCACTAACACTAATACTCACACCTTGATACTCAGAAACTGTGACTAAGCTGATATATACCCAACCTCTGTTTGCTATAACGCTGATAAGTTCTTCGTTGCCCTCGTTATCTGACTTAGCAGTATAATTCGATGCGTCAGCCCAAGTATTTTGGTTAAAGTACAGGTTTACGTCACCGCTCCCGCCAGAGGTCGAGATATATAGTGGCGTATTATCCGCATCGACATAGGTGTAATAAGAGTTACGTGCGGTACCTGAAACACATTCAACACGGTCAGCAATAAGGTTACCACTTGTAATCGTGGCTGCGCCGCAATCTTCAACGGGTGGAGTTGTACCAGTATCTGCATTATCCCCAATCCCATCACCATCAGAATCTGCCCACTCGGTAGGATCGGTGGGGAAGACATCACTGTTATCACCTACGCCATCACCATCGGTATCTGTAGTCTCATTTGGATCGTTAGGGAAATCATCTTCACTATCAATCACGCCATCACCGTCTGTATCAACAGGTGGCGGGGTTATATTACTCAATGGTTCATCGTTACTGGTAACTGAGGCTAACCAGGAGTTCCATTCACTATTATAGTTTTGACCGATAGTATCGTCGATATAAGCTAACCAGCCACTCGCATCGCCTCCTCGGGCTAGAACAAGTAGCGCGTCCACATCACTTCTATGATTTTCAAAAAGGAAACGTACCGCTAAATAACCCCATTTATAAACGCGATCTGAGCCACTATCATACGTGTTAGACAAAATATCACTCAAGCTGAAAGCTTGTGTACGTGCAAATTCAACCGCCTCATCATAGCGATTCTGGTGAGAGATATACTCAGCTAAACCTTCTGACCACCACACCGATTTACCGGTATCGATATCAAAGTAGTTAAAGGCGCCATATTGATTGAAACGACCGTCTAAGTAGTGCACATACTCATGACGTAGGTTCCAAACCAGGATATCTTCAGTCCAGGTTGCTTCATGGGCGATAAATCTTGCCTGATTTCCCTCTTGAGAAGGTGTTCCTTCCAAGTACATTCCACCATTATCAGTGTTAATCCCAAAAATAATACCAGCATACTGATCATAATCATCGTAACTGTCGAAGATGTTAACTTCTAAATTAGTGTTAAGATCATCAGCAACAGGCTGGCT